>CAZWSX010000015.1:0-181873 GCA_964636985.1 uncultured Pirellulaceae bacterium | reverse complement strand
GAGCGCCTGGCGCTCGCCGGTTAAAAACAGGCTTAATTCAACGGGCTGCTAGCTGATTGATCGCCTCGATCGCGTGCTTAACGTACATCCCAGTTTTGGAGACGTCTGCTTTTTGCCACGCGCACAAAAGAGAATCCAAAAGCGTCGATTCTTCGTCGCCTTCCTCGTGAACGTCTTTTTTTAGCGACAGAATTTCGGACAGCCCACAAAATTTCAGGGCTGGTGGAACAACGCTCGAAAATGCCTCAAAGCTTCCCCACATTTCATCGCCCGCGCCCGGCCGCCCCGCCACGTGCCACGCGCGGAGGATGATCGCGAATGCCGACGCGAGGCGAGGACGATTCACGCGAACCCAGTCGAGCAGCCGCGGATGCTTAAAGCCTTTTCGGTTTTCTGGAACCTCAAACGGCGATTCCAACCGCAGTCGTAAAACTCGCCGCGCGATGTCACCGCCAAAACGCAAATTGTTCCCGGTCGCGATCCAAACCGTGGAATTTGGAAATGTATCCTGGTTGGAGGTTCCCAGTTCTCGGTCGCCGTACGTTTCGCGAGTCAAAAGCATGTCGAGCGATTCGTAGGCAAGCACGCGGGCAACGTTGTCGAACATTGCGACGGGAACGCCTTTTTTGATCACGCTCAAAATCTGCTTTTTCAGTTCCTCGTTTTTTTCCGGAAGCGGCATCGGCTCGGGTTCTGAACCCGTGAAAATAATTCCGATGATGTCGCCGAGACGACTTTTGCCGGCGCCGCGCATGTTGGCGTCGATGGCGAATAGCGGCGTCGGTCCGGCAATCGCCGGCCGCGCGGCGACGGTCAGTCCTGCGGCCAGCCAGGCGGCGCGATGTCGTTCATCCGCAAACGGAAAATCGCAAGCCGCTTCGAGGATCTCGGCCGCGGCTCGTTTGGCGTCATCCTGAGTGGGTTGGTCTGGCACTTTCGGGAATTCGAGTTCGCTGGCGAAGTACAAGCCGGTCTGTTCGTGAAAGCCTGGGCTGTCGACCACACTGCCATCGGGCAGGAACGTTGGCGTTTGGGCGATGCTGACCAAGTCGGGAATGCTGGCCCATTGCCGACGTCCGTACACCTGCCGAACCGTTGGGGTTGGGATCGCTCTCGCCTTGAATCCTTCCTCTCCGTCATGCCCATAGCGCGCGACCGTCGAAAGCAATTCACGCAAGCGCCATTCGTCGAAGGCAATGATGCGAGCGGATTTAGGCGCGATCATGGTGCGCGTTTGCCGTTTCGCTTTGTGGACTTCAACGAGACGGCCAAGTCGCTGAAATACTTCGACTCGTCCCGACTGCACACCTGCTGCCAATGCTTCGATGGCCGCGTCCGCAACCTTGAGTTCATCAACGTCGAGTTCGATTTCAGGCAGACCAGTCGCCGCGGCATTCGATGATGCCTCACCCGCAGTGGCGACAACGCTCTTGACGTATTCAGCCGCGGCGTCGCCGGTCAAGCACTCAATCGTGGCGCCGGCAGCTAGCGCATCGTCTATGCCTTTGAATTCCGATGGCCAGCGTTCGACGGCTACAGTCAGGCCGGCGGCAGTCAATTCGGCGAACGACGCCGACAACGCTTTTGCAACCTCAATGTTTTGGTCGACGTCGGAATCGAAGGCTAACCGTACCGTCTTAGCTTGAAGCTGAGCGATCGGCTCGAGAATTGTGCGCCACGTTGCTACGCCTGCGAACGCGATGGTCGGAATGCCCGTCTTGTAGGTTGCGATCGCGGCTTTGAACTCACCTTCGCTTGCTCGGACCACATCGCATGGGCCGATGATGCCAATTGGTGTGTGCGCTGGCCATTCACACTGAATGTCCCCGGCCGAGAGCCATCTATAGCGGCCCTGCGCTTTTCCGGTTTTTGGATCGATCGGCGGCTTGTCCAGTCGTAGGCGAATTCGTACTGCGCGACCAGCAGTGTCAAAGATTGGGATCAGAATGCCGGATGTAACTTTGCTCGCGAATGTCGCAATGCCCGGCACCCTCTCCCAGGCGCCCGCGGCCTTTGCAGCCTCGAACGCTGCCCGACGAATCAGTGGATGGCGGGGAAAGCTCCGATAGCATTGCTGAGCAATTTGAGAGTCGCTCAATCCTCGATCGTGAAGGTTATGCCGATGAGCCGGCGTCAAAACCAAGTCACTTAAGAGTTGATTTTCTTCGACGTGCGGAAGAACTTGTTTGATTCCGTCGACCGACAGCACGCTAAGGATTGCCCGATATACCCTGTCGAGTTCGTCGGGTTCGGCGATTGGCTTTCCCTTGCGTACGTGCGACGATTTGGCGGGTTTTGCCGATGATTCTCGTTTCGTCGAGACTGAGCGGGCCGGCGTTGTCGTTACGGGCCCAATACCCAAGTAGCTTGCGACGGCTTCCAGGATTACTGGAAAGTCGTTAGATGAAGTGCGGCCCAGTGCCCAGCCAACGCCACAGAACACGTCGGTGCAGTGTGGAAGACACGAGGCACAAAAAGGTCGCTCTTCTCCGTCGTGCGATTTCACAGCGCGAAAGGGTCCATCGTGTTCCGAGCCTTTCGAGCACTTAGGGCAGGCGTGATTGCGCCCGTCGAAGTACTCGGGATCGATGCCACCAACGTGTGCGATGATCTCGGTCCAGCGGCCGGCAGCAGCGGTACGAACGGCGTCGCGGTCGATACGTTGTTTTTTGGCGGCAGGTGCGGCGGTATCCGTGGTTGTTTCGATGTCCATTGAGTCGCGGTTTCTATGCGAAGAACTGTTAACAGGTAATCATCGATCGAGACGACCGCTTGCCTACGAGGTGGCGGCGAGCGTCGGCAGGCTCCAATACGTCGAGGCATCGCCGCAGTTGTTCCGCAGAAGCGCGAAGGTCAGACAGATTTCGATTACACGCGCGTAGGCTTTCTTTCGAGCGGATTTGGTCGCGTTCCACGGAACCCACAGGCCCAAACGGTCGGTGAAGTCCTGCCCGTAGGTCGGTTGCTCAAGATCCACCGCGTCGACGATGAAGACTTGCGGGAAATGCCTCGCGAGATCACCGCGACAACTTATGGCGTTCCAGAGTTTGAGCCGATAGGCCGTCTCGGACTCCAGTTCAAAGCCGGCGTCTTGCAGGGCGCCGTCTATCCAACGCCCGTTTTTGTGCCAGCAGAATTGGGAGGTGAACGGGTTACCCGTTAGCGGAATAATCGGATCCGAGAGCTGGTAGTTTCGCAGCCCTTCCGTCATAAAGTCGGCTCGATTGCTCCATCCGCCGCTGTGGTTGGGGTGGAATAGCGGCGCCCGCGGAAGTAGTCCGAGCCGGCGATGGACTGATCGATTTTGCCGTTCGAACGGTTGCCCGTTGGTGAGTGAATGCGTAAAGTGATCGAACACGGTTCGTTTCCTTGGCGGGTGGCGGATTGTGAAAAACTCAGAGAGAACCCAGGCGGCGAACCTGGGTTTTCTCGCTTCTTGCTTCTATGGGGGCGGCTTGGATGTCACCGTCTGTGCGGCGATGAATGCGTTGAGCGCCTCGATCGAGTACAAAATGCGGCCGCCGATTTTGACAAAGGACAATTTGCCAGTCAGGGTCAAGCGCTTGATTGAACTTGGGCTAACGTTCAGGTAATCAGCGGATTGCTGCCGATCGAGGAGCGCGGGAGAAATCGCTGGGCTCGCTTCGACCACACGTTCAGCCGGCCGAGCAACTCGAATCGCTCGATTCGAGGCGACGACGGGGATCTTTAACGGTTGAACCATTTGCGATTACTCCTCGCGCAAAAGGCGAAGGGCTTCTTTTTTCGAAATCAGTCGTCGCATCGTTACGGCCAGCAGCCACGTCTCGAAGGCGATCGCGTAGCCCTCAATGAAAATTGGCAGTTGCCCAGCAAAACAAACAATCCGCCACACCATCGGCTTAGCGCGTGACTGGATGGGTCCGCGGGTACGGCGATCGAGAAACCGACTGACGGCCTCGATGTGAATCGAGAGTTGACCGAACCTGTCGGCAGTGCGGTATACGCGTTCCATCCGACGTGTTCGGTCAGTTGGCCGCGGCATGCACGCGTAGACGATCGTCACGGCGGCTGCGCATAGGCCGGTCAGCTTGGACTTGACGCGTCGGCAGCGGGCGATGATGGTGGACCTACGCATTGGATGGCGTCTCCTTTTCGGCGACCCACTTGCGCAGCGAATCCACTACGTAGAACCGACGGCGATAGACTTGTACGAACGGTATTTCACCATCCATCGCCATCAGCGCGAGCGTGGATCGCGAAAAGCCAAGCAAATCCGCGGCCCGCGCTTCGTTCACCATCAGCTGGCGGGGCTCGGCAGCTTCGGTTTGAGTCGCGAACATAGAACCAACCCTTCATCGGAGTGATTGGCCGACACGTCGCCGGCTGAACACTCAAGATTGAAAGGGATGCTTGCGACAATTAGGGTTTGTCGCCGCGACAAAGAGGTTTGTCGCAAGAGTTCAGGCTCTGAAAACTTCGGTGTTTTCCACGCGAAACCGGCATTCTCGAGAATCTTGCTACAAAGTCCGTTTTCGTATTGACCGTGGGTTTGTCGCGGCGCGCTTTCGTCGGTTTCGCGCTCGGTCGGTTATTCGCTTCGCGTCAGACGGCGGATCGATGCCGTGCTGTTTGGCGAATTCTTTCATGGTCATTGCCTGTGGACGTTGCTCCCATGCTTTGAGCAGCTTTTCATCCTGAACTTCGGTATCAAGCCGTGGGCGTCCGTTCTTTTTTTGCGTTCTTTTCGAATGCGGACCAATAGAGCCAACGATTGAGGTCGGTGACGAGACCTCCGGCAACTCGGTGCTCGGCGCTGAATCCTTCGAGTGTGCCGAGGGTTCCCATTTCGACAGCAGTTTGTCGCGAATCCGTTCACTAAGAGTCGGCGGAATGATGGCGTCGTTCGTCTCGCACCATTGACGAGCCTCAGCGGCAGAAATCGTTCTAACCGTTGGGCGGTCGGTAGCACGCCGTGACGCGAAACCCGGCGGCCACTCAATGACAACAAAACTGCCTGTTGCCTTGTGCACTACCAAGCCGCGAATCGAATCATCGCGCTGATGCAGTGTCACCGCAGCGTAGCACTCGCGGTACGGAAACACCTTCACTTTCGACTCATCCGAGAGATCGATTGCTTCGAAGAAATCACTTATCAAGTGACCAAAGGCCGAAACCATTGAAAGAATCTCCAGTAGTTCGAAGGGCCGATCCGCGGCCGTCGCACTGGAGAGGCGATCGGCCGCGGATCTGATTTCAAAAGCGGCGGTTTCGAACCCGACGCCTTCCCGTTCCTTGGTGATACGCCTGTCGTCGCGCGAATTCAACCCGTCTCGTTGTGCAATGCGACCAACGTTGTCACATCGCCCCACGATGGCGGGGAGCGGCCGGCGGCGAGCGACGAACATCGCACCGCACCCACCCCTTCCGCCACGGAAAGAACCGTCGCCGAGTCTTAAAAAAGAACTCTAGACACTTTTTAGCGCTTGCGTCACAAAACGCGAATCTGTGGGTAACTCGGCGGTTTTTGAGGTGTTGTCGATGGAGATTTCCGAACCGCTGTTGAAGCCGTGTCAGGTTGCCAATCAGATCGGCGTTTGCACCCGAACGATTCAGAAATGGATCGCAAAGGGGATCCTGCCGGCGATTCGGATAGAGGGGACCACGAGGGTTCGGCCAGCTGATTTGCAATCGCTGCTCGAGAAACAGGCGGTTAACGCTTAGCCTTCACGCCACAATCACTTTCACATTTAGGTCGCTGCTATGGCCACGCCGGTAAACGTTTTCGGGAAAGCGTTCATCCAGGTTTCGTTCTTCAACGATAACCTTGGCACATTCGGAAATCCGGTCGACCTCGGTTTCACCGAAAACGGCATTGAGCCGCAAGAAATCGAGATCACCAAAGGGGTGTATTCGGACGAAAACGGCGGCCAAGAGGGTTTGGAGTTCGACCACCAGGTGATGGGGGAACGTCACGTTATCCCTATTTCGCTCTCGCGATTTGACGCGGCCGTTCTGAAAAAGATGAAGCGCCCTTGGTCGGTACCACTAGCCGACGGCATGATGCAAACGCCTGGCTCGCTGATCTATCAAGATCGCGGATTCTTTCGGCTCGCGTATGGCAACAACAATATCGGGATCGTCTACCCGAAATGTACGCTGGCGCGAGAACCAAAGACTGCCAACAAGGGCACAAGGTATGAAGTGGCGACCGTCACGATTCATGCCCAGGGCGCGCGCATCTCTACCGTGCAATCGCAGGTCGAAACGATCAGTTGGGGCATTCACTACACGGGCACGAGTCTGGCAAACGCTTGGACGCTTGTACCCGCAACCTACAGCTAAAATCATGGCTCGCAAAAAGAAACCCACGCGAAAGGCTCGAAAGCCTGACGGTCGACACATCTTCACGTTCAAGGTCGCTGGTCGAAAGTATCGCGTCGATCCGCTCGAGGCGCTGATTTGCCTACGTGATCATGAGCAGTTCGACTGGGAAGCCGACCCAGCCGCGGCAGATCGCGGCGACGGCCCGGCGATCGCTCGCACGATGCAGGCCATTAAGGATGCCTTTGGGCTGAAAGGCCTGAAAGACGGGGGCGGGACGATCACCGAACGCTTGGCCGTCTTGGTCGCGTTCTCCAATTGGTGCGACGTTCAAAAAAAAACTGCCGAACCCTTGCCGATTGTATCGCCGATTTCGGATTCTCCCCCGAACGACTCGACCACCGAAAGTTTGTCGGAGTCTACCTCAACCGAGATCGGATCCTGTTGCGGCGAAGTCTCCCCGTCAGTTTCGGAACCGGCAGCCCCTTAACACTCGATCAATGGAAAGCCCTGTGTACTGACGATCGGGCTGCACTCAGGGCGTACCTGACGGCCGAACTTGCGATTGAGACCGCCCAAGAAGTCGCACGAATCCGAGCAAACGCGAGCCTGAACTAGATGCCAATCCCAGCACTTGCCCCGATCTTCGCCGCTCTAGCGCGTTCCCTCGCGAGTGTTACGCCGGCGTTGGCTAGTTCGATGACAGCGAACGCCAGCGCCACGGCAGCTTTCCAGGCGATCATGCGCAACGGCATGCGTGCGCCAGCGGTTCAGGCAGTTGGCAACGCGGCAACGGCTACGCAAACGGCTCAGCAGGCCACGCAGGCCCAGAGAACGCAGGGACCGCAACCGCCGCAGCCTCAACAGCCGACGGCGCCCCCAGTGTGGCAGCCGCAGCCCCAGCAAGGCCAGTCACCCCAGACGAACGGTACGGGGCAATCCTTGCAGACGAGCATTCTCCGCGGCATTGGCTCGGCGATCGGCGGGATTGCAAAGCAGGGTTTGAATAACGCCCTGCCGATGGCCCAATACAGCAAGTTGACTGCCGATGCCGGCGAGTCGGTTGGGCGGTACATCCACGATTTCGCCGTCGCAACCCGCAAGGCAACGTTTCCTTTGGCCGAACTCGGAGAAAGATTCAAGCGCTTCGGAGACCAGATCATCGAACAGCAACGCGAGCTGTCGCAATTTTCCGACCGGCAGGCGGTGAGTTTCGCCAAACTCGACGCAGCCCGCGAGAACATGAGCATCAGACGCGCTGAGAAGACGGCCGCAAGCAGTGACTATGCGATCCGGAACCAGATCGCGTTGGAGAAGGCCCTTGAGCCAATGGTCACGGCAACCACCAACATGTCGAACTACATCACGGGGACGTTTACGGGCGGGCTGGCGAAGATCATTGATTTTCTGGGAATCATTTCCGCTGGCGCACTTAATTCGATGTCGGAAGACGCTCGCAAGGACGCATTGGCGAAAAAGGAGACCGAAAAGAAGAGCGAAACGATTGACGGAAGTCTCGTCGACATGCTCCAGCAGTTGGCAGCGATGAGTGGATCAGCCGGGCGATTACGGCCTCCGTTGACATCAATGCCGGGCACGAGGCGTCGCCACTAATTCTCACGCAGTTTTTTGAGGTCTTCCATGAACCGTTTCGATCGTTGCTCTTTCTCGACCTCTTCCCCGACCTTCCACGCGATCCCCGCGGCGATCAATGCCGACAAAACTGCCACGAAGATGACGATGCCCAGCACTACCTGCGACGGCATCTTTTTTTGACGGTACGCCATGGATTGCACCCCTTGAGTTGACCTCACTCCTTCAACGCAGATCGCATAAGCAGAGCGTTCAACATGTCGACAATCGTGATTTACAACGGAGTGACGCTCAGGAACGTGCTGACTGAGGAATTTTCATTCACGCCCGTCAATGATAACTCCAGCACGGACAAGTTGTTCGATCGATATGTGATCGCGGTCGAGTGTATTGTTGCCCTACGACCCTACCAGCAGGCACTGGCCGGTACCCACTTACCTTTGGGGCTCGAAATCGCCGGCGGGCCGACTTGCTTCTCCGCCCAAGACGTATTCGACATTGCCAAACCACTACTGGCGACTCACCGCTGCGACTTCCAATACATCATGGAAGGGACGGTCGTTCTTGAAGCCTGGGCCAGCACGGCGGCCCACAACACTCCGCACGTCATTAAGTGCGAAATGACGTCGATTTCTAGCGCCCTGATTCGTATTCGCTGGTCTGTCGAAATCAAGATGCCGCCCTGTACGGATGGTGGGAACAATCCGTTTTGGCCCGTCATTAACAATCGATGGTCGGTAATCGACGACATCGACGAAACATTCCGCACCCGTCGCACGTGGTCCGGCCGCCTTGTGCTAGCGAAGAGCCCGGCCGCCCTCGATGCGCCACTGCTCAGAACGGCCCACCTCTACCGACATTTGTGCGTGCCACCGCTCAATCCGGGATGGCGCCGCACGGCCATGAAGTTCACGGGCGAAGCCAACGGAGTAGAGCTCGGCTACGAAGTGGTAGACGAAGAGCTGGCCTGCGAGGGTCCACCGTACCCGGCCGTGACGATGCAGTTCACGCACGAGAAGGCATTCAACCCATACACGTCGCCAAAGCAAGTCGAAACGATCGGCGTCATCTTGCGAGGGCCGGCAAAGGTCGACCGGCGATTGTTGGTTTGGCGGGCTGCTCAAATACTCGTTGCCCGCGGTCGGATCAGCACCGATACCGTGACCAAAAATCGGATGCTGCGAGCGGTTCGAATTGTTGAGCAAACGAACGAAAGTGGATGCGTCGTATCAGCCGACGCGAGAATCCACAACATTGGCGGAGACGAGGAAGCGTCGGGCAAGTTCGCAGCGATGGACATTTACCCGCTGGGCGAAGTCCTGACGCTTCCGGCACCGGGCCCAGGACAAGCGGCCTACGATCCCACACGGCCCTACGCAACCGGTCCATGGGGTTCCGGAATGGGGCTTCTCATTTCGACGCTCTCCGCAGCCTGGCAGACTTCGTGCACCGGCGATCACGCCAATACGCAGGGAACGATCTACCCAGCCGAACCACCCGCCCAGGGGCAGCCAACAAGCGATTCGCCGCCGCAAATCACGTGGCAACAAGTCGCGCCACCCAATAAACAGGGCCCCGATGTCAACGACTCCGCCAGAGCAGCCATCTACGAACACTGCCGGCTTGAAAGCAAACTAGTTTGGAATTTCGGTAAGGTGCAATTGCCGTTCGCGGCGCCGGTCGTTTCTGGCGGTCGCACTAAAACCTGCAAGATCATCCAGGCGAGCGCGCCGTCAGTTCAGCGAGTCGTCACGATCCAAGCTGAACGCGTTGGAGACGAGCCGATTCGATTCAAGCCAAAGAACTTCGAAGACGCGAACGGCGCTACGTATGAGGTTCAAGAATTCTGGATGTCGGACCGAGCGCCCGAGGTGATGCAGGACGGGACGCTCCTTTACTCGACCGACGCACACTATCTGTTTTTGCTTGATGAAGAGCCGGATTTAACAAAACCGCTGCCGATCGGAGTTTTGTTTTGGGACACGCGGAACGCGATGGAGAATAACATTTCGCCCAATTCGTGGCGCGATCCTGATTCCGGCTCTCAGGGGCTTAACTAGTTCTTACCAAATGAAAGTCGAACCCATGGACGATACAAAGTACTCTTGCCCAAAGTGCAAAGCGAATTCGGACGAACAGCAGCTGTTGACGGTAGTGGAAACGTCCAGGCAGTGCCCAAGCTGTCGATTCAAATTCGATGAGCAATACTCGGAGTCGTCCGCCGGCTTTGGCAAGGCCGGCGTAGCGCAAAAGGATTTGGCAGCGATTCAGAAATTGTTCGATGCCTACCAGCAAGAGACCGGGCAAAAGGTCGTCGTTCGTCCGGCAGACGACGAAGGGGCATCCTGGGTCTTTGGTAGCAATCACTCGGAGAGCGGCGCCTGTGAATGCGAGTACTTTCACTCCCGCCCGGGCGTCATCGCAGTTCAGTTCCGGTCGAAGATCAAATCCGATTTATTGTTCTCTCACCCCGCCAAGTTTACGGCTTTGGCTTACAAATTTGGTGTGCAGGTGAACGGCCGCCGCGGCTCTACCATCGACGCGATCGAGGGCGTCTCGTTCGATGCAGCATGGTGGGTCGAACAGTACTTGGGGATTGCCCCCGGTCTCAAACCTGCGTTGCTTGTCGCTGTTGTGAACCGGTTGGCTGAGGTTACGAAGCTGATCGAGCGCGAGGCATTCGGACCACAATAGTTCTACGTTGGCTGATCGGGCGGTGACGAACTCGTCTCGCCTTGTCGTTCCCTGGCGATCCGTCGCATGGTCGCTAGGATATCCGCACCGTCGAAATGAATCGGCTCGTTGCCGTTGTGCGTGATCTTCAACGGCTTCAGGCCTGCCCTTTTCATTTCGAGTCGCTGTTCGCGGGAAAAGGCGCGTTCAAAATCGTGCCGATCGTAGAGGGCATCGGCAACGATCTTGGGAGTAGGTTTTATGTATGCTCGGCTCATGGTCAAGCGAATCCCGTGCAGGTGATGGGGCCGCGGTAGGCTCGCTATTTTAGTTCCTATCCACGGCCACGTTGTCGCCGCTCTATTTTCCTGCAACCGCGGCAGCCAGGTTCATTTCGATGAACGCAGACAACCTCCAAAACGCGAGGAAGAGAAGTATTGCCGCACCTGCACCAATTATTGCCATGATTGCTCGCACGCACTTCCCCATCAACGAATTCTGTGGGTGGCCGTAGCTCAATGCGATGTAGCCCATCGAGGACAGCGATCCTCCAATCGAGAGTACGAATGCGGTTGCCGCCGCCCTTGCCACAAGAAGTGATTCCTTGTTGTGAAAGAACTTGTCGAGAAACGTCGCCATTAGGATCAGAGCGCCGGCCGCAATGGTGGTACTGTGTTTGGCGAGCTCGAAAAAGAGCTTCATCATTTCCCGTTCGTCGCCGTCGTGTTCTTCCGCCATTGTCCCGCCCTTGAATCGAAGAATCGCCGATCGTTCGGCGTGGCGGAGAGGGTAAGTTTGTCGGCCGGCGGTGGCAACGGCGAGTCCCGTTAAAGATTGATGAACCGAACCCCTCTGTCGCTGGGAGATTGGTCTTGTGCACAACCTTTGCTAGGCTGGCCTGATTCTCACGGGCGCGAGATGAACGAAATGAACTCGCGCCCAAGTCTCGTTGCGCGCGACTCCATCGCACCATTGGGGCTCATCATCGTGTGAAATCCTTCCAGCGACGCTAGCCCTCGGTCTGTGAGGTCTTTTGCGATCTGGGCCAGCATCTCACGCTGCGACGAATACTCAGGATATGCAATCAAAACAAGATTGTTGACGCTCGATGTGATATGAAATTCGGGCACCTTCTTGTTGTGCCGATTGAACCAAGCGGGTGGATCGGCGACCAACGAAAGTAGTTGAAGGTGACGCGGCGTCAGCGTGTCCACTAGACTGAGGAACATCTGCAACTTCGTGTCGTCGATCGAGGGCAGCAGAGCGGCATTCAGTACGGCATTTCGCAGCGCGTTAAGTTTTTCACTGTTGCTATTGCGAAGTGCGATC
The DNA here is from genome assembly GCA_964636985.1 of uncultured Pirellulaceae bacterium. Taxonomy (GTDB): domain Bacteria; phylum Planctomycetota; class Planctomycetia; order Pirellulales; family Pirellulaceae; genus CAZWSX01. Next base: position 169,975 of record CAZWSX010000015.1, on the reverse strand, counting down.
GTCGAAGCCGTGGTGATCGCGTCTATAAACTTTTCATTTTCAGCCAGCTTCGAAACATCGACTTTTCCACGCGACTTGAGCTCGCTAATAGCTTCGACGACTGACTCCATCCATGCATTTTTCCGACGCTCCAGCGGAGCGGCGATCACAAGTGAGAACAATTCTGAGGCTGCCGATCCAACGACGGGTAACGACCCCAAAGTCGCCTTCGCCACAGAGTGAGCGGTGTCCCCAAAAGTGGCCTTCGGTACCGCCAGTTTTTTGGATTCTTCGTCAGTCATCGGTTTTCTCGCTTATCGTCGGAGCAGCTCCTGGGGCTTTGACTACTTTGGTTAACCGTGGCCGCTCCTTTGAGGCAGATTCTCGGTCGGCGGAAATGTCGACAACAATGGCGAAGACATTCACGTCCCCCACGGCAACGCACGGCGGGCCATCGCCACCCTTATTTCCATCGAACGTAAGCAGGTGGTTTGACGTATTGAACGCCACGAGATAACCAAACGGCTTTCCGTAATTCTCGGCATACCGATGCGCCTGCCAAAGCCCCTGGCTCACGTGCGCCACGTCCCGATTAGCACCGTCATAGACCTTTACCTCTAGCGGCAGCGGTTCTTCGCCTTGCCAGATAACGACATCCGGCCGCCCGGACGGGGCATTCGGAGCCGAGAACGGAAAATCAATTCCTTCGCGAAATAACCATGACCTAAGGTGTTGATCTAGGACGTTTTCGACTTTCGATGGATCGGCTTTCGAAAGCAAGGCGGTCAGGCAGTCGTGTTGGAACCAAGTACAGTCGCGTTGATATCGAGAAAGCGTGTAAAGGAGCAAGTCGCCATCGTCGATGCGTTCGTCCACATACGAACACAAGGGAATAAGTATCTGCGAACAGTAGTCACTCCAGGTTTCTTGGTACGAATTGCAACCAATGCCGAAGTAGTAACCGAAGTCGAAACGTGATTCGTCAGAATCCCTCAATACTTCCAGAAACCGCAGTTGGAACGCCGCCCGGTCTTGTTCATTTATAGGCAACTTGATTCGTGGGGGACTTCTGGTGATCAAATGGTCGGCCGTAGGAAATTTTTGTATAGCCACGGTCGTGAGTTCGGTGATTATGCTCCGAATCACCGGGTCCCCTCGCATGAACTCGAGCAAGGACGTCACGTATTCGGCTCCGTATTGGTACGAAGCGCGAACGCATGCGTTCTTTCGTTCTTGCAGTTTGACACGTGCAGCTTTCAGGTACGGAAATCGCATCGGCATGGGAGGTGCCCTAAAAGTCATTTCGTAGATTGTTGACCGCGCGGCTAACTCGGCGCCTTGCCGCTTCAACACTCGCGTCTTTGTCAACAAGCTGGATCGATGCGTGGCATCCTCGGCAGAGAACTACGCTGCCTAGCGTCACTTGGGAAACCTGACACGAATTCTCAATTTCGCATTTGGGGCAAGCGAACGTTATCCAGGTGCTTCCAAGCGCTCGATCAAAGGAGGACATTTCTTTAATTTCAGTGGCCTAGGCTCACGCTACAATACCCCGCCCATGGGGCACCTCTCGTCCCTCTCCAGCAGGGAGATTGAAAGTCAGCTGCCGCAACTCGACAATCGCACTCACCCATCCCGCCATGGACTGGTCATCTAAGCCGGAGAATTCTGGACGAAGAGACGTTCTATTGGAACACGCGCGAACGCAGGTACGTAAGGGCAAGAAAACAGGGTATGATTGCGATTCGATCAACGTAAGGATAGGGTGTTCATGCCAAATTTACCCAGCATTTCAATTGGACAGGTGCAGGAACTTTTGCCCCAGTGGTCGGCTATCGCGAATCATGGAAGCGGCGGACAAAAGTTAGTCTTTCGTGCAACCTTCTCTGGGACTGAGTATGCACTAAAGTTTGCAACGGCTCCGCTTTCCGACGACGCGGAAGATTTCGCTACTACCGACGTCGCGATACGTGCAAAACGCGAAGTGGAGACTATGCGCGAATGTGGTTCACCACATATGGTGAAGCTTGGTCCCCTTGGCCTTGAATACACGCAGATCGGATCGGAGAAACTGCTTTACTTCTCAGAACAATTTATTGACGGGCAAGATCTGAGCAGAGTGATCCGAACGACTGGGAAGTTGGCGGTTAGTGACGTCATCGCACTCGGATTGCACATCACCGATGCGATCAACGGGCTTTGGGAACTTGGCAAGGTGCATCGGGATATTAAGCCAGCGAATATCATGCGCAGTGCGGCCGGCGCCTTCATTTTGCTTGATGCCGGATTTGCGTTTGATACGGCTGGAGAATCACTGAGTGTTGGACCTGTGGGAACGCCGGCTTATTTCTCGCCCGAGCAATTTAATTTTGCTCAGCGCCGAACGCTACTAGATTTTAGATCCGACATTTTCTCGTTGGGCGTGACGATGTACTACGCAGCAACGGGCAGACACCCTTTCTGGGAGCCGGGCGACACGACCGTTTCACTGTACGGACGAATTACATCTCAGCCAGCGCAGCCAATTTGCGAATTAGATTCCAGTTTCCCATCGGAGCTGGATGAGATCATCTTAAGAATGCTTGGTAAATCCCCTCACCTTAGATATCGAAAATGTTCTCAGCTGACGAAGGCTCTTGAAAAGGTCGCTGGTTAAACATGTCGCTTTTCATCCAACACGGTTACGGAAAATCAAACAAAATTCATGAGGCGGTTGAAGATGGGACTGTGCAAGGTGTTGTCTTGGCTCCACGTAGCGAACGGCCGCAGAAACTCGCGATATGTGTTGACGAACTTCGGGCGCTCGGTTGCGAAGTTTTAGTCGATCCGCAATTCTACGTGTTTACGTTGTCGCCTCCCAATGATCAGCATCTTTCTGAATATCCCTATTACCGGACTGGATTAACTGCGACCAGTCTGACGGGCGGTCGACGGGTCGCGACTCATGTGCGTGAGGTCTTAGAATTCGAAGCACAGCACAATGTAAGTGCGATAGTCTCTCCGACCGTAATTGTCGATTCTTTTACCGATCGCTGGTATCAGATCGCATTAGAGTTTGCGGACGCGTCATTGCAGCAACACGCGAGAATGAGCAGCCCGCCCCCTTTGATGCTTTCTTTCGCCTTCGCCGAGGAAGCGCTTAGTTCACTGGAAGACGTGAACCGCTTTTTGGACACTGTCACCCAGGATGGCTGGGACATGGCCGGCTTTTATCTCGTAGTGGTTCGCAATGAAAAATCGTACAGTCAACGATTCGAAGCCACGCGAATGGCGAACTTTATGTACATGATCCACTCGTTGAGCCGGGTCAACGACTTTCGTGTGATCTGTGGTTATAGCGATTTCTGCGGCGTTCCGTTTCGAGCGGTGGGGGCCGACGCTTTTGCGACGGGATGGGCGCAAACGGCGAGGCAATTTCATCGGGGTACGTTCATTCAACGCCCGGCTGGTGGGCAACCACCTCGCGAACGTTATTCGTCTGGTCCCTTGTGTAACTCAATTTTTCTCAACGAACTGCAGGACATCTTCGATGTCGGATATCTACCAAACGTCCTTTCCGGAGTTCCTCTAGACAGTGTGATTACGTCAGCTGCCAGTCCAGATGCCGCGGGATGGACAAACAACATGTCTCAGCGACACCATTGGCAAACGCTGCATCAGCTAGAACAACGATTCACTGGTCGACTGCGCAGCGACGTCGTATTGTTGCTGCAGTATTTGCGAGCGTGCCAGGGAATGTATAGATTTCTCGAAGGCGTTGGCGTGCAGTTTGAAACCAACACGAACGGCGATCATTTGGCCGACTGGATTCGAGCAACTCGAGATTTCTCTCGCGAGGCCGGAATAGCACTTCCTTGATGAAGTAGCATTCCCATTGCCCGGATGAGGCTTGCGCGTGAACCTGGTAAGCGCTTTGTCGGTACGAACAATCGTTTTGAATCTCCAGACGTGCTGTGCTCGATCAGTCCAATGTTGCTTCGTCGGAACGCTTCGATTGAGCGGCTCGCGGGCCCGATGGACTGGCTGGGCATCACCACGTAGACACGATGAGAAAAGGTTCGATAGCGCTTGGCTTGATAGAGCGCCCTCCGCCAATTCGAGAGTTTAAATTCGAATGAACATATCTCAAGGCGCCAGTTCGGAAACGCAGCTCCAAGGGTAAATCGTCCCGGCTCCATTTCTGCTATTAACATGGCATCGGATAGACGAGCCATCCACGCGCGGAATGTCGCGTCGATTACACCGCTTCTCGCTTGCAGGTAATCGAGCGTTCGTGGTGACTGAGGTAAAAGGCTGGCCAAGATTCGACTGCAAGCCGGCTGTTTGAGCAGCTCAGGGTATTTGTGTACCGACGCATCCTGCGAACGATCGAAGAACCTTGCCCAAACCCAGTCCGCGCGGCCAAATGAACAGGTGCTTTCGCAAAGTGAGGTGACGTCGCCATCCGCCCCCGCTCTCGTCCAAAGGTCGGGTTCAGCGCGCTGAAGGAAACTTGAGCGCAAGTCTTCTTCCCACCGAAAATAATCCGCCGTTGGGTTCATTGAACCAGTCCCCTTATCGGTAGATAGGGATCGGCAAGAGATCATCGCTCGATTCAGTTCTATGGGGGAATCGGTGCTGTAGAAAGCCTGTGCTATGCGTGTGGGTATTCTAGGTGTCCTGGGATATCTGTCTACGTCCACGCCGGTCCTGACGGGCCGACTGCACGGCTTGCGGACATTACTGAATCATTGCCGGGTTGTAGGCCGCGGCCTAACAGCTAACAATCGGCGGTTTTCCGTTCGACGTAGGCGCTTCGCGATGTCAGAAACAGGGAGTTCCCAACCCGTCAGAGAATTTGAAACGCAGCATTTTGAGACCGCAGAAGAATTCCTCGCTATTCTTCGGAGGTCCAATCGGTATTGGGGCGAAAAGGGGAGTTGGATTTGTTCCTGGATCTTCAGAGGGCAGCGAGAATCGACATGGAAACTCATTCCCGGGGCATGGAGAGACGGGATTGAATCGGACCACTTTTATCAATGCATGGAAGGCACTTCATGCAAGGAAGAACTTGAAGCAATTACGAGTCAGTTTCGGTATCCAGATCTGGACACAGTCCGAGTTCGCCGGCTGGCCATTCAAAGAATGTTTGAGACGATGCTGGTGCGGCAGTTCGCCGACCTTGTTGACGAATTAGGTTTACAGGTACCTGGCGGGCCATTCTATCGACCGAATCCGGGCGATTCTCCACACCCCGTGATCGCCCTTGCTCAGCATCACGGTTTGCCCACACGCCTACTAGATTGGACGCACAATCCGGTAATTGCCGCCTTCTTCGCCGCGGACCGGGTCGACGGGGATGAACCAGGCAATATTGCGGTTTGGGCACTCGACCGATATGCGCTTCAGTCACCATGCAAGTTTCGGGCGTTGACTGTTCCGCGAAGCCAAATTGGGTTTCTTCATTCACAGGAAGGGCTGTTTACGTATCCGGTCGGAGGCGACGGCTATTTCTTGCTGAACGGAACTTGGCCGGCGTTACCAAATACCCTGCCGGAAGGTGCACTTCGTTGCCTTACATTGCCCAAGTCGCAGGCGCCCGACCTGAGAAAGCTACTTTGGGCGGAACGCATTTCACGAGCTCATTTGATGCCCACGCTCGATAACGTAGCAAGCACTATTAGAACCGCGTGGAAACAGGCATTTGAAATAGTCCCGAGTGATTCGGCTTCGCAAGATGTTGGGAAATCAGGGGACTAGCGAACTTTGGTCGGCACTCACCGGCCATCCAAAAATCTGCAAGCATCGCGGATCAGAGCCTGGGCGGAAGTGAGCACGTGGCGATCGACGATCCCTTCCGCCTCGGCACGAATGAAGGCCACTTCGCCGGGAATCGTGCTCAGTTCTTTTTCAATGTCGCTCTCGCGTCGCTGGCCGCTTACGTGCCGCTTCCGCATATTCTTTGAGATGAGCTCTGCAGGGGCGTCTAAGAAGTATCTGCGCCACTCAATCGACTGGCCGGCTACGTCTTCGACCGCAGCTCGAAACAGTTCTTCCCATTCGAGAAAGCCGAGTTTAGAGCCCTCGCAAATCAATTCGCTTCGTTCCTGCAGTTTGGAGAGCTGATCCGAGACAATGTCGACGAACGCCTGACGACATCCTGGCAACCGCAATAGGTTTGCTCGCCAATAGTCCCAAAAGTGGTACCGATTCGAACCTTTGAGCGTCGGATCGAGTCGCAATGCGATCGCTTTTCGAAAGACGTCGATGGTGATTGGTTTCGCACTCAGGGCGCCGGCCACGTAGCTCTTTCCGCAAGCGCGAGCCCCGAAAATCTCAATGGCACGAATGGTCATCGACTTTGCCCCCTTCGTCCTCTAAATAATCAGCCAGCAATTCTTCGAGTGTCAGGTGCTCTTTCATTTCCCACAACGCTCGCCAGTCGTTGTAGCACGTCTGCCAGGTGACCCGGTGATCCGCCGCGCATCGCCGGCAGAGGCTTCGAACGGATTCGCCGCTGCGGTAGTTACAGATCATCCACAGTTGCCGCTTCTTTCGCAGAAAGCGACGTTTGCGAATCCACCCCGCGCCACATTTTCGAATTTTCAAAAATTCAAGCGTCGTCATTTGAGGTGGATAGAGATTTGACGTTGGCCAAAAGTTCAAAAATCGATTTCGGGCGAAAACGACAGGGCGGGTGATGGGTGGTGATGGTTACGACTCGCGCCGAACGATCGCCAAAATTTCGGCCTTGGCGGGCTCGGACAATCGGTCCCATGCGGCCACGACTTCGGCGAGCTTGGGTGGCAAATCTGCATCCCGATTCCAACCAGGATTCCAACCGCTTTGGCCGACGTCATTTTCTGCCGCGTTTTTCTCGCTAGTGCAGGTCCCCGGGCGGCCATTTGACGGTTTTTTGCGGGTTCTTAGCATTCCTAAGGACTCCGCGATGCTCTCAAAAATGCCTGCCAAACGACTCTTGGCAACAATTTGGCAACAGCGTTGCGGTGACCCTGGAGTCACATTGCGATGGCTGGTCTTCAATGATGGCTGGTCTTCAATTGCGGGGCGATACCTACCGGGGCAATTTTCGCTACGAAGGTCGTTTGCATTTCCTCTCCCTTGGCCAAGTGTCTAAGCAGGAAGCCGACACCAAAGTTGCTCAGGTCGAGTATTTGCTCATGCGGCTCAAACTGAGGGTCGCCGTTGCCAGTGCTCTCCAAGACATGACGACCTCCTCAACCCGGCGAGACGACAACTTTAGCGAACAAGCCGTATCTGACACGAGAGAAATATCGACGGACGCTAGCTGTTCTTCACCGCAAACCAGCCTTGACCCACAAAAGAATTCAATGGATTTTCCCGTCGCTTCACTCGATATCCAAAGTGAAGCATTGCCGAATGGAGTCGGGTGGTAGTCATGAATCTGGGCAGGAAGCGTAGCGCGAACGGATGTGTGTGGGCACTGATCGTGCTCACCATCTGCCAGCCCGTTATCCACCACTCCTGCTTTTGTGCTTGCGCCGAAGCTGCTGACGTCAGAAAGCCTCAGGCGACAGATGCAACGAGAGTCGGCAAGTGCAGTTCGAGGTGCTGTGCTAAGAAGGCGCACAAGAAACATCACGATCGCGAAAAACTGAGCCACGCTCAGACTGCTTCGAAGGACCACAACGCTCCGCGACCGATTGGTCCGTGCGAGTGTCCGCGCGAATGTCCTTGCCAAACGCAACACCAGGTGGCCCCCGCTTCGCCAGCCAAGACAGAATCTCCGCTTGGTGATTCCGCGAGCGAATTAGTCGCTTGCACTGAGTGCCACGAGTATCACGCGCAACGCCTCTATGCGGTCGCGCTGTCTAAAGAAATCACTACGGGATCGTACGCGACAGCAGCTGCCACATGCGCAGAGTTCTGTCGTTTCTTGTCCTGATGGATGGACGCGTTAACGCGTCGGGCGGCAACGCCCAGGTTCGGATTCTTAATTCCGCATCGCATCAGCCAATGCCACGCAGTGGCCTTATTGGCTCTATTTTCAGGACACGTCGATGAAGACACAGACATTCAAGCTCGGAGCGGTTTTGCTTGCCGCCTGTTTCGCTAGCGGGTGCGGCGCGTCGAGTACCACGCTCAGCAGTACATCCAAAAATGCAGAACCGTCGTCAACAACCTCTGATTCAAAACGCTACATATTGAGTGTTGAGCCCTCCGAAGCGACAGGCGTTATTCAGTTTCGAGGCGAGTCAAAAGAGGGCCAGGTCGTCTACGTACGCGGCCTTATCGGTGGTGGTCTGAAGCCGTGGGTCGACGGGCGAGCGGCCTTCGTTCTCGTGGATGAAGACTTGGACATCGCGTGTGCAGAACCGGACTGTCCTTCCTGCAGAGCAGAACTCGCGGCTGCCTGTACGATGGTCAAGTTCGTTGACGACCAGGGCCAACCGCTCAAGACTGATGCGCGTAACTTGTTGGGTGTCAAAGACATGCAGTCCGTTGTAGTTCGCGGACTAGCGAAGCGCGATGAGGCCGGAAATGCCTCGATCGTTGCTGATGGGATTTTCCTGCGAAGGTAGTCACGGCATGAGACGCGGCGTGCGATTGTACGCTCGCAACGTGAGGACTAAGATTGAGTGACCTTCGCAGTTGAGACCAGCTATGTTCCGCCTTCTTTTTGTTACGCTGATGATCGCACAGGTTTTCGCCTGTCCGTTTCTCTGCGCTTCGGGAGAAGACAGCGGTTGCCAGTCTCAGCAGGTGGTCAAACGTGGGTGTAAATGTTGTCACCATGATCAGACTCGACAACAGTCGCCCACGCCCGTTAAGACGCCACACCAATCGGACGAGTGCAGTTGTTTCTGCTCCGCAGAGTTTCAGCACTCGATCGAACGGCCTTTCGGCGACTTGACGCTCAGTCTTTCTTCGACCGTTTTGTTTGCCGTGGCATGGCTCCCGGAGTCGACCTCGACACGGGTCGCGCACATGCTGCCCGTTGATCCGGGCGGACCGCCAGGCAGGCAATTGCGAGTGACTCTTCAAACGCTGTTGATTTAAGCGTCTCATCCGTCTCACTGGATGCCACCCGGTGTTCAGCTGCGCCTGGTCCGACCTAGGGCTGCGCTGCCGTCATCGATTGGCTGACCGCGTCACAGCCTCGCAACGCGCTGGCTACAGACAAATCTGAGAACGGAACGGCAGATGATCGGCATACGGCTATTGCCTTGGGAATACGGCATCCGCAATTTATCGCGACGCCCTGCGCGAAGCGCCCTGACGCTCGGGGCGCTGAGCACTGTTGTGTTGCTCGTGTTAGTGGTCGTTGCGTTCATTCGAGGCCTGGAAGGATCTCTCGCCTCCAGCGGTGAAGAGAACGTCGTTCTCGTCTACTCAATTAATGCTTCCCAGGACATCGAAAACTCCGCCGTGCCGGCACGTACGGCCGGGCTCCTTTCCGCAAGTCTCCAAGGCGTAGAGCGACGATTCGGTCAGAGCCGCGTCTCACCCGAGCTCTACATCGGCACGCGGATTGGCTCGCAGAGCGAAGGCCCGCCGTTGTTCGGCATCGTTCGCGGCGTCACGACAGCCGCTCCTCTTTTGAGGCGACGTGTTCACCTTGTCGAAGGCAACTGGCCAGGGACTGGTGAGGTCATGGTCGGGCGATTGGTTGCCGCCAAGTTGGGTTGCCCCATCGAACAATTGGCAATCGGCCAGACCATCGCTTTCGACGGTCGGAATTGGAAGATCTCCGGACAGTTCGCCGCTGGCGGTTCGGCGTTTGAGTCGGAGATTTGGGCACCACTTGAGGATCTGCAAGTCGCACTAAAGCGCCAGGACATCAGTTTGGTCGCCGTCGGACTGGCACCAAGTGCGAGCATTTCAGACGTCGAACTCTTCTGTAAGGAACGATTCGACTTGGAACTCCAGGCAATTGGCGAAGTCGACTATTACGCCGCACTGCGGAAACACTATCAACCGGTGCGCATGCTGGGTTGGATCGTCGTGTTGCTCGTCGCCGGAGCGGGCGTTTTTTCAGGCCTGAACACAATGTACGGCGCCGTCGTGGGTCGGGTACGCGAATTGGCGACCCTTCAAGCCATTGGATATCGCCGCCGCGCCATCGCCATCAGTTTGATTCAAGAAGCCTTGTTGCTCTCGACGGCCGCAGCGCTGTTTGCTGCGTGCGTTGCCCTTTTGCTTGTGAACGGCATGGCCGTGCGATTCACGATGGGAGCCTTCGCGCTGCGTGTCGATAGCGTGGCCATTTTGGTCGGTTGCGGCACAGGGTTACTTTTGGGGCTCGTGGGAGCAATTCCTCCCGCCATCAAAGCTATGCGTTACCCAGTCCTCGAAGGATTGAAGGCTGTTTGATTTTCTGAAGGATCGATCACTGCCTCGAATGAACGGGGAAAGTTGCTATGCGAATGTGGAACCTGTTAATCCTGTTGTCTCTCTCTGTGGCCGTAGGCTGCCAGCAGTCTGCGATTCCCGCTTCGTCTAATCCGAGCAGTCCGCCGGCGGCGAGCGCGTATCGACTCAGCGAAGAGCCGTCCGGCGCGAAGGACGTTAAGGAAGCAAAAGAATCGGTTAAGAACAACGAGGAGGTGACGCTGGTTGGCCGAATTGGCGGCGACGTCAAGCCGTTCGTCAAAGGACTTTCCGCTTTCACCATCGTTGATCGCTCGCTGAAACCATGCAACGAAATGGATGACGACGCCTGCGAAACTCCTTGGGACTACTGCTGCGACACCGATTTACTGCCGGCAGCGCGAGCTACGGTAAAGATCGTCGACCCAGATGGAAAAACCATCGCAAAAGACGCGAAGGATTTGTTGGGGGTCAAAGAGCTTCAAACCGTGGTCGTTCGCGGAAAGGCCGTTCGCGATGAGTCCGGTAACCTGACGGTGCTCGCCACCGGCGTTTACGTACGCAATTAACTTTCGGAATGGATTGCCATGTCAACTCAAGTCGATCTTCGCCAATTGCGAGTGGACCGGAGTCGAGACCAAGCACCTCGGCTCGCTCGCCCCAACAATTGGCTGATTCGTTACGGGATTCCGTCGGGATTGCTGTTTGCGTTTTTGAGCGTCATCGCTTGGAGCGCACGTGCCAGCTTTTTACCGGCCAAGGACGTTACCATCTTGCCGATCGTCCTGACGCGGGCAGAAGTACAGCAAACCGGCGCGCCCCTTTTTCAATCGGCCGGTTGGGTTGAACCACGTCCGACGCCGACACTCGTGTCAGCGATCGTCGAGGGCATTCTCGAGAAGCTCCTTGTCGTTGAGGGGCAAGAAGTGCAAGCGGGCGAACCGGTAGCGCAGTTGATCGATGCCGACGCACGCCTTGCATTGGAAGAAGCGCAGGCGACCTTATCACTTCGCGAAGCGGAATTGGAATCTGCCCGTGCGACACTGGCGGCGGCACAAAAGTACGTCGAAGCGCCACTTCACTTGGAGTCAAACCTGGCCGAAGCGGAGGCCTCGCAAGCCAAGTTGGCGACGGAACTGAAGAACCTTCCCTTCGTTCTGAAGGCCGCGGTTGCGAGGGCAACATTGGCTGAACAGGAACTCGAACGCAAAAAGATGCTTGCCAATGCCTTGGCGGGGCGTGTCATCCAGCAGGCACAAAGTGAATTCGATGCCGCAACAGCCGCCGTTGACGAACTGCGAGCGCGTGGTCCGAGCTTAGAGAAAGAGCAAGACGCTTGGAAGCGACGATGCGACGCTCTCCGCAAACAGCTTGAATTCAAGACAGATGAACATCGAAAGGTCTCGGAGGGCCAAGCGAGTGTCGACGCATGTACGGCGAGGCTGGAGCAGGCGAAGATCAACGTGAAGACTGCGCTGCTGCGGCTCGAGCGGATGACTTTGCGAGCACCAATCTCGGGCCGAGTACTTGCTCTTTATTCGCAACCGGGGCGGCGCTTGATGGGACTTAACGCGGCGTCGGAAAGAGACTCCAGCACGGTTGTGGCACTCTACGATCCGAAACAATTGCAAGTGCGCGCTGACGTACGGCTTGAGGATGTGCCCAACGTTCAGCCTGGCCAGCCTGTTCAAATCACGACGGCTGCTTACCCGACTCCGCTTGCTGGTCGTGTGATCACCGCGACGTCGCTAGCCGATATTCAGAAGAACACGTTGCAGGTCAAGGTGGCGATCGATGATCCGCCGAGCGTTGTTAAACCCGAAATGTTGGCGCAGGTCACCTTTCTAGCGCCCGAACATGAAACCGATCTTGGCGACGCGGAGAGAGATGCAATTCGCATGATGGTGCCGCGAGAGTTGCTTCGCGACGTCAATGGCTCGAAGGGAGTGTGGGCCGTGGATCTCTCAACCTCGTGTGCTTGTTTCAAACAGGTGAAAGTCGGACGTGGTGCTACCGGATCGCTGGTCGAGATTGAGAGCGGATTGTCACCCCTCGACAAGTTGATCGTGGGTGGACGAGAAACGGTCAAGGATGGAGAGCGGATTCACATTTCCGGCGAAGACAGTTCGCTCGGAGCTTCGAACGTTGCATCTCAATCATCCACCAAGAACTAGGAAGAGAGGATATGCACCATGGCACTTGTTGAGATCCGTCGGCTCGTTAAGCAATTTCGCAAAGGGGATGAAGTCATCACCCCGCTCAAGGAAGTCGATCTACAGATCGAGTCTGGAGACTTTGTCTCCTTGATGGGCGCCAGTGGATCGGGCAAAAGCACGCTGCTCAATGCCATCGCGGGAATAGACCGCCCGACATCGGGGGAGATTCTTGTGAACGGGACGGACATCACGAAGCTCGGCCGCGGTCCGCTGGCCGACTGGCGAGCCGCCAACATTGGCTACATCTTTCAAATGCACAATTTGATTCCCGTGTTAACCGCCTATGAGAACATCGAATTGCCGCTGTTGCTCCTTCCCATGTCGGCTGGCGAACGACACAAACGGGTCCTTATCGCCCTCGAAGCTGTCAACTTAGTGGACCGTGCGAACCACTATCCAAGCCAACTTTCGGGTGGTCAGGAGCAACGGGTTGGGATCGCTCGGGCTATCGTCGCCAATCCTACGATCGTCGTCGGGGATGAACCGACAGGAAATCTGGATGCCGAGACCACAGATCAGATTCTCGACTTGATTCAACGCTTGAATGCCGAACTCGGCATGACATTGTTGCTGGTGACACACGATCCCCGCGTAGGTGCCATTGCCACGCGTCAACTCCGATTGGAGAAAGGCAAGCTCCTCGAAAAAGGTAAAGAAGTGAGTGTGGTCGGTGCGCATCATCACGAGAGGATCGCATAACCAATGGGCAAGTTCACGCCGTACATCTTGAAGGGGCTGTGGCAACATCGCGGCCGCACGCTGCTGACCGTGAGCGGGTCGGCGGTGGCTGTGTTCGTCCTCTGTTTTGTGGGCGCGGTGCAACAAGGGTTGTCTCGATTGACGTCAGGCGACGACTCGCAACGAACTCTGATCGTTTTTCAAGAGAACCGTTTTTGCCCCGCAAGCAGTAAGCTACCCGAAGATTACGCCAACACGGTTGCCAAGATGCCCGGTGTCATGGAAGTGACACCCATCAAGGTGTTCACGAATAATTGCAGAGCGAGCCTGGACGTTGTTGTCTTCCACGGATTTCAGCCCCAAAAGCTGCGGAAAGTGCGCGATCTAAAGCTCCTTACGGGTGATTGGAGTCAGTTTGAATCACGAACCGACGGAGCGGTAGTCGGACAGGCCGTGGCGGCGCGACGACGACTGCAGGTTGGACAACGATTTACGATTGGCGATGTCAGCGTGACCGTAGCTGGCATTGTTCGCTCGTCCGTACCGGTCGAAGACAATCTCATTTTCACGCATCTCGCTTTTCTTCAGCGAGCCCGCGGGAAGAACGGTGTCGGCACAGTCACGATGCTGGAGGTGCAATTGTCGAAGGATGTCGATCCAGACGCGGTTGCCGCACAAATTGACGCAGGATTCAAAGGCGGTCCGATCGCGACGACGACTCGATCCAAAGGTGTCTTTCAACGCGACACGCTGTCCGACCTTGCGGAACTCATTGAACTCGCGCACTGGTTGGGGTACGCCTGCGCGGGGCTAGTGTTGGCACTCGTAGCGACGACCACGGTGATGGCCGTTCAGGATCGCATCAAAGAACATGCCGTTCTTCAGACGTTGGGAGTTCGTCCCATGCGAATCCTTCGCCTAGTGATCGCCGAGAGCACGATTCAAAGCATGGTTGGGGGCTTGGTCGGTGTTACGGCAGGCACATTGCTTTTGTTTTTCGGACAGTTCGCCATCGGTGCGGAAGGAGTGACCATTGCGTTTGAACCCTCCCTTCCAGTAGCCGTCGCGGGATTGGCGGTTTCATTCGTAGTTGGGATCGTCGCTGGAATTGTTCCAGGTTGGCAAGCATCGCAAGCGGAAATCGTTTCCGCGTTGCGACACGTTTAAGCGTTTCGAAACAGGTTCGATTTTGGTTTCTACCTCAAGGAAAGCTGTTATGGATCGATCGCTTCGTTTTCATATCGTGCGGTTCGCTGTTCTCGCGAGTTTCTGCATTGGGACCAGCTTGGCGTTTGGCCAACAAGCGAAGAAACAGCCCCCCGAAGAAACAACTCCTCCCGCCGCCGTGTTCACGGTAAAAGGCATGTGTTGTGCCAAGGAGTCCGGGCCGGCCATCGCAGCGCTATCAAAGATTCCCGGTGTCGGCAAAATTGTTCCTAGTCACAAGACCGGCACGCTTACGATCTACCGCGCCAAAGACAAGGACCCGTCACCGATTGCGATTTGGGAAGCCGTCGAAGGCGTCGAAAAGGTCGTGCCCATCAAGCTGGTCATGACACAGGGAACGTTCACGGCCAAGCCGAAGCTCAAATAGTACGGACCTACCCCGGACGCAGACTTGGGCATCAGTGCGCGACCACACTCGTAAACAGGCATGTGTGGCCGCTTGGCGATCGAAAGGACTGCCGGCACATCGCCGTACAACGCAGAGCCTTGCTCACTCGCTGGGTCGCGGGGGCGGTTTAAGAATCGCCGCTTTCTGAGGTGATTTGAGCTTAATGAGGTCCCAGCGTGTATCGCACATCACCGCGGTCGCCACCACCTCCAAACGCGATCACCCACTCTCGGCCATTTTCGAATTTCTGAGCGTAACCAGGCTTCATTAAATACTCGTTACTGCCCAATAGGTAACGGACTTCGCCCTGCGCATTTGCAGGGCTAGAGATGGTGATGTCCTCACCTAATGAGATGGGAATGGGCTTACCTGGAATCGCATTATTTTGGGATCGTGACGCCCGCGACGACTGGTCATCGGCACGGTAAAGCCGGGGAGAAAGCTAGTGGAGCCGTAGGTCGTTTATTGGCCTGCCTGTGGCAGAGTTCCCCCAAGCTGGCGTTCTAATTCATTGAGCCGTTGTGCCAACATCGTTTTGACCTCGATTTGCTTCTCGCGGCTAGCCACAAGCTGACGCTGGGCTTGGACGATGTCCAGAAAGGTCGCCTTGCCAACCTGGTAATTCGAGCGGGCCGCTTCCAGGTACTGCTCGGAGGTTGGAAGAAGTTTTTGCTCGTACAGATCGAGCGTCTGGCGACTCTCTTGCACTTGTTCCCAGGCCGTCTGCACTTCGAGACGAATGTCGTTTTCGAGTTGTTCAAACTCCGCTCGTTGGCGTTGCCATCGGAATTGCGCCTCACAGACGGCCGCATTCAGTTTTCGGCGGTAGACCGGCAAGTTCGTAACGACACCGATTTGTCCTCGCAAAGGTCCTTGCGTGCTGGCCGGTTGCCAAAACGTGTCGTAGCGGGTGAAGAACTCCATGTCGGGATAGTACTGTTTGTAAGCAAGCTCGACGTTGATTGCTTCCGCCTCGACGCGATGGGCGACGGCCGCGAGATCGGGGCGATTCTGTAGGGCCCACGAGTGAAGGAACGTTGTGTCGTTCGGCAGTGAGTCCAACGCGACCGTCTCGAGTTTCGGCGCTGGAAGGGGCAACTCAGGCGAACGCAACAACAGCGTGTTCATTCTGGCCGCCGCCACTTTCTTCATACGCACCAATTCAAGTTTGCGGCGTTCCAGATCGGCCAGTTCGACATCGGCTTGCAACACGTCTTGCTGCGTGACGCGGTTCGTTTGATACCGGACCTGCGCGGTGTCTCGCGATTCCTGCATCAATTCCACGTTTTGGCCATTGATCCGAAGTTGCTGGTCGGCAAGGTAGTATTCGAGGTAAGCGATCTGCGCCACGAGAGCGATCTTGAGCTTGGCATCTTGCACTTCATGGCAAGTGGCCGCCGCCTCTTGGAGAGCCGCGTCGCCGCGGAGTGTTCGCTTGCCGAACCACGGCAGCTTTTGGCGAAGTTCCAGTGCGTACGCACCTTCCGTGTTCGTGGAGTTCAGCGATCCTGGCGCGGTCATCACCATGAACATCGGGTCGTCCAGCGCGACGACTTGCGGATAGCGCTGCGCCGCCCCTTGCCAGGCAGCGACCATTGCCTGCACGGATGGATGCCGGGCGACAACCTCGTCGACAAACTCGCGAAGCTCAAGTTCTTCCTTGAACTCGCTTCTCGATATAGTCGGAGTAGGAATGGCCTGTGGTGCGGCTGGCGACTCCTGAAACGACGCAGGGGAGATCGTTGGCGATAGCTCGCCCCGAGTTGTGCTCGCTACGGATTCGCTAGCAACTGGCCGCGGTCGCGCGCTCGCGGATGCCACTCGCGATGGCGTTGCACCGCCACGGCAACCACTCGCGAGGACGAGTGTCGTCAAGAAAAGCGCGGCACCTCGCCACATGGCAGCCTCTTTTCGCAAAGTCGTTCATGGACTTGGCGGCACTGGCGCATGCCAACGCCGAACTCCTTGCGGGCCGATGTTGAGGCACTCTTAGCTTGGAACGGCAAACTGGTTGCCGGCGAACTATTGAGGCGTATCGGCAGAATTGGCACGGCTCGTTCATCCGGCAATGAGGGCGCGTTAGACTCAAATTGACGAGATGCTTTTTCCAAGTTGTTAACAAACCGTTAGCTTAGAGCGTCTGCTATCAACGGGATTTGCCACTTGCCCGTCTTAATTATCGGACAATACTTCAAGATGGAGCGAGTCCGAGACGAATAACGTTCGAGCCATGTTTTCTCCCACTTACACCGCCGCTACTCGAATCCTGGCGACGCTCGCCGTTCTGGCGAGTTTCGTTCCTGGTTCGTCGGCCTGTTGTTGTGTCACGTCGTCAGGCATGACGCAATGCGCAGGCGAAGCAGAAAAATCCTGCCAAGCCAAAGCGGCGAAACCCTGCCGGCAAATCAAAGCTTCCTGCCGTTGTTGTGGAGGTCACGGCGGTTGCACGTGTGGGAAATCTGGCCGCAGTGCTTGCTGTCAGTGCAAGTCGCAGGAGGCGGCCGACCACAGTGGTCCTTACGTGCCCACGCCAGACGCGCCCGTGCGATCGCGGCACGATGTTGACCTGTCGTATTCAGTGCCCGTTGTTGTTCCAGCGACGGCCGCCTCGTTTGCCTTAGCCTTCTCATTGACGCCTGAGGCCGCGTTGGATCACGAGCCTCCTTCCGTCCAATCACTGTTGCAAGTCTGGCGGAACTAATTCTTGCGCCGACTCTGATTTCGCGCGCGCTTTTCTTGTAGGTTTTCGGCCTGCGGAAGTTCTCGCGCGGATTCTTCGGCTTCTCCGCGTTCACTAGTGATTCTTGGTCTCGCGGTGTTCGGCTTTGCCAATCGGCAATTTCGACACCGGCCCTTTCTTGTACTTAACCTCTCTGTATTTGTTAGATGGCTCGCACGAGCCTAAGGAGAAAACAATGTCACGCTTAATGGTCACAGCCTTTGCTTTGTTGGGACTTTCTTCCACAGTAGCCTGGGCGGATTGCGGGTGCTGCCACAGTGCAAATCCAACGGTCAGCACGACAACCGCGGCTACACCCACAGTGCCGATGGCTTCGCAGCCCAAGACGTACCAACGGTTTTCCTACGAACCGTCCGCGACACCGGCGCAAGTGGCAAGTCCGACGCCGGTGGTTTCCATCGCACCTCCGGTGGGAATGACGCAGCCACGGAGCATGGAACAGAGTTATCGACGTTTCTCTTATCAGCCCCACTCGCAACCTTGGCAGTTGCAAAAGTCCGATGCTCGTCGAGGTCACTAACGATCGGCACGGCTTCGTTGTTCAATGCAGCAATCCCTCGTGCCGTAGTCGATTTGGCCGATGATTGCTGCCATCGAGAGGCTACTCGTTGAGTAGCCTCTTGCGGCGTTTAGTCTGAAAGGATCGATCAATTGGGTCGCCGCGGCACGGTTTGCCCGCCCACTATGGGGGTGCCCCGCATTTTCTTCTGCATTGACACTGCATAGGTCAATTAGAAGAATAAACTTCGTTGTCGACACATTTCTCAATTGGTGTTTGCGTGATTGGCCAGAAAAAACTAACCCTGCGAAGACTCTTGGTGTCTCGCGAGGCCCGACTATTCGGGGCCTGGTTAGTCATTGGCTTGAACGCAGTTCTTCTGACCGTTCCCCATTTTGCGTGCCGCTGTGCTGATGGGCGAATCAAGCCTTTTTGCATTCCCGGACGTTGCACCGATTGCGAAACGGCAGGCACCGGTCGTGGTTGCGGCGGACACCACGGCGCGAGTTGTTGTGCCAAGACGGCTTGTTCTGTTGAGAGCAAAGCAAGTCCGCCAGCGCACAAACGTTCGGAAGGGGCGCCGCCTTCGGTGTCCCAGCTTCCTTGCTGCAAGCTGGTCGTGCAAAAATCTCCGCCGGTAACGCAGCACGTCGTTACCACGTTCGTTCCCACGATTGCTGCACTTGATTGGGTCGTGGAGCAGCCCGTCGATACAACTCGCTTAGCATTCGTCGTTTGGCAACACCGCCTTATCGATGATTCTCCCCCGCCAGACGACCTGGTCATAACGCAGCTTCGCTTGACGATCTAATCTCTTCGCCGCCTTAAGCCCTTTCTGCGGCCAACTGCGACAGCACCTGGACCAGTCCAGCGTTCGATTTTCGTCGACGCGGTGCAGCCAATCTGCACGTACGCATCGATTCCAGCTTCGCTCTCGGGTTCACCGCGGAAACTCTTGCGCAACCATTCCACACTCAACGCACACTGGAGTTTCACCAGCTATGAAGACACTCTTAGCCTTTTTCGCTGCGCTCATCGCGCTCAACCTGACCTCGATTTCTGCGGACGAGCCCGCCGCGCCGACCAAGGGCACCTACCTGATTACGGGCCTTCACTGCCCGCCATGCACGAAAACCGTCGAGACTTCGCTTACCCGCCTCAAAGGGGTCAAGTCGGTAGCCGTCGACTGGAGTACCAAGAATGCCAAGATCGAGTTCGACGAATCCATTCTTTCTGCCCAGGTCCTGGCGCAGAAGATCGCCGAGACGCCTCACATGATGGGCCGCGATATGAAGTACGCCGGATGGCTCGCGCTCAAGGTGCCGAGCATCAAGGATGAGGCCACCGGCAAAGTGGCCAAAGATGCACTCGCTAACGTCGAGGGAATCTCTCGCGTTGTCGCCTATCCGGCACAGCACTCGATCGGTGTTGCCTTCAAGCCGAACGGACAAATGACGAGCCAGAAGGTCATCGACCTTTTGGCAAAGGCGGGAATCGAAGCGTCCAACTGACTCGGAGATTCATCGCGATTTATCGGCAGCCGTGCGCGGATTTGGCGCTCTTAGCTGCGAACTGTGGGCCCGTTCGCGTCACGGCTGCTGTTTTTGTCATTCGATCGAGAGGGCTACGCGATGCTTCCGCCAAGCAATCAACATCCGCATGAACAACACGAAGGTGACGAGTTTCCCCAAGATGAAGGAGGTCTGCGCCCGCCGCCCGGCTTGAGTTTTTGGCGGCGAGCCTGGTGGTGGTTCGACTTCCTAATCCTGGTGAAGCTGGCTCGACTGCGGTTCATCGGGATCTTGGTAGTGATCGGTGTGATCATCACCCAATGGGACACGTTGATCGCTTACTACGAGAAGTGGACCAGGCCTTCGGGCGACATGGCATCTGTCAAAGGCGATGTCGAATACTTCTGCCCGATGCACTCTTCGGTCGTTCGCGACACTTCCAAAGAAAAGTGTCCGATCTGTTTCATGCCTCTGTCGAAACGCAAGAAAGGGGAGGTCTCTGAGGAAGCTCTGCCCGATGGCATCGTGAATCGCGTGCAGCTTACTCCTTATCGGGTCGTTCTGGCGGGCGTTCAAACCTGGAAGGCCGATTACGTACCGCTGGCCAAAGAGATCCATGCCGTTGGCACCATCGAGTTCAACGAGCGAGGTCAAAAGACTGTTTCGGCCAGAATCGCGGGACGCTTGGATGAACTGCTGGCCAACGAAACCGGGCAATGGGTTGCGGAAGGGGACGTACTCGCTTCAATCTACAGCCCCGATCTTGTCTCCACGATGCAAAACCTGTTGCAGGCGAAGAAGTCGAGCAACAACTCGCTGCTGAACGATGCCCGCACCAAGCTCGAGTTGTTGGGAATCAGCAAAGACCAGATCGACGAAATCGTGCAGACGGGCAAAGCCAATACGCACCTACGCATCCGCTCGCCGATAACCGGGCACATCATTCGTAAGTACGTCCGTGAGGGACAATACGTCGAGGAAGGAATGCCGCTCTACGACGTGGTCGACCTCGCCACCGTTTGGATTCAGGCGCAAATCTACGAAGACGACATTCCGTTTCTCCCGACTGAAAATGTCCACGGAGGGGAATTGAAGGACGGCCCCGAAATCATTGCCACAACGCGGGCTTTCCCCAACGAGGAATTTCGTGGGCGACTCCGCTTCATCTATCCCCATGTCGACCAACAGACGCGGACCCTGACGGTCCGCTTCGAATTGCCCAATCCAGGACATAAGCTGCGGCCGGGCGGCACTGCCAATGTGAAACTTTTGGTCGCACCCCGCGACGTGCAAACCCTTGAGGCCTCCGCGGCGCAGCTGGGCGAAGAATCCCGGCACATGCTGCAGGAAGGCAAGGTGCTGGCAGTCCCCGAGAACTCGGTCATCGATACGGGTCGTCAGAAGATTGTGTATCGCGAATCGTTGCCGGGCACTTACGAGGGAGTTCAGGTCGCGCTTGGTCCTCGAATGGTCGAACCAAGCGGCGAGATCTTTTATCCCGTGCTGCACGGGATCGCGGCCGACGATTCGATTGTGACTAACGGCTCGTTCCTCGTTGACGCGGAAACGAGACTCAATCCATCGGCGGGCTCCATTTACTTTGGTGGCAGCGCGGGCTCCAAAGGCGCGGCGACAACAACCGTTCGTAGCACAACGCCCGACGACCCAGATGCCAAGATCACCGCTGCCTTGTCAAAGCACTCCCCTTCGGACCGAAAGCTGGCCGAGGCGCAGAAGTTTTGCCCCATCCTCGCGGACAGTCGGCTCGGCTCGATGGGGGTGCCGATTAAGCTCGACCTCAATGGCCACGACGTGTTTATTTGTTGCCCGGCTTGCAAGGGTAGCGCCCAAGAGGACGCAAAAGGCACGTTGGCCAAAGTCGCTGATCTGGTTGCTGCCGGGGCAAAGAAGCCGGCCGATGCTGATCACAGCCCTCACGACCATAGCGTTCAAACCGACAAGCAAGAACGGCGAATCGCCGACGCCCTTGCCAAGTTGTCTGCGGAAGATCGGAAGCTGGCCAAAGCGCAACGACTTTGCCCGATCCTTCCCGATAGTCGACTCGGATCGATGGGAGTTCCTATCAAGCTCGACCTGGAAGGCCGGACGGTATTTCTCTGTTGCCCTGCCTGCAAGAGTAAGGCGATCAAAGATCCAGCCGCAACGCTGGACAAAGTAGACAAACTGATCGAGGAACCAGAGGTCCCCGCGCCGCCGGCATTCGAGAACCTGCCGCAGTCCAAGGACGACAAAGAGGAGCAAGAGATCTCCGCGGAGTTGGCCAAGCTCTCGAAGGAAGATCGCGCGCTCGCCGAGAAACAAAGGTTCTGCCCTGTCTCGAAAGAAAGCCGGCTCGGATCGATGGGAATGCCGGTCAAGCTGGTGCTCGATGGCGAAACGGTGTTCCTGTGCTGCGAAGGGTGTGAAGGCGCGGCCAAGGAAAGCCCCGCGGACACGGCGAAGCTCGTGCGTGAGTTGCGAAAGAGGAAAAAAGCCCCATGATCGAACGCATCATCGAGCTGTCGATCCGCAATCGGTTCTTGGTGTTGGCGATTGGGCTGGCTTTGGCTCTTGTCGGCATCTATGCCACCGTGCATACCCCGATGGATGCCATCCCCGACTTGAGCGAGAACCAGGTGATCGTTTTCGCCGATTGGATGGGACGCAGCCCGCGCGAGATCGAAGACCAGGTCACTTATCCGCTATCGCGTAAGTTGCAGGGCCTGGCGGGAGTAAAGGCCGTACGGTCGTCGTCGGAATTCAACTTCTCGATGATTACGATCATTTTCGAGGAAGGGGTCGACTTCTACTTCGCTCGGCAGCGCGTGACCGAGAAGCTTTCCCAGGCAAACACTTACTTGCCTGACGGTGTGGTTCCGTACCTTGCACCCGATGCGACCGCCCTTGGGCAAGTGTTTTGGTACACCGTCGAAAAGTCCAACGAAAGCACGGTCGATCCAGGCCGGTTGTGGGCGCTCAACAAGTTCTACATTGCTCCGCAACTCAATGCCGCGGCCGGCGTGTCCGACGTCGCCGTCGTCGGTGGGCTGCCGCTGGAGTACCAAATCGATGTCCGTCCCGAGGACCTGCGTGCCTATGATATAACCCTTGGCGACATCTACAGCGCGGTGGGGCGGAGCAACATGCCCGCAGGTGGCGGAGTCGTTCAAAAAAACAACGCGGAATACATTGTCCGCGGCGTGGGTTGGATTCGCGACAAAGGCGACATCGAAGACACCGTTCTCAAGGAAATTCGCGGCACCCCCATCTACGTCAAGAACGTGGCCCGCGTACAACTCGGCACGCAGTTCCGCCGTAGCGTTTACGAGAAGGATGGCAACGAAGTCACGGGCGGCGTGGTCCTGATGCGGCACGGCGAAAATCCGTTGACTGTAACGAATCGCATCAAACAAAAGATTCAAGAGTTGCAGCCCGGTCTGCCCTCAGGCATTCACATCGTCCCCGCTTACGACCGCACGCGATTGATTCACGGCGCGATCCACACCCTCACCGAGGTGATGTGGCACGAGATGATCATCGCCTCAATTGCCATCTTGTTGATCCTGGTGCACATCCGAAGCGTGTTTGTGATCTGTGTCACGCTGCCGCTAGCCGTGCTGTTTTCCTTTCTGACGATGTGGGTGTTGCGAGTTCTGAACATCATCGACATCCAGGCGAACATCATGTCGATGGCGGGCATCACCATTTCAATTGGCATCCTCGTCGATCAGGCCATCGTGATGACCGAGAACGCCACGCACCATCTCAAGGAGCACTTTGGCGATCGTCCTGTCACTGGCGATACGCACGAGATCGTGATCCCCGCCTGCACCACGGTGGGACGGCCGATCTTTTTTTCCGTGCTGATCATGCTCATTTCGTTCATCCCCGTGTTCATGCTTTCGGGACGTGAAGGAAAGCTTTTTCATCCCCTCGCATTTACCAAGTCGTTCGCGCTGATCGGCGTCGCCCTGATTTCGATCACGATTGTTCCCGCACTCATCCCGACATTCCTCCGCGGCCGGCTCAAGAGCGAGGACGATAACTGGATTGTCCGCAGTTTCAGCAGCATTTATCGCCCGTTACTCACGTGGGCGTTGCCCCGAAGAAACCTGGTGATGTGGATGTTCGCTGCGATGCTCGTGCTCGCGGCCGGAATGTTCCCACTACAAGCCATCTTGGGACAAGGTGCCTCGGAACAGGCGTGGAAGCTGAATTTTCTAATCGTCTTCGCCCTGGTAACGACGGCGACGGTCTATTCGATGCAAGGGAGCCTTTGGCGGATCGCGGCCTTGGCGTCGCTCACACTGCTGGGCTTGTGGGCCTATCACTTTCCGAAGATCGGCGTCGCCTTCATGCCGGCACTGGACGAGGGGACGACGCTCGATATGCCAATAACGGTGCCGCGGGCAAGCGTGACGCAATCGTCGGACGACCTGAAAGCCCGTGACGCACTGTTGCGAGGATTCCCCGAAGTCGAATCGGTCATCGGCAAAGCAGGCCGAGCCGATACGCCGACCGACCCCGCGCCGCTCGACATGGTCGAGACCTTCGTCAACTTCCGGCCGAAGCATCTTTGGCCCAAGCGAGTGCTGCGATATCCCGACGCGTCGCGGCAGGTCGACCAGGTCATAAATCGCCTGGTTCAAGAGGAACTGATGACTCCTCCCGGCAGTAAGCAGCTGGAAACAGCACGCAATTTGCGCGAGACCTCGCAAAATCAAGCGGCCAACTCCGAGGACTTATCGGCGGCTGAGGAACGACGCAATCTGGTCAACGACGCCACGCAAAAGGCGATTGAACGATTCGACGAGACTTTACGCGAATTGGCACTTCGCCGTTACAACGAATTCAAACTCGACCTCGAAACCGAGCTAACTCGTTTCACTGTCGAAGCAACGCTGGAGATGCTCGATACCACAAAACTACACTGGCCCACGGAGCAGGCGCGAAACGAGTTCGTCGATCAAACATCGTCGGAATTGACGGCCGAATTTGGACGATGGCTCTCGCGATTGCCATCGCAAGAGGATGTCAGCCGTCTGGCCCAGGAGGTCGTACAGCGATTGAAAGAGCGGGAAATTCTGCCATCGGAAGCAGATGCCCTGCAATTGCATGGGCCTTTTTGGAAGCAGGCCGCGAATCTGGCAAGCGAAGCGCTCGGTGCCGAGCGAGCGCAGTTCGATACGGTTCTTCTCCGGAAGGTTCAAGCCGAACACGAGCATCGTTGGAAAGAACACGTCGCCAAGGTCAACTGGGAACTCTTCGACCAAGGCATCGAGGCGTTTACGTGGTACGCGATGGAGGAAGTCGCCCGCGTTGCCAAAAGAGAGGGGCTCACCACCGCCGCCCGCCGCGGCGAGGAGTTGGCCGCTTTTGCCGATGCCGCTCTGCACGGACAGATTGGCAAGCCGGTTGAGTTGGATACGTTGCGATCTTTCGAGCCGTTGCGAATCGAACTCGAAAAGCCGTTTCACAATGCTGTCTTCTTCTGGCCTCGCAAGACAGGTCCCAAGGGAGATTTGGTGGATGACGAGATGGGCCGCGTGCTGCAAGTTCCTGGTTGGAGCAACATTTTCACGCAGCCGATCATCAACCGCATCGAGATGCTCTCGACCGGTGTGCGGACGGATATTGGCGTGAAGGTCTTCGGGCCTGATCTCGATACGATCGACAAAGTGTGCAAGGAAGTGGAGGGAGTCCTTAAGCCCATTCCCGGCGCCCGCGACGCCATCGCGGCACCGATCATGGGCAAGGGCTACATCGATATCACGATCCGTCGCCAAGAGGCGGCGCGCTATGGCATCTCCATTGAGGACGTACAAAACGAGATCGAAACGGCACTGGCCGGTAAGACCGTAACGTTCACCGTCGAAAAGCGGGAGCGATTTCCCGTTCGGATCAGATATGCCCGTGCCGACCGCGAAGACGAAGAGAGCATTCGACGGCTGCTCATCAGTCCAAACGGCATGGGCGCGGCCAGTTCGAATATGCAGCAGGCCGGCATGGGATCAGCAGCACCAGGCACGAGAGCCAGAAAAGCTTCAGAAACGGCGCAATCCGATAACGGGCATGATGCTACGCCCGCGCACATCGGTGCGAGCAATCCGTTGATTCCCCTTAGCGCCGTGGCCGATGTGCGGATTGTCGAAGGCCCGGCCATGATCAAGAGCGAGAACGGCCGGCTGCTCAACTACGTCACACTCAATGTCCGCGGCCGCGACATGGTCGGCTTTGTCGACGAAGCCAAGCGCGCCGTGGCCCAAAAAGTGACCTTGCCCGAAGGTGTCCACCTGGAATGGAGCGGCGAGTTCGAGCATCAGGTTCGAGCGGCGCAAACGTTGCGTTTCGTGTTCCCTGCCGTCGTCGCCTTGATCTTCGTGATCCTCTATCTCACGTACAACGACCTCGCCGACGCCACCTTGATGATGATGGCTGTGCCGGAAGCCTTGGCCGGCGGCGCGTTCTTCATGTACCTTTTCCCCAAGATCATGAACGGCTGGGACACGCCGCCAATGGATTTCAGCGTGGCGGTTTGGGTCGGTTTTATCGCGTGCTTTGGCATGGCGACTGAGACGGGCATCATCATGCTCGTTTACCTGCGCGAAGCCATCGACAAACGTGGCGGGCTAGAGAACATTCGATCTCTCGAAGAGCTGCGCCAAGCCGTGATCGAGGGCGCTGTGCATCGCCTGCGCCCAAAGCTCTTGACGGAGGGCGTGGCCATCGTGGCGATCTTCCCGATGGTGTTCGCCAGTGGAGTTGGCGGCGAGATTTTGGCCCCTATGGCTCTGCCGGTCTTGGGCGGCCTGTTGGTCTCAGACGAAGTGGTCGACCTGTTCTTACCGGTCCGCTTCTACTGGGTGCGTCGGGCCCGGTGGCTTAAGTTGAAAGCGGAAGGGAAGCTGCATCACCATTGTCTCGCCTCAGGTGCTCACTAACGGTGCCGAGCGCCCTTACGTTCAGGGGATCATCTATCGGCCCTGCCAGAACAGAGAATCGCGCAGGGAAGGGTTGCACGGTTCTGAGATTGAGGACGTCCGCCAATTTCAGTCTCTTGAGTGTCCCGCCTGCCGCGGCTCTTTCTAGCTCCTCGATCGAGCTGCGCCACCATTCGCCTCGCTCCTCGCCAAGCTGTCCCAAATAAAGTGTGCGTCGAGTACCATTCGGATCGACGAACTTCACGTGCCACGGCGTTTGTCTCGTGCCAGGGTCGCCATCGTTCTTTCGCCTTCGATGTGGTGCAATCTGTTCACGTTACATTGCCGAAACTTGTCCGCTCCGTCGGTATAGGGATCACCTCAACCAATAATCTGGAGCGAATCGATGAAAAACACAAAACCATTCGTATGGGTCTGCCTGGCAGTGGTCGCACTGTCGTTCGCATCAACGGCTTGGGCCGGCACGAACGATGGTGGCTGCATACCAAGCCCTCTAGCTGATCTCATCAGGAAGATCCTTAGTGGTGGTCGTTTTTAACTACCTGCGTCGGCTAAAAATCAGCGCCATGGGGCGGGAAGCATCGAACCTCCCGCCCTTTACTAGTCGATCAGTTCATATCCGTACAACTTGAACTGAGCGGTTCCCCTGGTTGTCTGAGGGAGTTGATCCCAGGTGGCCATTATCGAAAACTTGATGGCTCCCGTATGAGCTGGATACTTTTGCAGAGACTATTCGAAGATTCTTAATCCCCGAGCCATAGGGAGAACATAGGATGGACGCTGGCACTGTTGCCAAGCCATCTGTATGTGAGCGGGAAGCATCGTGATTGATATTGCGCGAGAGACGCCTGCCTTCATGCGGCAAGAGTCGCTTTTCGGAATCTTGCTTGGACTGCTGATCGTGATTTGCGTGGCCGGCGATTTTTTCATGATGCCGATCATGGAGATATTGCAGCCGATTCCGACGCTGGTCTTTCCTTTGCTGATGGCCAGCATTGGATGTGTGCTGGCCCAAGGTTGTTTACTCGCCGCCTGGCTGGCGTGGAGTGACCAACCGCTATGGAAAAGACTGTTGCAGCACTGGACCGTTGCCGCGATCCTCTATCTCGTTTGGGCGGCGGGGCTGGCGGTAGGCTTGCCCCAGCAATTCACCTTGGCCAGTGCCATGGTTGGATTAGCGGTCCCGCTGGTGAGTATTGCAGCGCAGCTGCCACTGTGGTTTGCGAGGCAAACGTTTGGCTGGCGCTTGATCCACGGTGACGCCGGTGACGCTGGCGCAAGACCGCTTTCCATTCGCGACCTGATGCTGGCGACGGCGCTGGTCGCGATAGCACTGGCGCCGGCCCGTTGGGTTCCCAGTCCGGATGGCAAGGCGATGACGGTTCCTGGAATCGTCGCTTTCCTGGCAGCGAGCATCATTAGCGCGATCACGCTGCTCCCCGCCGGCCCATTGCTTCTGCGAACGCGGCGATTCTCGCACGGAGTTCTGTTGGCCGGCCTTTACGCCGCTTTCTGGATGGCGCTTCCGTGGGTAGTCGTGCTCATCGGGCGGACCCGCGGGCTTTTCTCGCCACCTTGGCAAGTCCTGGCCGGTATCTCCTGCGTGGTCCTCGCGTTCGCGGCTACTGTGATCTTGGCCGCGGCAACCGCCCGGGCTCGCGGCTATCGCCTGGTGTGTGGATATGTTCGGAGCGCGAGTGCGCCGACTGCTCCGGCAGGAGGGAAGAATTAGCAGTGAAGGCACCTGGTAGCCGCCCAAATCACGGCGAACCAGAAAGCGGCCGACAACAATAACATCGGCCCAATCCAGATGCCGGGACTTGCCGAGGAACTGTCGACAGCGGCCGTTGTAAAACTTGGCATCACTGTTGCCGCTTGATATTTGATCGTGCTCATCGAAATGCGATCCCATTCGGGGTGTTAGTAAGTCTTAAGACCGAAGCGGATGGCGTTCGCGGATGTTACTGGGCGAATAGAAAAGGCCGCCCAGGGGCGGCCAGTTCGCTGGTGATTGTCGTGGTGTGGACCTATTACTCTGCCCAGATCTTGTTTTTGGCGCCGAACTCACTCGGGGCGTATGCGAGCCCGACATCCCTTGCATGTCGCACCCACGGCAAATGCCGATGTTCCGCCGCCGGAATAGTCGGCGAAGTTCGAGGGCCGGCGGCCTCGAAACCGCTGCGACCGGTTATCGATTTACGACGAACAGGCTGGGGCAGCAAAACGCGGCTTTTTTCCTTGATCGAAATCGGCACAAAGTGTATTGTGCGTAGTAACTCTTCTTGCCACTGTTGGGGGGCTTTCTAGCCCTCTGCAGATGGTTGTTTTGTGCGCCGACCATCCCAATCGTTGCGGCCGCGAAAGCGGCTTCGCAGCTTGATTTTGACGCGCGCGTAAAACGACGATCGCCACCGGCGATTCGGGACTGAACCTTGATGCCGCGGCTCCAGTATTACGTGGAGACCGCCGATTTCGACGAAGCAAAGAAAGCTGCCTCAAGATGTTTAGCTTGATCAAGGACGCACTGGTTCGTACGGCCAGGCAACTCCTCGGGCGATATATCTGGACCCATCCACATATTGCCCGGACGTTTCGCAACAGACCGGTATACCTGGCTTCCTTCAAGCGAACCTGGTTGTCGCTGTTGTGGGGCGGCGAGCCCGAAACACGAAAGCTGCGGGAGTCGATCGCCGTAGCCGTGTCCGTTGCCAACCAATGTTTCTACTGAACGTCGGAACATTTGTTGTTCTTGCAGGCTGCAGGATCCGATTACAGCACAGCGCACGATTTGGTCTCCGCGGTTGCGGACACCATTCGGGCTGCGCACTTCGACCAGCCGGCTGGCGGAACTAACGTTGGAGGTTCTGCCAGGTCGGCGGCAGCCTATGCCGAGCAGATCTCGGTTAGCTTGCAGCAAGCAGGTTATGCAGGGGCCGACAACTTGCAGGTGACGCTGGCCGTATTGACCACCACCGCCGGCTCAGCCGGTGATGTGGATGTCGACTGGGTGGCGTCGGCGGCCGGTCGGATTGGGGATGCGGCAACGGTGCTCGATGCGGCCGGCGTGGTGTTCGCCTTCAATACAATCAATCGCATTGCCGATGCGCGCCGAGTGCAGCTTGAATATCAATTCCTGCGAGGGTTGAAGCCGTTTCGAGGTTGGATCGAACGCCGCCTGGCGTCGCTGGCAGGATTGGCTTACGACTTGTCTTTCAAGCATCAGCCTCGCTACACGCCGGCAAAGTTGCTGTATCGGCTGAGCATTCTGTTCGAGCGGCTGGGTTCGCCCGTAATGCCGGAGCTCTTTAACTGGTTGAGCCGCTCGCCTGTGGTGCTTGAAGGCGTGTTCGAGATGGTGGAATCGAACATCACTGGCGCGCGGGTCCGTCCCGATCTGTTGCGGGAAGCGATGGCGATTGGCGTGACATCGCGAGCGATGCCCGGCTCGGGATTGTTGACCGCGGTCGAGCAATGGCTGCCGCCGGGAGTGCTAGGCGATGCAAAGAAACTGCGAGCGTGGGCGGCTCCTGGCGGTGGCGCGAGCGATGCCAATCTGGCAACTGCCGCTCGCCGATATGCCTGGCAGGTGGCGAACGCCGCTTACACCATTACCGATGAACAAATCCTCAACCTCTACACACTAGGGCTTTCGGACGCCGAACTGCTTGATTTGACCGTTGCGACTGCGGTATTCTCAGCGCTGGCTATCATCGAGCCGATCGGCGCCGCTGTTGAAGCTGCCTGTGTCGCTGCGGGAAAGACGTCGTTGTCCACGCAGAACCGCCAGGTTCAAGTGGCTTGAGATAGGGAACTCGTTGTATGAACCGCCCGCCGGGATTGGTCTGGCGACCCGCCACATTGATTGTGTCCGTGGTCATTCTCATCGCGCTGTATTTCTTGTCGCGCGAGCCGCTACCTTCCAAGGCGGAAACAGACAAGGCTGCCAGCAACTTCAAGTTCAGCCGGACGCTGCTGCCGGAAATCGCCAATCACCCCGAATACAAATACGTCCGCAACGTCCATCCCAGCGTGAAGCACATTCGCGCGTACGTCTCGACACTCGGAGCGAGCGTAACGATCGGCGATCTGGACGGCGACGGGCTGCAAAACGACGTGGCGTGGGTCGACCCGCGCACCGACCTGGTGCAATGTGGTCCCGTTCCGGGAACGGGCAATCGCTACGAAACGTTCGCGCTGATGCCGGAAGAGTCGTTTCCCAACTGGAATCCCACGACGATGTGCCCGCTGGGAACGTTGATCGCCGACCTGAACGAAGACGGCTTGATGGACGTGGTGGTCGTCCATTGGGGACGCAGCCCCGTGGTTTACTTGCGCAAAACGCCAACCGCGGCCGGCACGCCGCCATCTCTCGCCGCGTTCCAACAGCAACAGTTGATCGAGGGAGACTATCGTTGGTATTCGTCCACAGCTTCGATCGCCGACTTAGACGGCAATGGGCATCTCGATCTGATCGTTGGCAATTACTTGCCCGACGGATCGCACATTTTGGACGCGAATGCCGAAGGGGCCGTGACATTGCACGATTCGCTCGCGAGGTCGGGCAATGGCGGCGGTTTGCGATTCTTCAAGTTTGTGAGCGGCACCTCGGGCGAGCACCCGACGGTTCAGTTCGAGTTGCAGAAGGACGTCATCGCCGAGGAACTGACGCATAGCTGGAGCTATGGCATTGGCCCCGTCGATCTGGACGGCGACTTGCTCCCGGAGCTCTATATCGCCAACGACTTCGGCCCCGACCGCTTGTTGCACAATCGTTCGACGGATGGAACGTTTAAGTTTGCGGCGCTCGAGGGAGAGCGGATGTTCGACACGCCCGCTTCGTGCGTGATCAACCACGATTCTTTCAAAGGGATGGGCGTCGATATTGGGGATATCAATGGCGATGGGTTGCTAGACATCTATGTGAGCAACCTGACGTCGCAATGGGCCCTCACCGAGAGCCACTTCGTGTGGCTGAATACGGGCAAGCCCGAGCGGATGAAAGAGGGAATCGCCCCCTTTCGGCAAGCGAGTGAGGAACTTGGTCTGTCTCGCAGCGGCTGGTCGTGGGACTGCCGGTTGGTCGACTTGAATAACGATGGCGTTCTAGAGGCGCTTCAAGCGAACGGCTTTATCAAAGGGAAAACCAATCGGTGGCCCGAACTGCAAAGCTTGGGCGCCAGCAACAACCAACTGCTGAACAACCCGAAGTTCTGGCCGCGGCTGCAGCCCGGAGACGATGTCAGCGGGAAGGACACGTTTGCCTTCTTCGTCAAAGCGAAAGATGGCCGGTACTACGACATGGCTCCCGACCTCAAGTTGCCTGACGGACAATCGATGTCCGAGGCGATGGTTACGCGCGGCATCTCGCTGGCCGACGTCGACGCCGACGGGCGGCTCGACTTCGCCGTCGCCAATCAATGGCAGCCATCCTACTTCTATCACAACGACTGCCCCCAGCCGGGCAACTTTTTGGGCTTGCGCTTATTGCTTCCTTTAGAAAAGGGAGAAGGCACGCTCGTTGAACCGGGAGTCGGTCACTCCGTCGACAAGATTCGGGGGCGAGCGGCCATCGGCGCGGCCGTGTCCATCGACTTACCCAACGGGCAAAAACGCGTTGCCCAAGTGAATCCTGGAACAGGCTACGCCGGAAAGCGTACTCCCGACGTTCACTTCGGCCTCGACGCCATCGAGGAAGCGCCGGTGGTGATTCAGTGGCGAGACCCCGATGGAATCCTTCGGAAAGAAAAGTTCCAATTAAAGGCGGGCTGGCATACGATCCGACTTGGATGGCCTGCGGACGGAAAGGAGACGGCTGATGGCGAGCGTAACAGCAGCACCTGATGCGATCACCACACTGAAGTTTTATCCCAAGCAGAGCGCGATCCGTCGCTATTTCGCGCTGTGGTACTTCACGACTTTATTGATCGTGTGGAACCTCCTGGGACATCTGTTTCTGGGCTTCGAACAGTCGCACTTGCAATCGATCGTCGGCGTGACTTCGGCCATCGCCCTCCAGGTGTTCCTGGAGTGGGTCGATGCACGCGTCAATAACCGCAAGACACGGTACTCTGGATCGTTGGCCGACTTTATTAACTTCTTGCCGCCTGCGATCATCCCAGGGCTGGCTCTGACGATGTTGTTGTATCCCAACGACCGGCTGATGCCCGTGCTGTTTGGCGTGGGCGTCGCGATGTGCTCGAAGGTCATTTTCCGTGCGCCGGTGGGCGGCGGCAAAACGCAGCATATCTTCAACCCGTCGAACCTGGCGATTGTCGCCACCTTGCTGTTGTTCCCTTCGATCGGCGTCGCGCCGCCGTATCACTTCACCGAGAATCTCACGGGGATGTGGCACTGGGTGTTGCCCGGCATCGTGTTGGCGACGGGCCTGATCGTTCATGGAATGTTCACGGGGCGATTGCTGCTCGTGGTGACCTGGCTAATTGCGTTCATCGTCCAGGGGCAACTGCGGGCATGGTACTTTGGGACATCGCCGATCGTGCCGCTGACGCCCATGACGAGCGCAGCGTTCATGGTATTCACGCTCTACATGATTCCCGATCCGGCGACGACGCCGGTCAAGCCGCTGCCCCAGGTGCTGTTTGGCATTTCAGTCGCCGCCGTGTATGGCCTGCTCCTGGTGAATCACGTGGTCTATGGGCTGTTTATCGCCTTGGTGATTGTCTGCGGGCTGCGGGGCGCGGGACTGTGGATCTGGCAAGCGTGGGAGTCGCTCCGCGCCAATAAAGAGAAGTCTCTGGAACTTCGGTCGGGGGTCGCCGACGCGGCGTAGGAAGGGGTGACGCGTTGTCGCGCCGGCGCCGGGTTGCATGACCCTATCACGGGATTCGTGAGATCGCTATTGCTTGCGATGTTCCTCTGCCAACTCCGACATCACCAGGTCGATCAACGCCAGAGTCTGCGATGATGCCATGATCGAGTTCGCCGGGGCTGCTGCCGCGACAGGGGCCGTCACAGCAATTCCGCCAAGCTGAATCGCAAAACGGGATGTGGCGGCGTCGTTGGACCGCACATTCAACACTCCAGTGTAGGTTCCCGCGGTTGCCGGATTAAATCTCACGGTGAACTTCGTCGTGGCGCCGGCCTGCAAACTGCTCGCGCTGATGTTCGACACGATGGTTAACCACTTCGGCAGGTCGATCGACTGCACTGTTAAGGGGGCGTTGCCGTCGTTGCGAATGGTAAACGTCTTACTCACATAACTTCCGACGTTTACCCGGCCGAGCGATGTTTGCGTGGTCCAGCTTATGATTCTTGTTGTGCCATCTGTAATCGCGATCTGAGGCTTACCTGTCGTCGTGGCGGGTGGTGGTGGCGGAGGTGGGGGTGGCGATTGTGTCTTCGGGAACGAACCCGTCAGCGTGTACTGACCAACGTAACCGTAGACCCCGGTGCTCCGCACGACCGCGTAGTAAGTGCCGGCGCTCAGCGAAACTCTTAGCGTCGAGTTCAAGGTGGTGCTGGCGTTGGACGAATAGAGCAACGTTCCGGACTGGTTCCGGATTTCGAGGACGCTATCGAGGTTGGCGCCAACGGTCGCGACGTTGACGTCGAGCGCGACGCCCCCGCCGCTGGTGGTGAACTTCCACCATTGTCGATCGGTGTTTTTGGCAATCAGGCCGCTGACCGAAAGGGTGCCGGTTGTGCCCAGGTCTTTGGCTGTGGCGGAACTGCCTTGCGAGTTCGTGCGATACCCGAAGCCGTTCTGACTCCCGGCGATGATCGACATGTCGTCCTGTAATGCGGTCGAGCTCCGTGGCGATGGGCCGTTCGACCACGTCGTCACGGCCGCGTAATAGCCAACGCCCATGATCGGCGCCCAGTTTGCGTTGCCCTGGTTGTACTCCGTGACGAGCTTCGTCCCACTCCACTGCGCCTGATGGTCCAAACCGAACAGATGGCCGGCTTCGTGCGACGCAGCATCGGCCGTGTACCGCGCGTTTCCGTTGCCCAGGTCCTTCGCGAAGGCGAACCCGACATTAGGCGACGCATTAGCAAAACCGCCAATGTAGGCGACGCCGCCGGCGCTCTTTCCATACCAGTCGGACGAGGAGCCGCCGATCACGATTTTGGCGACGACGCGATCGGTGAGTTGGCCTGGATCGATGGTGGTCACGGCAATGTTGAACGGCGCGTAATCCTCCGCGACCCGCGCCCAGATTTCGCGGATGTTGGCGATCTCTTGAACGGAAAACGTCTTGGGATCTCCGTCGATATCGTAGGCCGGCGTGACGACGTTCGTTTTCCCACCCCAACGGGCCAGAGTGTTCCCGTCGAAATCGAGAACCAGCTTCGCCCTGGCCGAAGGAAGGCTGCTTAATTGCGGAACCGCGCTAAGGGCGGATTTGGCAACGCTTGTCGTTTGGGACGTTCCGCCAGCAGTGGCAGCGTCGACGATGGCAGGAAATTCATCGGGGTGATCGAGATCGACATCACCGTGATAGCAAATGTTGGAATCGACATCAGCCGCCATCATGGAGCGGGGCTCAAGTGGTTCGATCCGGAGCTGGGTGCGGCGCCGGGTGGTGTTTTTTGAGGTTCGGCTCATCCTTGAGTCTCTGTCGTGCGGCGTGAAGGAATGGCGAAAGAGCTCGCCCAGAGTGGTTTCCCTACCACGCCTTGATGGTTATGCCAAAAACGCCCCCGAGTCCCGTGTGTCTAAATCAGAATCGGCCCAACGTGTCAACGGCTGATTCCGCAAGGCGGCGCGACGGCCGCCCCAAACCTTTACTCGACCATGTGCTGGGAACGCCATCAGCAATTCGACAGGGGCGTGCAATGTTCACTCATGCATAGGCCATGTGAATGAATCGCGGTGTGGACAGGAGTTGTGGCGTGAGTTCGCCCAGAGTTACGGCAATCGCAACCGCATGTCGTGTGTGAAGACGCAGCGCCCAGTTGGAGAAACCGGATCAGAACCCGCCCGGGCCGCGCGATGAGCGACCCGCTGTAGAAATCGATGGGATCGTCGACCAAGGTCTTCATCCACAAGTTACTGCAAAGGACCCCTACCGACGCGGTGGCACGTCATCCGCCGCTGACGGAGGGGGTGCGGAATCGGACGATCCGCCGCGCGGCTTAACGGGTTCGTCTTCGGCGGGCTTGGTGCTGAGGATTTGCTTGAGAATCTCCACGCGGCCCTGCACCTCTTCAAGCTCGGCAGCCGGAGCGACGCCTTTTTTGTGCAACTGGCTAACCCGCGCAAGCTCGTTGGAGACGCCATCCAGAGCAACTTGGGCGATTCGTCTCAGCAGCTGTTCTTTGCGCTGTGCCGATTTGATCGACGCGCGAGCCGAGCTGAAGCCCAGTTGCGTTCGCCGCCTTAGCCGTTGTCACGCCACAGGCGACGGATTGCGTTCGCCGAAGCCCGCCTGGTGCCAGTACGGGTACGCGGGCGTGGTGTTGCTCGCTTCGTCGAGTTTCGCGATTTGGGACGGCGTCGGTTTCCAATCGACGGCGCCCAAGTTGTCGCGAAGTTGCTGTTCGTCGCGGGCACCGATGGTCACGGTCGCGACAGTCGGCCGTTGCAGCAGCCAATTGAGGGCCACTTGCGGAACGGTCTTGCCTGTTTCGGCCGCGACCGCGTCGAGGGCATCGACCACTTGATACAACTTTTCGTCTGAGACTGGAGGCGATTTCGAGTTGGCTAGTTCGCTGTTGCGGCGGCTTGTTTTGGGCAGAGGTTGCCCGCGGCGAATCTTGCCTGTGAGCCGGCCCCAGCCGAGCGGACTCCACACCACGCAGCCGACCCCTTGGTCCAGGCCAAGCGGCATCAACTCCCATTCGTAGTCGCGGCCGATCAGCGAGTAGTACGCCTGATGGGCAACATAGCGGCTCCATCCGTAGCGATCGGAAACGGCGAGCGACTTCATCAAATGCCAGCCGGAAAAATTCGAGCAGCCGACGTAGCGCAGTTTGCCGGCTTTGACGAGATCGTCGAGCGTGGCCACGGTCTCCTCGATCGGCGTCTTGGCGTCGAAGGCGTGCAGCTGAAACAGATCGATGTAGTCGGTTTGCAAACGCTTCAGCGCACCTTCGACTGCGCGGATGAGGTGAAAACGGCTGGAGCCGACTTCGTTGGGGCCTTCGCCGCTGCGAAAGGTCGCCTTCGTCGAGATGAGAACTTTGTCGCGGCGGCCGCGGATCGCCGCCCCAAGGACTTCTTCGGCTTGTCCGCCTGAGTAGATGTCGGCAGAGTCGAACATGGTAAGCCCAGCCTCAAGGCAAACGTCGACAAGATGCGTGGCGCCTTTGGCATCGGTATCGCCCCAGGCTTTGAAGAATTCGTTTCCACCGCCGAAAGTCCCGGTGCCCAAAGTCAAGGCGGGAACGTAAAAGCCGGATCGTCCTAGTTGGCGGAATTCCATGGTGCATCTCCTGATCAAGTAACTGCAAAGCCCCGCGGAAACGGGTTGGATGTCTCTTCGAGAGCCGACGGTGCAAACGAAAATGCCGTTATAGCAAACTCGCCGCTTTTGAATTTCGCCGAGGCCGCGTTCGTTAATCTTCCGTGAATTGAAACGCGTACAGCTTGGCGCGTTTCAACTTGAAATGGATGCGGACTGGCTTGCCTGCGAGCGAGGAAACGTCGGTGCCTCCCTTCCAATAGATTTGCTGGTTGATGAAGTTGCCGCCGATCTCTTCGCAGTCGGCCAGCGTGAATCCTGGCAGCGGGTGATCTTCCGTGTCTTGCAGTTCGACGAACGCGGTTCCCATCGAGCCCGTATCGATGTTGAGCCGCAGATGCTTACCTTGAAAGGTGATCGCCGGAGTCGTGAACGATCCGCCGTGATGGTCGGCGTCGACCGAAACGAAACCGTCGAGCCGCTGACGCACCACTCCCACGCCGCCAACTTGCTTGGCCGCGTCGTCGTACTCGGGGCGCAAGATCACCGAATCGTGCAAGCGGCCGCTGGAATAGTAGTACTGGTACAGGTAGTTGCCCCGGCGGACGATGCCTGGACCCATCACGGCGTACCAGCGATCCCATTCGTCGGGCAACCCCGTCGGGAAGTACGGCTCGCGGCTGAGACGTTGCCAGTTAATTCCATCGCGGCTCAGGGCCAGTTGTACTTCGAGCATGCCGAAGTCTTCCCACTGCCCCGGCTGTCGCGGGCGAATGAACGGATTGCGCTGCGGCGAGAAGTGTCGGAAGTTCGCCATGTTCATCAAGTAGACATCTTGAGCCCACGGATAGATCGTCGAGGCGTTGTAGTAGATGTCGGAGTGCGGATCGTCTTCCTTGTCAGCCTCTAGGACGACAGGGATGTTTTCGATCGATGGGAACAGTCGGTGCTTGTCGGTCTTCTTGTAGGGCCACGGCTTGAGTGGATCGTCGGTCTCGATTCGTCCGATGCGTCGCTGATTCTCGTTGTCGTAGCAGAAGGCGCGAGTGTAGATGATGTATTTCCCGATCCGCTCGTCCCAGTGGACGATGGTCGGATTGTCGGTGAAGAAGGGGAGCACCCGCCCGGCGGGCGTGAAGTTGATTCCATCCGCCGAGTAGCTGGCGTAGACGCCGTGCTTCTCAGGATCGAACGGCTCTGAGAAGACCTGGTAGAAGATTTTGTACTTGCGCGAGCGGTCGCGCTCGTGCGGGTCGACGAAGATCGTGGTGAAGCCACCCCCGCCAATCTTGACGCCCGTGTGATGGAACTTGAGGCCGTCGTCGCTTTCCAAGACTTCGACCGAGTCGGCCCCGAGATAGAGTTTGACTTTGCCGTCGTCGTCGATGACTCGGCTGATGTGGCCTTGGAGTGGCTCGCCTTTTTCGTCGCAGAGAGCGCCGAGCTTTTGTGCCTGGTTGACGTGAAGTTCGATATTGTCGGCGCTGGCAATGAATCGGCGATCAATGAAGAGTTGTTTGCGGCCCGCGACGTTGATTGGAGCGTCGGCGAGCAAAGGCACGGCGACCAGCAACGTGAATGCAGTCCATCGCAACGTGAATGAAAACATGAGCGACCTCAAGGATTTTGCCGTTCTGAGTGGGACGAGTTATCTTACTTGGCATTGTTGTGGGTTGGCGCAGTGGAGAAGACAACGGCAGCCACTCGTCGGGCTATACTCAGGTTCGCCCTGCCGCATCCTCTGTCGTTGCATCATCAGTCGGAGTCCGCCATGAAGTCCCGCCGCCACTTTCTTCAAGACATCGCAG
Organism: uncultured Pirellulaceae bacterium; assembly: GCA_964636985.1. GTDB lineage: Bacteria > Planctomycetota > Planctomycetia > Pirellulales > Pirellulaceae > CAZWSX01. The sequence goes on along the minus strand of CAZWSX010000015.1, from coordinate 131,292 downwards.
CCTTGAGCGGCGCCGGTCTCGCGGCAAGTGCCATCTTCGAGCCAATTCAAAAGGCGCTCGCCATCGATCCCGAGGAGGGTTCAACTTATCTCGACGCCGAACACGTCGTGATTCTGATGCAGGAGAATCGCTCATTCGACCACGCCTTCGGTACGCTCCAAGGCGTGCGTGGTTTCAACGATCCCCGCGCGATTGAACTTGCTAATGGCAATCCCGTGTGGGCGCAATCGAACAAGGCAGGCGAGACTTACATCCCTTTTCGTCTCGACATCAAAGAGTCGAAGACCACTTGGATGGGCTGCCTGCCGCACGGTTGGGACGATCAAGTCGACGCCGCCAATGGTGGCAAGCACGACAAGTGGCTCGACACCAAGCGCTCTGGTGCGCGGGAATACGCGTCGATGCCGCTCACGCTCGGCTATCACTCGCGGAAGGACATTCCCTTTTACTATGCTCTTGCCGATGCCTTTACGATTTGTGATCAGAACTTTTGCTCGACGTTGACAGGCACGACGCCCAACCGCTTGCATCTGTGGACCGGCACGATCCGCGAGAAGCCCGATCCCAAGACGCCGGCTCTGGTTCGCAACGAAGATTGCGACTTCGGCGCCTGGGTCCACTGGGCCACGTTTCCCGAACGCCTCGAAGACCACGGCGTTTCGTGGAAGATCTATCAGAACGAACTCACGGTTCCCTCGGGGCTGATAGGGGAGGCCGACGCGTGGCTGGGCAATTTTGGCGACAACCCGATCGAATGGTTTACGCAGTATGGCGTGCGATTCAGCGAGAGCCATCGCAAACACCTGGAGAAAAGAGCCAAGACACTCGCGAGCGAACTCGATGCCGTTCGAAAGGAATTGGCTTCGCAAACGGGTGCTGTGGCTAAGAAACTGCAAGAGCGGCAGGCGGACCTCGAAGCAACACTCGCCCGCGTGAACAAGGATCGCGAAACCTTTAGCGCCGAGAATTTCGAAAAGCTCTCGCCGCGCGAAAAGAGTATTCACGCCCGCGCGTTCACGACCAACAGCGGCGATCCAGCCTATCGCGAGTTGACAGAGATTACCTATCGCGACGGAGACAAAACGCGTCGGATGGCGGCGCCCAAAGGAGACGTGCTGTACCAGTTCCGCAAGGATGTGAACGAAGGAACGCTGCCGAGTGTTTCGTGGCTGGTGCCGCCGGAGCGGTTTTCCGATCACCCTGGTTCGGCCTGGTACGGCCAGTGGTACCTGTCGGAGGTGCTCAGCATCCTCACCAAGAATCCCGAGGTCTGGAAGAAGACGATCTTCATCCTCACTTACGATGAGAACGATGGCTACTTCGACCACATTCCGCCGTTTCAGGCTCCGCATCCAGATAAGCCGGAATCGGGCCTGGCTTCCAAGGGGCTCGATACCAGGATCGAGCATCTGGAACTCGAAGTCGATCGCAAGCACAAACCCAACGGATCTGTCCGCGGCAACTCATTAGGCCTGGGCTTTCGCGTGCCGATGTTGATCGCGTCGCCGTGGAGTCGCGGCGGCTTTGTTTATTCGGAAGTGACCGACCATACGTCGTCGATCCAGTTCCTGGAGAAGTTCCTCTCGCAAAAGACGGGCAAGAAAATCGAAGAGCCGAATATTAGCTCGTGGCGGCGGGCTATTTGCGGCGACTTGACGTCGTCGTTTCAAACCTATTTCGATGAAGAATCGGGCTTGAGCAGCTTTCTCGGGCGCGATGCTTTCTTGGAGGCCATACATCGCGCGCAGTTCAAGAATCCGCCGACCGGCTTTCACCCGTTGACTGAAAAAGAAGTCGCCGACGTTCGCGCTAAATCGAAGGAAGCAATGTTGCCGAAGCAGGAACTCGGGACGCGCGAGTCTTGCCCGTTGCCGTACGAGTTGTTTGTGGATGGCGCGCTCAACAAAGACCGGACCCATTTCCGGATCTCTTTCCAAGCGGACAACGCGATCTTCGGCGATCGAGCGGCCGGGGCGCCGTTTATCGTGTATGCCAAGACTGCGCAGGGACTGACGGTCCGCCACTACGCCGTCGTTGCCGGAACGTCGGTCGAAGATGCATGGCCGCTGGAGACGTTTGCCGAAGGTGTATATCACTTGCGTGTTTACGGGCCGAACGGCTTCTTCCGGGAGTTCACCGGCGACAAGAACGATCCGCAGGTTGAGATTGCGCTCAACTACTACCGGCCTGACGCGAAAGCGCAACCTTCAGGCGACTTGCAGTTCACGATTGCGAACAAGACGAGGGCACCGCTGGAGTTGGTGCTGCGAGACCAAACCTACGGGCGAGACGACGAGGAATTCACTCTCGCCGCAGGAGAAGAGAAGGTCCTGGTCCGCCCCTCTGCGCAAGACTCCGGGTGGTACGACTATGGAGTCATCGTGAAAGGGGCAGATCGCTTTCTCAAGCGTTACGCGGGACGTGTGGAGACGGGGCGGTTCAGTATCACGGACCCGTTCATGGGATTCTTGTGCGGCGATTGCTAGATTTCTGTCGGCCCTTCGGGCCTTGGAAACGTTTGGAAACGAAACCGGGGTCTGACGACCCCGGCTAAGATCTGTCGGGCCTTCGGCCCTCATGCAATGTGAGTGACGCGGCGTCTTAGCGGCGCGAGGCGCTTTGTCGCGGAGCGATTGGCGCGCCGACCGCAAAGTGCGGCGATCGCATCGCGGCATGCGCGGGCGAGATCATCACACCGGGCATCGGCGGAGGAGCGACCATGATGGGCGTCTCGCGCGGGGCTGCGACTTCGCTCGTGGCGACGCCGAGAGTGCCTGTCCAGGTTTCGTACGGACGGCCTCCGCGTTCGTCGCCGGTGAAGAACGAGAGAAGCGTGAGGGCGTCGACGGCCGAGAAATCTTGCCGTCCGGCCACTGGCATGGTCGGGCGATAGATCCGCTGCCAGGCACCCGTGTTGAAGTAAGTTTGCTGGAGGACGAAGCCTTCGGCGTGGCTCACTTCCAGCGGCATCGCGGCAGCGACATGCGTGTGGCCGTAGACCACGTGGCTGGCGCGGCGGTTGCGAAGGTCGGCTTCGCCGAGGGCGTGACCCGCCCAATGGTGGTTCTCGTCGGCGGCGTCGATGATCGGGTGATTCTTGGCAGCCATGGTGTCGGCCAACCGTGGGAAACGCAGACGCTGGGCGAGAGCGTCGGTGATGTCGGCGCCAACCAGGCCATAGCTCGGTCGGGCGAAACCCTGCTCGAGCCAGCGATCGACGCCGCGATCCCACAGGTCTTTCAGCGCCTTGCGGACCGGCATCCGCGGGCAAGTCGCCGACAGGAGCGAGTCGAGATAGGCCGGGATGCACGAAATGGGGCGGACATGGTCCAGGTCGCGGACACCTGCCCAGGTCGCGGCCGGAAGATCGTCGCCGAGTTGTTGTTCGACTTCGACGAGGAACCGCAGGCCGACTTCGATGGCCAGCGTTTCGCCGACGCTGCTGGCGTCGCGGACTTCGTGGAAAGCGAGCGGGTCGAAGATGTCGCCGTGACGAGCGAGCACGCGATGACGGCGAAGGGTGTCGAGCAGCACGTCGCTATCGGCTGGATCGTGCGGAAACGGTTGGTTGTACGCGCCGGCGACGCCGAGGTGGTGAACCACCTTTTGTCGCAGGAGGTCGAAGGCCGGTCCCGGCACGTGCAGCAACCAATCCGATTCGCCGACCACGTAGTGGATCAGCACGGGGATCGGAAGGCGTTCGGCTTGATAGACCGGTTGGCCATGAATATTGGCCGGCGGCAGGCGGAGAATTCCGTCGGCGCTGAGCGAGCGGAGGACGGCCAGCTGCGCCGCGTTGTTTTGCAAAATGCCGTCGAGAATGGCCGAGGCTGTTTCGGCGACGCCGGGGTGCGACGGCCCACTCCAAGGACGAGCTTCGCCGTGCAGCCAGCGGCGCGAACGGGTGAATTCGAGCGTGTCACCCAGCAGGACCAGGTCGATTCGCTCGACCGGGCGATAGCGGCCGTCGGCACGCCACGAGGCACGCATGGCCAATTCGCCGATTCGTTCGGCCAGCAGTTCCATGGCTCCCTGGCTGGAGTTGGGGGCCGAACCATCGTTGAGGTGCAGGTCGCTAACAAAGACGAGCATGGCCGTTTTCCCGCTTGGCAAAGGTCGCGAATCCAGCGATCAGGCGTCCATGCCCTTCGCTGGCGCGACGAGTTTCAACAAGGCAATCCCTGGCAATGGGAGCCATCGCTGACAGCATTTCGAGTCCACATCCTGCGAATTCGAGTGCCACGACGGCGCTATCGTTAGATATCGGCTTTCCGGTGGTAAACTTTGAGGATTGTTTGGGATGGTCTTGTTGGGGAAGTTGTTTCGTCGTCGGCGACACAAGATAGAAGCGATGATAGCTTGATGGCTCGCTGTCGCCCGTTTGAAAACGACCGCGCAGCGAGCCCGTTCGAAGTCCATGTTGGAGATGCCACGTTCAATGAATCGCCGCTCCATGTACCGTTCGTTTCCGAACTGGATTCTGCTAGGCGCTTGTGTTGCCGCTTTGGCCTTCAGAATTCCATTTGGCCGTTCGGAGAACATTATGGCCGAACCACCGGTCGCTCCCGTTCGCGTTGTTACCGATGAACATCACGGCATCTCCGTGAGCGACCCGTACCGGTACATGGAGGATTTTCAGAATCCGGAAGTGCAAGCGTGGGTGAAAGGCCAGGCAGAATTTGCCGAGGGAAAGCTGCGAGCACTAGCCGGCCGCGAGAAGTTGCTCAAGCGCATCACCGAACTCGATGCGGGGGCGCCGTATCGGATTTTTGGCATCGCCCGGCGGCCTAATGGCGACCTGTTCTACTTCAAGCAACTCGCCGCGGATAACGTCGCCAAGGTGGTGTTCCGGGCTAAAGGCTCGACCGAGGAGCGGGTCGTCATCGATCCGGAAAAACTTCCCAAGAAGGATGCCGACGGCCATGTCTCCGTCAGCTTCTTTCGAGTGTCGCCCGATGGATCGAAATTGCTCTGCGGTTTCGCGGAAGCCGGATCGGAACAAACGAGCTTGAAGGTGTTCGACATCGCCGCGGGGGCCGAGTTGGCGGAAACAATCGATCGTCTGGAAGCGGATTACATGGTTCCGCATTGGCTGCCGGATGGAAAATCGTTTGTGTACAGTCGGCGGCGGTTGCTTCCGCCGGATAGCCCGGAGACTGAAGGATACAAGTTCACGCAAGCGTTCCGGCACGTGCTCGGAAACAAAGTGGAGCAAGACGAACTAGTATTCGCCGAAGGTGCGAAGGGGTCGCCCCACTTAGAGGAGTTGGATTTTCCCTCGGTGGTGGTCGTGCCCGGATGCCCTTGGGCGATTGGCCAGGTGAAGCACGGCGACGAGACCGATATTTCGCTCTACACGATGCCGCTGGCTTCCCTGGGAAGTTCGAACGCGAAGTGGACCAAAGTCTGCGGCCGCGCCGATCAAGTAACGGAGTACGGCCTACACGGCGATGACATTTACCTGGTGACCGCCAGCGAGGCGCCGCGATTCAAAGTGGTGCGGTCTTCTCTTGAGAAGCCGGATCTCACCAAGGCCGCGACCATCATTCCCGCGGCCAAATATGTCGTCGAATCGGTGGCCGCGGCGCAGGACGCCTTGTACGTCGGCATTCTCGATGGTGTGCCGAATCGTGTGCTGCGCGTCCCCTACACGTCTGCCAAGCCGGAAGGGATCGAGTTGCCGGAGGGAGAGATCTCAGGGGCGGTGATCTCGGTTCGCGCCGATTTGCCTGGCGTTTTGATCGAAACGCAATCGTGGACGAGCGCCGGCCGGATTTATCGGTGGGACCCGCAGGCGCATCGATTGATTGATACGAAGCTGGCAGCAGAAGGGAAGTTCGATCACCCCGAGGGCCTCAAGTCGGTCGAAGTGATGGTTCCCAGCCACGACGGCGTGAAAGTTCCGCTCTCCATCGTCTGTCGCAAGGACATCAAGCTGGATGGAACCAATCCGACAATCTTGTCGGGCTATGGGGCCTATGGAGCAACGTCGTCGGTCGATTTCGATCCCTCGGAACTGGCTTGGCTGGAACGTGGCGGCGTGCTGGCGACTGCCCACGTTCGCGGCGGCGGAGCCTTCGGAAAAGAGTGGCATCACGCGGGCCGAAAGATGACCAAGCCCAACACCTGGAAGGACTTCATTGCCTGCGCCGAATACCTGGTGAAGGAAGGCTACACCTCTCGAAGCAAACTGGCAGGCAAAGGAGGAAGCGCCGGCGGAATCCTCATCGGCCGAGCGATCACGGAGCGTCCCGATTTGTTCGCCGCGGCGCAGATCGCGGTTGGCTGCACCGATATGCTCCGCTTCGAGACGACGATGAATGGCCCACCGAATATCCCCGAGTTTGGAACGCTTACCAAAAAGGACGAGTTCGAGGGGCTGCTCGCCATGAGCACGCTGCACCAGATCAAAGATGGCGAGAAGTATCCCGCGATCATCCTCACGCACGGGGTGAACGACCCGCGCGTCGAACCGTGGGAGTCGGCCAAGGCAGCGGCGCGGTTTCAAGCCGCGACGGCGAGCGGCAAGCCGGTTTTGTTTCGCGTCGACTATCACGCTGGGCACGGAATCGGCTCTACCAAGCGGCAGCGGCAGGAAGAGAACGCCGATGTGTGGTCGTTCTTCTTGTGGCAGTTCGGCGATCCGGAATTTCAGCCGAAGTAAGCGACTTGCTTGTAATTTCTACATTCTCGCGGCATTGCCCCTGGCGGTAGCTCGTCCTAGCATTCGCCTCCGCTTTGACGAACGCTTGCGCGCAGGATGCGACAAGCGAAGGATGTGGACCCGGGCGACCGTTCATGCGACGATTTGCGTTGGCCGCGACGATCACGCTGCTCCTGGCAGGATGCCAAGGAGGCGGCGGTCCGTTTGCGGGCCAGAGCACGTCGACGCCGATCGTTCGCGGCGGTTCCTTGCACGATGGCAGCGGCACGCACGGTGCCCAGTTCCGCGGTTCGGGCAATCCGACGCCGTTCTTTGGCGAAAACGGGATGTTTGCCTCGCTGACAGGGGGACGCGGAGAGCCGGCCGAGCACTCGACAAGCCAGGTGGCGCGGCGCGACGAGGGGAGCCGCCGGCGGCCGATTTCCGAAGGGCATTCGTCCGACGTCGACTCGACGATCGCGCAAGTCCGCGATTTGCGCGAACGTTTGTCGCGTCTCGATGCTGACAATCGCGACTTGACCAACCAAGTGGCACAAACGAATCAACTGCTGCAAGTCGAGCGCGATCAAAAGCGCCTGATGCAGCAACAACTGGCAGATGCTGGGTTGCGGCTCAAGGATCTGTCGGTTGCCCGCGAAGACGCGGAGCGGCGGGCCACCACGTTTTTGGCCTCGACGCGCACCCAGCAAGGGGCGCAGATCACAGCCAACAATTCGCTGAAGAACAAGCTCAAGCCGATCGAAGTGCCCGGCCTGGAAGTGCGGCAGGAAGATGGCGTCGTGCGGCTCGAAATCCCCGCCGACAAGCTGTTCGCACCGGGCATGGTGCAACTGCGGCCGGAAGCGAAAGGACTCCTCGAAGAAGTCGGCTTCGCTTTAGAACAAAGCTACCCGCGGCAGTTGATCGTGATCGAAGGGCACACCGACACCAATCCGGCGCTGGGCGCGACGCCGTCGCTGAGCCACCAGGTTTCAGCGGCGCAGGCGCAGGCGGTGCTCGACTTCCTCACCAGCCACACCCGGATTACGCCGGCGCAGGTTTCGTCGATGGCGTTTGGGCAATATCGCCCGCGGATGAGTAACGCGACGACGGCCGGGCAGACCAAGAACCGCCGCGTTGAAATTGCGATCTATCCAGAAAGCTTTGACCCTCGGTAGTGGTGCACAAAAGTAGGACGGACAATCCTGTCCGTCCGCGGTGCGGTATCCACCTTATGACGCGCCGCGCGTGAAGGCAACGAATCAATTGATTGATGATTTGCGAAGTGAAGTTGATTCGCTGCTCCAGATCCTTCTGACTGACCAACTCCACCGCGCACAGACCGGATTGTCTGTGCCACTTTTTTCTCTTCTCCGTTCCCTCCATGGCTCCGTGGTGAATCCTCCTGGTTCTCCTACGAGTTGTGAAAATGATGCAGCGCGACGGCGCCGTGGGTGGCTCCGCCTCCGGCTCTTAGTGCTGCCGCGAGCAGTGTTGCTTCGGCGACTTCTTCTTCGGTGCAGCCGGCTTGTTTGGCGGCTTTGGCGTGGACTTCCAGGCAGAAGTGGCATTGGGTCGTGCTGGCCACTGCCAGGGCGATTAATTCGCGGTACTTGCGCGGGATGGCTCCATCCTCGCGGGCGACAATCTTATCGAGGTTGAGCCAGTTCTTGAACTCGCTGGGCGCGGCCTTGGAGAGGGCGGCCATGGCGGGACCAAGCTGAAATTCTTTCTTTTCGCCGGACATGGTGAATGGCTTTCAAGTGAGACGTGAATTCAGGTGAATACCGAATTGTCGCCAAGAGAGCACTTGCCGCCAAGGCACTGTTTGCCGTCGGGACATCACAGTCCCAGCAAGAGCGGGACCTTCTCGCGCAAGAGGGCGATCTCGCGGGGCGTTTCGCCCAAGTAGGCGAGTAGTTGCAAATCGTCGCGGCCGACCACGCCGCCGCTGAAGATCCAGCTCCGCACGCGGAACAACTTGTACAGCTTCACGAGCTTGCGATCGCTGATGAAAACCCGCTCCTCGCGGACCAGCGTTTTCACCAGCCGCTGGAACTCGCGGAAGACGTCGGCCGGAAAGAACCGTCGGCGGTCTTCGTTGGCTTCTTCCTGGGTGCCCGAGGCGGTTTGACCGAATTGCAGCGTCAGCCAGCGATTCGCTTTCAGCATGTCCGTGAGCGAGCAGTTTCCTTCTGCCCAGGGCTTTTGCTGGAGCGTTTTGTAGACTTCGCCTTGCAGTCCCAAGTCGATCAGTTCGGCGAAGCGGTCCTCCTGGACGCTACGGCTTTCGGCCTTGAGGACGAAGCGGTCTTTGAGCGCAGCGAGTTCCCCTTGCTCGGGGATCTCGTTGGTGGCAGCGAACAACAGCCGCAGTCGCACGGGTTGCGGCTTGCCATCCTGGTAGAACTTTTTCTCGTTGATGATCGTGAGCAAGATGTTGAGGATCGCCGAGTTGGATTTGAAAATTTCGTCCAAAAACCCAATCCGCGCAGTGGGGAGTTTGCCCTGTTCGCGCCGGATGTACCGACCTTCGCGAAGTTGGTTGATGTCGATGGGCCCGACGATCTCGCTCGGCTCGGTGAAGCGAGTCAGCATGTACTCGAAGTAGTCGTCTTCCTCCACGCCGAGCGCGTCTTTGAATTTAATGACCAAATCGCTCTTGGCTGTGCCCGGTGGGCCGACCAAAAGAAGCGGCTCTTGCGCCACGGCTGCGACGGTCATCAAGTCGATCAGCGGCTGCTTGTCGACGAAGAATCGGCCGAGCGACAAGCGGAAGCGATTGATCCGCTCGCGCAAAGTATCGGCCTCGGCGGCCAGGGATTCGTAGGTCCAGTCTTCCGTGGAAGGTTCAGGATTAGCCGCAGAGGTCACAGAGAACTCAGAGATGAGGGTTCAAGGAAGGAAAACTTGTGCTACTTGGTCTTCACGACCATCAAAACGCCTGGAGAGATTTGCTCGTCTATCTTTGCAAAATCGGGCTGTTCGGGAAGGGAGCTGGCTGGAGCCAATTGAATGCCGGGTACTGCGCTGTTGACGAACTTGATTAAGTCGGCAGCGGGAATGGCGAGCCCATAAGTCTCGATATTGTCGTTGATGCGGCGGCTTTTGGCCGTGACCATGCCGATGACGTTCCCGCGGGCGTCGCACAGCGGGCCGCCACTGTTGCCGGGGTTCACTCGCGCGTCGAGCAGCACCATGCGATCGTTGTCGGCCGCTGGCGGTGACGAGACAACGCCGGTGGTCAACTTGAGTTGTCCGCCAGTGCTGAGACCGACTAAGGGAAATCCAAAGCAAGCGACGCGCATTCCGCGGGAGATTTTTCCCTCGGCAACCGGGACGGGCGTCAATTGCAACCCGGCCGGAGGATCGAACTGGATCACCGCGATGTCGCGTTGCGGATCGCTCTTAAGCACCTTCGCCGGCAGGAGCGTCTCAATGGGATCGGCCGATGGATCACCAGATGGAACGGTCAGTAGACGGACGTTGGTGTTCCCTTCACCTTCGATGACGTGATGATTGGTTAGCATGTGGCCGCGAGTGCTGATGACAAAGCCGGTGCCGCTGGAGAGGACGTTGCCTCCTTTGGCCATGCGTTTGACGAGGCCGGCGATCTCCTTGAGTTGCGGATCGGTCGGCTCGTACTCGGCCGCCTTAGCTAAGAGCGCCACGGCCTCGTCGTCGGAGCCGTCGTACCGCAAGTAGGTTGCCGCAGTCAGGTAAAGTCGAAACGCCCGGTTGGGATCGCTGAACTTGCGGGTGGCGGTCCAGGTGTTGAGTTCTTCCAGGAGTTCCTTGCGGTCGAATTCGTTCGTCCCGCGCTCGGCCATTTCGAGCAGCCAGTAGGGAGCGAAGACGACTTCGTATTGTTTGAGAGCGTTGTCCGGGTCGGCGGACTTGGCCAGAGTGTTCCAATCTTTGATCTCTTTTTTGGCACCGGCGATCAGCGACTTTTTGCCTAGCAGGTCGAGCAAGGCGACGATGTTCTTCAACTTGTCGGCATCGGTCGACTTTTCGACGTTCTCCCAGAGTCGCCGATACTCGGCCTCTTGCGATTGGAGTTCCTTGCAGCGAGCGATCGCACCCGGAACGCCGCCAGGGATCTTCCCTTCGGACCGCGCGAACGGCTTGCCGTCGGCGCCGAATAGCAAGATGCTCGGTTCATCGTCGGGGCCGACTTGATATTCCCGCCACATGGTGAGGTTTTGTTGCATGTTTTCCAGACGGCTAAAAGCACTGCGCGTTTGAGGCCGGTCGATCACGACGGGGATGTATTGGCTCCCCACGAAGTCACGAAACTCCTGCTTGCCGAAGGCCTCGTTGACCATCGCTTTGGTATTTTTTCCTTCGTCCGAGATCGTGAAGACAACCAAGACAGGCTTTTTACGAACTGCCGCCAATCGCTTGGCGTGATCGAAGTTTTGCATCCAGCCGGAAAAGCCTTCGATGGTCGAGTAGCGGTCGGTGGCTTGATCGGGGCCGAGAAAAGTAGCAGGCGCATTCACCAGAATCGGCGGCAGGCCGATCGTTTCATCCTTCTTCCAGTCGGGAACGATGCTGACAGGATCTTCGACCGTTGCCATGGTCTTCGATTCGACGGGTTCGAAGCCGCGGCGCTCGAGGGTCACTGTGTGCTCGCCGACTGGGACCTGGTATTCGACCGGCCCTTTTCGTGGGACGGCCCGCGGTTGGCCGTCGATGGTTACTTTGACGTTCAATCGCATCGCCTCGGGCAAATCGATCGCCACTCGCCCGTAGACCACCGGGGGGACATCCTTTTTTTCCGTCTCCTTTGGCGGCTCTTGTTTGGGAGGCGCCTTGGCGACCGGTTTGGGCTTGCCACCGGCGTTCATCACGACGACCAGCGCGACGAGAATGCCGATGAGTGCCCCGACACAAATGCCGGCAGTAAGAAGCATTTGTTGCCGCGAAGCCTTCTTACCGCGGCGACGGCGGTCGCTGGGTTCGGCTTCGAACTCCGGGATCGGCATGTCGTGCGCGACGGGCTGAGGCATCGCGTAGGGATCGTGGGCGCGCTTCGATTCCGGCTGAGGATCGTCGACGATGGTGGCGTCGAGGATCGGGTCTTCGGCAGGCGTCGGCGCTTGCGTGGCAGACGCAGGAGCAGCCGGCCCCGCGAGCTTGGGGATCGCGATGGGATGGCTGCACTTGGGACACTTGACGGTTTTGCCGGCGTACTTCTCGGTTACTTTGAAAACTGCCTGGCAGCCCGAGCAACGTACTTTGCTTTCCACGTTCGATGTCCTGTCCGCCAAAAGAACCTATGAAGGCTAATGCCTGTGTGCCCGAACGAAATCTCTAACACGAGATCACTTAAAACGAGATCTTGGTCTCGGGCAGAGCCTTAGTGAGTTCTGCCTGTTGCGCCGCGTTGACGAAGAGCTGTTCCAGGTGCAGTTCCTTAAGCGACTTCATCTGCTTGAAGAATGTCATCTCTTTTCCATGGAGGTTAGTACCGTTGACGTACAGAATCTCTAGCCCTTTCAGTTTCGCCACTCCTTCGATCCCCTTGTTGGTGAGGTTGTTGGCGTTGATCCACAATTCTCTCAAGCTAGGGATCGTGTAAAGCTTGGGGGCCTGCTTGTCGTCGAGCGCGCTTCCCCGCAGCTTAACGATTTGGAGATTTGCCCCCTTCAATCCTGGCGTCCCGTGCATGCCGAAGTTCGATTCGTTGGCGACGAACTCGATCAATCCTGGCGGGCAAGGACCTTTCGCAAACGATTTGCCGGTGATCCCTTTGCAGCCCGCAAGAGCAAGCCGCTCAAGGTTCGTGAATCCGAGGACCACCGCAAAACCATCGTCGGTCACGTTGCATTGGGAGACGTTGAGATCCTTCATGTTCGTCAGCGGAGCGATGGCTTTGAATGCCGCGTCGTCGAAGCCGGAACCTTCGGTGTTGAGGGCTTCCAGCGCCATGCACTGCGAGATCGTGGCGAATCCTGCGCTATTGATTACGCGGCACTGGGAAATATTAAGCGACTTCAGATTGGGAAACTTCGAGATTTCGGTGAGAGCCTCGTTGCTGATGGGCGAGCCCTGCAATTCCAACCTGACGACTTGCGCGCGATAGTTGGCATCGAGCCCCGCAAGTTGCCGGAACCGATCATCGGACTTCGCTTGCTGGGAGGTCGAGTTGGCAAAGTCGGTGATGAGGGCCGTCGCGACGACAGCTGGATCGAGGGGGATGGCGGGACCGCCGTCGTCGCTGCCTGACTCATCTTTCGCCATGCCGTCGCCGGGCGTGCGTTCAAGCGGTTTGATATTGGCCTTGTCGATTTGTTCCTTAGCACTCTTGGCGAGTTCGTTCGTCTTCTCCTTGGCCTTTTCGAGAGCCTCCTTGGCTTTGTCGCACCCGACCAAGAGAGCGATAAGAAGAGTGGCTGTCGCCAGTTTGCCAATGGTGCTAAACAGACCGCGATCTTGCGGAAACAGGTTCATCTTGGTCGCTCCAACATTCCATGAGTGAAACGACGCCTTCGACGCGGCGGAAAATGAAGTGCCGAGGCGAGCGTCGGGAAAAGGGGTGCCGGCCGGTCCCGCCGCGCGTAGAAGAATGTATGGATACCGGCCGCGGGAGGCTCGAACCGCTTGATAATACCCCATGCCTTACGGCAAAGAAACAAATCCGCGGTGGCTGGTGGAAATTTGCCTGAAAGAAGTGCCCCAAGTCGCGGGATCGTAGTATTGCCTGCGCACGCGAACCTTATCCGACCGCAGGGCATCTATTAGCGATCGCGTTTGTATGCGCACGTATTGGGGCATTACCTTCGGAAGACCTGAATGGACGTAGTTTGGCGATTTTTGCAGGACCAGCTTGAGCGGAATCAGATCTTCACGGGCGGGCTAATCCTGATGGCCGGCGGTGCGGTTCTGGCCTACTGCCGGCAAATTCCCGGGCAACTGTGGGCGTGGGTTCGCGGCCTCTGGGTGATCGAGATCGACGTTCTCGATCGAGACCCGGCCTTCGACTGGATCGACCAATGGCTGGCGCAGCACACCTATGCTCGGCGTCACGCGCGGTGGCTTACCGTTCGCACTCAACCGGTCGACTACAACGAACGAATTGCCGATCCCAACCTGGACGTTCGGCCGCGGATCATGTTCACGCCGGCTCCTGGACGGCACTACCTCTTCTATCGCGGCCGGTTGATGAGTCTGCATCGCGAGCGCCCCAAGCAGAACCAAACGACGGCCCAGCCGGTGAACGTTCGCGAGTCGTTCAGCATCACGATCTACAGCCGCGACCGCCGGATTGCCCAGCAATTCTTGGAAGATTGCCGCGACATCGCCCTGCCGCAAGGCAAGGAGCGACTGACGATCTACCGCGCCTGCTACTCGTCGTGGGACGAGCAGATGCAGCGTTTGCCGCGTCCGCCGGAATCGGTCGTTCTGAAGGCGGGGCAGATGGAGTCGCTGATTGACGACGCCAAAATGTTCTTGCAACGTCGCGATTGGTACTTGGAGCGCGGGCTTCCCTATCGCCGAGGCTACTTGTTGCACGGGCCGCCCGGGACGGGCAAAAGCTCGGCGGTGCTAGCAGTCGCTTCGGCACTGCGGATGGACTTGGCGCTCCTGTCGCTGAGCGGATCGTCGCTCGACGATAACGAGCTGGGGCAACTCCTGAGCCAGGTCCCGGCGAACGCGATTGTCTTGATCGAAGACATCGATTGTGCCTTCCACCAACGCAAAGAATCGGCCGACAAAGTGAGCCGACTCACATTTAGCGGATTGCTTAACGCTTTGGATGGCGTCGCGGCAGGCGAAGGCCGCATCTTATTCGCCACCACGAACCACCCCGAGCAACTCGACCTGGCGCTGATTCGTCCCGGACGAATCGACCGCAAGCTCGAGATCGGCCTGGCCGACCGCGATCAATTGCGGCGGATCTTCGATCGTTTCTTTCCAGGTGGCGACCCATCGATGGCGGAGTATTTCGCCGACTGGTGCCCCGAGGGAGCGATCCCCATGTCGACGGTGCAAACGCACTTGATCCGGTACTCGCACAGCGCCGACGAGGCCGTGGCGCATTTGGATGAACTGCTGGCAGAACGTGCGACCGCTCTCCAGAGCGGTCCCGAGGCGACGTTACCTGTCTAGGACGGCGAGGATTCTGGAGAGCGCTTCTGAAAATCGCTCGCGCCCACTTCGTGCGAATCTGAAGAGTCGCACCACGACGGGCGATTGCTTTGCCATTGTGGGGCTTCGACAATGACCTCCTCTTGAAGGAGGTTGCTCATGCTTCGCCGTTCAATCTTGGTGCCAGTAGCAGCTGCGGTCCTGGCCATTGGCGGCTTCTCGTTGCGAATTTACGCCGACGATAAAAAGCCCGGCGACGAGTGGGACGTGGCTGGAGTCAAACTCTGCTGGTGTCCGCCTGGAAAGTTCACGATGGGGAGCCCGGCGAGTGAACCCGCTCACCGTGACGACGAGAAGCAAGTTGAAGTGACGCTGACCAAGGGCTTCTGGATGGCCAAGTACGAAACGACGCAAGGAGAGTGGAAGCGCGTTGTTGGCAAACTGCCGGGCAAACCGACAGAGGAGTTACCTGAGGGAGATGACTTGCCAGTCGGCGACGTGAACTTCGCCGCGGCCGAGGATTTTTGCCGGCGCCTGACGGAACTCGGCCTGAAAGACGGGACGCTTGAGAAGGGCTGGGAGTTCCGTCTTCCTACGGAGGCGCAGTGGGAGTACGCCTGTCGAGCGGGGACGACCACCGCGACATCTTTCGGCGACAAGCTCAGCACCAAGCAGGCGAACTTCAAAAACCAACCTTATAACGGGGCCGAGGATGGGCCATCGATCGGCAAGGCCGTGAACGTGGGGAGCTATCCGCCCAATGCATGGGGCTTGCATGACATGCACGGCAATACCTTCGAGTGGTGCCGCGATTGGTACCACGTCAAGTTGCCCGGCGGCGCCGACCCCGATCTGTATGAAGCGAAGGCGACGACTCCTAAGAACCGTGACGGCACCGTCTCGCGCGTGCGGCGAGGCGGCGCCTGGACTGATGAGGGGAAGTACTGCCGCTCGGCGCTACGGCTTAGATATGAGCCCGAACGTGGGTACGACCACATTGGATTTCGCGTGGTGGTGGTGCGGCCGTAGATTCACCACGGAGACACGGAGGGTACGGAGAGAAGAAAAAAGTGGCGCAGACAATCTTGTCGGTGCGCGGCTACTTTGGGATTCGGCCTCGATTGATGATTTTTGATTGTTGATTTACGAAGTAGGCCAATTCGCTTCTGACTTCTTCTCCGTGCCCTCCGTACCTCCGTGGTGAATTTCTCCCTACTCCGCGGGCGGCGGCTGTTTCGCGTAGTACTTGTTCAAGTCGATGCCGGCGCGCTGTTCTTCTTCGAGCAGCTTGAGCCGGATGTCGAGTTGGTGCATCTTTCGCTGCATGTCTTCGTACTTGCTTTGAGTATCTTCGATCGGCTTGGGGCGTTTTACCTCGGGATAGCCTAGATGGCGTTGGAGGGCTGCGAAGAAATAGAGCGGGTCTTTGCGGCGGTTGGCGAAGGCGATGCGGCCTTCCTTTTCGCCGAACAGCACGGCCGGCGGGCGATCGATGGCTTCGATTCCGAGCGATTCTTGCTGCTTGATGTACTGTTCGCTGCGGACGTAAACCATGTCGGCGAAATCGACGAGCCCGATTTGGCGGCGGACGGTGATGATCCAGTCGCGCCATCCTTGGTCGTACCAAGGGTCCTCGGCCACTGCGTCGAGGCCTTGTTCGTACTTGAGCCGGTTCCGGCACAGGCACTCGAACTGGTAGAAGAAGAGTCCCTGTACGCTTCCTTCGCTTGCCCGGTACTTCGCTTCGTCGTGGAGCAATTGCAAGGCGACGCGCATGTCAAAGCGGCCGCGCTCGCTTTCGGCCTCGCTGATGACGTACGTCTGAAAGGGGTGAAAATAGTGGCCGAGCCGCTTCATGGCCGTGTGCAGGACGCCTAAGTGTCGCACTTCCGCGAGGAGAAAGTCGAGCGCCATCGGCAGCCGGGTAGTGGTGAGCAGCTCTTGCTTGATTTCGACCAGCAGGTCCTGCAGAGGCGTGGCGTCGGGGATCCGTTCGAGCAACGCTCGAAACAGGTAGGCTTGCTCGATGTACTCCTCTTTACTGAGCCGTGGCATGGACCTCTCGCTTGTTGCCGTTTTGGCCACCCCAGTCGCTGGGGAGCTGGTCTTTTCGGGAGCCGCCCTAAAGGGCCGACTCTCTCTATAATAGACCGTCACCGAGCGTCCGCGGGTTCCGCTGGCTGGCTCCATTTGCCGGCTCGGTAGGTCTTACGAAAGGGAACAGGGTGTCCGAGCGAGAGTTTTCGAGCGTTCAAGCGGCCGTGGAAGCGATTGCCAAGGGGGAGGTGGTAATCGTCGTCGACGCCGAAGACCGCGAAAACGAAGGGGACTATATTTGTGCCGCCGAGAAGGCGACGCCTGAGGTGGTTAATTTTATTTTGAATGGCCGCGGCGAATTTTGCATGCCGATCTTGCCCGAGACGTGCCAGCGGCTGGAACTTCGTCCGGTGGTGGAAAGCAACAGTACGCCGCACCAAACGGGATTTTTGACGCCGATCGATCACCGTACCGCGCGCACCGGAATCACCGTAGAAGAGCGAGCGACAACCGTTCAGGCCGTGGCCGATCCAGAAAGCCGGGCCAGCGATTTTGTTCGCCCCGGCCACGTTCATCCGCTGCTCGCGAAAGAGGGCGGCGTGCTGCGCCGCGCGGGGCATACCGAGGCGACGGTCGATCTTTGCCGCATGGCGGGGCTCGCACCGGTGGGTGTGTTGAGCGAGATTCTGGACGAGACAGGCAATCGAGCGTCGCGCGAGCAACTCGTCGAAATTGCCCGCAAGCATGATTTGAAAATCATTTCGATCGAGCAGCTGATCGCGCATCGGCGGGTGAGCGAAAAGCTGGTCCATCGGATTGCCGAGGCAAAGCTTCCGACCGCCAAGTTCGGCGAGTTCACCATCATCGCCTATGGTGTGCGGTTCGAAGAGCAACAGCCGGTGGCGCTGGTGAAGGGGGATCTTTCAACGGCCAAGGCACCGCTGGTGCGTTTGCACTCGTCGTGCTTCACAGGCGACTTGCTCGGTTCGCTCCGCTGCGACTGCGGCAGCCAACTCGATATGGCGCTGGAGATGATTTCCAAGGCGGGCGCCGGCGCGCTGGTGTACTTGCCACAGGAAGGACGCGGGATTGGCTTGACCGAAAAGATCAAAGCCTACGCGCTGCAAGAGAAGGGGCTCGATACGGTCGAAGCGAACAACGCGCTGGGATTTAAAGCCGATATGCGTGACTACGGCGTTGGCATTCAGATTCTCAAGGATCTGGGTCTGAGCGAAGTGCGGTTGCTCACCAACAATCCGAAGAAGACGGATGCCTTCATCTACGGCGGTTTCTCGCTGAAAGTGGTCGACCAGATTCCGATTGTTGTGCCGTCGAACGAGCACAACGTCCACTACCTGGCGACCAAGCGCGACAAGCTGGGGCACCACTTGCCGGAGTGAATGGCGAGTTGTCGCGCGGTGGTAGTTGATCCCCTAGCTTATTCGAGCGGGGGCGTTTCCGCTGCTGATGCGGGCCATTGATACTTTCCACAAACGACAGCACGTCGCGACGGTATCTCTCGGAATTGTGCGCCAGCTGGTCCTGGTGTTTAGTTCGCTTGCGCCGGATAGGCTTCGCCGTCAATGTCCATCTCCACATCGGGGCGGGCCTGGTGGAAGGCAGCGATGCCCTTGGCCGTGTAGCGGCGGTTGCCTTCTTTGAAACTAAGGTGGAACTTTTTGAGCGCAGGAAGCTTTGCGATCTTGGCCAGTTGGTCATCGGTCGGGGAACCGGTGTGCCCGTCCAGCCTTAGGAACGTCAACTTGCGGAACTGGAGAAGGGTTTCGTAATCATCGTCGCTGGGACCGGGGTCCCAATCGGCCAACACGAACAGTTCGAATTCGACGAGCTTGTCGGCCAATAGCGAGAGCTTTTGCAAACTGCCGGGTGGCTTGGCCACTGGCGAACTTGTCGCGAGTGCTTCGAATTGCGGCAGGCTTTTCAAGACCGCGAGATTGCGATCGCTCCACTGCGGGCTGCTGCTTACGAGACGACGAAAGTTCTTAAGCTCCGCCAGCGGCCGCAGGTCTTCGGCGGAGACATTCAACCCGTACGGAATGCCTAGCGATTTCAGTTTGGGATATCGCTCGCAGATTGCCTTGAGACCTTTATCGCCGATGGGGGAACCGGGAAGATCCAGGATTTCCAGAGATGGCAATCGAGGACAGTGTTCAAAGGCGTAGCCATCTCGCATGTCGGACGCGGAAACCTGTTGAAGTGCGGGGAATGGTTTTCGACTGAGCAGCGTAACAAGGTGTTCCTGAATTTCCGGGCTCGTTTGAAGATTGAGAATGGCCAGAGTGGGCGCTGCGGAATCAGTGAACGTCAGAAGTGGCACCAGGGAGAGATTCGGATTGGAAACTAGAGTCACGTAAGTGACTCGTCGACACTCGGCCAGGAGCGCGAGGCCCTCATCGTCAAGCTCTGGGATTCGATCGATCTGCTTGAGTATGAAGGGCTCCTCCGGCAATTGGCGGTTGGCCGAAGTGATGGGCTTCCATTGGCCACTTCCGACCTCAACCATAAAGAATCCGTCGGTCATGCGCTGGGCCAACCACTCGGCGGCCTTGCGCTCGGCGACGTAGTCGATGGGGAGCAAGTCGACAGGTGCCGAGTCGCTGCTTGCACTTGTGTCGGTCGTCCCGCCGCGATCGCTGTGACGAACATCTGGCTTGGTTCCAGCTTGTCTGGTCAGGATCACGATGCTGAAGATCGCGATCGCGATACTCGCGCTGGCGAGGAGCCATGCCGCGATTGGAACGGCTCTCTTCGTTGTGAGCTTCGGCTGCCTGGCCAGGGTCATCGGAGTTGGATCGGCGTTGGCTTTTTCGCCTGTCAGCGGCGCGAGAAGAGATACGACTTCCGATGCCGAGACGATCCGTTCCGCGGCGGACTTCGCCATCAGTTTTTGGTAAATGGAGACGAGCTCAGCGGGAGCATCCGGGCAGGCTGAGGACAGATCCGGGATCGGCGAGGATATGTGAGCCAATATCTTGGCCGGGAACGTTTGCGCCGCTGCGTACGGTGGCTTGCCTGTCAGCAAGAAGTACAGCGTGCAGCCGAGCGAATAGAGGTCGGCACGGGCGTCGACTTTGTGGCTGTCCTCGCACTGCTCGGGCGCCATGTAATCGGCCGTGCCGAAGGTTTGACCGGAACCGGTGAATTGATTCTTCGTGTCGGATTCGCTGATGCGAGCCAGGCCCAGATCGAGCAACTTGACGCGGCCATCTTTGGCCAGCAGGATGTTCGCGGGCTTGATGTCGCGATGGACCAGGCCTGCTTCGTGAGCGACGGCCAAACCTTGGGCCGCCTGGCGGATCAGCTGGCAGGCGTTCGCGACCGAGAGAGGGCCGCGCTCCCGGACGAGTTGGTTCAAGTCGGTTCCTTCGACATACTCCATCGAGAGATAATGGAGGCCGCCGAACTCGCCGGCGTCCAAGGCGCGGACAATATTGGGATGGTCGATCTTGCCGACGGCCTCCATTTCTCGATCGAAACGAGCCTGCGCTTCTTCGTTGCCGATCAAGGAGGGAGCCAGGACTTTGAGTGCGACGATCTTTTTGAGCCGCGTGTGCCGGGCTTTGTAGACGGTTCCCATTCCGCCTTGGCCCACTGTCTCGAGCAACTCGTAAGGGCCCAGCATGCTGCCGATGATGGGTAGCGCGGGCGCACCTGGACGATCGGTTATACCGCCATGAGTTGGAACGTCGCCGGAAGAGAGATCGGCCTTCGTTGGCGAATGGAACTGGCGCGGCTTGGGATCACCCGCGGCCGGTTTGTTCTCGCTCTCGTGTTCATCGTTCGCATTCATACGCGTCTCGGGCGTGGCGGCGTTTGCGAATCGATTATAGATGCTTGCGATTGGAGACGTGCGTCTCGGTTTGTGAGCGGATATTCCGCGGCTCTCAATCTCCCTGACAAAATCGCCAACCGCGCACAGACAGGATTGTCTGTGCCACTAGGACATCGGCCTCGATCGCTATTTCTTCCGCCAGACGCGGATGCGGTTGTTTTCGCTGTCGCCGATGAGGACCGAGCCGTCGCGGTCGACGAAGACTCCGTGCGGTCGCGCGAGACGGCAGTGCAGGGGATCGCCGTCGGGGCCGTCTCCTTTTTCGCCGTCGCCGACCAGGAGTTCGATCGTTTGCTTCTTTGCATCGTAGTAGCGAATCGAGTGTGATTCGGTATCCGCCAGGTAGACGTTGCCTGCTGCATCGAGTGCGATCCCTTTAGGACCCGACAGAGTCGCGTCAGTCGCTGGCCCGCCATTGCCGGTGAAGCCCGACTTGCCTGTGCCGGCCATCCGCGTCATGGTGTTGGCCTTGGTATCGAGCAGCAGAAGCACATTCCCCTCTCGGAGGGCCAGCCAGCATTTTCCGTCGGGCGCAAAGGCGATAGCTCGCGGGCCAAGCAGAGAGGATCCTGAAATCGGCGAGCCATTTTCGGCCGTTCGCTTTTCACCGGTTCCCGACCACGTGACGATCGTTTGCGTTGTGCCATCGATTCGGCGGACACGATGATTTCCGATATCGCACACATACAGATTGCCGTCGGGATCAAATGCCAGACTGTGAGGCGCACTGAACGTCGCTTTGATGGCTGGGCCGCCGTCGCCGGAGAAGCCAGCAACTCCACTTCCGGCGACAGTGCTGATCGCGCGCGTTGCCTTGTCGACTCGCCGGACGCAGTGATTGCCTAGTTCGACGAAGTAGAGGTTGCCCGCTTTGTCCCAGGCCAGTTCGTACGGTTCGTTGAGTGATGCTTTGTCGGCCGGACCGCCGTCGCCGCCGTATCCTTTCTCGCCTGAGCCGACGTAGGTTTCGATGGTGCCGTCGCTGTTGACGCGGCGGATGCGATGGTTCTCCATGTCGCACAGGTACAAGCGATCGTCGGGGCCGCGGGCGATGCCATAGACGTTGTTGAGTTGCGCCTTGGCGGCTGGGCCGCCGTCGCCTTTGAAGCCTTTGGTTCCGTTGCCTACGAGTGTGTTAATGCTCTGCGCGATGGCAAGCGAATTGGCATGGAGCGCGGTAGCCAAGCAAAAAAGTGTCACAAAATAGCGCATAGGAAGCTCGGGCGATGAAAGGAAGTCGCATTGTTACGTCCTCGTTGCAAAGAAGATGCGACGAGCGTTGATTTATATATATGAAGACTTCAAGGAGGTTATCGAACCGAGTTTGCGGCTGTCCGCGAGAGCCGATACACTCGTAGTTGCGGTTATAGGGAAACCGCCTAGAGAAAAACAAGGAACCGATGCAAGTTGTTTGTCCTGGATGTCGCCAAACTTTGACCCTGCCTCCCACTGCGGGCGGTATGGGCGCGATGATTTGCCCCTTGTGCGGGGCCGGCTTCATGCCGCCATCGGCAAACCCGAATCCTGCTCCATATGGTGCTTACCCCAATGCCCCTATGGGGCAGGTTCCGTTGCCGCCTCACCCCCTAAACAACCCCGTTGCTCCGGCTCCCCTCTCAGAGGGGCCGGCTATCTCAACGTCTGGTCCATCGCGAAAGTCGCGCGGCCGCTCTAAGGGAAATCCTCTCTGGTCGCTGGTCTCGGTCGCCCTGGGAGGGGTTCTTGGAGTGGGCGTTGCGGGATACCTGATCTCGCGAACCAACTTCATAACGCAGATGCGGCAAGACTTGGGGGTTGAGAAGTCTCCCGAGCAGCTCGCTCGCGAGCGAAGCGCGATCGAAAAATCGCTAGGTATGGCGCCTGAGGAGGAAGTGAAGGGTCCTGACCACCCGGTCGTGCCTAACGAGCGGGCACAACCGAACGCGGCCCCGTCCTCGACCGGCACACGGACCACGGACTCGCCGAACCAAACCAAAGGGAATTTTGCGAAAATAGCGGGCCAATCGGGCGGCGAGCAACCTACCGAAGAAATGCCCGACGATTCTTCGGTCGATCCACTCCCTGGTCCGCCACGAGTGACGTTTGCCGACTTGATCGATCCCGAGACGGGGAAACCGCGGCCGGGCAAGACTGGGCAAGGGCAGCCTTCCGCCGTGGCTGACCCGCCGCGACCTCGCGTGATCCAGCGGGGAGTAGCGTTGCCGCCGCTCGATGACAAAAGCACCGTCGAGGTTTTGGCGTTGGGTTCCGATCAGTCGTTTTCTTCGCAGCACTTCCGCCTGCTTTCGTCGGCCGCGCAGCTTCCTTCCGGCGCGGAATTTGTGGTGAGCCCGACTGCGGACGAGAAGGGATGCGTCGTTGCGTACCGAGCTAGCGCGTCGGCAAGCGCGACCGACGTCGCCGAGTTCCGCGCGAGCGGTAAGACGGTCGCCTTTTCATGGGGCGAGGGCAACGCTCCGGATGAGGTTCGCGAGCAACTTCGCAACACACTGGTGGCCTACACTACGCCGACCGGCGTCAAGCACGTCGCTCTGCGGAAGAGCCAGGTGATCGATCGCGCGGTACTTGATTTGGAGAGAGATCGAACGGACTGGACTTGGACCATCGAGACTCCGCCGAAGGGGTCGGAGATGTACATCGAGTTCGGGTCGGTGGCGAACTTGCCGCACAACGCCGAGATGAGAGGGAGCTACGAGATCAAGGTGGGGGCCCGAGGCTTCATCGCGTTTCGTGATTTTCCTGGAGCGCAGTTAGCCGCTAGTTCCTTGTTCAAAAAGGGAGAGATGTCGTTCTCGTTGACGCCCGAATTTGTGGAGCGCGACGGCGACCATTTCAGTTTGGCGGAGCCTCGGCTCGACGAATTTGAAAAGACCTGGAAGGATGTGATTTCCCGGAACACGGAAAAGCTCGCGCAGTTCGACGCGCAAGCGGCAGCCGCCAGCGCGTTGATTGATCGCATCGAATCGAGCACCGCAGCGAATCCGGCGGAGGCTGCCGCGATGGTTGTCCAAAAGAGGACGGCGGCTCAAAAAATTCAAGGTCTGCGATCGCGAAAGGCCTCGACGATCAAGGCCAGTAAGCAGCTTGAAGCCCGTTTGGAAGCGCTACCCAAAGTGCGCGAGGCAGTGAACAAGTTGAAGAACGTTGCGATGCCGCCCTTTGTTATCTACGCGAAGGTGGGAAGTCACCGGATTGAGTTGCTGGAACACAATCCGTAGCGTGTCGCTGGCACGAACGGCGACTCAGTTTTTCTTGTTGTTGTTTTTGGCGTTGGCGTCGTCGCTGCGCCGGCGGAGCGGATCGCGGGCGCGGCGGGCTATTACTTGCACTCTTTCGAAGTGCGCTCCGACGTTGGCTTCGGCGTCGGCCGCGATGACTTGCGATTCCTTGGCTGTCTTGCGGGCTTCGCCGACCGCTCCGCGGGCCTTGTTGAGTTCGGTTTCGGCGTCGGCCACCGCATCGTCTTTGTTGACGAGCCCGGCGATCTTTGATTTGGCCGATGCAATCTGGTCGTCGAGTTCGTCGAGCGCGCCGCGAACCTCGGCCAAACGAGGATCTTCGTCGAGCATCTTTCGTTCGTACTTCTTGAGTTCTTGGGCTGCGTCGGAAGCCCGTGCGCGGGCGGTGGATTCGGCCGACGCGTCGGATTGCTCTTTCGCATTCGCGTGAGCCTGATTGGCTTTGTCGACGGCTTCTTTCTTTTCGAGATAGCCTGGCGACTTTTGCAACTCTTCGAGGACGGGCTTCGAGGCTTCTTCGGACCTGGCCACGGCGAGGGCACGCTGTTTTGTGAGCGATTCCAGCTGGAACTTCTCGGCGTAGCGCTGCTTCGCTTCCACGATGGCGCCGTCGCGGGCGGAAATCGCGTTGCGGACGTCGGCTTGCGCTTGCTCGATGGCCATCGCGGCGCTGCGGGCCTTTTTGATCAGTTCCTTGGCCTTGGCTTCGGCATCGTCGTATTGCTCCAGCGCCTGCTTGACGGCCGCGGTATTGGGCAACGCCCTTCGCCAAGCCGGGACTTCCTTCTTCTTTTTTCCTTTGTCCTTTCCTTGGGCCAGAGCGGGCGTTGGTCGACAGACCACAAGGCATAGAACCAGACTGGCCAGCAGGAGGGCCGTTGGGAGGAATCTTGTCTTAAAGAATGCGGTCACGGTACCCATCCTCCCGTTGCGTGGATGAAGGGGGAACGGAACATCGATCGGCAAACGATCGACGACTCCGCCTTGTCTTGAGCGTCCAAGCCTCCTGGGTTTCCATTTTCGCATCGGTGGTGGGCTACGCCTAGCGAGAAATTGCCCCCGGGCTTTCCTTACGGCCTCCGTCATCCAACGCGGGATGGCCGTCAAAAGTTCCGCGTTTTTGGGGCTTTTGTTGGTAACACGCGCCTGAAACGTGTGGTTAGAATGCCGGACAGTATTGTCTCACAGTGTTGTCTCACAGTGTTGCCGCACGGGTGAGGCACGCGGTATGGCTTCTCTTCTCATCTCTCCTCGATCTTGATGCGCCCTCATGGAAGACTTTGAAAAGCTCGGCTCGTTTTATCTTGGCCGGGAATACGATCTGGCGACCGCGAAACTTCGCGACGAATTGGTGATGTACGACGCCAAGGACCTGACGACGCACGCCGTGTGCGTCGGGATGACCGGGAGCGGCAAAACGGGTTTGTGTTTGTCGCTTTTGGAAGAAGCAGCCATCGACGGCATCCCGGCCATTTGCATCGATCCCAAGGGGGACTTAGGCAATCTGCTGCTCTCCTTTCCTAAGCTCGACGCGGCTGACTTTCAGCCGTGGGTCGACCCTGCCGACGCGGCGCGAAAAGGAATTACCGTTGAAGAGCTCGCGCAGAAGACGGCCGAGCAATGGAAGAACGGACTAGCGCAGTGGCGGGAAGATGGCGACCGCATCCAGCGTTTTCGCGACGCCGTCGACATCACGATTTACACGCCTGGCAGTTCGGCGGGCGTACCCCTGACGGTGCTCCGCTCGTTCGCGGCGCCGCCGCCGAGTATCCGTGACGATCACGACGCGATGCGGGAGCGCGTTTTGGCGGCGACGAGCGGCTTGCTCGCGCTGGTGGGCGTCGACGCCGATCCGGTGCGGAGCGTCGAGCACATTTTGATCGCTAATATCTTCGATACGGCCTGGCGGGCAGGGCAGGACTTGAGCATTGAAGGGCTGATCCGATCGATTCAGAAACCGCCGTTCGACAAGGTGGGGGTCGTCGATTTGGAGAGCTTCTATCCCGAGAAGGATCGCTTCGCGCTCTCGATGCAACTCAACAATCTGGTGGCGAGCCCGAGCTTTGCTTCGTGGATGCGCGGCGAGGCGCTTGATATCAAACGATTGTTTCACACGGCGGAAGGAAAGCCGCGGTTGACGATTTTGTCGATCGCCCACTTGAGCGACAGCGAGCGGATGTTCTTTGTGACCATCCTGCTGAACGAGGTCATCGCGTGGATGCGAGCGCAGTCGGGGACCAGCAGCTTGCGCGGCATCTTGTATATGGACGAGGTGTTTGGCTATTTTCCGCCCACGGCCAATCCGCCGACCAAGACTCCGATGTTGACGTTGATGAAACAAGCCCGCGCGTTTGGTCTCGGCGTGGTTCTGGCGACGCAGAATCCAGTCGACCTCGATTACAAAGGGCTTTCGAACGCCGGGACCTGGTTTTTAGGGCGGCTACAAACCGAGCGCGATAAGGCCCGCGTACTCGAAGGGCTGGAAGGGGCGTCGGCTGCGGCAGGCGCGAGTTTCAATCGGCAGCAGATGGAGCAAACGCTGGCCGGATTGGGCAACCGGATTTTCTTGCTGAACAATGTCCATGAAGATAAGCCCGTCGTCTTTCAATCGCGGTGGGCGCTTTCGTACCTGCGCGGGCCGGTGACGCGCGACCAGATCGCGATGCTGATGGCCGACAAGAAAGCGGCCTTGCCGGCGGCGACCGAAACCAAGAGCGGGCCGAGTGCGGCAGGCAAACCGGCACTTCGGGAGATCGCCGGATTATCGGTCGGGGATCGGCCGATCCTTCCGCCCGGTACCAAAGAACTGTTTGTGCCCCGGCGTGGTGAACTGTCGGAAGGGACCACGCTGGTTTATCAACCGCGCTTATTGGGGCTGGCGAAAGTCCATTTTGTCGACGCCAAGAGCAATTCCGACGAGTGGGAATCGGTGGTTGTTGAAACGCCCGTCGCGCCCGACTCGATTGCGCCGCAGGTGTGGGACGAGGCATCGGTCGATCCGCACGAAATGGCGGAATCGAAATACGAGTCGGCTCCGGAGAATGGCGCCCGCTTTGTGTCGTTGCCAGGTGAATTGATCAAGGCGAAAACGTTCGCGACGCTGGGGACGAAGCTTAAAGACTTCCTGTACCGCAATCATCGTTTGAAGTTGATGCGAGTTCCGGAGCTCAAGTTCTTCTCGATCGCGGGGGAAAGCGAGGGGGATTTCAAAGCCCGCTTGGCCGTGCGATTGCGGGAAATTCGTGATGCCGAAACGCAGGACCTGCGGCTAAGTTACGTTCCCAAGGCGAAACAATTGGAGGAACGCTTGCGCAAGGCGGAAGCCAAGGTCGAGCAGGAAAAGGCCGAAGCGACTTCGCGAACGGTAGAAAGCGTGATCAGTTTTGGGGCCTCGATCCTGGGGGCCTTTGTGGGCCGCAAAACGATGAGCAGCCAGAACATCAGCAAGATTGGGACGAGCATCCGGTCGGCCCAGAGGACCATGAAGGCGCGCAATGATATCGGCGTTGCCGAGGACTCGGTCGAAGCGGTCCAACAGGCGATGGGCGAAGTCGACCAGGAACTGAGCGCGAAGATCGACGAACTTAAGAACAAGTACAATATCGATAGCGTCAAGACCGAGGCGTTGGAACTGACCCCACGAAAAACCGACTTATCCGTAATCAGCGTGGTCGTCGTTTGGGCTCCCTATTTCGCCATGGCGGATGGGAAGCTGGAAGAAGCTTTTTAAAGCGGCGATCTGAGTTCCTGCGAATTGCGGGGCTCGAACGTTGAAGACTCATCACAAATTGTCTTAAATAATCACGCAAACCAAGCGAATATCCCACCTGGGTTGGTCCCTGGGGAGGGGTTTGCGTTGGCTTCGTGAACGTTTCGATAGTGGAATGCCTGACATGGCCCGAACGCAATTCTCACTTCGCACCATGTTCATCGGCATGGTCATTGCTGCGATGGCGGCTTGGGTGATGTACCAGGCCAGCACGGGTTCGGCGTGGGCTCAGGGGGCGACGTTCGGCATGTTTGCTTTGGCCATCCTGATGATCACGCACGTGATCATCTTTTTGGCCGTTGGGACGCTGGGGTATCTGACCCAAACGGCGATCGGAGAAGGGGGGCAAGTGCGTACGCAGAACCCATTCGCCACGACCGCTCCGCCTCCGCGGCCCTTGCCGGCGGAAGTGGAATAGGCACGTGTTTCCGAATTGAAAGTTGCGCGAACAGTAAGTCGATTGAAAGGGAGCCGAACCATGACCGGTGGAAGCGATCGAATCGGCCGCCCTTTTCTCTTGTCGTTCCGTTTTGCGCACGCTTCGTTGTGGGTGCTTTGCTGCGTTGCCCTGCTCCTGGCGGCGTTGATGGGGGGCATGGTTCGCGCGGAGACCTACCAAACCGTGAGTTTGCCGATGGGCGTACCTCGTCCTCCCGGAAGCAAGTTGAAGCTCAGCGGTCTGATGCTCACGATCAAACACAACGGCGTGGATGGAAATGGATACGCGCCGTTGATCGTCACCGTTATGACGTCCGTTCCCAGGCCAGGGGGACCACCGGGAGCAATGATTAACTCCCCGTCGCCCGCAGAGCGCCCACTTCGCGTCCGCATCGCGCACTCAGCGAATTATGGGCAATCGCCGTCCGTGATGGCGGCGGAGTGCGAGATCGTCTTGCCGGCGGGCGCCACGCAAGTGTCGAAGCAGCTTTTACTTCCTCTCACGGGGAGTGCCTATGTCTACGAGGTACAAACGACGGAGGACGGTCGGACCATCCAGGAACTGTCCTCTCCACAGGCCGTGGCTCTTTTCATGAATATTACGGAGGCTGAGAACGAGCCCCGATATCTCTTTATTGACTCCAATTGTCCCTCGTTCGAGGACCGCCAGCAGATCACGCTGATCGGTGGGGGAAGTTCAACGATTAAGAGCGAGTACGAGAAGAGACAATTGTTGCCGATGGTTCCGATGGCCATGGCAGTTCCAGTGAATCGCGCCAATAACGTCATCGTTAACAACGTGAACCAGGCATTCAATCGTTTTCCGGCGAACGACGCCGAAGTCTTGTACGAGCTGCTCAAGCTCGCCAACGCGACGATGATGTCGCCCGACGTGCTCCCCGAGACGTGGTTATCGCACACGCGTTACGACTATATCTACGTCCCCAAGTCTGAGCTTCAAGGTATCAAGGACCAGCAGCCGCAAACGTTCGCCTCGATTCGCGATTGGGTTCGAGCCGGCGGGCGATTGGTGGTGTACGACATCAACTTTGCCGACGACTTGGATCTGCTCGAACGCTGGCTCGATTTGTATCCCAAGGCTCGGCAGGCGGTTAGTTCTCAACCGCGGGGCGGACTCTCGCGGTCTTGGGAATTTGGATGCGACGTCGATGTTCGTCATCCGGACTTGCAAGGCAAAGATATCGAGCCCTTGGTGAAGCTTGCCGAAATGCGGGAAGTGGTGCGGAAGCACCTGATGTCGAGTTCCAAGGAGGAACGTCAAAAGGGTTTTGATATCGCGAGGAGACTGGCGCAGCCACTCCCGCAGACGAAAGTTGCGACCGTATCCGCTGCGGTGCCCTCGGCGATACCTGGAACCGAGTCGGTTTCACCTGCGACTGCTCCGGCACCGGCACCGCCGCCCGTTATTGTGCCTTCGGAAACGACTATGGAGGCCGCGCTGCAAGGGGACGAGCCAGGCGCGGGGCGGGTATGGTTGCATCCGCTTGGCTTTGGGCAGGTGGTCGCGGTGGCTCATCCCACGATCGACAAAAAGTTCGAGGCCACCGGCGCCGCGATACGCCGCCTGACGGGCAAGGTCGATTTTGTCACCAAGAACGGCGTCTCGCTGGATACCCGCAACAAGAACTTCTGGAATATGCTCATCCCGGGCGTGGGCGAGCAGCCGGTTTACGCCTTTGTGACGATGATCACATTGTTTGTGATTGCGATTGGCCCCATCAATTACTTCGGTTTGTTGCGGGCGAGGCGATTGTCGCTACTGCTGTTCACGGTTCCGCTGGGTGCCGGGGTGTTGACGCTGGGACTGTTTCTCTACGCGGCCACCGCCGACGGCTTTGGGGTAAAGGCGCGGATCAGGTCGATGACGTTAATCGACCAACGTTCGGGCGAAGCCGTTAGTGCATCGCGGCATTCCTACTATGCGGGGCTGGCCCCGGCCCATGGCCTGACGTTCGACGACCAGGCGGCGATTTATCCGATCGACTACGAACCTCAATCGGACGGAGCTCGCCGTGAGATAGTATGGGGCGAAAACGGCGAGCAAAATCTTCGGCGCGGGTGGCTCCCCTCTCGCGCGCTGCGGCAGATCTTTGTGACTCGACCTGCCTTCACCGAGGCCAAGCTCGAGATTTCCGAAAACGGATCGACGCTGATCGCCGAAAATCGGCTGGGGACCACGATTCAATTTGTGGTCCTGACAAATAGCGCCGGGGAAATGCGCGTGGCCAGAAACGTGAAGCCGGGCGAGAAACTGAATCTGGAGCCGATTGGGTTGCGAGACCTGAGGCCGATTCTGTCGACCTTCGTGGAAGATAATCGGGCCAAGTTTCCCGAGAATTACGATCCGGATCAGCACGAATCGATGGTGTTCTCGCGTTCGCGGCGAAACTACTACTACTACACGTGGCGAAACAACAATGTTCCCATCGATCCGATCACGGGCTCGAGCCTGATGGAACAGGGGATTCAAGACGCGACGCTCCGATCGTCGGGTTTGGCCCGGATGGCGCCGCGAACCTACGTTGCGATTGTCGACAAGGGGCCGATGGGCGAAAACGAGCAACCGCTGGTGCCGCTTGGAATCGCCAATCCCAAAGAACTGGGGAGCTTCCACCTGGTGCAGGGAACCTGGTAGTGCTGGCAGCTGGGAGCGTTTGCCGACTTGTAGTTGGACGAACTAGAGGACGAGTTGATCTCGAGGATGGGTTGAACTCATGGTCGCATCACATCCGATGATCGAGTTTCATCGCTTGCACCGATACTTCGGTCGGACGAAGGCGGTGCACGATATCTCGTTCGAGGTCCCTCGGGGAACCGCCTTCGGCTACATCGGCCACAACGGCGCTGGCAAGACGACGAGCATGCGGATCGTCGCGACGCTCGATTTGCCCACGTATGGCGACGCGCGCGTCGACGGGTTCTCGGTCGTCAACGATCCGGATCGCGTACGCAAGCGCCTGGGCTTCATGCCCGACAGTTACGGCGCGTACCCTTACGTGAATTGCTTGGAGTATCTCGACTTCTTCGCGCGTGCCTACGGCCTGGTGGGGCGCGAACGGACGCGGGCGATTCGCCGCGTGCTCGATTTCACCAGGCTGCATCCGCTGGCCGAGAAGCCGATGGATGGGCTGTCGAAAGGGATGAAGCAACGGCTGTGCTTGGGGCGGGCACTGATCCACGACCCGGCGGTGTTGATTTTGGACGAGCCGGCCGCGGGGCTGGACCCGCTTGCGCGGATCGAGCTGCGCGAAATGATCCGCCAACTGGCCGCCGACGGCAAAGCGGTGTTGATCAGCTCGCACATCTTGACTGAGCTGGCCGAGATGTGCGATCGCGTTGCGATTGTGAAGTTAGGAAGGCTGGTCGCGGTCGGAACGATCGATGAAATTCAACGAGGAATCAGGGCCCATCGCGAAGTGCGGATGCAGCTGGTCGAAAACACTTCGGGGCTGCTGGCCTGGCTGGCGCAAAAGCCCGGCATCTTCGACATCACCCAGGACGCGCACGACGTTCGATTCAGTCATCAGGGAGATACGCACGATGAAGCCGGACTGCTGAAAGAAATCGTCAACGCGGGCTTTCCCGTGATCAAGTTCGGGGCGAATGCACATTCGCTGGAACAAGTGTTCTTGCGGGTGACGCAAGGGGCCGTTCAGTAAAGCCCCTGCAATTAAAGGCAGTGCAATGAGCGAACAATCGCATCCCAACGGCGAAAACATGGCGTCGGTCCCTGGCGGGCCCGTGGCGCAGTTTGGTGTTGCGCCGGCGCACCCGCCCCAGACCAACGATCTGGCGAGCAGTGGTCCTTCGGGGAATGGTTCCGCTGGCGGCAGTGCACCGATGGTCTCGCCTTTCAAGACGGACGCCGCGGGGCGGACGCTCTCGTCGCCGGCCGGCGGACCCCTGGTGCAGACGGTGAGCTGGCATGAGTCGGGCACGGGCGAACATGCTGCTCGCCATCCATGGATCGAGAAATTCGACGAAGTGACCGAGTGGATGAGCGATTGGCTCAATCCGATTTTGGTGAAAGAAACGCGGCAAGCTTTGAAGAGCCGCCAGTTCACGTCGACTTTCGGGCTGATGCTGGTGTTCGCGCTCGGGGCCACGATGCTCGGCGTCGCGTTGCAGTCGCCGGCGATTTTTTACGCTCCCAGCGGCGCGCTCTTGGCGGTTTTGTACTACCTGGTGCTGCTGGTTCCGATGCTGCTGGTGGTGCCATTTCAGGCCTTTCGTTCGCTGGCAGGCGAGCGGGAGGAGGGAACGTTCGAGATGCTCTCGGTCTCGACGCTGAAGGCTCGGCAGATCGTGATCGGCAAGCTCGCCAGCGCCTTCTCGCAGATGATTGTGTACTACTCGGCGCTGGCTCCGTGCCTGGCCTTTACGTACATGCTGCGCGGGATTGACGTGATCGTGATCGGACTCTTTTTGAGTTATCTATTCATCGCGTCGACACTGCTGTCGTCGGTGGCTTTGGTGCTTGGGTCGGTGACCCGGACTCGCTATATGCAAGTGGTCATGTCGGTGGCCATTGTGGTCCTGCTGGTGATGGCTTCGTTCCTCTTCATCGTCATGATGGGGAACCTTTACTTCGAAGACATTGTCACTCGCAGTTACTTCGAACAGGGATTCTGGTACGCGAATTTAGCGATGCCGATGTTCGTCGCCAGCTTTGTGGCGCTGTTCGTATTCGTGGCCGCGGGGCAAATCAGTTTCGCCAGCGACAATCGTTCGACTTCGGTGCGAATTTGCATGACAGTGCAGCACGTTCTGATGGCGGCATGGTTGGGAGGGATGCTGCTTGAAGTTCGTATCGCTTCCCTCACGGACATCATGATTGGCTGCACTTGTACGGCGCTGGCCTATTGGGCCTTTGTGGGCGTGTTCCTTGTTTCGGAGACGAACGAACTGTCGCCTCGTGTCAAGCGCGACCTGCCACAAACAGCGCTCACGCGGGCGCTGTTTACGCTCTACAACCCCGGGTCCGGAACGGGGTACTTCTTTGTGATTGCCGGCGCGACGTCGATTTTGGTCTGTTTTGGACTGCTGGATGTCGCCCGAAGTTGGGGGCTCCTTGGTGCGGACCAAAGCAACCCCAACGTGTGGCCAGGCCCGACGGTGCGAACACTCAGCCTGATCGACAAGCACATCAAGTTTGCGGTATTGGCGTGGGGCTACCTCGTTGGGTATTTGGGGATTGGCCGATTGATGATTTTGGCGGGCCGCCGGTTCTTCACGGTGCCGCCGATGGTGGGCGTCTTGGTGCAACTGATCATGATCCTGGGATCGTGCTTGGGGTGCGTTTCGCTGGCGATTCTTACCAGCAATCGGGCCGACGCCGACCAATACGGGCCGATTCAGCTTCCCAACTGGATCTGGTCGCTGTACGAACAAGGGGGTTCCGATGGCGTGCCGATCGAGTACGTGATGATTGTCGCGTCCTTCGCGTTGGCGATCATTGCGATCAATGCATTGGAAGCATCCAAGGAATTCCTGGCCGTTGCCGCGCAAGCTCCCCGCCGCGTGCAAGATGAAGATCGGGAAATCAAAGACGCGCAAACGCCTCACATTCCCAAGAATCCTTGGGACCGGCCCGTCGCGGTTCCAGCAGCGAGCGAAGCCAGTCCGAGCGAGCCTACGCCTTCTGTCGCCACGAATTCCTAGGCAAACAAAGAGGCGGTTTGAACCTGAGTTCAAACCGCCTGATGAAGGTGAAGGCGTGCCTGCG
Organism: uncultured Pirellulaceae bacterium; assembly: GCA_964636985.1. Taxonomy (GTDB): domain Bacteria; phylum Planctomycetota; class Planctomycetia; order Pirellulales; family Pirellulaceae; genus CAZWSX01. The sequence continues at coordinate 97,470 of CAZWSX010000015.1, read as the reverse complement.
CTGCGGGCTAGATAATACCCGGAGCCGAGACGTTGATGCCTTTGAGGGCCATCTTCAGCGCGTCGGGATTTGGCGCCACATTGAAGGCGGTCGGCCGGTCGATCAATTGATCGTCGATCAATTGCTTCAAGCTCATTGTGAAGTCTTGCATGCCGTCTTCGGCACCGATGCGGATGGCGTCGGCCAACTTGTTGTCTTGCGATTCGAGCACCAACTTTTTGATGATCGGATTGAAGGTCATGATCTCGCACGTGGGCACGCGCTGGACCCCTTCTTTGATCGAGGGGAGCAGCTTTTGGGCCACGATGCCGTTCATATTGAACGCGATCGCCGACCGCATGGCTTTGTGCATTTCTTCGGGGAACAAGTCCAAAATACGGCCGATGGTGCTCGCCGCGCTCGAGGCGTGGATCGTTCCGAACACCAAGTGGCCCGTTTCGGAGGCGTGGATGGCGGTCATGAAGGTTTCTTCGTCCCGCATTTCGCCCACCAGCATGATGTCCGGGTCTTCGCGGACCGCGTGTTTCATGCCGATCTTGAAGTCCTTCACGTCGATTCCGACTTCTCGCTGGTTGATGAGCGCTTTGTCCTCGGTGAAGATGAATTCGATGGGGTCTTCCAGTGTCAGAATATGGACCCGTTCGCGGGCATTGATGTAATTGAGCATCGACGCGATGGTCGTGCTTTTTCCGGAGCCGGTGACGCCGGCGAGGAGGACCATTCCTTGATCGAAAAAGCAGAGCTTTTCAATCTGCGGGGGGAGAAACAGACCGGAAAAGTCGGGGATCTTGTTGTTGATTCGGCGAGCGACCAACCCCATCATGCCGTTCTGTTGCAACACGTTCACGCGGAACCGCCACGTGATGCCGTCGACTTCGCAGCTGTGCGAAAAGTCGGCGCCACCTTCTTCCTTGAAGATGCGGCGATGGCGATCGGTCATGATCGGGACGAGCAATTCCACCATTTCTAGCGGCTCGACCGGACCGCGCGATAACGGTTTGAGTTCGTTCCGCACGCGAACCAACGGGGGGCGGCCCACTTTCATGTGCAAGTCGGAACCGGAGAGTTTGACCAGCGCTCGGAAATACTTGTTGACCGGGAACTCGCGCTGGACACCACCGAATTTATTTGAGAACTCGGCAATGGCCTCTTCATCGGTCATCGGAACATCAGAATGAGCCGGTGCCGCTGCCGGTTTTGCTGCTTGCTTGCCACCATGTCCACCCATTTCAAACGACTCCTGACAGCTTCGACAAGAAAGATAAGCGAACGACGATAAGACAAAAAAAGGCCGCACAGACCTGTGTGTCCGTGGCCGGCCCCTTTGAGCGCGCGTCCTAGTACCATCATGCGCGGTAGACGCGGGTTTGTCGACTTCCGGTCTCGATTGTGCGGGGACCCGACCTCCGAGGGACGCGAAAGGGTGTGCGCCAAAGCGGTAGCGGCCGTTATAATCGGGACTGTTTGACCAGGTTCGCGGCTCGAAATCGGGCTCATCGACCGGCCGATCCCATAGGGATTTCGAAATCGTTAGTTGGAGTGTTGAAACTTTGTCGGACGAAGTGATTCTCGTGTTGACCACGACGGCCGAAAAAACGGACGCCCAGCGGTTGGCGCAGATTTTGATCGAAGGTCGGCTCGCGGCTTGCACCCAAATCTCGGGCCCGATCGAGAGCAGTTATCGCTGGAACTCCCGGATCGAAACCGCTCGCGAGTGGCAGCTGTCGATCAAGACGATTCGTTCTAAATACGAGGACGTCGAACGTGCGATTCTGGAATCCCATCCCTACGACCAGCCGGAAGTGATTGTCGTTCCGGTGTCGATTGTGAGCCCCGGATACCACCAATGGCTGGTAGCGCAGATCGGAGGCAAAAGCACGACGCCTCCTCCGCCGTCGACCGTCTCTTAGCGGCTGTCCGAAAATCGGCATCATGCCGATTTTCGTATGGAACAACATCAAAAACCTTCGGTGTTTTGACGTTGCGACGACCGTCCAGGTCGTCACGAGGCTATCCGAAACAAGATTGCGGATAGCCTCTTAGCCGACACAGTCCTAGCCAACACATCGAGCGATCTTCACGGTTTGTTTGCAATTTCTTGATTCACGGCTCATCAAAGGGGCGAAGATGCTCGGCTGGTGACAGGAAAACGACCTCATTTGAGATGTCGCTGCCCGGCGGGAACTCCGTCGCTTGGCAGCCCATCGCGACTCGCTTTATGCCCCCCGCCGAAAAAAAGAGAATCGACCCCTGGGCGGAAGTGAAGCAACTGGAGTCTGAGGAAGAACAGACTCGCAACAGGGCCAAGGGGGCTCTTGGAGTTGCCGAGGGCGTGCCTTTGGAATCGATGGCGGTGTCGGAAATCGCCAGTCGTTCTGTTTGGTTACTCCGCGCGCGTCCTCTCTCGACGTTCGTGAACGTCTTCGGCCTGATCTATGCGGCCGTCGCAATCATCTTGTTCATGCAGGGGCGGTTCGTCTATCTCACGCCGCAAAAAACGCTGATGATCATCAACGACGGGGTGATCCTGCTGGCGGCGTGGATCGTCGTCCCGCCGTTTTGGTTCGCGTTCGATTATTGGGTGCTGGCGAAAACGACCGAGGCCCGGCAATTGATTGCTCAGTCGCAAGTTCTGCAAATCACCGTCTGGGCGGCAACGCTGGTGGTGATGGCCTTTATGGCCAAGCCGTAAGCAGCCTTCATTTCGCAACTGGCCTGCGCAGCACCCACTGCATCGCGGCGGTCAACAAATCGGCGACGGGTTTCTGCTGAAACTCGTCAGGGTGGCCTAGTGTGGTGTTAAAGATGCGCTGCTTGCCTTTTTCGAGGGTCCAGGCAACCGGTTCGTGCTCGTCGTCTTTGGTTCGTCCGGGAATGCGGCCGATCAACAATGGCACCGCTTTTTCGTCGAGCGGGCGCACCTTGTAGAGCCACGATCGCACGATTGTCTCTGTCGGCTCAGTTGGCCAACCGGCGAGCAGTGGATGTCCTTGTGCTTTGTCGGCGATGCGCACGAGCGTGCGGGGATCGGTATCGGCTTTGTTGCCCCAGTGGTTTTGGTAGTGACAGCCGAGAACGTCTTGGTCGAATTCGGGCCAGGTCGCGTGGCCCGCTGGAGCGGATTCGCCCGGACGCATGGCGAAGGCGTGGCAGGTGGTGCGAATCGCAAACACGCCGGCGCCGCGATCGATTGCCTTTCGTAGCGCCGCGAGCTGCGCTTCTTTGGGAGCGCGGCGGCGGATGCTGATGGCGATGGCGTCGGCGCCATCGAGCATTTCCATTCCGGCAAAGTCGTGCGGCGTTTCATTTTTTGCCAGGACATAGCGGCATTTGATGCCAGCTGGTTCGAGCCGTTCTTTTGCCCACGCGGGAAACGTTTTCTCCGTTTCGTACTCGTCTTCGCCAATCAGAAAGACGACGGTCGGCGGCTTGGGCTCGACGGCCTGAATCGCGGCTGGCAAAAAGATTGCCAATGCAATCAGCGAGGCGATCGCCTGTGGGGTTGTTTCGCGGGCCCGTCGCAACCAGGATAATGCGAAGTCATGAATGTCGTTTAATTTGGAGGTGATGGACATGCTGCGTTCCATTTTGCTGGCCACGTTTTGCATGGCGATGCCGCTGCTGGGAGTTCTGGCTCCAGTGGTTGCCGCCGATAAGGACCCCCTCGTGTTCGAAATGCGCACCTATTATGCCAAGCCTGGAAAGCTGGCGGCACTGGAAAACCGTTTTCGCAATCACACGCTCAATCTGTTCGAAAAGCACGGCATGACCAACTTGGGCTACTGGGTGCCGCAAGATAACCCCAAGGAAATGCTGATCTACGTGATCGGGCACAAGTCGAAAGAGGCCGCCGCCGAATCGTGGAAGGCTTTTGTCGCCGACCCCGAGTGGCAGGCCGCGGCCAAGGAAAGCGAAAAGGATGGGAAGCTGGTCGATAAGGCCGAATCGGTCTATATGCAGCCAACCGACTATTCGCCCGCGATCCAGCCGTCGACGGAAGGGAACCGGGTCTTTGAGCTGCGCGTTTACAAAACGGCCCCCAATGCGCTGGCACAACTGCACGATCGCTTCCGAAATCACACCGTCAAGCTGTTCGAAAAGCACGGGATGACGAACCTGTACTACTGGGACGTGATGCCGGGCCAAAAAGGGGAAGGGGACACGCTGATTTACATCTTGGCGCACAAGAGCAAGGAAGCGGGACTGCAATCGTTCGAAAAATTCCGCGCCGATCCGGATTGGCTCAAGGCGCGTACTGCCAGCGAAGCTAAATACGGCGGCTCGCTCACGGTCGATGGCGGCGTGATGTCGACTTACATGAACGCGACCGACTACTCGCCCACGAAGTAAGAGAGCGGGGGAAGGGGAGTCGGGGAGAGTGGGAGAGGGTGAGGTGCACGGACATTCTGTCCGTGCACAGAGTGGCTTGCCGACTCTGAAACGGCAACTTCTTTATTGGCCGTGGTGCTCGAAGGCGTCTACATTTCGCAGCATCATGGGCGGATGCTTGCCGGTGGAATGAGGATGCCGCACCGAATCGAGAAACAGCTTGCCGACCGAATCGGCGTGCAGGACCGGTCGTTCATCAGGTTCGCGGACGCTCCAGTCGACGTCGGCCAAAGCCATGTGTTTCACTTTGCGGGCATACAGCCCCCAAGCCGGTAGCGGGCGAACGTCGATGCCTGGGACTTTCACTGGAATGTGAACCAGTGCATCGGTCCATTGGCCGGCGTGTTCGATGCTGACCCCGCGCATCGCGACATGTTCGATAGGAGATTGGCTCCAGCTCTCGAACGAAGTTGCCGCGCGGTAAACGCCCGTCGCGGAGAGCCCGTCGACGATGATTCTCCCGGCCGTGTTCGGCGGCTTAAGCGAACAATGAATGGCCGCCGCGACGTCGCGCATGGTGACGTTCGAGATCAAGACTTCGTCGGTGTGTCCGCGAGTGTGATCCCATCCGCCGGGTTGCAGGCAAATCCCGGCCAGCATGTTGGTCCGTCGCGACGAGCGATGCGGCTGTTTGCCAGGGCCGAAGAAGAGGCATTCGTCGATGGTGAGGCGAAGGGCCGGTCCGATCAAGCGGATGCCGTTGCACGAGCTATTGAAAACGCAGTTGCGGATGACGACGTCTTCCCAGTACCGCCCGGCGATCGAATCGTCGCCGGTGTAGAACTGGCAATCGGTGATCGAAATGTTGCGGCAAGGCCGGCCGTACCAGCCGCGAAAGTGAATTCCGTCCCACCCGCCGACGCACCTAACGCGCGAAAATTTCGCCTGCGAAACGTCTTCTAGCAGCACCGCGTAATTGGCTGAATCGAGAATCGACAAGTCGCGGACGGTGATCCCTTTGGATTCGGCGATCAGGATGGTGTGTGGCCCGCGCATTCGCTCTTCGCCGTGGGGATCGAAGACTTTGGCGCCATCGATGTTACCCGGGCCGGCGATGCCGACGTTCTCGACCTTGACTCCCAGGATGAGGGCCCGATGCCAATGTTTGGGAAAGCCCGCTTCGGGCGTTCCTGACGGGGGAGTGTAGACCTCGTACTGGTCGAGTTGGCTCGTGCCGACAATCGTGGCCCCTTCTCCGAGCGAAAGCGTCACGCCGCTGGCCAGGCGGATGGTCCCGGTGCGATATCGGCCCGCGGGAAAAAAGACTTCGCCGCCACCTGCTTGGGAACACTGGGCGATCGCGGTGTTGATGGCGGCGGTATCAAGCGATTCGCCGTTCCCTTTAGCGCCGGCTGAGACAACGTTGTGTATCAAGATGGATTCCTGGGGGCGGGCTCACGCGGAGTAGGCCTGGAATCCAATCTGAGTCGGCGGGACCGAAAGTGCAACCCCAATTGCCGTTTCGGCAGGTTGTGGTCTTGTCTCGGGGCGATAGCCGCCTGCCCCCTGCGGCTATCGCCCTCTTTCAACGATCAGGCTTCGCAGCGGTGTTGGCATTGCTGCCGCCGGGGGTGAAGTCCTCTTCGATGGCGAAGAATCCGCCACCCCCCATGCCGATCGCACCACTACTTTTATGCCCGCGGCGTGGTCGCTCGGGCGTGCCTAATCGCTGAGAGACCAGCGACACTGTTTTGGAGGTTGCTCCAGCGATTTGGGTCTGCGAATCGGAGACTGCTTTGGCGCGACGCCAAGCCGTCAGAATCTGTTCGACCTTGGTATGGACGTCGGCAGTCTGAGAGATCACGAGCGTACCATCTGTTGAAGAGACAGCTATCTTGCCGGGACCACCATGTACTTCCCAGGCGTCGGATGAGACAACGCCCATGATGTTCACGACCAGCTGGTCGTAATCCGAAGCATTGGAGTCGGCGACTAAGTCGCGTGCAGGATAGGCGACCGTGGTGAGCGTCGTTTTGATCTCTTCGATGCTCGCGATCACGACGGTATCTCCCGCAACGCGGTATCCAAGTTCGTATCGGGAGAGAACTTCCGCCAGTGCCGCCCCTAAGGGGACGTCGCATACTTCGAGTGATACGTTGCCTTCGTCGTTGAACCTTGGATCTTTGGCGGATGGATCGATTTCGAATCGGATGCCGTACCGGTCACGAAATTGCTCGAGCAATTCGGAAAACACGATCGCTTGTTTCTCGAACGTGATATGCGTATTCAATTGCCGCAGCACGGCGCGTGAAGGGGGAATGAGGTCGAGCGGAATGGGGACAATCGAACGTTTGCTTAGTTGCCCACTCGTTGGGATTTGTGTCGCTCGGATGGAGGGCCGCTTGGCCTCGGACAATCGAAGCAGGTGAGTCGTTTGTTCGCGCCAGAGTTGCAGTCGGTGCCTTGCCAAACGGAGTGCCGTGAGCAATCGTTTGACGCCATCGAGAACCTCACGCGTTTGGTTCATGGTGAAGGAACAACTGACGTGGTCGTAGACAGTGCGCCCTGGACCTCCGGCTTCTTCCCAACTGTCAGGCGACACCATCTCGTAAAGGAGTGTCATCAACGTATCGGCGTCCACAAAGTAGGGATCGTTTTCATTGGCCACCAAGTCGGCGACGGGGAAGACACGCAGTTCGCCAAGGATGTTTGCTTTTTCGGTCGTGGTAATCACGATCTGGTCGTACCGAAAGAGGTACGTCAGCTCAAGTCGCGAAAGCACTACGGCGAGAGCGCGGCGGAGCGAGACGTTTCGAACGGATAAGTTGATCGGCTGATCCGGTGTGACGGAGGCTTCCTCGAGAGCTTTGGCGTCCATTTGGATGGACACTTTGAAATCCTTGCGCAACTGGCGAACCCATTCTTCCAGCGGCACTTCTTCAACCTCAAAGGAAACCGTTTGATCAAGTTGCCTTTGCAAACGGAGGTGCGCCTCGGTGACGCCAGGGAGGAATTCCGGCGTCATCGCGGACAGCACATCGGCCGAGGTCGATGCGAGAGCGATAGTCGCGGCGGCGTCCCAATCGATACCTCGATCGCCTGGGCGAACGTTTCGCTGGCGGAGGTCGGCCAGATAGTCGGAAATGGCGTCGTGGTTTTGCTGTGTCTGTGAGATCACGAAGATTCCGAGGGAAGGAATTGCTACGGCATAGCCTGGGGACATACTTTTGTCCCAGGATCCGGGATCGACAGCCTTTTCGATCGATTTCTGCAGTTCCTCAAATCCCGCGTCGCGGAGGTTCGCGTCAGCCAAATCGAAGACTGGATAAAGTTTGACGAAATGCAGTGCCTGGGCCTTTTCTCGTGTTGTGAGGACAGCCATCCCGCCTTCGATGGACCACGTCAATTCGAGCGATTCGAGATCTTTGGCGCCGCGTATCTGGTTCAAAATGTCCTTGAGCTGCGCGTCCGTTTGCAGGATCGTTACAGGCTCGTCCGGCGACACGCTGGCTTCCTCGAGCGCTCTCTCGTCGGCAAGAATGGTCACGTTGAATTGCTGAGACAATCGCTCCAAAGCTTCATGGAGGGGACGTTTTCCAAGGAAACAGTCCCGCGTACTCGCAATTTGCGCTTTAGCGGGATCGATTCAGGCTCATCGGACGCATCGATCGGCACCAGCAGCGCCGCCAGTTTTTGATCGATGCGGCGATTTCGAACACCTGTCGCAGAGCGCGGCAGAGGTTGTGCTGCGATTTCGCGAGCAAGTAAAACCAGGAGTAAGAAGGCAATCATTGACACAGCGCAGCGAAATTCCTCGCAGATGCGTGGCGCTTCGCTCCACTCTGTTCGGAACTGCTTCGGCCGCGATGTCGCCATGCACGCTGTTTCTACGGAAGTGCCACTTGCCTGCCAATCAGTAAGGCAAGTTCTGGGCCAACTCGGTAAGTCGAACCAGGTCGACTGCTAGCTCGTTTCCGGTTGGCAAGACATTTGCAATTGATGGCCGGACGACGCTCGTAGAAAGATACACGGCTGAATGAAAGGGCTTATCATGTTTCGGTCCCTGCTTATCTGCTTGGCCATGAGTGCGATGCCGCTTGCCGCGAGCCTTGCCGACGAGGGGGCGGCGCCCAAACAGCCTGCTCAAGAAAAGCCGGGCGAATCGCCCGTTAAGCTCAAGCGGGTGGTGTTGTTCAGTTCGAGTGTTGGGTTCTTCGAACTGGGAGGCGAGGTCGAAGGGAATCGGCAGATCGAATTCGACTTCAAAACTGACGACCTGAACGATTTGCTCAAAAGCCTAGTGGTGCAAGACCACGATGGCGGGCTGGTGACCGCCGTCAACTACGGTTCGCCTGAGCCGCTGGACCATACGTTGCGGACGTTTGCTGTCGATCTGACAGATGCACCGACGCTGGCCGAGATCTTTCTACAACTGCGCGGGCAAAAGGTGCGGGTTGATGTTCCCGATCGCATTACCGGCGTGATCGTTGGGGTCGAAATCCGCAAGACGTTGGCAACCGGCGGGCAAGCGGTCGAACTGGAGTTTCTCAATCTGCGGACGGAGGACGGCCTGCAAAGCGTGAAGGTCAACGAGATCCAGCGAACGCAGTTTGTCGATCCAAAGGTCGACGGCGATTTTCAAAAGGCGCTGGAACTTCTTGCCTCGTCACGGGCCCGCGACACGCGGACGGTGAAACTCGATTTTCGCGGCGAGGGAAAACGCCACGTCTCGATCGGCTACATCCAGGAGGCGCCCGTCTGGAAGACGAGCTACCGGTTGGTGCTTGGCGACAAGATGCCGCCGTTTTTGCAAGGATGGGCGATTGTCGAGAACACCACGCCGCACGATTGGGACGATGTGCAGCTTTCGCTGATCAGCGGGCGGCCGATCTCGTTCATCATGGATTTGTATCAGCCGCTGTTCATGTCGCGGCCGCTGGTGACGCCTGAGCAACATGCGAACCTTCGCCCGCGCACGTACGACCAGGACCTAGCCGCTCGCCAAAAGGAAGTCGAAGGGAGAGCAGCCGCGCACGGTATGGGAGGCATGGGTGGAATGGGCGGCGGAATGGGCGGAATGGGCGGTGGCGGAGGGTTCTTTGGCGGCGGTGGTGGTGGCGGAAATCGCCCTTTCATCACCCAAATTGTTCCTGACGTAGGCAAGGATATCGATCCAACCAAGGGCGTCGAATCCGCCGCGAAGAGTGAAGAGGTCGGCGAGTTGTTTCGCTACGCCGTCGAGTCGCCTGTCACGCTGCCGCGGAACGAATCGGCGATGTTGCCGATTGTGAACGAGCCGATCGAAGTGACGCGGCTATCGATCTACAATCCCGAGGCGCACACCAAGCATCCGTTGAATGGGTTGCAGCTCAAAAACACGACCAAGCTTCATCTGCTGCAAGGGCCGATCACGATTTTCGACGGCGGCGAGTACGCAGGCGACGCGCGAATTGCTGACATTGCTCCTGAATCAAAGCGAATCATCACGTACGCGCTCGATCTGGAAACGGAGATTGCGCCGCAACCGACTATGGTTACTCGTCAACTCGTGTCGCTCTCGATCTCCGAGGGCGGCTTGCACATCATGCAACTGGAGACGCGAACGAGGGATTATGTGATCAAGAACGAATCGGCCAAGGACAAGGTGGTGTGGATCGAGCAGCCGATCGACCCGCAGTGGGCGGTGGTGAAATTGGACCCGCAAGAAACGACGCGTTCGCTCCACCGCTTCGCCATCACCGTCGAAGCGGCGAAGTCGCACACGCTCACGGTGACGGAAGAAAGGCACGTACCGGAAAAGTTCCTCTTGGCCGAGATTGCGCCCAAGGAAGTGGAACTCTATCTGTCGCTCCAGCAAGTTTCGCCGCAGGTGAAGGAGATCCTCCGCAACGGGATCAAGCTGCGGGCAGCACACAGCGTCACTCGTGCCGAACTAGCACGCGCCGAGAGCGAGTTCCGCGACATGCGAGCCAATCAAAGCATCGCGCTACAAAACCTTCGCACGCTGCGGGGCGATAAGGAAACCGGGCGCGATGCGGAAGTGGAAAAGGCGAGCAAGCAATTGCTGCTCAAATGGTTGGCACGGCTCGAAACGCTTGACAAGGATATCGATGCCAAGACGATCGAAATCAATAAGCTCAAAGAAGTCGATGCGGCCGCGGACGAGGCGGTGCAAAAGTTCTACCGAGAGGCGCTAGCGCAGTAGCCGCTGCCCTCAGGCGAAGATTTCCGACACCACGCGGCCGTGGACATCCGTGAGGCGCATGTCGCGGCCGCCGAAGCGGAAGGTGAGCCGCTCGTGGTCGAGCCCGAGCTGATGCAGGATCGTCGCGTGAATGTCGTGAATGTCGAGGCGGTTCTCGATAGCGCTCATGCCCATCTCGTCGGTGGCGCCGAAGGTTATCCCACCGCGAATCCCGCCGCCCGCCATCCAGATGGTGTAACCACTGACGTGATGGTCGCGGCCGTCGGTGCCTGAGCTGTGAGGCGTGCGGCCCATTTCGCCGGCCCAGATGACGAGCGTATCGTCCAAAAGGCCGCGCCGCTTCAGGTCGATCAACAGCGCAGCCACCGGTTGGTCGGTGATCCGGGCATTCACCTCGTGGAGCTTCTTGAGCTCGCCGTGCTGGTCCCAGGGGGAATTGTTCTTGTCGATCGCCGGGCACGTGATCTCGACGAACCGGACACCGGCCTCGATGAAGCGCCGGGCTCGCAGGCACTGCGTGGCGTAGAACTTGTCGAAGTCGATCGCCCGGTCGACGCCGTACAGAGCGAGGGTCTCGGCGGTTTCGCCTGAGATGTCGCACAGATGCGGCACGAGCGTTTGCATCTTCGCGGCGGTTTCGTAGTTGCGGATGCTCGATTCGATGGCGTCGGGGCTGCCTTGAATCTTCGCGAACGCGCTATCTTGTTCGCGGAGGAAATCGAGCTTCGCCCGCTGCAAGTCGCTGGGATCGGCGGGCGTGATGTTGTCGACCGGAATCCCTTTGGCGCGGACGAGTGTCGCTTGATGTGTCGCCGGCAGAAACGAACTGGCGAAGCTCTGGAACCCACCGTTGGGAATCCAGTCGTTATTCAAGAGGACGTAACCGGGGAGTTGATCGTTCTCTTGTCCTAAGCCGTACGAGACCCACGAGCCGACACTCGGAGCGGCGGCGACCGCGCGGCCGGTGTGTAGCAACAGCGTTTGCGCGCCGTGCAAGGGAAACTCGCCGATGAGCGAGCGGATCACGCAGATGTCGTCGACGATCTTCGACATGTGGGGGAAGAGGCTGCTCACCCACAGGCCCGATTGCCCGTGCTGTTTGAACTCCCATGGGCTACCGAGCCACTTGCGGCCGGCGCTGATCGCCTGCGACAGGGGATCGGCCTTCCACTTGGCGGGCTGGCTGTTTTGCTTGGTGAGTTCCGGCTTAGGGTCGAACGAATCGACATGCGACACGCCACCGTCCATGAACAGAAAGACGACGCGTTTGGCCTTCGGAGCGAAGTGGAGCGTGCGTTCGCTGGCGAGTGCATTGCCACCAAACAACCCCGACAACGCCAGCCACCCAAAGCCCATGCTGGATCGCTGCAAAAAATCACGCCGCGACGCCGGCGCGGCGACGCGGCCGGGGCAAAGCGATCGAGCGTGGTTGGGGCGGGGCATGGGGACTGCTCAGGCGGGGCAGGGGGCGGGAATCTTGATTGTAGCCGGTGGCGGGGGGAGGTGCACGGAAGGCGTTGACATGGCGAGATAAGCCAGCAAAAAGAGGTATCGGGATACGATTCAAGCGGACGTGGCCGAGTATTAACCGAGAGGCGGCGGCTTTCACCGCTTAGTTGACCATTCGATCGATCCCGATTCGCCAGCAAGCGGGCTATCCAATCTCTACGAACAGCTTGTCGTTACTTTGGGCATTGTCTTCATCTGCATCTGTGAGCGACCCTTTGGGAAGCTCTGGAGGGCAGTTCGACAAGGACAGTTGTCCAAACTGCACATTTCTAAGTCTGGATATGCATCGTCGGAGTTCTCTTGCGGAGTAGCCCGGGGCAAGGCGATAGAACCTTTCCAACAAGCCCAAAGACACCTCCCTTACATCTGGAAAAATGCTATTGATCATCGCCACAGCGCGGTAGACCGATTCCATTCGTTGCTGTTCTTCAATTCGATCGTCCGGATCTTTTAAATCGGGAAAGTTCGAAGCGGTCAGCGACCTGTCTGGAATACTTGTCGCGAGGTCAATTTGACCCATTGTCAACCGGTTTTTGAAATCCCAGGACTTGTCTTCCGGGTGCTCGGGAGTCTCCGGCAGTTTTTCTGTCGAAGCGAACAACCAAATACATGGGTGAAGGAAAAACTTTCTTCCACCGCGCATGTAGACACCGTCTTCTAACGGTGAGAGCATCGCGTCGTAGACATGCTGACGTTCAATTTGGGCGTTTGCTTCGTCGAAAAAGGCAAGCACTGGCCGTCGATGGTCCTGCGCCTGCGCGGTCACAATCGAATCAAAACAACCAACTAGATCATCTCTGTGGACAAGCTGGGTAATGTTGAATTCGAGCGGACGCACATCGAACATTCCCGAGATTGCTCTGACAAGCGACGTCTTGCCTGTCCCGGGATTTGCAATCAGCAATCCACTGATACTTCGTTCTCTCTTCTCATTTACAAACTCGCGAATTTCGCGAATGAGACGAGCGAGCATTCTTCTTCGCTCGGAAACGATGCTGATGTAGCCGGGCACTTCTGTCATCGCACGCCACAATTCCAATCTCACCTTGGAATCAGCAGACGACTTGGTCGCGGTCTTTTTGGCCTTAGCGTCTCGTATGTGTTTTGCCAAGTTCGCGGGTGGACTCCAAGCAAGTTCCCAGTTCTCTTCATAATTTGCCCAAGAGAACTCCTCGATGTATTGCTTCGGGAAATCTCGCTCGGTCGTCTCCGTATGCCCGATCCAATCCGCCTCCTCCCTATTAAACTTCGCTGTTTTGTCGAGCACGTCTGCAACGAGCTTCTGAAGTGAGGGAGCGGAACCTCTGAGTAGCTTGGCGACACAATAAGGAAAGAACGCACTGGCCATCGCCGCGTGGTCACAATAAGGAATGGGCTCGGGCTGCGGCTGCATTACTCCCATCTTGCCTTGCCTAGCCAGTACTTGAAATTTTCCGGGAAGAATCACTACGCGCGGTGGCGCGCCATTGGCCGACACAAGATCACTACAGAGCCTATTTATGGCAAAGAGCGCTTCGTGCGTCGGATACGATTTTTTTTGCGGTCGATCAGTAGCGAACCACGAATAGATGTCGCCATCGAGCTTGTTGACCGCTTCATGCGCAGCGACTTCTGGGATCACAAGTAGTTGCACGTCTTGTTCTTTTAACGCGGTCAACCACGGTGGACGGAAGGCCTTGGTAGAAATAAACCACTTGGGCTTTCTCCCGTTGAATGCACGAACATTTTCTACAAGCCATTCAATCATTTGCTTTGAAATGACGCCCTTACGTTGATCTTTGATGATGATTGCGTCAAATCTCTCTTTCGCGAGAAGCTTTGCTACTTTGCTTTTATTGCCCGGAACTTCCCAGAATCGATACTGAGGATCATCCTTCTGCATGGTCGGTGAGTGGGTTTCCCAGTCGACCCGTCCTTGAGACTTGAATGTCGGACCGGACTGAAGGAGGACTCGAATTACTCGGGTCGTTCCGTGGTATCTCTTATTTGATGCTTGCGCAAGATTTAACAGGCGGAGCGGTCGTCGTGTAGTTTTGTGTTTTAGCGCCCTAGAAAGTTCCAGTCGCAGTGGAGTCCAGTCCTTGAGGAGTTTCGGCTCCGCGCAAACGTGTGCAAGTAGGTCCGTATCGCTGGGATGCCAGAATCCTAACGCGACGATCTCAGCGCTACCGTTGTCGGAGTTGTCTTTCAAGAGTTCGTCATACAGCAAGGAGGTAACACGGCCTGCGCCAGCCAGCGTCCTGACCTGAGGAAAAGCCTCATCATTGAGAGCCCGTAAGTGTCGCTTTCCAACGCGGCTTGCAGTTTGGGAACGGTGATCGCTTGTCAGCCAGTAGTCGTCAATCACCCAATCGCCAACAACCAGAATCTTCATTGAAGAACTCCGAGAGTGTCCAAGGAGAGGGGCACGCTGTAGCGACGGTGGTTCTATCAGATGGTGCCAACGCAACGTCGTTCTACAAATGTCAAATGTGTCTAACGGTCCGCGCGCGAAAGGCGGGATGGTGCAATGGTGGGCGGTGCAAGTTCATGCGAATTGAGAGCCAACACACGAGCGAAGGTCTGCGATACAGATAGGTATGGAAATCATCTGACGCGGTTATCAGTGACTAAAGTCCCATCAATGTAGCTCGCTGTGTTCCACAAGATACAAGTATTCGTAAATGTGTTATGTAAATACTCCAAAAGAGGGGCAGTAGAGTCTTGGTAAGACTTAGGCGGGCGCGAGGGGCGCAATTGAATCGCCCCTAAAAGAAAAGGTGAGTATCTGGCATAGACGGTGGCCTATAGCAAATCGCCACGGTCAGAAAATCACTCACCCGCACAAACCGGCAGCACAATCGCCGAAGGATGCTTCTCCGAGAGATGCACCGAATTGTTCGCTACGCGGGACTTGCCCGGCACGGGGTGCGGGTCGCTGGTGTTGGAGTTGGGTTCGAAGCGAGGCGAGTTCGACGACGAAACTGCCACGCGGATGCGGTGGCCTTTGTTGAAGATGAGCGAGGTGCTCCAGAGATCGATGTCGAGTTCGTAAACTTCGCCTGGAGCGATGGGCTCGTTCTTTTCGTAGCTGTTGCGAAGCGATGCTCGGCGAATGCCGTCGGTGACGAGCAGTGATTTGCCGTCGGGATGGACGTCGGTCAGTTTCACGGTGAAGTCGGTGTCGGGGCAGTCGGAGGAAATGAAGAGCCTGGCCGTGATGCGGCCGGTTACTTCGAGTGGTTCCTTCAGTGGCTCGGTTGTAAAGAGGAGCACGTCGGGACGGCCTTCGATGGATTGCTGATCCATGGGGCCTTTGTCGATCATCAGGTTTTGCCCGCCGCGCGTGGGAACGGGGTCGGCGGGGTCGTATTTGTAACGGAGTTCTTCATCGCTAGTGGGCTTATTCGTGCTGAGAAGTTTGTCGGCATGAAGATAGAACGGCGTGCTCGTTGATGGCGGAGGCCAGGTGTCGGTGGAGCGCCAGTAGTTTCCGGGGGCGGTTTTGTCGGTGGTGTCGCCCATCACGTAGTAGTGAACCGGTTTTAGCGCTTTCGCCTTTTCGTTGGGCTTGCCGAGCCACTGGTCGAGGATCTCCATCGGCGCCGCGAAATTGACCGGGGCCTTGGAGATGTCGGGATAGACCACCGACTCGCTGAATGGACCGTGAGCCGCCGGAGCGATCAAGAGAAAACATTTGCCGCGGGCGTTGGGGCCACCGCGATTCTGAATTTCGACGAACGAGTTAATCGTTCCCTGAATGAAGATGTCGTACCAACCTCCGGTGAAGACGCCGGGCGCGTCGACGTCGCCAGCGTGGGCTTCGGCATTAAGCTTCTTCCAGAAGTCGTCGTAGGTGGGGTGTTCAAGAAACGTGGGGAGGTTAATGTCCTCCATCATCGTCGCCTTGAGCCAGCCTTCGAGCATCTCCTTGCGCCACACGCCTCCTTGGTAGGCGCCCTGATGGTAATAGTCGGAGAAAGCGACTCCGACGACTTGCCCCTTAAGCGCAGGCGGAGCGCCGGGTGCCGCCATGTTTTGCGAGATCCCCAAGGCCGATTGCCCGTAGCTGATCACTTTGCCGTTGGACCAATCTTGCTTGGCAATCCAGTCGAGCGTGTCGTGGCCATCTTTATGTTCGCCGCCGAGACCTTCGTTGCCGAAGATGATGGCGTGGTGACCTTCGGAAGCGAAACGGCCGCGCATGTCTTGCACGACGAGTGCGTAGCCGAGCTTGGCCACGTTGTCGGCGGTTCCTTGGTTGCCGTTTTTGCTGTAGGGAGTGCGGATCAGAATGGTTGGAAAGGGGGCCGTTCCGTTCTTAGGCAGGTAAACATCGGTGGCAAGCTGGACGCCGTCCCGCATGGCTACCATTTGCGTCCTGAGTGTCGACTGTGCCTGGCAGATTCCGACGGAAAAAAGAACGAGGCCAAAGAGCAGATGCTGCACAAGACGCAATGTGCACATGGCGCGGAGATCCTGACGCGGTGACGCAGACGGGTGGGGAGACGGGGAGTCTATGATAGCCCAAACCGCGCGGCGGTCGGCGTCATTCCCGATCAGCTACCGGCGACAAGAGAGCCGAACGGCGAACCGGTGAGCTGCCCTTCGGAAACAGTCCATGGTCCCTGTGGGCCTCCGCCTGGAGGGGCTGACTTTGCTTCGTGACCGGTGAGTTCCTGGTACTTGGCGTGGATTTGGATGAATTGGTGTTCGCAGGCCAGGAAGGCGTCGACGATATCTGGATCGAAGTGCGAGCCGCGGCCGTCGAGGATGATCGAGCGCGATACTTCGTGCGAGTGCGCCGGTTTGTAGACGCGTTTTGACGTGAGAGCGTCGTAAACGTCGGCCAACGCCACGATTCGGCCTGCCAACGGGATGGCTTCTCCAACCAATCCGCGTGGATAGCCGCTGCCGTCGAACCGTTCGTGATGCGTGGCCGCAATGTCGCGGGCCATCTCTAAAAATCTTGCTTGCGGAAATTCGGCTAGTGCAGCGGCAAGTGTCTCCGCGCCCAATTCCGTGTGCGACTTCATGATCGCGAATTCGCGATCGTTGAGTTGCCCGGGTTTGAGCAGCACGCTGTCGGGAATGCCAACCTTGCCGATATCGTGGAGAGGGCTGGTGCGATAAATCAGCCGCAGGTACTCGGCATCGATTTGATCGGCGAATTTGGGGAGCGACATCAAGTGGGCTGCGAGCACGCGGCAGTAGCTGCGAACGCGTTCCAGGTGCGCGCCGGTTTCCGGGTCGCGCGATTCTGCCAATCTGGCTAGGGCGAAGATTGTCACGTCGCGTGTTTCGAGCGAGAGAATTCGTTCGCCTGCGCGGACTCGCACCAACAATTCTTCGGGGTCGAAAGGTTTCTTGACGAAGTCGTCGGCTCCGGCCGAGAGCCCTTCGATTGTTTCCTGGCGGCCGTTGCGGCTGGTCACGAGGATCATGTAGACGTAGCCGGTGAAGTCGCCATTGCGCACGAGGCGGCACAGGTCGGTGCCGGACATCTCGGGCATTTCCCAGTCGGTGAGGACGAGACGGTAGTTCGCCTGTTGGATCAGGGCGAGCGCCTCCAGCCCGTTGCTCGCGGTGGCGACCTCGTAGCCTGACCGGACCAGCATGTTCACGAGCAAATCGCGCGCGATGTCGTCGTCGTCCGCCACCAAAACCCGCATGACTGCCCCTTGAAAAAGTGTCTCAAACCGTTTGCATCGCGGGGGAGTCTTCTTTCAAAAGCCCGGCGATAAATTCCGTGCAACGCGCACTCTCTCCATGCACCAGCCGCAGTGCTTCGGCGGCGTCGTCCCAGGCACCGTTGCGGGCGGCCTCCTCCAGTTGGGCTGCGCATTTGCTGAGTGGTTCAGCGGCTAAGCTAGCGGCTGCTCCCTTCAATGTGTGTGCCCGCATGACGGTCCGGGGACCATCGCACGAAGTCACGCTTTCAGCCAACTCTTCAAGAGTTTGATCGGCGCGAGCGCTGAAGCGTTGCAGAACCTGGAGCGCCAGAGCCTGATCGTCCATACAGCGTACGGCTAGGACCTGCCGGTCGATTGGTGGCGCCTGCGAAGAACTGGCTGGTTCTTTTGCTAGGGGATTTTCGGCATCGGCTGGCACGTCGCTTATTTCGCCCAGTAGTGATTCGATCTTTCCGATCAGTTGCATCGGATCGAACGGTTTGCTGATGTACTCGTTCATGCCGGCTTGCAGGAAACGCTCGCGGTCGCCTGCGACGGCACTGGCGGTCAGAGCGATAATTGGCAGCGGTCGCTGATTGGAAATCGTTCTGGCTTGCTCGCGTTTGCGGATCAGGCGGGTCGCTTGCAGGCCGTCGAGTTCGGGCATGTGGCAATCCATCAGGATCAGGTCGTACGACGACTTCTCAATCGCTTCGAGAGCCTTGAGACCGTTTTCCACGATGTCGCACGCATAGCCGGCGCGGCGAACGATTTCCGAGGCCACGATTTGATTTACATCGTTGTCTTCGGCTAGGAGCAATCGCCCGCGGGTCTTCTTTGCATTTTTCGGCGACTCAGGCGATTCGATGGCGCTAAGCGTAGACCATCGCTGCCGTGAGGCAGCTCCTACGATCGCGTCGAACAAGTGGTGTTGCCGGGCCGGCTTGGTGAGGCACGAGACCACGCCGAGGGAAACCATTTCGGCAGGCTTAAGTGGATTGCCGATCGACGTCAGCAAAATTAACTTGGTCGATGCGAGCCGCACGTCTTTGCGAATTTCACGAGCGAGTTGGAGCCCGTCCATCTCGGGCATGTGGACGTCGAGGATGGCGAGCGAGTACGTCGTTCCATTGGCCGCAGAGTCGCGCAAGGTTTCCAAGGCGTCCGCTGCCGAGGAAACGACCTGGGCGGGAATCTTCCAAGCGGCTAGTTGTTGCGAGAGGATCTCGCGATTCACCGCGTTGTCGTCAACCACGAGGACGCGCGTGGCGGCCAGTGCCTCGGGGATCGGCAAGCTTCGCTTCGCCCCGGGAGGTTGCAACTCGAAGGTGGCCGTGAACCAGAAAGTCGATCCCTTGCTGGGTGTGCTTTCGACGCCGATTTCGCCGCGCATCAACTCGACGAGCCGTTTTGAGATGGCCAAGCCCAAGCCGGTTCCGCCAAAGCGGCGGGTCGTCGAGGCATCGACTTGCGAGAACGAGCGGAACAACCGGTTCAGCCGATCGAGGGGAATGCCGATGCCGGTGTCTTCGACGCTGAAGCGGACGATCGCCTCCGATTGCGTTTGGACCTCGGTGGAGACGCGGACGATAACATGTCCTTGCTCGGTGAATTTGATCGCGTTGCTGGCCAGGTTCAACAGGACTTGGCAAAGGCGGTTGGGATCGCCGCGGAGGGCTGTGGGGATTCCATCGGGAGCGGCCAGAACAAGTTCCAGGCCCTTCTTCTCGGCGCGATGCGAGAGGCTCTCGGCCGTATCCTCGAGGACGTCGCGGAGGTTGAAGTCGATCACCTCCAGGTCGAGATTTCCGGCCTCGATCTTGGAGTAGTCGAGGACCTGGTTAATGACAGTGAGCAGCATTTCGGCGGAAGACCGGGCAACGTCCACATAGCGGCGCTGGTCGGCTGGCATCGGCGTTCCCGACAGCAGGTCCAACATCCCCGTGACGCCGTTGAGCGGCGTGCGGAGTTCGTGGCTCATGTTCGCGAGGAATTCGCTCTTGGCACGGCTGGCGGCTTCGGCGGCATCACGCTCTCGCTGGAGCAGTTGCGCTTGCTTGCGCTCGGTAACGTCTTCGACAGTTCCTTCGTAGCAGACGAGTTCGCCGTCGGGCGTGCGGACCTCGCGGGCGTTCTCGCTGATCCAAACAATACTGCCATCGCGGCGGCGAATTTGGGACTCGAAATCGGAGATCCATCCTTGCTTGCGCATAATCCGAATGAACTCGTCGCGGCGCTGGGGGTCGACATAGAGCTGCTGGCTGATATCGCAAATTCCGTCGCGCAAATCGGCTGGAGACTCGTAGCCGTAGATTCGAGCCAACGCGGGATTGGCATCGAGATAGCTGCCGTCCACGCTGGTTTGAAAAATACCTTCGATGGCATTCTCGAAGATGCGACGGTACTTGGCTTCGGCGACTTCGAGCGCCTTCACCGATTCACGTAGCGCACGGTTGTGCCGCTTGGCTTGCGCCCATGCGGAAATGACGACTAATACCGCGACGATCAGCGGCAAAGCGACTGCAAGAAATATGGCGGAGTACATGGTTTGGTTGTGACAGTCATGTCGATGATACGGACCATTTTCATGGGTCAGCGTTTCACAACCTCCCCTCCGCCTTTGAAGAGGGTTCCCGCTGCACGGGTGCTACGAAAAAGTCTAGGTTACGATGTGGTGAGAGAAATCAGATTCAATGGAGGTGAATGCCCCATTGAGTCCAGGGCTACGGGGCGACTGCGATTGCCAGACCTGGCCTCCCACTGGCGTCTAGGAGGACGCCAGTGCTACCCAATGCAATTTGCGATTCGCGTTGTTGCTACGGCCGCTCAAAGAATTTGCCCAGCTTCAGTAGCGCTTGGGGCAAGCTCCAGATCGCTGTGTAGTGTCCGCCGCGGAGCCATACTTGCGGTGGTTTGCCGGCGGCTTCCCATAAGGCGAGCGTGCACGACTTGGGGATCACCTCGTCGGCCTCGGCGTTGATCATCAGCATGTTGCGGCCGCGCAGGTTGGCAGCGTATTCCAGGGGGTCGACGCAGCGGCATTTTTCGAGTTCGGCCGTGGGATCGATGCCGGCCGCGTCGATCTTGGCTCGCTGCCGAGTGAACTCTTTCGATTCTTTCGCGATCCGCACCAAGTCGCCGCCTGCCAGAACGGGGGCGACGTTTTTGAATCGCGGTTCGTTGGCTGCGGCGAGTGCCGCTGTGATTCCTCCTAAGCTGATGCCAGTGATGCCGAGCTCGCCGGCGTCGATGTTGGGCTGCACTGCCAGGAACGACGCGCCGCGGCGGATATCGAGCACCGCTTGGGTGAAGCCCTCGATCGTTTGCGGGGCGTCGAGGGCGATCATGCGGCGATCGATACCGGGCGGGCGACGCGGCCCGTAATAGGGGAGCTTGAGAAAGAGGGATGCGGTGCCGTACTGGGCAAGTGCGGTGCAGACGAGCCGCGACAATTCGAAATCGCCTCCCAAGATGTGCAGCACGACCACGGCGGGCCGGCGACCTTCGCGCTTGGGGCGGTAGTACTCGCCGTGCACGGTGTTGTTTTGGGGATAAGGAGTTTCGACAGGCGAAGGGAAGGTGATGTTCGCCAGGTCGAATCGCGGTGAGTCGAGCCGCAGCCATCGCATCGTGTAGGGAAACTTATGAGCGGCCAGTTGAAAGCGCTCAGGCAACTTGCTCTCGGCGTCGGTCGGAACAAACGATGCCGTCCCTTCGTCGACGCGATTCCTCTCTTCAGCAGTTGCCCAGCGCGAAATAAGTGTCGTCGCGGCAACTGCTGCTAAGCCAAAACTTCGGCGCGAGAGAGAGCTTGGAACACGCGTCATGAGAGAGATCTCGATTGGTGTGAAGCGTCGGAGCGTCGGGTGTATTGCCCGCATTGTCCCGCAAGGAAAATAAAAACAAACTTCACAAAGTTGGGACGAAAAATTCGCAAATTAACGCGGAACATTCCAGCGACGCGTTACGAGTTGCGCAAGGCATTATGAACTAGTGGGTTACGTCGCGTCGAGATGAACTCGCCGACAGGCTTTCCACGCCAGGACCCGCGATTTTTGGGCCTTGGATTGTTTTTCCTTGACAGGCGGTGGTTCGCGGGGGGTTGTCAGTGCCATGCCACTGGTTAACAAGGGTTGCGAGCGAAGGCTGCCTTGAGGTCGAGAATCGCGCGCAAAACATTCTCGATTCTTCGTGGCAACCTTTGGCGGGATCGCGGCCCAGTGAGACGCGATGCGGCGATAGGGAGCAGAAGTAGTTACCCAGCGTCGCAGCGTTTTGTTTCTCGGGCGGATGGACGTTCGCGTCCAAACGGGCGATTTCGTTTCGATACCCACTGCGGCATTCACTTCCGGCATGGTTGCCTCCCGAAGTCGTAGTTGCCCTCCACATCGTTGGAGCGCGCGGGAAACATCGAACGATCGGAGATCTTTTCTTTTTTGTCAGGGAGGTTTTGATGAAGTCTAGAACTCTCTTTGTGCGATGCTGCGCCATTCTTCTTGGAGTAGCAGTATCGGGAGCGTTCGTTCAGGCACAAACGCCCACGGTTACGACGCGAGTCGTTTCGGGGCCGGTTGTGTCGAGTCCCGTAACGTCGTCGCCCGGGCGCGTGGTCTCGGGTCCTGTTGTCACGTCGTCTCGTGTCGTCTCTGGGCCAGTCGTGTCGTCTCCTGTGGTTCAGGGGAATCGAGTGGTCGTCCAAGGCTCGCAACCCAGGGTTGTTTACACGCAGCCGCAGGTTGTGAACCCGCAACCGCGCGTTGTGTATTCGACGCCCGTGACAACTTCAAAGCCGGTAGTCGTAAGTTCGACGCCGGTGGTGGTTAAATCGACGCCGGTCGTCAAGTCGACTACGACTACGCAGCCGGGCACGCCGACGGTTGTTTCGCGCGTGGTTGTTCCCACGACGAACGCGAGCGTGACGACGCCGAGCGCTTCGCCCACGCAAACAACGGTCGTGCGCAGCGCAGTGCCTGTGTCGTCGACGCAGACGAATGTGGTCGTGTCGAACCAAGCTGCTTATGCGCCTGGCAACGATATGCTGTCGATCAACAACAGCTATCGTTCTCGCATGGGATTGGGTGGGCACGCATTGCACGGTGCTTTGCAAGCCGCGGCCCAAGCTCACGCCGAGTACATGGCGCGGACGGGCCAGTTCAGCCATAACGCTGGCGGTTCGCCTTCCAGCCGCGCGCAACGCTTTGGTTACAACGGGCTGGTGCGCGAGAACATCGCCTACGGCCAATCGGGAACCAGCGGCGCGTTTCAAGATTGGTCGCGTAGCAGCGGCCACTGGCAAAACATGACCAGCGGCACGCGGAGTGCCGGTTTCGGGGCCGCCCGCGGCTCGAACGGCCAGATGTACTACGTAGCCTTGTACGGCGACTAGTCGGCTGGCATTTCTTTTGGATCGTAATTTGGCGCTCCGAACGTCTTGAAATTCCAGGCGATCGGGGCGTTTTTTGTTTCTTGGTTGTTTTTTGGCGAGCCGCCCAGCGAAATTGCATTCCTCTACCCAAACGGTGATAATGGGGGCGTCGAAGCCCCAAGGCGTTCCTGCTGGGGCTGATCTTGCCGGGAGCGAGATGCCATGTCGGAACGGGTGAAACGCTTTTTCGAGCAGCGCCAACGGGCGGCCGAAGGGACGTGGACTCCTCCGCCGAAGAAGTTGCCCGAGCCTGAGCCCCAGCCGGGAGCGGAGCCGCAAGTCCTGGCGCGGACGTTGTATTTTGCGGAGTCGATTGGCTTGCCGGCGCGGGTCGACGTGCTGAGTTCCACGAAGAACCCCCGGCGCATCGAGCGTTTCTTTCAACGTCGCCGCGATGCCGAAGAAGGCGTTTGGACGCCGCTTCCGGAAATGATGTTGGCCCCCAGTGTGACAACGCCTCGGACGCTGGCGCCAGTTCCACGGCACGGCGCGCCGCTGCTGGCGCAGGACGAGCCCGAAATCGCTTGGAACCGCCCGAAACCCGGAAGGCAAGGGATCTCCTTCAGATTGGACGATGCGTCGCCTGACGAGTCGTGGGAATCACGAATGCTCCTTCGCGTGGCATCCGTGGGCGCATTCGTTGGCGGTATTGCTCTCGCTTTCCAGGCGAACGTGATTGCTGCACCGCTTCTGGGAGGTGGAGTTTTGTTTTTTCTGTTGTCGTTTGCGCGTGAAGAGCTTCTTCCTCAGATTGCGCCTCTCCCTAAAAAGCCTCCGCAGAGCGCGCCCTTTCAATTGTCGTGGCAGACGACTCGCCCAGTAGTACAGCCAGGGCTCGAGCAGCCGGAACGCGGACGGCGGGGATTCGAACCGCTGGACATGGAACATCTAGCACTGGAACAGTTGGCGCTGGAAGAACTGGATCTGTGCGAAGCTGGCTCATCGCATCATGAATCAGCCTGAGCGCGTCAAGCGATTCTTCGACCAGCGCAAACACGCTGAAGAGGGAACGTGGTCACCGCCGCCGGGCGTGCTGGATGCGACCGTTCGTTCCGCCGGTGCGGATCTGACGCCGGTGAGGCCATCGAAAGAGGGGCGGCAGGAAATCGTTTGGAACCCTCCGGTGCCTCCGCCGCGGCCCCGTCGGAGACGTTGGTCGCTCGACATCCTTTCGCAGGTGTTCGTGCAGCCCTTCTTGTGGTTGGTGTATTGGCTCAGCTGGGAAACCCTGGACAACGCGATCTTCTGGCCGGTCCGGCTTTTGTGCTACGTGCTGATGACGGTGAGCGCCAGCGCGAGCATCTACCTGATTGTGTTCAGCGTGTTCGACTACCAGGCGTCGCTTCGTGACAAAGAGGAGAACGAGCTGGCGCGGCTCAGTCGCGGCGGTCCGACCGACGAGCACCCGGCTCCCGTAAAGCAAGTAAGATAGGCGGCGTCACTCTTTCATTGAGGCCGCGAACATGCTCGTCCCGATTTTCAATCGAATGGTTTGGGGTTTGTTGTTTGCGCTCGTCGTGGCGGCGCCAATCTTCGCTGACGAGCCAAAGTCTCCGCCCAACGTTGTGGTCATTCTTGCCGACGATCTGGGGTGGTCCGATCTTGGCTGCTACGGAGGCGAAATTGCAACGCCGAATCTCGATCGCCTGGCGGCGGGTGGGCTGCGCTTCACGCAATGCTACAACACGGCGCGTTGCTGGCCGTCGCGAGCTGCGCTGCTGACGGGGTATTACGCTCAACAAGTGCGGCGGGATACTCTTCCCAAGATGCCACAAGGAGCGGCGGGAACTCGTCCCGCTTGGGCCCGGCTGTTGCCGCAGCGACTTAAGCCGATGGGGTTTCGCTCGTACCACAGCGGCAAGTGGCACGTTGATGGGACACGCATCGCGGACGGGGGCTTCGATCGGTCGTACAGCATCGAAGACCACAATCGCAACTTCAATCCGCACGATCATTTGAAGGACGACCAGCCGCTGCCGCCGGTGGCAAAGGATGCGGGCTACTTCACCAGTACGGCCATCGCCAGCCATGCGATCGAGTGCTTGCGAGAGCACGCTCGCGAACACGGAGGCAAGCCGTTCTTCTCGTATGTTTGTTTCACTTCGCCCCATTTCCCCTTGCAGGCGCCGGCCGAGGACATAGCTCGTTATGCCAAGGCTTATACCGCGGGTTGGGAGAAAGTGCGAGCCGCTCGGTATGCCAAGATGCAAAAACTGGGTGTGACCGACTCGTCGCTGTCAGATGTAGAACGCGAGCAGGGGCCGCCGCACAAGAATCCAGATGTTTTAGAAAAGGTGGGGCCGGGCGAAATCTTGTTGCCGGCGGAGTGGGCATCGCTCACCCCAGAGCAACAAACACTTCAAGGCGCCAAGATGGCGATCCACGCCGCGATGGTCGATCGCATGGATCAGGAGATCGGCCGGTTGGTTGAGCAACTCAAGGCGATGGATGCGCTCGACAACACGCTGATTCTTTTTGTCTCGGACAACGGCGCCAGCGCTGAGTTACTGGTGCGCGGTGATGGCCACGATCAATCCGCGCCGCCTGGTTCGGCGGCGACGTTCTTGTGCCTTGGCCCGGGCTGGTCGACCGTGGCCAACACTCCGTTTCGCAAGCACAAGACGTGGGTCCACGAGGGAGGAATCGCGACGCCGATGATCGCGCATTGGCCCAAGGGGATCGCGGCTCGTGGCGAACTGCGGCATGAGCCGGTTCATTTGATCGATTTCGCGCCGACGATCGTGGAGCTGGCTGGGAAGAAAATGGAGCCTGATGCCGGCGCGCCGCCACTGGTGGGAGTTAGTCTGGCGGGGCACCTGCGCGGTGAACCGCTGCCACAACGAAAATCGTTGTGGTGGATGCACGAAGGGAATCGCGCCTTGCGCGTGGGGGACGACAAGATTGTCTCGCTTCGTGGACAACCTTGGGCGTTGTACAACTTGCGCACGGATCGGGCTGAATCGAAGAATCTCGCGGCCTCAGATCCGGACAAACTGAAAGCACTGGTCGCCATCTGGGAAGCGGAGTGGGCGCAGTATCAAAAGGACGCCGAGATCACGCCCTGACGATTTAGGAAACACGGGAAAAATCGCACTCGGCGGGCCGTTTCAATTTCAGTTAAACTGGAGACTTCCCACCTAGAAACCTTCTCTCCCGTTTCCGCTTATGCGTTCTTCGTCGTGGCAACTTCGTACGACCTTTGCCTTCCTGGCCGGTTGGATTGTTTGCGTGTCGTTTGGCGTGGCGGATCCACCCGATAAGAAGCAGGCCAGCGAGAAGGGCGTCGCCGCGTGGCGGCTGATTGCCAGCCGATGTGCCCAGTGCCACGGCGGCGAGGACCCGCCCGGCAAGCTCGATCTCACGACCCGCGAAGCCCTGGAGCGCGGCGGTGAAAGCGGCGCGGCGATCGACGCGAAGGCTCTTGAGGGAGGCTCGATCGATGCGCATCCTCTTTGGCAGCGCGTTGTCGCGGGCGAGATGCCCCCCAACAAGCCGCTGAACGAGGCCGATCAACAGATTGTCCGCGAGTGGCTCCTGTCGGGAGCCAAGTACCCAGGCGAACCGCTCGATCCGAACGCGTTCTCCACGGGCGAACGAGCGGGCTACGATTGGTGGGCGTTGCAGCCCAATCGTGTGCGCTGGCCGGACGGCACGGCCATTGAGGGGCACATCGACCGGCTGATTGATGACAAGCTGGCCGAAAGCAAACTTAAACGCAGCCTGCCTGTCGATAAGGCTTCGCTGCTGCGCCGTGTCACGTTTGACTTGACGGGATTGCCGCCGACGCCCGAAGAGGTTGAGTCGTTCGTGAAGGACAAGTCGGCTGACGCTTACGAAAAGCGAGTCGATCGGTTGCTTGCTTCATCGTTCTATGGCGAGCGACAAGCTCGGATGTGGCTCGACGTGGCTCACTTCGGCGAGAGCGACGGCTTTGAATACGATCGCATCCGGCCCACGGCATGGCGTTACCGTGACTGGGTGATTGATGCGTTTAACAACGATTTGCCGTACGACCAGTTCATCAAGCTGCAGATCGCCGGCGACGTCATGGCGCCGAACGATCACGCTGCTGTTGTCGCGGCAGGCTTTTTGGTTCACGGAGCGCACGATAGTTTGCTGCCTGCCTTCGAGGCGCAGCGGAAGGTGATGCGGCAGGACGAGTTGGAGGACATTGTCGGGCTGGTTGGGCAGTCGTTCTTGGGACTTACCGTCCACTGTGCCCGTTGCCACGATCACAAGTTCGATCCAATTTCGCAAGTCGATTACTACCGTCTGGCCGCGGCGCTGGGTGGCGTCCGGCGAGGCGAGCGTGAGGTTCCGGCGCTGCCGCTCCCGGAGGAGATCGCGTCGCGACTCAAGCAACAAAAGGAACGACTCGACAAACTGACGACGCTGGGGCGAGAACGCGTCATTGCCGCCTTTGATGCCCAAGAGGGGGCGATCGCCAGTCCCGCGCCGACGCCGATGGCCGCGTGGAACTTCACCGAAAATCTCAAGGACCAGGTGGGCGAACTCCATTGCCGGCTCCAAGGGAACGCCAAGCAAACGCCTGACGGGCTGGTGCTGGACGGGATGAATGCCTTCGCCGCGAGCGCGCCGCTGCAGCGGGAACTCAAGGAGAAGACGCTCGAGGCGTGGGTGAAGGTCGAAGACCTGGCGCAACAAGGCGGCGGGGCTATCAGTATCCAATCGCGTGACGGCGGGCGATTCGACGCGATTGTCTACGGCGAACGCGAGGCTAACCGCTGGATGGCCGGTAGCGAGGGGTTTGTCCGGACGCAAAGCTTCAATGGGACGGCCGAGAACGATTCGTCGCGACCGGTTCACTTTGTCATTGCTTACTCGGGAGATGGTCGCATCACCGGGTATCGTAATGGCGAACACTATGGGGAAGGCTATAAGTCGAGCGGCCCGCCCTCGTTTCCACTGGAACAAACGGAAATCATTTTCGGGATGCGTCACGGCCCTGTTGGCGGAAACAGGATGCTCAAGGGGACCATCGTTCGCGCGGCGTTGTACGATCGCGCGCTTTCGGCTGAAGAGGTGAGCGCCGCGGCATCGTCGGTGGGGAGGTTCGTTACCGAAAAGGGAATCCAGGAAGCACTGGGTTCCGAGTTGGCTGCCGAGCGCGCTAAGCTGCAACAAGAGGTGGGATCGCTCGAATCGCAGATGAACGACCGGCTCCATCCGAAAGCGTTTACGATTACACCGCAGCCAGCGCCCGAGACGCATCGCTTAGCTCGCGGCAATCCGGCGTCGCCGCGCGAGGCCGTGAATGCGGGTGGACTGATGGCGGTCGCGAAGATACAGGGAAAGCCCGTCGATCTTGCCAGCCCGCAAGAGAGCGAAGGAGAACGGCGCGTTCGCTTGGCGAACTGGATTGCGTCGCCGGACAATCCTTTGACGGCGCGAGTGATCGTCAACCGTATTTGGCAGCAACATTTTGGCAGTGGGTTGATCGAAACGCCCAGCGACTTTGGCTTCAACGGTGGCCAGCCGACGCACCCGGAATTGCTGGACGGCCTGGCCAATCGATTGGTTGCCGGCAGTTGGAGCCTCAAGCAGCTTCACAGGTCGATGGTTTTGTCGCAAACGTATCGCCAGAGTTCCGCGCCCAGGGATGAGGCGGTGAAGGTCGACGCCAGCAATCGGTTGTTGTGGCGGATGCCGCATCGACGATTGGATGCCGAGTCGGTCCGCGACGCGTCGTTGGCTGTCGCTGGACTCTTGAACGATCAGCGCGGCGGCCCCAGCTTTCAAGACTTCCGCGCTTATGTGCACAAGAACGCGCAGTTCTTCGATCCGCTTGATCAGGCTGGGCCGCAGTTCGACCGCCGCAGCATTTACCGGATGTGGGCCCGCGGCGGCCGCAATCCGCTGCTCGACACGCTCGATTGCCCCGATCCGTCGGTGGCGGCTCCCAAGCGCGGGTCGACAACGACGCCGCTGCAGGCGTTGTCGATGCTCAACGGCGACTTCCTGTTGCGGATGGCCGATGGGATGGCGGCGCGGCTCGAAAAAGAATTTCCAGACGACCGTGCGAAACAAATCGAGCGCGGTTGCCAACTCGTGTGGTCGCGATCTCCCTCGGCCGACGAGGCCAAGTCGATGCAGGCCTTTGCCGAGAAGCACGGTCTGGCGCCGCTTTGCCGCGTGCTCCTCAACAGCAACGCGTTTATGTACGTCGACTAAAGCAACATCAAGGCTTCCACAGGTGTGCCTGCTGGAAACAGCTGCTCGCCGCCTGAGAAGTTGAGCAACGCTTGGGAACGCACCAGGGCCCGCAAGTCGCCGCTGCCGCTGTAGGGAACGAGGGAAGCCAATAGCTTGCCATCGTTTGCGATGGTGATCGAAGCCGGGATGTAGGAAGCTCGTCCGCCGCGATAATGAAAAGCGTGTGCCAGGGAAACGACACGACGCGGCAATTCGCCGTCATTGCGGCCTGCCAGCCAAGCGAGCGCCGGGCGGACAAACAAAGCGAAGCATACCAAACTGCTGACGGGGTTTCCGGGCAAACCGAATACGAGTGTGCGCCGCGAGCGCGCGCTTCCCGCGTCAACCGAGTCGGCCTCTCGCACGCCGAACCAAAGCGGCTTGCCGGGTTTCAAATTCAACTTGTGAAAGACTTGTTGTACGTCGAGATCGGCCAAGGCACCGGGAACCAGATCGTAGGCTCCCATGGACACGCCGCCTGAGAGAATCAGCACGTCGGCTTCGAGCCCTTCGTCGCATCGCTGGCGAAGTTCGGCGGTCTCGTCCCTGGCGACATCGAGTTCGATCGCCTGGCACCCGGCATCCTTGACGAGCGCAGCCAGCATCGGGCCATTGCTGTTGCGAATGAAACCGGGAGCTGGCGCGCTGGTGATGGGAACCAGTTCGTTGCCGGTGGGCAAAATCGCGACGCGCGGCCGGGGGATCACCGAGACTGTCGATCGTCCTACCTCGGCCAGCAGTCCCAGTTCGATTGAACGTAGCGTCGCACCGGGCGAGAGAACTTGTTCTCCCTGGGCCATCGAGCTGGCGCGGCGAACAATGTTTTGTCCCGCGCGAACACGAGGCGCGGAAATCGTGATCGAATTCTTTTCGGTAGAACTGGTTTCTTCGATCATCACGACGGCGTCGCATCCGCTGGGGATGGGGGCGCCGGTCATGATGCGAGCCGCTTGACTGGTACCGAGGACTTTGGTCGGAACTTTGCCCGCGCTCACCTCTTCGATCACTTGGAGTGTGACGGGGAGCCTTTCGCAGTCGCTCGCTCGCACGGCGTAACCATCGACAATGGTTTTGTCGTGTGGCGGCGAATCGACGTCGCTGGCGATTGCTTCCGCCAGTATGCAGCCAAGCGCTTCGGGCAGCGGAACCGTGAGCGGCGGCAACGTTTGAGACGTTTGCCGCACGAGTTTTAGGGCGTCGGAGACTTCGAGCATCATTCCCTCAGCAAGTTGAGTGACTTGCTTCAAGATACTCGATGGCACGGGCGAAGATCACCCGCTTACTTCTTCGACAAGTCCTTCACGCGGACGTTGCGATAGCGGACGAATTCCTTGGTGGTATCGCCGCCGCCGTGAACCTGGAGCGCGATGTGTCCCTTGTCGGGCAATCGCTTTTCGTTATCGGTGTATTCCATGAACTTGACCTTGTTGATCCAGGTGGTGATGGTGGGCGGGTTGCCGACGATGCGGGCGCGGAGTTCGTTCCACTGGCCGTGCTTCCAGAACTTTCCCCAGTCTTCTGGTTTGACGGGGAGCTTCATCTCCTTGCACTCGTCTTCTTTGATCTTGTCGGGCGTTTCGAGGAGCGTGAAGTTGGCTCCTTTGAAGCCGCCGATTCCTTCGCCGTAGACGCCCATCAGGTTGCCGTTGTTGTGGTAATCGATCATGGCCTGGTAGGCCTGGCCTTTTTCGTTGCTGCGGAGGAACAGGCCGCTATCGGGGCCGTAATCGTTTTTCATTTCGACGATCACCTCGAAGTCGCCGTACTCGGCGTTGGTGAGAATGATGCCGCCGTTGCCTGGCTTGTCTTGCGAACCGGTCATCGCGCCGTCTTCGAGTTGCCACCGCTTGGTATTGCCGTGCCCGCACATCGTGCTGATGTGCCAGTTGTCGAGCGTTTTGCCGTCGAGAACGGTGACGAAGCCGTCATTGGAGAGCGTCTTGTCGACGGGGAACTCTTGGGCGAACGAGGGAGCAACCGTGGTGAGGGCGAGCGTGGCGAGAGCAAACATCGCCAACAAGGTGCAAGTGAAGCTACAACGCATGAGAGGCGTCTCCTAGGAGGTGGGCATGGGGCGTCGATAGGGGATCGCCATGAGCGATCGCCCGACGACCACTGGCAGGCAGCATAATCCCCGCAGCGACGAAAGGCAAAAGGGGACTGTGGACGGCTGGAACAGAGCGGGGCCGCTACTCGTGTGCTTTGACGGTGTGATTGATGAGTCGAGGGCCGCCGACTTCTTCGAGCTTGAGATCCAGCTTTTGGTCCATCAGTTCCTTGCCGTTGGGAAGCACGAAAACCACGCTCACGCGCTCGGGGCCCAGGTCGACGATTCTTCGCCGCTCGCGCCGCCGCGTCCCTGGATACAGCGAACATGTGAAGTCGATCGGCCGGGCTGTGTGATTGCTCGCTTTCACCGTGACCACCAGATTGCCCTCGGCATCGAGCGCCGTATCGACGGAGACATCGACATCGTCGACGCCGACGAAGACATTGCGGTACACGCGGAATTGGTAGAGCTTGTCAGATCGGAGCTCGACATCGGCATACAGGTCTTGCAAGCCGGTGACGGCGTTCTGCGATAGTTGCAGGTCGACGTGACCCTGTTTGCGTTCGCCTGATGAGAGGCGGAAATTGGTTGTGAGTCCATTGACGCCTACGAAATCGCTTTGCCAGGTGATTCGCCCCGAGACCGAATCGACGAAGTCGTTGCGAATGGTGAAGGGGAGCGATTGGGTCTTGCCGAACGAACTGGCCAGTTTGGGAGTCTCCAGCGACAAGTTGATGTTCCACAGCGCTACCTCAGGATGGAGACCTACCAGGAACACTGGTTCGACATCGGCTTGGAATTGATGTTCCGCGATCCCGTCGGTTTTGGTGAGCGGGATATCTTCCGACTTGCCGCACAGGTTGACTCTCCGTACGTTGTCGCCTAACCAGAGGTGCTCGGAGGTGGGGTGATCGTTCCACACCGCCATCACGCAGTGTTTCCCCCGGCGGAAGACCATGTTCTTACTGCCGTTGGGCAAGCGAACGCTTCCGATGTACTGGCAACCGCCGACCAGCATTGCCGTGGTGCGCCAAGGCAGGAAGAGTTCGGTTGGCGATCCTTCGGATGTCAGAAGTCCCGTTTCATTAGAGATCGGATTGGTTGCGAAGACCGCCTGCACGTTGTGCCGCCGCGTCACCAGCATCCGCAGCACGAGATCGCGGACGCGTTCGCTCGAGGCATATTCGCCGTCGGACAGCGGACTCAACGAGACCCAGCGGCGGGCGTCGGCATCGCCTTGGCTCGTCGACAGGTATTGATCGAGCTCGTCGGCGGTTGGCGCGGGAGCCGAGTCGAGCGCCAGAAACCTCCACGGGACCTTGTCCAAGGTCGCTTCGCGTTCGAATCGCCATGGCATCCCGACCCGCAGGTCGGAACCATAGCGAACCAATTGATCGCGGAACTCGCGAACCTTGTCGTGAGCCTGTGGGAATCCGACGTAACCGTAATCGTCGTCGGCGCCGAGTTGCCACGAACGGATTCGCAAACTCAATCGCATCATCAGCGGTTCGATCGTGGGCTTCCACGCGTCGGGATTCATGAACATCGCTGCTGCCGAGTAGAGATTCGCCTCGCCAAAAGCGGCGCGTTCCGAGGCAGGTGGAGCATCGAGCACGCCCACGAACGTGATCCCCTCGAGCGTGGCTTTCTCCGCCAAGCGAGCCAGGCTTTCGATGTCTTGCTCGTCGCTGGGGTCCACCCACGCCGGGACTTTCAACCAGTGCGTGCCAGCCTGGGACAGCATGGATGGCCAATCGATGTCTTGGCGGCGGCGATCGTCGGGCCGCAGCGACCACCCGAACTCTCCCGACGGAGGAAGAGGGAGTTGTCCCATCACGGCCAAGGTGGTCGTCTCGGGCATCAGTTCCCGGCCATTGATGATGAGGCTGGTTTCAACGCGGTAGTAGCCTGGTTCGACAGGCGGCGGCTTCCACTCGCACCGTCGCGAGACTCCCTTCTTTTCGTCCGTCCGTTCGTCGGAGCCAATCTTGACGAGCAATTCCTCATGCTCGGCCAGTTGTTTTCCTTGTTGATCGAGCAAACGGAATCGAAGGAGCGCGCCTGTTTCGCGGAAGCTCGATAAATCGCAAACGACTTCGACGGGTTCGCTTTCTTGGAACAGGCCACCCTTTCGCTTGAGAGCGACGCGCAGTTGCGGCAGCTCGATCAGCTCCACGTTTCCGATAGCCAGGGTGCCTCGGAGGTCGGCTGGCGTTCCCTCGACCAACTCGCATGCGACGGCCGCAAACTTGATACGAGGATCATCGGTGGTAATGTTCTTGAGCCCGACCGTTGTCCATTCGCTGAGGGCGTGGTAGGGCCTGGAACGTTCGCGACGGATCAGGTTTCCGTCGGCATCAAAAAAGTCGAGTCCCACCGAAACGATATTCCGCTCGATCCCCGTCGACTTGAGGTCGATGGCCAACTCGTAACTGAAGTAGGGCCACACCTCGACGGGCGGTCCGACAACCGCTGCGCCGCCGCCATCGAACTTCATCGCCAGCACAGGGCGATCGGGAAGCGAGAGCGCTTGTGCGGTCTTGGACGGGATATCGTAGTCGCGAACCAACTTGGAGCGATTCTTAAGGTCGTTGTCATAGTCGACCGAGACGCGCGGCGGCGACGGAGCCAGTGTTGTCGTTTTGGCGGCGTTCTTGATCGATGGTTTCTTCGGGATGGCCTCGCTATTTGGGACGATCCGCACCCGCACGTGGCGGGGCCAACCGCGCCGATAACGCCGCTGCCAGCCGTCGGGCCACCCGTCGAAATCGGCATCCGCCGTTTCGCCGAAGTCGCTGGCGAAAACCGTGCGTCGCAAAAGCGATCCTTCCTCGCCGCGAAGCGAGGTCCCAGCCGCTATGATGAAGAGCAAAGCATACGCAGTGCGCGCGGGGGACAAGAAGTTAGTCCATGCTTGAGTCATGACGAAACGCTTCACCGGCCGCATTGGTAAGTACAAACCCAGGAGCCTATCGCAACGTGTTGCAAGTTCGCGTCAGCATCCAGCTCGCCAGCCTTCGCCAGCCATTCAAGCAAGCATTGCTTACCGCGGCGCGGATGGGGGCTCAGGCCGTCGAAATCGATGCCCGTGGAGAAATCCGTCCGCACGAATTATCGCGCACCGGCGTGCGGCATGTTCGGAAAATGCTGGACGATCTGAATTTGCGGGCCAGTTCGGTTACCTTCCATACCCAGCGGGGCTACGACGTTTTGGACAACCTGGAGGCCCGAATCGAGGGAACCAAGCAGGCGATGCAATTTGCATGGGACATGGGGGCCAGCGTCGTCGTCAACCAAGTGGGGAGCATTCCCGAGGACGAATCGTCCGTCGGTTGGCAAACCATGACGCAGGCACTGGCGGACATTGGCCGGCACGGCCAGCGCGTTGGCGCCACGCTATGCGCGACGACTGGCGCCGATCCCGCGGCGCACATGTTAAAGTTGCTGGACGCTTTGCCGGTGGGGTCGTTGGGAGTCGCCTTCGATCCTGCGGCGCTAATCATGGCAGGGCAGAATCCAACCGAAGCGATGCGCCTGCTGACGAAACACACGCTGCATCTTTACGCGCGCGACGCTGTGCGGTTAGGTGGCGCTGCCGGAGGAAGGGAAGTTCCGCTCGGCCGCGGCTCGGTGGAAATCCCGGACCTACTCGCCTTGCTCGAACAGCATGGGTTCGCCGGCTGGATCACCGTCGCCCGTGCCACGGGGGACGACAGTTTGTCGAGCGAACTGCAGCAGGCGATTTCATTCCTTAAGAACATCTGACGAGTTGTCCATGCGTAGATTTTTAGGCGCATCGATTGTTTCGTTCGCAGTTTGTTTTGCGGTGGTTGCGGCTGCTCGTGGGGGAGACTGGCCACAGTTTCGCGGGCCTAATTGCAGCGGCCGCGCGGTGGGCGACGCCAAGCTTCCCGCCGAGATCGGACCGACGACGAATGTGGCCTTCCGAACGCCGTTGCCCCCGGGGCACTCGTCGCCAATCATCGTGGGGGACTTTATCTTTCTTACGGCGGTCGATGGACAGAAGCTGCTCACGATTGGACTCGATCGCTCAACGGGCCGTGACTTGTGGCGGGCGGAGGCTCCTCACCAGGAAGTGGAACTGGTCCACCGCGTGGGAAGTTTGGCCCAGACCACGTCGGCCTCCGATGGCAAGATCGTGGTGAGCTTTTTTGGTTCGTGCGGGCTTTTTGCCTACGAGGCCGCATCGGGCAAGCAGCTTTGGCACCTGCCGATGGGGCCTTTCAAAAACGACTTCGGGTCGGGGAACTCGCCGGTGATTCACAACGGCAAGGTTCTGCTGTTGCAGGATCATGACATCGGCGCGTTCATTGCCGCGTACGACCTGCAGACCGGCCAGCAGGTTTGGCGAACCGAACGGGGCGACGCCTTGCGGAACTTCACCACGCCCGTGATCTGGAAGAACTTTGGCCGCGAAGAAGTGGTCGCTGCCGGAACACTTACCGTAAAAGGTTACGACTTGGAGACCGGCGCCGAGAACTGGGCAGTCGAGGGAATCGCCCGGCAAGTCTGCGCCACGCCGGCACTCAGCGAAGAGGGGGAGCTTTTTGCAGCGGGATGGGCAGCGGGCGGCGATGCAGGCGACCTGATCCGGCTGGAGCCCTTCGACGACATTGCGAGCGGTTTCGACCTTAATAAGGACGGCAAATTCGAAGAGAGCGAGTTGCCCGACGGGGCGGTGAAAATGCGGTTCACGACTTGTGATCGCAATAAAGATGGCTCGATCTCGCGCGAGGAGTACGAGCGCTTCCGCCAGCTCTTCGACAAAAGCGAAAACGCGATCTTGGCAATCAATCCGAATTTGCGCCGCGATACCGCGGCTAATAACATTGCATGGCGCGAGAAGCGGCATGTCCCGTTTTGTTGCTCTCCCCTGATTGCTGGTGGTCGCGTTTATTCGTTGAAGGATGGCGGCATCCTGACAACGCTGAACGCCAAGACCGGCGCCGTTGGAAAGACGGGACGCGTCTTCGGCACCGACGACTATTATGCGTCGCCGGTTTTCGGGGATGGCAAGGTGTATATGGCTAGTGAAGAGGGAAAGGTCACCGTCGTATCGGCGGAAGATCGCTGGAAGACGCTGCACACCGTTGCGTTCGAGGAAGGGATCTACGCGACGCCCGCCCTGGTCGATGGAAAGATCTACCTGCGAACGGTTGCCGCTCTTTACTGCTTTCAATAGCCAAGTCTAGACGGGTTCGGGCAAAACCAAATCAACCTTAGGATGATTGCCGAAGGGATAGTCGGTTGGTTCGTAGCGGATCGCCAGTTCGGGCGTTTCGAAACGTTTTCCATCTTCGGCCACGCTGTGCATGAGTCGGTCGAGCGCGCCGGTTGTGAGCAGCGTTCTTTCGAGTGGATAAACTTCTTTTTGCTGGTGGATCGTTTCTTCGATCGCATGCAGCAGATGAGCGAAGTGCGGAAACGGGTCGCTGTTTTGTAATCGGACCCAGGTCGCAATGGGTTCCGACTTCCCTTTTAGTTTGGCTGCGAATCCAAACTCCGGAAAGGATGAGCCGCACATCACGACGGTCGACTTGAGGCCATCGGTGTGCTCCAGCAGAAACACTGCCGCCTCATCCTGCTTCGTCCAATCGGCGGGCATCTTCGGACTCTTGGGAAGCGTGGCGACAGCCCTATCGAGCAAGGCGGTCGACCATTTGCCTTCGGCGGCGGCACGATGGATGGCCTCGCCGCGCAACGCTTGCACGGCCTTGATGCCTGATTCCCCTCCCTTGCGACGTTCGATCATCGCTTGATGGACTTCCAGCGTGTGGAAACCGTAGATTTCCAAGCCGCTGTAGCCGAACGTGAGAGCATCCTCTAGCTCGTTTTGGCGGTTAAGCTCCAGTACCGGATAGCGCCAAGTTAGTGGAACGGATGAGCCCGCGAGAAAAGGGAACTTGAGCCGCCGGGCGGTATCGTACATCGCCTTGGCATCTTGCCAGTTGTAGGCCAGGTGCTTGTCGTTGAAGAGCGGAACGTATTTTCCGCCCCGCTTCATTGCCGCAACCGCTTCGTCGAAGAAGCGGCGCCGCGGGTACATCTGCTGCTGCGTCTTCGGCGTGAAGGGGTAGTTGCCGTGCTCGCCGATGTTAAGCACGCCCGCCACTTGCACGCGGTCGGTGCCGAGCGTGATCGCTTCGTCGATCGTCTTGACAAGCCGGAATCCATGACGGTCGGCCGCGGATTGCACCAAGTCGTCGTCGCGCCGCTGGTCGACGTACATCGATACCAGCTTGAGATCGGGGCCTGGGCCCCCTTTTTGATTCCATCCGTCCAGGATTTTGCCAATGATGACGTCGGTGTGGCTGAACCTGGTGTAGATCGTGACGACGGCCGCGACAGGCAATTTTTCGCGGGGCTGCTTTTCGGCGGCCGACAATTGAGAAGCCAGACCGTAGCCGGCCGTGAGGACCGAGGCATCGTGCAAAAAACGGCGGCGAGATCCCGCGCCAAGTAGGTGGGACATGGGAGAAACATCCGCGACAAAGGTGGGAGGCGCGAGAACCTCGCGCCAGGAGGTGGGACACGACCCGGTGGGGCATGCTAGGCACCATTGTAGATCGAATGGTCGCGAGCCGCCTACGCCGCTTCGCGAGCGCGCGAGTCGAGAATCGACAGCACGTCTCCCGCGGAGGGGGCGTGTTGGAGCGATTTCCGCGTCGGCGCTTCCTGGCAAATCCCTGCTAGTTGCCGAAGTAGCGCTAGCTGTGTTTCGGGCCGTTCCGACGGAGTCACGAGTAGGAACACCAACTGAACTAGGTCTGCCGACTCCGCCGCTACCGACTCGGGAGAAAAGGCGATTCCATCGGTGCTTCGCCCAAAAACGACGATGGGCCGTCGCAACCCCTGGCAGCGGGCATGCGGGATTGCCACGCCGTTTCCTAGGTTGGTGGAAACTTGCCCCTCACGGGCGAGCGAAATGCGCACGATGTCATCGCGGCTGGTGCCTGGTGGCAGCGTTTCGGCCGGCATCGCCGCCGCAAGTTCACCAATTGCTTCAGCCGCTGTTGTGGCCGCAAGATTGAGCACAACGCCGCCATGGGCCAAGGCATCGTGCAACGATACTGTTGGCTCGTGGGGGTACTCGTCTTCAATTTGGCCGAACACTTGTTCGAGAATGTCCTCGAGCGTGACGAGGCCGACAGGGCGTTTGTCGTCCTCGACGATGTAGACCGAGGCCCCTTCGTCTTGCATGCGCAAGAGAACTGCCTCGATCGTGTCCTCCGGGTTGATCGACTTCAGGGGACGCACCAGGCCCAACCAGTCCGCGGCTGCTGCCTTGGCGATGAGGTCTTTGGTCAGCAGGTAGCCAAGCGGCAATCCCGTTTTCATGTTGACGACAGGCCAGCGCGAAAATCGCTCCTGCGAGACCTGCGCTAAGACTGCGTCCCGGTCGGCGGACTCGGGCAACCAACGGACGCGAGTCCATGGGACCATGACGCTCCGCACCCGCTGCGAGCGAATGTTGGAGATATTCTCCATGATCAGTTGGAGTCGCAGGTCGTTGATCTTCTGGTCGGCTGCTTCGCGGTGCAGGCCGGTGTCGGCGAGGACCAACCGCGCCAGCGAAACGGCCGCTTCGACCTCCTCGAAGACAGCGGCGTTGGCCCCGGCTTGCTCGAGGTCTTCCCGCTCTCGGATGTACCGGGCTCTTACCAGGATGCGGACATCAGGATTCAGATTCCTTGCGGACGCGACGATGGCCGCCCGGTCGGAGGTGTGGGGCAGCGTGAGCACGAGGTGCGAGGCGTGCCGCATGCCCGCTTGTTCGAGAATCTGCTCGTGCGAGGCATCGCCAAAAATAGCCGGTTGCCCGGCGGCGTTCAGCGAAGAAACGGTATCCATGTTGATGTCGATGACGACCGTCGAGAGATTGGCCTCGCGCAGCAGACGATGGACCGAGCGTCCCACGGGGCCGTAGCCGACGACGATCGCCAATCGCGTGCTCGTGTGGTCGGCGTCGGCTACGTGTTTGGCCGTGGCTTGATTCGCGGTGGCTGCTAGTTGCTCTGCCCGGCCGTTGAGGAGGTGCCACAGCCAGCGACGGTCCTTCATCCAGGCCTCGATCTTGGGGAGCGCGCGGAAGAGCAGGGGGTTCAGCGTAATCGAGATAATCGCCGAGGCGACAAGCAAGTTGTGGCCGGCTTCGGGCATCAAGCCGTGTTGGCGCGCGAGGTCCGAAAGAATGAAGGAGAACTCTCCAATCTGCGCCAGACCAATGGCAACGGTGAGCGCTGTTCGGGCGGAGTGCCCCAGCAAGGCGACGATGATTAGCGCCGTCAGCGGCTTGGCGATCAGGATGATTCCTAGTGCGGCCGCCACCATCAGAGGCTGCTGCACCAGAAAGATGGGATTGAACAGCATGCCTACCGAAACGAAGAAGATCACCGCGAAGGCATCGCGCATGGGGAGGGCATCGGCGGCCGCCTGGTGACTGACGGGCGACTGCGCCACGACCATGCCGGCCAAAAATGCGCCCAAGGCCATCGAAGCACCGAAGAAGTAATACGATGCGGCCGCGATGGCAATCGAGATGACGAGCACGGTCAACGTGAACAACTCGCGCGAGCGAAGCCGCGCCACGTGGACCATCACCCAGGGAATGACTTTTGACCCGGCCAGCAAAACGATGACTACCAGTGCTCCGAGCTTGAGAAGAGCCAATCCAAGCGTCGGCCATAGCGATAGCTGGCTGGCGGCCGCGGGCGCGTGCTCGGCGGCTTCTTCAGCGCCCATTCCGCGGCCCATGACAGGAATGAGCACCAACAGCACGACGGTGAAAATGTCTTCGACGATCAGCCAGCCCACGGCGATGTGGCCTTGGGTCGAGTTCAGCATGTCGGCGTCCATCAAGACGCGCATCAGCACAACGGTACTGGCCACCGCCATGGCCATCCCAATCACCGCGCCTGTTTGCCAGGGGAGGCCGAATCCGGCGAAGACGATCACGGCAACAATCGTGGCGACGACGCTTTGTCCAATAGCGCCTGGAATCGCTACCCCTTTTACGGCCAGCAGGTCCTTAAGGTGGAAATGCAGTCCGACGCCGAACATCAAAAGAATGACGCCGACTTCAGCGAGTTGATGAGCGAGCTCGGGGTTGCCGACAAAACCAGGTGTGTACGGCCCGATCAGGACTCCCGCCAGCAGGTATCCCACAATGGGCGAAAGGCCTAGGCGATGGGTTACGTAGCCAAAGGCCAGTGCCGTGGTCAGCGCGGCCGCGAGCAGCACAATGAGATTGAGATTGCCATGCATGTTGCCTCCAATTCGCCAAGCTCTAGTACACCTTAACACGGAACCCCCAAACGAAGGTGGCAGGGCCTTGGGGATATGACCCTCGAGGACGATGTTGCTCGAGAAGGACGGTTGCCGTCGCAGAGCGGAGATGCTGGGCCCAATGGGCGGTCTGCTCGCGAGACAACTATCGCCGGAGACTCTCTTCCGGCTGTTCGGCCATTTGCCGTGAGGGTGGATCTTGCGGATCTTCGTCGGGGATTTTGGGGCGAAGTGTGATCACTCGATAGACATCGAAGGCGCCCTTATCGGCGGCGCACGTGAGATGATCCTTGGTCTCGATCACGTCGTAGCGCGACGTGACCGACTGCCACCAGTTCTGATAAAGCGTGCGATTCCAAGCAGCGTGACGGCTCTCGAAGATCACGCAGTAGACGTCGACCGATTCCTTATCGGGCGAGGGGCGCGGCGATTGGCGGAACATTTGTTGTGCGCAGCGGTAGCTCTCGTCCTCATGCGGAACGATTCCCTTGTCGCCATCGCCGATCATGCTGAGCACAGGCTTGTCGACGAGTTCCCGCCAGAAGGTCTTGGCGAACCCGCGGTGGTCGTAGTCGAATCGCGCGCCATAGGGCTTCACACACGTATGGATGCCGATGCCGAGTGCGATGGCTGCGCAGAGCCAGCCAATCCGCTGAGGCCACAACGTGGGCAGGTCGATCGCGTTTTTTTGCCAGCGGCGCGCGGCGTCGAGGACCCTTTCGAGTCCCGTTGCGGCAGATAGGCAAATGAAGGGAGCCAAATATTGGCTCAGGCGGGGCACGCCGTAGGGGTACTTTCGCAAACACGCGGCAAGAAATGCGATAGCGAGAACGAGGGTGAACCATTCGGCAAGTTGCGAGCGCCGACGAAACCAGGCCACCAGGCCTACGATCGCGAGGATGGCAGTCAGGATCGAGGCACCGTGCTCGCCACCGAAGGGGTACGCGAACGTGCTGTTGGTGTGGACGCGAAACAGCCAAGCCGGCCAGGCAGACCAATGCGTCATCGGCGGAGGAAAGAACTCTCCCCAGTAGTCTCGCATGTAGTCGCCGTGGGCCTGCATTTGCGATTGTCCCGAGACTGAAACCATGACAGCGAAACTGGCCAGCAAGACGAGCCCGATTGAGACTCCCGCAGCGGCCAAACGCCATGACCGCTCGCGAATTCCTTGTAGGAACAAGACGAGGACAGCCGCTCCACCCACAAATGCCGCGGGAAACGAGAACCACACGCTTACCGGCGTGACCACGGACAAAAGGGCCAGCCCGAGGGTTCGCCGTTTTCCGTGGCAAACAGCGAGGACGGCGTAAATCAAAGCCACGGCGATCAGCAGATCAAAAGCATACGGCTTGGCGTCGGTGGCCATGCGAATCGGCACGTGTGCGACCGCCAAAAATGTCACGGCGAAAAAGGCCGCCTGCTCGCTCAAGTACTCGCGAGCTGTTTTGGTAAACAGAAGCAAACTAACGAGACTCGCCACTAGCGGCGTTAAGCGGAGGCTGTATTCGGAGAAACCAAGCCACTGGACCGCGAGCATTTCGACTGCGACAAATCCGACCGGCGCGACTTGCCCCTTTTCGAGCGGAGCCGCGACGTCGGCCCACGATCGGTCGAGAAAATTCACGGCCAGCATGCATTCGTCTCCCCAGAGGGGAAAACAAAGTGCGTACCGAAGGAGGCGCAAGGCGATCCCCACGATCAGGAAAACGAGCGTCGCTTTTCGATAGTCGAACGCCATGACCTGTTGGGGAAACAAAAGCGGCGGATCACAAAAGGGGTGGTATGCTACCCGTTGCCGACTATCAAGGCGAGTTCAGGTCCCGGGTGCTAGCGGCCCGCTTCCATCGCTTCTTTGACGTTTGTCCCTTCGTAGAACCGCAATTTGCCGGAAACGGAGACCGTTTTTCCGGGCTCACAATCGGGGAAAACGGGATCGGCATGAATGCACGGGACAGGTGGATTTTGCCAAACGCGATGCAGCGGCTGCCACGACGTGATGATCCAGCGATCGGCCTCGGCGGCGCGAATAGCGATGACCGAGCCATCGATTCGCGAAACAAGGGGTTCCTGCGCATTGAATCCGATCGCGCCTTTGAGCATCGTGCAAACCTGCACACGCAGCCCGCTGAGGGGCTCGCTCGTGCCGTTGGTCAGATCGATCTTCATGTCGACGCCATCGTCACGCCGGACAACGCGGGTGGTGAACTCAATACCGTTGGGGAGCCTTCGGCGTAACGACAGGCCATCGCTTTCTTCGGTCCATTCGAGTTTCTCTAGCCCACCGGGATGCTTATCCCAAATTGTCGGAACATGCGTGTGGGCGAGATACGTGAGTCCGAGGTTCGAGAAGATCGCCTCCGGAACATCGACCACCACATAGCCGCCCTCTTTCCACGGTGGAAAAACGCTGACTTTGGTTTCGCGTTGTGGGTCGAGGGCGCCATCCAAAAAGCCACGACGTGGGTGACGCCCGCCGGGATAGGGATGCAGGCGAACGGTATCCGTTGGAGCGCTATCGCGAGCGGCGGCGCGGGCAGTGATTTCACGCGAGACCTCGTCGAATGAAAGGCCGGTAGCTGCCCGGACTTCTTCCGCGTCATAACCGTGATCGACAATCATGTTGTCGAGCCAGCGTTTTCGTTCGGCGTCGGTCTTGAATGCGCGCGACTGGCGAGCGACCTCGACCTTGTCGTCGAGCACCGGCAACGATTCGTAAAACGCCAGGCCGTCTTGGTACTCCCGCAGTGCCGCTTCGCCGACCACTTCGCGGCTGCGCTCGATTTCGCGCGTCATCCGCTCGACGAGGTATCGCTTTTCGGTCCGTGAGATGCGGACTGGTTGACGATCGACCTCTACGTACCACGGGGCGCTATGGGCGAAGCGGACACGGCCGTCGGGGCGATTTTCCCAAACGCGAACCGCGAACCAGCCTGACCGCCGCGGCTTCACCGTAAGCTTGGCTTTTGATCGGTAGGCCGCATGATTCAGCTGCTGATCGCGGAGGGGGATAAGTTGTTCCGGCACGCCGTTGACAATTAACTCGGCGTAGAGCAAACGTTCTTCCGATTCGAGTTCCAAGTCGAGCGAAATCTTGGCTTCGTCCTTCGATGAAATCTCAAACACTTTGCCAGGGTCGTGCCCATCGGCGGTTGCGTAGAGCATTGGCCCGGTCGTGACAAAACTGCGTCCCTTTCGCAGGCCTTCCATCCAGGCGTCGAAGCTAAATCCGTCGGGCAAGTGGACATAGACTCGTCCAAAGCCCGCCGGGACGGGGTGGACTCCGTTGGCTGTCCCGGCACTCGGCGGCAATCTCAAGCCGCAGTTGAGCAGCGTGTAGTACATCCCATGGGTGTAATCGAGCCAGGCCCGGTGGCCACCCGACATGCTGCCGAAAGGAGGTTGCAGATACGCCGGGGCAGGGGTATACCAATCGCGAAAAGCGAATTCGGTCCGCCAGGTGTGATTGTTAGAAAGCTCGTACAAGGCATTTGGCACAATCGCCGGCAGCAGCATGGCGAAGGGCCAAGCGAGCTTGTCCATATCGTAGAGGGCTTGCGGTTCGGATTTAGCCAGGTTCGTGACAACCGGCTTCCATGGCGGAACAGTCCCTTCGAGCAAGCCGCGGTGTCCTAACACGAACAATGCGCCGAGCGTGTGCTGTTTTTTGCCGACCGTGAAGATCTCGTATTCGGTATTGCGCGGCCAGATGACGTGGGTGGGATCGACGGTGACGAGTTCCGTTCGCCGCGCGTCGTCGATGCTCTTATCGCCGGCGCTAGGCGCCGTGTCCGATTTGGTCACCCAGTTGGTCAGCGGCAGTGCGACGCTAAGGTCCTCGGCCAGGACCACGTTTCGCAGTTCATCGATCGTGCGATGAAGGTGCGTATCGCCCGAGTACCAGCCGCGCGCGGTCGGATCGCACCAGCGTTCCAATCGCACGGGG
Organism: uncultured Pirellulaceae bacterium; assembly: GCA_964636985.1. GTDB lineage: Bacteria > Planctomycetota > Planctomycetia > Pirellulales > Pirellulaceae > CAZWSX01. The sequence goes on along the minus strand of CAZWSX010000015.1, from coordinate 52,839 downwards.
ATTTGCAGATCGCTCCCGCCGACCTCCAGGTCTTTGCGAAATGACCGGTACGACTTGCCGTGCTCGACCACCAGCGTGTAGTGTCCCGCAGGAACTTTCGCATGAAACGGGTGAGCGGAAAGCGTGGTGTGGTATTCCGTCGAGCGCGCGTTGATCCAGTTCTTCTTTTCATAGCGAACGGCTGATCCTTCCGCATCGTCGCTGGAAAAGTAGTACGGCGACCCATCGTTGCGGTGCAAGTAAGCCCGCACGGGAAGCGGTTTGTTCGTCGTGGCATCGGCTACCGTGACTTGCACCCTGCGATCTTCAGCAACGGCTGAAGAAGGGGGTGCCAAGACAACGATGCCTACGCCGGCGAACCAGCAGGCAATCAAGAAAACGCGCGCTGGAGGGAAACTAGCCATGATCGCGATTCTCCCGAAAGCTCGCGTAGCGAATCCAAAAAGGCCGTTAAGGGGATTTGGCCCAATCGATGTAAGGCCTGACGTTGCCGAAGCCCTCTGGCGGCGGCCGCATCCACCGAGATGATTCTTCAAAACTAGGAATCGCCAACTGCGCCAATTGTTTATCGGACGAGGCATACGCCAGTTCCAGGACGAATTTTGCAACGTGCACGTCGCGCGTCTTCGTGAGATACAACGTCAGACCGCGAACGAGTCGTTCGTAGTCGCCATAGTGGCTGGCAAGCTTGGATCGTTCCCTCTGATAGTCCTCGAACGTGTAATACTTGTTGTATTCTTCCAGGCGAGCACTTTCGCCTCCGGTCATGTACCCCGCATGGCCGGCATTCGATACTCTCACCGTGAATGTGGCATACGCAACATCGCCGGCATCGACTCCGTTACGCCGCATTTCCGCGTTGGCAACGGCCTCGATGAATCCCACCGTCGCTTCGGCAAGAGGCACATCAGGTTCTTCGTGCGCGAATTCCATGAGGGCGTTAGCAATCAACTCCAACGATTTGTCCTTGGGTTCGCAAATCTCGGCAGCACGCGCGGCTACGTTCTTGATAATGTCTCTTCGCACGGTCACACGGTTGCACATTTCGACAAACGCAGCGATGGCGCGGGCGTCCACGTTGGTGCCGTTCAGAATGTACTCGACCAATTCCTTCGCAGGCGCGTTGTCGGGGTAGTCGACACGCTGTTTCGAGAGTGCTTCGGCCTTGTCTGCGAGCGCTTTGGTATCAGGCGGCAAAGCCGTTTGGCTTTCTTTCCAACGGGCCAGCTCTGCCGTGTCCGCAGCCAGTCCCTTGGGCGTCCATTGGTTTTCGAGCACCCCTTGCACAATTTGTCGCCAGGGGGTGTTGTCGCCGCCCCAGGTCACCGGCAGGTCTCCCCACTTGGGCTGTTTCTCCCGTTTTTGGGCCGCCGCGAGAACGGCATCGATCAACTCGTAGTTGTTGTCGGCCATCGCCTTATGGGCCCAACGCTGGACGCGCCGTATAGGGTGCTCGGGAATGTTGCCTAGCTCGTAGATGGAAAGTGTTGAGTTGGCCAAATCCTTATTGTATGCCACGACAAATCTACCGTCCGGTGAAACGTCAAGGTCCCGGAAATATCGATCGTCGGGCGCTTTCGTGTGCATCAAAAATGGGGCGAAATCCACGTCGCATGCCGTCACGCCTTCGGTAAAGCAGCGGCCGTTCACTGAATCGATACGCCCCCAAATTCGGCTGCTGTTGCCGAATTTCTGGGTCAAGTCTGAAATGGTTGGCAGCGACGCCATTTCTTCGTCGTCGGATGGCCCGACGCTGTCGGCCTGTGCGCCCGTTGTCGGTTCGGGGTCGAGTCCCAAGGCCGACAAACGGCCCACCAGAAGTGCCCCCTCGACGTGTGCCATAAAGCTGGTGCGATTAGCCCGAAGCCAAGTTTCGTTGACCTTGGCGAAAGCAGTTCCCTTGGTGAGCGTCTTTGAAATGCTGGGAACGGTCGTTGGATTCCAATAGAGGAGTTGGTTGAAAGCATCTAGAACGAGGTAACCTTGTCCTCCAACAATCGGAGCCATCGCGATTACGCCCGAGCGCATGCCTTCCGCATCGGCCACGGTCGACTCGCCGTCCGTGAACGAGATTTCGACTGGCGGCGCGACTTCGATTCCTTCCCCGGAGCCGACGAGGGGAATGGAAGCGCTGGTTTGAGGCAAAGGCACCTCGCAGATGAAGAAGGACTCGGCCGTGTGATTGAGTCCGACGAAATGGATGGGATTTCGTTCCGCGCGTTCGACCACCAGTTGGTTGGTGTCGCAATCCCAAACTTCCACTTTTCGCCCTTGAAGGTTCAACGCGATGCGACGGCCATCGCTTGAGAGGGCGATCAGCCTTCCTACCGTCAAATCCTCAAGTTCCATTTTTTTCGACCAAAGGGTCTTGCCCGACTTGGCATCGATCACGACAGCTTGGCCATCGCGAAATCGAGCGGCCAGTCGTTGGCCGTTCTGCGAAAACACGGCCTCGCGGACCACGGCTGGAAAAGGCTTGGTGCTCATCACGCGGCGCAGTGGAATTTTGGTCGTTGGTGGTTCCCAAGAGTTCAAGAGTTCTTCAGCGTCCTTGGCGATATCGCCAGTCAGAGTTGGTTCAACGCTGACACTGGGCGCGTCTTCGGCGTTGGGCCAGTTCTTGGGAGGTGGCGGGAGCGATTCGGATTGGCAACCGATGTTAAGCCCGGCGAGCGCGAGACCAACAAACATCGCGCGAACGTACCAGCCGATTTGGTACATGGTGAGATTTCCCGCCTTCGGAATTCTGTTTGCAAGACTCGCAAACCGGGGACGAAAGGTCGCAGAGAGGTCCGCGGTTCGCTCGCTAGTGAGTCTATCGCGCGAAGCAGACGCTTTCAAACGGCTTCACGCCGCGGTCAGGCATCGGACGCTTGGCGGATCTCGCTAACGGCTGCGTCGACCGTCTCGGTCATCTTCCAAAGGGAATCAAGCCGGGTGACGGCGATCACTTCGCGGCTGATGGGAGTGAGGCTCGCCACCATCATGACTCCCTTGGCATCGCGGCAGCGCCGCCAGACTTGCACCATCCATTCGAGGACGGTCGAGCCGAAGACCGCCAGCTTCGACATATCGATCACGACGCGCGGCGGCGACATGCCGTCGATCGCGTCGCGCATCGCCGACCACTCCGAGGCCACCAGCGTATCGCCGAGCGCCGCGAAGTTCGCCAATGGTGTCACGACGAGCACGTCCCCATCTCGCCGCATCTCGAAAAACTGACTACCCGACATTGGTGTGTTTGGCTCCCGCGAGGGATCGCGGTGAAAGGTTAATGAATGGAAGGGGAGGAGGAAACGTTCTTTGAGGTCAATCGGACGAAGGGGAGGATTTCTTCTTGATCAAAGTGACTTCGTTTCCCTTTTGGTTGTAACGGACCACATCCATGAACGACTTCATGAGCAAAACGCCGCGGCCGCTGATCCGCTCCAGGTTTTCCGGATCGGTCGGATCGGGGAGCTTGCTGGGGTCGAATCCTTTCCCGTCGTCGCGGATGACGAAGGTCGCCTGCTCGGGCGACACTTCGACGTCGATCCACAAACTGCGGTCGCGGTAGGGGGACTGCGATCGCCGCGAGATCAGCAGCTGTTCGTATTCTTCGGCATCGCCATCGCGCTGTGCGGACGTGATTTCGAGATTGCCGTGGTACAAGGCGTTGCGGAGAGCTTCGTCGAGGGCAATGCTGACCCGCATGGTTTCCGCGTCGTCGCAAACGCCGATGTCGAGCAGGCACGCCGAAATGTATTCGATCAGCGGCGGGAGGAGCGCATCGTCGATGCCGACGTCGAAGACAAACCGGGTGCTTTTCATCGCGCGAGCAGAATCGAAGTGGTTACGAGCTTGGCTCATGGCGGTGGCGGATTGCCGACGCAAATCGCATGGCAGCGAGGGAGCTTTGTTTTGCGGGTGACACGCGGACGAACCCACCCTTGGCACGTCTATCCTCTGGGAGAGATTATGCTGAAAGTCTTGCAAGGACGCCAGAGACGAACCAAATTTCGCCCTCTTTTCGGGTGCTCCGCCAACATTACCGCCCGCTGGACCCCGTTTCGGAAGCAAAATATCGCATGGATTCCTCGCACGAACACAACCGCCGCGCGTGGGATTCGCTGGTTCACAAGGGGCAGGCCTTCACTAAGCCGGCCGCCGATGGCGACTTTGTCGATCCCCTGCGAACCGTCGATCAGCTGGGATGGCTCGCCCCGGGAGTCCGCGGCAAAAACCTGTTGTGTTTGGCGGCGGGCGGGGGAAAACATGGCCCGCTGTATGCCACGGCGGGGGCGAACGTGACCGTCGTCGACATCAGTCCCGCGATGCTGCAGCTCGACCGGCAAGTCGCCGCCGAGCGGTCGCTCTCTTTGCGGGTAATCGAGGCCTCGATGGACTCGTTGGGCATGCTGACCGATGGCGAGTTCGACATCGTGATTCACCCGGTGAGCACTTGTTACGTGCCGCACATTGCGCCGGTGTATCGCGAGGTTGCCCGCGTGCTCCGCGCAGGGGGGCTCTATATCAGCCAGCACAAGACGCCGCAGAACTTGCAGGCCGAGCAGCATCCATCGCGCGGGAAGGGTTACGAGTTGGCTGAGCCTTACTATCGCAACGGCCCCTTACCCGCCGTTCACAGCAGCCGCTTGCGCGAGGAGGGAACGCTCGAGTATCTCCACCGTTGGGAGGAGATCATCGGCGAGATGTGCCGTAGCGGCTTTGTGATCGAAGACGTAGTTGAGCCTCGCCACGCGACGCCGGATGCGTCGAGCGGAACGTTTGCTCATCGAGCCAGCTACATCGCGCCTTACGTCCGGATCAAAGCGCGCCGCGTTGGACCAGCGCTCTCCGAGAAGCCGCTCCTGGTGTTGCCTTAACTATTGTGGCAAGTAGTTGAGCGTGTAATACGCTTCCGGATGTTCCAGATGCTGGCCGGCTTTGTTTCTTACGCCGCTGAGCTTGAACTGGTGGATGTGTCCTTCTTGCAGCTGGTCGAGCGTTACGCGCGCTGATAAGCCGTCGGCCGCAACTGTAACATCTTTGATGGTCGGCTTGGTTTGATCGACTTCAGGACTGCCGTAGTTAGCTTGATAGATGTAGCAGAAGGTTTCTACCTGATAAGACTCGGGCGACTTGGCGGTGGTGGGGTCGACAGGCTCGGTGAACTTGAACGTGAAGCCGTCCTTTTCGGCTTTCACGCTGTGGATTTCGAACGGCGTCTTGCCGGTCCACTTCACGCGGTCGAGTGCGAAGTTCTTAGGCCCGCGCGAGCCCCACCCGCGGTTGGTACCGCCGACGAACATTTCACCGTTAGGCGTCATGTAAATGGAGATCGAACCCGAGCCGAAACCGGCGCGGAAGGGGAAGCAGGCCCCTTGGTAGTGACCATTCACTTTTTCGAGAGCGACGCGCATCACCGTGCTGTGCGTTTGATCGCAGACGAACATCTGCCCTTCGAAGGGCCCGAACTTGCCGACGGTGCTGTCGCAAACAAAGCCCGCCGCCGATTGCCCCATCTTGTTGTAAGGGAAATAGATGGCGGGCGGCTCGAGTTGCGGAATCTGCTTGGCCTCGACCATCATCCGGCTGTTACTCTTGGGCTCTTTGGGAGCTTCGCCGAGAACATCGGCCGCATCCTTGTACCACTTGAATCCGCCGGGGTGTCCTTGGAAGGTTCCGGGCTTGAGGTGTTTGAGCGAGCAGGCGCCGTTCCACGGACCTTGGTTGTCTGTGTAGAAGACGTCGCCGTTGCAGTTGAAGCCAATTCCGCCTGGCGAACGGATACCGCTGCAGGTCGGGATCACTTTTCCGTCGGGCGTAATCCGCAGGCACCATCCGCGGTATTGCGAGTTGCTATCGAACGAGCCCGTCAGACAGAGCACCACCCAGATGTTGCCATCTTTGTCGAAGTTGGAGCCGAAGGCGTACTCGTGGTAGTCGCCGTTGATTTCCCAGCCATCCGAGATGGTCTCGAACAAATCGGCGCGGCCGTCGTTGTCGACGTCTTTTAGCCGCGAGACCTCGCACCGCTGCGTCACGTAGAGATAGCCGTCCTTTTGATGGACGCCTAGGACCTCGTGCAGCCCGCCCGCGAAGAGTTTGAACTCGCAGTCGGCGGTGTCCTTGGCCAGCGGATTGGAGACCGTATAGATGTCGCCCCGGCGAGTCGAAACGACGAGCTTGCCGCTGGGCAGCATGTCGATGCCGCCTGCTTCGAGGACAATTCCTTCGGGGATCGGAATCTCTTCGAGCGTGTAGTAATCGGACTCTTCTGCGAGCGCCGCCGTCGAGGCGAAACTCAAAGCCAGGGCAGCGAGCGTGTTGATGATCTTACGCATAGGGAAAACCTGAGACAGCAGTCGTATTGAGTTCAATGATTTGACGTTTGGCTTACCACTCGAATTCTTGCACGAATTTCGATTTGCCGTTGGTGAATTCGATGGGGACGAGCAATTCCTTGCGGCCGCGGCTTTCGCGAATCGAAGGTGGTTTGCTGCCGCTGATGCGGACGTTGTACCGGTTGTCGATGCGGAAGACCCCCTCGCTCACCTTTTCGATCGCGTTCCCGGCCGCTGCCAGAAAATAGAGATCGTTGGGATTGCCGGCTGCTTCCAACTTGAGCGTGCGCTCGAAAACGTAGACGTCGTCTGCCCCTTTGGGCTTGGGGAAGTCTTCAATCTTGACTTCGCTATCTTTCAGTTCGTACTGGAACGCCGGGCGGCGAAGCTCGTCGAGCTTGTAACCGAGGAAGCGAACGCTTTTGTCCTTGGTGTTTTGCTCGGTCGTTTGGGGCCACTCTTGTGTTTGCGAACTTAGCCGCGCGAACGAGACGTCGTTTGGCAAGGTCACGACGTTGTCGCCGAGTGGTTTTTGATAGCCAGGGCCACGGCCTTCCCAGTGCATGTGGGCGTCGATGAATCCGCCGTTCCAAAGTAAGGCCATCCGCATGTGATTGGCATCGAATGCCAGGTTGATCCGCTCGGGATAGCCCACGGCAATCGCGCGCGGCCCGGCACCTTCGATGAAGTTGCGGTACATGATGGCCTCGTTGGTGGCCATTAGTTCGATCGCGCCGGTCACCAGCCCATCAGGCAGGATTGCTTGTTCGCCGTCGGCAAGGAATTCCCAGATCGAGCGAATCTGCTTGTCGGTGTCGCCGGCCAGGACCTTCGGCAGCACCGATTTGCCGTTGGGCCACGCGGTGGGCATACGCGTGCGCGGGCGATAGAGCTGCGGATCGATCAGGTAGTGATGGAACCAATCCTCGCGGAGCCGCTTGGTCATTGTGTTCATGTCGAGCGAGCGAACGCCGGGCGTCGTTTTGCCGTTGAAGCTGTGGCACTTGATGCAGCCCAGACCCATCGACCCGACCAGCCTTCGTCCTGTGGCTTTCACTCGCTTTTCGTCGAGATCGCCGAACGAGACTTCCGGTCGTTTGCTCTGTTGCGGCAAATCAGCGGCGGTGAGCGTTGCTTGAATATCGCCCATGTTGGACACACCGAATTGCGGCATCCGGGCATACATATACGAGCGGACCTTGGTTCCCTTTTCGAGAACCTCCTTGAACCACTCGTCGCGGAGCTTGCCGCCGACGCCGGTAAGTACCGGCGGTAGCTTGCCTTCGTCTCCCATTTCCTTGACTTCGGCCGACAGCCACTGGATGCGCTCTTCTTCGATGCCACCGATTTCCGTACCCGGTTCACCGCCGACGGTGCCGCGTTGATGGCAGGCGTAGCATGCCAAACGGGCGAGTTGCCGACGGGCAGCGCCAGCGGCATCAGGTTTGGGAGGCGCACCGGCGAGCGATTTCAAGGCCGCCGCAAGCGATTCGCGTTGCCGCAAGTTAAGTGCGAAGTAGGGAGCCTTGCCGGTTGGGTTTTCCGCCAGGCAACCGCCCGAGAGGCCTAGTTTCGACAGGCCCTTCGAGAGAGACTTGGCCGTGAGGTTCTGGCCATCTTTTTTCAGCTCGTGACAGGCAGCGCAGCCAACGGTCTCGAACAGCTCTCTCCCTTTGGCGGCGAGCGCGGCGTCGACCATAAAGGGTGCCTCGCTCGGATTGGCCGGCTTCGCTTTGGGAATGGCGAGAGCGTTGTCGAGCGAACGCCGTGGGGTGTTAGGGCCTTCGTACTCGACGATCAGCACTTCCTCGCCACCACCTTCGAAGTAATCGACAGTCACGGCGTGCTTGCCTGCGGTCAGCATGACGGTCTTGTCTTTGTGCTCGGTGGGATGAACGCCGCCGATGCGGATGATTTCTTTCCCGTCGATCACCATTCGCGATCCATCGTCGCTGCTGAGATGGAACTTCCAGTTTCCAGCCTCTGGCAATTCGATGGCGCCGTCGAAACGGAGCGCGAAATTGTCCTTCCGCTTGGCGACGTCGACGGTGAAACTAGCGGCATCACCTTGGAGAACCGGCTTCTCGCGGTCCAAATTCGGGATGTCGCCCCAGCTCCCTTCGAAATAGCTGAACTGCAGGCCCGATTCTCCTTGCAGGTCCTTAAGCAGATACGAGGCGACATCGCGGGCCTCGCCGTCGCTCAAGTTCAAGTTCGGCATCCGGCCGCTGGGGCGAATGTGGAGCGGGTCGCGGAGGAATCTGGTTAGTCCGTCGAGCGTGTACTTGCGCGACGGGACGCCGATGGGGATCGACGTCGCTTGGGGCTCGGCATCCTCGCGGCGCGCGTCGTGGCAAGCGACGCAGCCGGCCTGGTGGAACAAAACATCGCCACGAGCGACACCGCCGAACAGCGGTGCTTCGTCTTTGATTTCGCCTGTCGTTGCCAGGAAGTGGGCCAAGGCGAGAGCCTTCTCTTTAGCTTCGGCTTCAGGCAGCCCGGCGAAGACATTCGGCATGGTCGTGCCGGGCTTAGCTGCTTGCGGATTGGCCAGGAAGCGCGCCAGGTAGTTTGCTCGTGCGCGGTTACCGATCTCGCTCAAGATGGGAGCTTGTTTCTTGACGATGGCCTGCGACCAGGCGGGATCGGCGGCGTGGCAGCTGATGCAGTTGAGTTCTCCTAACAGGAGTTGGCCCCCTTCGACGGCGTTGGAAGCAGCGTCGGAGTAGAGTCGGTCGAAGCCAATCACGCGGGGGTGGGCATCGACGGGATCGGCCGAAAGAACGGGAGCTACCATGCCAGACAACAAAACGGCAACGACGCCAAACCGGCCCAGAATCGATCGAAACATGCAAAACTCCCAGCGTCGCAATATCTAAACGGCGAAAAGCCGTCGATTGGCAATGACGTCCGACGGCAATTGGTTACAACCGCCGGTCAGCAAGTGGCAAACCACAAACAGGTGGGGGCCGGCGGACACCCTCAGCCTAAGCTTAAGGACGGATTCCATTTATGGTTGGCCGCGGGAGATCGGTCAACTACGGGAGAAACCTGCCGGTGAAAGTGGCCGGTTCTTAGATGACGTAAACGATATCCGCCTCAGTGAGAGGCCTCTCAGGGTGTCGTTACATCTTCCGCATTCACAGCGGGTGGACCAAGCGGTTTCGCCTAGTTCTTGAATCGACAGAACAGTTTGACATTGAGGACAAGTCGCGTCGATGGCCTTGCCTTGGACCAACTGAGCAATTGCCTTCGATATGGCCTCGACGATTGGCAGCTCGATTGCCAATTGCGACTCCAACTTCTTTCGACGCTTTGAGACCATGGTCAGCTGCCGCAATCAATTGGAAGGCTTAGCCGCGTTTGACGGCGCGTGATTTGCAGTTTCAATGGGCGCAGTTTCCACGAACATTCAATTTACTCTTGGGGAGCAACGTCATGGCGAAGAAGAAGGCAGCGAAGAAGTCGAGTTTTTCAGCCGTGGGATTGGTGAGTGGTGCCGCGGCGGGTGCGGCTGCTGGCGCGATGGTGGGACCTGTCGGGGCTGCTGTCGGAGCCGTGACGGGCGGGATCGTCGGCGCCAACGCACCTACGATTTCGAAAGCGCTTCCGAAGTCGGTGACCAAGCTTCCCAAGACTGCTAAGAAGTCGGCATCGAACATGGTTACCAGCGCCAAGAGCATGGTCGGTATGGGAAAGAAGGCAGGCAAGAAAACGGCGAAGAAGTCGTCAGCGGTGGCGAAGCAGCCATCGGCGAAGAAGAAGGGGGCTAAGAAAAAGAAGTAGCAGCGCTCCGGCATAAGAAGGTAACGACGGTTCGTCGGCCGTTGGACGGATGGCCGACGGCGGAACGTAGAGTACATGCGCTCGCGATCACGCTTTATGCCGAAAACCAGGCTCCAGCCACCGCTATTGGCGCGAGACATGCACCCTTTTTCTCCGGACTAAAAGGTCGGTTTTCTACCGAACCAAGAGTTCAAATAGGGAGGAAATACCATGTTCCGCCGATCTGCTCTATTGGCAATGGCTGTTGCCGTAGTCGTTTTGGTAACCGAGGGCGTTCATGGCGGGCAAGTCCGCGATGGCATCATCGTTTCGGTGGCAGCTGGAAAACTCGTCGTGGCTGATGGGATCGGCGAGCACCCGTACGACGTTGGTTTGAAAGCGAAAATTACGCTCGATGGCAAACCAGCCAAACTTGCCGAGCTGAAGACGGGCGACGGAGTTCGAGTCGCGCAAAACAACGAAGGGCAAGTGGTCGCCGTTGCCGCACTACGTTTGAAAAAGTGATCGCCCGCTGGTCCGGTGTCGTGCGTTCTGATCCATCCGATTGGTGTCTTATCGACCAAACAGACGTTTCTCAACGGTCGCTCGCCCAGGTATCGGTCTTTCGCGCCGACCATGCTGCTGGACGGCTCTGATGCCGTCCAGCAATTTCTGGCTTTTTACTTTTCATCCACGCTTACAAGGCCAGCATTGTCTTCGCGGAAGTCGACATACAGCCGCGCTTGGGCGTTGCGGCCCAACTCGCGAAAGGTTGCCAACTCCTCCAATCGCACCAAGGCCGGGTGCTCGCGGTACGCGGCAGCCACCTTGCGGCGATCCTCGAGCGCTTTGAGTTCCGCAGCAGTCGAGATCGCAACGGCTTCCGCTGTTGCTTCGGCCAAACGCCGCTTGGTGTCGGCTTCTACGCGCGAGGTCAACTCCTGAGCCTGCGCCTTCGACTGGGCTTCAATCCGCGAGACGTCGGCCTTGGTTTGGGCCTCGATCATCTGCGCCTCGGCCACACGTTGCGCGGCCAGCACGCGGTTCATTACTTCCTGCAAGTTGCCGGGGAAGGCAAGGTCCTTGACGTCGGCCCGTTCGATCGACACGCCGTAGCGCTGCGCGATCTCCTTGACCTCAGTCAGGATGTCTTCGCTCAAGCGATTGCGGTTCGTCAAGATTTCGTCGAGCTTCATCGACGCCAGCGACCGGCGCGCGGCCAGTTGGACGTCGCTGTAGACGCGATCGGTGTAGCTTTCGACCTCGTGAACGGCCGCCTTGGCATCGACCACCCGGAACTGTACCAGCACGCTCACGCGGATGGCGACCTTGTCGGACGTCAGGATTTCCTGGTTCTTGAGCGTCAACTCGCGATAGCGCATGTCGACCAGCACGATTTCCTCGCGCGGCTTGGTCGACGCCAGGTCGAACCAGCCAAGGCGGTTGATCTTGTACTTGCCGGCGCCGAGGACTTCCTTCAGCACGCCGTCCCGGTAGAGGAGACCGCGGTGGGTATCCTTGATGACGATTTCGGTTTCCGTAGCCACGATGCTGCCCCATTCTTCCTTGCGAGAACTGTGTACGAGGGCCTCGAACGCGATCGAGACGAAGGATCGGCGCAACAGATTTGGTAAATCTGAGCGACATGTTCAGTGAGACGTCGCAGGTCCCATTAGTACGCCATGCTTCGGGTCGCGTGAGGCCGAAGACATAGAGGTCGAATCGGCCGAGAAGGTTCGCAGGTGGCGTGCGACTAGCTGTTACGAGCGGCTAGTCAAGAAGCCAAGCCCTCGATGACGTGCCCGTTGCGGAACAGAGCGACGGGACGGCCGGCTTGGGTCGGCAATTGGTGGGTCGGAGCAAAACCCAATTGCTGGAAGATCGATGCGCTTAAGTCGTCAGGCGAGCAGGGGAAGAATTCGGGTTCGGAGCCATCGCCCGTGGTCTTGCCGTGAACAAATCCTCCGCGGAATCCGCCGCCAGCCAAAAACGCCGACATCGCGCGCGACCAATGGTCGCGGCCAGCCGAAGCGTTGACGGAAGGCGTGCGACCAAACTCGCCGGTGCAGTAGACGATCGTCTCGTCGAGCAGCCCGGATTCGCCCAGATCGTTCAGGAGCGCGGCAAGGGCCGCGTCGAGTTGCGGAAGGAGCGAAGTCCTGAGGCGTGTGAAATTATTGACGTGCGTGTCCCAGTCGCCGAAGCCGATCGTCACGAACCTCGCGCCGGCATCGATCAAACGGCGAGCGGCCAAGGCGCTGCGACCGATGAACGATTCGCCGTACGACTTGCGGCGCGCTTCGACCTCGCTCTCGAGATCGAGAGCCTTGTTGATTTTGTCGGTTCGAAGGATCTCGAAAGCATCGCGCTGAAATTGCCCAAGCTGCTTAGGAAGGGGCGTGGCATCCAGTTCCCGCATCCGCTGGTCGATGCGCTCCAAAACGCGCTGTCGCCGTTCGAGATCGGTCACGGTGAAGCCCGCTGGAAGACCGATGCGGCTGGGATTGGTCGCCCCGCGGCCTTCTGAAATGGAAACGTCAAACGGGTTGAACGAGTTCCCCAGTTCACCGGCACCCTGGTTCGGTACGTTGCCCATCGACATATAGACAGGGACGCCTTGCTTCGACTCGAGCAGTCCCGCGGAAAGCGATCCTAGCGAGGCATACTCGAAAGCTGGATTAGGGCGATTGCCGGTCATCACATAGGCAGCGCCTTGTGTGTGCTCGGCGATGGTGTGGGTGAGCGAGCGCACGAGCGTGACGCGATGCATTTCCTTGGCGAGCAGCGGCAGGTGCTCACAGATTTGCACGCCTGGGACGGACGTTTCACGCGGTTGGAACTCGCCGCGGATGGCGACCGGAGCATCTGGCTTCATGTCCCACATGTCGATGGTGGGTGGCCCGCCTGTGAGGAAGATCATGATGACGTTTTTGGCCTTGGCTGTCGTCTGCTCGGACGCAACCACAGCGCGCTGCGCTAAATAGCTTTCGAGGGAAAGACCTAGGAGACCGACGGAGCCAACTTGGAGGAAGTTGCGCCGAGATGGTCGCGAAACGCAATTGGTCAGCATGTCGTTCTCCCTAGTGATTGGTGGTGAACTCGCGAGAATTCACGAGGGCCCAAACGATGTCGGACAAACCTTCTGTTCGATTGCCGCTATCGGCAACGTGCGCCATCGCGAACGCGCGTTCGTCGGGATCCGGAAGGCGGGACAGCGCGGCGAGATAAAACTCCTCGACGATCTGATCGTCCGTTTGGTTCTGTTCGATCAACCGTGCCAGCCGGCCTGTTTTGATTTTGTCCAGGACACGCGAGTCACTCATGAGAAATAGCGCCTGCCTCATCGTGGGGCTGGGCGCGCGGCTGCAATCGCACAGAGCCTTGCGATCGCCGCGGCCGAGGATCTTGAAGAGTTCGCTGAACACGGGATCGGCCAAACGGTTCGGCGCCACTTCGATCGCTGCACTTGTGCTCGGGACATCGTTGCCAAAACTGTCTTTGGTTTCCAAGGCGACATTCAAGGAATCGACGAGCACCTCCGCCATCAAAGGTCTGACGGTTGCCCGCGCGTGGTTGTGGCGGTCCGATGCATTGTTCCCAGATATGGCCGATGAGCGCTGATAGGCTTCGGAGAGCAGGATCAACTGCTCGATGTGCTGGATGTCGAAACCGCTGTCGACGAATTCATTGGCCAATCGCTGCAACAATCGCGGATGTGTGGCCGGGTTTGCGGATGAAAACCCATCGACCGGTTCGACCAGGCCCGTTCCGAAATAGCGAGCCCAAATTCGATTAACGAAATTAGCCGCGAAGAACGGGTTGTCGCTGCGGATCATCCATTGAAAGAGGGCGAGGCGCGGATCTTGGTCGTCGGAAAGAATGGGGCCGCCTGGCGCTTTGGTGGGCGCCTTGCTCGCGTTAGCGGAGTCGATCAGCTGCCGCTCTCGATCGCTTATGAACACTTCCTGCAACCGAGGAACCTCGGGCGACGTATTGCCTGCTTGTTTGGCTTGGCGGCGCTGCTCCAATCGGGCCAGAGTCGCGACTCGCAAATGAGTGGAACTGCCGAATTCCACGCGCGAGAAGACCTTGGCGTAGCCCGCGAAATCGTGCTGGGTCCAATGATCGTACGGATGCTGATGGCACCGGGCGCAGTGCAAACGCAATCCGAGGAATGCCGTGGCCGTCAACTCAGCCAGGTCCTCGACGGGGAGCGGACCATTAGGTCCGAGTCGCCGCCAGAAGAGATCGAGTCCCGCGCGATCCTGATAGTTGGTTTCGAAGCCCGCGCTGGCGGTCTTCTCGAGCGCGATTTCTTCGTCCATCCATGAATCGATCGCACCGTTTTGACGACTGGTGGAACACAGCACACCTTCGACGATTTTGTCGTAGGACATGTTCTCCGCAAAGCGTTTGCGGAACCAGTCGTGCCACATCTTGGCCCGCTTAGAGCGCAGATCCTCGGGCGCGCCCAGTTGATCGATGTTGAGCGACGTAATGTCGCACATCTTGGTTGCCCACAATGCGGCTCGGCGAGGATGGGCCAATAGTGCGTCGATCTTCTTAGTCCGCTTGTCGGGGTCCGTATCTACCAGGAAAGTTCGGACCTCCTCGGGCGTCGGCAGAATGCCAATCACGTCCAGCGAGGCGCGGCGGAGAAACTCCGCGTCGCCTGCGCGGGGCGAAACCGACAGACGAAGTTGCCCCAGTCGGGCGTCGATTTCTTCGTCGATCCAATGCGTTGCTACGGACGGCGAAGCTTCGGTTGCGGCGTTGAGGGGAGTGATGTTGGGGACCAGCAGAGGTACGCCCACAAATGTCCCGCGGTAGGAGACGATGAGCGAGGTGTCGCCAGGCGCCAGCGCGACGAGGTTCGCCGCGCTGTTGGTCGAGACAATCTCGTCGTTGCGAACGCGAAACTCGGCGAAGGGAGTGACGTCTTGCGTTTGACCATTGGCGAAATGCGCCGTCACGCGTAGCGAGACACTCTTTCCCACTTCGAGCGGCGGAACTTCGGGCGGATCGATGGTCAGTTGCGATAGTGTTCCGTTGCCTGCGCCGCGCTGGGCGCCGGCGGCGATCCATTGGCGGAGGAGCTTGTACTCCCACGAATCAGGACGCATTCGCACGCCGCCGTCGTGATCTTCTTGCCCCGTTGGTTTCCTCAGGAGCAGGCTCTCGTCGGGAGCCTTCACGTCGACGCGGGTGCTTGCCCCTGCGTAGTCCAAGCCGGACGATTGTTCGAACAAGCTGAGGCGAAAACCACCCTTGCCATCGAACGCACCATGACACGCCGCTGAGTTGCAACCGAGTCGGCTGAACAGGCCAGTCACGTGGCGTTCGAAGTCGACGTCCGCGAGTTCAACGCCGCCTGGCAATGTGACGACGCTGTCTTTGGAGGGTTCGGCGTGTGCCGCAATGTTCCACAGGAACATCATTGCGATCAAATTGCTTACGATCACGCGTCGCATTGCGAACTTCTCCAAGAGGTACGCAGAACAACTTTGGCTTCTTGTGGGTGCTCGTAGCGAATTTCCTTAGCTGTTCGCCTTTTGGGCCGCTTCCACAAGCTCTTCTAGCAGCTTGTGGGGAGGGGGACCGTTTTGTTTCCCGCGGATGATTCCTTGGTGGTCGATGACGTAAATAGTGGGCCAAGCCTCGATATTCCATGCTTCGGTAAACGAACCAATAGCGCCGCCATTCCAGATCGATTGCCAGGGAATCCCTTCTTTCTCCACTGCCGCCTTAGCTGCGGCTCGATCTTGGTCGCCATTCACTCCCAAGAACACAAACGGCTGATCGCTCATCTTTTTCGCTAACGCCACTTCGTCCGGAATGATCCCCATGCAGGGGCCGCACCAAGTGGCCCAGAAAGTCACGACCACGACCTTGCCGCGAAAGTCACTCAGCTTAAGAGGCTTTTCGTCCAGATCTTCGCCTTCCAATTCGGGCGCCTGGCACCCTACGGAGAGGTTCTCGATTTCGTAAATGGCCGACTTGGAACGTTGGCCCAGCGTCTTGGCGCGGAATTTGACGTCGCCATAGTTGTCAACAACTTGGTGCAGAACCTGCAAGGCCTCGGTTTGAATTCGCTTGGCATTTCCTGCGGCTAGTTCCTTGGCGTATTCCCTTCCCAACTTCAAGTCCATGAGCTTAAGCACCCCATCGTCCCAGCTCTTGAACACGTCCGGAAACTCGGCTTTTGTCTTTAAGCATTGCGCGAGGTGGAATAGCGCGAGTCCCTTCTGCTCTCGCGGCAACTCAAAGCTTGCGATGTCCCGAAGCGATTTTTCAGTCCAAGGCATGGGCAAAAGCGTGTATCCCGACATGATCTCCAACGTTCTCGCATCCGCCGGGTGATTGCGAACCAACAGGCTAGCTGCTTCGGGCGCTGATGGAGAATTGGACTGATTCGCCAAGATCCAAATGAGGATCTCCACGGCGAGCGGATCCTTATCGTGCGCTTTCGCCAGCGACAGCGCCGTTTCCGCCATCGGATTGCCCTGGTCGTTGAGGGCCTGCAATGCTTCGGTAAGGGCAGCCCCTCGATCGTCCACCTTGGCGGCTATCACCTTGCTGTTGGCGTCCTGGTTCAGCTTGTCCATCGCCTCTTTGAGTTTTTTGAACTCGGCAAGTAGCGTCGAATCGGCGCTGTCCTTCACCTTCGTCGATTGCGGAGGTGTCGGTTGGGGCGCTGTGGCCTTCTTTTCTTCAGCCGCAGGTGCCTCGCCGTCGCTCTTCTTCAGCATGACGACGAGTTCCTTCGTCTCGCCTTCGGGCAAGTTGATCTTTTCGGAGACGGGTTGGTATCCCTTGGCGGTCACGGTGAAGGTGACTTCTTCGTCGGGCAGCATCTGCGACGTGCGGTAGCGGCCGTCGTTTTGCTTCTCGAAGCTCATGTCCGACCGTGTTTCACCCTCGATGACGTACTCTTGCTTGCCCCAGGGATAGGTGGCCGCGACGCGGAAGTCCTTGATGGGTTGCTTTGCTTCGTCGACAGCCGACACCAGGACGAGTGGAGCCTTATAGCGCACAATTTCAAAACCTTCGACGTCGTCGTTGAGCGTGCCGAAGTTGATGTATCGCACTTCGTTTTGCAGCGGTTGATCTTTGCCGCGGCGATAACGCAAGGCGCCGTGTTCGTTGGTCATCAAGTTAACCTGTGCCTGCTGCAATCCGTGCGGGACCTTCATCGCGACCGTCCCCTCTTTGTTGGGACGGCCTTGCCCAAACCAGGTGGTACCGTCGAGTTGGCCAAAGAGGAAGAATTCGTGCCCTGTCGTCTTCTTTCCCGCACCATCGACAATCTGAGCGTTGAAGACGATGTGGGGTATCGCTTGGATCTCGACAGGTGCCGGGTCAGGTTCGTCCTTGATGGCGATCTTTTTAGCCACGAAGACAGCCGGGAGTTCGTAGCGAGTTCGATCTCGCACAAGCGGATCACTGAGATATTCACCCGGAGCGATCGAATAGTCGCCAGGCGGGAGTGGATCGAAAGTGAATCTCCCTTCGGCATCTGAGATGACGCCGCGACCAACGCTGGTTCCCACCGGCACTCCGCCCGTGTCGCGATCGCCGGTGTAATCGATGTTGACGGCGAGACCGGCCAGGGGCTTTCCATCGGCACCCAACACGCGCCCGCCGATGCGTACGCCTTTGGTCAAAGTAATCGTCCCCAGATCGCCGCGTTGTTTAGCGAGGAACTTTTCGGTCACGGCGAAGTCCTTGGGGATCACCCAGAGAATTCCGTCGGAACCCTTGTGGAGCATCAAGCGGAAGCGACCTTCGGAATCGGTGAGAGTGTCGCTGAACGACATCGAGTTGAAATCGTTCTGCGACGCCATCGAAAAGCTTTGCACCTTGACTCCAGCGGCCGGCGTGCCATCGGGCAAAACGATTGTTCCCGTTAACGGTTCACCGGCATACAGTTCTGTCCGCTCGAAGAAAGGGCGTTCGCCGAGCTTCTCGTTTTTCATGATCATGCCGAGCGAGTAACCAAACCCTTTTCTCGGCGAATAGTCGTCGTGCTCGACATCCAGCTCGATGTACATGTAACGGTCGGCGACTTGCGCTTCGGGAATATCAACGATGTAGTTACCTTCGGCGTCGGTGGTGTGCTTGCTCTCCTCGATGATTCGGCGGTCTTGCGAGTTCGATCGGCGAACGACCACACGGGCATTGGGAATCCCCTTGCCGGTTTCCTTGTCGACGATGCGACAGGTGTACTTCAGCGGGCCGGTTGGAAGGGCCGTGGCGCCTTTCTTTTCTTCCTTGGCGGGCTCGCTTGCTTTAGCCGTATCGGCCTTGTCGTCGGCGCGCGTCGCATCGAGCCGCACCGAACTAAAACACGCCGCGAGCACGATCGCTGCTATTCCAGTGGCTAGGGAGAACCTCCACGAACAATGGGCGCGAACCGAGACTGTTTTGAGAAGTAACATTTTGATCCTCTTCGTCAGCTGACTGGGGTGATGCAAAAAGGTCAACGCTGCCGCAGCCGGGACGTTCATTCGCTTCCGCGCGAAGGAAACGAGCAACTCCGAGTACTCGACCGCGTCGGCTCTGGCCCCGGAGGCGCGGTCGTCGGCCAGCATGTCTTGACTAAGCCGCAACTCGGTTCGTAAGGCCCAGTAGAAAGGGATAAACCACAGGAGTACCTGGCTGGCGCGGAGGAAGTTCCAGGCCACAATGTCGCCCCGTTCGACGTGCGACCACTCGTGCGCCAAGCAGTAAGTGAGTGACGACCCTCCTTTTTCCGCGAGATCGGCCGGCAACAAAACGATGGGGCGAAACCAGCCAAACGTCAGGGGCGTGTCGATCGAATGCGAGACAAACCGTTGCACGTTTTTGCCATGTCCTTGCGTCACATGGTTCCATTGGCGGTCGAGATCCACCGTCGATGGAGACGCGGCAAAGCGGAGCCTGCGCAGCATCACGAAGCCGATCGCCCATTCCAGGAGCAGATGAACAACGGCAAAACCATGAACGGCAACGATGGCAATCGCGGCGACATCCCAGAGGCTCAGGTGTGAGCGCGGAGGGGCAATTGGCTTTGAGTCGCCGGCAATCGGCGCGGGCATCGAAGGGGATAGCTCAGGCGACCAGGTTCCGCTGGGAGCACTCCATCCCTGGCCGTCCTGCGTTAGCAACTCCGCTTTCAGGAAATCCTTCTGCTCTCCCGCGGGTGCCATCGGAGAATTTGGTGGAGTCGTTCGCTCGCTCGGCGATGCCTGGCTGATGTCGACCGGGGTGATCCAGTTCAATCGCCATGTCGGCCACGGGCCAAGTGCGGCGCAGATAGGAATCGCCATCACCGTCACGATCGCGAGCAAGATCAGGCGGATACGATCGGCCGGCTGCGCGAAGCGGCGAAGAATCCATTGAGCAAGCCCGAGCACGAGAGCCGCGGCAACGGCGAATTGGAGCCACGAGACGGCGATCATTTGCGACAGAGTCATGGAGTGTCTCCTTTTTTGCCTTCACCGGCTTGTTTGGACCGGCGCGCTTTCGCGATGAGCAATTCGAGTTCGCGCATTTCTTCCGGCGAAACATGCTCGGCTTGCAGCATGTTGAGCACCATCTTGTCGAGTGCCCCGTCGAATACCTTGTTGAGGAATCGCGAGCTCACCTGTTCGCGGGTGTAAACGGCGGTGTAGAGGAGGGCCCGGTCGACATTTCGCTGCGTGACGAGGCCCTTATCGGCCATGATTCGTAGCAGTGTTTGCACGGTGGTGAACGCGCATTCCTGCTGGCGGCACATGGCTTCGTGAACATCGCGGACGCGTGCTTCCCCCAGTTCCCACAGGACTTTGAGGACGTCGAGTTCGCGTTCGGTAGGCGCGGTATCGGTCATTCTTTCTCCAAATTCGCCGTGAAATCCCGCCCGAAACGAACAACTAAACTTTTAGTTTAGGCGTATCTTCGCAAATCAAGACGGCTTGTCAATAAGAATTTCGAACGCCGCAAGAATTTCTTGAAAGGGCAGGGCAGAGGTGCCTGGAGGTTGACTCGCAAGGAGCCCTATTCGGCGGCGAGATGCGCTCCTTTTTCCGCGACGGAACGCTTCATCAGCGTTAAGAGAAGGATCAGGCTCAGCGACAGTACGGACGTAAGCCAGAAGATGTCGAAATACGACAGTGCCGCTGCCTGCTGATGACGGATATCGAACAGCGATTGCAACGTCATCTGCTGAGCCGCGGCTGCATCGCCAGTTACGCCGTAATAGAACTGCTGGCCTTGTTGGGCAAATTCTTGCACCGCGGGATTGAGCGGGTCGAGGTTTTCGCCGAGTCGCGCCGTGTGGAACTGCTCGCGGCGGATTTGCATCGCTTGCGCCATGGATGTCCCGACGCTGCCGCCTTCGTTTCGCAGCAGACTGGCGAGGCCGATCGCAGCGCCGCGCAGTTCCGGCGGAATATACATGTAAGCCGCCACGCTCACGGGGGCGATGATCAGCCCGAGACCGGCCGTGAGCAGCATCCGCGGGCGAGCCACTTGCCAGGGGCTGATATCAAGGTTCATCTGCGACATCCAGTAGTTGGCGGTGGCCATAAGCAACAATCCGGCCGCCACCAAGTAGCGGGCATCGACACCGCGGCTCAGCAACGTGCCGGCCACGATGAGGGCGCACACCGACGTGACGCCGGCCGGAGACAGGATCAGCCCCGCTTGAAAGGCGTCGTAACCAAACAGCGCTTGCAACAGCGAAGGGAGCGAGATGCTCGATGCGTAGAGCACCGCGAACGAGCAAAACAGCACCACACACGAAACCGCCAGGTTGCGATCCTTGAGCACGCGCAGGTTGACGATGGGCGCCGGGTTGTGGAGTTCCCAATAAACGAACGTCGCCATGCCGATGACGAACGCGGCGATGAGCGTTTGCATTCGCCAAAACGGGTCGCCTAACCAATCCCACTCTTGCCCTTTGCTGAGAATCACCTCCCAACTCGATAAAACGATGGCCAAGATCCCAAGCCCGATGTAGTCGAACTGGAGTGGCTGGGAGCGGAGTTTTTCCCGTTCGTGTTGCAAGTAATCCGGGTCTCGTACAACGGCATACGCGCCGACCAGAGCAAGGACGCCAACGGGAACGTTGATGAGAAAAATCCACCGCCAGTTGTAATTGACGCATAGCCAGCCGCCGAGCGCGGGGCCAACAATCGGGGCCGTCAACGCGGCGATGCTGAACAGTGAAAGGGCGGTTCCTTGCTTCTCTTGCGGAAAGCTATCGAGCAAGATTCCCTGGCTGCTGGGCTGCAAACCGCCGCCGGCCAGGCCCTGGATCACGCGAAAGAGAATCATCTGTTCGAGGTTGGTGGCCATCCCGCACAAGGCCGAGGCAATGGTGAACACCAAGATCGAGAGCATGAAATAGTTGCGGCGGCCCAGGTGCGACGACAGCCAGCCGCTGATCGGCAACACAATCGCGTTAGCGGCCAGGTAACTGGTGATGACCCACTCGCTGTCGGTAACTGCCGTCGCCAGGCCGCCCGAGATGTAACGCAAGGCGACATTGGCGATCGTCGTGTCGAGCACTTCCATGAAGGTTGGCACAAGCACGGCCAGCGCGATGAACCAGGGGTTCACCGCCCGCGGTGTTGCCACCACCGCCGAAACGTGGCTCGCGGCGCTCATGGCTGCACCGATGTTTGCAGGAACTTACCAGCGTTGGGGCCGGTCGGCGCTTCCTTGTAGTGGACGTAAGGCGTAACCGACAACCCGATGAACAGGGGCACTTCGTCGGGCTTGTAGTCGGTTAGCTCGATTCGCACCGGCAGTCGCTGCACGATCTTCACGAAGTTGCCGGTAGCGTTCTGCGCGGGAAGGAGAGCGAGGGTTTGCCCGGTTCCCATGGTAAAGCCCGTGATGCGGCCTTCGAATTCATGCCGTCCACCATACATATCGACTTCGCACACTACGCGTTGCCCGATGCGGAGGTCGGCCAATTGCGTTTCTTTGAAGTTGGCGTCGATCCAAATCTCCGTCAGAGAGCGCACGGCCATCAGACTCTGTCCGGCCTGCACGTTGTTGCCGGGGTTCACGTTCCGGCGCGTGATGACGCCATCGATCTCGCTGACGACGTCGCAGTACTTCAAATTGAGCTTGGCCTGGTCGAGATCGCGCTGGGCTTGTTCCAGCTTGGCTTCGGCTTGTTTGATGGCGGGTGCGTTGGCGATGAGATTCGAATAGATGGTATCGAGGTTCCCGGTTGGGTCTTGCTTGAAGAATTTGGCCAACGCTTCCTTAGGAGAATCGTTCCAGGATTCAGGGTAGTAACCAATTGCCGCGGCACTGTTCACAAGCTGCGCCAGCGCCTGGCGGACGAGCGAGTAGTTTTGCTCCAGGTCCGCCGGCACATCGAGCGGATTCTCTTCGTTGAGCGGCAAACCGAGTGCGGCGCGGGTTTGTTGGACCACTTCCTTGGCATTGTTAACTCGATTGCGAGCCACCTCGCGCTTTGCGACAGACTGATCCAGTTCCTGTTGCGAAGTGACCTTCTTTTCGACGAGCGGTTTGATCCGGTTGTAATCCTGGTCTGCCAACAGGAGGTTCGCTTCTTCCACCTTGACCTGCGCTACGTTCGAGCGCAGCACGGCCAACTGGTTCTTCACCGATTCGATGGCGTGATCGAGGCTGTAGCGGTTGCTGCGAGCCTCGGCCGCATGTGCAAACACCAGCGCTCGCGCGGCGACCAAATCGGACTGAGCCAATTCGACTGCCGCCTGCTTGATAGCCAATTGAACCTGGTACGGTTCCTTGTCGAGTTCGACCAGCACGTCTCCTTGGCGAACTCGCTGGTTGTCGTCGACGAGAACTTTCGCGACTTGGCCGAGAACACGGGGCGCAACGAAGGTAACGTGTCCGTTGACGTAAGCGTCGTCGGTCGAAATCGTGTTGAGCGCCGTGATAATCATCGGCGTCGCCGCGTATCCAACGACGGCCGTGACAAGGATGGCCGCGACAATCCAAATCATGCGGCGCTGCGATGATCCCACCGCGGCGGCATGGGCGTCGGACTTTGAAGTTGCCGCCGGCTGCGGTGCTGCCGTTTCTTGTCCGTCGCGAGAAGGACCCGCTGCGTGAGGCGTAACTTCCTGCGGCGGACGCTCCGTGACATTGGCCGATTCTGCCGGTGACATGGTAAACCTCGTTTCGAGAAGTATCTCTAACGCGATCGAGCGATAGAACCAGACCGATCCGAGCGAAACGCGTGGTCCGCCTGCACGCGAGTCCCGCTCGGAGAATGTTCCCCCAATTAGATCAAGTTGATCGCGACGTCGATATTACCGCGAGTCGCCTTGGAATAAGGGCAGATTTGATGGGCAGCGTCGACAATCTGTTGTGCGACTTCGCGTTCCATGCCCGGCAAGCTGACATTCAGCCGTGCGCGGAGGAGGAAGCCGCCTTCGGCGGTACCTAAGTCGACCTCGGCATCGATGGCTCGGTTGGCTGGGAGCGAAACCTTAAGCTTACTGGCGGCGACGCCGATCGCGCTGAGAAAG
The DNA here is from genome assembly GCA_964636985.1 of uncultured Pirellulaceae bacterium. Lineage (GTDB taxonomy): Bacteria > Planctomycetota > Planctomycetia > Pirellulales > Pirellulaceae > CAZWSX01. The sequence continues at coordinate 29,249 of CAZWSX010000015.1, read as the reverse complement.
CAGGCCGACCAACCGGCAGCGAACAATTGCTCCGGATTCGTCCCTTCGCCGGGAGCGCCAGGCGACGACAATTTGATATCAAGGCGGCCGTCGGAAGTGCGCGATGCGCCATCGCGTCCGCCGGTGGTGTGAGCCTTCGCTGTGTACAAAATTTTTTCAATCTGGGTCATGGCAATCTCCTTTGTGAGTTTGACCTTTCGGTCGTTACCACTTGTTTCTGTTGGTAGGTTTGCCGGCTTTCCAACATCAGATGCGGACTTCATCCGAAACGGTTCGCGGCAAGAGAAAGCCCGCGTTTTGTGACGAAGAGGCCGGCACGCCGCCCCACACTTTTTGGGAGGGGCCGCTTAGTGCAGGCGTCCGGCTACGCCGCCGAGTCGGCCATCGCAAGGCCGAATTTCCGAATGGCGAGCGAACTAATGGAAGAGTTAAGGCGACTACTCGTCTGGGAATTCCTTCGCCAAGATCAACTGCACGAGGTCTTGGCCGCCTAAAAATCCGGGCGGCGTCAGCACTCCCGGCGAAAGATAGAGGTGCCGGTAAAGGTTTTGAAGAACCTCTCTGCCGGTGTGGGTGTGAAGCAGTTCCGTCAATTCCTTTTCGCGTTCTTCGCGGGTCATGGCGAATCATCCTGAGAGGATTTCGATTTACGCACGTTGCAATAAATAGCGATGCAAACGGAGCGCCCGATGCCGCGGCTGACGCAAAGTTAATCCACTATGCCTGGCTTCACGCGTCTTACGCGCAGCCATTCATTTCGTCGATGGCGATCTTTGAGAGCGTCATCGCCCAAAGACCGGCGAGCCGCGGCAGCAGTGACGTTTCTACGGCGGTGCAGTGAATGGGAAAGGAAGCGACCCACGGTGCGCGCTCAGGCATCTTTGGGTAGACCCAATCCGCACGGTCGGGTAGGCCGCGATCGGTGAATCGGAGATAATGGGCTTCGGATGATTTCCACAATACGTCCGCATCCTCTTGCGCGAGCGCGACGGTGAAGGCTCCCGCCAGTCTTGTTTGGTAGAAGACGACGGCATGTGCGCCGGTGATCCAGCCCGCATGATGACGGGAAATCCCTACCCCTAAACCATACCCCTGCAGCGGGAGATCATGAAAGCCGTTGGCAATGGTGGGCAGCAGACTCTCGACGATGCCGGGACTCAAGTTTCCCCAGTCGACCGGCGACGCAATGCCCGTGGACATCGAGTAATGCGTTATCTGACCCACACGTTTGATCACCGCAGCCATCGCTTAACCTTTATTGGTGAGAGTTGTGTGAGGCAGTGATGCGAGCGGCGTGCCAAAAAATTGCGAATGGTGCGAGCCATTGCAGAAGCAGAACACGTGCAAACGAGTTCATCTGACAATGCGGCAGAAGGCAATGTGGCGTTTGGCGGGGGAGTTTGATTTGCTGCCACGATGGTCGAATGGAGCGCATGCGTTGCGGCGGTCCGCTGGTTGTTTGTAAACCGCGTGAGCCGGTAACTTGCGCAGCCTTCGCGTTAAACGCTGGCAATGAAGCAAAGAAGTCGCCGCGGTTCGCGAATTGCGGATCTTGCCTGGTCACCTTGCAGTTGCGAGGGGGCACCTTGACCAAGAGGCGGCAAATGTCGTGGCTGATTCGCACCTGGTCGGTACTCGTCGAAGCCGCCAACGAATGGCTTGCGGATAACGCCGCGCGGATGGGAGCGGCCTTGGCTTTCTACAGCATTCTTTCGCTGGCGCCGCTGCTGTTGCTGGCCCTTGCGATCGCCGGATTGTTTTTCGACCAAAAGGTTGCGAGGGAACAGCTACTGCTTCAAATGAGCGAGATCGTCGGCAGCGATGGGGCCGTGGCGATTCGAGAAATGGTCGACAGCGGCACGAAAGCAGGTGGCACTGCCGCCACCCTCTTCGGCATCGTGACGCTCTTGGTCGGGGCTTCGGGCGTGTTCGGCGAATTGCAAATGGCCATGAATGCGGTATGGAACGTTAAGCCTCGGCCCATGACCGTGTTTGGTTTTCTCAAAGATCGCTTTCTCTCGTTTACGATGGTGCTTGGCACGGGCTTTCTGCTTGTCGTTTCGTTATTGATGAACACTGCGATCGCCGCTCTGCACGACTCGGCGTCCGACGCGCTTCCGCAACTTGAAATTCTTTGGCACGGGGTCTCGTCGCTTGCCACGTTTGCCTTGGTCACCCTTCTTTTCACACTGATTTACAAAGTGCTGCCCGATACGCCCGTGGCGTGGCGGGACGTGTGGGCCGGCGCCGCGTTGACGGCGGCGCTATTCACCGTCGGCAAACTCGGCATCGGCTTGTACCTGGGAAAGAGCGGCCTGGCATCAGGCTACGGCGCGGCAGGATCGCTGGTGTTGCTGATTGTGTGGGTCTACTATTCGGCGCAGATTCTGCTTTTCGGCGCAGAGATTACCTACGTGATTGCGCGGCGGAGGCTTGCAGGGCGATCCGGTAGCGAGAAGCCAACCAAGCACGCACCGGTACCTCACTGACGTGCGCTCGGCGGTTGCTTCAAGGTGTCAACCATGCTCACGATGGAGCATGGCCATGACCCCTGGATGGAGAGTTGGCCCGCGATGGCCGCCTGCGAAATCCGAAGGCGAATAAGCTAGTTGCTTTTTTTCACTTCGTCTTCGACTTGATCCGTTTCTGTTTGGTCGGGGCGGATCGATTCGAAGTACCGGCGGATCGTTTGGCGATGGCCGAGCGGAATGGGCTCGTTTTCGAGGACCGATTCCGAGATCTTCTTGTACTTGGCATAGTTCTGGCGGTACTCGCGCTGCGCCGTTTGTTCGCCTTCGGGCGAATGGGTCGTTTCGACTTCAGTCTCGCCGCTGTCGGATTGTTTGCCGGTGATCTTTTCGATCTTGCGATTGCCGAACATGGCCGTCTTCTCGCCGAGCTCGTTGCCGCTGCCTGCTAGACCGAAGTTTTTGCCACCTTTACCTTTGCCCTTGCCGGTGCTGCTGCCATTGCATTCGCATTCCGATTTGCACTCGCCGAGGCAGTTGCATTGTTTTTTGAGGAGGTCGGTAAGCTTCTTTCGCTTTCCTTGTTTGCGGGCTTCGCCGGCCAACTTGGAAGACCCTTCGCTGAACTTCTTTCCGTCTCCGCCGAGGCCTCGCGACATTTCCGCCGTGGCGGCGCTGAGGCTGTTTTGGCCGTCGCTGCTCATTTGCTTGGCAGCCGCTTCGAGTTTTTCTTTAACCGCCTTTTCGGTCTTGCGATCGAGTTCGGGTGCTTCGGCCTTTTCGAGTTCTTGGGCAGCCTTCTCGTAGTTGCCACTGGAGAGCGCCTGGCCGGCCTCGGCGAGCGGTTCAGCCAGAGCCAGGGCTTCGCCGACGGCTTGCAGCTGCGCGTCGATGGCTGCTGGGTTGTGCTTGGCTTGTTCCGCTTGCAAAGCGGCTTGCATTTCGGAAAGCTTCGCGAGCGCCTCGCGCTCGTCGACATTGGGCTGCTTCAACTCTTCGATGGCGGCCTTGAGTTCCTTGACCAGCTTTTCGATCTCGGGATCCTTTTCCTTGCCGGCGTACTCTTCCAGTTCCTTGATCTCTTCCGTCAGCCGTTCCGCCTGGGCGAACACGACCTCCAGCGGCGCCGCAGGGCTCGCGCTTGCCGGAGTGTTCCAAATGGCCAGCGTTACCAGGACCAGTGCCGCTGAAAGAGTGGCGACTGCGTAAGGCAGAACGCGCGGCATCCTAAAAGGAACCACCTGCTGTGGGTTCACTTTTTCCAAGTGAGCGAGCGCGTCGGCAAGCGCCAGTTCGCGAACAGGAGATTCCCGCTTGTCGGTCAAAAACTCCAGCGCGGTCGTAGCGCGGTCCTTGAGCGAGTAATAGTTGTCAACCGCCGTTGCTGCATCCTTAAGGTCTCGACGCCACAGCAGCCCACCGACGAACGCCAAAACCGCAGATGCTGCTGGCACGCTGATCGCCACCCAACTGGAAAGATCCGGCAGCACAAAGAATTTGATCAGGGCACACGCCAGAGAAACAACCGAGCCTACCAAAAGGCCCCAAGTAGCGAGCCAAATTGCCCGCACTAATTGTTGGCGAGATTGGACAGGCTGGAGTCGAGTATGCAGTACGCGGCCCATAAAGAAATCTCCTGATTGATTCTCGGGTCGACGTGATAGAACCCCATTACGGTAGCAGGTGTACCGTTGAAAGCAAAGAAAACATTATGTCGTCGTCGTTTTGTTGTTTCTGGCGATAGCTTTTCCGTGTTTCCCGCGCCAAAGCCCCCTCCTGCTGGTGGCGGGCTTATGTCGTTCACGCCGCGCCACAGCTACCTCGCAAAGCGCACCGGAGCATTTGGTCGCGTCATACCAAATGCGTCGTTGGCTCTGCGGCCAAAGATCATCAAGCCAAGGTCCACCCGCCTTAGAAACACATCGAGCACTAACAGCAGCGCCGCCGCGCTAAGCAACCACGGCCAAAGGGGAACGGGACGATAAGCGGTGCGCGCCGTCGGTTCGAAAATCGATTCGGCGGATGGTTGATACCTTCCACCGGAAGCTTGTGCAATCTGTTGCAGCAGCGCTTCGTTAGTAGGCCGCAAACGCAACTCTTCGCTGTAACCCACGCTCAGTCCGCGCGACTGGCGATAGAGAACTTGGCCGTCCTTCTTCTGCGTCAGTTCCATATGATACGCGCCGCTCTTGGAGGCATCGAAGGTTGCCACGTACCTGCCGGGGGCTGTTTGCGACAACGCCACTTTGCGATTGCCTAGTTGCGGATCGATGACGGTCATCTCGGCTTCGGTCTGGTTGAGAAATCGCCCAGACGGATCGACGGCGTCGAGGGTGACCGTCGCCTTTCCCCCTTTTTGTTCAACTTGAACGGATACTCCTTTGGCGTCGCTCTTGCGCATGGTGTTTCGCACGAGCTGCGCCCAGAACTTGCCGAAGCCTGGCCAGGTGAGCCATTCGGCCGCCCAACGGCTCTTGGCGTCGGACGTAAAGGCCACCGTCATTCCGAGTCCGTATCGCCACCAGACTAGAAGTGGGTCTCCTTTTTCGGTTGCCAAGATCACTTCGCAAGTCGGCTTGGGGCGCGTCATGACGTAGCCCAGCAAGAACGGCGCATTCTCCAGGTCGATCTCCTTGAGGGCCTGCGTCGCGCGAACGACTTGCGGAATGAAAGGCTGCTCGTCGATGGCACTCTTGCTGGCCGTTACGGTTTCTTTGGCGAAGATCTGGGGAATGGCCGCGGGGTCCTCGGTCAAATAGTAGCGTCCTTGTCCGGTCTTGGCGATTTCTTCCAAGAGCGAAGTATCGGAGTCGCTTCCGACGGCGACGGTACTGAGGGTGATTCTGGCCTGCGCCATTGCTTGTGCTAAGCCGGTGAAGTCGCCGGGGCTCGAAATCCCGTCCGTCAGGATGATCACGTGCTTGAGGCGCGCTTGCGTCTCTTGCAGGATGTCGAACGCTTTTTCCATGGCTGGATACATGGTGGTACCGCCGCCTGCTTCAATGCGGCTGATGTCGTCGATGATCCGCCCTTTGTTGGAAGCTGTTTGCATTTCGCTTACGACGTAGGTCTCGCCGTCGAACGCGACCACGGCCAGTTGATCGCTATTGCCGAGAAGTTCCGCGGCCGAGCGGGCGGCCGTTTTAGCCATCTCGATCTTCTCGCCGTCCATCGAGCCCGATTTGTCGATCACGAGGACCATCCCCAGCGATGGCTTTTCCTTTTCCTTTTCGAAGTCGCTTCGAACCGGCAGGATGTCTTCGAGCACCGACTTGTAGTAGCCGCCCAACCCGAACGATTGTTCGCCGCCGAGCATCATGAAGCCGCCACCAAGATCCTGCACGTACGTACGGGCAACTTCCATTTGCTTTTGCGATAGCGCCGTGGCTGGAACGTTTGAGATGATCAGCAGTTCGTAATTCTGCAAATCGGCCAGATTATCGGGCATCCCAGTGGCCGGCCGGACATCGACTTGAATGTCCTCTTGTTCCAAAGCAGCAACGAATTCGCGGATCAACTTCGGATCGCTCTCCACCACAAGGACTCGCGGCTTTCCTGTTGCGTAGACAAGGCCGCTTTCGATGTTGTTGTCGAGCAAGGTGTCTTCTTTGAGCCCGCTGATCCGCGCCGAGAAATTCGCCAGCCGCTCGCTTTCGATGCTTTGCTGAAAGCGGAAGCGGTTCTCGCCTTTCTTGATGGGCTTGGTTTCGTGGACGACTTCGTGGTCGCCGCGGTACACCTGGATCAATCCCTCGTCGTCGTGATTGCTGTCGATGACGACTTCGACGAAGAACGGCTCGCCCTGCCGTACCTGGGCCGGAAGGCTCACGCTGGAAACCTGCACTTCTTGTTCTTTGCGCGTCGGCAGTGGGACGGTCGAGACGGGAAGGCCTGCTCGCAGCGAGGTGCTAATTGCATCTCCGCGCGTTTGATTCCCGTCGCTCAGCAGAACAACTTGCGGCACATAACCCGGTGGGATCATGGCGATGGCGGCTTCTAGCGCCGACTCGATATTCGTCGCCGGCGGTAGGGCATCGGCCGACTCGGGGTTTGATTCCACCTTCTCGAAGAGCGACCTGTGATCGTTGTGAAGCTTTCCCGGCTCGGCTTGAAAGGGGAGGAAAGTGACTTTGGTGGAGCCCGCTTTCGCAGCCGCCTCGGTGAGATACTTTTGCGCCTCCTCTTGCGATTCCTTTCCCACGCTCAAGCTTTGGTCGACTGCGAAGACGACGAATTGTTCGTTTGTCGGCCGCGACAGTGTGAGGCCCGCCAGCGCTAATACGAGCAGCAGCAGAATTACAGCGCGGATGGCGAGAGAGATCTTCTTTTGCCACTTCGGAAAGTCGCTCAAGCTCCAATAGAAGTAGTAGAGCAAAACGCCAATGCCTAACAGCCCGAGCAGGCGAAGCGGATGCGTCAGTTCGAGCGACCAGTTCAACATTAGCTAATCCATCGTCGCTGGTAGAGGAACCATTCGCTGATCGCCAGGAGCCACGCGCAAGCAGCCAGGTAAAACCAGATGGGCCGCACGAAAAAGCTGGCGGCGGCCATGGGGCTTGTCGCGTCGCTCTTCCAGTTGTCTGGCACGGTCAAATCGCTCTCACTTCTCGCCGCCAGATTGCAGGCGAGTTGCAACACCGGTTCGCTTTGCTTGCTGGGTTTAGTTGCCTCCGTGGACTGTTCACCAATCGACCAAATACCGACCGTATCCAGCGGGCCAAGCAAGGTCTTTGCTCCAATCGCCGGAAGCGGGTGAGTCTTCGCGTCGGGCGATCGCAAAACAAGAGGCGGCGCCGAGGCCGCTCGCGGCGGCAATTCGATTTCGGTCACCGAGCCAGCGCTGAGCGACTCTCGCAGTTCACCGGTCTGGCTGGCGAACCAGCCCAGTGCGTTGGTTACCATGATGGGAAAGGCTGTGCGGAACGTGAGGTCCCCTTCATCCAGGTCGACTGTCAGGGCCAAGATCTTTCTCCCGGGCGATTCGAAGGAAAAATAGAGTGGCTCTCCTTCGACGGCTCCAACCAGCGCGTGCGCGCCTTCTTGCGGGACTAACTTGCGAGCTTGCGGTAGAATGATGTTGTCGAGCCGAACGTGCCGCATTAGCGGGGAATCGACGTCTTGCTTGGTGACGATCGGATTCTCCAGCGGGCCAGCAACTTGCCAGTAGTCGCAGCCCTCGACAGGATCGACCACCATCACTCCGCCGGGCGGGAGCTCTTTAGGAACATTGCGGTGGAAGACGTGAATCGCACCTGGCTCGTATTGCTTGGGCAATTCTTTGACGGCACGCAGTTCCACAAGTGGGTTGGCTTCCAGCGCCTTTTGCAAAAACAAATTGCCGGGCGAAACCAACAGGACTTTTTGAGCAACGCGCTTCGGAAGAATCGCTGCGGCTTGGTTGTCGGCTGCTAACGCATCATCGGGCGTCAGCCGAGCCGTCAGGTGGCCGCCGTCAACCGACGTTTTCTCGAGGGCCTGCGTCCATACTTCGCCCGGCTTGAGCGTGAGCGGGAAAACGTCCACAGGATTGCCATTGAGGTCCAAGTCGAGTCGGCAGGTCGCAGCTTCGGCCGAGGCATTCACCACTTCAACGAGGATCTCGTAGCCGACGGGATCGAGCAGGCTACGGCGCACTTGGAAATTAGTAATGCCGACATTGGGCGTTTTGTTTCCAATCGGCTCAAGTCGAACCAGTTTGTCCTCCGCTAATTTGTCGCTTCCTGTAAATCCGCCATCGGAGTAAACGACAACCTGGCCATGTTTGGCATCGCCCAAGAGACGTTTACCTAGCTCGACTGCTTCGGCGACGCGCGTAGGACCATCGGTCTTGGGGATCGAGTCGATTGCCGTTTTCAGTGTTCGTTCATGTCCGGTCAGGCCGCAAACGACTTTGGGCTGTGTCCCTGCGCTGACGATGGCAATTTCATCGCGAAAGCGGAGACCGGCGACCAGTGAGTTTGCAGCCGCCTTGGCCGCTTCGAGACGACTGGGCAAAACGTCGGTCGCGTTCATGCTGGCCGAGTTGTCGATCACGACAATGAGCCTGCGCGCTTGCAGTATTTCCCAATTGAAATAGGGCTCGGCCAGCGCAAGCACCAGAAGAACCAACCAAATCAATTGCAACAACAGCGACAGCCAGTGGCGCAGCTGTTGCCAGAGTGAGCGGGGACGTTTTTCGTCGAAGACCTGCTGCCAGAAGATGGTCGTCGAGACCGGCGCCTGTCGCAGGCGAATTTTGAGAATGTAGAAAACGACGATTGGGATCGTGAGGGCTGCCCAGGCGAGTGCGAACGGTGTGGCAAACGACATGGCTGTTCGCTAAGTTAGCGCCCCGGCGGCTCGCATCATTCGCAATACAAGGTCGTCAAAGGCGATTTCCGCGCTCGACTGCGTGCAACTCATCCCATAGTCGCGGCAGTAGCGATTAAGCCCCTGCCGATGCTCGGCGAACAAGCGGCGGTACATCCGGAGATTGTTCTCCGTCACCGTTACTTTGCGGCTGGCGTTGTTTTCGACGTCGTACAGCTCGATATCGCCTAGGAAGTTGGGCTCCGCTTCCTGCTGGTGATGAAGCTGAATCAAATGCGGCTCGTAGCGCCGGTGGCGCAGCAAGTCGATGCCTGGTTTGTAGCCCCCAGGAGCGAAGAAGTCGCTCAGCACCACCGCCAACCCCATCCGCTGTTTGCGACGAATGAATTCGCCTACCGATTGTTCGAAGTCGGTATCGCTTCCTTGCGGCTTGAGCGATTCCAGAAAGCCGAGAATCGGCAGGATGCGCGACTTGCCGCGGGTCAGCGGGAGCGTGTCCACAATCCGATCGGCGAATGCGATGATCGAGATGCGATCTAAGTCGGCCAGTGCGATGTAGGCCAAAGCCGCCGTCAGTTGCCGCGCCAGATCGAACTTTCGCCCGTCGGGAAAATCCATGCTGCGCGAGCAATCGAGCAGGAAATAGACGTGGAGGTCCTTTTCTTCCTGAAAGCGTTTGATCAGGAGTTCGCCGTAGCGGGCGTAGATGTTCCAGTCGAGATAGCGGAGGTCGTCGCCGGCCGAATACTCGCGATGCTCGGCGAACTCGATCCCACTGCCGAATTGCTTAGCCCGTCGCTGGGCAAGCAACGAGCCACGAAATACCCGCCGCGATACCAGCGACAGGTATTCGAGTTGCTTCAGAAAATTGGAATCGAAAAGTGGCATACCCTGCTACGCCGCCATTGCTGGTTCTTTCACGGACTTGACGATTTGCCCGACTACGTCGTCCGTAGAAACTCCTTCGGCCTGGCCTTCGAAATTCAAAATCAATCGGTGCCGCAGCACGCAAGGTGCAACTGCCCTGAGGTCTTCTTTGGAAACATGGTAGCGATGGTCGAGAATGGCCTTGATCTTCGCACCAAGAATCAGCGCCTGGGCGCCGCGCGGACTGGAGCCGTAGCGGACATATTTCTTGGTAATGTCGGCGGCAAGCTCGTGATCGGGATGCGTCGCCATGATCAGTGAGATTCCATAGCGGCGGATTTCGTTGGCAATCGGAATCTCGCGCACGAGTTGCGACATCTCCATTACTCGTTCGCCGGTGAGGACTGGCTCGGCCTTGGGTTTGGCCTTCTCTGTGGTTCGATCGAGGATCGTCTCCATTTCCGAGGTGTTGGGAAACTTGACGATCAATTTGCAAAAGAAGCGATCGAGCTGCGCTTCGGGCAACGGATAAGTCCCCTCCATCTCCAAGGGGTTCTGCGTCGCCAAGACGAAGAAGGGTTCCGTCAATCGATGGGTAATCCCGGCGACGGTGACCGAATGTTCTTGCATCGCCTCGAGCAATGCGGACTGCGTCTTGGGAGTGGCGCGGTTGATTTCGTCCGCGAGCAGGACGTTCCCGAAGATAGGACCCTTTTGGAACTCGAAACGTTTCCCGCCATCGGGCGTTTCGAGCACGACGTTGGTGCCGATCAAGTCGGCCGGCATCAGGTCGGGCGTGAACTGAATTCGCTGAAACTTGAGATGGAGTGCCTCCGAGAGCGTTCGTACGAGCAGCGTCTTGCCCAGGCCGGGCACGCCTTCGAGCAGCACGTGCCCGCCGGCGATCAAAGCCATGAGCGTATCATCGAGAATATCGATCTGTCCCACGATGACCTTACTGACTTCCTGCCGCAGTTGGAGCATATCGGCACGGAAACGGTCGAGCGCCTCGCGCATTTGTTCAGAAGCTTCGGTGCCGCTCATGCCAGGATCTCGAAGAGAATTAAAATGGGATTCACTATGATGTTCTGGTTGGTGTGGACTTGTACGGTAGCAATTCGCCGGACGCATTTCCACATAATTCTGCCAGTGATGCCGCAATCCAACGGCGGTACTTGATTGACTCTGCCGTCGCAGGCGACCTAGAATCAGTCCCCATATCTGAAGGGTCTGAACCGTTTGTCTACCGGCAGGAGGGGAACATGTTCACCTGGCCATCGGTGTCGACTGCGCGCGTCGCAACATTCTTGTTCGCGGCATTGTGGATCATTACACCGTGTTTATCGGTAGCTCAGGATGCTGCCCCCGATGAAGAACTAGCCCGCCAGCAGAAGGTCGTTGAAAGGTTCTTCACAGTTCTTGAAAAGAACCCGCGCCGTGGGACGGCGCTCGACAAGATCTACGGCTTCCATGTCGAGTCGGGAACGCTCGATCAATTAGTTGGCCGCTATCAAGAGAAGGCCAAAGATGCCAAGGATGGAACGGCCTGGATGATTTTAGGCCTCATCGAATCGCAGCGCGGCCGCGATGCCGCCGCAGTTGAAGCATTCACCAAGGCAGCTGCCGCTTCGCCCAAGGATGCGATGCCTTCCTATTACTTGGGGCAATCGCTGGTGCTGGTCGGTCAGCCTGACCGGGCCGTGGCCGCCTTCGAAGAAGCCATCACCCGCAAGCCCGCTCAGAACGATTTGCTGGAAATCTTTCAGGCACTAGGACGCGTTCACCAACGAGCGCAGCGAAGCAAGGAAGCGCTCGACGTATGGGCGCGACTCGAAAAGCTTTTCCCAGGCGACACTCGGGTGCAGGAACAGATCGCGGCGTCCCTCGTGGAAGACGGCCAGCACGCGCAGGCACTGCCGCGATACGAGGCGCTGGTCAAACTCACGAAGGACGACTATCGCAAGTCGGTCTATCGAATCGAAGCGGCCGAGATCAAGGTGAGGTTAAATCGTTCGCAGGAAGCGATTGCGGACATGGAGAAACTGCTTGCGACGCTGAACCCGACGAGTTGGCTTCATCGCGAGGTTCGCCGCAAGATCGAGGAAGTCTATCTGCGAACCGACGATCAAAGCGGCCTGGCGACTTACTACGAGGCCTGGCTGCAAAAGAATCCCGAAGACGTCGATGCGATGGCCCGCTTGGCACGCTTGCTCGCCCGGCAGGCTCGCGTTCCCGAGGCCCAGACGTGGCTCGACAAGGCGCTCAAGCTGGCTCCATCGCGCAAGGAATTACGGCTTTCGTTTATTCAACAGCTGGTGGAGGATCAACGCTATTCCGATGCGTTGGCGCAGTACGAAGTGCTCGATAAGGCCGAGCCGAACAACCCCGATACGCTTCGCGAGTGGGGGAAAATGATCCTCCGCGATACGACGCTGTCGAAGGAGGAACGACTCAAAAAAGCGGAAGTGGTCTGGCGCCGCCTGCTGGCTGCGCGGCCCAAGGACCCGCTGATCGCGACGCAAGTTGCCGACCTTTTCCGTCACGCCGAGATGGTGCAGCCGGCCCTCGATCTGTATCAGAAGGCAGTCGAGTTGGCTCCCGATCAGGCTCAGTATCTAGAGTACCTTGGTGAGTACTACCACCAGCTAAAACGCACGGACGAGGCTCAAGCAACGTGGCGAAAGTCGGTCGAAGGTCCCAAACGCAGCGCGACCAGCTTGTCGCGATTGGCCGAGGTGCTGGCCTCGTTTGGCTACCTTGCGCAAGCGATTCCCGAAATCCAGGCGGCTTGCGAACTCGATCCCAAGGACTTTTCGCTCCATCTCAAGGCCGCCGATCTTCTCACCAAATCGGAACAGTATGACGATGCCCTGGCAGCGCTCGCGAAATGCGAAAAGCTTTCGCAAAATGCCGAAGAGTCGGAAGCGGCGCTGGCAGCGCAGTTGAAGGTCTATCAACTGGAAGATTCGCTTTTGAAGCGGGCACAGGACCTTGCCTCGCAACTCGCTGATTCAAAGCCATCGGCTAAGCAGCTCTTTCTGCTGGCCCGCTACTACGAAGCATTGCGTCAGTATCCTGATGCTACCCGGGCCATTGATGCATCGCTCAAGTTGGCTCCGCAAGACATTCCCGCCTTGGCCAGCGCAGCGCGAATCTACGAAAACGCGGGCGATCTCCAGGCGGCAGCGGATCTCAACCGCAAGCTGGCGCTGGTCGATCGCCGCGGCCGCTCGGACTACCTCAAATACGTGGCCCAGCTCGAAACGCAGCTCGGCCGGACCGAAGAGGCCCTCAAGGCTGGCAAGGAGTTGATCGCCTCGGCGCCTGGCAATACGGAAAACTACGAGTTCTACGCCAACCTTTGTTTTCGCCTGGGGCAGCCGGACGAAGGTTTGCAGTCGTTGCGACGCGCCATGCGGGTTAGCCCGAACGATCCGAAGTTGATTCTCGTTTTAGCCGAAGCGCTCGCCGGGCAATATCGAACGGACGAAGCCATCGAGCTTTATTGGCAGGCCTTCGACAAGTCTCCAGGGTTGGACGATCGCCTTGCGCAGGTCCAAAAACTGACCGACCTTTATTCGCAGACCAATCACTTGGACAAATTGCTCGAACGTCTCGAGCGGATGCGCCGCGACGCGGAGGACAAACGCGAGTCGACCATCTGCATCGCGCAGGCCTACAGTTCTTCGTCGGACTTCGGAATGGCCCGTCAGGAACTCGAAAGCCTTGTCGGCGACAACAGCCGCGACACGCAACTGCTCTCGCAATTGTCGAAGCTTTCGTCAACCGAAGGCGACTTGACCAGCGCCATTAAATACCAGGAGCAACTGGCGCGGATCGCCCCCGGACCGGAGACGGAGTATCCGCTCGCGACGCTTTTGGCTCAATCGGGCGCGGCGCAGCAAAGTGCTGCCATCATGGTGCGACTAACCGCCAAGGAGGAAGACCCCGAGAAGCTGCTGAGAAACATCGACTCCATGCTCGCAAGCGGTCAGCATGAGACCGCGCTTTTGATCCTCGAGGCGAAGCGTCGCGAAGAGCCCAAGAACTGGGAACTGCTTTATCGGGAAGGCGTCGCTTTAGCGAAGGCAAATCCGGAAGGGGCGGCGGCGCGGTTCCTCGCCATTTTGGATTTGCCGAACGAGGATAACGATTGGTGCGTGGCGGAAAAAAATCGTTTGGCCAAGGCCGCGCGCAGCAAGACGCCGCCGGCAGCGGTGCGGGCCGATTTCGACTCGCAGCGGATGGCCTACGCGACGAACATCCGCGTTGCGGCCGGCCTATTGTCGGAGGAACAGTACTACGGCCAGCGTCAAGCGACAAGTTGGTCCCCCTTTAGCTACGGTCAGGCTCGCTTTGCAGCGATTGCCTGGCTTTATCGATTCGCCCAAGAGGCCAAGAAAAAAGATGAATTCCTCGCGGCGTACCAAAAGGCGATCGAGGATCCAAAGGCGACCCCGCGGTACATTTGGGATGCGATCTACGCCGTCGCAGTGCAGACCCCCGAATCGTCATCCACCGGCGCTGACCCGCGAGTGATTGCAGCCGCGAAGAATCTGGCAGCGCAGGGCGACATGCCCGGCCAGTATCTACTGTTTCAGTCGCTGCTCAGCCGGCCTCAAGTTCGCAGCAGTTCCGGATCGGCAGGTGACACGCTGCCGCCGCTTCCCGCCGCCGATTTGGATTTGGCTCTGACCAGCTTTCGAGCGATCGTTGCCCGGAGCCGCGTGCTGAATCCTACGCAGCCCGCCATGACCCTCAGCCTTGCGTCGACGATCATGACCGAGCTCCGGCGCGCTGGAAGAAAAGAGGAAGAGGAGAAGATTCTTCAGGACTTTCTGGCGCAAGTATCGACTCCCGATCAACTGGCGCCGGCAATCTCGCTTGTCGCCGGCCGGGAGGACCTCGCCGGAACGCGATCGCTCTTCGAGAAGTGGTCACGCGCCACCCTGCAAGCAGCCAAGCCGCCCGCGCAAGGTAATTACAACGTCGCAAGTGCCTTAGCGCAATTGATGGGTGTCAAAGGAGCGGAAAAGAAGGATGCCGAAGTCACGGGGCTGCTCGATGCCTACCTCGATTACAACGCGGCACGCTCGTTGGTGGAGCGGCGCAAGTCGGCAGGTCGCCCCAAGCGAACCACGGCGTCGCGCAACTATCTCACTATTTACTACGGCAAGAACGGTCGCACCAATTCGCCGGTGACGTTTCCCGTCCCGAACGAGTACTACGATATTGCCGCCATTCAGTTGCTGCGCAACGCTTACGAAATCGCGCTGCGAAACGACGTGGTCAGCGATCTGCAAAAACACTTGAAGGAGCGGCTCGAAAAATCGGCCGCTGGCGACAAGATCTATGACCAGCTTGCAGTGGCTTACGTTCACTCCTGGACCGACTACAAAGAAGTCGCCTTGACCGAGCTGGCCGCCGCGGCGGAGTTAGTGCCGCAGGACTGGCAGATGCGGATTGACGTCGCGCGGTTGCACTCGGAAATGCAGAACTTCGACGAAGCGCTGCGAATGGTCGATTCCATTGCGCCTCTCGATCAGGACGCGATGCGCGAACGGGAAACAATGGCCATGAATCTGGCCGTCCGCTTAGGTGAACATGCCCGGGCGATGCAGGCGGCCGAGCGACTATTTGGTTTACGGCTGGATGCCGATACGCAGATCCAGCTCGCCAGTCAAATGCGCCGCTTGGGGATGAACGAGCAGTCCGAAGCAGTCTTGTCGCGGGCTCAAAGACAGGCAGGGCGGCAGTTAGCGACGATGGTCACTCTCATGAGTGCCCATCAGGCCGATGGCAAAAACGACATGGCCGCGCAAATCGCGCATCAGATTCTTCGCCGTTCTCGTCCTCAGCTCACGCCGACCAGCCGCTATGTATCATCCGGCAGCGACGCCGGAGCACGCGTGGCAGCCTTAAGGGTGATGGCGGCGGCCGGAAAACTTAAGGAGATGATCGCGACCACCGAAGAGCAATTGAAGCGCTCGCCCCAGTCGGCGCAGTTGGCCGCCACGCTCTCGGAATACTACGATGCCGCCGGCGAACGGGACAAATCGCTGGCGCTGGAAGCTCGCCTGGTCGAGCAGAAGGCCGACGACGTGAACGCGCGCTACCGCTACGCACAAAAGCTGCAAGCCGCCGGTAAGCCCAGCGAAGCGTGCGATCAGTATCTCGTTGTTCTGAAGCAACAGCCGCGTCTTTTAAGCAACGATTTCTATCAAATCCCGCAAGTTTTCCGGCAAGCCAAGAAGGAAGCTGAACTGACGCGGCTGATGCAGGAAATCGATCTCAAGCAAATAGGCCAGTACTACTATGTGATCGATTTCGTCAATTCTCTTATGCGGACCCCGGACCAGCGGCCCGTGGCCTTGGCACTCCTTAAGAAGGCGATGGACGCCTTTCCGGAGCGCCGACAATACATGCTTTCCAACTTTTACAACGACGACGTTTGGGAACTCCCGGAATTCTACGAATTTGGCAAGCAAGTTTTGGTTCCCAGGCCGTCGGAGGCTGTGAACGATCGCTGGATGGGCTTGAGCCAGATCAACTCGTACAGCAACGACGGCACAGCCTACTCGGTTTTTGGACGCGTCATAAAGACGGCCGTCAAGAAGAACGACCTGCCCAAGCTGCGTGAAGAGCTGGTCAAAGCCGTGGAGGCTCAGCCCACCTGGAAAGCCGGGCCCGTGATCCTGGCGGTAGTGGATGTTCGCCTCGGAAATTTGGATGCTGCCCGTCCTGTTTTCGAAGAGGTGATGAAAGCCAAAACGGCTGCCGACTTCCCGATGGAAGCCCGTTGGCTGGTGGGCTTGGAACTCGAGGCGGTCGGCGAGACGCGTGACCTCGCGCAACGGCTCTACGAAGGGGCCTTGGAAGCGGGGAGCGATATTGCGCGGCGAAACGGCTTTCAGTATTCGCCTGGCCCGCGCCTTCTCAAAATGTACGCTGAGGCCAAGCGATATGAGGACGCCAAGAAATTGATGGTCAAAGCGGAGAAAATCCCCGAGGACTCCGACAACGACCCCAGCTACCGCGCGTACCAGCGAGTCCAAAATCTTGCGGGGTTGGCCCAGCAGTACGAACAAATGCAGGCCCCGGGGGATGCACTGCGACTCTATCGAGACATCCTCACCAACTCCAATTTCAATTCAACGGCGCTGGGGCCGTACGCGGGCAACGTCGAATACGTTCGGCGCGAGGCCCGCACCGGATTGAATCGCGTTACGAAGGAGTTGACCGGCAAGCAGCCAGCGGAATTGGCCCGCGCGGTTCTCGCGGCGACCGAAGTGCCGGGTAAGGCAGTCCTCGACCTGATGGTCGGCGTGCAACCCGAGACCGACGGCCTTCCCAAGATGGATAGCCAGCTGTTTGCCACGCTCGCCTCGAAATCGTTTTCGGCGGAGGGAATGCAAGTCGTCGTCGCCGAGGTTCGCAACCTGGCCGAAAAATATCCTGCCGATCTCAACGTGCACGTCTTGGCCGCGCTCTTGGCCTTGCGCGGCGGCGATGCCGAACAAGCCAAAGCAAGCCTGGCCGCATTGAGGGCACTTGTCGATCGCTCGCCGCTGGAGGAACTGCAAGGCTCTCAGCGGGCAAACTCGCGGCAGCGCGAAGAAGCCCTCAAGCAGGTCGCTCTTGGGATCGTCGCGAGCGAATGCCAGGCAAGCGAAGCCTTCAAAGCAGAAGGCGAGTTCTACTTCGCTCGGGCCCTGGAAGCGGCCAAAAGGCAGGTCGATACGCAGTACCGTGTGGCCCTGCTCAGCGAACGCTTGCGCAGCGCCTTGAAATCGGGCAACAAGGACTCCGTCAAGGAGCAACTGGACGCGATCCTCGCCATCGCCTTGACCCGTCCGCAGATGAAGAAGGCCGATGCAACGCCTTTACCACCGGGCAAAGTGCCTGCTGTTCCGAACAATGCTACTGTCCCCAATAACGCGGTCCCTAATAATGCGGCCCCCAACAATCCTGGCACGGGCAAATCGCCATCAAGCAACATCGCCCCTAGCACGCTATCGCAATTCAGGCTTGCCGCGTCTGTTTCGTATCTGGCGGTCCAACAAGGCTTCGGCGATTTGGCACTCAAGGGGATCCGAGAATCGCTCGCAGGCGGTTTACCCGTCACCGATGCGAATCCCACTACCGATCGCAGCGCGATCCAAAGAATCGCGGTTCGCGCAGACGCTCCCCAAGAAAATAGTGAGATCGCTCGCGCGGTCACCACGGAGCTGTCGCGACTCTCGGCCGCCTGGCGCGACAAGTCGTTCCCGCCGCAGGAAATGTACGAAGTCCTGACCACGATCGTGTTCCCGCCGGCACGCCCTGAGGAAATCTTTCTCTATGAGGAGCCGCTTGCCGACTGGTCGGACCCCCGCAGCTTAGGGCGAGAACTGGCTCGGTGGTCCGTCGCTGCGCACCAAGAGGACGACCTGCGGCAACGCATCGCTGCTCGTGCCGGCCGGCCCGCGGGAGCTTTTGCGAGCAAAGTCCTCACCGCGCTGCTGGCCGTGGAAGCAAAGAGCTACGATCAAGTCGCCGCGCCGCTCACCGCCATCACGGAAACCATCGCTGCGCAACAACGGGCCGATATGGTGGCGACCGCTGCACACCCGGCCGCGCTCGCATTTACTGTCCCCGAACTACAAGAAGCGGCCTTGCCGCTGATGCAGGCGGTAATCAAGGGAACCCCGGCGGCTCGCATGAGCGTCGATGGAACGGTCGACTTGCTGTCGAAGTATTACATCGACAAGAAAATGCTTCCCGAATTGAAGGCCCTCTACGACGCGCGGCTGCAACAACGATTGCCGCAGTACGCCAGTTATGGCGGCGGCGCGGATTACGGAACTTATCAACAGCGGTACGACCTGAGCAACATCGTCACGATGGTAGCGCCGGCGCGCGACATCGGGCTGACTCTCGATTTCCTAGGTCGCCTGGCCGATCTGCCGATTCCCAAAGAATACGGTGATCAGCCGATGGAGATTCCGATGTGGCACGTCGCGGAGCAAGTAAGCGCGCTGCCCGCTGACGAGCGCTATACATTGCTGCGCGATTGGACGCTGCCCACGGAAAAAAGACGGACGCTCCGATTTGTCATTTCGTTCTCTTCGGGCCAGCGACCCCTTGAGCTGTTGAAATCCGATTCGGGCTCCACTCGGCCAGCGGAAATTCTGGTCAGCAATTTCGCCATGTTGGTGGATGCCGCGAAACAAGCAGGAAAGCTGAGCGAGTTGCAATCCGCGGCCGACGCGGCCGTGCAGGAAAAACTGGTTCACGCACCGGCTCTGGCCGCGATGACGGCTCTCGCAGCCGACGACCCCACCGCGGCCGCAAAAGTGCAGGCGTTTGTAAACGCCACGCGAGAGCGGGTGAAAGGCCTCTCCACAAGCCCGCTCGCCAGCGGTGTCGATCGTTATTCGCGAATCGAAATCATGGGCGACGACGCTATCGTGACCTATGCTGCCATGCAGAGTGACAAGGGACGCGAGCAAGGGCAAAAACTGGCGCGCGTCGTCTTGCAGGAGCGGCGGTCGCTGTATCAAGCCGTTCCGCATGCTTCTCGCCTGGTCGCGGTTGATGCGTTGCGTGAACTCAACGCCAAAGATCGCCTTAGCGCGCTCTCGCCGGGACTTCGTTATTGGGTTCCCCAAACGCCGGCGGAGTTCGTGGTGGGTGTGGGAGGAATTCCCATGTGGTGGACGGCGCACGGCGGCCACATCACGCACATCACGGGCAGTTCGTACGACCACCTCTACTTCAAGTATCCGCTCAAAGGGACGTTCGAGTTCTCGTTCGAGACCCACACTTACGATTTGTCGCAGGGAGAAATCGCCTACGGCGGGTTAATCAGCACCCCGCAGATGTGGTTCAGCAATGTCCAGATCTTTCCTGTCTCGCAACACGAAACGGTGACTCGCGGCGCCACCGTCGAATCGATGAATAACTGGAATCGCTACTCCGTGAAGGTCTCGCCGCAATCGATTCGGTTTTACAGCAACGACCACCTGGTCTACGAAGAAACGGAACCTAGCGGCACCAGTCCGTGGCTCCATTTGGTTTCGCTCAACGAGCGCCGCACCGATTTTCGAAAGCTGAAATTTACGGGAACTCCCGAGATTCCCCGCCAGGTCGAACTGATCCATGGCGATCGTATGGAAGGCTGGATCTCCTCCGACTCGGCCAAGATGCCGTCGCGGCTTACGGCCCGCGAGCCGGCACTCCCGATTCAATCGCAACAACGTTACGAGCGGGAAGAAGACGCGCGCCCGCTGCAGTGGTACGCGAAAGAGGGTGTCTTGTCGGGGGTGGTCGATACCGCCAAGGGGGGCACGTCCCATCTTTACTATCACCGTCCCCTCCTTTCCGGAGACGCAGTTCGCTACCAGTTCTTCGCAGGGGCCGGCGCTGGTACTGGCTCCAGCAAGGTAAGCATTCATCCCGCGCTGGGGAAATTTGCCTTCGTGCTCGAGCCGGCAGGCGTCGAGTTGCGGTGGGCTACCACCGTCTACGCGCAGCAGTTGAACGGATCGGCGCCGAAGAACGTGATCGACGAACCGCAAAATCGCCGCGGCCCCAAGGAACTTCCGCTCAAGCCGAACGCATGGAATGATGTGCAACTGTCGCTCGAGGGGGACGTCGCTCGCTTGACGCTAAACGGCGAATTGGTCTACGAGCGAACGATGGAACCCGCCAATTCGTCGTTCTTCGGCCTGTTTCATCACAAAGACCGCAACGCGGCGCAGGTGCGGAACCTGGTGCTAACAGGCGACTGGCCAGAGAAACTTACGGCCGCGGATTTCGACAACTTAACGGCTCTCGCATCGTCCGACGAGTCGCCGCAGCTGCGAAAAGCGCGGCACGCCTTGGTTCGCGAAGAAGAGCTTGTCGAGGACGCCTACGACGTGTGGCAGAAAGCCTCGTCGCTGTCGCCCGAAGCCCGGTATCAAATGCTGGCCGGGTGGGTGCTGCCTGCCGACGACCATGCCACGTTCCGACTTCAGTGCGGATTTACGCCGACGCAATTGGCCGTTCCCGCGCTCGAACTCGTTCGCGCGGCCGCGGAACTGACGCGGCTCGACTTATTGGACGCAGCCATCAAGGAAGGCGCGGCGAAAGCCAACGAAAGCGATCGCGACGTGCTGGCGCTGCGGACGCTGATCGCGATCGCCAAGGCCGACGACAAAACGGCGACGGCTTACTTGAAGCTGATGGAAGAGGGACTCAAGACTCTCGATCCCTATACGCCGGAATACCTACGGTACCCCGAGTTTGTCGTCGCCGATGCCGCGCTGTCGCGGCCGGCGCTCCGCCGCCAGGCGCTGGCGATTGCTGGACTGCTGGTGGAACAGCAGCAAAACAATGCCCAGTCGCCCGAATGGGAAAAGCGAGTTCGGGCGTTGCAGGCGCATGCGCGATGGCTGAGCACCTCGTCTGCCGAGTTGAGTTTCCAGCCGCCGAAAGGACTTACCCAGTGGTCGCAGGCGAGCTTTCCGACCGCTGAGTCGGACGGAAAACAATTCTCGCTGCCGCTCTGGAGCTTCGAAAAAGGTCGAGCGGGTTTCCACAACGGCCATGGCGCCGACTCCTTGTATTTCCGCTCGCCGTTGCAAGGCAATTTTGAAGTTCACTTCCGCCGCACCACATCCAAAGGACAGCAGATCCGCATGATGTACGACGCCTTGGCGATGGATCTTGAGCCGGATGGCATGTCGACCTGGCGGTTCCCCCTTGCTCGAGCAGGCGTGCAAACGCCGCTGACGGAAAAGGTTCCCAATTGGGGCGACAAGGTCGATTGCAAGCTCATCGTGAAAGATGGCGAGTACAGCGTCGTGGTGGGCGATATCAAGATTTTCTCGCAGCGTTTGAGCCCGATGTCAGACCCCTGGCTGGCGATCCAATCGGCGAGCCCGCAGGCGGAAGGGGGCATCGAGAACGTTCGTATTGTGGGAACGCCGACGGTCCCCGAGGTCTTAAATCTCTCCGACGCGCCGAGCCTCTCGTCCTGGCGCGCCGACTTTTACGGTGAGACGCTCGAAGACAACAAAACCGCCAACTGGTTCAAAGACAATAACGAGATCATCGGCAAACAGTTCGAGTCGGCGCCGAACAGCAACCGCGAAAGCCTGCTCGCCTACCATCGCCCCCTTTTGGAAGACGGCGAGATTGAATACGAGTTTTACTACGAGCCAGGCAAGACGCTGGTCCATCCCGCGATCGGCCGATCCGCTTTCCTGCTGAACGAGGAGGGCGTTCGTCTGCATCAACTTACCGATGGCGCTTTCGAGCGAAACGGCCTCACGCCCGACAACGAGTCGCCTCTGTCGGGCGCATCGAAGAAGTTCAATTTGGCCAACGGCGATTGGAATCGCGTCAAGATTTCCCTCGCCGGCGACACCGTGACGATCAGCCTGGCCGGCGAAACGATTG
Organism: uncultured Pirellulaceae bacterium; assembly: GCA_964636985.1. Classification (GTDB taxonomy): domain Bacteria; phylum Planctomycetota; class Planctomycetia; order Pirellulales; family Pirellulaceae; genus CAZWSX01. The sequence continues at coordinate 7,179 of CAZWSX010000015.1, read as the reverse complement.
GCCAGCACAAGTTAAAGCCAGAAGACCAACGCCACTTCGGCTTGTTCCGCTACAGCGACGCCACCGCGGCCGGCGTCCGCAACATGACCTACCGCGGCAACTGGGCCAAAGAAATACCGGCCGTTGGGAAGCAGGAACTTGCGTTGCCGTAGGCTGTGATTGCCTTGCCTGGGTCACTCGCGATATTGATGCGGATCAGGAAAACGAATTTGAAAACGGGTAGTTTTGCGCCTTGGGCGGTAAACTGAAACGGATGGCTACAACGCCTCTCGCTGACGCCCCGAAGCCCACCAAGCCGCGCTGGTACGCGCCCACGCCGGCCAAGTTTCTTTTTGCCGTGCTGGTGATGCAGGGCATTCTCTTTCTCTCGGCTCACTACCACTGGTTCTGGTTCAATGAGCGAAAGGGGTATACGGTTCTTATTACCGTTGCTGTCACATCAACCGCTATGTTAATGCTCGCGCTATGGTTGCTGGGTAACTGGCTTAGTAAATGGAAAGCACAATTCAGCCTATTTGCCTTGCTGCTAGTCATCCCCGTAAGTGCTATCCCATGCGGTTGGCTTTCCAGCGAAATGGAGCGAGCGCGGCGACAGAGCGAGTTGGTTGAGAAAGCCTCTTTTGCCCAATACTTACAGGACATTGCTTCCAAGAACTTGGTTTTTACGACACTGGGCAAGGATTTCTTTTGCGACGTGGTCTTACTGGGACTTAGAGGCGAGACGGTGACCGCCTCGGACATTGCGGAAGCGCGGCAGTTGGAGCAGTTGAAAATACTGGACCTCCAAGGATCGCAAGTCACGGATGCTGGGCTGAAGCACGTAAGCAATTTGACGCAGTTGATGGCGCTCGACATCCGTGGAACCCAAGTCACTGATGCCGGACTTGTGGGACTCGCGAGTTTGAAAAAGTTGTACTATGTGGACCTTAGCAACACACGAGTGACGGACGAAGGTCTCAGGCACCTTGAGGGATGGTCTGGACTCCAAAGAATTAACCTTGTGGAGACTGATGTCACAGATGCCGGACTTGCTCACTTGGCACAACTTACAAATCTGCGTGCGATCAACCTGTATCGTTCTCGTGCGACGACCGCCGGCGCTAAGGCGCTGGGAGAGCGCTTGCCCAACTGTAGAATTCTCGGGGTGCCGCGCGGGGGGTGACTGCAGTTTTCGAGAACGATCGTGGGACCGTCAGGGGTCCGCTCGCGCTTTATTGGCAATATCGAAAAACCCACAAGTGATTTCGGCAACTTTACGGTTTTAGGGGGCGGATCATTCCCAAAACACTTATCACCGCCTGTATCGTTCTGAGAGTCGACTATGTCGTGAGTCGCTTTTTCCCCCCTGGGCGAATCCGGACGGTGCGCTGTCGAGACGGTTTCGAAATCCAACTAGAGGTGGTCGACGCCGGCAAGCTGCTGATTCTGCGATACCAGCACGCCGACAAAACGGTCGAGTTGCGGATTCCGATCACGATCACGCCCTGCCGATTCGGCGGGGAACGCCCGTGGTTCCTTTGTCCGGTCGACGTGTCCGGCGCGGTCCGTGGTCGTAGGGTGCCGAGACTCTACTTGGATCGCGGCCTATTCGGCTGCCGGCAGTGAACACTGGCCTGGGCATATCAGAATCAGCCCGCCGCGTTTCGTTCCACAGTTTCAAGATTTCCGCGCGATCGCCCGCAATGGCATCCTTGAGGGCTTCGCGGGCGTCGTCCGCTTATTGAGTCAATTGATCACGGTCGTCACCCGCGTTGGCGGCTTTTCACGTGCGATCGACGGCTGACCGTTGTCGATCAGCCGTCTATTTCAGTACCCCCGGCAGGATTCGAACCTGCGACCGACGGATTAGAAATCCGTTGCTCTATCCAACTGAGCTACGAGGGCGTTTGGGTGGGGCAGAATGCCAGCCTTCAAGAATAGACACGGTAGGGTTCGCGGGGCAGGGGGGATTTGAAGTCCGCTTCGGATCGCCGGCCTTCAAAAAGTTCGCATTCACCCCGAGGCCGACGCTTGCTATGCTTTCGGCCGTTTCAAGGTCAGAAAGCACGTGGTATGGAAACCTCGCTTCACAAACAGCTCAAGGCCCGGCTTACGTCGTCGGCGGCCGAGCATGAAGTCCGGCTGGGGCGTTATCGCATCGATGCCGTCGATGGGGACGAACTCGTCGAAATTCAGCACGGCAAGCTGCTGGTGATCCGCGACAAGATCGCCGACTTGCTCAAAAAGCATCGCGTGCGGGTCGTGAAGCCCATCGTCGCGCGGAAGACGCTCCTCAAGTACGAGGAGAAAGGGGGCCCGCTGGTCTCGCGCCGGCAAAGCCCCAAGCGCTCGGGAATCGTCGATCTGGTGCACGAGCTTGTCTATTTCACGCGCGTCTTTCCTCACCCGCGACTGGTGCTCGAAGTTCCGCTGGTCGAGGTGGAAGAACATCGCATCCCGATGCCGCCGCGGCGCCGGCGGTGGCGCCGCAAAGACTACATCATGCTCGACCAATGCCTGGTCGAGGTTGTCGACGTGCGGCGATTTCAAACCTCCGGCGATTTGCTGGCGCTCATCCCGGCGAAATTGGCCGAGCCCTTCACGACGGCGCAAATCGCCGAAGCGATCGACGAGCCGCGATGGGTCGCCCAGCGGTTGGCGTACTGCTTGAAAAAATGCGGTGCGATCCGCGAGGCGGGCAAGATTCGCCACGCGATGAGCTACGTTCGCGCCGTTGCCAAGACGAAGGCCAAACGCAAACGCTCGACGGCGTGATTTTCTAAGAGACTGTGCCTGCAGTTCCCACTGGCGTCTTTAGGACGCCAGTGCCACGCACTAGTCTTCGCCCTGCCAGGGGTTTTGCCAGCTGCCCCAGCGTTCCAGGTACGCGGCGTAGATAGGCGTCTCTTTGGCGCGGGCTTCGAGCCACTCGCGCGCGGTGCCGACGAGTTTTTGTTCGTCGTCGAGCGACAGCTTGCCGATCAAAACGCACGAGCGCAAAAAGACGAAGTAGGTGTCCAAGACGTCGCATCGGCAGTAGTCGTTGATTTGCGCGAGCTCGCCGGCATCGTGCAGGTCTTGCACCATGTCTCCTTTGACGTCCATCTTGCCGGGCTTGCCGAGCAAATTGGCCGCCAGGTTGAGGCCGCCGTTGAAGCGAGCGGCGCCAAAGTTGGTCAGCAGGTCGTGCAAATCGAAGTGCGCCTCGATGTTGTAGCGGTTGCGAGGCTGCTCGTACGTTCTCGCCGTCAGGCTGAACCAGCCCGGCAAAGCGATGCCGTAGCGAAATGCCGCCAACTCCAGGAGCGGAAGGTCGAACGTGCGGCCGTTGAAGCTGACCAGCGTCGGCCGCTTGTAATGCTCCCAGCCTTTCCAGAATTGTTGAACAATCCGGTGCGGGCGAAACTTCGGGTCATCCAGGGCGACGACGTCGATCAGTCGAAACGACTCATCGACTTTGGCGACGACTACCGAAATCGGCACCTGGTACGTGTAGGGGATGAAGTCGGTTTCAAATTTTGCCAGGAGCTCGTCGCGGTAGCGGCGGACGGCTTGGGTCGGCGCCAGATCGGGCTCCTCGGCGTAGCGAAGCTTTGCGACGAGCGCGGCATCGGCCACGCTCTCGCAATCGAACACTAGATATTTGACTGCTGGAGTCTTACTCATCAGGGAAAGTATCCGGAGCGCGCTTCAGTGCTGCCTCGGTAATCTACTCGTTTTCTTGGACGGCCTGCTCGTCGGCTTTTCGCTGTTCGCGCTCGTTGATCGCAGCGTCGCGTTCCTCTTTGCTGAGGATCTTAATCAACTCGACCTCGAAATAGAGCACGGCATTGGGGGGAATCATCAGTCCTCGCCCCTCTTCGTCGTAAGCTAACTCGGGTGGAACCCACAGATTCCACTTGGCGCCTTCCTTCATTTGGCTCATTGCCTGTTTCCACCCTTCAATCAGGTTACCGATGGGCATATCGGCGGGCTTGCCTGCGATTTTGGAACTCTCAATGACCTTGTAGTCTTTAGTGTCCTTTCCTTGTTCGACTACGCGCACTTCGTAATGGACCCTGACCCAGTCGCTGCTTTTGGGTTGTTTGGTTCCTTTCCCTTTTTCCACGACCACGTACTGCAAACGGCCTTCGCCCATCGTTTGCACCCCCTTCGCCTTGCCGTTTTTGGCGAGAAACTCGTCGGCGATTTTGGCATTGGCTTCGGCCTGTTTCTTGTGTCGCTCGTCCACGAGTGCATTGAAGATCTTAGATGCTTCGGCATATCGCTCGGTTGTGACTCGTCCTTGTTCTGACTTAAGAGCGGCCTTCATGCCTTCAACAAATGCGTCGAAGTCGATGAGATCTTTTGGGAAGCCTTTTTGTCCTTCCTGCATGCCCACTTGGAAACCAATGACGTAACTGGTGTCCTGGATGGCGGCCTTTTTTTCTTCTTCGGTCGGGGCCTTTTCGGCTTTTCCTTTTTCCTTTTCTTGAGCCGCAACCCAGACCCCTAACCCCAGCGACAGCAGCATCGCGGTCGTCACAGCCCATTTGGAACGAGAATTCAACATCGCTGCACCTGCGTAAATCAATTGCCGGGCCGTCACGAACCCTTAGCCCGACGGCGGTAATCTTTGAGTATAGCTAGAGGGGTCGCCAAGAATTAGGCCGTCAAAGGCAGGGGCCGCGACAGGAATCGCTCGAAAGCCGCGCGCGCGGCGCTGGCATCGTCACCGCGATCGACAAGAAAGAGGCCCGCTCGTCCGCGGCGGATGACTCCTTTTTCGAGTGAATCGGGAAACAACTGTGCGGCCAGCGTGGTGTGTTTGCCGGAAGTGGAGAGCGCGAAACTGACCAGGTCGCTGGGGTTCGCCATCAGCGCCAGGCTTTGATGGGGAAGAGCCCCGCGCACCAGCAGCAACGGCTCGGTCGTCTTGATGTCTCCCTGCAACGACGCGGCTTCGCCATCGTCGTGCGGCGCCAGTGCCACAACCTCGTCGACCTGTCCCAGTCGCGTCACAATCTGAAGTTCGGGCCGGCTTGCCAGCAAGCTGGTTTGAGCGGAGACGAGCGTCTCGATCCCAACCGGCTCGCCGGGCTCGCCGCACCAGGCGCGCCAATAGATTTGCGGTTGAATGGTCCGCTCGCTTGTTTGGGCGTAGGTGACAATCAAGTCCTGCCCGCGGACATAGGCGTCGAACACCGGCTCGGCCGCCGGTTCCTTGGACGGATCGAGAACAACTCCCAGCCAGTGCGCGGCTTCTTCGCCTTGTTGTTTGACCGTGAGTCCCATGTCGGGTCGGCGCAAGTCGACACTAATCGACAGGGCATTCAGTTTCAGCGTTGCCGAATGTCCACTCAAACTCCACATGCGTTGCAACTCCCAGGGTGTGCTGTCACGACTATCGTACCGCGAAAGCGGCTTGATTGGGGCGCCAAACGCCAGCGGCGCAGTGCCAGCAGCCACGGCATCGCTGTCGAAAGATGGGCAATTCGACAAGGCCTTATCGCAGGAAACGAGATTGCCAATCGTAACAACGAAGTCCGACCGAACTGGATATGAGGGTGGTTAGTTTCCCAAGGCGACGACGTTTTTACACCGGGCTTCTCGGTGTTCGCGTTTCGCCAAGCGAACGGTTCACTTTGACGAAAGCCGCGTTCGATGGCCAACTTCCTGCGAGCTTCCCGACAACTGATTGGTCTGGCTGCCGCTCTGGCGGTGACCGTCTCCGTCGCGTTTGCGGTTGAAGACGAGCAATTCGCCTACTTCGGCCAGGCTCCCGAAGGCGAAGAGGTAACCGAAACACTCCCCTTCGGAGATCCGCCGCAAGCGCCAAGCCTTGATACCAATGCCGATGGAGTCGCTGACGACCTTCAATCGTTCCAGCCCGACCTGCCGCCCGGCTTTCCCAAAGTCAACGACGTTCGGGACCCTCGCTACCGTTGGCCCAGCGAACAGCCCTTCAGCAAACAAGCGGGGTCATTCCGTTACAGCCCTGACTCTCAGGCAACACAGCAACCCTTTGCATCGAGCCTGAGCTATGGGAACGGCATGTACTCTCGTCCGCGCGGCGAGCCCGGTGCCTGCCAAGAGTACAGCCTCTTCACGGTGCCCAAGCGTTTTCCATCGTGCCGCGAATGGCTCGCCTGGCGTCCCTGTGGCGAAAGCTGCGGCTGCGGCGGCCCAGGCAAGGGTGCCGCCGGTTGCGGAGGTTGCGATGGGGCCTGCGGCGGATACATGGCTTTGTTTCAACCCACGCCTGGTCTTTGGTACGCACGGGCCGAAGCCGTCGGGATGCGGCTCGATACCGATACGGAATTTGTCGCCGCGCGCATCGGTGTCAACGGCCAACGACGCTTGGGCACGACCGATATGAAATATCCCTATGCCCCCTTGGGTATCTTCACCTTGGGGCGCTTTCTCGACGAATGCACGGCGGTTGAAGCCAGCTACACCGGATACGGCCACTGGGAAGGCTTCGACTACGCGAACCATACCACGGCGAATACCTTCGGCGGCATTGGTGTGTTGACCTCGCCGTTTACTAACTTCGGCCAACCGTTGACGCCTGGCTTGGACGGCGCCCGTTTTGTCCGGCTCGACTCGGCCTCGCATTATCAAAGCGGCGAAGTGAACTTCCTCCACCGCTTCGACACCTGCTGCGGTCCGTATCAGGCTTGGTTCCTGATGGGGGGACGCTATATCAATATTCGTGAAGGCCTCACGTACCTGTCGATCACCGATCATCCGCTGCCCGGCGGACACACCAACACGCTGACCACGTCGGCCCGCAACGAACTCTACGGTGTCCAGATTGGCGTGGTTCACCAAGTGTTGGCGACGCCTTGTGCCTGGTTCGACTTCGAAACCAAGGCCGGGATCTTCGGCAACGCCTCGCGCGTGAATCGCCAATACACGTTGCTCGACGAAAACGCCGTCACCACGGTGACCACGACAGGCGGCAAGAAAAAGGGAACCACGCTCGTCGGCGACTTGAAACTGATGGGCAACTACATGCTCACCGACCGCATCACCACGCGGCTGGGTTATACCGCGACCTTTGTCCAAGGCGTGGCGAACGCCGCCGGGAACGAAGCCCAAGACGTGACCTCGCTCACCAACGGCCCCGTCCACGTCAGCTCGGGCGCGCTCAACATCTACCACGGCCCTGTGACCGGCTTCACGTACGTCTGGTAGCTCAAGCGGACCTAAGTGTCT
>CAZWSX010000014.1:0-186503 GCA_964636985.1 uncultured Pirellulaceae bacterium | reverse complement strand
CACCGTGACGGGGGTCGCTTCGAACACCAACTTCGCTCGCGTGCTGGTCGCCGCCGACTATCGCATGAAGCGGTTGGCGATGGAATTCGACAAGGCTCCGGTTCCTGGCATCCCCAGCTACTTGAGCATGGTGAAGAGCGGCAAGATCAACAACGCGATGCCTCGCTGGTGGTTGGCTTGCAACTACGAGCCCGTGTCGCGCACCGAAGATCACCTCGGATTCGAACTCAAAGGCGTGGGCGTCAAAGCGATGACCGCCGACGACCACATCAACAACGATGGTAGTGTGACGCGAACCGGCAAGGCCAGCCCGCAAGCTCAACGTTGGGCTGAAAAGCTCACTGAAAAATATGGTGCCCTTGCTGCGAAGGACCCGGTCTTCGGCGAACTTCGCAACGCGATGGATCTGTGCGTGATCGCGGCCCTGATTCGCAAAGAAGGCCTGATGGAAAAAGCCGGCTGCGAACTGCCGACTCTGACGACCACCGAAATGACGCTCGAGAGCGGTGACGCTCCTAAGGTTGTTCCGACCAAGTGTGCTGTGACTGGTTCGGGCCGCGGCATGGTGGTCCTGGCCTCGGGCGGCGTCGAAATCAACTCGTGGCAAGTTGCCGACAAGACCGAAGTGAAGGCCGAAGTCGCCAGCACTCGCGAACAAGCCTCGCCGAAGGCAAGCAACTCGTGGTGGTGGCAATAATCGCTCGCCTCGGTTGCACGTGAATCCATGATGGCCGCGTCAGTTTTGACGCGGCCATTTTTTTTGGATGGTAGGCTGCTGAATGACGGTCGCAAATGCTCGATCGTCTCGCAGATTGACGGCCCGAATGCAGGGCAGCATTTCCGTCGCTTTGGGAAACCAGGGATCGACAAACCCAGCGCTCGCCCAATGCGTCAGCCGTGTCGGCTCGGGTGCTGCTGTCGACTTCAACAACACCAACTCGTGCGCCTCCAAACAATGAGCGATCCTCGCGGCAATCGAGTCACTCGAAACGTCACTCGTCTGTGGCAGGCAAAGCCCCTCCCAGTCCGGCTCTTCCGACAACAGCCATGCGGCAGGATCGTAGATAACGCCCGACCAGCGATCCGCATCGAGCGCCAGCAACTGCGTTAAATCAGGTCCGCTCCAAACATCGGCGCCGACAATCGCGGCAAAAGCCTGAGCCGATTGCGACATCGATTTGATGCATTGCCAGTGCAAGGTGGCTTCGTCGACCGGGTATTCCTGTGCCTGCTGCTGAACCTCATCCACGTAGGAACCGCCGCCTACGATGACAATCGTGCCCATAGGCGGCTGCAACGTGATCCACGTGTTCCAAGCGAGGGCAAGGCGATCGTAGGAAAGGAGGCTTCCTCCAAGTTTGACGACGCGCCTTGGATTGCGATCGTTCACGCCATCCCTTTCTCGGCAATCAGCCGAGCCAGCGCATAAGCCGGCGCGCAGCGGGCAAGCTCGGGCCCTAACTTGTCGGCGAGCGACATTGTGGGCAGCGGCAAGTGAAGCGATTCCAGCGCAGGCTTGACGAGGAAATCGCCGTGCCCCGAGAGGATGACTGTCTTCGGGAGTTCCGGCAGCGTGAACATCACTTTGCGAATCGATTGCGCCAGCCGCTCCACTTGCCGGCGGAAGGCGTGCTTGGCCAGCAAGATCGCATCGGCTTCGTCGAATTCGCTGGAGTCGGCGCAAAACATCCGGCCCAACCTCGCAACCGCCATGGCGATGGTCGCCGGACGGCCGTCGGCGGTGTCGCAATCTTCGGGGCTCTCGGGCAAGTGCCGAAGCACGAGATTCACATCGCGCATGGTGGCGAAGAGCTCCTGCGCCAGGGGACATAGCCGCTCGCGATAGGGGGCATCTTGAATCACGGCGCAAACGGGACTGCGTTCCACGCCGGTGTAAAGCAGTTCGCCGTGTTGGAGTCGCGTCGGGTCGCTATTCCCTTGAGCGGCACATTGGCCATCCACGATCGGGAGGATGTCACAGGTGGTCGAACCGATGTCGAGCAACAGGCCGCCACCCTCGGGAACGAATTGTCCACACCATGAAGCTAGGGCATGCCAGTTGGAAGCAGCCGCCAAGTATGGTTGCGACAGTGCAGCTTGAGTGTCAACGATTCGCCCGTCTACCAAATAGACGAGCGGTGATTTGGGACGGCAGGACTCGATCGAGGCTTGAATGATTTCCTTGACGCCCGTGGCCTTGTCCGGATAGCAATCGGCCAGTTCGCCCGTCATTGTGACGGCAATCGTTTGGCAATCGGCAAAAGGAGCGAGCAGCGCCTTTAGAGCCTCGGCCAACCGCTGAGGTTGCTTCCAAAGGGGAAAGGGCGTTGAGGCCGATCGGCCATCACTTGTCGCGGCTTTGAGGTTGGCGCCGCCGATATCGAGTACGCAGATCATCGCCAATAGTGTAACGCGAGCTAGAGCTTCTCGACGCCGCCGTTGGCCGAAAAGCGGACGCGATTTCGCGGAGCGGGCAGCGTAATCGAGTGCCCCTCGGCAACCTCGATCATGGCGTTCGCGAGATTCGTTGGAATCGCTCGCCTCAGGCCGACGTACGAGGTGGTCAGCCGCGGATTGACCTCGATCACATAGTCGCCGCTACCATCAGCGGCAGCACCCAGGATGAGATCGACGCCCACCCAACCGAGCATTCCGCCGATCGCATCAATCGCTCGCTTGGCAATTGCCTGCGCTCGCTCGGAAAGATGGGGGGCCAGCGGGCCTTCTCCGCCCATGTAGATGAACGCGCCGTTGTCGCTCAGTATTTGCTCCATCGCCGGCAGCGCGATCGTTTGGTGGGGACCACACAAAAACGAGACGCTCGCGTCCAAGCCGGGGACCCACTCTTCCAATCGCGTAGGCCGTTCCGCCGTCCAACCTTCCAGTTCGTCGCGGGAATTGAGGAGCTTCATTCCCTGTGAACCGGCGCCTTGTTCGGGCTTTCGGACAGCAGGAAAGGGGAAATCCTCGAAGACATCGTCCAGCGAATCGATCGATAGTCCCTGTGGCGTGGCGATTCCCTTGCGGGACAAAGCCATCGATGTGTTGGCCTTGGAAGTCGTCACGGAAATCGTCGCTGGCGAGCAGTTAAGGGGCCTGCCGCCTGCTCGTCGCGCTCGTTCCACCCAGTGGGACAAAAGCCAATCCGTTTCCGGCGCAATGACAATCGTCCAATCCGCCGCCTTGGCCAGACGATCGAATTCGAACCCGAGCGCTGGCTGAGAAGTAATGGCCGTGTACTCGACCGCTGCCTGGCACACGTTGACTTCCGGAATTCGGCTGTCGCGCAGTGCGGTTACCGTGTGGACGCCGTTTACTGAGAGATCCGCCGTGAGCGCGGCCAGCATTGCCTGACCTTCGGTCAGCCAACTGCCGCGAGGCTGCGGTGAGTTGTCGAGCGAATAGAATCCGCCGCCGCAGACAAATTCGAAGACGAAGATGTTGGCCATCTATGTTTCGCAGACGTTGCTGTTGCCGGACAGGATTGTCCGGCCTACCTAGCGGCGGACCTGTTAGAAGATACCGAGGTGGTCGCGGGCTTCTTCGGTCATCTTGTCGGGCGTCCAGGGTGGGTCCAAAACGATTCGTACCTCGACTTCGCCGATCCCTTCCAGTTGCCCCAGGATCTGCTTGCTATTGCCAATCATCTGTGGGCCGGCCGGGCACATCGGACTGGTCATCGTCATGTCGATCTTGACGTTCGTTTTGCCTTCCGGCGTTTCGGCCAGATCGACGTTGTAGATCAGCCCCAGATCGACAATGTTCACGAACAATTCGGGGTCGATGACCTTTTTGAGTTCTTCGCGGACTTTTTCTTCGGCGATGGCCATTTTGTGTCTCCGTTGAGGAGGAGGGTTTTGCCAGGCTTCAGGCGAGGAAGCTATTTGCGTTACTTTATTCCGCCAGTTTGATCCAAAGTTTGCCGTTTTCGACTTTGACTTCGTGCGCGGGGATATCTTCGGTGGCTGGCATAGTGCAGGCTTTGCCGCTGCGAACGTCGAATTTGGCCCCATGCCGCGGGCAGGCGATGTAGTACTTGTCGCACATGTCGCCGTCGCTGAGCGGGCCGCCGTCGTGCGAGCAGAGGTCGTCGACGCAGTAAAACTTGCCGTCGATGCGGAACAGGACCACCAGCCGGTCGTCCATTTCGACCAGCTGCTTGCCCGGATCGGGCAGCATATCGGCTCGGCCTACTTCGACAAAGTTATTCACGAATTTGGGACCATTTGTATTGTGGATTTGAGGGCCGAAGGCCCGGCAGATCTTAGCCGGGGGCGTGAGCCCCCGGAACTGGGCCAGCGGACTCTTCAAGCCCCGAAGGGGCGACAGAAAAAATAGGTTCTCGTTTCTGTCGGCACCTTCGGGCCTTCGGATTTTCTTGCGTATCGAATCCGGGGCCTTACGGCCCCGGCTAAGATCTGTCGGGTCTTCGACCCTACCTGACTGCCTGACCCCACCTCTCTGAGATCTCTGTGTGCTCTGTGGCAAAACCGTTTTTACTGGTACTCGCGGACTCGTTGGGCAATCGCCGAGGCGAGCGCGTCGCGAACGGAATCGATGGTGATGCGGTCGGAAATCTGTTGGAAGAATCCGGCCACGATTAGCCGCGAAGCCTCCTTGCGGGTCAGCCCGCGCGATTCGCAGTAGAACAGTAATTCTTCGTCGACCTTGCCCGTGGTCGAACCGTGCGTGCAGCGAACGTCGTCGGCCTCGATCTCCAGGCCGGGAATCGAGTCGGCGCGGGCGGTCGTGCTGAGCATCAAGTTGTCGTTGCGTTGGTAGCCGTCCGTCTTTTGAGCTTCGTGATCGACTTTGATCATCCCACGCCAGACGGTTCGCGATTTGTCTTGGAGAGCAGCCTTATAAAGGAAGTCGCTACGCGTGCTCGGCGCTTCGTGGTGTTGCAGCGTGTGGTAGGAGATGTGCTGTTTGCCTTCGGTGAAGAGCACACCGTTTACCTGGCACTGGGCTCCAGGTCCCGCGAGGGCGACGTGTTGGTTCACTTTTGACAACCGGCTACCGATCGCCGCGATGGTCCATTGCAGGGAAGCATCACGTCCGACAACGGCTTTTTGATGCGCGAAGTGCCAGACACCTTGGCCCCAGTTCTGCAGACCGACGAGCCGCAAATGGGCGTTGTCGCCGACAATCACCTCGGTCGCGCCGCAGTGGAATCCAGATTCCGTTTCGCCACCGATGCTGGCCGTTTCGGTCAACACCGTGGCTTGAGCACCGTCGTCCAGCACGACCAGCAGGTGGCCGAAATCGATTTCGCCGCCGGCGATCGCCGAGTAACAGTGCAGGGGTTCATCGACGATGACATTCCGGGGGACGTACACAAAATGCCCGCCCGACCAACACGCGGCATGCAGGGCGGCGAAGCGATCGTACGAGGGATCGACGGCCTTGGTGAACAGCCATTTGCGCACTAGTTCTGGATGCTCGGCAACAATTTGATCGAGCGAGCCAAAAACGACTCCCTTTTCTTTCCACTTGGCCGCCAAGTGGGAATGAGCCGCGATGCTGTTGATCGCCGTGGTTTCACCCGCCAGGGCGACATTGTGAGCGAGCAGGGGAGCAGGGGCGGCAGCCTTGTGCGAATCGACCGATTCATCGCCGCGGGGCAGTTGGAACTGGTCGAGCCGGAACAGGCGGATATCGGTGCGAATCCATTCTTCGTCGTTGCGAGCAGGCCAGGGCATCTCCTGAAAGGCTTGCCACATCTGGTTGCGATGGGCCGTAAGCCAAGCAGGCTCGCGTCGCGGAGCCAAGAAGCCTTGGAAATCGGCTTCGCTAAAGCCAGCTACGGTATGAGAGTCGGACATGGCGATCATGGCTTGAGGAAATCAACAAAGACAACAACCATGCGACGGTAGTTGCTCGCATGGTTGGAAAGGGGAAAGGCGCCGACCGAGCAAGGGAATCGCTCTTAGCCAACCGAACCTTCCATTTGCAATTGGATCAGGCGGTTCATTTCGACCGCGTATTCCATGGGGAGTTCTTTCACCAGCGGCTCGATGAAGCCGTTGACAATCATCGTGCTGGCTTCCGCTTCCGACAGGCCGCGGCTCATCAGGTAGAAGAGTTGTTCTTCACCGATGCGAGACACGCTGGCTTCGTGGCCGACGGAGACATCCTGTTCGGCGATTTCGATGTAGGGGTAGGTATCGCTGCGGCTTTGTTGGTCGAGGATCAGCGCGTCGCACACGACGTTGGTCTTGCAGTGCTTGGCGCCCTTTTCGACGCGAACCAGGCCGCGGTAGCTGCTCCGTCCGCCACCCTTGGAGATCGACTTACTGATGATCTGCCCCGTGGTATTGGGGGCGCAGTGCACCAGCTTCGCACCGGCGTCTTGGTGTTGCCCGCCGCTGGCGAAGGCGATCGACAGGATCTCGCCGCGAGCGCCCGGTTCCATCATGTAGACGGCCGGGTACTTCATCGTCAGCTTGCTGCCCAGGTTGCCGTCGACCCACTCCATGGTGGCGTCGGCGTAGGCCATGGCCCGCTTGGTGACCAGGTTGTAAATGTTGTTGGCCCAGTTCTGGATCGTCGTGTAGCGGCAGCGAGCGCCTCGCTTCACGATGATTTCGACCACGGCCGAGTGGAGGCTCTCGGTGGTGTATTTGGGAGCCGTGCAGCCTTCGACGTAGTGGATGCTGGCCCCTTCGTCGACAATGATCAATGTCCGTTCGAACTGCCCCATGTTTTCCGCGTTGATGCGGAAATAGGCTTGCAGCGGGAAGTCGATCTTGACCCCCTTGGGGATGTAGATGAACGAACCGCCCGACCAAACGGCCGAGTTGAGTGCCGCGAACTTGTTGTCTTCAGGCGGAATCACAGTGCCGAAGTACTCGCGGAACAACTCGGGATGGTCGCGGAGAGCGCTATCGGTATCGGTAAAGATCACGCCCTTTTCGGCGAGGTCATCTTTGAGCGAGCCGTAGACGACTTCGCTTTCGAACTGAGCCTTCACGCCGGCGAGATACTTTTTTTCCGCTTCGGGGATACCCAGCTTGTCGAAGGTGTCGCGGATCTCTTTGGGAACGTCGTCCCAAGTGTGCCCTTGGTGATCGGTTGGCTTGAGGTAGTAGTAGATGTCTTGGAAGTTGACGGCGATATCGCCGCCCCATTTCGGCATCGGCTTACTCTCAAAGAGCGCCAGCGAGCGGAGGCGGAAGTCGCGCATCCACTCGGGTTCTTTCTTCATCTCGGAAATCTGGCTGACGATCTCCGCATCGACCCCCTTGCGAGCCTTGAAGACCGCTTTGGAGTTCGTGCGGAAATCGTATTTGTTGATTTCCGGGATCGACTCGGTTTCGGTTGCTAGTGTTTCGGAAGCCATCGTTCGTATTCGCTTATTCTTTGCCGGATGTTCTTTAGCTGACTGGGTCCTAGCTAACTTCGGCAGGTTGTTCTTTGGTAAGCAGCGCCCTATTGCGAGCTTCGGCATCAGGATATGCCTGCCGGATCCGGTCGTAACCTTGTTCGTGTAGTTCTGCCGCCAGTTCGGGACCACCTGTTTCGACGATCCGCCCGCCGAGCATCACGTGGGTGAACTCGGGGCGATTGTGTTCGAGCAACTTGTCGTGGTGCGTGATGATGAGGAGACCGATCTTCGAGCGGCCGATTTCGGCGATACTCTGGCTGGCCAACCGAACCGCGTCGGCATCGAGACCGCTATCGGTTTCGTCGAGGATGGCAAACTTGGGTTGCAGCATCGCAAGCTGAAGGATCTCGGCCCGCTTCATTTCGCCGCCGGAGAAACCATCGTTCACGTAGCGGCGAGCGAATTCGCTATCGATCCGGAGCTGTTCCATCTTCGAGCGAAGTTCCTTGCGGAACTCCTTCATCGGGATCAGCTCTTCCCCTTCCTTGCGCTCAGGTCGACGAACGTTCGTCGTCGCGTGGCGAAGGAAGTCGGCCATCTTCACGCCTGGAATCGCAACAGGGCGCTGGAAGGCATAGAAGACACCGCGGCGAGCTCGCTCGTCGACTTCCATCGCGAGCAGGTTTTCGCCATTGAGTTCGATCGTCCCCTCGGTCACCTCGTAGTTTGGGTGTCCCATGACGACCAAGCCGAGCGTGCTCTTGCCCGAACCGTTCGGTCCCATCAAGGCGTGCGTTTCGCCCTTTCGAATCTGCAAATTGACACCGTAGAGGATCGGCTTGCCGTCCACGGAACAATGCAGGTTGGTGATCTTCAATACGTCGGGCGAAGCATTCATGGCGAGCAATTAAAGGTAAAAGCAAATACTCGAAATAGGATTTCAACTAACCGGTGATCTTTTGGTGGCTTTGGAGCGGCTCTTGATCGTGGGGAGCCATTACCCAACCACTGTGGTGGGGGATTGGCAATTCGTCGTCGACCTTTTCGCCCAGCGACAGGAAGCTTGAAGCGGCTTCGGTCTTCTTCTTGGCGATCTTGTGGCCGCGGATCTTGTCTTGAATTCGCATCAGGCCTTCGAGCAACGCTTCCGGTCGCGGTGGGCAACCAGGAACGTAAACGTCGACAGGAACCACGAGGTCGACGCCCTTCACCACGTGATAACCCCACTTGAAGTAGGGGCCGCCGCCAACCGTGCAAGCGCCCATGGCGATCACGAACTTGGGGTCAGGCATCATGTTGTAAAGGCGACGGACGCGGCTGGCCATTTTGTAGGTGACCGTGCCGGCGACGATCATCAGGTCGGCTTGTCGGGGAGTGGCGCGGAAGGCACCGGCGCCGAAGCGGTCCATGTCGTAGCGGCTGGCGCCGGCGGCCATCATTTCGATCGCACAGCAGGCCAACCCGAACGTCATCGGCCAGATGCTGGCTTGGCGCGCCCAGTTGATGGCTTGTTCGACGGTGGTCGTAAAGACGTTTTCTTCGATTCGAGCTTCGATCCAAGGCTGGGTCATGGCAATGGGCTTCTTGCTGCAAGTTGCTGTGATCGGATTCCGCAAAACGTTTTAGGATACACCACACAACCGCGATTGAACTAGCCGCTCAAGGGGGCGAAATCGCTGCTCGACGGGATCGACGCACCAGGTTGCTGCGAGCTGTTCGAAGCAGCCGTTTCGTCGGCAAAATCCACTGTTTTTGTTGATTGAGGCTCAAAGGTGCAACACGTTCCGCCATCGAGCCGGCACGAAGTCAGCCGGAGGTTCTCGCCCGCCAACTCCGAAAGCATCATTCGTTCCATCGCACATACGCTGCGATCGGCTTCGGCCAATCCCGGATAAGGGCAAGCTAAAGCCGTAAGGACTGGCAGATCGGCCGATTGAGTCACCTCGAACGGGATCTCCCGCTCGGCGAAGACTCGCTTGACCGCCTCCATCCGTTCGCCGATCGAGCCTCCTTCGACACTGGCGCCATACTGTTCGGCTAACCGTCGCGAGATGCGTGCGAGCAACCCTTTGCGAACTTCGGCGTCGCGGATGGCCCGAACTTCGTCCCACAAAGCGATCGCCAAATCGGCGAAATTCGCACCCGCCTTCTGCCGTCCTGAATCGGTTAATCGGTACTTGTGAAAGGGTCGGCCGCGATCGGCGCGACTGGTCTTTCGTTCGACGTAACCCTGAGCCAACAAACGACTTAGCCGTTGCCGAACGGCGGTGGCCGTGACCGACATCAACTGGGCCAAATCGCCCACGGTGAGGCCATCGTGCTTGCGAAGCACGTCGAGCAAGGCAACGTCGGAGGAGACGAAATGCTGACTCACGTTAAGCGCTGACTTTTGGGCAATACGGCAAATAGGACCGTTGGAAGGAACGAACTTCTGATGTTGTAACTGTACGGTCCGTGACACATTTTCGACAACGAATTATGTGGAAAATAGCAAGCAACCGCAAGAGGGGTGGCTGAACCATTCCCGAAGATAAATCGTAAGTATTTGTGCCAACGTATTTTACGCACACTGGTTAATGACAATTGATGGTTGACGCTAGCTGACCAGTTCACTTAAAATCCGACCGTTTTCTAACATCTTCGCGCTGCGAAAAGCATCGCTCGCAGGTTGCATTTTCTCGCAGGCGTCGCTGTTCCTACGTAAGTGGCTGATTGCCGTCTCTTAAGGGATCGCAGGTAATGAAACGTCGTACTTTTGGCCTCCTCGTGCTCGTCAGCTGCGCGGCAATCACGTTGACGGGCTGTCCCGACTCAGGCAGCAGCGGCGGCGGTTCCTCAAGCAATCAGGGGAACCCCAAGGTCATCCGCATCGTTTCGAGCTTGCCTCGTACCGGAAGTGCCAAAGGGCAGACCGACACGATGGTGAACGGTATCCGCATGGCCATCGAGGAAGTCGGCGGCGAAGTGAACGGCTACAAGATCGAGTACCTCGACCTCGACGACGCGACCGCTAGTGCAGGGCAGTGGACCCCGGAAGCCGAAACGGCCAACGCAGATAAGGCGGTGGCCGATCCTGATGTGATGGCCTACATCGGCACGTACAACTCAGGCGCCGCGAAAATCTCGATGCCGATCCTGAACAAGGCCGGCATCTTGATGGTTAGCCCTGCGAACACGTGGCCTGGCCTGACCAAACCAGGCATCGGCGACCCGGGCGAACCGGAAATCTATTTCCCAACCAAGAAGCGCAACTACGTGCGTGTCGTCCCTGCTGACGACTTGCAGGGAACCTTGGCGGCCGATTGGGCCAAGGAAATGGGAGTCAAAAAGGTCTTCATCATTGATGACTCGGAAGTTTACGGCAAAGGCCTGGCCGACATGTTCGAGATTCGCTGCCAAGACAACGGCATCGAAGTTCTCGGGCGGCAAACCATCGACAAGAGCAGCCAAGAATTCAAGACACTGCTCACGACCGTCAAGGCGAAGAACCCCGACTTGATCTACTTCGGCGGAACGACTCAATCGAAGGGTGGCCAGATCGCCAAAGACATCGTCGCGGTGGGCATGGATGCGAAAATGATGGGCCCCGATGGCTGCTACGAAACAGCGTTCATCGAGTCGGCCGGCGCTGATGTGCTGGAAAACCGCGTCTTCATCACGTTCGGTGGGTTGCCCGCCGATCAACTCACGGGCGTGGGGAAGAAGTTCGTCGAGAACTATCGAGCGAAATACAAAACCGAGCCCGAAGGCTACGCCGCCTACGGCTACGAGTCGGCACGCGTTGCGCTGGACGCAATTCGCCGGGCGGGCAAGAAAGATCGCACCGCCATTGTCGATGCCGCCTTCGCGACCAAGGACTTCGAAGGAGCGCTGGGCACGTGGTCGTTCGACGAGAACGGGGACACCACGATCACTACCATCAGCGGCAACACGGTCGAGAATGGCAAGTTCAAGTTTGTCAAAGTCTTGGGAGGCGAGTAGACTCAAACCCCAATCGCGGACAGCCACCCTCTTAATGCATCCGTTTCGTTCCCAAGCGAGCCTGTTGTCGAGTTGTCATGGAATGCATCCCGACAATCTGGCTACATGATTTTGTCGCCGGAAGCTGTTCGCTCTTCGCCCAAGCACCCTCGAGCGGGAATCTGTTTATTGAGCATACGCTGAACGGAATCACGTTCGGCATGCTCATCGCGCTCATCGCTCTGGGCTACACGATGGTCTACGGGATCATCGGCATGATCAACTTCGCCCACGGCGATGTGTTCATGCTGGGGTGTTTTCTGTCGTTGACGCTGCTGAACCTTGTTTTCCGCGCGATGGGGATTCATGGGGCAGACTCGATCTCGACTGCTGGGGCCATTCTTGGAATTGCACTTTCCCTGATCGTCGTCCCTATTTTCTGCGGCGCCCTCAATACGACCATCGACTACACGGTGTATAAGCCGCTGCGGAATGCGCCGAAGCTTGCGCCCTTGGTGTCGGCGATTGGCGTCTCGTTCGTCCTGATGAACCTGGGCCAACTCTGGGGTGGGCCGGCCGATATCAACTTTCCCAACCTGATTCCGAATGTCAACGTCTGTGCGTGGATCGGCCTGCCTGGTCTGCAATACGCGCTTAAGGACTTCGTGGTCCTCTTGGTCACGTTGCCCATCATGCTCGCGCTGACTTACCTGGTGAAGTTCACCAAGCTGGGCAAATCGATGCGAGCCGTTGAGCAAAATCCGGTGGCTGCTCAACTGATGGGGATCAACAGCGATCGCGTAATCGCTGCCACATTCGCAATCGGTGGCGCTCTGGGTGGAGTTGCCAGCGCCGTCTACTGCCTGAATATCAACACCATCAGCTACCAGATGGGCTTTCAGAACGGCTTGTACGCGTTTACAGCGGCTGTTCTTGGCGGGATTGGCAAACTGCCAGGAGCTGTTTTGGGAGGCTTGCTGATCGGCTTGGTTCGTTCGTACACCAGCGCCTACATTGGCGAGCAGTGGACCAACGCGATGATCTTCGCCGTGTTGATCGCGATCTTGGTGTTCCGTCCGGCCGGACTTTTGGGCAGCACTGCCCGGGATAAGGTGTAGCGATGAACGCCAAGTCGCCGCCCCCGGGCAAAGCCTCGTGGCTGTCGCGCGTGCCCGCGCTGGAATGGTTGATTGTGTTGGCGTTGCTCTTGTTGCCGATCGTCACCACGCAACCGTATCTGGTCAAGCAAGAGACCAGTCTTCTGATCTACGCCATCTTGGGATTGGCCTTGCACACGGTGGTTGGCAATACCGGGCAATTGCATTTGGGAATTGCGGCCTTTTATGGAATCGGTGCGTACACCACTGGGATTCTGGCTGGAACGACGCAGCCTTTCGGCGCGAGTTTGATCACAGGAATGATTGCGGCGATGCTCGCGGCCGTCGTCGCGGGGGCGCTGTTGTCGGCTCCCGCGCTACGATTGCGCGGCGACTACTTGGCGCTCGTGACGCTAGGGTTCGGCGAAGTCATGCGATTCAGTTTGCGAAACCTCGATCACATCACCAACGGCACCAAGACCATTAGCCCGATTCCCACGCCTGCGAGCATGGTGCAGCCACTTGTTGGCGGCTGGTTTACGACAGAGCGAGCCAACTTTTTCATCGTCTGGATTGTGCTGGCGCTCGTGGTTTTGGTGCTCCGGCGAATTGAACGATCACGACTCGGCAGGGCGTGGGTCGCCGTGCGGGAAGACGAACTGGCTGCTAGTTGCATGGGGCTGGCCGTTCCGCGAGTCAAACTGGCCGCCTTCGCGATGGGAGCCGGCCTGGCTGGACTGGCCGGCAGTTTGTATGCGATGGCGCAGGGGAATACGAGCGACCCCGATTCCTACGGCTTTAATCGCAGCGCGATCACGCTGTGTTGCTTGATTCTCGGCGGCCTGGGCGGCATTCGCGGCGCGATTGCCGGGACGTTGATCCTGCTGTCGTTCGATGTGATCGTCATTCCGTGGTGCGACGAACAAGCACAACTGATGGGCTGGGCTCAAAAGTTCACGTGGACGAAGCTCAGTACTTACAAACTGATGATCTTCGGCTTCGCGCTCATCCTGATGATGCGGTTTCGTCCCGAAGGGCTCTTGCCGACGCTACGCAGCCACGAAGAGTGGCACGAGGAACCGCCGCCCGCTAATGCTGGAGGACGCCCGTGAACGTCCTCGACATCGAGAATTTGACCATTCGCTTTGGCGGTCTTACGGCCGTCAAGGACGTCTCCTTTGGCGTCAAGGAGGGAGAGATTTTCTCCGTCATTGGTCCCAACGGCGCGGGAAAAACGACCGTCTTCAACGCGATCACGGGGATCTACGATCCGACCACCGGCCACGTCAAGTTCAACGGCAAGGCCGTAAGCCGCCCGCTGACTTGGGCAGTGCTTGCGGTGGCGGGCCTGATCGGATTGTTGACGGGCATCGCGGTTTCACTCTTTTCAGCTGACATTAATTTGATGTGGAAGGCGGCCGTAGTTCGGCCGTACCAGGTCTCGCTCGCAGCTCCAAAGCACAAAGGTGGTACCTCGACGCGACCGTTCAGCATCGCGAATATCATTCCTTTGGCGATCGACTACATCCACAATCGGCCAACGGTTGAGCCCGGACTGCGCGGGACTTGGCGCCTTGTCGCCGCTGACTCAGAACCACTGCTCGGCCCACGCAAGACGCTCGATGAAGTCGACCAGGTGGCAACTGCGGTTCGCAAACATTGGTTCGATGAGAACGAGCCGCTGCCTGAGGGTGTCGATGCGAAAAAAGTGAAGGCGGCACGCGATGCGGGCAGCAGTCGATTTTGGACCGGGCTCGTCCTCTTTGTTGCGGGGACGGCAATTGGTTTCGCCGGCGCGATGGCGGTGTGGAACCGATCTCGCAGGACGACCGACGTCATCTGCCGCCACGGGATCGCGCGCACGTTTCAGAACATTCGGTTGTTTCACAACATGACGGTGCTGGAGAACGTCGCTGTCGGGATGGATCGCAAGTTCTCGGGAAACGTCCTTGGAGCGATCTTGCGATTGCCGTTCTTCACCAAGAACGAACGCGATTGCATGTCCGAGGGACGCTCGCTTTTGAAATTCGTCGGCATCGACCATCGGGCGGGCGACCTGGCGAAGAATCTACCGTATGGCGATCAACGACGGTTGGAAATTGCCCGCGCTTTGGCAACCAAACCGAAATTGCTGCTTCTCGATGAGCCGGCGGCAGGCATGAATCCAGCCGAGTCGGAAGACCTGATGGAACTGATCCGCAAGATTCGCGACAGCGGGATCACGGTTGTGCTGATCGAGCACCACATGAAGCTGGTGATGGGGATCTCCGACCGTATGGCCGTTTTGGAGTACGGGCAGAAGATCGCTGAGGGGACGCCGGCCGAAGTCCGGGCGAATCCCAAAGTGATCGAGGCTTACCTCGGCAAGGAGGAAGTCTCCTGATGGGCAAGCCGCTACTCGAACTGGAAAACGTCTCGGCCGGTTACGGGCCGATCGAAGCGCTGCGCAAGATTTCGCTGACCGTGAACGAGGGGGAAATCGTCACGCTCATCGGCGCCAACGGCGCTGGCAAGACGACGTCGCTAATGTGCATCAGCGGAGTCAACAAGACCAAAGGCGGACGAATCCTTTTTGATGGCCGCGAAATCCAAAATCGCCCGCCGTTCGAAGTCGTCAAAGCAGGCATCTGCCAGTCGCCGGAAGGGCGCAAGGTTTTTCCGCGACTCACCGTTCGCGAAAACCTGGAAATGGGTGCCTACACGCGAAACGATCCCAAAGAGATCGCCGACGGAATCCGCCACATGGGCGAACTGTTTCCGATCCTCAATGAACGGAAGGATCAGTTGGCGGGAACACTCTCGGGCGGTGAACAGCAAATGCTCGCTGTTGGACGGGCGCTCATGGGCCGCCCCAAGATGCTGTTGCTCGACGAACCTTCGTTGGGTCTAGCGCCGCTGATCGTCTTGAAAATTTTCGACGTGATCAAACGCCTCAACGCCGAGGAAGGGATGTCGATCCTGCTCGTCGAACAAAATGCCCGCTCGGCTCTGAAGCTGGCGCATCGCGGTTATGTGATCGAAACCGGCGCAATCACGATGTCCGGAAGCGGACAAGATCTGTTGCACGACGAGAAGGTCCGCGACGCGTATTTGGGGGAGTGACGGCGCTTCGTCATTGATCCCAGATCGGCCCCAGTTCAAGCACGAAACCGGGCAGCACTGTAACTCCTTTCTCTAAGTCCGCTCGCCCGTTCTGGGCATTTTGCTGCGGAGCGCCGGGATGATCTCTCGCGGCACGAATCGCGCCAGCATGTCGTCGTCGGCTAGCGGCGTGATCTGTTTAAGCAAACTGCTCGAGACGTGGGCAAACTCTTCGTCGGCCATCAGGAAGACCGTCTCGATTCCGGGGTCGAGGTGGCGGTTGGCCATCATCATCGTGAACTCGGCGGCGATGTCGGTAAGTGGCCGAACGCCTCGCACCATGACGCGGGCGTTGCAATTCCGGACAAATTGCACGGCCAAGCCGGTGAACGTCAGCACTTCGACGTTCCCGCAAGTCGCCGTGCACTGCTGGACCAGATCGATCCGTTCCTCGGGCGAGAACATCGGCGTTTTATCGACGTTGATCCCAATTCCGATGATCAGCTTGTCAAATAAGCGCGCACTGCGGCGAATCACGCTCAGGTGCCCTAGCGTGATTGGATCGAACGATCCCGTGTAAACAGCCGTGCGAGAAGAGGTGGTCATCGCTTCTTATTGTAATCGGACGATGTTGTAATCAGACCATGGAGATCACTTGTCGCACAATTTCACAATGTCCTCGCGACGAAGATAGCTCACGGCGTAGGAGTAAAATCCAACGCGAGTGAGAATAAAACAGCCGGCCAACACCATGCCGGCGATCAGGCTTGCTTTCATGATCGTGCCGACCATCTCGGCACCCGCCGGGTTTCCGCCTGGCTGAACCTTCGTCAGCTTCTCCATCATCGAGCCCATGATGGGCTGCATTTCCATTTGGGTCATAAAAAGTGGAATGGCGAAACAGACCTCCAATCCAATCATGACCAGCAGCGCCGTGACAAACGAAGCGCGCCCGTCCATGGACAACGACAGGGTGCGTACCGCCGACACGATGAGCCAGATCGCGATGATGAGTTGAACAATGTGGAGCGGCATCAGGATCCAAAAGTACTTCCCGTTGACTTCCGCGATTTGCCGCTGCATGTCGCTTTGGATCTTTTGCATCTCTTGTTGCGGGGTAGGCGTCGCCCCGGGGGCGATCGCCGGCGGCGGTGCGACCATCCCCGCAAAGGCCCTTTGAAAGGGGAGCATCACGGCGGCCGTAGCGCTCGACATGGCGACGAGAGCCCCCAGCACGATCGAGATGATGCAAACAACGGTTAACGCCGTCGGTCGCACGCCGGGCATCGTCCCGGTAAACCCCATCTGGTACGATTCGGGCGATTTGTACGGATCGGCCTGGGAAAATGGATCGTGCGATGGCGGTTGGTTCGAATAAGATGCGTCACTCATAATCCCTACTCACTTTGGGAATTGCTGGCCCCTCGACGCGGTATTCGCAAAGAGTGCCTACGATATTGGCCTTTGCCACGAAGTTGGAGCGGCCGTGGGTTGCCCCATCATTACGTACTCGCGACTGGTCCCTTTTTCGAGTTCAGCGTAAGCCCATATCACGGGCTCATTCAGCAACACGATCAGTGCATAAATAGCAATCGGCAGCATGGTCAGCGAACAATAAACGGTAAACAGGCTGACGAAACCGATGGACAAACAGACCATTGTCATGATCCGGCGACGAAATGCCACCATCAAGCATCCAGCGATAAAGTGAGCAATCATCCCCACTAAGGCAACGGCGCTCAACACGACCATGGCCCCAATGGTGAACGTCAGTTGTTGCTTGGGCATGTTGGGCGGCGGAGGGACCGACGACATCATCACCGACGTACCCGCCAGCAGAATGAAAAATATCCCTTCCAAAATCGCTTGCCCAATGAGCAGTCCGCCAACCACAGGGACCTGCCCCATCATGCCGCGGTTGTAGGAAAACGCGGGTTGCCCCATTGGGACATCGCCGAAATAACCCTGTGGAAGCTGGCGGGACGATTCAAACGGGTTTTGGCTCATATCCTGTCGTCGTTTGTTTTGGTGGCGTGCGAGGTTCCGCGTATCAGTTCACCAATTATCCCACCGAGGCGATCAGATCGTTGGCGGTATTGTACGCGTGAATTCTTGCCCGTACTCCGCCTCCGCGAACGTGCGCAACATCGATTTTTTCTGCCGACGCTTCCATCGGCCGGCCTGGGACGCCGGACACGGCAATTCCGGAACCATTTCCCTGGTTGTTTACGTCGCGTGTTTACGGCGCGTGGTCACCTTGCGTGCTTACCCCGAGTGCGGGGTTTGGGATTCGCGACCCTTCCGCGACGGGCAACTCTCACCTCGTTCGGGCCGCGTCGAGACTGGTCGTGAGCGAACTCGTTTGCCGAGGCGACCCATCGGAGGGCTCGCTTCCCATCGGATCGCAAATCCGAATCGATGCCCCCTAGTTTGCCAAGGGTGCCTCGTACACCGTCGGAAGAATCGTTACACTCCCCCCTACCGTCAGACGATCAACCCGATTTGGGTCACCTAGAACGCGTTTTTTTGGGGGCCGAGCCGGATTTGGACGACGTTTTCCTGGGACCGGTGACAGCCCGTTTCAGGCAATTATACTGGCACCGCGGTTCCACCACGGAATGGCGCTGGCGTACGTTTTTATTTAACAAGAACCACTCCCCGGATCATCGCCTGCGGGAAAGCTGAGCACCCTGAGGAAGCTTTCGAATGCCCAAGGCTCTAAGCATGTCGGGAATGGTGGTTGCCATTCTTATGGCGCTGTTGTTTCTGGGCGATCTGTTCCTATCCTTGGCAGGAATTGGCTTCCCCTTCGGCGGCGCCAGCTACACCATGGACATCTGCATGGCGGTCGCCGCCGCAGTCCTTGGATACATGAGTTGGACTGCCTACCGCGAAGAAGGCTAACGCCTAGGCGGCGGGGCGGAGGACAGAGTGCTGCGAACGCGTTCTTTTGGCTCCACGTCTGACGGGGCCGCCGTCGCCGAGCGAGATCGTTTCTAGTTTGCCGGTGGCTTCCAGTTGCTGGAGCGTCTCCAGAAGTTGCACAACTCCGCAAGGCGAAGCGGCAATCTCGGATAGCCTTGCCAGAACAATTGTGGTGCCTCCCTGCTTCGCCGTTTGGCTTACCTGAAAGCGGGCCCCCAGTGCATCGGCGTCGCTGGTCCACATGGTCGGCGAATGGAGCCTTACCACGTGCGACGCCAGCCACGGGCCCTCACCGAATCGGGACGAGCCCGTGGGAACGCCGCCCGACGATTTCCACGAATCGAGTGGGCAACCGCTCACCACGGCAAAGTTTTTGGCACCGGCCAGCCACGGCAATTCAGTCGGCGATAAGTCGCTCAATACAATCGACGTCACGGGCATGGAGGCTCGCCAGGCGTCGCGACGACGGCGCTCCAGTTCGTCGCCGGCGCAATTGGCAAGGGCGTGCCACCGAACCCAGGACGCGGAGGCCCAAATCGCGATCTCGTGCCAGGCAGCTACTTTTTGAACGTGATGCGCGACAACGGAATGAGCAGGGTCTTCAGCCGCCCAGGTGACTGGAATGTCGAATCGACCAATCTGACCAAGGAAGGGGAGGACCGAAATCGCGCTGGCGGACAGCTCATCCGAACGATCGGAAACCTGGTCTTGATCGACAAGCACCACCAGCGAAACACGACCCGCCTTGTCGATTTTCACGGTTCTTGTCCCCCTTTGCGCCCCGCGTGTAACCCGATTTTTTCATATCGGAGGGGATGTTGAACAAAATACAGCTCAAGCGAAACATTTCCTGAGGAGCTATGCTGAAGGGACTCGAAGGGATTCTGTGGAGAGGTGACCGTTGATTTGTTGGAAGGGAATCGAGGATGTCGAAGGACGTTTCCTCACTGAGTAGTCAAGGCAAACCGTCGCGCCGCCAGGCACTGGCCGCCGTGCTAGGTGGTGCCGCGTTGGCCGCAGGCGGAATGATCCCCCGCGTCGCGCAGGGCGGTAATCGCGATCCCAAGTGGGAAGCCGCCACGGAAACCGGTTTGGCCTGGCTCGCCAAGCGGCAAACCAAAGGGGGCTGGCACGCCGACCGGCACCCCATCGCCATCTCGGGATTGGCTGCGATCGCGCTCGTCGCCTCCGGATCGACCACGACTCAGGGTCCTTACGCCAAGAATATTTGCCAGGCGGTCGACTACCTCCTCGGCCACCAGCGGCCCAATGGTTTGATTGGCGATCCCGTTCGCGACAACCACTACACGTACGGGCATGGCTTCGCGATGCTCTTTCTCTCCCAAATCTTGGGAGAAGAAGACGACGAAGATCGCCGCGCCCAATTGCTGGAGGCCTTGCAACTGGCGGTCGACTTTAGCGGTAAGGCCCAAACTTCCGCCGGCGGCTGGGGCTATGTCGCGGCCAAGGCGATCAACGATTTCGACGAGGGCTCGACCACCATCACCCAAGTTCAAGGATTGCGCGGCTGCCGCAACGCCGGAATCACGGTCCCGTCTGACGTGATCGAGAAGGCTAAGAAGTACATCTACGATTGCAAGAACGGCGACGGCGGCATCAGCTACAGCTCGCGCAACAAGGGAACCTCGCGACCCGCCATTACGGCTGCTGCTCTCGCAACGCTCAACAACGCCGGCGATTACGACAGCGAGCACGTCCCCAAGATGCTGGAGTACGCCAAGACCAACCTGCACGATCTCCAAGACAATGGCTCTCTGTTCGGCCACTGGCACTATGCCTTTTTGTACTACTCCCAAGTCGTCTACCGGCAGGGAGAGCAGGAGTGGCTCCCTTTCCGGAACAGGCTGTACGACCGGATTACCCGCGAGCAAAAGATGGAGCCAGGCAATCGCACGGGTTACTGGGAAGGGGGTCCCAATGTCGGAGCGTACGGCCCGGTCTACCTGACGGCTTGTAACCTGATCATGTTGCAGCTCGACAAAGCGTTCCTGCCGATTTATCAGCGGTAGCGGCGAACGACGCTACAGCTTCTCGAAGAACACCTTGATTGCCAGCGGTTGTTTTTTCCCGTCCACACCGACTCGTTCGTTAAAGATGTACGGGGGCAGGTTGTTGTGATCAACGCCGGAGATAATGACTAGCTTCTTTTCAATGCCGCTGGCCGATTTGTCAGGGGCCGCCGCGTGGAGGCGACGCGCCATCGTCACTGGAACAAGCTGATCGGCGTCGCCGTGGAATTGCAGGATCGGGCACGTCACGGACGGAATCCGCAGGTCCGAAGGAAATCGGTCCATCAACAAAAGGGATACGGGCAGGTACCGCATGTTGTACCCGGCCGTTTCAGTCATCGAGGCAAATGTGCTGCGAAGAATGAGTGCCCGCGGAGGCGTTCCTGCTTTGCACTTACTTTCGGCCAGCTGCGTCGAAATAGCCCCGCCCAGCGATTCGCCGTACAAAACGATTTTGTCGGGCCATACCTTTTGGTTCTCAACCACTTCATGCCAAACGGCTTCCGCATCGAGCGCGAAACCAGCTTCGGTGGGCGATCCTTCGTTTTCGCCGAAGCCCCGGTAGTCGACTGTTACCACGTCACATCCTAGTTTGGTCAGCGAATGGCACTCCTCCACGCGGTAGGCGCGATTCGCCGCGTTGCCGGAGAAAAACAGCACCACTCGCGATGCCTCGGACAGCGGGCGATCCTGCGTCGCTCCGAATTCGCGAAAGTGCCAACCGTGCAACGTGAGTCCATCTTGCGTCATTGTCGTCAGCGAGGACACGTCGTCGTGCGGCGGCGCCATCTGCTCGGCGGTTGCTTTGTAGGGGTGATACAACAGCTTGCGTTGAAACGTCGCGACCACCAAGGCAACCGCGAAATAGACAACGACCGGAATTAACGCGTAATAGCGCCAGGAGATTTGCCACCACAAACGACGAGCAGGCGTGGCGTTCATCGATTGCGTTTCGGAAGAAGAGGGAGCCGACCGCAGTCTTATTCGCAAAAGGCACTCACAAATTGGCCCACCAAAGGTCTAGCATATCGGTTTAAAGCTCCACTGGCCACGTTTTTTGGTACGGTGATGCCGATGAAGACCGCGATCTTCGCGGTGAGGTTTCGCTACCGATCTACCCGCGGTAGCTTCTCAAAGAACGCCTTGATCGCGGCCGGATAGTTTGGTCCCGCCACATCGACGGCATCGTTGTGGTCGGCGCCGGAAATAATGACAAGCTTCTTGTCAATGCCGTTGGCCGATTTCACGGGCGCTGCCGCATGGAGACGGCGAGCCATGTCCACCGGAACAATCTGATCGACGTCGCCGTGGAATTGAAGAAGCGGGCACGTCACCGATGGAATGCGCTGATCCGAAGGAAATCGATCGACCAATAGCAATGAGACGGGCATGTACCACATGTGATGCCCGGCCGTCTCGGTCATCGAGGCGAACGTGCTGCGAAGGATCAACCCCTCAGGCGGCGTTCCGGCCTTGCACCTGGTTTCCGCCAACTGCGTCGAGATCGCTCCCCCCAGCGATTCGCCGTACAGAACAATCTTGTCGGGCGACACCTTTTGGTTCTCGACGACCTCGCGCCAGACGGCCTCGGCATCGAGCGCGAAACCAGTTTCGGTGGGCGAGCCTTCGTTTTCGCCGAACCCTCGATAGTCAACCAGGACGACGTCACAGCCTAGTTTCGCCAACAGATGACATTCGTCCGCGCGGCAAGCACGGTTCTCGGCGTTGCCAGGAAAGTAGAGGATCACGCGCGATGCCTCCGCCAGCGGGCGATACTTTTTTGCGCCCAGCGCACGAAAATGCCAGCCATTTAACGTGAGCCCATCTTCTGTCTTCGCCGTGAGCGACGAAACATACTCGTTCGGCGGAGCCATTTGCTCTGCCGTCGCTTTGTGGGGATGGTAGAGAAACGATCGCTGAAAGGTCGCAACAATCATGGCAACGGCGAGATAGACAACGACCGGAGTTCGCACATAGCGCCATGAGGTGGGCCACCACAAACGAGGCGCAGGCGTGGCGTTCATCGGTCGTGTTCCGGAGAAGGAGAGAAGGAATGGGCCGAACACATCTTTATTCGCGATAGCTACTCGCAAATGAGACCCATTTAAGCCTAGCATATCGGTTTTAAGCCTCTCTCGCACAGGTTCTTGCGCGAAGCGATCACAATGACGACTGACACCAAAACGACTGGCCCGCTTACCGCTTTACAACTTGCGGACTTCGACCGCGATGGTTATCTGTTTGTGAAGGGCCTTCTGGACCCTGAAGAGACACGGATGCTCGTCGAAGCCGCCCGCGCCGATGGCCGCATGCAGAAAGCCGGCATGGATGTCAAAGACACGCAGGGGCGGCGGACCAATCTTTCGCTGTGGAATCACCCCGGCGACGACATCTACGGCGTGATTGCTCGCAGTGAAAAAGTTGCAAAAGCGATGGAGCAGATTCTGGGAGACGAGGTTTACCACTACCACTCGAAGCTCAGCGCCAAAGACCCCAAGGTCGGCGGAGCATGGGAGTGGCACCAGGACTACGGCTACTGGTACTTCAACGGCTGTCTTTATCCAGACATGGCGAGTTGCTTCATCGCGGTCGATCCATGCACCAAGGAAAACGGCTGCATGCAGGTCCTTAAAGGTTCGCACAAGCTGGGGCGGATCGAACACGGCCGCTTCGGCGAACAAGTAGGCGCCGATCCCGAGCGAGTGAAGAACGCCTGCGAGCGATTGGAGCTGGTTCATTGTCTGATGGAGCCCGGCGACGGCTTCTTCTTTCACGGCAACACGCTCCACATGAGCGAAGCGAACCTGAGCGACGCGCCTCGCTGGGGACTGATTTGCTGCTACAACACCAAGCACAATAATCCGTACAAGGCTCACCATCATCCGAGCTACACGAAGCTCGACATCGTTCCCGACTCCGCCATCAAGGCCACAGGCGCCAAGCCAACGCAAGCGGCGCAAAAGTTCCTCAAGCAAGAGGAAGACCACACCACCGGCAGCGACGAGATTGGTAAGCCATCGACGCAAGTGACGCTTAAGAGAAGTGAAGGGTAAAACGTGACCAAAGATCCTCTCCCTATCGAATACCTTCCCAAACTGCCGGCCAAGCGCGACTATGCCATCGGCTGCGTTGGCGCCGGTTTTATCGTTGCCGATTGCCATTTGCCGGCGTATCGCAGCGCGGGGTTCAATCCGGTGGCGATTTGCTCGGCCAATCCCGACAACGCCCGCAAGGTTGCCGAGCGGCATTCGCTGAAGGCTTACGACAACGTTGACGCGATGCTGGCCAGAGGCACCGTCGAGGTGGTCGATGTGGCTGTGCCGCCTGACTTGCAGCGGGAGGTGATCGATCACGTGCTGCGTTATCCCAAGGTCCGCGGCATCCTGGCGCAGAAGCCGCTGGGCGTCGACTTTGCCGAAGCCAAGGGAATTGTTGATCGCTGCAAAGCGGCAGGCGTCACGCTCGCTGTCAATCAAAACATGCGTTACGACCAATCGGTTCGGGGCATGAAGTGCGTGCTCGATCGTGGCTATCTGGGAGAACCCGTTCTGGCCACGATCGACATGCGGGCCATCCCCCACTGGATGCCGTGGCAGCAGCGTCAAGGTTGGGTGACGCTGCGGATCATGTCGATTCACCACCTCGACACCTTCCGCTATTGGTTCGGCGATCCGGTGCGCGTCTTTGCGAGCGTTCGCACCGACCCGCGCACGGCTAAGAAATTTGCGCACGAGGATGGCATTTGCCTTTACATCCTCGAATACGTCAATGGCCTGCGAGCGATGAGCTGCGACGACGTCTGGGCAGGGCCAGCACTCGAAGGAGCCGAGAAAGACATTGGCATCCGCTGGCGGATCGAAGGGCTGGAAGGCATTGCCCGCGGAACAATCGGCTGGCCTGAGTATCCCAAACCGACTCCGAGCACACTCGACTTCACGACGACTCAGTATCCAGGCAAGTGGCACCAACCGCGGTGGAACGAAGTCTGGTTCCCCGATGCCTTTGTCGGCACGATGGCGCAATTGCTTGTGGCACTGGAAACCAATAGCGAGCCCGAAATCGGCGGCCAAGACAACTTGAAAACAATGGCGCTCGTCGAAGCTTGTTACCGCTCGGCGAAAGAACATCGGGCGGTAGAGATTAACGAGATTCTTCGGGGCTAATCACGCTTTCGCTTCGCTCGCGTTTCGCGCTTTGTGACCTCGATTCGCCCGCGATAGAAATCGTCCATGAGGGCGAAAAGGGATGGCAGCGACCTAGACGCTGCCGCCAACACCCTCAAGAGACCGAAAGGGGCGAGTTAGATGGGCGGGCGCGGCTCGCCTTTGAGTTTCGCCACGAGGTCGACCAATTCAGCGAGACGTTTTTGGTGCAATCGGTGGACGAACCAGAAAAGCGAGGTGTAGGGTATGAATACGACGGACATAATGGCCGTGAAGATTACCGCCTCAAGGAGGCCACTCTCGAATGCCCTCCAAACGAACATCACGACGAACATTAGGCCCCAAACGCCAACGATAATATAGAGCGCTGTGATGCCTTTCTTCGCTTTGGCCAAGTCGCGTTCCGCGTCGCATGGCCGTGTCGCCGCCTCGGTGGCTATAGCAACGAACACCCGGTCACGGGCGGGGGACTGCGATAAAAACTCGCAAATGACTTCCGCGTCGGGCCCCTTCCACGTGGGAACCTTTTGCCCGTTGTGCGTATTAAATTTGAGTTCGATTTCCTCGCCGGGCAAAACGACCACCAGCGTTACAAAGTCGCGGCGAATGGGATCGAGTCGAGAAACGTGAATGTCCTGAACGTCGGACCAGACTAAGTCGCGCATGGCTTTGCCGTGCTTCAGTTGGATGCCTGCCTTCTCGAACGTTATTGACCGGCGAAACCCATAACGAAGTTCGAGTTTCTCTGGGACCTGAGGCGGCGGAGGAAGCCGGTAGTGCTTGTTGATTTCTGCCAGAACTTCTTGCCTATCCGCGTTGGCCAGGAAGTCCAAGCAGAGGTATCGCGACCAAAGCGAGCGTTTGGGGTCGCACAGCGTATTGGACCGGAGTTTGCGAATCCGCCCGCTGGCCAAATCGTCGCGCGACCACAAGTCCCAGCCCAGCAGTAGGCCGTGCGAAATGCCGTCGCCATCCAACCGCAATCGCCAGCCTTTCAAAATAAATATGCCGGCGACAAAGAGGCTAAGCACCGTGATGAAAAAAGGGATGTTCCTCTCAGGAGCACCCGGTACAGACCGCGTCACCAAGACGCCAATGACGCCGGCAAGAATGGCGCCGATGATGCTGTACCAACAACAACGATGCAATTCCGGCGCAACGCCGTACTCACGTTGAAAAACCGAAGCCATGCAGGCCTGCTAGAACGAGGTCGAAAACGCGCATCCAAAGTTCGAAGTCTGGACGCGCGATCTCAAGTTATTCGCAGAGGCCGACGTATTCTTGGAATCCAGTCCATCCCCCAATGGGATGGACTGGACTCAGCTTCTCCCCTCTTACGACCGGTGGGCCCGGTCGCGGCGGACCATGTGGGGGCGGACTTTTTTGCGCTCGGTCGATTCGCCGGAATCGAAGCGTTCGATCGCTTCTTCTTCCTCGGCGAGGACGCGCGCTTTATTGGTGGCCGGGGGAGTGCGATCCTCTTCGTGCGCGGGTTCTGTGGAAGAACGTGGCTTGAAGCAAGCGCCCATGGGACCGGCCAGGAGTGCGGGGAAGAAGATCAATTCGGCTACAACGCCTGCCCACAAGATCGTCAGCATCAACAGGCCGAACATCTGCGTTGGGGTGAAGGTGCTGAAACCGAAAATGCTCAAGCCGAGACCACTGATTAGGGCGGCTTGCAGCGTCGGAGTGGCACAGCGCCGGTAGGCGCCGAGGATGGCCAACTTGCGATCTTTGACGCGATCGAGCTCCTCGCAGAACCACGTTAAGTAGTGGATCGTATCGTCGACTGCGACCCCCAGCGCGATGCTGGCCGACATCATCGATCCGACGTCGACATCGATCCCAAGCCAGCCCATCGCTCCGAACACGACGAGAATCGGCAGCACGTTGGGGATCATCGCCACCAACCCCGGCATAACCCCGCGGGCCGCGAACATCATGAGCGGCGTGATCGTGAGGAACGACCACCAGCTGCTCTCGATGAGACTTGCCAAGAGGGCGTTTTGTGCTTTGTAAACAATCGGGACCACGCCGGTGTAAACGGCGCCCAGGCGCGTGATTTGCCCGCTGTGTCCGTAGAGTGCCGAG
Organism: uncultured Pirellulaceae bacterium; assembly: GCA_964636985.1. Lineage (GTDB taxonomy): Bacteria > Planctomycetota > Planctomycetia > Pirellulales > Pirellulaceae > CAZWSX01. The sequence continues at coordinate 159,829 of CAZWSX010000014.1, read as the reverse complement.
GTTCGCTTGTCGCCGCGAGCGGAAGCGTTTCGCAGGTCGACGACCTTCGAGCGATCGACGCCGGACGGCAATTCGACGTCGCCCATGATCACGATGCACTCGGTGCCAGCGATCTCGGCGGCCTTGATCGGCCCATCTCCTAAGCGATGCCGCGAAAGGCGCGGCTTGATTTGCGCGAGCAGGGCGGCAAGCGAACGGCCGAACACTGCCTTGCGATCAACAGCAGGCGCCGCTTTGCCTTCGGCCGGAAGGTCGCCCGGAGACTCCGTGGTATCGGCAACGGCCGGCTCGCCCACCATCAGGATGTTCGCACCGCCGAAGCTTCCCTCGCCGTCACGAGCGGCAACGATCGCTCGCAGAATGGTCTCGCGGGCTCGTTGGGCTTCGAGCGTCGGTTCGATCACGTCCGCCAGGTCTTGCACGAACTTGCCGTGGTCCAGACTCTTGGTCCCGGGCGTAACGCCTTGCATGGCCGCGAGGCGGACACTGATCCGCCACAATTCGTCGCCCGTTTTGATGTCTTCGCGCAGGTAGTCGGTCTTGAGGAACTCGCTGCGATACGCTTCGAGTCGCCCGCTGGTGCCGTACTTCATCAGGCTTAGTGTGTCGCCACTCGATTTAGGCAGCGGCGGCGCGAAGGTCACGGCGCTGATGGATCGACCGATCTTGTCTTGCCCTTGTGGGCCGAATTCGCGTTCGATCTCGCCTTGAACCATCTGGACGAGCATCAGCCGATCGAAGAACGACAACTGGTACATCGAGTCGGCCGACGCGGCCTCTTCCGAACCTTGCGGTGCCCGCAGTCCATCGCGTCCCACCTTAAGGACGACCTCCATCGGGACCAACCGCCCGAGGTTTTCTTCGAGCCAGGCGTAGTCCTGAATGACCTTCGCATTGCTGTCGAACATCTTCATCAGGTTGACTGACGTCCGCACGTGCATGATGCCGTAGCCAACAAAGCCAATGAAGGCAAAGCAGGCGATCGTGACCACTGCATGGTGGCGAACGATGAAGCCGCCGAATCGTTCCCAAAAGCCGGCCATGGTGCTATCGAGCCAGCCTTCCTCTTCTTCGCCGCGGCGAGCAGAGCGCTCGCGTTTTTTGGGAAGCTGCGGCCACATTTGCAGAGCCGCCGGCAGATAGGTGAAGCACACGCCCAGCATCAGCATGACGCCGAGTGCCGAGTAGAGCCCGAACTTGCGGATCGGGACGATATCGCTGGTGTAGAGAGCGGCCAGGCCGATCGCCGTTGTAACGTCGCAGAACAGGGCCGGCTTCCAGGCGTGCGCGACCGCCCGCTCGTTGGCGCCGTGCAGGCCGTGCTCCTCGACTGCTTGCTTGTAGTAGTTGATGAAGTGCACCGAGCCTGACAAGCCCAGCACGTAGATCAGCGAGGGCATCGACATCATGATCGCGTCGATGCTGCCGCCGCTGTAGTACACGCACGCCACGCTCGCGGCGGCACTCAGCCCGCCGACGAAGAAGACCATGATGGTGGCCGTGATCGAGCGGAAGCAGATGTACGACAGCGTAAAGCCGAACAGCACCGAGAGGCCGATCAAGCGGACCAGCGTGACCGAGCCTTCTTCGTCGATCGCCACGTTATCGGTAGGAGGTCCTCCCAGGTGGAGGTCGCCCGACTTGATGCCGCACTCTTCGGCGATCTCGTGAAGTTGCCCAAACGGCTTGCCAAGGATGCCGCGGCCGACGACCAAGTGGAGGTCGCGTTTGGCGGCCTCGGTCAAGGTCATCACCAAGCAAGTTTGCTTGCCATCCGGCCCGAACAGGGTCCCGGTCAGGCGGGCTTTGGCTTCTTCCGGATCGTTGCGGAGAACGCCTGTTTCCGGATCGGTGAGAATTCGCAGCACCTCTGGCCCGGAGGTGAGAGTCTTGAAGAGCTTGGCGCGTAAGCGGCGCGGGTTTTCGTAATACCAGGAGCCGTCTTCGGTGCCGAAATCGTGAACCAGTTCGCTGGCCGCCGACTTGTCGACCATCCGCTGGAAAAATCGGCCGATCTGGGCACCCATCGAATCGTCTCCCAACCAGCGATAGAGCCGCCCGTTGGGAGTGATGAAATACCATTTGTGCCCGAGGCCTTTGAGCCACTTTTCATCCTGGCCGGCCCAGTTGCGGTACTGGTTCTTAGCGAGGTAGAGCCCCAGTTCGTCGGTGATCGCGGTCTCGTCGGTCGAAAGGGTGATCTCCGCCGCGCGGTTTCCTTTGTGCGCCGCAGGCGATGATTCGGCGGCGTCTTCTTCGTCGAAAGATTCCTCGCCGATGTCGTTGGGCTCGATTTCGGAATCGAGGTCGGGAGCTTGAAATGTGAGGGCGTCGATGGCTGCCTGGCGGGTGCGTTCTTGTTCGCTCGGTGGAACCGCCGATTTCAGTTTTTCGATAAAGAGGTGGTAGCGCTCGTCCTCTTCGTCGCCGTGGCAGCCGGGCCAGCTCACCATCACGAACTGTTCGCCTAGGAAGTGGTCGCGAAACCACATCAGGTCGCCTGTCTCGTCGTAGGCGCTGGGGAGCCAGTCCTTCACATCGTTCTTCATGTGTTGCACGGCAGAGCGCGCGCCGCGAAGTATGAACGGTGTCGCGAAGAACACGGCCGCCAGTATCAGTAGCCCGTAGCGAGCGTAGAACGTGGTTTTCATAGGCCTGGGCGAAGAAGACGAGGAAACAATCGATCGGGAGAGGAGACGTTGGTCTGGCCGCGCGGGTCGACGGAATTGCTTCCGCTGGCACGCGTGGATGATCCCGGACATCGGTTATTGTTCGACCACCCGTGACAGGCCGCAGAACTTGCCCCTTCACCGCGTGATAAGGTTGCGGCAAGCGTTACAGATTCCGCGCCGCACTAAGAGACGATGGAGAATCTTGGCGAAGGCTAACGCTTTGATGCATTGCTAGCTGGAAGACTTCGATCGCGCATCGGGCAAGGCGGCACTAGCACTAACAGCAGCTTCGACAGATGAAGAGGACGCGCCCACTCTCCCATGGGCGATGGGAAATACCTCTTCGGCGAGGGAATCGATGTCTTCGCGCAAGTGGCTCACGACAATGGTTTGGATCTTGTGCCGCGCCAGGTAATTGCTCAGGAACTCGACGATCCGCTTTTTGAGCGCGTCGTCCAGGCCGGTGAAGGGTTCGTCGAGTAATAACAAGCCGGGGCGTCGCAATAACGCGCGCCCCAGCGCGACTCGCTGCCGTTCGCCGCCACTGAGTTCGCTCGACAACTTGCGCAGTTGCGGCCGCAACTCTAAGACGTCGATCAGGTCGGCGTGTTGGCCGATCGGAGAACCTCCAGCCCCGTAAAGCAGATTCTTCTGAACGTTCAGGTGCGGAAACAGGCGTTGATCCTGGAACACGATCCCCACGTGCCGATGTTCGGGAGCGATGTATTTGCCGGTATTGGAGTCAAACCAGGTCGCACCACCAAATCGTACGTGCCCACGCGCAGGGCGAAAGGTTCCCGCTATTGCATCCAGGATGGAACTCTTGCCTGCTCCTGACGGGCCAAACAGCGCGACAACATCGGCGCGCGTCTCAAAGGCGAGGTCGAGCGTAAAACCAGCATCGCGCTGGTCGTGGATAGCGACGTCGAGGCGTTTCATCGCTGATCCTCCCGACGCGTTGTCGCCGTCTTTTCCTTTCGCTGCGCCCACTCGGAAACGCCCACGGCCAGCGCCGCAAGTAACGCCAATAGCACCACCATCCGGGCGCTGGCTTCCATACCGCCCGGAGCGCTCACGGTTTGGTAGATGTAGAGAGGGGCCGTTTGTGTTCGACCTGGGATGTTGCCTGCGATCATCACCGTGGCGCCGAATTCCCCCAAGCTCCTGGCGAAACCCAGTAGCGCACCCGCCCAGACACCGTGCTTGGCCAGCGGGAGCGTCACGCGAAGAAAGGTTCCCCACGGTCCGACGCCGAGTGTTCGGGAGGCGTCTTCGAGTCGCCGGTCGACGCTGGTAAAGGCCACGCGAATCGCGCGGACCATCAGGGGAAAGCCCATTACGGCCGCGGCAATTGCCGCCCCTTTCCAATCGAAGACCAGCCGCAGACCTAGCGTCGACTCGATGAGACGTCCCAACAAGCCGTTGCGACCAAAGAGAACGAGGAGCGCGTAGCCTGTGACCACGGGGGGCAAAACGATGGGGAGGCTGACCAAGGCCTCGATCACCCATTTGCCTGAGAAATCGGTTCGCGCCAACCAATAGGCTAAAGCGATGGCAATTGGCAACGTCGCGCAGGTGGCAACCACCGCGACGCGCAGGCTAAGTGCCAGGGCGTTCCACTCGGCGGGCGACAACTGCCACGCGTCCACGAATTGCAAGTCCTTGAAATGGGAACTGTCACTGCTCGCCAGCGAGCATCACTTCAGCTACCAGGATAATCGGGACGCCGAGTTGCTAATGGCTCAGTACTTGAAACCCATATTTCTCGAACACATTCTTGGCATGGTCCGATTGGAGATATTCAAAAAACTGGCGGGCAACATCACCGTGGTCCGCCTCCGATTTGACGAGAGCCAAGGGATAGACAATCGGATCATGCGAATCGGCCGCGAACGTGTGCACCACCTTTACGTTTTTCGAAATCATGGCGTCGGTAGCGTAGACAATCCCGAGTTCCGCCTCGCCCCGTTCGACGTAGGCCAACGTTTCCCGGACGTTGTTTCCAATCACTAGCTGCTCTTGCTGCTCGAGCTTCTCCAGCCAGTCGTGATGCTTGAGAGCCTGGCGGCCGTAGAGCCCGGCAGGTACCGTTGGTCCGGCGATGGCCAGTTTGGCTTTCGGGAAATCGGCCAGCGTCTGGATGGTGATTGGCGGGTTGGCTTCCGCGGCTTTGGCAGGGGAAACGACGACTAAGGTGTTTCCCAGCAGTGGCACTTTGGCAACAACCAGTCCCTTTTCGTCCACCGCGTCGATCCACTTGGGGCTGGCTGAAAGGAATACGTCGGCCGGAGCTCCCGCGATTATTTGCTGGGCCAAACGGCTGGAATCGTCGGGCGAGACCTTCACGGCGATCTCTTCGCTGGAAAACTCCTTGGCCAGGTCGCCCATTGCCTCCTGAGCGCTTGCTGCCACCAGAACAACGATTTCGGACTGCTTTTTGGGAGGGACAGCAGGGTCGGCGGATTTCGATTCCGTCACATCGGCGGGCGTTGCCTCGCTTGTTTGGATACCGGGTTCCGGCGGCGTAGCAATTGGGACGACACCGTTCCCTGGCGAGTAGCCTCCTGAGGTTGTGATCCGGTCATCCTTCCCGCAGCCACATAACAAGAGCCACCCGCAAAATGCGACCAAAACGGGCGTGGAACGAAAGCAAAGAGACGTAGTCATGGCAAATTGCTACTTATTGGCACGAGTTTCGCGACTGCAAGAGATTTTACCGGTAGGCTGCCATTTTCGAAAACGAAAGGCAGGACGGGCAACGCTCTGCGCGTTGATCCCTGGCCGTCACCAACAGCTATTGCCGTCAAATTCGGAAGCACCCTAAAAACTACCGGATTCATGCGAAAAGGTGGTATGTTCAAGGATGCGGAATTCTGCGCGACGTGCGATGTAACAGTCGGCTCGTGAAGTTCACCGCATCAACTCCTCCCAGTAACCTCTCGATCACTTATGCCGGCGACGATTACTGCCAACGGAGTACCTTCTGGCTTGATGGCCCAGGTGCTTTCGTGGGTGGGTTGGGCTGCTCAGCGGCGGCTCGCCCAAGCGGGTTTGATGCTGGAAGCGATTGCCCGTCACGAGGCGACGTACGTCGAGCGTTCGAACTACGACCTCCGCAAAGAATCGCTCTCGCTTCGCTTTCGCGCCAAGAGTGGCGAGCCGCTCGAGCGGATCTTGCCGGAGGCTTATGGCCTGATCCGCGAAGCCTGCCGGCGGACGCTAGGACTTCGCCACTACGAAACGCAGCTAGTGGGTGGCATCGCGCTATTTCATGGTGCGATCGCCGAGATGGAAACGGGCGAAGGCAAAACGCTGACCGCGACGCTGCCGATGTACATTCATTCGCTGGTGGGGAAGGGGACCCACCTGGCGACCGTCAACGATTATCTGGCGGAACGCGATGCCGACTACTCGCGCGCAGCGTTTGAATTGTTGGGAGTCTCGGTCGGAACGATTCTCAGCAAGATGGATCAAGAGACTCGCCGCAAAGCCTACGCGTGCGATATCACCTACGGCACCGCCAAGGAATTCGGTTTCGACTTCCTCCGCGATCGTTTGCTCCTTCGCCGGCTCGGCCAGGAGTTTTCGGGCTTTCTCGGCGACGGCAGCAGCCATCGCTTCGACGCCGATGGCGATAAGCCGGTCCAGCGCGGGATGCACTTTTGCCTGGTCGACGAGGCCGACAGTATCCTGATCGACGAGGCCCGCACGCCGTTGATCATCGGGGCGTTGGAAGACGAAGCCAAAGAACGGGTCACGGCTGCCTTCCGTTGGGGTGCCGAGATGGCACCCAAGTTCAAGGAAAAAGAACACTACGAATACGAGCACGATACGAAGAAGGCCGAGCTCACGGTTTCGGGCAGGCAATATGTTCGACTTCTGCCATTCCCCGAAATTCTCCGCGGCATGGGCTGGGTCGACCTGTACGAGTACATCGAGCGGGCCATCCGCGTGCATCGCGATTACATTCGCGATCGGCAATATGTGGTGCTGAACGACGAGATTGTGATCGTCGACGAAAACACCGGCCGCCTCGCCGAAGGGCGTAAATGGCGTGACGGTGTCCACCAGGCTGTCGAGGCGAAAGAAGGGATCAAGGTTGGCGTTCCCACGGGCCAGGCCGCACGCGTTACCGTGCAGGACCTGTTCCTTCGCTATAAGCATTTGGCGGGCATGACGGGGACCGCATCGTCCTCGGCGAAGGAATTTCGAAAGATCTACGAGCGAACCGTCGTTCCGATCCCGACCAACAAACCTTCCAAACGCAAACGGCTGCCCGACATCGTCATGGGGCACTTGCAAGCAAAGTGGGACGCCATCGTCGACGAGATCGTCGAGATGCACGACAAAGGTCGCCCTGTGTTGGTCGGTACCCGCTCGATCGATCACTCGCAGTTTCTCTCGAAACTGCTCGACGAACGGCAAATCGTCCATCAAGTGCTCAACGCCCACGAGGTTGCCAAAGAGGCGGCCATCGTCGCCGAGGCGGGGCAACGGGGCAAAGTCACGGTCGCCACTAACATGGCGGGCCGTGGTACCGACATCAAGCTTGGTCCAGGCATCGCCGATCTAGGTGGCCTCCATGTGATTTGCACGGAGATGCACGATTCCGCCCGCATCGACCGGCAATTGATTGGCCGTTGCGGCCGCCAAGGCGACCCAGGCTCGACGCGCCAATTCATGGCCCTCGACGACGAAGTGATCAAAACCGGCTTTGGGCCGCAAACGGCGGCGCGGGTCGCGGCCGTGGGCAAGGACCAATCGGGGCGGTTCGATAGCTACGTCCCGATGATCCGTAAGGCCCAACGAAAGATCGAACGCACGCACTTCCAGGACCGTACGACGCTGCTGCACCACGAGAAGGAACGCCGGAAAATGCAGCGTGAGATGGGGCAAGACCCCTATCTCGACACACCTGACTGATTATTTCGCTTAGGCCCCGTATGTCGCGTCTTATTATGGCGCTCAGTGTGGATTTTTACCTCGCCCGACCGTCAGCCCCTACTCAGTAGCCGAAAAGCCAACCATGAGCAGTTCCGTGGACGACGAATTGGAACGCACAAAGCGACAGATTCACGCTTTGGTGAACGAGATCGCGCAGATGTCGAAGAGCGACATCGCGCCCGACGAGTACTACGCCGCGTTCCTGCAACGGATTATCACGGCCATGGCCGCCGTTGGGGGAGCGGTGTGGATTCGCGGCGAAGGGCAAAAGCTGTCCTTGGCCTACCAGGTGAATCTCAGTCCCACGCTGCTCGACGCCAGTGCTCCGCACTCGGCGCGGCACGAAAAGCTGCTGCAGTATGTGGCGCAAAACCCCGGCGCGCGATTGATTCCGGCCAACAGCGGGAACGAGGAAGTCGGCAATCCAACCAGTCATTTGCTCGTCTGTGCACCGCTGGCCGTTGGAAACGATGTGGAAGGGGTGCTGGAAGTCTTCCAACGGGATGGTACGCCGCAGGCCACGCAACGCGGTTGGCTGGCGTTCATCGAACAGATGGCGGAACACGCCGCCGAGTGGCTCAAGAGCCGCCGCCTCAAGCATCTATCGGACCGCCATTCGCTTTGGTCGCAAGCCGACCAGTTCGCTCGGCTGGTTCACGACACGCTCGATCTGAAAGAAACGTGCTTCACCATCGCTAACGATGGCCGCCGTTTGATTGGCTGCGACCGCGTGAGCGTCGGAATCCTGCGCGGCAAGAAGTGCAAGATCGAAGCGATCAGCGGACAGGACACGCTCGATAACCGCTCGAACATCGTCTACCACTTAGGCAGGCTGGCTGGTCTCTCGCTCGCGACTGGCGAAACCTTCTGGTACGAAGGGACCACCGACGATCTGCCGCCGCAGCTCGAAGAAGCGATTCACAACTACGTCGAGGAATCGTACACCAAGAGCCTGGTGATTCTTCCTCTTCGCAAGCCCAAAATTGGCGACGATCAACTGACGTCGCTGGGGGGCGACGAAGAGCTGGCAAAGCGCGAAATCATTGGCGCATTGATTGTCGAGCAACTGGAGACCGAACTCCCCCGCAACGAACTGGAGCCGCGGGTCGACCTAGTGTACGAACACTCGGCGCGTTCGCTAGCAAACGCGCTCGATCACCATAACCTGTTTTTAATGCCGCTGTGGAAGGCGATTGGGCACTCCCGCTGGTTCATGACGGCCAAGAATCTTCCCTGGACCGTTACGGCGGGTATCGCGACACTAGTGGTCCTTGCCGCCATGTTTGTGGTGCCGGTCCCATTTACGCTCAAGAGCAAGGGGCAACTCAAGCCGGTAATGAAGCGCGATATCTTTGCGCCCATGAAGGGTCAAGTCGAGACGACCGTCGACGAGGGAGATCGAGTCCACAAGGGACAAGTCATCCTCAAGCTCAAGAACCCGGAGTTGCAACAGAAGAGGTTGCAGCTGATGGGTGATCTTGCCACAGAGACCGAATCGTACCGCGCGAACGAGGCCGCCATTGCGGGAGGAAGACTCAAAGGTAATGACGAACTGCAATACGTGATGAGGTCCCGCGAAATTGAAGCGCGGATCGAAGGCCTGGAAAACCAAATTGAAATCATGGACCAGGAACTTGCCAATTTGGAAGTTACGAGCCCGATCGATGGGATTGTCGTGACCTGGGATGCCAAAAAACTCCTGCAAGATCGCCCCGTTGAGACCGGGCAAATTCTGCTGGAGATCGCCGACGATTCGGGCGGATGGCAACTGGAGTTGAAAATGCCCGAGCGGCGCGCCGGCCACGTTCGTCGCTACGCGTATCGCAAAGGCGAAGAAGAACTCGATCCATTAACTGTCAACTACGTTTTGATGTCGGAAACCAAATCGCGAAATGGGAAGCTGGTTTCCATCGACCGCGACACGGTCAACGAGGAAGAGGACGGGGCCTGCGTCCGCATGCGTGTGATGCTGGACGAAGAGAACGTCCCCCAAAGCCCCCGGCCCAATGCCGGCTTGATGGCCTCGGTCAACTGTGGGCGTCAGCCGCTGGGGTACTACTTGTTCCACGAAGCGTGGGAATACCTGCGCATCAATTGGCTTTTGTTCTAAGACTTGTCCGAAGGTTTGGGTCGCGTCTGGTTCGACCGTTTTCGTCCGCAATGGAGTAGGTTGTCATGGTACATTCCGATCGTCTCGCCCGCTTTGCATTGATCGCTGTGATCATCGGAGGCTTGGGATTCGCGGCGAACATCGCGCTCTCGCGTGACCGGACCCCATCGATCGGTTCGGGGATCACCGCCATGGTGGTGGCCATCGACGAGGTTCGTGTACCGGCCCGCGACGCCGGGCAGCTCATTGAGTTCTCGCGAGAAGTGTCGGGCGAAGGAAAGGTGGTCACCAAGGGAGAAGTCCTGGGACGCATCGACGACGCCGATCTTAAGATCAAAAAAGAGCAAGCAGCCGCACAGGTTGAGGGCGCCCAGAATACTGCTAGAAGTGACGATGAGTATAAAGCTGCAGTGGCAGCCACGGAGCTTTATCTTGCCGAGTGGCAAAACTCGTTGGCGATCAACGAAAAGAAAAAGAACACAGTTCCCAACAACGAAGTCCGGCGGCAGGAGCTGAATTACAAAAAGTCGGGCTTCGAAGAGAACGTTGCCAAAGTCAAAATGGCCAACGCCAAAACGACCGTGCGCGAGAAGACGGCCGAACACGCCTACGTTACCAATCAGATCGACCGCCGCCAGATCATTGCTCCGATCTCCGGCGTCATCACCAAGCGCGAACGGCACGAAGGGGAATGGGTCCAAGCGGGCGAGCCCATCGTCACGATTGTCTACATGGATCGCGTTCGAGTGGTCATCTCACTCGACGCCGACCAATACTCACCGGCGCAAGTGATGGGCAAGCCCGTCTCAATTACCGCCGAGGTTCCCGGCGTCGCCAATCACACGCTCAAGGGAAAGATCGAGTACGCCTCGGAAGTGATTAGCGAAGGCAACCGCTTCAACGTCTGGCTCGACGTGGACAACAAGCAAGTGGACGGTTTCTGGGTGCTGCGGCCGGGCCTTGATGTGGTGGCCACGCTGGAACTCGATACTGCCGCGGCAACTCCAGCAAAGACGCCTGTCGTCCGCCCCAAGACGCGATAGGCCGATTCCTCAGGTCCAAAAACACTTCCGCACTGAAAGGTTTAGTGAGTTTCCATGGCGACCCTTGCCGAGAGTCTGGTCAGCGCGACAAGCCGCCCGCTTAAATTGCGGATGCGGGGCGACTTGACCGTTCGCTCGCATCGGTACCACGGGCAGCTGTTTTGGATTGTGAAAGAGCCGATCGCGCTCAACTATTTCCGCTTTCACGAGGAAGAATTCGCCGTTTTGAAGATGCTCGACGGCAAAACGAGCCTCGACACGATCAAAGAGCAATTCGAGCAGCGGTTCGCGCCGCAGAAAATCACCTTCGGCGATTTGCAGCAGTTCATCGGGATGCTGCACCGCAATGGATTGGTGATTTCCGAATCGAGCGGCCAAGGGAAGCAGCTTAAGAAACGGGGAGACGAGAAATCCTGGAAGGAATTGATGGGAAAGCTGGCGAATATTTTCGCCTTGCGCTTTCGCGGCATCGATCCGGACCGGCTGTTGACCTGGTTGCACCGTTACACCGGATGGTTTTTCACCTGGCCGATGGTGGTGTTCAACATCTTGTTCGGCCTGTCGGCGTTGATGCTGGTGCTGATCAACTACGACACTTTCCAGGCCAAGTTGCCGACATTCCAGCAGTTTTTCGGCTTGAAGAACTGGGTCTTTCTCGCCATTACGATGGGCGTCGTGAAGGTGCTGCACGAGTTCGGCCACGGCCTGTCGTGCAAACACTTTGGCGGTGAGTGTCACGAGATGGGCGCGATGCTCCTCGTGTTCACGCCCGCGCTCTATTGCAACGTCTCCGACTCGTGGCTGCTGCCCAACAAGTGGCATCGGGCTGCCATCGGCGCAGCCGGCATGTACGTTGAGTTGTTCCTGGCTTCGTGCGCCGTCTACTTATGGTGGTTCAGCCAGCCGGGAATGTTCAACTATCTGTGCCTGAGCGTGATCTTCATTTGCTCGATAAGCACGGTGATGTTCAATGGCAATCCGCTGATGCGGTTCGACGGCTATTACATCCTAATGGACCTGGCCGAGATCCCCAACCTGCGGCAAAAAGCGAGCGAAGTTCTCAAGCGATACATGACCCACTTGTGCTTGGGTATCGAACAACCCGAAAGCCCCTTTTTGCCCAAAGAAAATCGGTTCATCTTCGGGCTCTATACCATCGGCGCTGAAGTCTATCGCCTGGTGGTGGTGTTCTCGATTCTGTTCTTTTTGAACAAGGTGTTCGAACCCTACGGCCTGAAGATCATCGGGCAACTCATCGGCTTCGCCGGCGTTTTCGGTTTGGTTGTCCAACCGAGTTGGCAACTGATTCAATTCTTTCAAACGCCTGGGAGGTCCGGCAAAGTGAAAAAGGCTCGCGTCGCAATCTCGCTGGCGGCGGTTGCGGTGGTGATCTTGGCTATCGCCATGATTCCGCTGCCGTTCTCAGTATCGTGTCCGTTCGAGGTGGTACCGCGAAACGGCGCCGTCGTTTACGTCGCCGTCCCAGGCCGGATGGAAACCGGTCCGGAGGTCAAACTGCTCGCGCAAGTCCGCCAGGGCGAGACGATCGTTCAACTGAAAAACCAAGATCTGGAACTCGAGGTCGCCAAGCTGCAAGGCGAATACAACGCGGCCAAGGCCCATCTCGATGCGATCATGCGCGTTAAGACGCCGGCTTCGCAGATCGAAGGGCAGGTCAAATCGTCCAAATCGGTGGTGAAGTCGAAAGGCGAACTCCTCGAACAAAAGCAACGCGAACTAGCAAAGCTTTCGATCGTGGCGCCACGCGACGGGATTATTCTGCCGGCACCGCGAAAGCCGGCTATGAAAGATCCGCGAATGCTGGCGACGTGGAGCGGTTCGGTCTTCGACGAAAAGAACCACGGCGCATTCCTGCAAAACAACGACATCGTGTGCGTCGTCGGATCGCCTGAGGACCTGGAGGCCGTGCTGGTGTACGACCAGATCGATGTCAACCTGGTCAAGCCCGACGTTCCTGTGTCGCTCATGTTCGAAGCGAATGTCGATCGCGTTTACAACAGCAAGATTGCGACCGTGGCCCAAGTGGCGCTGGAGCATCCATCACCGAACATGATGGAATCGGCCGGCGGCGACCTCGCGGCCAAGCCTGACAAGACCGGCAATCAAAAGCTGGTCAGCACCGCGTACCAGGCTCGCGTGCCGCTGGGTGGAGCCCTTTCGGGCGACCACACCTTGATCTACTTGGGACAACGTGGCCAGGCCCGCGTGTACACCGGGTGGCAATCGCTGGGCGAACGCTTGGTGCGATTTGTCTACCGCACTTTCCACTTCCAGCTGTAGTGTCAAACTGGGCAAGTCGGATCCTTGGGGCATCAGATCTGAGGGACTGGGGTCCGGCTGCAAGGCTCACCTGTTGTGTCGTTAGCGATTTCGCTACGTTGATAAGTTAGGAATCTATTGGTGATCCACGCCGTGGGCAGGGTCTCCGCTCTTTTATTTCACCGCTAGGAGTAATCACATGTCTCGTCTTCCCGAGTCGACCCCAATGCCCGAAGGCGAAGGGAATCGCCCACCCGCTCCCAACCAGCCCGAGGTTGACGACAGCGGCATTTCCGCCTTGTATGCGAATTTCGTCCGCGTCACCGGCTCGGCCGAAGAACTGGTGGTCGACTTCGCGCTCAACCCTCAATCGACAACCAACGCGCCCAACCCCACGGTTCACGTGGCGCAGCGCGTGGTGGTCAATTTCTTCACCGCCAAACGGCTTCTGGGCGCGCTACTGCACGCGGTCCGAAAGCACGAAGAAGTATTCGGCGTACTGGAACTCGACATTCAAAAGCGAGTTCGCCCGCAAGTTCGCCCCACCACGTAGTGGGATTGCGATAGCCTAAGACGCAATGAACACGGCCCGCGACTTTTGTCGCGGGCCGTGTTATTTAGATCGGTGAGCAGCTTCCCGCTGGGACGCTTACCACATGTATTCGATACCGAAGTTGGCACCGTGGAAGAAGTCGTCTTCCATACCCTTGTTGGGCACCCGAATCACACCGCGTGCTGGCACACCAGCAAGCGTGTTCGGAGCGGTCGGGTTGTAGTTGCTGACGGCTTTGTTGACGTGCGTGACATACAGCAGGTTGTAACCACCGCGAAGCGTGAATTGCTCGGCGACTCGGTAGGTGAGCAGGAAGCTGGTGTCGCCCACAAAGGCACACTTGCCGGTTTTCAGTGCTTCTTGGAACACCGAGCTCGAGTTGACAAGGCCGTTGTCGACGGTGGTCGAGATCAGCTCGTTGTGGACGCTGCCTTTGGCACCAAAGATACCAGCCTTCGTTTCAACACCGGCTCGGATACCCGGATACAGGTTGAGCCACAGGTCGCCACCGATTTGTCCACCGGTCAAACCGGTGAAGGTGCGGGTGCGGTTTTCGAACTCTTGGTAGATGAACGGGTCGGCACCCGGCGTGAAGGTCCGCGTGAGGAACTTGTCGCCAATGCCCAGGTACCGGACGCCGAACAGGTACGAACCTTGCCATCGGCAGTCGGGACCAACCCAGCGCCAACGGTGGTTGAATTCGTAGTTGTCGAGCTGTCCGCGGAATTCGTACGAGACGCGTTGAGCGTTGCTCTCACCCAATCCTAGCGGATAAGCACCGTAGCCGCTGATACTGGTTTGGAGATCGTTATTGGCGTTGCTCACCGAAGCACGTTCGGTGTTCGCGAACAGGCCGTAGTAGTTGAATTCCAGCGTGCGTCCGGCAGCAACCTGGTAGGCCAGGTTGAGGTGCAAGCCGGCACCCGGCGAGACCTCCAACTTTTGACCGCCCAGCGCGACAGGACCGCCGACGCCGTTGGTCGCGATGATTGGCATGCTTCCGGCGTTGCTGCGTCCCAGCCACATCGCTTCGGCGTAGAAGTCGTAGTAGCGCATCTGGCAGTAGCCGCCTTCGGTCACCGGCGCGAGGTACGGCGCCACACCGTAGGCGAGAACCGAAGCGAAACCGCGAGCACCAGCGAGCGGAGCGCCGGGATGATTCATCCCGCGGCACGAGCCGTCGTCGCACCCTTCGCCATCGGGCATGTAGCCACCTTCGTAGCCCATGGGTCCCTGAGGCACGTAGCCGCCTTCGTAGCCGGGAGCCGGTCCAGGCGGATAGCCCTGCGGCATGCCACCACCATAAGGCATGGGCCCGCCTTGTGGTTGACCATAAGGAGGCTGGCCTTGTGGCGGCGCCACATTAAGTGGTGCGTCAGCCGGCGTAGGTCCGACTTCGCCGGTTCCTTGCGCAGGTGCGCCTTGGAGCACGGCGGGAGGACCGTTGTCGTAACCGACATAGTTCGGCTGCTGAGCCGACGCGACCGGCAAACCGGTCATCAGCGTCATCCAACCGAAAACAGGCAAAGTCCACGCCCAAGTCTTCTTCATCGGAGTATCTCCGCGCGCCGCGAGTTGGTTGACACGGCGTAGCGCATTCTGCTTGCCGCCACAAAATTGGTTCGTTATCGAGCGGGCTAGCGGCACAGTCGGTGCCGTTAATGCTCGGTATCGAGGTCGTACGGGTGTGTAACGCTCCTGCACGGGCGTTCGACCACGAACGAGAATCTCGCTTACGAACTCCTATCGGTATGGCGCGGCGCGAACAATCAGAACTTTCCGCACCAATTATCAGATTGCTTCGCATGGAACTCCGGGCAGCAATTTCCCAAATTGCCCTTACGGAATAGCTAAGCGCGTCGCCGTAGCCGCACTCGCCAAGAGTGCGGTGGCCCCCGCAAGGGCATGCCGCTGCTTCCGCGTTCTGGCGAACGCGGCTACGGGCGCGTGTCCCTGCGGGAGAATGGGGAGCCCCGCGCCAAGCGAGATTTGGTTGCGATCCCTACGTTTTTCTATAACAATGGAGAGTTTGAGCGGTGGGGCAGGCAACCCTCATTCTGGCGGGTTTTGGGGTGTCCCCGAGCCCATACTGGGAACGGTCACATGTCGAGTGGTAGTCCGAGTGTCTCCTTGGAAATGTTCGCGGGGAGGCTCGCCGCGAGCCAGCTGATTCCGCCCGAGAAGTGGCAAGCAACCAAGACCGACGTCTTGGCAGCAACGGATGCGAAGACTGCGGCCCTACGTCTGACGTCTCAAGGGCTGTTGTCTCGATGGCAAGCATCCCAGTTGCTTCGAGGCAACACCGCGCTGACGCTCGGCCGCTATCGCTTGATCGAACAAATCGGGCAGTCGGTCTTCGGCAAGATTTACGTCGCGGAGCACATGCAACTCGCACGGAAGCTAACACTCTTTGCCTTTGCGCCTCGACTCCTTAAAGGCGAAGTCCGGGAAGGCCTGATGGCCAAGGCGCGATCCGCAGCGGGACTCGATCACCCGGCGATCCTCCGCGTGTCGGACATCGATCACGAGGGCGAACAGTACTATTTTGTCAGCCCCGAAATCACCGTCACCGACGTATCGGGCTACGTCGCCAAGAACGGCAGCTTATCGGGGTCCAAAGCCGCGTGGCTGACAGCAACGATTGCAGAGGCGCTCGCTTTCGGAGCTAAGAATCAAGTTTCGCATGGTTGGCTTTGCCCCTCGAACGTGGTTTTGGACGCCAAGGGCCGGCCCTTTGTCGTGGGCTTCGGTTTCGCCGACGTGATCGCGAAATTCCCCAACGTCGAGTCGCAACTGGTAGCCGAAGCCACCGAAGCAGAGCGAATGTCGATTCCGCCCGAGTCCGAAGGCGCCATCGCTCCGTCGCCATCGGTCGATGCCTACGCGCTGGGACAGCTGTTGTTTCTGATGGCCACGGGCAAAAGCCCCGTGCGCGACGAATTGGGAGACCTGGATGCGCGCGAACAAATCGTCCGCGCCAACTCGAGCGTGTTGCCCGCCATCGCCGATCTGTACGCGGAACTGACCGACGCCGATGTCAGCAAGCGGTTGACCGGTGCAAACTTGATATCGGATCGCCTCGCCGTGATCGCAAGCTCCGATGCCCCGACGGAAGAGGCGCCGCACTCGCCATTCACCTCGTCGCAAGCCGTTCCCGTGGTGAAGGCGAAGAAAGCGAAGCCCCTTCCTCGCGCGAGTTCTGTTGCCAAAGCCTCTTCCGTTGTGGCCGCAGAGCCTGACTCAGAAGAGTTGCGGTTGGCCGAAGTCGAGTCGGTACCCGTTTCCGCGTTCCCCACGTTCGAAGTCGGTGCAGTTCCCAAGAAAGATTCGTCGCCCGGCGAAAGGACGTCATCGCACGACTCTCCCAAAGAAGAGAGCGCTCGCAGCAAACGAAGAAAAGCCAACGCCAAGCTCGCCATGTGGGTCACCATGGGAGCGGCCGCGTGCTTGTTTTTGGTGCTTTTGACAGGCCTGGTGTTGTGGCTGGTGATGCCTCCGCCTGGCTCCACTCAAGTTGCTAAGAACAACGCTAAGGAAAATGTGCCGGCGTCTGATACGAAGAACGCCGCATCCAAAACGGACGCGAAGAAGTCTGAGGCGTCTGCCGACAAGGCGCCTGCTGATAAGGCGAAGGACACCAGCGAAGCCGCGACGGCTCCCAAGCAAGTCGCTGCGCCCGAAGTGAAGAACGTGCAACCGAGCGGCGAAACGGTGCCGATGCCCGACCCAGCGATGGCCAAGCCGGAAGAGCCAACGAGCGAGAATCCGACGCCCGTTCCGCCTGAGGGGCCCGCACCGACACCTAATCCGGAATCGACGCCGACGCCTGAACCAACGCCACCGGCTCCTCCGCCGATGCCGACCGACCCCGGTCCGCCCGGAGGCCCGCTGGCCAAGCTGCCGAAGATTTTCGAACTGGAACCTCCCTCGAGCGACAATGCCAATAAGACGATCGACATCGGCGAGTTGCCGTTGCCTGCCAACGCTTTCGCGACCGCGATCCTGATTGGTGGAGATGCGGCAGTGAAGGGAGGGCATCAGTTCTCGGTCGAGGACAAAGCCGACAACGATTGGAACGTCAAACTGACGGCAACCAAGGAGAAGACGGAAAAAGTCATCGCCAATCTGACCATTGCCGACGGCAAACTTAAATTCACTTGGAACAATGAAGGCGCGCAAGATGCCAACGCAGTGGGCCTGAAAAACTGCATCCTGTCGTTGAGTGCCGCGGGCAGCCCGCCGCATCGGATGGTTCTGCGAACGCCTGTCGAGTTCGACTCTGTCTCGCCAACCGAAAAGAAGCTGTCGGTCAGCAAGCAAGTCGAACTTGCCCACCTGCCGTCGCCCGAACGTCTCCGGCTGCAGATTGTCCCTGCCGGAGGGGGCATGCCCTATCCGGACATTTCGTATAGCGTGAAAACGGGCCCGGGAAAAAGCAAGTACGGCGAACCGAAGTCGGAAAACGAACTGCGGCCCTCCATCGTCTGGATTGGCATGTCGCAGCAGGTGAAGCCCTTCGGCTTTGAAGTCAAACCCGAAGTGAAGGGGAAGGGTCTCACGATTGCAATTCAGACGGTCGTGCGAACGCCGCTAGACATCGACAAACAGACTTACATGCCGTTCGTGGCGAAGAAAGTTCAAGACGCGTCGAAGACGAGCAATAATCAACTCAACCTCGCGAAAAACGAGCTCGAAGGTTGGAAGGGGGCGCAGCCCGGCGAGGGAATCGACCCCAACCAGTTCAACGCCAAGAAGGATGAAAGCATCAAAGCCCTCACTTCCCAAGTCGCCAATTTGACGGGCTTGGCGCAGTGGCTCAGCGAAGCGGACAAGCTCTCGGAGGAAGCCTTGAAAGGGAATGCACTCGAGTTCCGCCTCTACTACGACGCGGGCGAATCGATGCAAGTTGAGATCGCTAAGAGCAAAGGCTTTGACGCGGCGAAGAAGTAACGAAGCCGACCGGTGGTCGGCTTGCTACTCTTGGGAATCGTCCGATTCATCGGAATCCATTTCCGATGGCTCTTCGGCGTGAGCCGATGACTCGCCAGGCAGCATGCTGGCTGGAATCGTTGGAATCGGCCCGTACTTCATCACGCGATAAACTAGCATCGGCGCCTTGCGACGGTGGATGGCCGCAGCGACTTCCGATCGAAGTCTTGACGCGTGAAACTGCAATCTCGCTTGAATGTCTTTGGAGTCGACGGTTTCTCCCGCGGCCCACGGAGCGACGGTCACGCACAGTTGCCCTGCGTCGGGGGCCGGCGTGACCGACACCACGTTCACCGACAACAAGATCTCGTCGTCGATCTCGCCACCGAGGACTTGCGACAAAACTCGTTCGACCTGCCGGCAAAGCTGCATGGTCTTGCGGTCGGGAGCGCCTTGTTGGTCGCTTGTCGCCCCTCGTCGATTGTGGAACCCGCGGCGGTTCATGATTTTCCCTGCAAACGGCATAGACCCGATGAACCGTCCCGAGAGGACGGATCATCCACCACAGTTTCTCGCTGCCCCGGATCTATTATTCGAAGACTACCATGTTCTAGGGAAGGCCTGTCCCGCCGAAAGGTTCGCGCGGGGCAAACCGCAAGGGGACCAGCGCCACTAGCGGATGGGTTCGATCGATCGTTCGCGAGCCTGGTTCGCGTAACGGCTGGGAGACGCCGTGCCATTGAGCACATGCAGTCGCGATCGCTGGCGGGTGTAAGTGGCAAGGGCGTTTTGCACGTCGGCCGGCAGGCGGTCGGTCACGTCGGCGCGAGCCTGGCCGAACATGGCGTCTCGCAGCCACGACTCTGGAATCTTGGGGGCCTTGAACCCGGCGCGGTACACCAGGCTCGGCATCGATTGACGATCGATCTCACGCTGCCGGGCAGCCACCGTGCGACGAAGGGCACGCTCGGCTTCGACCAACTGGCCGGCGGCTTCGTAGGCCTCGCCATCGCCTTCCAAGTGGGCGGCAACCAGGAACTCGCCGCGTCCGACCAACGGCCGTTCCTCGTCTCCCAACAAGCGGCTGTCGTAGCCGCGGGCCTCGCAGCGAATCCGCAAGATATCGCCGCGCCAGTTGCCAGGAACTTGCGCGGTAATCCAAAAATCGCGTGCTCCTTCCAGCGTTTCGCGCGGGGTCGAGCGGAGCTTGAAGTAGACACCCGACCCGCGCTGGATGGTTCCGCTGGCGGCGATCAATTCCATCGGCGGGAGCATATCGTAGCGGACGCGCGATTGCTTCGAATCGTCGAAAGACGCGGTGGCGGATGCTCCCGTCACGTACTTGTAGAAACCGGTGGCGTCGGCGTGCACGCCGATGCGGCGGTCGCGTTGCTCTTCGTACGAGACGTTCCCCGCGTAGCGCGATTCCATCGAAGTCTTCGGAAGGTAATCGACCACGCGGAACTGCAGCGAAGGGCTCTCGATCGTGTAGATGTACTCGAGTGGTTCTTCGCCATCGTGATCGCGGACGAACGACGAAATCTCGAAACGCATCGTCACCAACTTGGTGAGGCGCGGCATCGAATCGGATTCGGTATCGATATCAAGCGGCGTGCGATTGGCGGTGCGGACCTGGAACGCCTCGGCCGTGGGCGCCACGTCGAACTGGACCCGCGTCTCTTGCGCCAGCAGCGGCATGGTCATGCTCCCCAAGATGAACACCAGGGAAGCGACGAACAAGCGATAAGGTTTTTTGATTAGCATCGGAAGGCTCCTGACGATTTTGATCGTCGTGGCTGCGACAAGTTTGGTCGCGGGCCGAGTCGAGCGCTTCTTGCGGACCCGAGAACGGGTCGCACGCCAGCGATTCATGCGTTAGCAAGCACCGATGGCGTGAGGCTTCGTCGTGAAGCCGTCAAAAGATGAGATGACGTTGGTCCTACGTGCGGTTCGCGCCTAAGTTCACAATGTGCGTTCGCGATTCGAGCACAGTGGATACTAGCGCAGGGCCGTCATCCGGCAAGTTGCCGCGCTTTGAAGAAATTACAAAGTGCAGCGCGCACAGAAGGCAATCCAAGCGTTCGATCAGCGAGGACGCACCAGGTCGAGTTCCTCGAACGACTGGATCGCGACATGCCCATGCCGATCTGCCACAGGCGCGTTCTCGGGGCGAAGACACAAGCAAGTGTGCATTCCAGCCGTCCGCGCGGCATCGAGTTCGGCTACGATATCGCTGAGAAAAACGATCTCGCTGGTTGGCAAGTCGAATTCTGCCGCGATTCGACGGTAGCTTTCTGATTCGCGTTTACCACCGACGGTCGTGTCGTAGTGCCCGCCGAAGTACTCGAGCAAACTCCCGGCTTGCGTGTTGGCAAAGAACAACTTCTGCGCGTGCACGCTGCCCGAGGAATAGATCCGCACATCCAGGTCCATCGCCTGCCAGAGTTTGATAGCTGGAACGACGTCGTCGTACATGTGGGAACGCAGGGCTCCTGACTGGAAGCCTGCTTCCCACACGAGTCCTTGCAGTGCTTTCAGGCCTGTGGTCTTGGCATCGCGATCCATCAAACGGTGGACTTCATCGACGACCAGCTTTTGCTGCGATGTGGTGTCGTTTGCACCGGCCGACGCGGTCCATGCAGCCCAGTTTGCTTGCCCGGCATCGACGGCCATTTTTTCGAGCGTATCGCGCAGCACCGGCAGGCCCCAATGCTTCGCCAAGTAAGCGGGTGTTTCCCTTCGTGCGAAAGGAAACATCTCGTCGTACACAAAACGAACGCTGGAGGTCGTCCCTTCGATGTCGAGCAACACACCGCGAACTGCCATCCGCTTGTCGGACATCGCGCCCTCGGACATGGAGGTGGCCTAAATCTTGACCGCGCTGTTCGCCCCGGGAACGGTCTTCACGAACGAGGGGCCGAAGCAAACTTGCTCGTAGCGCGAGTGGACGGGCGAATCGACGTAATGCGGCGCCCAACCGGTCGTATCCTGGAACAAGCGAATGCAGCGAATGGTTCGATCGTTGCAGAGATGGAACCAGTGCTTCGTTCCGTTGGGGACGTTGATCAAATCGCCGGGGCCGACCTCGATCGCGAAGCAAGGGCCATTCTCGGGATGAATGTGGAAGACGCCGTGTCCCTTCACGGTGAAGCGGACTTCGTCCTCGGTGTGGATGTGTTCTTTGTCGAACTTCGCCAGCATCGCGTCCAGATTCGGCGTCTCGGGCGTCACGTTGATCACGTCGGCCGTGACGAACCCACCGCGAACTTTCAAGCGATCGACTTCCGGCTTATAAGCCGTGAGGATTTCCTCGGCCGTGGCATCGGGGCCGATGCGTCCTTCGACATCCCACTTCTCGTACCAGATGCCGAACGGTTCGAGGAACGACGTCATTTCGGCAACGTCGGAGATGTAACGATTCTCGTCTTGGATGCGAATTCGAGCCATGATGAACTCCAAAGCGAAAGTTGACTTATGAATGGATGAATGAGGCTAGACCGCGCTGAGCATCATACGGCGCGCGACCACCTCGAACAGAAATTCGAAAATCTCGATGTGCCGGCGGGCTTCTTCGATGTCTTGGCCCCACGTGTAGAGCCCGTGCCGTCGAATCAAGTATCCATGCCGCAAGGGTCGCTCGGCATCGGCCAGCGCGGCTTCCACTTGCTTGGCCAGCACGGGAATGTCTTGCGTGTTGTCGAAGACCGGAACCCACTGCGAGTGCTGGTGCGTGGTGACACCCGCCAGGCCCTTGAGCATCTCGTAACCTTCGATCTCGAATCCGCCGCGCGAGTAGAAGCGATCCGAAAGAAGCGTTCCCCATACCGAATGGGTGTGAAGCACGGCACCGACGCCCGGTTGCTGCGCCGCGACGCAGTGGAGCAGCGTTTCGGCCGACGACTTAGGCATGCCAGACGACGTGGGCCGCCCGTCCGCACCAACGCGAACGAAATCGGCTCGCGACAATCGCCCTTTATCTTTGCCGCTGGCGGTGATGACCAGTTCGAGCGGCTCGCGCGAAATCACGGCGCTATAGTTACTGCTGGTCCCGACGGACCATCCCCGTTGCCAAAAGAGCTGGCCACATTCGCGCAGAGCGTCGATCTGCTGGACGCATTCCGACAAAGGGGCGGGAGGAGACTCAGTAGATGCGTTCATCAGCGTGAATGGGGAGAGGAGTCCCCGTTGGAACTCGACGGCCAAACTTACGGGCAAGTCCCCAAAATTCTAATCGAATTGGCCCGCCAAAGCACGCACCGAGGCGCCAATTCCAACGGCCCTGTGGGCCTATTTCGTCGGGTCTTCGCGGTAAGGTTTGCCTTCTTGGTACTGCTTAAGGCGAAGGTTCAACAGTTCCAAGAGCGGATCGTCTTTCGGCGTAGCGGCGATCACCCGCTGTTGGATGTCGATGGCCGATTTGTAGTCGCCGTTGGCGGCGAAAGCGGCCGCGAGTGTATCCGCAAAATCGCGGTTGCGACCGCCCGTCAAGCGAACGGCGGTCTTCGCATCAGAAAGCGCCAATTTGACATCGCGCATCGACTCCACGGGGCAAGTCGCCAACAGCCAGGCGCGATTGTTGTAAGCGCGAGCGCCATTGGGGTCGATTTCGACCGCCTTGGAGTAGTCGGCCACCGCAGCCGCGTAGTTGCCGCGCATCTCGTGCGACAGCCCGCGGTGAACCATCGCGCCAACATGGCGGTTGTTGTTCTCCAGAGCGAGGCTGAACGCTTCGATGGCGTTGTCGTACTCTTTGAGCTTGAGATAGCCCATTCCGCGATTGAAGTAAGCGACCGCGTACTTAGGCTCCAAGTTCAACGCTTCGGTTAGATCGTCCATCCCCTCTTTGACGTTGCCTTTGGCGATGTAGGCCGACGCCCGCGCCGTCAGCGAAAGAGGATTGCGCTTGATCTTGAGCATCTCGGTCAAGTCGTCGATTTCTTTGTCGCGTTGCCCCAAGGCTTCGTAGCCGCGCGATCGGCGCCACAGAGAATCGAAGTCGCCCGGTTTGGTTTTCAAATGCTGCGTCGCCGCCGCGATGGCTTCCTCGGGCGTAAAGACATCGCCTCGCCTGATCCAACCATAACCCTTGGTCGAGAGAACCCATAGCCAGTCGCCGTTGACGAGCCGAACGGAAACGGGGTAATCGAGATCGGCGCCGACAGCGACCGACTCATCGCCCGTCTTGATCAGGACCTGATCGGTTCTGGCGATGATGAACTTGCCGAGCAGCTTCTCGGCATCCTTGTTCGCGGCGCCGGTGGTCCCAGCTTTGGGAGCGGCGGATGTTGCCTTCGCCTTGGCTGCTTTGGGCGACTGAGCCGAGGCGCACTGAGCCCCAACGATTACGAACATCACTGCCAACAAGGCTACCCAAGTAAATGCCGTCTTCATCGAACGATCTTCCAAGCGCAACCAAAGATGAACTACCGAGCGTGGGCCCTAGTATGCACAAGCGGCCGGCAAATCGCTATCGCCACGGCCTGGATGGAGCCGCTTGGGAAACCGTGGCGTTTAGCCCACTTCGTGGATCACCAACAAATTGAACGCGAACGGATAAAAGTTCGTTCCTGTGACGAACACGAGCCGGTCGCCGACGGTGACGATTTTGCGCGGCCGCGCCCAATCTTCGACGAACTTTCGCAGCTGCGGGCCATCCGTGACCGGTGCACCCGGTAGAGGATAAATGCCCCAGTACAACGTCATCCGCCGCAAGATGGCGGGCGAGTCGCTTACGCCGATCGTCGGAATGCTGTCGCGCTGCTTCGAGCGCAAGCGAGCGGTGCCGCTGGTTCGGGTTGCCACCACGATCAGCTTCGCATTCAGCGTGTGAGCGATGGTCGCGCTCCCTTTTACCACTGCCACGGTCGCCGGGTGGGCGTCCTGGATCGGTTGGTCGGGCGATAGTTGCGGATGCGTCTTAAACAGGACCTCCGTCTTGAGCATGATGCGATTCATCATCTCGACGGCTTCCTTGGGATACTGACCAATGGCGGTCTCGCCGGACAGCATGCAGGCATCCGCGCCGTCGAGAATCGCATTGGCCACGTCGGAAACCTCGGCCCGCGTTGGACGGCGATTGTGATGCATCGAATCGAGCATCTGGGTCGCGACAATCACGGGCTTTTGCGCATTTCTGCATACGTCCACGATTCGCTTTTGGGCGACGGGCGTTTCGGAGACGTCGATCTCGACGCCCAAGTCGCCGCGAGCCACCATCACGCCGTCGGCCGCTTCGACGATCTCTTCCAGCTTTACCAGGGCCTCGCGCTTCTCGATCTTGGCGATTACTGAGGCCGCCGAACCTTTTTCGCGCAACAACTTTTTGAGATGGGTGACGTCACCGGGAGAGCGAACGAAACTCAAGCTGACAAAGTCGGCATGGTTCTCGGCCGCCCAGGCGGCGTTGGCGATATCGGCTTCGGTCATCGAAGGAACGCTCAACGTCACGCCCGGCAAGTTAATCCCTTGGCGGCTGCGAACGGGCCCCCCTTGTAGGACTTTGCAGACCGCCTTGTTCTCGGACTTTTCGGTGACCACCATGCTGACGGTTCCGTCGGCCAGCATGACGCTGTCGCCTACGGAAAGCTCGTCGATGAGCGGCGGATAATTGCTAACCAGTTCGTGCAGGTCGCTTGATTTGGTGCCGCGAATGAATGTGAATTCGGTGTTAGCCTCAAACTCGGTGGGATCTTGAAAGAGAGTTCCCAAGCGAATTTTGGGTCCCGCCAGGTCGACCAGGATGCCGACCGTAGCACCCAGTTCCTGGCTGGCATCGCGGACTGCTTCCAGGATGATTTTGCGATCTTCCGCCGACCCGTGCGCAGTATTAAGCCGAAAGACCGACACGCCTGCTCGAATCAGCTCTCGCAACTTTTCCGGGCTGCTACAAGCCGGGCCAACGGTGGCGACGATTTTAGTTCGAGCACGGGTCAGGATCGGTTCAAAGGTTTCCATGATGACGCTCGCCTTGCCATTGATCGATTCAGTTACCCGCCGGGCAGCTATGGTTGTAGTGGACGCGTGGAAGGTTGGCGAGTGAGTTAAAATAGCTTCGTAAAGATCGCGTGATCGCCGTTTTCACAAGGGATTTCGCGTCAGCATTGTCGAAGGGGTAATGGACCCCGGTGCGGCTTTCGGGAGCAAGTCTTCGAGGGCCGCGATTTCACCACCTGGTTGGTTTTCGGGAACTTTGTTTATGGAAAGCACGGTTTCCGAAGCGAAACCGCGCCCGACGTGGGGCCGCTGGTTCCTTCTGTTCGCGGCCGCTGGCTCCCTCGTGTCGCTGATTCTGCTAGTTCGAACCCGCTTTGGCGATCCAACGCCTGAGATTACGGGGGAGGCCTTCACTGCTGCGCGACGGCACTGGCGCGAGGCGGCCCTCAAGGATTACGACATCTCGATCGAAGTGATCAATGGCGGACGACTCGAGAAATACGATGTCGCGGTTCGCGACGGACACGCCGAAACGGCCGAGCGCAACGGCGCCCCGCTCACGAATCGTCGAACCTTCGAGACGTGGAGCGTCCCTGGCATGTTCGGGACGATCGATTCCGATTGGCAAAACGTCGAAAAGCATCTTGTGCACAAAGCCGATGCGAGCACGCTGCAGCTGACGGTGAGAGTCGAGTTCGATCCGAAATACGGTTACCCCAAAAGATATCGCCGTATTGAATGGGGATCGTCGCGCGAGATCTCGTGGAAGGTCACTCGCTTCGAACCGCGTGCATCTACGGGCCCGTCCACGGCTGCCAGCCAATAGCGCTTGTGATCACGCTATACTTGGGGCGCTCCGCTCACTGTGCTGGTCCCCAATTTGGCGAGCTATCGCAACTTGAACGACTCTCCCGGCGAATCCAATCCGTACGAACCATCGCAGCTTCCGGCGAAGCCTGACGATGAACAAGACCTGGTCGGCGCCGGCGTCCCACAACCGCCAGTGGCGTGGTTCCGCGACCGTTCGTTTTGGGGCATGACGTTCACGCAGTTCTTGGGCGCGTTCAACGATAACGTCTTCAAGCAGACGCTGCTTCTGTTGTTCGTTGCCGTCCCCGCGTACTGGAGTTACGACCCGGCCATGGAAGGGATGCTGGGGCGGCTCGAGAAGGTCGATTTGCAGGGGATGGGGACCGTGATCTTCGCCGCCCCATTTGTCCTCTTCTCGGGATATGCAGGGTATCTCTCGGACCGCTACGGCAAGCGGCGCGTGATCTTTCTGTGCAAAGTCGCCGAAGTTCTCATTATGGCGGTGGGCTGCCTGGCTTTCTTAGCACTAGCGCGCTTTCACTTGTCGTATTCCACATTCACGATGTTCGCGGTGCTCCTGTTCGCGATGGGTTCGCACAGCGCGTTCTTTGGGCCAGGTAAATACGGCATCTTGCCGGAACTCTTCCGCGAGCGCGATCTGCCGGCGATCAACGGCGTGATTATCATGTCGACGTTTCTCGCGATCATCCTAGGCAGCGCCCTAGCCGGCACGCTGGTGGAATTTGTTCCCGACCGATTGTGGGTGGTGGGCTTGGTTTGTGTTGGCATCGCCGTCGCCGGCGTATACACGGCGTCGCTCGTGCGCTCGACGCCGCCGGTCGACCCCGATCTCAAGTTCGAGATCTCGATGCTGGCAATCCCCGGCGAGATGTGGAAGCTGCTCAAGAGCGATTTCGATTTGCACGCCACCGTCTGGGCATCGACTCTTTTCTGGCATGCGGCGGCCGTCGTGCAGATGACGGTCAACAGCTTCGGTAAGGAGCAACTTAAGGTCGGCGATCGCTACACCAGTTTGCTTGTCGCCACGCTGAGCATCGGCATTGCCGCCGGCAGCCTGCTCGCAGGCATGATTTCGAAAGGTCGATTCCACACCGGCGTGCTGCGAGTTGGCGTCGGCGGCATGGCGGCTACGCTTGCCTTGATGGCGCTGCCCGGTTCTTATTCCGGTAGTCTTTTTTCGTACGGGCAAAGCTTTGTCGTGTTGAATTTTCTCGGCATCTTCACCGGGATGTTCGCTGTGCCGGTTCAGGTTTATCTGCAAATGAAGCCCCCGCCCGCCTTGAAAGGTCGGATGATCGCAACGCAAAATCTAATGAACTGGATTGGCATCCTTGTGGGGGGCGCCTTGTACCAAGTTTTGGTAAATAGTTTTGCGTCGCTGGGCTTGCCCCCCAGCCGCATTTTCGCCGTCACGGCGGTCATGATGGGATTGACTACACTTCTATACTGGCCCCGTGAACAACACTGGGCGAAAGAAGCGTAGCCCATCCATCCCACCTCACTGCCGAAATACTTCCCGCAGAACCCTTCCTCTTTCCAATCAGGTTTGACATGCTCGGTGCCACGCTCGACGCTCCCGCCTATCTCCAACGCCTCAAAGACGAAGTCGCCAAGACCGATCAGGCGGCCCTCATTCGCTGGGCCGACCGAACATACGAAGCCTGGCAGAACGGCAAGTTCGTTTACATCATCGGCAACGGCGGCTCCGGAACGACCGCCTCGCACATGGCCGAAGACCTGGGCAAGAGCACGCTCCGTTCGGAAGACCTGCGCGACGAATCGAAGAAGCGGCTTAAGGTCCTCAGCCTCACCGACAACGCCGGCTGGTTGATGGCGGTCGGGAACGACGTTGCTTACGACCAGATCTTCGTCCAGCAACTGATGAATTACGGCCAGCCTGGCGACGTGCTGGTCGCGATCAGCGGTTCGGGCAACAGCCCGAACATTCTCAACGCCGTCGATTGGGCCAACCGTCACGGACTCAAGACATTCGGCCTCACCGGCTACGGCGGTGGCAAACTGAAATCGATGCAACAAGACGGCCTGCATGTCGCACTCGACGACATGGGGATGGTCGAGAGCATCCACCTGTGCCTGTTCCATTGGGTGCTGAACGATGTCTTTGCCCGCATCAATAGCGAAGGGCGCTACAAGAAGTAAGTAAGCCCCCAGGGCGGGAATCGCGAGATGTTTCTCGGAATTGAAATCGGCGGTACAAAACTGCAACTCGGCGTCGGCGACGGCAAGTCGGCCAAGTTCGCTCAACTGGAGCGAGCCGACATCGACGCCAGCCGCGGCGCGCCGGCCATTTTGGCGCAGATCGAAAGCATTGGCTTAGGACTTGTTCAAAAGCATGCGATCGAGCGGGTTGGCATCGGATTCGGCGGTCCGGTCGATCCGATTCGCGGCCGCACCATCAAGAGTCACCAGGTCAGCGGCTGGGAAGATTTTCCCATCGTCGACTGGGTAAGTCGTGCGCTCGGCAAGCCCGTTCAGCTCGGGAACGATTGCGATGTCGCCGCAGTCGCCGAAGCCAAGTTCGGGGCAGGGCAGGGGGCGGGTAGCGTTTTCTATATTACGGTCGGCACCGGCGTCGGTGGCGGATTTGTCGTCGGGGGAAAGTCGCACGGGCAAGGCCGACCGGCGGTTGCTGAAATCGGTCACCTGCGGCCCGGTCTGTACGACGATTTGCCCGATCGCACGGTCGAATCGGTTTGCAGCGGTTGGGGAATTGTCGCGGCCGCGCAAGAGTACATCACGGGCGACATCCTGCGAGCAAACTCCGCTTCGCTGCGCGTCGGCAAATTTGGCCGAGCGACTCGGGCCGCGGAAAGCGAAGACGAGCGCCAAGCAACCGACGAGTTCGTCAACGATTTGCTTTCCCGCTGCGGCAAGAATCCGGAGAAGCTGACCGGCAAAATGGTGGCCGAAGCCGCCCGTGACGGCAACGAGCTTGCCCGCGACGCGGTTGGCAAGAGCACAACCGTACTCGGTTGGGCCATCGCTCAGATGATCACGCTGCTCGCTCCGGAAGTAGTAGTAATCGGCGGCGGCGTTTCGCTGATGGGCGAGGAGTTGTTCTTCGCGCCGGTTCGCCGCTCGGTAACGACCTATGTCTTTCCACCGCTCGCGGGAAGCTACCGGATTGTTCCGGCCGCACTGGGAGAATTGGCCGTGGTCCACGGTGCCGTGGCGATTGCCGCGGGGTAAAGCCTACAAAGCGGGACATCCAACCTGTGACGCGGAGAAGCACTAAGGGGTGGCAGGGCTCATCGTGACCTAACCCGCGGGCCGCTATGTGCGGGAGCGCCAGATGGAGCCATCGCGAGACCCGTGAATGACAGCGAGAACCTCAACGCTATCAGAAAGTACCACGTAGTAAAGGACGTATTGAAATCGACGCAAGCGCACCGCGCGAACGTCGCGCCAGACCACACCGTACATTTCCGGCGCCGATTCGATGCGTTCGAGTGCACCACAAATTGCCGCGATGGACCACCAGAATGGTTGACTTCAAACTAATCGCGGCGTTGTTGGAATCTTCCGAAACGGCGGGCGGTGTAACCGACGAAGCAATTCAGCAGGCAGAATGCACATTGGACGTACGTTTTCCGCCAAGTTACAGGACCTTCCTCGCGAAATATGGAAATATTCACAGCACGTCGTATGAGATCGCTGGCTTGTCTCACGAAGTCGTCAAAGACGACGAGCCGCCGTATTGGTGGGATGTAGTTGCCTGCAACATTCAGATGCGACGTGCAGCAAATGGCTTGACTCCGAACGAGTACGTTCTGATTTCGGATGATGGTGGCGATTACAAGTTTTATCTTGACACCAGCCGCCCCGACCCTCGAGGAGAATGTCCAGTCATTGTCCTTGGCCCCGGCATGGATGCTGTTGTTGTAGCAAAAGATTTTTTCGACTTTCTGATCCGCTCGTTTGACAGAACGATCTCTTTTTGAGCGAATTATCTTCCCAGAGGCAACACGCAAAACAAAAGTAGCTTTCTCAAGCGAAGGTGATTTGATGCCTTTCAGATTGCTGGTTGTGTTGTTCGTTCTTTTGACATTGCTCTCGTCGTCTGGTTTTGCCGCCACGCCCAATTTAGTGTTCATCCTTTGCGACGACCTGGGCTACGGCGACGTGCGCTGTCTCAATCCCGAAGGGAAGATCGCAACGCCGCGGATCGATAAGCTCGCGCGCGAAGGAATGCTTTTCACCGACGCCCACAGCGGATCGGCCGTTTGTTCGCCTACGCGCTACGGCATCATGACCGGGCGCTACGCGTGGCGGACAAAGTTGCAAAGGCACGTGCTTGGCGGTTTGAGTCCGCGGCTGATCGAGCCTGGCCGACTTACGATCGCGCAGTTCCTCAAAAACAACGGGTACCACACGGGCTGCTTTGGCAAATGGCATCTTGGGATGGACTGGGTGAAGCACCCCGGTAAGAGCGTGAGCGAACTCTCGATCGAGACCGCCGACCAGGTTTGGAATGTCGACTACGCCCAGCCCACAACCAACGGCCCGAACTCCGTGGGATTCGACGAGTACTTCGGCATCAGCGCGTCGCTCGATATGGTGCCCTACACGTTCATCGAAAACGATCACGTGCTCGTCAATCCGACGGCCGAAAAATCGTTTCCTTTAATGCTTGGCCGAGAGAATCGCGATACGCGCAAGGGCCCAGCTGCTCCAGATTTTGAAGCCGAGCACGTTTTGCCTCGCGTCACGCAGCGTGCCATCGGCTATCTCGAAGCGCGCGCCAAGGCAAAGCAACCCTTCTTCATGTACGTCCCGCTGGCCAGCCCTCATACGCCGATCGCCGCCACCAGCAAGTGGCAGGGGCGAAGCAAGCTGAACGCCTATGCCGACTTCGCGATGCAAACGGACGACTGTATAGGTCAGATTGTCGATGCGATTGATCGCCTTGGTTTGGGAAAGGATACGCTCGTGATTGTCACCAGCGACAACGGTTGCTCGCCTGAGGCCGATGTGCCGCAACTGGCGGCGATGGGGCATCGCGTCAGCGGCCCATGGCGCGGTGTGAAAGCTGATATCTACGAAGGGGGCCATCGGGTACCGTTTGTTGCCCGCTGGCCGGGGCGTGTCGAAGCGGGAACTCGCTGCAACGACACCATCTGCTTAGGCGACTGGATGGCGACCTGCGGCGAATTGATCGGCAAAACGATTCCGGGCGATGCAGCCGAAGATAGTTTTAGTTTTGCTGCTCAACTGGCCGGCAAGAAACCGGCAACGCCGCGCGCGGCGGTGGTCCATCACTCAATCAACGGTTCGTTCGCGATTCGCGATGGCAAATGGAAACTCTGCCTGTGCCCCGATTCAGGCGGTTGGAGCCAGCCGACGCCGGGCAACGCGCCGAAGGATACACCCGATGTGCAACTGTTCGATTTGGAATCAGATCCGAGTGAGACAACGAATCTGGCGACAAAGCATCCGGAGGAAGTTGCGCGCCTAAACAAGCTGCTTGAGACGTTTGTCGAACAAGGCCGCAGCACGCCTGGGCCGAAGAGAGAAAATGCGGTGCCGGTAGTGATACGAAAAGAAAGAGGGAAATAGCCAGGACGTTCGTAGCGCATCGGTACTTCTTCTTACAGCATTACGATTGCGACACCGTCCGCCCGGTGGCTTGGTTCTGGATAAGGCCAACGACCGCGAACGGATGCCGTCGAGTACCCGTCTCGTGCCAGTCCCGGCGATTCGCCCGAGCTTTGTAGACGCGCTTCTCAGAGTTAAATACGCGTCCGCGGAGTGCGTTGAGTCCGCCGCACGCCTTCTCAGGTCTGCCTATTCGTCATAAAATTTGCGTTTCCCAGGATTCGGCCCCCGTTTGCGGGGGAGTCTCAGGCAGCGAATGGCTTTGCCAATCGCCTGTTTTTAGCCCAGTTGGATGGCAGGATGCCGCGTTTTGCCCGTGTTTTCCCCCTTTTGGGGCAAAACCGTAGCGAACCGGGGTGTCGCTTGCGGAGTCGTTGACTGACATGATTACTTCCGCCGACCGCGTCTTCAATTTCTCCCCCGGCCCCGCCGTGCTGCCGCTTTCGGTCCTCGAGCAGGCCCAGCGGGACCTCGTTTGTTTGCCTGGCTACGGGATGTCGATTCTCGAAATGAGCCACCGGGCAAAAGGCTTTATCGAGATCCTCGAGTCGGCCAAATCGCTTCTCCGCGAATTGCTCAACATTCCCAAAAACTACCACGTCTTTTTCTTGCAAGGCGGATCGCGGCTGCAGTTCTCGATGGTCCCGATGAACTTGCTGCGGGGAGCCACCAAGCCGGCCGAATACTTGATCACCGGAAGCTGGAGCAAGTACGCGATCGCCGAAGCGGGGCGAGAAGGGCCGTCGCGGATTCTTTGGGATGGCAAGGCGACGAATTACGATCGCTTGCCCGACTGGCACTCGCTGCCGTGCGATCCCGGAGCGCCGTACTTATACTTCTGCACGAACGAGACCATCCAAGGCGTGCAGTTCCATACCGATCCCGATAGCGGCAAAGTGCCGCTGGTAGGTGACGCCTCGAGCGATTTTCTCCATCGCCCTGTCGATATCGCCAAGTACGGCTTGCTCTACGCGTGCGCTCAAAAGAACGCGGGCCCGGCGGGCGTCACGGCGGTGATCCTTCGCGAGGACTTGCTCGAACGCAGCGCCGGCGATGCCTTGCCTGGCTACTGCAACTACAACAGCCACGTCAAAGAAAACAGTCTTTGGAACACGCCGCCGACGTTCGCCATTTATGTGATGAACCTGGTGCTGAAGTGGCTCAAGAACGATATCGGCGGGCTCGATAAGATGCACGCCATCAACCTTGAGAAGGCCAAGCTCCTGTACGACGAAATCGACGCCAGCGGCGGCTTCTACGCCGGACACGCTGCGAAAGCGGATCGCTCGCTGATGAACGTCACATTCCGCCTGCCGTCGGAAGAGGCCGACAAGAAATTCCTCGCCGAGGCAGCCAAGCTGAAACTCGACGGGTTGGCCGGTCACCGCAGCGTCGGCGGAATGCGAGCTTCGATTTACAACGCGATGCCGCGCGAAGGAGTCGTCACTTTGCGAGACTTCATGCGCGACTTCCGCTCGAAGAACGGTTAGGTCTTGAGTGGCACTGGCGTCCACAAGACGCCAGTAGATCGACGCCGATTCACACGGGCGTCTTTGGGACGCCAGTGTCACCCTCGCCGCAACGGCTCACAAAGAATACTTGTTTCTATTTGATTGAGGCTTGAGAACTGATGGCCCGGATTATTGTGCTCGACCCGATCGCCCAAGAAGGTCACGATCTTTTGAAGGCGGCGCCAGGCATCGAATACGAGGTGCGCACAGGATTAAAAGGGGACGCACTTCGCTCGGCATTGGCCGAGTTCGATGGTGCCATCTGCCGCAGCGGCGTAACCATCACGGCCGAATCGCTGGAAGGGAACAAGCGGCTCAAGGCGATCGTTCGCGCTGGCGTCGGCGTCGACAATATCGATCGCAACGCGGCGACGCGGCTTGGCATTGTCGTCATGAACACGCCCGCCGGGAATACGATCAGCACGGCCGAGCACGCCTTCACGCTGATGCTGGCGCTGTCGCGTTCCGTCGCTCCGGCCTACTTCTCGCTATGCAACGGCAAGTGGGACCGTAAATCGTTCATGGGAACCCAGTTGGCCGAAAAGACGCTCGGTATCGTCGGCTTGGGCCGCATCGGCCAGGAACTAGCGAAGCGAGCACTCGCTTTCCAGATGAAGGTCATTGCCGTCGAACCGTTCTTGTCCGAGGATCAGGCACAGAAACTCGGCATCGAGAAGGTCGCGACCGTTAAGGAATTGCTGCCGCGCGTCGACTACCTGTCGGTCCACACGCCGCTCACCAACGAGACGCGGAACATGATCGACATGGCCGAGCTCGATGTCCTCAGGCCAGGCGTGCGATTGATCAACTGCGCCCGCGGGGGCATCTACAACGAAGCGGCGCTCGTCGAAGGACTTAAGAGCAAGAAAATCGGTGGGGTGGCGCTCGACGTCTTCGATGTCGAGCCTTGCACCAACAGCCCCTTGTTCGGCATGCCTAACGTTTTGTGCACGCCTCACCTGGGTGCCAGCACTGAAGAGGCGCAAACGCTGGTCGCCGTCGAAGCCGTTCACTTGCTGGTCAACTATCTGACCACGGGCGAAGTCCGGCATGCGGTCAATATGCCGCCCGTCGATCCCAAAACGCTCGCGGCTGTTCGCGGTTACTTGAACGTCGCCTATCGGCTGGGGCTGCTACTGGCGCAGTGGAACACCGGCGGCGTGAAAGGTTGCCATCTCACGTACCGGGGCGATGCGACGCAGAAGAACACCAAGCTCCTCACCGCCGCGTTTTGTGCCGGCCTGATGGAGAAGGCATTCGACGAGGAAGTCAACATCGTCAACGCGGAGGTCCTGCTCAAGGAACGGGGTATCACCGTCACCGAGGAACTGCGCAGCGACGTGGGAGCCTTTAGCTCGTCGATCGCCGCGATCGTCACGGGAAGCGACGGGAAGACGCTGAACGCTTCGGGAACGTTGTTCGGAAACGACATGCCGCGATTGATTCGACTGGCCGATTTCCGTTTGGAAGCGTACCTGGATGGGACGCTGCTGATCTTCACGCATCGCGACGTGCCGGGCATCATCGGTGTCGTGGGGACCATCTTCGGCAAGCACAACGTGAACATCGGGCAGATGTCCGTCGGTCGAGCGGGAAACACGCCTGGCGGAGCAGCCGTAGGTGTGCTGAACCTGGACAATGTTCCGTCGGCAGAAGCGCTCGCGGAAGTCGCCAAACATCCGCACGTGGAAAGCGTGAAAGTGATTCCGATGCCCGACGCGGGTAGCCTGCCGTCTTGGCTGCAAAGCCACTAATCATCGAGCTGGCTACAAAGCCACTAGTCGTCCAGTTTTCGCTGGTCGATTTTTTCCTCGTCCACGTTCGATTTGCTCGCCTGGGCACCGCTGGCGAAAATCCAAATCATGATGGCGCCCAGCAACAGGCCGGCGCCCAGTAGAAACCACAGCGGGTAGTTGAATTCGCCGGCGCGCTCTTCCGCCTCGCCTTGCGTCCGATATTTGGCGAGCGCGTCGCTCTGCGACGACTTGGATGGGGCAGGCGCTAGAGCGGGTGCAAGGGATTTGGAAGCCTCGCTGGCCAGCACATCTCCTAGGGGGCCTGAGCTGTTCGAGGCGCTGCCGACCGCCTTGCCCACCACGTCGTCGAAGACATCGGCTAGCGACCCGCCAAAACTAGGCGACGATTGTTGCGGAAGCACCGAGTCGAGCACGTCGACCGAGGCAGCGGCAGCCATGGCGGCAACGTTGGCCGAGTGGGTATTTCGATCAGGAGTCGATGACGGAACACGGCTCTTGGCCGCCACCGGAGCGGCCCCTTTGGAGGGCTGAGAACCGCTCCCCGGCTTTGAGTCGCCGGTCTTTGATTCTTCTTGAGCGTCTTCGGCGAATCCAATATCGTTCGATTCGTCGACAGGAGCCGACTTTCGCGAGTTCGTCTTTTCCGCGGCGGGTTGTGTGCCCGACTTCGCAGAGACCGTATCTCGCCGGACCTCGGAACTGGAATGACTTCGTCCCGAAGAGCGCGAACTTGTATCGTCTTCGAGCGACAGTTCTTCATCCGAAGCGTGGGAAGCTACCTTGCGCTGGTAGGTCCCCTCGAGAAAAGCCTTCAGATCGGCCGCAACTTCGCCGGCGGTTTGATAGCGCTTGGCGACCGACTTGGACATCATCTTTTCGCAAATCTCAACCAGCGCGTCAGGCGGCTCGGGAATGCTCCGTTCCACGCAGCGTTTACGCATGTCGCGCGGACGGCGGGTCTGGTGTTTGAGAATGCGTTCCGGCAATGTTCCAGTAGGAAATGGCGGCGATCCTGTCACCAGGAAGTAAAGCGAACAACCCAGCGCGTAGATGTCGGCTCGCCCGTCAATCATATGGCTGTTGAGCGCTTGCTCGGGAGCCAAATAGTCAACGGTGCCGATCAACTTCGAATCGTTCATGATCGTGAGCGAGGGAACATCGTCGTCGACGATCCTCGCCAGACCCAGGTCGAGCACTTTCACGAGCCCCGACTTATCGAGCAGCAGATTCGAAGGCTTGATGTCCCGATGCACCAGGCCCGCCTTGTGGGCTTCATGCAGCCCCAGCGCGACTTGCCGGATATAGTCGGCCGCAATCCGCGCGTCGAGCGCCTTGTTTTCGTGCTGCAACACCAGCTTTTGCAGGTCGTGTCCTTCGACGTACTCCATCACCAGATAGGGCGTGTTGTCGTCGTGACGATCGATGTCGTACGCCCGCACGACATTGGGATGATTGAGTACGGCGGCCGCGCGGGCTTCGCGCTCGAATCGCGCGATGTTGGATTGTTTCGACGTGAGGCGTTTGGCCAGAACTTTGATCGCGACCCGATGCCGCATCACCCGATGCTCGGCGAGATAGACACTCCCCATCGCACCGGAGCCGAGCGGAGTGATCAGCCGGTACTTGCCGAGATAGAACCCGCGCCACTTTCCCTCTTCGAGGCGTTCGGCTTGCCAAGCGCTGAGCGCGCCGGCGTCGACGAGCCGCTTGAGCATGACCGAGCCATCGGCCGCGTCGACTAGTTGCTCGGACATGTAGCGTTGCAGACGGTCTTCTTCCAGAAGACCGCTCTTTTGCAACAGTTCGAGCGTTTCGTCGCGACTCGCAACAGGCATGTTCCGACTAAGACTCCTCAATTGCCGATTTGCGATGGGCGTACGCTAGCACCAACCATCGCATCGACGCGTTCCCATCGATCGCCGCATTATGTCGATCGCGGAAGTAGTTCCCGCAAAGGGAGCTAATCATCCTTAAATGGATGGCTGAAATGACCTATCGGAAAAACCGTCGCCTCTAGGCACAGAGCAGCCCCAGTGGAAACACCAGCCTTATTAGGGTCGACATAACGAATGATCGTTATGCAAGAGGAACGTTAAGACTGTGTTAATGCCGGATTGAAGAGCCGATTTTGTCGGGATTTTCACGCAATTCGGTGCACCAATCGCTCCGCCAGACGACGCAACGCGGTGCTCGCGTCCGACCGGTCCAGATGGGCGTGAATCAGGCTCATTTGCTTATGATCTTCCCAAGCCGACCTGAGAGCGGCGTCGAATTCCCCCTCCGTTCGAACTTCGTACCCTTTGCCGCCTCCCAAAACTTCGGGAAGCTTGCTGTACTTCCAGGGATGGATCTCGTTGAACTTCCAGTCGCCTGCGTGAAGCCAGCGTTCGGTGCCGTACCCCTTGTTATCGAGGACGATGATGATCGGCGCGAATCCGTTTCGCACAATCGTCGAGAGTTCCATTCCAGTCATTTGGAACGCCCCGTCGCCGCAAATCGTAATCACGCGCGAGGTCGGCCGGGCCACCATCGCACCGAGTGTCGCGGGGACTGAGAATCCCATCGACGTGTAGTAGGCCGGGCTGATGAATTCGGTCCGCTCGTGTGTCGTGAGATCGGTCGACGCGAACAGCGCGTCGCCGATATCGGCGATAACGATGGTGTTGTCATCGATCTGAATGTCCAGCCGCGCAATCATCCGCGAGATGGCGAGCGGCGCGTCGGGCTTGAGTTCGAACACTTCGACCGGGCCGCGCGTTTCCGCCGGAATCGGCCGCGGCGTCGTGACCGGCTTTCGCTCGTACAAAGCTTTCAGGAAGTCGGGAAGTTGCACGCCATGGTAGTGATGATGCCGAATGCGCAATTGCTCGCTGGTGACGTAGATGCACTTGGCGGGATCGATATTGGCCGTGAAGATGCCCAAGTTGATATCGGTCATGAACGCGCCAAGCAACAGGATGCAATCGCTCTCTTCGACAAACTGCGTAATGGCGGCGTCGCCCATGGCTCCTTCATACAGCCCCAAATAGAGCGGGTGGGTTTCGCGAACCACGCTCTTCCCTAACAGGGTTGCGGCGATCGGGATATTCATCAGCTCAGCCAGTGCGACGACTTTATCGGCAAGCCCGAAACGATGGATTTCCACTCCGGCAATGATGATTGGTTTCTTGGCTGCCTTGAGGAGCGCCAGCGATTCTTCGACTGCTTCTGCGGTTGCGCCTGGATCGCTGGCGCCGTCCACCGAGTGGAACGAGTGCGATACATTCGGAACGACGTCCACCATATCGCGCGGGATATCGATGTAGCCCGGGCGTTTGTAACGATGGACCGCATCGAGCACGCGATCGATTTCGCGGAATGCGATGAATGGGTCGCTCAACTCGGTGGCGGCGACCGTGAGTTTTTCGAAGACCTCGAGCTGGGTGCGGAAGTCGCGGACCTTGTGGTGCAGGAGCGGGTTGTTGACGCGTTCGCTCAAGCCGGGAGAGCCGGTTAGTACCACGACCGGCGACTTCTCGGCGTAGGCGCCGGCGATCGAGTTGCAGATGCTCAACCCCCCGACGCAGTACGTCACGCACACGGCCCCCATGCCATGCACGCGGGCGTAAGCATCGGCGGCGAAGCCTGCGCAGTCCTCGCGCGTGCAGCCGACCACATTGATGGGGCTTTTTTCCAACTGGCCGTAGAACGACAGAATGTAGTCGCCTGGAATGCCGAAGACGTCGTCGACGCCATAGTTCTGCAAGCGGCGGATCAGGTATTGTCCGATCGACAATCCGCGATTGGCCGCTGTCGGATCGGCCTGCGTCCCTGGAACCCGAGAGATCGATTCGAGACGTGCCATACTGCTACTCCTTCTGCCGTAGACAGACCATCGGGAATCCAGGAGGCATCCCCCCACCGGAAGCATTATTCGCAGATGGCCGCGGATTCGGCTACGACCCGATTTTTGCCACTTCGCCCAGGAAGAATCCAATTGTTCCGTTAAATCGATGCAAGCGAACCGGCACGTGGCGACCACGGCTTCCTAAGCCGGCACGATTCCTGGGTTCTTGAGTTCGATGCCGAAGCCAGGCCGATCTGGAAACACAACGCGGCCTCGATCCAAGCGTACGCCGTCGGCCATGTCGTTGGTGATCAACACGGCGCCATCCAGGTCGGCGTAATCGACCAGCGGCAACAACTGCGCGCCTGCCGAAATTCCAACGCTCGATTCCGTCATGCAGCCCACCATCACTTGCAGTTTGAGTTGCCGCGCGCGTTCGATCATTCGCAGGGCGGGGGTGAGGCCTCCGCACTTCACCAGCTTGACGTTGACGCCGTGAAACAGTCCGCCGCACTGTTCGACGTCCGATTCCTTCTCGCAACTCTCGTCGGCAATGATCGGAAGCGCCGACTCTTTGAAGAGCCGGCGCTGTCCTTCGACCGCATCCACCGGGAGTGGTTGTTCGATGAACTCAACTCCAAGTTCTTTGAGTTGGTGCGAGTGATCGATCGCCTGGTCGACTTTCCAACCGTTGTTCGCATCGACGCGAAAGATCGCCGGTACTTGCTCTCGCAGACTGCGGACGATTGCAACGTCGTCGGCCGTGCCGAGTTTGATTTTATAGACCGGCCATCCTGGAAAGGCGTTTAGCTTTTGAATCATTTTGGGAATGTTGTCGATGCCGATGGTGTAGTCGGACACAGGGCAGGGGGCATCGTCGCTCGACCAGAACGAGCGGGCTGTTCGGTTTTGAGAGCGGGCCCACAGATCGTGGATCGCCAAGTCCACCGCGCAGATGGCGAAACGGTTTTCGCCTAGTTTTTCCGCCAACCGCGGCCATATGTTGCGTGGATCGTCGAGCTTGCTCCCAGCCAACCAACCTTGGATCGACTTGAGGTCGCTCACCAGTCGCTCCATCGTGGCGCCGTAAAACGGGTTGGTCGTTGCTTCGCCGTAACCAACCAGTCCATCGCTGCGCAATTCCACGACCAGGCTCGGCTGCACATCGTACGACTCGCGCGAGATGGTGAACGTATCGCGCAGCCGCAGATCGTATTGGCGTAAGACCATTTCCATGTTCGACTTCCCCGTGGGAGGATCATTTGCGAATCGGCCATTCTATGCGGCTGGTGCCATGCCCTGTCAGGCGGCATCCCTTATGATGAGCGTTGTTCTCACTGCCGTAACCCAAAAGGATTTGCCATGTTGGCTATCGCCGCCCGACCGGAATCGGTCGAGCCCTTCTTTGTGGAGCTTCCCTCGCCCCCGTCGCCCGCAGCTGGGCAGGTTGTTTGCGAGACGATTGAACTGGGTGTTTGCGGAACCGATCGAGAAATCCTCCACTCGCAAACGCCAGCACTCCCTAAAGGAGAATCCTTTCTCGTTCTGGGCCACGAGTGCCTCGCCAAGGTGACGGCAACCGGCGAAGGTGTTACGTCGCTGCGCGTTGGAGACCTGGTGGTGCCGATGGTGCGGCGACCTGTTTTTCAACCGCATCCCCGCTTGGACATGCTTCCGTTCTCCGATATCCGCGAACGGGGGATCTACTTTCAGCACGGCTTTGCGACGAAACATTGGCTCGACGAGCCGGCGTATCTCTGCCGAGTCGATCCGGCCATTGCTCACGCCGCGGTCCTGGCGGAGCCCGTTTCGATCGCCGAGAAGGGAATCAACGAGCTGCACGTGATGCAGCGCGCCAGGTTCTCGCCAGACGTATGGTCGAATCCGCCGGCCCGAGTGCTCGTGACCGGCCTGGGTCCGATCGCTTTCGCCGGTCTGATCGCATCCACAGCGCGCGGGTGTCCAACCACCGTGTGTGGACGCGATAAGCGCGATAGTTTTCGCGCTAAGTTGGTCACCGAGTTGGGTGGCCGATACGTTCCAACCGATGCAGCGGAGCAAGAACTAAAAACCAAGAGCGAGCGCGATGGGTTCGATCTCATCCTGGAATGCACCGGGAGCGAGGAAGTGACCCTCCAAGCAAGCCACTGGCTGGCAACGGGAGGCGCGATGGCCTGGCTGGGGAGTTCCCGCTTGCCGGAGCCGATGCAACTGAACTTCGGCCGATTGATGCGGGATGCGATCCTCAAGAATCTCCTGTTCGTGGCCTGCGTGAATTCCGCTCCACGCGATTTTCACGACGCTTTGGCTCATATTGCCATCGTCGACCGCGCCCGGCCGGGCGTATTGTCCAGGCTTTTTACGCACCGAGTGAACATCCAGGAGTCGCTTCCCCACTACCTGGCGAGAGTGCCGCAGGGCATCAAAACCGTCATCCACCTAGACTAGCCCCCCTCATAGTAGTAGCCCGTTTTTACTTCCTAGAACTAGTCTAGGAAGGTTGAGTTTTTCGGGTTTAAAATCTCGCAAATCGCATCACAAACAGCTGTAATGGTGTGGATGCGTTGAGCTATTATCTCAGCTTGCGCATTTGTAATTGAGTTGAGCGTCTAACAGCGGGGAAACGCCGTATGCTCAAGGCCTCTCTCGGAACTTGTGCCACTAGGCATCCATGGACGATTCTGGTCGTGGCTGCGACGTTCTGGGCCATCGCTGGAAGTGCTGATGCCAGGACGTGGCACAACAAAGACGGTCGGACCATCGAAGCGGAATTCGTGTCGCTCCACGGCGATCGACTCACGCTCGATAAAGGTGGGAAGAAGGTCACGTTCGACGTCAATCTCCTGACCGACGAAGATAAATCGACCGCCAAAGCTCTGGCGGCCGTGAAGAACCCCTCCGGCGATGACGACAATCCGTTTGAGACCTCAAGCGGGAGTTCCTCATCGGGTAATTCGGCGGGCAAAACAGGTTCAAGCAAGCCCGGTAAGAAGGACGATGACGACGACGCAGACGAAACGGTGAGCAACAAAGTCCGCCCTTGGACCGACGTTCTCGGCAACAAGATCGTGGGGCGGTTCGTCAACATCTCAGGCAGCACCGTCTCGATCAAGAAGCGCGACCGCAACATTGTTCCCGTCGATTACTTCAAGCTGGTCGAAGAGGATCGACGCTACATCGCGAACCTGCTGGAAAAGACGGGCCAGGCATCGCTCATTCCCAAGCCCCAAGCGGCCAACAATGTTGCCGCTGCGGGCGGCGGGTCGAACGTCGTTCCTAACGTTGGTCCAAGGCCGCCGGGTGCTCCTGCTACGTTCAATTCCACGCCTGCTTCGCCCACCGCTGTCGGCGGCAGCCCCACGGGCACAATTGCGGGCTCACCGATGCCGACGCCCTCGAGTTCGGGCATCACTCCACCACCGGGAACTTCCGTCGGTCCCAACGGGATGCCGATCGCGGCAGGAAGCCCGCCGCCCACCTCAGGTTCGCCGATTTCGACCAACCCGGGGCCGAGTTACAACAGCCCGAGTTACAACAGCACCCCCGCAAGCCCGTACAGTTCGAGTCCTCCCAACTCGAACCCAGCGCCCTTCTCGAGTCCCCCACCTAGCGCCAGCCCGGCACCGTTCTCATCGACGCCGCCGTCGTCCGGCCCACCGGTAGGCGGCTTTGGTGTGCCGCGGATGGTCAAGGTTTGCGAGAGTTGCAACCGTGAAGTGAGCGATCAGCTGACTGCCGGCGACACCTGCCCGCATTGCGGCGTGCGATTCGACGTCGATCGAACGAATGGCAAAGTCAGCTATTCATCCAGCCGTTTTCGAGTCCGCGCGGTCACGGGCGTGATCTCGCTCATCGTCATTGTGATTGGCGGCATTGGCGCCTTTTTCACGTGGCTGATCGGCGGCGGCAAGAACTAGCCGCGGAGAGAAACGCGATTGCTAGGCAAACACTGGCGTCTGATGGACGCCAGTGCCACGTCAAAGATCTACGCGGCGCCTTCTCGATGGGCGCCTGCTGTCGGGCTGAACGATGCGGATTGAACGACTGGGAAGCGATTGCGATAAAAGAGCTGCTCCCAGAACGAGGCATGACGGAGCTTAGGGTCGTCGGCTTCGATGACGCGTTGTTTGCCGCGACGCGTTTGAACAACCAATCGGCCACCCGCTAGAACGTCGGCCACAGCCCAAAACTTCTCAACGTCGTAGGCGTACTTTTCACCGC
Source organism: uncultured Pirellulaceae bacterium (assembly GCA_964636985.1). GTDB lineage: Bacteria > Planctomycetota > Planctomycetia > Pirellulales > Pirellulaceae > CAZWSX01. Next base: position 116,603 of record CAZWSX010000014.1, on the reverse strand, counting down.
ACGTTTCAGGGCGCACATCTAAGGCGCGCTTCGTGGGATGGGAGGAGTATTTACTCACTCGATAAACGATCCAATCACCTGGTCGAAACACGTTCTAATCCTCCCCCAACACACCTCGATTCCTGATTGGTTGTAAATCGTCCCTCAACGACGACCGCTTCTCTTTCTTATCTATTCCTATTTCTACGTTCAAATAAAGAGCAATTCATCAATTTTTCGCGAAAAAGCGCCGTCGGAAGGCAATTTTCTCCCGCTCCGATAAAGAAAAGCGGCTAAAACGCTTGTCAAGCCTGCACTCTTGTATACGCCTCTTCTGGGATCACGAAGCCATTTCAATCCAAGACATTTAGTCGCCCGGCAGGAAGGGTTGTATCAGACGTTTCGGCACTTTTCGAGAAGAGTTTTCGTCGCTTTGATGCCCTCGAATTCGTCGAGCCGCTGCCCTTCGTACTCGATCCCCACAAAACCGTTGTAGCCGGCATCCAAAACGATTTTCATCATCTTGGGGTAGTCGATCTTGGTCTCGTTCCCTTCGGCGTCGAAATCGTAGGTCTTGGCGCTAACCGCCTTGGCGAAAGGCATCAAATCCTGGACCCCTTGGTAGCGATCGTACTCGTAGAAGTTGCCGAAGTCGGGCAGCGTTCCGCAATTGGCGAGGCCCACCTTTTTCATGACTTCCGAGAGCCACTTTCCATCCGACGACAAGCCACCGTGGTTCTCGACAATCACATTCAGCTTGTGCGTGGCGGCAAACTCGCTCAAACGTCGCAGACCATCTGCAGCTAGCTCCAGTTGTTCCTCGCGCGAGCCATCGGACGCGGCGTTCACGCGAATGGAGTGGCAGCCCAGGGCCTTGGCCGCCTCGACCCACTTGTAGTGATTTTCGACCGCTTGGGTCCGCTTTGCCGGATCTTGATCGCCCAGCTTCCCTTCGCCATCGACCATGATCAAAAGCGTTTTAACGCCCAGGTCTTCGGCGCGCTTTTTGAGTTCCGCGATATAGGCCTGGTCCTTGGCCTTATCCTTGAAGAACTGATTGACGTATTCGATGGCCTCGATGCCAAACTCCTCTTTGGCGACCTTCGCGAAATCGCGGTTATCGATCTTGCCCGCGAAAATCGATTTGTGCAGCGACCACTCCGCCAGCGAGATCGAGAACGTGCGCTTCTTTGCTTCGTCGGCGGCGAGGCCTAGTCCGCATGCTGCCCAAGCCGCGGCTCCGGCCATCAGTGAGCCATGCTTTACAAATTCGCGACGCGATGCCAAAGACGAGCGGGACATAGGTGGGCTTCCAAAGGAGATGGCACGGAAGGGCGGGCAAGCTTCGAACTTCGCTTTTCAGAACCAGCGTAGCCACGAACTATGCCAAAAAACGAGTATAAATCGAATGGTCTCGGTCCTCAACTTATTGGCAAATAGTAGCCAGTGGCATTAAGAATTCCTGGGTGACTTTTCCCAGTGAAAGGAAAACGATGGCGGACGCGCTTTCCCGAATCGACGAGGTTTTCCGTCTCGTCAGCCGCGAGGTCTGGATCGTCACCGCCGCCGATGGCGAATCCCGTGGCGGCTTATGCGCCACCTGGGTCTCGCAATCGAGTCTCGACCCGCAGCGACCGGTCGTCCTCGTGGGAATCGCCCCCAATCACTTCACCAGGGAGCTGATCGACCGGTCCGGCCAATGTGCATTGCACCTGTTGCGGCAGGACCAAGCCGAAACCGCGCTCCACTTCGCGATTGGCTCAGGGCGGGATCGCGACAAACTGGCCGGGCGAGCCGTTTCCGACTCGCTCGATGGGCCACCACGCCTGCGGGACGCCCTTGCATGGCTCGAGTGTCGCATTCTGACCCACTACCATGGGGGCGATCGCGTTTACTACTGGGCCGACGTTACGGATGGATCTATTTCGGGTGCCGGAGCGCCCCTTCGTGAAAAGGAGCTGCTGGCCGCCGCCACCGACGAGCAACGGCGGCTGCTCAAAGAGAATCGGCAGTTCGACATCGAACTCCACCGCCCACTCCACCAGGCCTGGCGGGAACAGCTGGACTGAGCCGGGTCAGAACCTCGTCAGCTGGCGAAATAGCCCCATTTATTGCACTTCTACCCACTCGTATTCAGAACGAGTTAAGTTGGAGGTTGATCGTTCCACCGCCAGAGGGAAGGTCGTTAGACTTGGGTACGCTTTTCAGGGTGGGTTGCCGAACCGCCGTTGAGCCTCCGACAACGTGTTTCGATCTCGAATAAGGAATCGTCATGTCGATCGAGCTGCCCGAGCAGCCCTCCGCGTCAGAACCTCGACCGGCGCCGCTTCCTGCGGACGATTCGCTCCCCAACCTGATCCAAAGATTGACCCGTAATATTGAGGAGGTGGTTCTGGGAAAGCCGGAAGTCGTCCGGCTGTGCCTGGTCGCTCTTTTGGCGGGTGAGCACGTCCTCCTTGAAGACGTTCCCGGGGTGGGCAAGACGCTGGTTGGAAAAGCCCTGGCGAAGAGCCTTTCGGGAGAGTTCTGCCGGATTCAATTCACGCCCGACCTGCTTCCCAGCGACATTCTGGGAAGCAGCGTTTTCAATATGAAGACCTCGGAGTTCTCGTACACGCCCGGGCCGATTTTCGCAAACGTCGTCCTGGCCGACGAAATCAACCGTGCACCACCGCGAACTCAAAGCGCCTTGCTCGAAGCTATGAGCGAAGGGCAAGTCTCGATCGACGGCAAGCCGAACCCGTTGCCCCAACCCTTTCTGGTGATCGCCACTCAGAATCCCTTCGAGTACGAGGGGACCTATGTGCTGCCGGAAAGCCAGCTCGACCGGTTCTTGCTGCGCGTCTCGATGGGATATCCCGACCGCGATGCGGAGCGCAAGATCCTGCGGTCGCACCGGGAGGGAGAACCTGTCAATGAATTGGGGTCCGTCCTATCCCCGCAACAAGTCGTCGCTTTGCAGCACCGCGTTCGGCAAGTGAAGGTCGACGAGAGCATGTCGGAGTATCTGCTGTCGATCGTTCATGCCACCCGCGAGTCTCCTCACCTGCATGTGGGCGTGAGCACGCGGGCGATGCTCAGCCTTTATCGCGCAGCACAATCGCACGCCGTTTTGGATGGCCGCGAGTATGTGATTCCCGACGATATCAAATCCCTGGCCGTCTCGGCTCTTTCCCACCGGGTCGTGGCCAAGGGCTACGCGCAAGGAACCCAGCGCGAGGCGGTGGAAACCGTGCTTCGTTCGATCGTGGACGAAGTCGCGGTACCCGTTTGATCGCGCACCCTGTTTAGGCAGTCCCGCAAACCTGGTCCCAGCGAGGCATAGCCCATTTTGCGACGACGCGTGCGATTATCAACCGAGGGTTGGTACTACCTGGGGATCATTGCCTTCGTGCTCGGCGGCGCGGTCCTCCGCGACGTGAGCCATCTGGTAGCGCTCGCGGGGCTGATGATGGCTCCGCTTTTATTGCAGTGGCGGATCGCTGCTAAGGCTCTCCGCGGACTGCGGATCGAGCGCGACGCCCCGGAAATCGCCGTCGTCGGGAGCGACGTCCCTTTTCGCATCGAGATTCGCAAGCTCGACAAGCGTTCGACAGCCTCGAGCGTGGAGGTTCTGGAACGCATCGCCCTGGCCGAAGCGAAAGCGGACCGCCTGGTTCGCGGTGTTACCTTTGCGAAGGCCGAATCGCTCGTCCCGATGGTCGGCGCAACACCCGTCGCGCTGCGTTGGGTGTGCCGATTTGCCAAACGCGGTTGGCACGTGCTGGGGCCTCTTCGGATTGCCACCCGAGCCCCGATGGGACTTGTCGAAGTGGCCTATGAAGTCCCGTTGACCTCCCGTTGCCTGGCGACGCCCAAGACGGGCGTGGTTCTACGTCCCTGGAAAAGCTGGGCGGGCGGGCAGTCGGACGGAAGCGGTCAGGCCCGACACCGGCGAAGTTTGGACGACGGCGAGTTTTTCGGCCTTCGCGAATGGCGGCCGGGCGATAGCCCCCGCTGGGTTCACTGGCGAACGTCGGCTCGCCTTGGAAGGTTGGCTGTCCGGCAGTTCGAACAGTCCAGGAATCACCAAATCGCTTTGCTCCTGGACTTGTTCACGGGAGACAAAGAACCTTCCCCGGCTCTCGAAGCAGTTGCCGAACGAATCCTTGCGTTCGCCGCCACGGTGGCCGAAGGAATAGGATTCTCGGGCAACACGACGCTGACGATCGCGGTCGTTGGCGCGACATCGGAGTATTGGAATGTCCGGTCCTCGGCCGCAAGTTTGCGGGAGAATCTGGAACGGCTTGCTGTTGCAAAGACCGGTGCCGCGAATCACTGGCAAAACGCCGTGACGTTCGTCACCGATCAATGGATGAAGCATACCAGGGTCGCCATTGTTTCGACGCGAAGTCGACAAGAGTGCCCCCCCGCCAGCGATACTGGACTCCCTGCGAACTGGCATAAAATAGCGAAGGAAGCGTTGTGGATCGACGCCTCCGCGCAGGAACTTGATGCGTACTTCCAGTGGACTCCGCCCGACAACCTGGAAGAACTCGTTTCCGAAACCGACGAAGCTCCCAAGAGCGAAGGCGTGAGCGCGTGATTGGAAAACCGATCGCGAAGACAAACAAGCCATGATGAACTGGCAATTCCACTTTCGTCTCTGCATCGCGGCGATGGCGATATCGTCGGCGGCGATGCTCGCGTCGGCGCGAAACGATTGGGGGATCGCGGTGTTGCTCGCGGTCGGGTGCGTTACATCGCTGATCTTCACCGACTGGTTGCGGTGGATCAGCATTCCGCGAATGGCGGGCAACATCCTGGCGATTGGAGTTGTGTCGGTCGGTCTGCGGGGATTCATTGGTGCGTATCTCAGCGATCAGCGCAACCAAGAACAAGCCGATATCCAACTCCATTTGATTGGTCGCTTGCTCGTCGTGCTTCAGCTGATCGTGCTCCATCAGACCAAGTCGACTCGCCTTTACTGGCAGTTGCTCGTACTGACGCTGTTGAGCGTTGTGGTTGGCGCCGCGATTCGGCCCGACACGCGCTTTGCGTATTTCTTTGCGATCTACGTGGTCGCGGCATTTTTCTCGGCAGGCTATTTCTTTGCGTTTCAACAGCTGGAGCGATTCGCCGGCAGAGATCCCGAGGGGATGAGATTCCCGCTCCCTTGGAACTGGGGAAAAACGCCGACGCCTGTGCCGCCCGTCGCGGAAGCGAGTTCCAGCCCCTCACAGCTTGCGGGAAAACACGATCGGCCGCGGCTGGTCGTCGACTATGCACGAAGCCAGCTCGCCCGACGAAGCATGGTGATCCTGGCGACATCGCTTGCGATCGCGGGCGTGTTCTACGTCTTTTCACCGCGGGCGGGCGCTGATGCGAGCCGACGCTCGGGCCGCCAGGGGCGAGTGGGGTTTTCGCCGTTTGTGTCGCTGGAACGGCTGGGGACGCTGCTCCAGTCGCCTGATCCTGTGGCGAAAGTTGCAATCTCCGTTCCCGGCGGACAAGCGATCGATTTTGGAGGTCGGGAACTCTATTTTCAGGGAGTGGCGCTCCACTCGTACAACGTCGAGACCAAGGTGTGGGAAGCCGTTGGAGTCAAGCAGCAGCCGCAACTGAGCATTCGCGCGCCGCTGGCTCCGCCCCCGCCGAGCGTGGTGACCTACGTACAAGAAATTGTGATGGAGCCGGCCAACGATGCGACTTTGTTTTCGATGCGGCCGGTCTATCTGGACGAGCGCACTCCGGAGGGAATAAAGAACAGTATCGACGACGGAAAGCTGTTCCGCGTGGGAACTGCCATGCGCGACACGAACCGCGACTTCCGCTACAGCGTGAGGGTCGGGGGCCTGGTGGGGGCGTCGCAGATGTCGTTGACCGCGCCCGAACTCTTTGATGGCTCGCCGGTCACGCTGGAGCGCATGAAACAGCAAGTCGAGGAAGCACGCGACTTTCGCGAGAAACGATTTCCGCGTCTCAAGGCCGAGGCCGATCGACTGGTGCGTCAATCGGGGGCCGTCAATCCGAACGCCTACCAGATCGCCAAGTATCTTCAAAACGTTCTTTCCGGCCCGGGCGATTTCAAATACTCGCTCAACGCCAATCAGCCGCGCGATCCAAACCTCGATCCGATCGAAGACTTCCTGGTGAACCATAAGACCGGCCATTGCCAGTACTTCGCTTCGGCGCTGGCCATGATGCTCCGCAGCCAGGGCATTCCATCCCGCGTTTGTGTTGGGTTCCGCGGCGGGCAATACAACCCCATTGGACACTTCTACCAGTTGCGAGAATCGGATTGCCACGCATGGGTCGAGGCCTTCGTGCCGCCCGAGGCGATTCCCCCATCTGAAATCGAGTTCGTAGAAGACGAGGAAAAGACCGAGGCCGACGTGCTGGCGATGTTCCCGCATGGAGCCTGGCTGCGGCTTGATCCAACGCCGACCAACGAAGCGCAGAACCGCGGCGACTACGCCGGCTGGTTTTCGTGGTACTACGATTTCGTGCAGTACATGGAAGTGTTGTGGAGCGACTTCGTTCTCGATCTGAACAACGCCCGCAATCCGAACCCCGAAGAGGCGCAGCAAGGCCGCGGCCCCGAGGCCCGTCCTCCGGCGCCTGCCAAGACGAACAATGCTTCCTGGTGGAATGTCGACTGGCGCCAGTGGCGATTGACGCAGATGATCCGCGACCTGCAACGCGATGGACGAATCACCAGCGTGTTGGGTGTCGTCAGCCTCACGGCGCTGGCGGTGGGCATGGGAACGGCAATCTATCGTCGACGCGTTTCGCTTCGCGAACGAACCAAGTTAGATGCGCAGACACCACCGTTCTTTCGCCGGCTGCTGCGACTGGCCGCGCGGTACCAAATGCCGCGACTCCCCGGCGAAACCCCTCGCGAATTCGGCCGTAGAATGGCGATGGCGATAGAGCCGGCCCAGCCACAAGCGGCACGGTGGGTCGTCGACCTTTGCGAAACGCTCTACCATGTGCGATTCGGCGGGCAATCGTTTTCTCCCGAAGACAACGAGCGCGCCGAACGGGAAGTCGACGCCATCGGGGCGGCGCTAGCCGATCATCGCCATCGCGAGCGGCGAAGCACGGCGGCACCGCAAGTCGCAAAGTAACTAGCAACTGCTGGCCGAAAGAATCGAGACGAAAGAATCGAGACCTTGCAGAATCCCTATACACCACCCAACAAAACAACTTCTGTCTCGCCCGCGAGCGACGGTGGACGCTGGACAGCCTGGCTGATCGTGGCGCTCTTGGTTCCGGTCGCGCTGCTGAACTACCTCGATCGCCAGATGTTGGCATCGATGCGTGAATCGGTGATGCAATCGATTCCCAGCCTCGGCGAGGCGGAAAATCGGGACGCTCTGTGGGGCTTGATGCTCGGGCAGTTCAAATGGGTTTACGCGACGTTCAGTTTGTTAGGAGGATTTATCGCCGACCGCTATAGCCGGCGATTTACGCTTTGCGCCAGCCTTTTCATCTGGTCGGCGGTGACGGGCTGGACGGGGCAAGTCACCAGCTACAACGAGTTGCTGGTCGCACGCTCGCTGATGGGGATCAGCGAAGCCTTCTACATGCCCGCGGCTTTGGCATTGATCGCCGACTACCACGTCGGGGCGACCCGATCGCAAGCGATCGGCCTCCACCAAATGGGGATTTATCTAGGTGTGATCGCCGGGGGATTCGGCGGCTACGTCGCCGACAACCCGGCGCTGGGATGGCGTTTCGCCTTTACGGCATGCGGCGTCGTGGGAATGTTGTATGCCGTGCCGTTGGTTCTGACGATTCGCGACGCGAGAACGGTGGTGACGCAGAAAGCGCTGCCCTCGAGCGAGACGACCTCGCAACTGGGCGACATCCTTCGTAACTTGCTGGGAAATGGTTCCTTTCTTTTGCTGGTCGGCTATTTCACGTTGCCCGCGATGGCAGGATGGGTGGTCCGCGACTGGATGCCGGCGATCATCAAGAAGGAATTCGATCTCGGGCAGGGGCCGGCCGGGGCGCTCGCCACCATCCCGTGGCAGATCGCGGCAATCGTGGGCGCCGTTGTCGGAGGAGTACTCGCCGATGCATGGATGCAGCGTTCGATCCGCGGCCGCATTTACACCAGCGCCATCGGCATGGCGATGATCGTGCCGGCGATTTTCGGCGTCGGGAACGCCGGTTCTCTTGCCATCGCAATCAGCTTCCTCGTGTTGTTCGGGCTGGGGTGGGGCTTTTTCGACGGCAACAACATGCCCATCTTGTCGCAGATCGCGTCGCCGCGTCTGCGTGCGACCGGCTACGGCATTATGAACTTCGTCAGCATCAGTTGCGGCGGCCTGGCCGACTGGGGCTTCGGTGCGATGCGAGACCGCAACATTCCACTGAATGTCATCTTCAGCGTGTTCGCGGGATTGGCCATTCTTTCCGCCGGCATGGTGCTGCTGATTCGTCCGCGAGAAGACCTTGCCGAGTCGCCGACGAAATAGTCGCTCGCGAGCGATCTTGATTTCGTTTCCGATTGGACGTTCAACGAAGCTCTCTCCGCCGATACACTGAGCAGTCGCAATCCAACAGCGTGAGGAGATTTCTCGATGGTTCGCATCGGTTTGGTCGGCATCGGTTTCATGGGCTGGATTCACTATTTGGCCTATCGCAAGCATTCCTCGGCGAAACTGGCCGCCGTTGCCTCGCGCGATCCCCAAAAGCGCTCGGGCGACTGGCGCGGTATCCAGGGGAACTTCGGGCCGCCGGGCTCGGTCGTCGATTTGTCGCAAGTCAAACAGTACGAAACTCTGGATGAACTGCTGGCCGATCCGCTGATCGATGCCGTCGATTTGTGTCTCCCTCCGCACCTGCACGCCGACGCGACCATCGCCGCGCTCGAGGCAGGCAAGCATGTCTTCGTCGAAAAGCCGATGGCGCTCACGGCAGAAGAATGCGATCGGATGATGGCCGCCGCGAAGAAAGCCAACCGCCAGGTGCTGGTGGGGCACGTGTTGCCCTTTTTGCCGGAGTACCAGTTGATTCGCGCAGCAGTCGCCGACGGCCGCTGGGGCAAACTGCTCGGCGGGCACTTCCGGCGAATCATTTCGGACCCGCTGTGGCTGGAAGACTTTTACGATCTGACCAAAGTCGGCGGGCCACTGATCGACTTGCACGTGCACGATGCCCACTTCATTCGCATGATGTTCGGCATGCCGAAATCGGTGACTTCCGTTGGACGTTCGAAGTCGGGGACCGTTTCGTACTGCCACTCGGTGTTTGGCTTTGACGACCCGGAAATCGTCGTGAGCGCCGCCAGCGGAGTCGTGATGCAGCAAGGCCGCCCGTTCACCCATGCCTACGAAATTCACTTCGAAAACGCGACCGTCTTTTTCGAATTCGCCGCGTTGGCCGGTGGAGTTCCCGCGATCGCAACGCCGGTGACCGTGCTCAATTCGCATGGCGGAGTCGAACGGCCGGAGATGCCCGCCGGCGATCCGATGCTCACTGCCTTCGAGGCCGAAATCGAGGAATTCGTGCACTCGATCAAGGAAGGAAAGCCATCGCCTATCATCTCCGGCGAGTTGGCCCGCGACGCCCTTCTGTTGTGCAGCAAACAAGCGGAATCGGCCGCCACTCGCAAGACGGTGGAGATCTAGGCCAGCGAGAGATTTCCAGCCTGGTAAGCTTTGACGCGCGTAACGGCAATGCCGCTGGCGTAAGGGATCGGACTACTTCGGTCCCTTCCTTTTTTGCCGCCTTGTTCCTGTTGGTCCAGTTGTATCGGTCCTAGCAGCGCGGGTCGGCTGTCGCGCTGTCATCGCTGTCGTTTCCTTGCGACCAATCGCGCCAGCTGGACGATCATGCTGGTGAGTTGTTCTTAGTCCTGTTTAGTTCTATATAGAACTAAACAGGACTGAATAGATCCAACCAACGATAGTCGCGAGCGGAGCTTGCGATGGTTGGCGAACACGACTGACACATGGATGTGCCATGGAACGACTACCTCGAATCTGGATCGCCGCGGTGGGCCTGGCCGTTGCCGGAGCGGCACTCACCGTGAATTCGTGGACGTCTCGTTCGCGAACCTCTCGCGCGAGTCGGCCCGTCGTTTCGAGTTCGCCGCGTCATCCGGCGCGGGACATCAAAGTCCAACGCGAAAAAATGCCTGTCGCCGCGAAGAGCAGCGATGCTTCGCCGCGGACATTGACGCACGAAATCGTCGACAGCGCAGTCCCGCTCGTGAAGCCTGAGGTGGCGACAATTCTGCCGAGCGAGTCGTCACAAGGATCAACGGTAGCAGAGCGGAGCACTCACAATTTCACGGACGATACTCTCTCCGAGATCGCCGAAACAGAAGTCGATTCGCGTCCCGAACTGGCGGCCGCCCGGTCGCCACGCGTGCCGATGCCGAGCGATAACCTGCAGACGGCTCGACCTGGTCAGGCGATGACCGCAACGACTTCCGCGGCCATTACAAATCCCTACGTCACAAACGGGGCGGACTCGATCGCATTGGAAGAGGACCAACCTCGCCGCTTGAAGCCTGTTCTTCCTGACATCGCATTCAGCGGCCCCAAGATGATCAGTATCGAAGCCGAAGCGATGGAGCACATTCGCCGCGGACTCAAGCTCGGAGATCGCCAGGCCTTCTTCGCCGCCAGGACCGAATTCATTTCCGCCATGCGATCGCTCACGCGGGCCTTCGATGCCCAGGCTGGGCTCGCCTCGAACGACGAAGGTGCGTTCGGCCAGTCGCTCGCAGCGGGTCTGCGAGCGTTGGAAGAGATCGACGACCTGATGCCCCACAATGGCGAAGTCGATGCCGACGTCGATATCGCGTCGATCGTCGAAACACATCGAACGCCTGTTCTCAAGGGTGCCGGCAACGTGAACCCGATCAATGCGGTGCAGCGTTACCTCGACTACGCCGTAAGCGAACTAGCTCGGGCGGGCGGCACCAGCCGCGTGGCCTCGCACGCGCTCTACGGCTTCGGCCGCGCTCACATGGCACTGCGGAACGATCCGACGCCCGCCGCTCAGCTGCATGCCTCCAAGGCGATGGCTTGCCAGCAAGCAGCCTTGCGAATCGCTCCCGACAATTACCTGGCGTCAAACGAGCTTGGCGTCCTGTACGCGGAGTTTCGTCAGTACGAACTTGCCAAGGGAGCACTGCTGCGGAGCGTGAGTGTTTCGGCGCAGCCCACCGCCTGGCAAAACCTGGCCGCGGTTCATATGCACCTGGGAGAGAACGATCTGGCGAAGCTGGCGATGAACGAGCGAGACCTCGCCCGCGAGGCGCAAGGCGTGAAGGCGACCAGCCATCCGCTGGAAGACAAATTGATTTGGGTCTCGCCCGACAAGTTCTCGGGCGCTATTTCGCGAGCTCCGGCTGATGGCAAAGCGTCGCCGGCAACTGCCAAACAATCACAACGCATGCAGATCCGGCGCTAAGCACCTGCTTCCAAGAGGCCGTGTCCACAAGGGTCCAACCGTGAGCAACACCACCGTTTTTGGAAAACTGACGGCGACCAGCGCAGCGCTGCTCGACCATCCGTTGTGGACATGGATGGGTGTAGGCGCCGCCGGGCTTGCGGCGATCTTCATTTTGGAAGGCTACACTGCCGGTGGGCGAACGGAGTCGTCTCCGGTCATCGCCGTAGCGGCCGCGCAAGAGTTCGACTCGATCCGCCTGTGCCAGGGATGTTCGTGCGGCAGGGCAGGGGGATGCGAACTGTGCGGCGGCCGCCAGGGCACCAATCAGGGACTTGGACAATGCAACACGTGTCCGCCGCTGCCAAATTGCCCTGGCGGTTGCGAGCGTCCTTTGACAGGCGTCGATTGCCGGCAGCGCCCCGATTGCGGTGAACTCGGCTGGAGCGCCGAGCACTTGCTCCCCGAGTTCAATATGTATGGCCAGGGGGAGTACATCGGCCCGTCGCGCAACAACTATCCAGGCGAGTATCGGCTGCGGCCCGACGATGAAATCGCATTCGTTTTTAGAAAGACGCAAGTCGAGACGAATCGTCCGTACGCGCTGCAGGTTGGCGACAGGATCAAGATTGAGTCGCTTACCGACACGACGCTCGATCGTGAGGTCGAGATTCTGCCGGATGGCATGATCTATTTGAAACTGATGGGGCAAGTCCGCGCTACACGAAAGACCGTCCCGCAACTTCAGGCCGAGATCGAAGACAAGTACAAAAAGTTCTACAAAATTCCAGCCATTACCATTACGCCTACGACGACTAATACGCGTTTGACTCAATTGCTCGAAGCCGTGAACAACCGTTTCTCAACGGGGGGACAACAGCGTCTGGTGAAGGTGACGCCCGACGGTGTCATCCGCTTGCCCGCGCTACCATGCGGGATCATGGCGCAAGGGTTGACACTGAACGAATTGCAATGCGAACTGAACCAACGATTCGCTCAGGAAGTGGACGGCTTGGAAATCACGGCCGTCCTGAATCAAAAGGCCGGGAACTTTATCTATGTCGGCGGCGAGGTGAAGACGCCGAACCGCTTTGAAATCTCGCGGCCTACCAACGTGATGATGGCGCTGGCCCTCGCGGGCAACGTGAACAACGGCGGGAACCTTCGCGAAGTGGTCGTCTTCCGCCGCACGGACGATTGGTGCCTGATGGCGACCAAGCTCGACGTGCAGGGAGCGCTTCTCGGCAAAACGCCGTGTCCGGCCGACGACATTTGGCTCCGCGACAGCGACGTCGTGATCGTCCCGAAAGCCCCTATTCGCCGCATCACCGATGCCATCGACCTGGTCTTCACCAAAGGAATCTATTCGGTGATGCCACCCCAATTCTTGTTCGTGGCGCAAACGCAATTCAGAACCGCACCGTAGGGAAGGCTCCAGGAGTCAGGCTCCAGGCTTCAGGATGTGACATGGCCGTGTCACTCGAACGTCTCGTCACCAATCTAAACGAGGGGGTGCTTAGGGGTTTCTCGGGCACTTAGTAGGCTTTGCGTTAAAAGCGAGTCGCGGGGCAAAGCAAGTCGCGCCAGAAGCGAATAGACTACCGGCGAAGCGATTCATGCTCGCACTCACCAAGGATATTTTGCCATGATGATCAGCGGCCTTTCCGGCAACGAAGTCTATTGTCTTGCGCAAAAGGGTTGGGCGCCGGGAAAAATCGTTGTCGGCAACAGCGTCTATTCGCTCGGCTTTGTTGGTGGGGTGGCGAGTGGATTTCAAGCCATGGCCGGCGGCGAGATCCAACAAATCACCAGCCTGATTTCCGAAGGACGCCATGCCTCGCTCACGCGGCTCGAAGAGGAAGCCAAGCGAGAAGGAGCCAAAGGCGTCACCGGTGTTTCCAGCGAACTGAAAAACTTCAACGCCATGAAGGAGTTCCTGGCGATCGGCAGCGCGATCCACAGCAACACGCATGAGCACGCATTCTTCACCACGGCATGCAGCGGACAAGATCTGTATTGCCAACTCGATTCGGGCTACGACCCCAAGCATTACGTTATCGGCAACGTTGCCTACGCGCTTGGCATCGGTCGGGGCATCACTGGCTTTTTCAAGACGATGGCCGGCGGCGAAGTCCGCGAGTTCTCCGACATGTACAACCACACGCGGCACTTAGCGCTCGAGCGGCTCGAACAAGAGGCCATCGCTTGCGGCGCCAATAGCGTCGTCGACATCAATACTTACATCCTGCCGTTTGGTCCCGGCGTGCGCGAGATGCTGATGGTCGGCACCGCTTCCTACAATCCGGCTCTCGGCAAACGCGAACGCCCCGTCACCAGCGAACTGACGGGCGAAGAACTATGGAACATCACGCAACTGGGCTACGCGCCCTTGCGGTTGGTCCTAGGGTCAAGCGTCTACTCGCTTGGCATCGGTGGCGGACTGTCATCGTTCTTTAGCTCGTTCAGCCGCGGCGAAGTGACGGCGGTCTCGCGGCTGGTTTACGAGGCCCGTGAGAACTGCCTGGCCCATATCAAGCACGAAGCCGAAGCCTTAGGGGCGCACGGCGTGATCGGCGTGAAGATGTTCATCAACGACATCGGCGGCGGGATCATCGAAGTGATGGCGATCGGCACCGCCATCCAGCGAAACGATCAGGTGAAAACGCAAACCACGGTCTTGCCGCCGCAAGCGATCATCCGCGACCGCGACACGTTCTTCGACGACATCCACCCGATGCAAACCCGGCAGCTTTCCCGCGACAACGGGGGGCACTAGTTTTGCCACAGAGGACACTGAGAAATCGGAGGTGGGGAGTGGCCCGAGAGGGGAGTCTTCACTTCAAAAATCAACAATCAGAAATCATCAATCGATTAATCCACCGTACAGTTGATCATGCGATTGATGATTGTTGATTTGTGATTTTTGAAGTGGGATACCGTCGCTCCCCATCTCCCATTCACCCCGTTTCCCCTTCACTCCGCCCCTCTGTGGCAAACTTCCGAAACAGCTCCTCCGCGGCGCGGTCGAGTTCCTCCAGCGTGCCGTTGTTTTGAATCACATCGGTCGAGCGGCGTCGTTTTTCGTCGAGCGGGAGCTGGGTGTCCTCACGCTTGGCGATCTCGCTGGCGTCCCAGCCTCGGCTGGCCGCATTGCGACGGCGCTGCTCGATCGGCGTATCGACGAACACCACGTGATCGCATAGCTCGCTCCAACCCGACTCATACAAGAGCGCCGCATCGACGACAATGGCCGTGACGCCGCGACGCTCAGCGGCGATCTTCTGCTCCTTCAGCCGTGCGCGAATGCGCGGGTGCGTGAGCTCGTTAAGCCACTTTCGATCGGCTTCGCGCGAAGGACAGAAAACAATCGCGGCCACAGCACTCCGATCGACTTGGCCGTCGGGTGAAATTACCGTGTCGCCCCATTGCTGGCGGATGGCGGCGATGACCTCGGGCTCTCGCAAGATGGCGTGACCGGCGGCATCGGCATGAAGAACCACCGCGCCGAGTCGCTCGAATGCCACCGCGACGCGGCTCTTTCCGCTGGCCACACCACCGACAATCCCAATTGTGATCGCCATGAGCGAAGATCCGTGGATCATTCAAAAGTCGCCAAGAGCTTTCTTCAACGTGCCGGCCAGCAGTTCCACTTGGCTTTCAGTATTGTAGACATGGCACGAGACGCGGATGTACAGCTTCCCTTCGAAGGCGACAATCGGAGCCTCGATTCTTTGCCGTTCCCACAATAATTGTTGCAGTCGATGCGCGGCTGCCAGCAAGTCTTCGGTCCGAGATCCGTCGTACCTAGTCGGCGGAAGCGGAACGTGCGCCATCGAACCGTACCAATGATGGTCGTTCCTCATGATCGGCGCCGTTCCCAGTGCGGAAACTAGCACGTGCCGCGCGTGCATGGCCAGTTCGTACAGCCGCTGGCGGACCGCCGCCACACCGAATCGTTGGAAAAATTTAATTGCAGTGGGGACTGACAAATACGGCGATGGATCGCGGCTACCGCTCCACACGAACTCGTCCGACCAAACGCGGCGATCTTCGCCGCGAACCCGTCCCCAACTCAGTTGCGAGGGCCGCATCGTCCCCTGATGTTCGGGCGTGGCCATCACAAAGCCGGAACCAAAGGGGGCACAGAGCCACTTGTGACAACTGGCGACGTAATAGTCGACGCCAAGGCGGTCGATATCGACGTCGACCTGCAACAGCGCGTGAGGACCGTCGACGCACACGGCAATGCCGCGACGCTTCGCTTCGGCCACGATTTCCGGCAGCGGCATGATGATCGCGGTGGGCGACGTGATGTGCGAAACCACCAGCAACCTGGTCCGCATCGTCGCCGGACGAAAGATCGCGTCGACCACCTGCCCCACGTCCACAAAGTGCTCGGGCAATGGAGCAGAGATCAGCTTTGCGCCGGAGCGCTGACAACGGCGTTCCCAAATCCGCATCACGGCGCCGTACTCGTGATTGTTAATCAGGACTTCGTCGCCCTCGGAAAGCGGGTGCGACTCGGCCACCACGTTCATCCCGGCGGTGGCGTTCTCGACGAAGGCAAGATTCGTGGCCCTGGTCCCGACAAAGTCCGCCAAGACCTCGCGGGCGGCAAACCAAGCCGGTTCGTATTGCCGCACGTAGTAATCCATGGGCTCTTCGTCGAGAGCCCGCTGGATGGCTTGCCGGGCGGCGATCACTTCCCGCGGCGGCGGCCCGAACGAACCGTGGTTGAGATAAATCGCGTCGCTGCGGAGCGACCACTCGGCGGCCGCACAACGCCAATCAAATTCCGTATTGTTGGTCATGGTTTGTCCGAGCTTGGATGAGGTCGGGGAATGACTCGGCCCAGGATGTCTTGCCGGCGAATCGGCTTCGGCCACTGCCGGCTGTCGATCGACGCCGGAGGATTGTCGCCTAGGACGGCGTACTCGTCCCTTCCTAGATTGTTTTCCGTCGACTTGGTTCGCGAAAGGCCGTCGGCGTCGAGCAAATAGATGTCCCGCAGAACGCGGATGTTTTCGACGGCGATCGTTCCCTCCCCTAACGCGACCAGGCAGATTGGCTGGGATGCATCGATCGGTAGCTCATCCGGCGGCTTTCCCAAGACCGGAACGCGCGGGTGGCCGTCGACGGAAAGAAGCGTTCGTCCGTCGATGCTTCCGACGACAATCCGGTGTTTTCCGGCCAAAAGGACACACGCATCATTGGCCATCTGGTCACTCGAAAGGGAAACAATTTCCTTTTTGCCAGACTCCCGCCAAATGGCAATGCGGAGCGT
Organism: uncultured Pirellulaceae bacterium; assembly: GCA_964636985.1. Classification (GTDB taxonomy): domain Bacteria; phylum Planctomycetota; class Planctomycetia; order Pirellulales; family Pirellulaceae; genus CAZWSX01. The sequence goes on along the minus strand of CAZWSX010000014.1, from coordinate 99,946 downwards.
GGCCGTGCCGGTGAGCGAGACGTCCATCGTGACGGCAATGTCGCGCACTTCGTTCAATAGCCGGGCTAGTGAGATATTGTAAGAATCGACGTCGCGAATCGGCTTGGCAGCTTGACGGATTGGCGCCGTTTCGACACATGCCCAATTCACATAACGCAGCACGTTACCGGTGTTTTCTGCGCCCGATTGCCAACTATGCCCACTTGGTATTGTTTGCCATGCCGATTTGACATCGACCGCGCGCCACCGCGATTTGCCTTCGAGACTGGAAGGACGAAAGGCATCCTCATTCACCACGACCGCTGAATCGAGGAATTGTTCGAGCGATTTCGCGGCAAGCTTGCCATCGATCATCAGGTCCCCGTTACTGATCGACCAGGTTTCGCCCGGCAACGCGGCGATCCGTTTTACGGCGAACTTGTTGGCCTCGCCGGGAATTTTCACGGCCACCAAATCGCCGCGAACAGGGCCCATGGCCAGATACGTGGCTCGATCGATCCACACTCGATCGGCTTCGACGGTTCGCGCGGCAACTTGATCGCCCAGTTTGGAACCGCAGTTAGGGCAGATCATTCGCGGAGCCGCGTTGTCGGCGAAGGTTTCGCACTTCCAGGCAAAGCCGCAATCGGAGCAACGGACTTCGCGATGCGATCCTAAGAGCGACGGGGCCATGGAACCGCCATCGATTTCGATCGGCGCGAACAAACCTTGAACCGCGAGAACGCGTGCCAGCAACAACCCCAGGGCCGCGCCGGCAACGATCCAACCCAGAAGCAAGTGACCCTGCTTCTGCAAGGCGGCGCGAGGCGATGGAGGCGGGGGCTCAACCTCTGCTCCAAACTGTGGCTCGGTAGGCGGAAGAGTTGCGGTCACTTGCGGAACACGAAGTAAACGGCCCCACACATGCACAGTCCCGCCCATAGGAAGTCGAGCTTGAGTGGCACCTTCATGAACCACAAGGCGAACGGGATGAAGACGGAGAGCGTGATTACTTCTTGCAGGATCTTCAGCTGCGGCAGTTCCAAGCCCGCTTTGTGGCCCAAGCGATTGGCAGGTACCTGCAAGACATATTCGAAGAAAGCGATGCCCCAGCTGGCGGCGATCGCGATCCACAAGGGCTTATCGTCGCCGACTCCCTTCTTCAGGTGCCCATACCAGGCGAAAGTCATGAAGATGTTCGACGCCGTCAATAACAGCACCGGGAGAAAAATCGCCGACCAGTTCATGCAATGACTTTCAGATCTGATGCAAAACTAGTTTCGTGTCCAAACCAAATGTTCGGGTTCACCATGATTTACCGCGCGCACACTGGCGCCTTTAGGACGCCAGTGCCACCCGAAAATTTAGCTGCGACAATGCATTAGCCGCGCTGTTCGTCGCCGGTGTCCAAAATCGCGAGGAAGGCCTTTTGCGGGATATCGACCTCGCCGATCGACTTCATCCGCTTCTTACCTTCGGCTTGCTTGGCCCACAGCTTACGCTTCCGCGTGATGTCGCCGCCGTAGCACTTGGCCGTCACGTTCTTTCGCATCGCTGGGACGGTTTCGCGAGCAATGATTCGCGAGCCGATCGCTGCCTGAACGGCGACTTCGAACATGTGTCGTTCGATCTCTTGTTTCAGCCGCTTGCAAACCGCGCGGCCGCGACGATCGGCGTCGCCGCGGTGGCAGATCACACTGAGAGCATCGACGCGGTTGCCGTGGACCAGCATGTCCATCCGCACCAGATCGGCTTCCTGATAGCCGATCACTTCGTAGTCCATCGTCCCGTAACCACGGGTGGCGCTTTTGAGCTTGTCGTGCAGGTCGTAAATCACTTCTGCCAGCGGGATGTCGTACACCAGCATCGTCCGCGTCGGCGAGAGGTACTCGGTCCGCACGTGAACGCCGCGGCGATCCTGACACAGCTTCATCACGGGGCCGATAAAGTCGGCCGGTTGGATCAAATTGCAGCGAACGATGGGCTGCCGGAAGATTTCGATTTGGCCTGAGTCCGGAACTTCCTGCGGGCGATGAATCTCGACCGTCTCACCATTCGTTTTGACGATTTCATACGTCACGTTAGGAGCCGTTTGCACCAAATCGATGTTTGATTCGCGCTCGAGCCGTTGCTGCACAATCTCCATATGGAGCAAGCCGAGGAAGCCGCAACGGAAGCCAAAGCCCAAGGCTTCGCTCGATTCGGGAACGTACTCGAAGCTCGGATCGTTGACGTTCAGTTTTTCGAGCGCGTCGCGTAGTTCCGTGAAGTCCTGCCCGTTCGATGGATAGAGTCCGCAGTAAACCATCCGCTTCGGTTCTTTGTAGCCTTGCAACGGCGGCGCACCTTTATCGCCGGGAATGGTGACGGTGTCGCCGATCTTCACTTCCGAGAGCGACTTGATATTGCAGATCAAGTAACCGACTTGCCCCGCTTGGAGACTATCGCACGGGCGCTGCCCCGGAGCGAACTGGCCGCACTCGACCACTTCGTACGTTTGGTTGACCTGGACGAAGCGGATCTTCTGGCCACGTTTCACTCGGCCGTTCATCACCCGAACGTAGGTGACGGCGCCGCGATACTCGTCGTAGTGGCAGTCGAACACCATCGCCTGCAATGTTTCATCCGGATCGCCTTTCGGCGCTGGCACGCGCTCGATGATCGCGGCCATTAACTCTTCGATGCCGATTCCAGACTTGCCGCTGCACTTGAGGACCGTTTCAGGCTCGATCGCGAGTGTTTGCTCGATTTCGCGGAGGACTTCTTCCGTCCGCGCGTGGACGAGGTCGATCTTGTTGATCGCCGGTACGATGGTCAGATTCGAGTTCATCGCCGCGAACGCGTTGGCCAGCGTTTGGGCTTCGACACCCTGAAAGGCGTCAACGAGCAACAAGGCCCCTTCGCAGCAGGCCAGCGACCGCGAGACTTCATAGTGAAAGTCGACGTGGCCGGGCGTATCGATCAGGTTGATCTCGTAAACTTCCCCTTTGTAGATGTACTTCATCACCACGGCCCGAGCCTTGATGGTGATGCCGCGCTGCCGCTCCAGCTCCATGTCGTCGAGGAGTTGATCTTTCATTTCGCGCTTGGTGACGGTACCGGTGTACTCGATCAACCGATCGGCCAGCGTGCTTTTGCCGTGGTCGATGTGCGCAATGATGCAAAAATTGCGGATGTGCTGAGTATCGAGAGGGGGAACGGGAGGCATGATCGTCCGAGGGTGAGCAGCAATCCGTTACGACAAGCCCACAAGTCAGCCCGTGCCAGCCGTAACGGATAAGAATCGCAAAATCCGTTTCAATCTTTCATTATGCCCTGGACTTGAGAAAAGCGGTACGGGCAATTCCAGCAGCCCCGATGTAGCCCGCATCGCCCCCTAACGAGGCGAAATCGACCACTGTATGGCTGGCAGGGATGGGAAACGCCCGTTTCCGGACCACTCGGCGGATTTCCTCGATGAACGCCCGGCCGACCTCGTGGTCGTTTCCGCCAAATGTCATGGCGCCGCCGATGATGATCGCCCCGGGATTGATTGCGTGGATCAACGTCACCGCGCCAATTCCCATGTAATAGGCCGTCTCGATAATCAAATCCCGCGAGAGCTTATCGCCTTGTTCCGCTTCCTCCATCAGCATCAAAGTCGTGAGCGCCTCTCCATCTTCGATGCGCCCGGAGAGCGAACTCGTCTTGCCAGCCTTTAACGCCTCCTCGGTTCGAGCGACGACCGACGTCGCACTGGCGTATCCTTCCAGGTGTCCTTGCCCAGAATTGCACCAGCGGGCGTTGTCGTGGTAATCGATAATGATGTGACCCAACTCGCCGCCGTGGCTGTGTTCTCCTTCGATGAGCAAGTCGCCGATGATGATGCCGCCGCCGACACCGGTCCCTAATGTAAATAAGACGATGCTGTGATAATCGCGTCCTCTGCCAACCCAACATTCGCCAAAGGCCGCGGCGTTGGCATCGTTCGCGAAGCTGACAGGCAAACCGTCGCACTGTTTGGAGAGGTAGTCGACAATCGGAAAATTGCGCCAGTGCGGCAAGTTGTCGGGCGCGATCACATAGCCCGTCTTCACATCCTGTGGACCGGGCGAACCGACACCAATCGCCGTGATATCAGCCATCGACAGGCCATGCGACGCGAGCGCTTCGCGCAGCGCCTGGGCTGTCCGGTCCATGGCAACGGCGGGACCTTCTTGCTCGCGCGTGGGAATCGAGACTTTGCCCAGCGAGCGTCCCAAGTCGTCGACGACGCCGATCTTGATATTCGTTCCGCCAACATCGACGCCCGCAAAAAAGGGACGCTTCGCTTCCGCGGGGGAAATGGAGATGACGGCAGTTGACATAACGTTGGGCGAATGGAGGCGAACGCGACGCAGTTCGCGCGTTACTGGTCAAACGGTGTTCGCCCTTGATCTTAGGATGCGGCCGAAGGCAGGACAACGGCGGCGGCGACCTTCCGCGTACTGGCGAACGCGGCTACGTGGCGCCAGTATTCTCTGCGAACCGCTCCGCGTAACGGGCGTGATTAGTCCCCATCAGGCGGTCCCAGTAGTTGAAATAGAGACTAAAGTTCGCGCGGTTCGTTTCGTGATGCTGGGCATGGTGCGTAGGAGTGTTAAGAATCACGCCCAATCCCGAACGCAGGAACCACTTGGGATAGAACTCGAAGCCGCAATGTCCGACTACGTTGAAGGCAATCTGCCACGTCATGAAGATTGCAAACGCGGCCGGGTGAATTGGGATTGTGAAGATTACCACCGGTGCAATCCCTGCCTGGACAAAGGCCTCGGGAACGGAAAACGAATACGCGGCCCAAGGAGACGGATTCGTCGACAGATGGTGCGTGCGATGAAAAAAGCGAAAGAGACTGGGGTGATGCATCATGCGATGCGTCCAGTAGAAGTACGCATCGTGAATCAAGATCGTGACCGCGATGCTCGCGAAGAACCAGACCTTTCCGTACTCTCCTCGCCAGTACATCTTGGTCCAGCCCGACCAAATGCAAAACGCCATGATGCCGCCCACGATGCCGTAGACGCAAACGCTGCGGAGCGAGAAGAGGACCTCCAGCGCCATTTGCGAGATGGGCGGCGCCTGAGCAGCAATCCGCCGCTTCGCCATCCAGCGAGCCAAAAGAACGTGGAGCAACACGTACATCAGCCCGGCCCAGATTGCATAACTGGTGGCGCGCTCGACGGTGGCGTATGGGACCGCGTGAACAGCCTTCCAAAAGCGGTCGATCGTCACCTGATCCATGGAGCGTTTGCCTGAGAAAAAAGAGGGAAGGGACGCGTCTGTTTATTCTCCGAAAAGGGGCGGTTGGTTTCAACTGCAGCTGGTTTCACGACTATTTAGGTCAACTCACATGCTCGTGCAGCAGGACCACCTGGTCGCCGATAGCCAGATTCAAATGCGCCGCGGCACTCCCCATTGAAACAGCAATTTCCAATCGATCTTGCGAATCCCATAAGGCCAGTGGGTCACCTGGGCTCACGTCGCCATAGGTGCGACGAAAAGGAAGCAGGCCAACGGGCTCGCAGACAACACGCCACGACCTTTCCTGGCCGAACTGGCTTAGCCACTTCTTGGTGACGTTCGTGATGACATTCCCATAGGGATCGATGCTAATAATCCGGGCCAGGATTTGCGAGCGATCTGCGTTGACAACCGGATCGTCCAATCGAAGTAGTACGGGATCGGTGACAACCGGTCCAATGGTGGCGAGATCAAGTCCCATCGCCAACCGCGCCGCTACCGGAGCAAACAAATCGCGTCCGTGGAACGTCGACGAACGTCGAGGGCCCCAAAGGTTTGCGTTATCAATCGCGCGGACCTCGCATGCGCCGTCGCCGCGAATTGCGTGCGTGAACAGTCCATTATCTGGACCGACGAACAGATGTCCTCGTGAAGCAACGACAATCGGTCGCCGCGCCGTGCCGACGCCTGGGTCGACCACCGCCAGATGAACTGTGTGATCTGGAAAAGATCGCCAGACATCTCCTAACAGCATCGCGCCGGCGGCGATGTCTTGCGGTGGAACGCCGTGAGAGATATCGACGATGGTCGCCGACGGGGCCAACGAGAGGATGGCCCCTTTGAGTTGCCCGACGTAGGGGCCGCTGATTCCGAAGTCGGTTGTGAGCGTGACGATCATAAGGCCCAACGTAGGACAGGCGAGATTGCCTGTCCAGCGTGGCCCGTTCGCACGACTATCGCAACTTGCGGGGCGGCGTGCTGCCGCCGGTGGTGCCTTTGCGGGCACTGGGTCGCTCAGCAACAGCCGCCGCGTCGGCGAAGGCTCGCGTGATCCCTTCAGTGACCAGGCGCGATTCTGGGTCGCCGCTGGTCACTTCGACGCGATACGCGTGGTTGCCGTCTTTCACGACCTTGCACTTCACGCGAAACGAGAGTTCCTTACCTGCTGCGAGGGTCGGGATGACGTCGTACACCACTTGCCCGTTCACCAGTTCGTGCTGGGCACCGCTGGCGCTGTCGGGTTCGATCCCATCGGCGAACTGCACCAGCACGCGGACCTTCTCGGCCGACTTGCTGCCACGATTGACCACGCGGATTTCATAGGTCGCATCGCTACCAACAGGCGTCGGGCCCGAAGGATCGGTCACGTTGAGTTTTAGGTCGGCCAGAGCTTCAACGCGGGTGATCGTTTGCTCAGCAGCGGCGAGGTCATCCGAGGCTCGAACCGCGGCTTCAAAGCGATTATCACCGGTTTGCTGGACGAGGCAGCGGACTTGGAAAACCTTTTCCGAGTCGGGTTGCAGCGTGCCCACTTTCCAAGTGAGCGTGTTGCCGGTCGGCGTGGCGCCGTCGACGCCGCCGACGTACTTGCTGCCACTCGGCAGAGCCACGGTCATCACGCAACCTTCGGCATTGGCGTCGCCATTGTTGGCAACCGCCACCTGGTAGACGATTTCGCTATTGGCGTACTTGTAGCTCGGGGCACTCACGGCGACTTGCAAGGCGGCGCGGTGGACCACGATTCGCGAGGCCGCAGCCGCCGAGAGATTCCCATCGCCCACTGCGACGGCCTTGATTTCCATTTCGCCGGCGGCTCGCGCGGCGACTTGGAACGGAACTTGTTTTTGTTCGCCTGCAGGAATCAGCCCAAGCTCGATCTTTTGCGGCGCCATGTCACCGGCGGCGACTTCCACAGAGACCGCTTCGGCGTCGCCCGTCCCTGGGTTGGCGATGATCAGCGCGAAGCCTTTTTCGTCGCCGAACTTCAGGTCGCCGGGACCTTCGATGCGGACTTCGAGTTGGGGCTCGCGAATGGTGATTTCAGTGGCAAGCGCAGCCGACTTTTGTTTGAAGTCGACTCCCAGCTCCACCGGTTGAGCATCGCGTGGGACGAGCGTGACCGTCATTTGCTCGACGGCCTTGCCCGGCACTTCGTTGATCGTCCAGACGAGCATCTGCTTGCCGAACTCTCCTTCGACCTGGCGAGCTTCTCCGACGGTTCCTTCGCCCGAGACTAGTTGCACCGACTTAGGCAACGCGATGGCGACTTCGACTTCCCGGCCTGCGACTTCGCTGTTGTTGCTCAATCGAACGACGTATTGTCCTTGCTTGCCAATCGTGAGTGACTGCGGGCCAATCACGTCGACCGCCAGTTGGGCGAGACGATTGCCGTTGAGCACGCCGCTGGTGACCGGCTTCGATCCCTTGCCGGTGATCGACATGCCAGCACGGCTGTTCGGCGCCGCTTGTGTATGAGTTGTGTCCTCTGTTGGACTTTCGTGTTCCGCGTTGCCAGCTTCGTCGTGGTTCTTCAACACCGACGACAACGATTTGCGAGTTGATGAAGACGACTTCAATCCTGGAGCGGCGGGCTTGCTCGACTCGTCATCCTTCGGCAGCAGCCCGGGCTGAACCGAACGGGTTGGCTTGCGACGGCTGGAGTTCTTTGCCGAGGCGGTTTCGCTTTCGACCTCGTCAGACTTGGTCGTCGATCTCGACGAAGATTTCGAGGACGAGCCACCCGACGACGTTGACTTGGAAGCCGTCGATTTGGATGGTTTGGCCGGTCCCGTGAACTCGGGCGGATCGTCATCGCCGGCCGCCAGTCGAATGTTCTCGTCGCCTTCTTGGTTGGCCAAGGTGGGTTCCTGGGCCTTCGGCGACCGTAGGTCGTTGTTCTCGGAAAGGCGACGCGGTGGAACGGAAGCCCCCTTGTCGTTCACAGTGAAACGAGGAGGAGCGGCCCAAGCGAATGATGCCACGGAGATTCCGGCCACAAGGGCCAAACGATACATCCAAACATTCCAATGGCGAGCGCGCATGGGCTAATCCCTCAGTAGACGCAATTCTCCGAAATCGCCATTGGTATCGGTCGCTAGGACCCTTTCGGTTTAGTCGAATATTCAGCAAAAGAAGATTGGTGAATCTGGATAAACTGAGACTGGTTTTGACCGCTTTTCGATGACTTGATGGCGGCTGGCTACGTAAAATAGGCAGCCAAGTAGAACTAGACAAAGTCACACTTTGGGTTCCAACATGCTCGGCTTTCGCTACCTCAAGGCTCCGGCGACGACCTATGTCCTTCGTTACAGCGGCGGCCGACTCCGGGCGGAGGGGCCCGGGCTCTCGTTCCTGTACTTCGCGCCGTGGGAAGTCATCGCCCAGATTCCGATCTCCAGCGTCGATGTTCCGTTTGTGTTTACGGAGCTATCGCGCGACTTCCAGGAAGTCACCGTTCAGGGGAACTTGACCTACCGCGTGGTGAACCCAAAAGAGTTGGCCGCCATGCTCGATTACACCATCGACGCCAACGGCCGCTGGCGGAGCGACGATCCGGCCAAGCTGAGCGATCGGTTGGTCCACGCGACGCAGGCCCGTTCGAAATCGTTCGTGCAGCAACGGCCGATGCGCGAGGTTCTGGCATCGACTCCGGAACTCACCAACGAATTACTGGACGGACTTCGCAAAGCGACGAACCTGATCAAGTGGGGAGTCGAAGTTCTCGACGTGGTCGTCTTGCAAGTTCGCGCGAATCCCGAGATGACGAAAGCTCTCGAGGCCGAGGCGCGCGAGCAATTGCTCAAGCAAGCCGACGAAGCGGTTTACGCCCGTCGCAATACCGCGGTTGAACTTGAACGCACGATCAAAGAAAACGAACTCAAAACAGAGCTGCTCGTCGAAAACAAGCAACGAGAAATCCGCCAGACCAAAATGGAGGGGGAAATCTCGGTCGAAAAACAACGAACCAATCTCGTGTCCGCCAAGGCCGACAACGATCGTCGCGAGGCCGAGGGCCGGGCGGCATCGCTGCGGGCGGTGATCGAGCCGGTGAAAGATGTCGACTGGCGAACGCTCATCGCGGCGATGGGCGGGGGCGATTCCAGAACGATCATGTCGATGGCCTTCGAACAGATTTCGCAAAAAGCCGATAAGATCGGGCAGCTCAACATCACGCCCGACTTGTTGTCGAAGCTGATCGATCGGGAATAGGCACAGCGATGGGCGCGTTCCTGCCGAGCATCGTTCTGGTTACCCGCGAAACGCGGTTGCGGGGGATGCTTTCGCGCTGGGGAACGCTGGGCCAGGCGGCTTTCAATTTTCGGCAAGCCAAAGTGCAGGAGCGCGTGCGGGCTGGACGCCTCGAAGAGGCCGCTCAGCTGACCAAGAGCGACGACAAGGAATTCGACAGTATCGTCAGCGAAGATGATCAGTACAGCGGTGCCGTCAAGCAGCTGCGAATCGACCTCGATATGGAATTGCCGGTCGCGGTGATCGATCGGACGTTTCTGCCAAGCTTCAATTTCTCGATGGCTGAAGTTGTGGTTGTGGTGGGGCAAGATGGCCTTGTTGCCAACACGGCCAAGTACGTGGGAAACGTTCCGATTATCGGCGTGAACCCGGACCCGCAACGAATCGACGGCGTGCTGCTGCCGTTTCGCGTCCCAGACGCACGGCCGATGGTGCAAAGGGTCCTGACGCAACGGGCGCACATCCGGCAAGTCTCGCTCGCCGAATGCTCGCTTCAAGATGGCCAACGAATGCTCGCCTTCAACGACTTCTTCGTCGGCGTGAACTCGCACGTATCCGCGCGGTATCGGCTCACGATCAAAGGCCGCACGGAACAGCAAAGCTCTAGCGGTTTGATTGTCTCCACAGGCGCGGGATCAACCGGGTGGATGTCGTCGGTCTTCAATATGGCGGCCGGCATCGCCGCGATGGGAGACAAACACGGCAAGCACACCGCGCCGCCGCGGCTCGATTGGTCGGCCCGCGAACTCCTGTGGGCGGTTCGTGAACCCTTTGTCAGCCGCACTTCGTCCGCCGGACTGGTCGCCGGGCGACTTGTTGAACATGAGGAACTCGTCGTCGAGTCGGCCATGCCCTCAGGCGGCGTGATCTTCTCTGATGGTGTGGAAAGCGACTTCCTGCCGTTTCAAAGCGGAAGCATTGCCCACATTGGCGTGGCTAAGCAGCAGGCGCGATTAGTCGTGCGCTAAGGCCCCTTGGTGATTCGCTCAGACACGGCTTTAGCGAGTTCCCTCACGCGTTTGTCTTCGTCTTTCAAGAGCGGCTGAATCTGGGGCAGGGCAGGGCGAGAGATCGAACCCATTTTGCCGAGCGTGTAGAGCGCGTGCTCGCGAATGCGAGGTGTCTTGTCGCTCAATTGGTCGACCAATGCGGGAATCGAATCGGCACCAATCCGAACGAGCGTTTCGATGGCTTTCTCGCGGAGGTTCTTGTCGTCGCTGGCAAAATACTTGGTGATGTCCTTCGCCGCTGGGCCGGCGTCCTTTTCCATCGCCCATAGTTTGGCCAGAGCAACGGTCTGGACTGACTTCTCGCTATCGGCGAGGCCTTTGCGCATTGTTTCGACGGTCGTCTCAGCCTGAGCGATTTTGGGAATCGCGTTCATGGCGGCGCCACGCATCGAAGGGGATTTGTCGCTTGTTGCGACTCGCACGATCGTTTCCGACGCATCGCGAGCGTCTTCGCCTAGCTCGCGCAGAATCGCCAGCGAGGCCTTGCGATTCGATTCGGATTCGTTGGTCGCACCGACAATCTCGGCCAGGGCCGGGACGCTCGTCTTCTGAGCGGCCGGCTTCATTTTGACGACCGCTTGCAAGGCAATCCCATGCAACAGACGTTCGGGATTCGCGAGAAGCTTTTGGAACCCCTCCACCATGTCGGGGCGACGGGCATCGAACGAGCGAATCAAAAAGTGCGCCGCACCACGACGGACATCGATCGATTCATCGTCGAGCAGCGGGACGATCGCATCGATTCCCTCGGGGCCAAGCGATTCCAGCTTGTCGGCGATATCGCGATCGACTTCGTACGCGGCGCCTGACTTGGTCATGTAGCCCTTCACGGCGGTCTTGAGCAGACCAGGATTAGTCAGCAGCGGGTCTTTGTCGCTGACTTCGGCCGCTGGCGCTGGCTCGACAGGCTTGCTCGCGACTACTTGCTTGCTGGGGACCTCGGGCGAGGTCGACAGAACTTCCGTCACGCTCGGATCGCTTTGGGAAGCGTTTGACGCAGACGTGTTGGCATTGGCGGTTTTTGCAGGCGCGTCGGGAGAACCGCCGCAGCCATTCACGAGCACTGCCAGTCCAAGTACGACAAGTAACGGGCTCGTTCGAAATACCATCCGCGCCATCTTTGCATCCATCATTCGTGCCTTTCGCCGAGCGAGCCAATCCCCTTTGAGCCCGTTCAACCACTATTAGAACAGGCGATGCACCGCCCGGGATATGGCAGGACGAAGAGATCAACCCTAAGGCGGGTTAAACCCAGAAGAGATCGACCGTCGCCATCACGAACAACCCGATGCTGATCACGGCGTTGACGTTGAAAAAGGCGATATTGATCCGCTGCAAATCGTCGGGCCGCACCAGGGCGTGCTCATAGAAGAGTAGCACGGCGACGGCGGCGACCGTCAAATAGTACAACCAGCCCAGTGGCAATTGCGGCGACAGCCACGGAATCAGCACAAACAGCACAACCGTTACCAGGTGCAGCAGCGCGGCCAGTCGCAGGGCGTTGGGAACGCCCAACCTGGCCGGAATGCTGAACAGCCCGGCTTCGCGGTCGAAAGCAGCGTCCTGGCACGCGTAGATAATGTCGAAGCCTGTTACCCAAAACAAAACGGCACCCCCAAGAAGCAAAGCCGGCAAGATATCGGCAGGCTTCTGCAAGACCGTTTCACCGCGAAGGGCAATCCAAGCGCAGATGGGAGCCAGCATCAAGGCCACGCCGAGCCAGGCATGCGCAAGCGCCGTAAATCGCTTTGCCAGGCTGTAGCCCAACAAGACAAGCAGCACAGGCAAACTCAGCGCGAGCGGCAACCAATTGGGCCAGAACATCAAGGTCCCAGCCACAAAGATCGCGACTGAAACAACCGTGAATCCGGCCACCGCAGGAACGGACAAAACGCCCGCTGGAATGTGTCGCATCTTAGTGCGGGGGTTCTTCGCGTCGACATCACGATCAACCAGGCGGTTGAAGGCCATCGCGGCGCTTCGCGCGCCGACCATGCACACCAAGATCCCCAGCAGCTTCCAACCGCTGAACGAAACCGGTTTGCCCGCGTAGTCAGGACACGACCAAGCCATGGCCGCCGCCAACAGTGCAAACGGCAGCGCGAACAGCGTATGGCTGAAGCGGATCATCTCCAAGTAATGACGAATCTTCGCGAGCATCGCGGATGATCTTGCCTTCTTACTTCCAGTGAGGTGTCTGCGAGTGCGGCCTGGCCGTGGGGGATTCGGTTTCGCCCCAACGGCGGATTAAGTGCGATTGAATGCCGAGTTGATCCAGAATCCTCACGACCACAAAATCGATCAAATCTTGCAGCGACGAAACGCCGTGATACCAGCCGGGCATCGCCGGCAGAACGACTGCCCCGGCATCGGCAACGCGCTTCATGTTGTCGAGTTGGATCGATGAGAGAGGCGTTTCCCTGGGCACGACGATCAGTTTGCGATGCTCCTTCAAATGGACGTCGGCCGCGCGTTGGATCAGGTTGTTGCTCGAGCCGTGGGCAATCCCGCTCATCGTGCTGCCGGAGCAGGGGCAAATGACCATGCCGCTAGTCAGGAACGACCCGCTGGCAATCGGGGCCATGAAGTCGTCGTGCTTGTGATAGAAGACGCGTCCGCCCCACGGCGTGCGCTGCTCGCTATCGAACTCCACGGGGGCCGAACACAAGGCTGCCGGTTTTAGGTCGTTCAAGTCGAGAACGAGATCGAGTTCCTGCTTGAAGACGGCCGCCCCCGACGGGCTGATCATCAGATGAAGGTCGCGGCCTGTCATCAGGAGCAAGTCGTATAGACGTCGCGCATAGACCGCCCCACTGGCACCGGTAATCGCTAGTACAACGGGCAGGGACATGGCGGGATCAGTCGGCAAAGTGAGTCGCTACGCCTTGGTCGCCACGTACAACGTGGCGATTCCGCCTGTGAGCGGGTAATACGACGCTGATTGGAAACCACAGTTAGTGATTCGATCAGCCAGGGCTTGGCCAAAAGGAAATTCGCCTACGCTCTCGGGCAAGTATTTGTAGGCGAACGAGTCATTCCGGGCGAACATCTGACCGATGCGCGGCAGCACGTTCTTGAAGTACCACAGATAAATGGAACGAAACGGTTGCCACGTTGGAATCGAGAACTCGAGCACCGCGAGTTTCCCGCCCGGCTTGAGAACGCGGAGCATTTCCTTGAGTCCGCGATCGGTATCGGCGACGTTCCGCAGGCCGAACGCGACCGAGACCACCTGAAAGGTATTGTCGCCGAACGGAAGGGCTTGAGCGTCGGCTTCCATGAAGCGAATCCGCTCGGCTGGAATTTTCCGCCGGTCGCGCTTCTGCTCGCCGAAGGTGAGCATTTCCCGACAGAAGTCGGCCCCCGTGATGGGGACCTTTCCCTGCGTGTAGTTGTAGAAGGCGAACGCCAGGTCCCCTGTCCCCGTGCAAAGGTCGAGGATCGGGTCCGTAAGGTTGGGCTGCACCTTACGAACCGTCCACCATCGCCAGTAGTGGTCGACGTTCATCGACAGAACGTGGTTCATCAGGTCATAGCGCGGCGCAATCTCGGAGAACATCCGTTTCACGCGGTCGCCCGACTTGTCGACTTTCGTCGCTGCCGATGCCTCGATGGCAGTGGTAGTAGTCACGTGTTCCTTCTTGATCCGATGTCAGTGGTGGCGGACTCGAACTTATGCAAATTAACAACTTTTGAAAAATCTACTGGAACAATTGGCGGCTTCCTGCATCCTTACCAATAGTGGCAAAACTTCCGTTGGCAAAGCGAACGATGTTGCCTAATAGCTTGTCGTGAAGTGAGTTGTCAGCCGCGAAGGACGACGATTTTCCGGGCTTTTTTAAAAAATTTCGGAGTGATCGCCAACTTTTAACGCTGAGACTTGTGGACGCCTAGGATACTTTCGCATCGCCGCTGTGGCGACAAAAGGGCCCTACCGTCCAGTTTGATCCACTTCGACCGCTTAGGAAATGCGGCCGACTACCGTTGCTAGGTTACCCGCACGGGCCTGCCTAGCTTAACCTCTTTGTATCCCAAAACTGAAATGCCTGCGATCGCTTCCAGTCGTGCTTCGGCCATGCCCTCTGTCGCATCTGGTGTTCGAGAACCTGCCCGAGAAACCGCCTCTCGCGAAAACTCGGCCCGCGAAAACTCAACACGTCCAGCGCCAGCTCCTGAGGCCGCCCTTCTGACACCAGCCCTGGGGGCAATTGAAGCGAGCAAGGCCGTCGCACTAGCCACAGCGCCGCTCACCGGTGTTCCCGCCCGACGACGGCGAAATGGCGACGGCTCCGCGCGACTCCACGCCGACCTCAAGGCGAGCATGGTCGACGCCGGGTTCTACAACCTGATGGTCGGACTCGGGGAAAGCTATTTTCCCGCTTTTGCCTTAGCCCTCGGTTTGGGGGAAGGCAGTTCTGGCCTGATGGCGACGCTCCCGATGCTGATCGGGGCCACGATCCAGATTTTTACCCCCTGGGCACTCCGGCGCGTTTCGTCCAACCGCCGTTGGGTCGTCACGGGTGCATCGATTCAGGCTCTGAGCGTGATTTTGCTTCCGTTGGCCGCCGCCGTCACGGGATCGCTGTCGGCCGTTCTCGCTTTCGGATTTGCCACCTTCTACTGGGCAGGCAACATGGCGACGGCGCCGGCTTGGAACGTCTGGATGGAAGACGTAATCCCCAAGCAAATTCGCACGCGTTTTTTCGGCGGCCGCGGGCGGATCAGCCAGTTCTGCCTTGTGATCGCCTTCTGTTCAGGCGGGTTCGCCTTGCAGTGGGGCCGCGAACACCACCTGCTGCTGCCGCTCTTCGCGACGATTTTTGTCGCGGCCGGTCTCTTCCGTCTGGTTAGCGCGTCCCAACTCGCCAGCCAGTCCGAACCGCGCACCACCGACGGTGCTTACCACTGGGTAAGTCCGCTGGAACTCTTTAAGAGCCGCAAGGGTTCAAGCGGCGGCTCGCTAGTTCTATTCCTGTTGTGCGTTCAAGTGGCCGCTCAGATTTCCGGCCCCTACTTCGCGCCGTACATGTTGGCGGAGAAGGGATACGAATACTCCGCATTCACCATGATGATGGGCGTCACGTTCCTGGCGAAAACCATTGCTATGCCTTATTGGGGCCGGCTGGGCCAGCGGATTGGAGCGCAAAAGCTTCTGTGGGTCGGCGCTGTGATGGTAGTTCCGATTTCGGGCCTGTGGATGGCCCTGAGTTGGTTCGAGGCCATGTCGATGCACGTCGACTTGCCACTGCCGGGCGGTCGCATCTGGTCGACCACGATTGGCGCTCAGGTGCTCTACATCACGCTCATTCAAATCATCTCGGGCGTCGCCTGGTCGGCGTTCGAATTGGCGACCGCGCTGATGTTCTTCGAAGGCATTCCACGCGAAAAACGCGGTTACCTGCTGAACTGGTACAACTGGGGCAACGCAGCCGCGATGGCCGCGGGAAGCCTGATCGGTGTCACCGTTCTCAAGACATTAGGCGAGACCGAAGGAACTTATTTGTTCCTGTTCGGACTCTCGTCGGTGGCGAGGTTCGCCGTGGTGGCGACGTTTTTTGTTCGCCGCGCTTCGGCTGCTACAACCGCTTAGTTTAGGCGGACTAGAAGACGAACTGCGCCTTTGATAACAGCGGGCGCTTCGACGGACAGGATTGTCCGTCCTACAGTTTTTGCTCGCCGCCGACCCAGACGCCGCAGACGCGCCCTTTGAGCGTGGCTCCGAGCAAGGGCGTGTTGATGCTCTTGGAGCGGAGCGAGTCTTCCGAGACCGTCCATTCGGCCGATGGGTCGAAGACCATTACGTCGGCATCGCTGCCGATTCGCAGTGTCCCGCGGTCGATTCCTAGCACGCGGGCTGGCTTCCAGGCCATCGCGGCGATCAACTGCGACCACGAGATCCGCTTCTTCTCAATCAGGTGCATGTGCGCGAGCGAAAGGGCGGTTTCGAGCGACACCATCCCAAACGGCGAGTTATCCAGTTCCTGAGCCTTCTTCTCGCGAGCTCGCGGCGTGTGTCCGGTGCTGATCACGTCGATCGTGCCATCGGCCAGGGCCGCGATGCAGGCCTCGAAGTGCCCCTTCGAGCGTAGCGGCGGGTTGACTTTGAAATTCGGATCGAACGATCGGAGCGTCTCGTCGGTGAAGACCAGGTTGGCGATCGGGATTCCGGCCGTGACTCGCACGCCCCGCTTTTTGGCGCCACGAACGTAGGCCACGCTCGCCGTTGTACTGATGTCGAGGAGATGGAGCCGACCGCGGGTCGAGTCGCACAGCCGAATGTCGCGCCCGGTCATTACGTCTTCCGATTCCGAAGGAATTCCCGCCAAACCCAAAATCAAGGAGACTAACCCTTCGTGCATGACGCCGCTGCGCGAGAGGGACGGATCTTCCGGGTGGGTGAGAATCGGCACGTTAAACATCAAGCAGTATTCGAGCGCCCGCCGCAGCAACTCGCTGTTTTCGATAGGCCGCGACCCATCGGTGAATCCGACGGCGCCTGCTGAAACAAGCGACCCGATTTCGGCCAGTTCTTTTCCTTCGCCTTGCTTGCTCACGCAGGCCAGCGCGTAAACGCGTGCCAAGCCGGCGCGGGCTGCTTTTTGCTGGACGAACTCGACGCCCGCTTCAGTATCAAGGGGCGGATTCGTGAGTGGACTGCAAGCGATGGTTGTATAGCCACCGGCGATCGCTGCGCCGCCGCCGCTAAGAATCGTTTCGTCCTCTTCGAAACCGGGTTCGCCCAGGTGCGTGTTCAGATCGACAAGTCCCGGCGCAACAATCTTGCCGGCGGCGTCGAAGGTTTGATCGGCCTGCAGGTGCGAGTCGCCGATGGCGGCAATGCGGCCATCTTCGATCAAGACGTGGGCGACGCGATCGATATCGCCGCTGGGATCGATGACCCGGCCGTTGGCAATCAGGAGGCGCGTCATGGGCAAATCAGTGTTGTGAAAGTCGCTTGCGGGCACCCAGGGTCAGCCAAAGTACGGCCATCCGAACCGCCAGTCCGTTGGTTACTTGATCGAGAATCACCGAGTGCGGCCCATCGGCCACGTCGGGCGTCACCTCGACGCCGCGATTGATCGGCCCCGGAGCCATGATAACGATGTCCTTCTTCGCATTGGCCAGTCGCTGCCTGTTCATGGCGTAGAGCAGCGCGTACTCGCGGACCGACGGAAAGGGCCGCGTGTACTGCCGCTCGAACTGAATTCGCAACAAGTTGAGCACGTCGCAACGGGGCAGAATCTCGTCGAGGTTGTAAGCGACTTCGACGCCCAACTCAGTCCAGCGCTGCGAGACGAGAGTCGACGGGCCGCACAAAATGACGTGCGCGCCAAGCTTTTTCAGTCCCCACAGGTTGCTGCGGGCCGTCCGGCTGTGCGCGATATCGCCCACCAGCGCCACGGTGAGCCCCGTGAGATCGCCGCGCCGTTCGCGAATGGTCAAAATATCGAGCAGGCCCTGCGTCGGATGCTCGTGCGGACCGTCGCCAGCGTTGATCACGCACGCGTCGATGTTCTTCGACATCGCGTGCGGTGTGCCGGGCGTTTTGTGCCGAATCACCATCGCATCGACGCGCATCGCCTCGATGTTCTTGGCCGTGTCGATGTACGTTTCGCCTTTGGCCAGGCTGCTGCCACTGGAAGAAAACTCGACCGTGTCGGCACCTAGCCGCTTGGCGGCGAGCGAGAAACTGTTGCGAGTTCGAGTCGAATTCTCAAAAAAGAGATTCGCAACGGTGTGGCCGCCGAGAATACTGATCTTCTTGCGGCAGCCGTCGGTCGCCTTTTTGAAGGCGGCTGCTGTATCGAGAATGATCTGCAGCTCTTCGCGGGAAAGCTGCTCCAGATCGAGCAAATGGGGTCGATGCCACGCTGAAGGAATGGTTTGCCAGCGTTGTGGAGAGTCGTCGGCCAGTCCGGCGTCGCTCGGCGTCATCAACGGTCCTCGTATGCGGATCGTGTTTCGCAGCAGATTCTAGCAGCGTCGCTACGAATCTCAACCAGTGGGCCGGACAATCCGTATTGTTTGGCAAAGCGCAGACAACTTTGGTTAGGCGATTGCGAATACGAGCACTCGCTGCTCACAAGACTTTGCGACCTCCGTTGTCCGCTGCGCCCAGACAGGATTGTCTGGGCTACTTTTCGTACAAAGCTCACCTACTTTCGGGCGCGAGCGTGCTTCATTGGCAGCCAGGCGCCATTTTCCTTGCTGCTCGCGACCGCTTGCTCGATGAAGTACATCCCTTCGATCCCGTCGTTGATGTTGGGATAGATGGTGTCTTTCGTGGCGAACTTCTTTCCTTCGGCCCGCTCGATCATCGCGTCGTAGGCGCTGCGATAAATGTTGGCGAAGGCCTCGAAGAACGCTTCCGGGTGACCGCCCGGCAAACGGCAAGCGGCTTTGCCGGCGTCGTTCATGTATGGAGCACCTGGATTGCGGGTGTACATCTTGTGAGGCTCGCCGTTTTGGCGAACGATCATCACGTTGGGCTCTTCCTGCCGCCACTGCAGAGCGCCCTTGGTGCCGTCGACTTCGATAAAGAGGTCGTTTTCGCGGCCATGGCTGATTTGCGAGGCCATAACAGTCCCGAGCGCGCCGTTTTCGAAGCGGATGACCGCCGTACCGTAGTCGTCGAGAGCTCGGCCGGGCTCGAACGTCTTGAGGTGGGCACTGATCGATTCGGGGATGCAGCCCGTCATGTAGCGCGCCAGGTTGTAGGCGTGCGTGGCAATGTCGCCGAAGCAGCCCGCCGCGCCACTCTTGCCCGGATCGGTTCGCCATGAGGCCTGCTTTTGATCCGAGAGTTCCAACCGCGTTCGCAGCCAGCCTTGGATGTAGAAGACGCGAATGGCTTGGATTTCGCCGAGTTCGCCCGACTGGATCATTTGCCGAGCCTGACGCACCAGCGGATAACCCGTGTAGTTGTGCGTGACGGCAAAGACGACGCCGCTCTTGTCGACGGCCGCGCCCAGGTCTTCGGCTTGCTTGAGTGTGAGCGTAAGGGGCTTGTCGCAAATGACGTTGAAGCCACCTTGGACGGCGCCGAGGGCCAGGTCGTAGTGGGTGTGATTGGGGGTAGCGACGCTGACAAAGTCGACCCGTTCGCCTTCGGGGAGGGCCTTTTCCTTGGTGACCAGTTCCTGAATCGAGGTGTAGGCACGATTGAGCGGAATGTCGTAGTCGGGCGCGCTGGCTTTCGCTCGTTCGGCGTTCGACGAGAGGCATCCGGCGACCAGAGCGGCACGATTATCCAACACGGCGGCCGTCGCATGGACGCGACCAATAAACGATCCTTGGCCGCCTCCGCAGAGGGCCATTCGTAGTTTGCGATTGAGAGATCCGTTGGTCGACATGAAAAGTCTCCGAGGTAAGACTCGTAAAAACCGCCCCTTTTTAGCACATTGGTGGCAAATCGCTAGTTGGCGATCGATCAGGTCCAAGGCGGTACAGACACTGTTTTAGCGGACGTGGAACGGAATTCGCCGAGCACGATTCTCTGGTTCGCTGCAGCGTAATCCGGTAGGATACCCTTCAAGGGGATGACAAGGAAAAACTCTTCATTTTGGATGAGGGTGGTTGCTATGAAGCTCGGTGATACGTTCGGTCGTGGGGTCTCGGCGATCGCTGGCCTCGCCATTGGCTTGGCATTCGGCCTGGGTACGGCCGCGGGCGTTTACTTCGCTGGCAAACCCGCCGCCCCGGTTGCCGCCGGGATGTCATCGCTCCCCGAGGACTTTAAACTCCACGCAGTCGCCAGCCACGGCGGCGAGACGATGGCCATGGCCACGGGCTACATCGACGAAGGGATGGAAGGAGTCTTTATCCTCGACTACCTGACGGGCGACCTGAATTGCTGGGTGATCAACCGTCGCACCGGCAAATGGGGCGCGAAGTTCGGCTACAAGGTCGCCGCGACCTTGGAGGTCGACAAGTCGAAAAAGCCTTCGTACCTGATGTGCACCGGCAACCTGAGCCTGGTCGCCGGCAGCGAATTCAAGCGTCCCGGCGATTGCTTGGTGTACGTGTGCGACGCGAACACCGGCAAGTTCTGCGTGCTGGCCATTCCGCTGTGGCAAGGCGCCATGGCGAACAACGCCCCGCAAACTGCCCAGATGGTGCTGTGCGACGTGGGCGTCGGCCGAACGGCCGAAGTTCGCGACTAGTTTGTCGAACGGTTTTTGGAAGCCGGGCGGAATGGACCGCTCGGCAAGCATGGCTACGGAAGAACGCTTGAGGAAAGTGGTCGGATCGCGCCCTACATCATGAATCTGATTGTTAACGGGAAACCTCTACAGTTTGCAACTGACACGGCTGCCTCGATGACGGTGGCCGATCTTGTTAAGGCGAGGGGACTATCGCCCGCTCTGTTGGCGATTGAAGTGAATCTCGAGATTGTCCCTCGGGCAAAACACGCCACGCATACTCTGCACGACGGCGACCAGGTGGAAATCGTCACCCTCGCAGGCGGAGGCTAGGCCATGTCGACCGAGAAGCCGTCGCTTCGCATTGGAAGCCATACACTGGCCAGCCGCTTGATCGTCGGCACGGGGCGATACGAGACCTTCGAGATCATGCGTCAATCGATCGAGGCCAGCGGCGCGGATTGCGCGACCGTGGCTGTTCGTCGCGAGCGACTGTACGACGGCCAAGGCCGCAACATCCTCGACTCGCTCGATTGGCGGCGCCTCACGCTGCTGCCTAATACGGCCGGCTGCTACAACGCTCCCGATGCAGTCCGAGTGGCGCGACTAGGTCGCGAAATCCTGCTGGGCCTGGAAAACCCAGGGCACGATTGGGTCAAGTTGGAAGTACTCGGCGATCCCAAGACGCTGTTGCCCGACCCCATCGAGACGCTCCGCGCTGCCGAAATGCTGGTTCAGGAAGGCTTCTCCGTCCTTTGCTACACCAGCGACGATCCGGTGACGGCGCGGCGACTAAAAAGCGCAGGCGTCGCGGCCGTGATGCCGGCGGGAAGCCCCATCGGCTCAGGGCAGGGGATCCTCAATCCGAACAACATTCGGATCATTCTCGAAACGCTAAAGGATGGCGACCCGGACTACCCGGTGATCGTCGACGCGGGAGTCGGAACGGCCAGCGATGTCGCCTTCGCGATGGAACTAGGCGTCGACGGCGTCCTGCTTAACACCGCCATCGCCCACGCGCGCGATCCGATCGCCATGGGCCGGGCAATGAAGCTTGCCTGCGAAGCGGGGCGGTTGGCGTGGCTTTCGGGGCGAATTCCCAAGCGTCTCTACGCACAAGCGAGCAGCCCCGAGGAGGGCGTGCTGACGACGCGACCTTGGATGGGGAAGGGTTAGGGCTTCTTTCTTAGTGGCACAGACAATCTTGTCTGTGCGCAGGGCGGATGGCGATTCCGTGAATTCCGAGAGCCGCAGACATCCCGCCTTCAGATCTCTCGACTGGGAATAGTCCGCTTTTGCCGGGCAAGATTGCCCGGCCTACGCTTTGCGTGCAATCGTCCAGCACGAATCGTGCTGCTTCATGCCGATATGGGGGTAGTAGGTGCGGGCTTTGGGGGCGGCCAAAAGAATCAGCGTCGTTTGCAGGCCCGCGGCCTCATGCGTTTGGGCGATCAATTCCTTGCCGACGCCATGACCTTGAAAAGCAACGTCTACGGCAAGGTCGGATAGGTACGTGCAGAAGTTGAAATCGGTAATCGCACGTGAAATACCGACAAGCAGCCCATCAACGCGGGCCGTCACAATGACGTCCGCATGGCGCAACATGCCGGCTATCGTTTCCGGGCTGTCAACCGGCCGGCGCTCCGCAAGGGTCGATCGCCTGAGAACATCGATGAATTCATCGACAGTGAGATTGGGCTCGATGGCGTACACAACGGATGCGAGCGGTTCTTTCATCGTTCACTCGGCGCGGGTTGGGTGGAGCACACCACTTAGGCCAGCGCGAGCGGAACCACCGTTGGTGTGGGGGCGGCGACCGCGGCTGGCCGCTCCAGCACGGTGTCGATTAAGTAGTACATCAAGCGGCGCAGTTCTTCCGACTTGAGTTGGTCGGCGATCCCTTCCGCCCGCTGCTGATGCTTGTCGACGAGTTTATTCGCCTTCTCGAAGACGCCCGCTTCGTCATAAAGTTCGCGCACGCGCGACAGACGTTTCCGAGCATCGCCACCGTTGCCGCCGGCGAGGTCGAGCAACTCTTGCTGTTTGTCGGGCGAAAGGTTCTCGAGTGCCAAAGCCAACAACAACGTGGGGCGACCGCCGAGGGCATCGAGGCCGGCGGCCAGTTTGTTGTTATCGTCGCCGTTCCAGTCGCCGAGGTCGTTCAGGATCTGGAACGCGACGCCCATGTTCCGGGCGAACTGCTTAAGCGGATCGGAAAGCTCAGTCAGGTCACCCGCCAAACGAGCACCTGAAAGAAGCGCTGCTTCAAAGGCTGGCGAAGTCTTCAGGGCGTAAACCTTGAGGGCATCCAGCGGCGTGAGCCGTTTGTTTTTAGCATCGCGCCAGAGCAGTTCGGCGCCTTGCCCTTCGGACAGCTTCATGTGACAGTCGGCCAGGACATCGAGGACGTCGGCCGCGACCTCGGCGCCTAAAGCCTTTCGCTCGCGGCTGACCAGTCGATAACCGAGTCCGATCAGGTAATCCCCGACGTTGATGCCGGTGGCAATCCCAAAGCGGCGGTGGATCGTCTCGCCGCCGTAGCGATATTGGTCGTCGTCTTCGATATCGTCGTGAACGAGCGAGGCCTTGTGGAACGTCTCGATCGCCATCGCCGTACGACGCGTCGAATCGCTGAACTGGGCAACGCGTTCGCAGCCACTGGCGCCGGTTCCGTGTCCGCCCGTGAGAGCGTCATACACGGCCAGCGTGATGAACGGGCGGCTGTGCTTTCCGCCGCGCGAGAGGAAGTCGTAGGCGATGGCCTCGGTTGCGGCGAGCGGATCGATGCCTTGCAAGTCGCGGCCACCGTCGGCGGACAAACGCGTCTTGCCGCGAAGCCGCGGTGCCAATCGTTCGAGCTCGTCGGGCTCGAACATGTTCGCCGATGCTCGCATCAAATGGACGTAGCTGCTGGTGGTCTCGGCTGGCGGTTGGTCTTGTTGAGCCTTGATCATGTCGACCACCCATTCGTGGTCGACGCTGGTATTGCGGCAATCGCTCGAGAGCAATGGCACGGCCATGCAGGGAATGCCGGCCAGCAGAATCTTATCGATCGCCTTTTCCAAGACGTTCAGACATGCCACGCCGACGATTGCATCGATGTAGCCGCTAACAATGATCTTGAGAACGATCGGCGAACCCTCGGCCACCAGCACCTTGTATCCGAGGTCTTCGGCCATGGTCCGATAGTCGGCGATGCTGCACGCGCCGCACTTGCGGCAATCGAGGCCGAACTCGTCGTACTCGGCCGGGCAGCCCTCGGCATGCTTGAGGCAATGCGGCAAAAGGAACAAGCGGCGAGAAGGCGGAACGGCGGCTACCTGGTCGCGCCAGAATTCGGTTGCCAAGACGACCATGGCCCAACCGAGCAGGCCTTCTGGCAAACGGTTGTCGGTCAGCATCCGGCGGCAAACCTGCTCCATCTCGTCCTTCCCAAGGGGACGAGCCTTGTCGAGCTTGGTCGCCACCTCAGCGCAGATTTTTTTGAGCGACTCGCGAGCGTCCCGCGTGTTGGGAACGTCCTTTAGATGCGAGGTGTTGCGGCGTTTGCTGCGGCGCGAAGTTTCCTCCACGTACGGAGCGGGCGTGGAACTCGATTCACCCGAGACCGATGACGACGTAGCAAGTTCCAAGGGATCGTTCCTGTTGTTTCGTGATCGTCAGGCCGCTGATTGGAGGCGGGAGAATGGATTCAGCGGACAAGGTGGGGGAGCTTACGTTCGATTCCGGGTCGAAGCCTACGTTTCAGGGCTAATTCGATTCTTGCTGGCCGGGCGACAGCGTTGCTACCGCTCGTCCCAGCGCGGAAACCGAAAAAATCAACGGATAAAGGCGTTCGTAATACCACAACTTGGCAAAATACAAGCCAATAGGGGCACTTTCCAAAGCCTTGCCATTTTCAATCGAAAAGCACAGCCATGCAAGCCCGCGGGCGACCGCCTCTCGGGCTGGGGGATAGTTCCCAGCCGAAAGGAGGGCTTCCGTCGCAAGAGAGGTTTCCTCAATGGAACCCCCATTACCGCCGATAGGACCGCCCCAGCTCCCATCGGCCGCTTGCGATTTGACCAAATAGTCGATTCCCTTGGCAAAAGCGGGCAACTCCGTTCCGCCACAATCGCGAAAGGCAAACAGAACCTTCGCCGTCCCATAGGTCGGATTGAGCTCTTCCGGGTGATCCTGATTGCCGAACCAGAGGGGGATCCAACTTCCGTCGGCTTGTTGGTGCTTGAGAAGGTACTGAAGCCCTGGACGAAATGGTTTCGGTGGGCGACCCGACTCGTCGATGAGCGAGATTTTCTTCCCCATCACTTCGCAGAATGCTGACATCGCTCGTATCGCGTGTGCCGTGAGGTCGACTCCACTTCGATCAAAGGGTAGCTTGCCCCAACCGCGACAAAATGTCGGCATCCCGCCATCCCGGTTTTGCAAATAACGTAGCCAGTAGAGGCCGTTGTTCATCACCCAAAAGAGCTTTTCACCTTCTGGTGCCGATTTAAACTCGACAGCCCGCGCCCATTTGGCGACTACCATCAGCGCCCCCGGTGTATCGTCCGCATCAGGCACCGCGCCCGAAAGATCGCTCCATCCCCATCCGCCTGGATTGGCTCCGGTAAACGGATGTCGTTTTTTGTGTTGGCAGCTGAGAATCCATTCGATCGTTTTTCCTTCGACCACATGCTCGCGGATGTCGCTGCCATCGTTGGTGAGCGCGAGAAGCGAGAGCGTCGTCACCCAAGTGGCCAGATTGGTGTCGATGGGCCAACTGCCATCGGGGCGCACTGAGTCGACTATGAACTTCGTCCCGGCAATACACACGGGATGATCCGCCCTACCGATCCCGGCGAGGCTCATCACGACGAAGCTCGTCAGCGGCGTTGCCTCTAGATATCCGCCCGAATCGGGCTGCATTCGTTTCAGCACCCGCAGGCTCGGTTGGATGGCCCAATTCCGCAGCCAGCGATGAGGCGCAATAGTTGTAGGCTTGTGAAAATGGACGCATTGCCCGATCGCGACGAGCGCCGGAATCGCATAGCTCACGACCGGCATGCCGACCAACCGATACCACGATTGCGGAACGCAAGCGAGTTCAAAGGGGAGGGCGTCTACCGTGTCCCAAGGGACAAGTCCAGCCAGCGCGCAATTGGTCAAGATCGGCACGACGAAGGTTTTATCTTCGCCGTAGCGATCGCGTAGGCCGTTCAAGCGCCCTTTGCTTTCGACGTAGCGGTCCGCCGCGGCGAGAATGTCCGCATATCGCTCCTTCTGGTCAGCCAAGTGGATCGCCGCAATCGCCAGCATGGTTGTGGCGATATTCGAGTGGCTCTTGTCGGTGTCGCCAAATCCACCGTCGCTATTTTGTTGTTTGGCCAGGTACTCAACGCCGCGCGAGATGAGGCTTGCCCAAATCGGGTCGGGCTTTGCCGCATGTTTTTGCATGAGCGACAGCGCACTAATCGCCGTCGCTGTCGACAAAGCACTGGAGGAAAGTTCGCCCGTCCAGTGGCCGTCGGCGTTTCGCTCGGACAATAACAGGGCCTTGACCTTTTCGTGAGCGGCTCGAATTCGTTCCAGATCAAACATGGGATGCGGCGAACATAGGGAGCTAATGGCGTGTAAACTGGTTATGTGACGGTTGTTGTTTGGTTCGGAGAGGCAAGCGAGACGTCCAATGTACTTGCGAATGGCCAAGCGGTTGTTGCTGGAAACCGACAAACGGCTGCTTTGGAAATTGATCTGGAATTTCGGCCTCAAGGGGATCCGCTCTGTCCAGAAGCATAAAGCGCGCCTCAAACGGGGTGAGTTCTTTCCGCCGTTTCTTTATGTTTCGGTGATCAACAGTTGCAACCTCCGCTGCCAGGGATGCTGGGTCGACGTCGCCGCCAAGCAATCGAAGATCGAAGTCCCGGCGATGGACCGGATGATCCGCGAAGCCAAGGCGATGGGTAACTCGTTCTTCGGGATTCTGGGTGGCGAGCCTTTCATGCACCCCGAAGTGCTCCAGATCTTTCGCAACCATCCCGATTGCTACTTCCAAGTCTTTACCAATGGCCACTTCATCACCGACGAAGTCGCGGCCGAACTGCGCAAGTGCGGCAATGTGACGCCATTGATCAGCGTCGAAGGGAATGAAATCGTCAGCGACGAACGGCGCGGGCGGCCGGACGTTTACAGCAAAACCTTCGAAGGCCTGCAAAACTGCCTCAAGCACAAGGTGATGACCGGCGTCTGCACGAGCCTGGCCCAGACGAATTTTGAGCTGTTGAGCGAAAAGTGGCTCGACCGGTTGATCGAGATGGGCGTCCTCTACACGTGGTTCCACATCTATCGCCCCGTTGGCCCGGATGCCAAGCCGGAACTCGCTCTGACCGACGAACAGCAGCGGCAGTGTCGCAAGTTCGTGGTCGAGATGCGGGCGAAGAAGCCGATCGTCATCGTCGACGCTTACTACGACGGCGAAGGCCGCGCCCTTTGCCCGGCGGCGACGGGTTTTACGCACCACATCAATCCGTGGGGTGACATCGAGCCTTGTCCGATTATTCAGTTCGCCAAGGAATCCATTCACGACGAGCGTCCGCTGCGAGAAGTCTTTAACCAATCGGTTTTCCTGAAAGACTTCCGCGAGACGGCCGCCAAGAGCACGCGCGGTTGTATCGCGCTGGAGCGGCCCGATTTGCTGCTGGAACTGGCCAATCGCCACGGGGCAAAGGATGCGACGGCGCGGCACACTCATTTCGCGGAACTCGCTGCGATGGAAAGCCGCCCCAGCCAATACAATCCAGGCGCGGAAATCCCTGAGAAGAGTTGGGCCTACCGGCTGGCGAAGTATTTTTTCTTCAACGACTACGGTACGTACGGAAAGCACTTCACCGAGTCGAACTGGAAAGACCCACGTTCGGTGAAGCCAAGCGGTGAAACACAGGTTGTTCAGCTTCAAACGTAGCTTCTAGAGTTTCTTTCGAGGGGCAATCGCGAATGCAAGATGACGCGCCGCCGAAACCAGGTACCGATGACTCCTTGGTATCGAAACTTTTCGCGGCGTGGCATGGTGTGCCTTTGTATCTGCGTATTCTCGGCGCCGTGTTTCTTGGTGTCTTAGTTGGCTTGCTGCTGCAGAAGAATGCCGGACCGCTGGAGATTCCCAGTCGGCTGGTGCTTCGATTGTTGGGGGCGCTCGCCGCACCTTTGATCTTGATGGCGGTGATCCACTCGTTTTTGCACGTCGAGTTTCCCCAGGGAACAGCGACGCGGTTGGTCTCGCTATTGCTCCTTAACACGGTGGCGGCAATTTGTATTGGCCTTCTCGTGGCCAACCTGCTGCAGCCGGGGCATTGGGGAACTGCGATCGAGAAGCCACCCGCCGAAACAGCAGAAAAGAAAGACCAGAACCCGCTGCTTTTGATTTTGGACAATGTTCCCAAGAGCCTGCTGGGACCGTTGACCGACGACGGACGTGTATTGTCGGTGGTGTTTCTGGCGGTCGCTTTTGGCATCGCACTACGAAAAATGCGGCACGAAAAGCTGATCACTGATTTCGTCGACATCGCCCTCAAAACGCTGATCACGATCTTGCACTGGATCGTCGAGATCGTGCCACTCGCCGTCTTTGGAATCGTGGCGTCCATCGTTGGGACCAAGGGGTTTGATGCGTTCCGGGCGCTGGGCGTCTTCGTCATTGCGGTGCTCGTTGCGCTCGGATTGCAACTCGTCTATTACCTGACGTTCATCAAGCTCGCGTCGTGGCCCTCACCTTTCAAAGTCGTCGCCGACATGCGCGATGCGCTAGTGATGGCCTTTTCGACTTCCAGCAGCACGGCCACGATGCCGCTGACCTACGAGTGCCTCCGCAAGAATGTCGGCCTGCGAGAACGATCGGCAAACCTAGGGGCGCTTGTCGGCGCCAATTTCAACAACGACGGCACAGCCCTTTACGAAGCGATGGCCGCGCTGTTCATCAGCCAATTGATCGGGCAGCATCTCTCGCTGGCGCAGCAAGGGGTTTTGGTCGTCATGGCGGTGATCGCCTCGGTCGGTGCCGCCGGCATTCCGGAAGCCGGCCTCGTCACCATGACCGCCGTCTTTCATGCCGTTGGATTGCCCGTGGAATACATCCCGATTTTGCTGACCGTCGATTGGTTTCTCGACCGCTGCCGCACCGCGATGAACGTGATGGGCGACGTTACGGTAAGCTGCGTGTTGGATGGGAAGGTGCCCGAGACTGCCAATCCCCAGGAGATTTCAACTCCTGAGTTTGCTTCTCCGGAAGTTTTGAACGGCGCGGCCGTCGTGGAAGCGCCGAAGCCGGACGCTCCGGTCGGCCCAGACGCCACCAACTAGCATCCGCCAGGAAGGGGCACATGAATATGAAGCCCGAAGATTGGTTCGGCGTGGGCGTTCGCCTTTTCGGTGTTTGGTGCGGAATCAATGCGTTACAAAACTTCGCCTACTTTGTCGATTTGCGCTGGCAAGCATTTCGTTTACGAAGCCCTGACCGCGACAGTATCGACGCTTACGCCAATCTGGCTTACGCTTTTCTCTACGCGGCCTTGGCGTTGTACTTTCTGTTAAAGACCAAGCACCTTACGGATTTCGCGTATCACCATTCGGCGGACGAACCCAACCCTCCGAAGCCAGACTAGCCTCGGCAGACGCACTACCACTCAAAGCGACGTCCGACGAAGGACGCTGCCTAGGGCAAATGCGCCTCGAGCAACACACTTTTGCCTTGGGGCGCGATCTCCAATCCTCCTGCCACAGCAGGAACCAAAATCGTCTGTCCCGCAACGAGTTGCTCTCCCGCGACGCTCATCGTACCCGAGGCAACGTAAACAATTCGACAAGTGTTGTCGCTTGGCAAATTGTTGGGCTTATCAATAGTCCACCGGTTCAGCACGAACTTGTCGCAAGCAACCAGCTGTTCGACACCCTCTCGGCTTGTCGGCTTAGGCGTCTGAGGCGAAACAGGCCCAGTCACAAAATCGGACACGGCCAGTCCTTGTTCGACGTGAAGCGGTCGCGGTTTGCCATCACCGCCAACACGATTCCAATCGAACAAGCGAAACGTGGTATCACTGGCTTGCTGGATTTCGGCCACGAGGAACCCGGAACCTAAAGCGTGAACGGTTCCCGCTGGAACGAAGATGCAATCACCTGCCTTGGCTTCGACGGTGTGGAGGCACAGCGGCAACGTGTTGCGGGCGATCTCGCGCTCGACTGCGTGGCGATCGAATCCACGTTTGATGCCCGAAAACAACTTGGCGCCGGGCTTCGCATCGAGGATCACCCATGCTTCGGTCTTGCCAAGATCGGGCTTGGGGAGCTTGGCCCCTTGTTCGTCGTTGGGGTGGACCTGCACCGACAGGTCTTGGTTGCAATCGAGCAATTTAAAGAGGAGCGGAAAACTTGCCTGCGGGTGGTGCCGCCCCAGCAATTCAGGGCCGTGATTTTTTACTAATTCGCCGAGCGATTTTCCTTGCCATGGTCCGGCGACGACCACCGTTTGATCGTCGCCGCGATCGACGATTTCCCAGCTCTCGGCGTAGTCGGTTCCTTCGCCGATCGGCTTGCCCAAAACTTCGCCGAGCCGCCGTCCGCCCCAGATATAGCGGCGAAAAACGGGATGAAACCGCAGGAGACCAACTTTCGACATCCGTGCATGCCCTCAAACGACTGGGAACATAATGTGTTCGCTTTCTCAGTTTGTAATGTGACCGATTTCCGCGACCTGGGAAATGAGGCGGTTCCACTTGTGTCGGTGGAAAGAATCGTAACGTTCCGTCGAGGCCCGATCGGGCCTTTCGCGTGAATCGATGGCGAAAAGCCTGCGGAATTGAAGGCTTGGCACGTACCGTGATAGAGTGAGTGGTGCCGACTCGTCGGCCGTCCGCGGAGCCCCTATTTGCCCGCGGCGCCCACCGCCAGAGCCACTTCTCGCAGGGTACCTCCCATGTTGAAAGCGCCACAATCCGACAATTTCGAAGGCGGACCGATGATGACCTTCGGGGAACACCTCGAAGAGTTGCGCGTCGTCCTGATCCGCGCCATCATGGGCTTGCTGGTTTGCCTGGTGATCGGTTTTTTGGTCGCCGACCGGGTGATTCGATTCATTCAGGCGCCTTTGGAACAGGCGCTCCAGTCGTTTTACCTGAAGCGGGCAGGAAACGAGTTGAAAGCCCATTACGACAAGCTGGGCAAGCGCGTTCCGGCCGAAATGGAAAACCTGATCGAGCACGAGAAGAAGGCGCCGAGATTCGAGGAAGTGGAACCCGTTTCTTACTTGGAGGCGTTGGGGTTGCCGGTCAAGGACTTGGGACTTCTCAGCCGGAAGGTGGCGGCGTTCACCATCGATGACGTGGTCCACTCGGGCTTCATGATTCACACGGTCGAGCCGCGCTTCGCCAGGCTCGCTTCGCGCTTGAACGATCCCGGCAGCGATGCAGCCGTGAAATCGATCGCAGCGGCGCTGACCGACGAGGAACGTGTGCTCGTCAAACGGTTGGCTGGCACACCAGAGGACAAAATCGACGCGGCCGATAAGCAGGCCATGGTCGAGATGATCAATCGGCTTAGCAATCTACCTGAGCTGTGCGAAAGCGAAGGACTCAGCAAATTCGAACCGGGCGACTACTCCACGCGGGAATCGGTAAGCGAACTGCGCTCGTCGATCAAATCGGGCTCCGCTACCGTGGACGATCGCTTGCGGCTGAATCGGCTCGTGATATCGGGCGCGCTTTCCGATTGCCTGCGTCCCCCAAGGTTGCAACTGGTTCAGTTGATGAAGTGGGAAAAGGTCGATGTCCGCGTCCAGTCGCTGGGGACGCAGGAAGCTTTCATGATCTGGATGAAAGCGTCGTTCGTCTTTGGATTTGCCCTCTCGCTCCCGTGGATCGCCTATCAGATTTGGTCATTTGTCGCGACGGGACTCTATCCGCACGAGCGCAAATACATCTACGTGTTCTTGCCTATTAGCGCGGTCTTGTTCATGGCGGGGGCGTCGTTGGCGTTCTTCTTTGTGTTCAAGCCCGTGCTCGAATTCTTGTTCATGTTCAACGACTGGCTCAACATCAACCCCGACCCGCGGATGGGCGACTGGATGGGCTTTGTGCTGCTGTTGCCGCTTGGGTTCGGTGTCAGCTTCCAGTTGCCACTGGTGATGCTGTTTTTGAACCGCATCGGCATTGTGACCGTCGACGTATTCATCGAACACTGGCGCGTGGCCATTTTGATCATCTTCGTGATGGCGATGATGCTGACGCCCGGTGGCGACCCGTACAGCATGCTATTGATGGCACTGCCGCTGTGCGCCCTATACGTGCTAGGAATCGGTCTGTGCAAATGGCTGCCCCGCAGCCGTAATCCATTCCCCGATGCCTACGAGCCGTAAGCAAACGCTTTTCGGAAGAAGAAGATGGATCGCCCAAGCAACGGGGAATCGCTGGGCGTCCTCGTCAGGATGGCCGGCGTCGTTGCGGGGCTGGCCATCTTGTACTTCGCCGCGACGTCGTCGCCGGTATTTCAGGCCGATCCCGTCACGCTTTCTGCGGATGATGTTTGCGCAAGACGGAAAGCTGGTGGGCGGGTACACCTTGAAGCTTCAACTGGCCCGGTACAGCCCCGAGGAGCGCGAGATCTTGCGGCTCCGGTATCCATTTGTCATTGAGGACTGAACGTCGCGCCAGGCGTCTGCTTAGTGATCCAAGCGTTCGACTTTGGGCTCAGGGAGCCAGAAGCTGGCGAGGAAGCCGACCACATAAACAGTCAGTGCAACGCCCGCTGCCACCACAGCGTAACGGTAGGGGTTTTCTTTGGCGGCTTCTAACTGATCGTCGATTCTGGGATAGAGGCCGACGATCGTCGTGGTCACCCAGGCAAACAGGGTGCCGAACATGCGGCCGCCAATGTTGGCGGCGAAACTCTCTCCGGTTCCACGCAAGTGAAGCGGGTACACGCGCGGAAGGTAGTTCCCCCAAAAGCTGAACTGGGCCACCGTAAACAAGCCGCAAAGGAATATTCCCAGCGACATCGTGGTGATTGGAATTTCGCCAAAGAAGATCCGCTTCAAATCGAGGCGGAAATATTCCGTGTTCGGTATGGTCAGGAAGAACCAAAAAACCAACGGAACGACGATCAGACCGGGCACTTGGAACAATCGCAGCAGCGTGCGCTGGCTGAGGATTCGCGTCGCCAAAAAAGCAAAAATAAACCGCCCCACCAAGCCGCCAATTTCCTGCACCTTGGTGTATTCGGAATTCAACTTCACCAGACCATTCTGTTTTTCTCTAGCAATGACCGGCTTAGCTTTTTCGGGATCTTCTGGAATGGTGCCAGCTTTCTTGGCTTTATCCAGCGCGGCTTGTTGATACTCGGGAGCCACTTTCAGGCCGGGGGTGATTTCCTGCAACTGCTGGATCGCACCAAAGGCAGCTCCAAAACTGCACGCAAACATTAGGGTCGTAACAATGGTGGTTCGCGCAAGCTCTGGCGAGAACAACTCGGCAATGCTGGGGCGGCGCAAATTCCCTTGAGCGGCCTTCGCTGCCCAGGCGGGAGACTCGGGCAGGAACGGGCGAATCAGGATCAAGGGAATCGCCGGGATCACGCCGGACATCAACGTATATCGCCACGCCGCATGGCTTCCCTGCTCGGTGACCTGCCCCAGCAGGCCCGCTAGAAAGCCGGGCATAGCAATGGCCGGAAACGATGCACCATAGGCACCGCAGATTCCAAAAGCCACCGCCACCAACAAACCACCGATGGAGGAGAAGGCCTGCGTGTATCCAAGCACACGTTCACGTTCGTCGTGATCGGGGAACAACTCGGCCAACCATGCGACGGCCGCGACGAACTCAACACATACGCCAATGAAGCAGCCGCATCGCAGAAGAATGAGCATGTAGATGTTGGTCGAGAAACCGGCAAAGAACGCGCTAAACGCGTAAAGCAAGATGCTCCATGTCAACACCGATCGTCGGCCAAGACGATCCGTCAAATAACCGCCCCAAAGACCCACAACCCCGCCAACGAGGGCCGGCACGAAGAACAAATACCCGCGCCACATTTGACGGTCCGCAATCGACGCCTTCGGCAACAACTCCCCAATCGCGTCACGCGCGATCAACGGCAGCATCAACAACTCGTAAATGTCGAACGCAAAGCCGATCGACGCGATGACCAGAATCAACCACTTCACGTGCGTTGGAACCGACATTGCCGGTTCGTCTTTGCCCTTCGACATACGGGGTGCTTTCTTCGACTCAGGTGGGAACAAGCAAAGGAGGGGAATGGCCGCGAGGTAATGCCATGAGCAAACCGCGCCAAACGAGCCTCAATCATACACCGAGACGCCATCTCACGTAGCGCCTAACTACACGATGGGACAGGAGAGATAACGATTGAGAGCGGGGCTAAGAACGAACGGCAGTTACCGATCTTCCGTCAACGACGCCGGGGCGAGGACTTCCAGAAGTTCCACGGCGGGTTGGCCGTCGCAGTGGATCAGAGCGGTCCGGCCGTACAAGGTTTGCCCCGGCTCGGCTTCCAGCAGATTTGCGAGGTCGGTACCCGCTTCGACCTTCCATAAGGAAAACAGTTCCACGCGCCGCAACACATTGTGCTGGATCAACACTCTTCCCAAAGGAATTTTCCGGCTTTCAATGGCGCGCTTGACGTCGTCCGAAACAAAGCGAAAATCCATCCGCACGATTCCAAACTGCACGGGCTTCCGATCTGACTGGCGAACCAGCACAATCTTGCGGACATAGAGACCCGATTCGATTCGGTTTTCCACCACTTGGACGTCGACTGGGCAGCCGTGGAACGACTCGACCGTGACCGTCATGTGATGCTCGTGGTCGAGCAAGCGCCGAGCCGGTTGCGGCATCTGGTCCGCTTCCAAACGCGTGAACTTGCCGCACTCGTTTGGGTCCGAATAGAAAAGCGCGATCAGTCGAGAAAGATCGGGCGTCCAGCGGGCAGGATGCGATGCATTCATTCATGCGAACCTAGCCGCACCGATAGGCGCCGTCAACCAAGGGCCTGGGCGTAAGGCAGCCTTGCGGTTAATTCAGCGCGGAGGGTGTCCAGCTGGCTTTCCGGACCGGCCGGACAAAGTCTTAACAAGATCCGCGATACTTTGCGCACATCCGTGGGAGATGCGAGCACGTCCGCGGCACCCGCTTCGCGCCAAAGCCACTCCTCGGCCTCGGTCATGGCGTCCTTA
Organism: uncultured Pirellulaceae bacterium; assembly: GCA_964636985.1. GTDB lineage: Bacteria > Planctomycetota > Planctomycetia > Pirellulales > Pirellulaceae > CAZWSX01. Next base: position 65,093 of record CAZWSX010000014.1, on the reverse strand, counting down.
GCGACGAGAACAACAGGGGCCGGGTCCAAAGTGGTCCACTGATCGACGCGGCCTAGCGTTGCGGCGTCACCGGCGTCGTCGACCGCGACCACAATTAATTGCCCGCCGGCGGCCTCACTGGCCAGCGCTTCGTCGGCAAGCTGCAGGCTGCGCGTTTCGATCAGAGGCCACGAGTGTTCGAGCGTCCGCAGAAGAATCGCCCACCGTGGCGCGCGTTCGCACACCACAATACGAAACCGTCCACGGGGAGATGGCACAGTGGATCGCGATTGATTCGGCATGCGCGGCGTGATCCCGAAAGTTACATTTTCTTAGGCGGATCTTCTTCCGGCGCGATTTCTTCGAAGATCACCGCAGGTTCGCTTCCCTTGTCGATCAACCCGAGCTGCTCCAGCCGCCGCAGCAAACGCGGCCGCGTGACTTGCAATAGCTCCGCCGCCTTGGATTTGTTTCCGCGAGCCAATGACAACGTTCGGGTGAGGAGTTCCTTCTCGACGTCGTTCATCACTTCGTCGAGCGAGATCGCCTGCGGTTCGCGGCGCGGGTGGGCCAGAGCTTCGGCCGCCTGCCGGCAGAACTCAGGCAGGTCGGCAACGACAATCCACGACCCTTGCGCCTTCTGACACGCCGATGCAATCGTCTCCCGCAACTGCGCCACGTTTCCGCGAAACGTGCATGCGAGCAATCTCTCCAGTGCCTCGGGCGCAACGCCGGCGAGTTGCTTGCCGCCGAGAGCGTTGTGCGATTCCACAAAGCTTTGAACCAAGAGCGGTATGTCGTCGCGGCGTTGCCGGAGCGAAGGCAAGCGAATCGAAACAATCTCGAGCCGCATCGCCAGTTCGCGATCGAACTTTCCTTTTTGCGCGAGCGCAACCAGCGGCCAGCGCGACGTTGCGATGACCGGAATATCGAAGCCAATCTGCGATACGAACCCAAGCAACTCCGCTTGCACGGCGGGCAGCAACTGATCGATATCAAGCAGCATCAGCGTCGGCGCGGCTTCCTCAGTGGGAAGGCCGAACCGGCGATGGAACTTTCGCAAGAGTTCGTGCAGCGATTCGACGTCGAGGACCTTGCAGTAAACGGGCGCGAGTGGAACTTTCCCCGCGCCTGGACGGGCATTGTGGATTGCCCGGGCGACAAATTCCCGCCCGGTTCCCGGCGGGCCCGAGATAACAGTTCGTGCCGACGACGAGGCCGCGGCGGCTCGCGCTTGATCGCGAACCTTGGCCATCTCGACCGTCGTGCCGATGAGCTGCTCGATCCGATAGTGGGAAGCCCACGCCGCGCGCAGCTTGGCCAGTTCCACATGCAGATCGTCGCGGCCGGAAAGGTCCGGCGGCAGGTCCGCTTGCGCCATGACCAATAGATCGACGGCGAACGAACCGCCCTCCTGCCGCAAACGCGTGAAGCGGCCGGAGCGCCGCTTTACGGCAGCGTTTTCAGCCGGAAGAGCGATGGTGACATCGCACGCCAGGGTCTCGGCCAGGTGAGGCGGCGGTGCCAGAGCGGCAGCAGCGCGGGCAATCGCCGAATCAGCCTCGCTGGTGTAGTCGCAGCGTTTTCCCAGCAAGTCGTCGGCCGAAACGCCCAGCCACGCTTCGGCGGCTGTGTTGACGAACATCAGCCGGCGGTCGGGGCCGATCATCACGATCGGCGCGACCGTCCGTTCGATCAACTTCGTCCACTGCCGCGAAGTCCTACGTTCGCTCGCCATCGACGAACTCCGTTTGGCTGGGAATGGACGCGCCGTCCGCGACGGCATTACCTAAGGCGACGTGACGGCAACCTGATCCGAAGGCGTTTGATCGTGCGGCGTAGTCACGATGTCGGTTTTCTTTTCCACGCGCATCGGCTTGGCCAAGGCCTTGCCGGCTCGTTCCGAGGGACGCCAGCCGATGCCGGGTACGGCGCTGATACCGAGAACCACAATCGCACACGCCGCTGCGGCCATCACGGAACCGAATCCCGGATCGAGTGCTCCGGCGGGGCGACGGCTGTCGGCTGGTTGGAAATACATCGTGCCGACGACGCGCAGATAGTAAGCAGCGCCAATCGCGGCGTTGATCGCCCCAGCAATCGCCATGGCGATGAACCAAGTGCCGGTCGATCCGGAGTCGCTCATGCCTGTGACAATCGCGCTGTAAAACAGCGACAGCTTTCCCCAAAAGCCGGCCAGCGGTGGAATGCCTGCCAGCGAAAACATGAAGATCGCCAGCACGCCTGCCAAGCCCGGTTGGATTCTGGCCAGTCCGGCGAGTTCATCGAGCCCACCTACTTCGCGGTCTCGCGTGCTCATCGACGACAACACGGCGAAGGCACCGAGGGTCGAGAAACTGTAGAGCAGAACGTAAAAGACGACGCCCGTTGCGCCTGCGGCGATTTGCTTTTCGGTTGCAAATGGAGCAGCGACCACCGCGATGCCCATCAGCATGTAACCGCTATGCGCGATCGAGGAAAAGGCGAGCATGCGGCGAACGTTCTTTTGCCACAGCGCGCTCACGTTGCCGATGGTGATTGTCACGATGGAGAGGATCACCATCGCCCGCCACAGGAATTCGCCATCGGCGGGAATGATTGTCGACAAGAGCCGCATCAACACGACGGCGCCAGCTGCCTTAGGGGCCACCGCCAAAAGTGCCGCGTTGGAGTTGGTGGTCCCTTGGTAGACGTCGGGGGCGTAAAAGTGGAACGGCACAAACGCCATCTTGAAGCCGAGCCCGATCAGCGTGAGCGTGAGGGCAATCGGCATCAGCGGGCCTTGCCAGTCGTTGCTGTCGAAATTCGCGAGCGTCGCGCGGATGTCGGGCAAGTAGGTCGACTTACCCATCCCGTACAGGAAGCTGAAACCGTACAGCAAACATGCCGAAGACATGATGCTGAGGAAGAAGTACTTCGCCGTCGCTTCGGCCGAATCGCGATCCCGCTTTCCGACGAAGAGGAGCATGTAGATCGGGATCGAGATCAGTTCGAGCGAGAGGAAAACGAGGGTCAACTCGTTCGCTACCCCGCCCAGCATGACGCCCGTCATCACGAGCAGCGTCGAGCCCAACTGTTCGGGGACTAATTCGCTCGCGGCGGTCTGCCACGTGACGCAAACGAACATCGCGCCAACCAGCAGCGACATCCAACGCATCGAGTACCCCAAGGCGTCGATCGAAAGCGGCCCCGTGACGTTGGCATTTCCGGCGTGAAGCGAGTCGATGATCGGATAGCTCGTGGCGACCAGCAGGGCGCCCGCGATTGCCAGGATCCCGAGGCTGACGCCGGCCCACAAATTGCGATACCGCACGAATGCGCCGCCGACATAGACAAGCGACGCCGCCACGATCAACCAGATCTCGGGCAACAGCAGCCAAAGCGTTTCGGACGTAACCAGGTTCTTAGCGAGCACGGGCAAATCCTTCGCCATCAGCGGCGCGGGAAGGAGTGGTCTCAGTCGAAGGCGAATCGGAATTTTCGGTCAGCATCGTCTCAGGCGCTCGAGCACGCTCGAGCGACCCGGCCAGCGCCTTTTGCACGTCGGCAATGGCCGGCTGCATTGGGGCGATGAAATCGTTGGGCTTCAAACCAATCCAAAAGACGAACACGGCCGGCAAGGCCAGGGCCGTGATTTCGGTCCACGAGAGATCAGGGATCTCATCATGATGAGCATCGGCCCCCTCATGGTGAGCAGCAGGTTCCTTGAGCGGGCCAAAGAAGACCCGCTGGACCAATTGCAACATGTACCAGGCACCGAGCACAACGCCCGATACTGCCGTGATAGCGAGCGCCATGCCTGCGAAAAAGCTGAGCCCCGCGACGCCCTGCCAGGCTCGCTGGAACATACCGCACAACACCATGAACTCACCGGGGAAGCCGTTCAGGCCAGGCACCGCGATGCTCGAGAACGTATACAGCACCATGAACGCCGCCAGGATGGGCGTGCGCGACGCCAGTCCGGAAAGCTTGTCGATCTCGCGGGTGTGATACCGCTGGTAGAGCATGCCGACGATGGCGAACAAACCGCCGGTCGAAAGGCCGTGGCTGATCATTTGCAGGATACCGCCAGTCATGCCCATTTGGTTCATCGCGAACAGGCCGACGATGCAGTAGCCAAGGTGGCTGACCGACGAGTAGGCGATCAGTCGCTTCATGTCACTTTGCGCGAGAGCGACGAGCGCCCCGTAGACAATGCCCGACACGGCGAGCGTGAGAATCCAGGGCGCACACACGACGGTCGCGTCGGGCAGCATCGTCATGCTGAAGCGGACAAAGCCGTAGACGCCAATTTTCAGCAAAATGCCCGCCAGGATCACGCTACCCGCGGCCGGTGCTTGCACGTGCGCCAGTGGCAACCAGGTGTGAACCGGAAAGAGCGGCACCTTGATTGCGAATCCAGCGAACAAAGCCAGGAAGATCCACAATTGCAAACTCGGATCGATCGGTTGGCTGGCTAGTGCTGCCGTAAGGGCTGGAATGGAAAAATTCGGCGACGCCTCCGGCGAACGAGCCCACACTAGGTAAACGATCGTGAGCAAACCCAAAAACGTCAGCATGCTGCCGGCAAGTGTGTACAGGAAGAACTTGATCGCGGCGTAGCGGCGATCTTCGCTGCCCCAGATACCAATCAAGAAGAAGAGCGGAATGAGTGTGAACTCGAAGAAGACGTAAAACAAAATCAAATCGCGCGCCACGAAAATGCCCATGCATCCGAATTGGAGCAACAGAAGCATGCCGTAAAACAGTTCCGGGCGATCTTCAATCGAATCCCAGCTCACGAGGACCGCGGTCACCATCAGTAGCGCCGACAAGCCGAACATCCACAGCCCAAGTCCATCGAGGCCGATGTGGAAACCAATATTCATGCCCACACCGGGAACCCACGGATAATTGGCGACGGCATAGTTTCGCATCGCCTCGGGGTCGCGCGGGAAATCGGCAACCAGCACGCCCGCGACAAGTAGCGTCGCGAACGAAAAAGCCAAAGCGGCATTGCGCACGGCGTCGCGTCCTGCTCCGCCGAGCAGGAAGATGAGCGCCGCGCCGATCAGCGGCAAAAACAAGGCGATTATCAGCAGTGCGGAACTATCCATGACCGATTACGCCACGATTCTCTTCGAATGGGAAAGCTATTTGGCGAACAGCAATCGCGCCGCCACGACGACAATCGCACCCGCCACCATGGCGAACGCGTAAAACTGCACCAGCCCCAGCTGCAAGTGACGCATCAGGGCGCCAAAATACTTGGGCACACTGCCGACCAGATTCACCAGGCCATCCACGATCCACTTGTCAATCAAGTACAAGAGGTTCGCAAGCAATTCCAAAGGCCACACCAGCGCCCAATAGGCAATCTCGTCGAGGAAGAACTTGCCCAAAGACAATCGATAGGGGTTGATCCAATGTCCAATGATGAGGGGCACTGCTACGAGCGTCGTCAACATTTGCAACAGGAAGTCGACAATCGAAACGATCCAACCTAGACCATAATCCTTGAGCGACTTCCTCAACGCGTTGATCCAGCCAACCTGCCTGAGCTTCGCTGTCCAGTTCGCATCCAGCAGGTGGTCGAATCCTTCCAAGCTGAAGACTCGCTTGAGTGCCGCTGCTTCGCTGCGATCGCCCATGTAGAAATACATGGCGACGAGGAAACCGCCGACCGCGAGAACCATGCTCATCGCGGCGACGTCGATGTGGAACGTTGGATTCGCGGCGCGCTCGCCGGCCCCGTGGACCGACAGCGAGGGCGTATTCGCGAGGAAGTCGACCAGCCGGTTACCGCCCCAATTCGTCGGCGGAACGAAGACCATCCCCATGATCACGGCACAAACAGCGAGCACGATCAACGGAATCGTCATCATCTGGGGCGACTCGTGCGCGTGGTCGCCGGCCTCGGGCGGAACTTTCTCCTCGCCGTAGAACGTCATGAAGAACGCCCGGAACGTGTAAAACGCCGTCAAAAACGCCGTGAACAGGCCCATGTAGTAGAGCGCGCGATAGGTTGTCGCGGTTCGTTGAACGACAGACTGATCGCCGTGCTCATGATCAACGGCGTGCGCGGCAACGAAGTATTTGGTGCTGTCGCCGGTTGGCTGAACTTTAGCGTGTTCCAGTTCGTGATCGAGTTGGTGGATGCGATCGTGCAGGGCTCCCAGAATGGCATCTTTGCTCCAGAAGCCGGCGAGCGGGAACACACCCGATAGTGCCAGGCAGCCTACGAGCATCGTGGCGTGCGTGATCGGCATGATCCGCCGCAAACCGCTGAAGCGGCGCATGTCGATGATGTGCCCCATCGCATGCATGACGCTACCGGACCCGAGGAACAACAGCGCCTTGAAGAAGGCGTGCGTGAACAAGTGGAACATCCCAGCCGTGATTCCGGCGAACGAACCAACGCCGACGCCGAGGAACATGTAACCGAGTTGGCTCACGGTCGAGTAGGCCATCACCCGCTTGAGGTCGTACTGTGTGAGAGCAATCAGACCGGCCAGTAGCGCCGTAAATCCACCAACGACAGCGACCACCAATTGGACATCGGGAGCGGCCGCCAGCAGCGGCGTACAACGAGTCAGCATGTACACGCCTGCCGTCACCATCGTCGCCGCGTGGATCAGCGCGCTGACGGGCGTGGGGCCTTCCATGGCGTCGGGCAACCACAAGTGCAGCGGGAACTGGGCACTCTTGCCGCACGCCCCCAACAGGAGCAACAAGCAAATCGCGGTCGCAATCGGGCCGTGGATGTAGCTTTTACTGGCAAGCCGGGTTTGACCTAGCACGCCTGCCGAGGTGACATCTTGCGACGGTGTTGTGCCATCGGCACTCGCGGTGGCAGCGCCCACGGGCAACCCAGTCGCCGTGGTGTCGTGATAGTTGAGCGTGTGGTAGTTCGTCCAAATCAGGAACAAGGCGAGCGTCAGGCCAAAGTCGCCGATCCGGTTCACCAAGAATGCTTTCTTGCCGGCCGCGGCCGCTTCGGGCTTAGTGAACCAGAACCCGATCAGCAAGTAGGAACAAACGCCGACCGCTTCCCAGAAGACGAACAGCAGCAAGAAGTTGCTGACGGACACGAGCATCGTCATCGAGAAGACGAACAAATTGACATACGCGAAGAACCGCCAGTAACCAGGATCGCCGTGCATGTAGCCGGCGCCAAAGACGGCCACCCAGGTTGCCACGAACGTGACCATGCAGAGCATCATGGCTGTGAGCGCATCAGCCCGCAGAGCCACGTCGACCCGGAACGGAATCGTCTTGGCGGCGCCAGACGAATCGGCAACCGTCATCGCGTCGGGAATTTCGGCCCAGGTCCACACATGCCAAACGTGCTCGTAACCGGTGGCTACAAGGGCATCTTGGCCGCGCGACACGGCCGTCTCGTTGTGGCCGTTCATCACGCCCATCAGCAGGGCCATGCTGCAAAAGAACGAACCGCCAATGGCCAGGACCGCCGGCAGGTGGCTTTGTTCTTTGAGGACGTTTTTTCCCAGCACGGCGGTCACCAGGGCCGCCAAAAGAGGCAGCCCGACAATCGCCGCGAGAAGGAGATCGAGACTCGACGTCATGGCCAGCGCTGCAATCTATTGGGAATGGGGTCTCTGAATCACTACACGCGGCTACGGTGCGACAGGGCTTCGGCGTCGACTTCGGGCCGGATCCCGGCGCGGGTCAACGTCGGCCACACCTGGTCTTCGCTCGTCTCTTCGGGAACTTCGCGGTCCACATAGGCGGGCTGGCCGCTTTCGCGGAGGTCCTGCCAGTAAACGCTATCGAGCTTGCCGCTCTTCTGGGCCAACATGAGTACGAGCGACATGGCGATGCCCGCTTCGCACGCGGCGACGGCAATGATGAAAATCGTAAACGATTGCCCGCCGAGGTCGTGGCCGTTATAGCGTCCCCAAGCGACCAGGCTCAGCGACACGCCTTGCAGCATCATTTCGGCACATAGGAACATCACGATCATGTTCCGCCGGGTGATGAACCCTACGGCGCCGATCAGGAACAAAAGGCCGCCGACAATCAATGTGTTGTAGAGGAGACTCAACTCGTTCATGCCGCGGACTCCTCGCTGGTCGCCGTGCGTTGCTTCCCATGAATGGCAATCGCGATGGCTCCCACCAGTGCCACCAAGAGCAACGTTCCGGCCACTTCGACGGCGATCAATTGCTTGCTGAACATCTCGCGGCCAAGGTCGGCCATGTGCTGCTTGGGATCCGTACCAGGACGAACATCTGCGGGTGCGGCAGAGATGGTCTCCGGCCGATTTCCCTTGGCAAGTTCTTTGACCTTCGCTTTGGCGGTCAAGCGATCTTCAGCGACTTTACGCGTTGCTTCGTTGTCGAGCTTGGTTAGTGACGACAGAAGCAGTGCCAACAGCGCCGCACCCATCAAGGCGACTGCCGGCTTGGGAAACCAGCCCCAGGTGACGCGGTCGTAAACGGCGTGCCCCTCCGGCTGCGCCAGCATGATGACGAACAAAAACGTCACCACAATCGCACCGGCGTAGACGACGATGGTCGCAACGCCCAGGAACTGAGCACCTTGGAAAATAAATAATCCCGCCACGCCTAAGAGCGATAAGGCGAACCAGAGCGCGCTGTACACGGCGTTTCGAGAGGCGATCATCGCGCCCGCCGATCCAACGGTAACGGCCGACGTCAACCAAAAGACGATTTGATGGCCGGTATCGCCCAGGGGTGGCAAATCGATCGCCATCAGCACGAGCGACACAACGCCACACAAAAGTCCAAGGATGCGACCTCGCGACGATTGCGGCGGAATCAGCAAGTAGAGCGATGCTGCCGCGAACAGGAGGCCCCAAGCGGAACAGCAGGTGGCGTACTTCAGAATTTGCGCCTTCAACGACGTGTCCGCAGTCGCGTCTCCCTCAGCAGCGAGCAACATCAGAGACGACAAAGCACTGGCAATAGAGGGTGTCATGGATTGACTCCCATCTGCTTCGACTTCATCGGTTCCTTTTCGCTGGTCGCGTCGTACACGCTGAGGAGCTTTTCCTTGTCGAAGATCATCTCTTCGCGGCTGCGGCCCGTCAGGTTGTAGAGGCTCGTCAGTTCAATGGCATCGACCGGGCAAGCTTCCTCGCACATCCCGCAGTAGATGCACCGCAGTTCGTCGATCGTGAAACTCTCGGGATATTTTTCGCGGTCTTCCCAGGGGCTCTCGATGCCGATGATGTCGATGCAGTGAGCGGGGCAAGCCGTCGCGCACAAAAAGCAGGCGACGCACTTCACGCGACCTTGATCGTCGCGGTTGAGACGGTGGACGCCGCGATAGATCAGCTTGTTGCCAATCTCAGGCTCTTGATCGGGGTAGCTCACCGTGACCGCTTTGCCACTAATGGCCCGCGTCAGGTGCTTCATCGTGGTTGTCAAACCTTGCACGAATAACGGCAAGTACATCTTGCCAGTGATTCCGAGCTGCGGTTCGTCAATCCAGCGGATATTTGGATCGTCGGGTGACATGTTGTTATTGCTTACAGTTGCGAATCAATTTCGGCAGGATTCGTTTCAATGCGGGGCGTGTTATCAGTAACCAGTGGGTTGCTCAAGTTGACAAAGAACCAGGCAATGCCGAACACAACCCAACCGCCCGCGATCAGGATGAGGCTCCACGTCAAATCAGGGTTGGCAGCGGCTGCTCCCAGCGACATCTGGCGCACTTCGTACAAAATGGCGACCGCGAACAAATTCAAAATCCCGAGCGGCAACATGATCTTCCAAGCCATCGACATCAGTTGGTCGAAGCGGAAGCGCGGCCAACTCCAGCGGACGATCATGAAGAACAAGATCACGACCATGATCTTGCCGTAAAGGACCGCACAGCGAATCGCCCACGTCACGAGCGACGTGTCTTCGCCTGCGACACCCGTGATGCCCCAGAAGTGCCAACCTCCTAAGAACAGCATCGTGATCAAATACGACGCGAGCACCATGTGGAGGAACTCGGCGACGAGGAACATCAGCAGCTTGAGGCCCGAGTACTCGGTGTGGTAGCCGCCGATCAATTCCTGTTCAGCCTCAGGCAAGTCGAACGGAAGCCGCGCCGCTTCGGCGAAAGCCGCGATCAGGAACACGACAAAGCCAAGCGGCTGCAAAAAGATGAACCATGTGCCGCTATTGGCTTGAGCATCGATAATCTGACTAATGTTCAGTGATCCAGCCGCGAGAACGACGCCGAGAATACCCAGCCCCATTGGTAGTTCGTAGGCGATTAACTGCGCGCTTGAGCGCAGGCCGCCAAGGAAGCTGTATTTATTGTTGCTGGCCCAACCGCCAACGATAACGCCGTACACGGCGATACTTGACAGGGCGAAGATGAAGACCATCCCGACGTCCAAGTCGGGAGCGACTGTCATGTCGACCGGCTGACCGACCTTCCCAACCTTTTCGGCAACAAAACCGGGCAGAGGGAGGGGAGTACCAAACGGCACGACCGCGAAAACGGCGAGCGCCGCCGCGAGGATCACCACCGGCGCGATCACGAACAATCGCTTGTCGACGTGCGCCGGAGTGTACTCTTCCTTCAGGATGAACTTCACGCCGTCGGCCATCGGCTGACCCAGCCCCCACAACCGCCAATTGGTCAGCGGGACACCAACGCGATTCGGTCCGATCCGGTCCTGCGTCCACGCAGCCATCCGGCGTTCGAGCAACACCAAGTAGGCGGCGCCCGTCATCAGGCCGCCAATGGCGACTCCGATCTTAATGGCCGGTTCGAGGAAGGATTCGAGCATATCAATTTGGCGAAAGGGCAGGGGAGTTGTGCGTGGGGATTACGATCCGGCGGCGACGGGGGCTTCGCTGGCGGCGATCCAGTTCACTTTCAGATCGATACCGGTCGAGGGAATCTCACCGGCCGCGGGTGCGAAGTAAGCCACGTCGCGGCAGACTTCGGCGAGCGCGGTTTTGGCGCTGTAAAGCCCGGTGTGAGCCGTCAATTGCCACAGCAATTGGCCTTCGGTCTTCACGCCTTGGGGGCTACGAATCGCCCAAGCAAAGTTCTGAAGACGATCACTGTAGTTCACATAGGAGCCGGCTCGCTCAGCGAACACTGCGCCCGCCAATTGCCAGGTCGCACGTTCCATGAGCGGCGAGGTGAAGCAATCTTGCACGACGAGCGTCTTCACTTTGGCGAACTTGGCAACGGTTGCTTCGTCGTTCCACGGAGTCTTGTATCCGCCGCTCACCCACACGCCGCGGATCTCGTCGGAATCGCTGTCGAGCCGCTTCAAGAAGTCGTCCCAACCGATTACTTCACCTTGGAACCAACCGGCAACCTTTTCTACGCCGCGACGATTGGGCGCCTTCTCCGCGCGAATGGTAAAACCATTCTTGAACTTCTCGTCTTGGCCTTCGACAGGGATTGCGCCTACGGCGATGATTGCCTTCGGATCGATCGATCGAACATAGGAGGCAAGTAGGAACGCTTCTTCAACCGTCAAGTGTGGCGAGAGGACAGCAGCCAGTCGCCCGGCCTTTTCGAACTCCTTGCCAACCAGCCCGCCAACGTCCGACCACTCGACGTGGACCGGCGCCCCTTTGGCATCGAGCCGTTTGGCGCCGTTCGTTCGCTCTTGCGAGTGAACGTGCTTCCAACCGTAGCGGCCTTCGTCGCACATCCACCATTGGTTGACGTTGGGATTCTCGCGGGGCTTGAGGCGATAGATGTGGTCTTGGTTCTCGTCGACCTTGATCGAGCAACCGGTCGAGCAACCGTCGCATACGTGATCGTGGCTCTTCATGAACCAGACGCGTTGCGAGTAGAGGAAGTCCTTGTCGCCGAGTGCGCCGACGGGGCAAAGGTCGACCACGTTGCCGGAGAGCTTGTTGTCGAGCGGATAGCCGGGGAACGTATCGATCTCTTCGTGGGCACCGCGATTGATCACCATCAATTCGCCGGTGCCGGCGATTTCGCGCGTGAACCGAACGCACCGTGTGCACATCACGCAGCGGTCGACGAACAGCGTGACCGTATCGCCGACGTCGCGGCGGCGGCTGTGGAATGGCTTGATGTCGGCGCGGCGTTCTTCGCGGCCGTACTCGAAGTGATAGTCTTGCAGGGCGCACTCGCCTGCTTTGTCGCAGATCGGGCAATCAACCGGGTGGCGAAGGAGTAAGTCTTCTTCGACCATCGCACGGGCGTTCTTCACCTTCTCGCTGTTGGTGACGAACACGGAGCCTTCCGGAGCCGGCGTTTGACAAGCGGGCACCAGCTTGGGCTGCATTTCGATCTTGCCGGTCTTGTCGTTCACCTTGCCGTTTTCGACAAGGCACATCCGGCAACTGGCGACGACCGTGAGCCCTGCGTGCCAGCAGTAGTGGGGAATCTCGACGCCTGCCTTGCGCGCGACTTGGATGCCGTTGAGCTTCTCGCCCGGCTCCAGAGGAATTTCTTTTCCGTCGACAATCACAACGCCCATTAGTGACTCCCCGTACCCAGACCAATCAGTTCGAGCGCGGGCACGGCACTCGTTTCCATGTAACCGGTCGGGTTGGTTCGCTTGATGTAGTCTTCGAATTCGCCGCGCCATTTGCGGATGGCTTGTTTCATCGGCCACGCGGCGCCGTCGGCCAGGCCGCAGATCGTAGTTCCCGGGATGATCCCGATGTTGTCGCCCAGTTCCAGCAGGATATCCAAATCCTTGAAACGGCCTTTGCCTGCCTTGATGCGATCAAGCAACTTGAGAGCCCAAGCCGTACCTTCACGGCACGGTGTGCACTGGCCGCAACTTTCGTGTGCGAAGAATCGAGCGCTGTTGTGCAAGAAGTCGACCATGCTAACCGTCTCGTCCATCACAACGACGGCCGCAGTTCCGAGTCCCAAGCAGCCGAACTTGCCAGGCCCGGCGAAGTCGAGTTTGCAATCAAACTCTTCGGCCTTTAAGAGGCCCATGCTGATCCCGCCGGGGATGCAGGCCTTGGCTTTGCGACCCTTCCAGATTCCGCCGCCGTACTCGTTGATCAGTTCGTTGACGGTGATGCCGAGCGGTGCTTCGTAACAGCCGGGCTTTTCGACGTGGCCGCTCAAGCAGTAGAGCTTCGGACCGTAGCTGCCTGGGTCGCGAGGGTTGTTAGGGTCGGCGGGAATGCCGATCGACTTAAACCAATCAACTCCGCGATTGATGATATGTGGCACGCACGCGACCGTCTCGACGTTGTTGACGACGGTCGGCTTGCGGAAGGCACCTTCGATGGCTGGAAACGGCGGCTTGATCCGCGGCCAAGCACGTTTGCCTTCGAGGCTCTCGATTAAGCCTGTCTCTTCGCCGCAGATATAAGCGGCTGCACCGCGATGCAGGAAGATGTCGAGCGAGTAGCCGCTTCCGAGGATGTTCTTTCCGAGATAACCAGCCGCATAGGCTTCATCGACAGCCGCTTGGCAACGTTGATACGCGGTCGGATACTCGACCCGCATATAAAAATATGCGGTCGTAGCGTTGGTCGCGTAGCAACTGAGGATGATCCCCTCGATCACCTGGTGGGGATCGAGCTCCATCAGGATGCGGTTGTTGAACGTACCCGGTTCACTCTCGTCGGCGTTGAGGCAAAAGTAGATCGGCCCAGGATGATCTTTGGGAAGGAACGTCCACTTAAGGCCAGTGGGAAAACCAGCACCGCCGCGGCCGCGCAGGCCGCTTGATTTGACCAGTTCTTTCAAGTCGTTCTGCGACACCCCGCCCATTACTTTGCGCAAGGCCTGATAGCCGCCGTGGCGCTCGTAGACCGCGCGGGTGTAACTCTCGGGCTTATTGATATTTGCCAGCAGAACCGGCTCGAACTTTGCCACCGGTTATTCCTTCTTCCACGAAGCGATCAATGTTTCGGAACTCTCCGGCGTCACGTTCGCGTGAAGCGTGCTGTTGGCCAGAATGCACGGCGCTTGCTCGCACGCGCCGAGGCACTCGGCGAACTCAAGCGTGAAGGAGCCATCGGCCGTGGTCTCGCCAGGATGAAGGCCCGCCTTGTGGCACATGTGTTCCAGCAAGTCATCGGCGCCGCGGAGTGCACAGCTAACCGAACGGCACACCATCACTCGTGTGCGGCCGTGCGGTTTTTCTTGATGGAAGTAGCCGTAGAACGTAAGCGTGTCTTGCACGACAGCAGGCGGTAGCTCGAGCAACTTGGCGACCTCGACAACAGCCTTGAGCGGCACGTATCGCAGACGCTCGTTGACGATATGCAGTGCCGGCAACGTGACCGCTTGCCGCGATGGGTAGCGCGGGAAGTAGGCCTTGATCGCCTCGACCATTTCGTCGGTCAGGATAGGCTTGCCGTCGTCGGGCTGGCCATCAACGGCAGAACCGTTGGCGGACACCTTATCAGCAGTGGGGTTGGACATGGTCAACGCAATCTTAGGGGCAACAGCAAACTCAAGGTCGCGAATCGACTAGCGATCGAGTTCGGCCGCGATAATGTTCAAACTACCGAGCACCGCGACCACGTCCGACAACGTGTGTCCGCGAATCAATTTCGGGAACAACGAAAAGTGAATAAATGATGGCGGCCGGCAACGAGCCCGATAGGCCACGTCGCTTCCGTCGCCTGCGACGTAGAAGCCCAACTCACCGTTGGGAGCTTCCGTCGCGCAGTAGGTTTCTTCGTTAGGAACTTCGAACCCGCGGTTGGCCATCACCAGTTCGAAGTGGGTAATCGTTCCTTCGATCGTCTGGTAAACCTGCCCTTTGTTCGGCAGCGCCGTTCGTTCGCCAACGCTCACGTTTACAGGGCCGGCCGGGAGATTTTCGAGTGCCTGTTCGACAAGCTTGAGGCTCTCACGCATCTCGGCCATGCGAACGTAGTAGCGTGCGAAGCAATCGCCGGCCTTGGCACAGCAGACTTTAAAATCGAGATCGGCGTACGCCAGATAGGGCTCGTCTTTGCGAAGATCGCGCGTGACACCGCTCGCGCGGGCAACGGGCCCAGTCGCGCTCCAATTGGTCGCTTCTTCGGCCGTGAGAACGCCGACGCCCTTGGTGCGATCGACAAAGATGCGGTTGCGGTTGAGCAACTTCTCCATGTCGTCAAGCGTTTCGGGGAAGTTCTTTACGAAGGCGCGAATCTTCTCGATCACCAGCGGCGTCATGTCGTGCATCAAGCCGCCGACGCGCGTGTAGCTGTTGGTGAAGCGGGCGCCGCAGAGCGTCTCGAAGATGTCGTAGATCTTTTCGCGTTGGTAAAACGCGTACAAGAAGAACGTGAAAGCGCCGGTGTCGAGCCCCATCGCGCCTGTGCTAAGGCAGTGGTCGCTGATCCGAGCAAGTTCGCAAATGATGGTGCGAATGTACTTGCAGCGCGGGGTGATCTCGATCCCGAGCAGCTTCTCGACCGCCATGTGCCAGGCGACGTTGTTCGCCATCGGCGAGATGTAGTTCATCCGGTCGGTGACCGTGACGTACTGGTTGTAGTCGAGATGCTCGCCGATCTTCTCGAAGCCGGAGTGGAGATAGCCAATGTCTGGGATGGCGTCGACGACGCGTTCGCCATCGAGCTTGAGCACAAGCCGCAGCGTGGTGTGCGTCGCCGGGTGCTGCGGACCGAAGTTCAAACTCCACAGGTAATCTTGCTGCGCAGATTCCTGAAGCTTCGCCGCCAGCGTTTCGGAATTTGGCTCCACTGCCGTCGACATGGCTTCCCTTCAAATGACCAAAAAAGCTTGGGTTCCAAACGTTACGCGCTGCCGCGGGCGATCGGCGTGAAATTGTGTCGCTCACCGCGTCCTTGCAACGGATAATCCTTCCGAAGCGGATGCGCCGTAAACTCGTCCGGCATCAAAATGCGACGATGATCGGGGTGACCATCAAACCGAATCCCGAACATGTCCCACACTTCCCGTTCGATCCAGTCGCCGCCTGCATAGAGCGGAGTGATCGATCGAACGGTCAAGTTGGGTTCGTTGAGCATCACTCGCAACGTGATGCGTTGGTTCGCTGCGGTTGCCGTCAACAAATACACCAAGCCGAAACGATCCGTTGCATCGCGGTAATTCAAGTAGTCGACGCACGTGACGTCGACCAGCAAGTCGAACCCGTGCTTCGTTTTGAGGAACTCGCAAGCGTCGTAAATCTTGTCCTGCGGAATCACGATTCGCGTATCACCGCGAAATTCGGACACCGCCAGTTCGCCGAACTGCGATTTCAAGCTCTCGATGATGTCGGGCTTCGTTGGCATAACTCGACTTATCGCTTCGCTAATGGCGAATTGGGATTGAAATAAGGGCTCTGGCCCACGATCGGGAGGTCAACCAAGGCCCGCTTGCGTTCTTGCCGCTGCTTGGTTTCGAATTCGGTCCCCCAGATGGTCCCTTCCCGCTGGATCTTGTCTTGCAGGTCGATGATTGCCTGAATCAATTGCTCGGGCCGCGGCGGGCAACCCGGTACATACATGTCGACGGGGATAAAGCGGTCGATCCCTTGGACCACGCAGTAGGTATCGAAGACGCCGCCCGTCGAGGCACAGGCGCCCATCGAGATACACCACTTGGGCTCGTTCATCTGTTGCCAAATGCGCTGCAGCACCGGAAGCATCTTCATCACGACGCGACCGGCCACGATCATCAAGTCGCATTGCCGCGGACTAAAGCGAAAGACTTCCGCGCCGAAGCGAGCCAAGTCGTGACGGCTGGCGCCAGTGGCCATCAGTTCGATTCCGCAGCAGGCCGTGGCAAACGGCATCGGCCACAAGCTGTTTTTGCGACACCAGCTTGCCAGCTCATCGAGCTTGCTGACCATCACGTTTTCAGGCAGATCGCGAGTCGAGGCCTCGCTGCCGGAGGTTAGCGCCATTGGAACACCCCTTTCCGCCAGGCATAAACAAAGCCGAGCGTCAGCAACGTCAAAAAGAGCATCACTTCGCCGAAGACGAGCATCCGGCTAAAGCCCACCACTCCCGCTTCCTGAGCCGACAGCACAACCGCGTCGATCCCGTTGGGATTGCGACTGGAAACTGCCCAAGGGTAAAGGAAGAGAAGTTCGACATCGAACACCAGGAATGCTATCGCGACCATGTGGAAGCGGATATCGAACCGGCGATGCGTATCGTGGATCGGGTCCATCCCGCTCTCGTACGGCATCTCTTTGACAGCCGTATCGCGTTTCGGACCAATCAGCGAACCGACCGTCAGCAGCCCCACGCCTAGCAGGGTTCCCGCCAGGACAAAGAGCAGGACGGGCAAAAAAGCGATTTCCATAAGTCCCAATGCGACAAGCGCTTACTTCAATGCCGAACGCATTCCACGCGGCTCGAACAGGACTTTGTGAATCTTATCACAATCCCTATCCGAAAAAAACCGTCGATCAACTCGACGGATAAACGCTGGCATCGTAGCCGCTCTCGCCAGCAGGGTCAACGGTCCGAGAATCACGCCCTAAGTCTCGGTGAGTGCTGCGATTCGATGTTCAGTTCGCCCTAATGTGCCTCGCCACTATGCAACCGACAAGGGAAAATAAGCAGCCATTACTGCGGCTCATCGTCAACACCCGAAGCCTATTTCGACCCGGTATCATAGGGAGACCGCGATCCCTGCCGCTCACCAGCACCTCGCCTTGCACCAACGTAACAAGAGAATTGGAATGCCCCTCGATCTGCCACAGACTCTGTCCGAACTGGTTCGAATCCCCAGCGTCAACCCAATGGGGCGGGCGGTCCAAGGCGACATCTACTACGAGTATCGAGTCACCGATCACCTCGAACGGTTCTACAAGAGCCGCGGCATCCAGTATGCCCGACAGGAAGTGGAGGAATTTCGGCCAAACATCGTGGCGCGCGTTGATGGAGACGTCCCACCTGAGAAAGGCGGGCCGATTGTCGTTTTCGAAGCCCACCAGGACACGGTGCCAATCGACGGCATGGTGATCGATCCTTTTGGGGGTGAGATCCGCAACGGCCGGGTTTACGGTCGCGGCTCGTGCGATATCAAAGGGGGAATGACCGCGATGCTGGGCGCGCTAATTCGCCTTCACGAGGAGAAGCCCAAGAATCGCCCCACGGTTGTGATGGCTTGCACGGTCAACGAAGAGAATGGATTTTCGGGAGCGGCCGCGGTGGCCCAAACGTGGACGCAGCCTCACCTGTGGCCCCAAGCTGCGGCGATCATCGCCGCCAAGCCGCAAGCGGTCGTGATCGCTGAACCGACGCTGCTGAATGTGGTCGTCGCCCACAAAGGTGTTTGCCGCTGGCGTATTCACACAGTGGGGAAGGCAGGGCACAGTTCACGGCCTGAAATCGCCGACAATGCCGCCTATCGGATGGCAAAGGTCCTTAACGTCCTGGAAAAGTACGCCGCCGAAGAAGTGGGCAAGCGCGCCTCGCATCCGCTACTCGGAGGTCCCACACTGAGCGTCGGTTTGATCTCAGGCGGCGTGAGCGTGAACACGGTTCCCGATCGCTGCACCATCGAAGTCGATCGCCGCGTTCTGCCGGTAGTCGACGATTCGCCCGCGACCGCCAAGGCCCACGTCGAGCAATACTTGCGCGACCACCTCGGCGAGAACTTCCCAATCGTCCATGACGATACGTTCCTGATCTCGCCCGGCTTGTCAGACCGGCACAACCACGCGCTGGCCGAACAAGTGACGGGCGCCGCGAGAAGTCTTGGATTCGACAGCACCAAGATTGGCGTGCCATTCGGCACCGACGCGCCGCCGTACGATGCCAGTGGCGTACCGACTGTCGTCTTCGGTCCCGGCTCGATCGACCAAGCCCATACGGCCGACGAATGGCTGGCGATTGAGCAACTCGAAGCGGCTAGCGAAGTGTTGTTTCGCTATGCGTGCGGGAAGTGAGTTTCACACTAAGGCACGAAGACACGAAGACACGAAGGATGCAGTGCGATGCCACGCCAGTTCCAACTACGCACGCTGCTGATCGTTGTCGCGTTGTGCGCTTTTGGAACTTGGTGGGTGATCCGACCCCGACAAACGGCCCAGTGGTTTGTGACCGAGGGCTATAAGGCAATCTCAGTCGGTGATGAAAACTGGCAGAAGGCGTCGTTCCGACAATTCATCGAGGCCGCGCCATCCAAGGTGCAAGTCACGCCGACAAAACGTTCTTGGCACGACCTTCTCGTTGGAAAACAATCTTTTGTCGTGACAGGCGAGCGGGGCCGTTACCGCTTTGACGTAGTGAGGGGCAAAGTGATCGATGTATACGCCGCGCCGGTCTACGGAGGCCAGGAGTTTATTTGGACCTTCTGACTAAGCAATCGCCTCGTGGATCACTTCCGCTTCCACGAGCGGATGAGGCCGCCCAGCGCGGTCGTGGACCAGTTGATGGTGGTCAATGCCCAGCAAGTGGTACATCGTTGCCAGCAAATCTTTGGGGCTGATCGGCCGCTCGGCGACGTCGCCGCCTTTGGCGTCCGAGGCCCCCACAATCATGCCGCGTTTCGTTCCACCACCGGCGATGACGCTGGTGTAGACGCGCGACCAGTGGTCGCGGCCCCCACCAGGAACGCTGGCGATACTTGGCGTACGGCCGTGTTCGCTGGTGCAAACGACGAGCGTCTCGTCCAAAAGGCCCCGCTGATCGAGGTCGGTGATCAGGCCGTAGAAGCCCTGATCGAAGCCGGGGCAAAGTTCGTTCTTCATTCGCCCGAAGTGGTCCCAGTGGGTGTCCCAGCCGCTACCGGCGAGTCCGAACTCATCCCAGAAGACGGTGGCGACGCGCGTGCCCGCTTCGACAAGGCGACGGGCGGCTAACAGCGATTGTCCAAACACGGTCTTACCGTACATCGCCCTTGTCGCTTCGCTTTCGCGAGAGACTTCGAGCGACTCAGCCAGCTTGGGCGATTCCAACAGCGAAAGCGCCGATTGCTGATGCTTGTCGTAGGAGCGGCCGCTTTTGGAGGAGACCAGTTGCGGGCGAATATCGTTGAACTGCGCGAGGAGCGACTTGCGATGATTGAGCCGGTTCAGCGATAACTCGGCCTCGTCGCGCATCGCGGAAGGGACCACGAACCGCCCGCCGTCGGCGATGCCGACGTAGGGATCGTTGTCGGTGTACTTCATTGTGTTGAGCGTCTTGATGTAGCCCTTGTTGGCCTCACCTTGGAACTCGACCCACAAGGGATCGTATTCGCTTCCTAGGAACGAAGCATAAGGACCGGCCCGCGAGACTTCGCCTTTGCGGCGGCTGCTCATTTTCCACGGCAGCGCCATGTTGGGGGGGATTGATGCTAGAGCCGAGGAGGGGCCTTTGCTTCGGCGGTCGACGTACTCAACCGTTGAACCAAAGAACGGCCAGTGTCGCGGATCGTGCGGAGCCAATTCCATCTGCACGTCGATCACGGGAATGCCGGTCAACGCGAAGGCGACGCCGTGGATCGGATATGGGTGCGTGAGTGAGCGGAGAATCGTGCAGCGATCGGTTACCTTCGCGAAGTTCGGCATCAAGTCGCAAACAAGGCAGCCAGGCAAGCTCGATGGAATTGATCCGAACTCACCGCGAATCTCGACCGGCGCATTTGGCTTTTGATCGCACCACTCCAGTTGGCTCGGAGAGCCATACAAGTGGATCAAGATGACCGACTTGGCTTTGCCGAATCCCGGCGGATGCGCACCGGCATCGTTGGCCGACGCTTCTTGCAAGCGCGTGATCTGCGGAAGAGAAAGCCCCGCCAAACCAAGACCGCCAATCCGCATCAAATCGCGGCGGGTAACGCCATCGCAGAATTTTTTCGGCGAACCAAGAACTCGCAGCATCGGGAACTCCGATTCCCCCAACAAAAAGCAACGGGGGCGAACGCAGGTGGGAGCGACCCGAGGTATTTGATCGCTCGCATTATTATCGGCCGATCCGCGGCGCGACGCTAGAGGGATTCGTGCCGCGGAACGGGGCAACCCGCAGGACCGCTACTTTTTGCCCAGGTGTTTGTCGAACCAGGCGACCATTTGCTCGATCGAGGCCTTCAGGTCTTCTCCGCCAAAACCGTGCCCGGCATTGGGATATTCCACGATTTTGACGTCGACCTTCTTCTCGGCGAGGGCCTTTTCGATGTTCCGACTGTGTGAGATGGGAACCAGATCATCCTTCACACCTGCCAGGAGGAGCGTCGGGGCATCGTCTTCGCTCACGTGCAAAAGTGGCGAGAGCGTTTTGGCCCCCTCCATGCCGAGATCGAGCGCCGGGAAGTTCCCATAAGCCGGCAAGCGGTCCTTGTAGTCTTTGACCATGATCGTGAGATCCGTCGGCGCAACGTAGGCCACCACGGCTTGGACCCGGTCGCTTACTTTGTTGAGCGGGTCTTTATCGTCAGCGATGCCATCGTCGCCTGTGGTACCGAGCACCAGCGACAGATGCCCGCCGGCGCTCATGCCGTAAACGCCGAGCCGATTCGCGTCGATCTTGAACTTTTCAGCGTTCGATCGGATATAGCGCACCGCCCGTCGCACGTCGGAAACAGCGTCTGGAATTCCATAGCGCGGGCTGCTGCCGTGGCGAACCGTGAAGACCGTATATCCCTTGGAAGTAATCGGTTCGGCGAATCCCTTCATTTGCTCAGGCGGCGCCCACTGCGAATACCAACCGCCGCTGACCATGAACAAAACGGCAGCGCCATTGGCATCCTTGGGAGTGAAGACGTCGAAGGTCATCGCCAGCCCGTCTTTGTGTCCGTACACCACGTCGGGCGTGATGTCGACGCTGGTCTGGGCAAACGTGCTCGTGGAAACGAGAGATAAAGCAATGACGGCAGCGAAAGCACGGAACATGATTGAATCTCGCTGGAGGGTGGAAGGCGCTACATACAGATGCCCACAGTAGAAGCTGTTTGATGTGCTGGCAATCATCTAGGACCGCCGGTATCCCCACCTTCTTGGTGGTCGATTCGACGAGGTTTTAGCGTCTTTACGTGTCAGTTTTCTTTTCCGAGAAACACCCCAATTAAGAGGGGATGCTTGTAAGCTATAGGGGTTGCAGCGTCATAAATCATCCGCTAGAAATCAATCGGAGTTGATGCTTTCAACGTCCGAATGTTACGGCCTACCTTTTACTAAGTGCACCGATTGTCGGCCGCTGTCCCACCTTCATTTTGCAGCGTGCCAGTTAGTGGTTTGAGTTGGTAACCAGTCCCTGCACAGTATTGATCCCCACCGTTTGATCGGCGATTCGTCAGGATTTCGACGCCGGTAACCCCACCTCCCATCGGTTGCTATCCAGCAACCAAGTAAGCACGGCGGCTACTTTGTCGATGATTCCCCATTTCGAAGGAGAGACTATGTCCACCTCCACGACTAGTCCCTTGACTGAACCTCGGAAGCCGCAGCGACGCTTCGATCGCGGTCGCGCGCGAATGCTGCGCCGAGGCAGTATTTGGCATCGAGCCAGCGCCAGCGCGTTGTTCGTGCCCTCGCTCGCCTTGCGATTGCTGGCAACGCGGCGCGCCATCGTCGGAATCGTGGCCTTGGCCATGGCGGCAGGCGCCTACACTTGGTTGCGTTCCCGTGGCGCCACTCCCCATGGCGCGCTGGAAGCGAGCAGCAAGTTGGTGATGTACACCGTCCAGCGGGCCGACCTGCCGGTGACCATCACCGAGCGAGGCACGCTGGCAAGCCAGCAAGAGACTCGCGTGACCTGCGACCTGGAAACTGTCCCAGGGCAATCGGGAACGCGCATCCTGTGGCTCGTCCCCAACGGTACCGAAGTGAAGAAAGGGGACCTGCTGGTCGAGTTCGATGCCGCTCCGCTGCGCGAGCGATTGAACACCCAAATGGTCACGTTCCAGCAAGTGAACGCTGCGAAAATCCAAGCCAATTCCCGGTTCGAGAATCAAAAGACGAACAACGAGACCAATCTGGCATCGGCCACACTGCGGGTCGAAATGGCCGAGCTCGCGATGACCATGTACGAAGATGACGAAGGGGGTTCATACAAGATCTCGCTGGGAGACTTGAACGCCAAAATTCAGGAAGCCAAGAACCAGATTTCCGAATCGCAAGCCGCTTTGCGAATGAAGGCCGCTCGCCGGCAAGGTATCGAAACGCTCTTCAAGCTCGGCTATCGCGGCAAAGGGGACCTCGACCAGGCCGTGCACGAGCATTTGCAGGCCGACTTCGCACTTGCGAAAGCGGCGAACTCGCTCTCCACCGCCGAAGCCAATCGCAAGAAGTTGAAACAATACGAATACCCAATGAAGCTCCTGGAGCTCAAAGGGGCCATTGCCACGGCCAAGCGAGCCCTCTCGCAGGTGGAGCGTGACAACGAGGCCCTCCTCGCCCAGGCGGAGGCCACCAAGAACGCCGCCGAACAATCGTTGAAGACGGAGACGGAACGCCTCGAGAAGTTCAAGACGCAACTAGAAAAATGCAAAATCTACGCGCCCAACGATGGTTTGGTGGCACACTCGCCCGACCGTACGCCGTGGGGTCGTTTGGTCGCCGAGGGAGAGTTGGTGACCGAGCGTTTCAAGATTCTGTCGCTGCCTGACCTGGCCCGGATGCAGGTCAAAGTAGCGGTGCACGAATCGGTGCTCGATCAGACCAAATCGGGATTAACCGCCTCGGTGCGGATCGATGCCGACCCCGACACGGCCTATCAGGGAACGGTTCGTTCCGTGGCTGTGCTGCCAACGCAAGACAGCGGCATGAGCTCCGATGTCAAGGTGTACGACACCATCGTCACCGTCGACGATGACGTGGAACACCTCAAGCCTGGCATGACGGCGATCGTCGAGATCCATGTCCAACGGCTGGAAGACGTGATCAGCGTGCCGGTTCAAGCCGTCGTGCAGGAAGAAGCATCGACCTGGTGCTACGTCGAATCAACCGAGGGTTTGCAGCGCCGCGATGTGAAGCTTGGCATCTGCAACGATTCGCACGTCGAGGTGCTGGAAGGTCTGGCGACCGACGAGCGGATCGTGCTCAATCCAGATGCGATCAATGTTCCGACGGCCGACCACGACGAGACCCAGAAGGAGCATCGCTCGCCGCTGCAGATTTCGTCCAATTCGCGAACCGCTACGGTTGCGGAGTAACGCCCATGCGTTCGTGGCAATACTGGTGGGGAGCGGTCTGCCTGGCGATCAACAACCTGCGCCTGCGCGGAATGCGTAGCGCGTTGGCCTTGTTGGGCGTCATCCTGGGCGTGGGCTCGGTGATTGCCATGCTGGCGATCGGCGAAGGCTCTAAGGCCAAGGCGATGGCGCAGATCGAGGCCCTCGGTGCCACCAACGTGATCGTGCGGAGCGTGAAGCCGGGCACGCGGCAGCAAGCCGCCGAGGAAGAAAGCACTTCCGGCCAACGCCGCGTCAGCCGGATCGTGGAGTATGGACTGAAGTACGCCGATTTCGACCGCCTTTGCGGCGCCATTCCAACTCTGACCCGAGCGGTGCCCGTAGCGCTCGTGCGCAAAGACGTTTATCACGGCCATCACCGCATTCGCAATGCTCGCATCCTGGGCGTGAACATCGATTACATGCAGGTCCGCCACTTGCAGGTACGGCGAGGGCGTTTCATCGCCGCGACCGACTTGGCTGGCGCCACCAACGTCGCCGTACTTGGCCCCGAAGCGGCCGAAGTGCTCTTCGGCTACGAAGACCCCATCGGCAAGGATTTGTTCCTGGGACCGATGTCATTCCGAATTGTTGGCGTGCTGGCTCCTGGCGGTCAAAACGCCGATCCCCGCGAGATCTTCATTCCGCTCGATTGCGCTCGCCGCCGCTTTGGCGAGTTGCAGGTGATCAAGAACGCAGGGAGCGTCGATTTCGAGAAGGTCCAACTCAACGAGATCATCCTCACGGCCCGGTCGCTCGATCTGGTGGGCCCGACGGCGGAGATGGCCAAGAAGCTGCTCCATGCCCAGCATGCCCGGTCCGACGATTACGAAGTGCAGGTGCCGCTGGAGCTTCAAGAGCGAGCCGAGCAGGAGCACTCGCTGTGGAACCTGGTGCTTGGATCGATCGCCGGCATTTCGCTGCTGGTGGGGGGGATCGGCATCATGAACATCATGCTAGCGAACGTGACCGAACAGACTCGCGAGATCGGCATTCGCCGCGCTTTGGGAGCCCGCCGCCACGACATCATCATTCAATTCCTCATCGAGGCGATCGCGTTGTGCAGTCTCGGCGGAGGGCTGGGCGTTCTGTTGGGGATTGGTGCTCCTACGGTCGTCGAGAAGCTAGCGGGGATCGAGGCTATCGTGCACCCCTCCGCGGTGCTATTGGCCTTCTCCATCTCCAGTTTGATGGGTATTGTTTTCGGAATTTATCCTGCCGCCCGCGCGGCTTATATGGACCCCATCACGGCGTTGCGACACGTCGTCTAGCGACGACATCCAAGTAATACAGTGCAGGCATGATGCCGCTTTCAAGCACACCTTCAGGGACGAAGCCAACGTCGCGCCCAGGCAGCGCTCGTTTGTCGCGCGCCGACCGCCTGGGCTGGCTTATCTTATTCGCGCTTCTAACGAGCGGCTGTTCACGAACGTTTTATCGCAACAGCGCCGACTGCGAAGCCTACACCATCATCGAATCGCGCACGATGGAGACGCCGTGGTATCCATCGGGTTTCACGATCGACAATGCGCCCGACTCTCGCTTGTACGATCCGACGCCGCGCGACTACCCGATCCTTCCCAACCCTGAGCCGCAACTCAACAGCTACGAAATACCTCCGCTCTACAGCGACGCTCAGCGTAAGCGCACGAAAAAGAAGGAAGTATTGCCCAAGCCGGAACGCTCGCCCGGCGACGATGGCGAGTCGAAGGATATGCAGTACAAGGATGAGGCCGAGCTTCTTCCACAGCCTGCATCCGAACCGCTCCCCAACGACGAGTCGATGGAGTACTTCGAGCAGCCCGAGAAGTTGGAAGCGCCCAACAACGGCGAAGTAGGGAACAGTCCCGACTCTGACGAGATGGAAGAAGACGTAGAAGAGTCTAAGGGCAAGATCCGGGAGCCGGGATCGGCGCGGACATCGCGTGCGGCCTCGAATAAGAAAATTCGCGTTACCGGTTATGCGTCTTCACGCCAGGTGGAGGACGTCCCCGACACCGAGATGCCGGAGAGCGATGGACCGCCACCTGAACCTCTGCCTCCGGAGCCGGATGAATCGCTCGCCGAGGGGATGCCTCTCCAAGAGCCGCAAGGACTGAACGAGCGGTCGATCGAACAGCTCGAGGAAGACCTGGCGGTCGCCGAAGGGCAGGTCCCCCTGGCGCCACTCGCCGCGCCACCCATCTCGAAGGAGCAATGGGACTCCTTGCCGCGGGCGTCGCTTGCTCGGATGCTCGAGTTCACGACGCTGAGCGACGAGTACGCGCGGTCGTTTGGCCAGCAGCCGTCGTCGGAGTTGATCACTTCCGGCCCCGACTTGACGCTCGAAAACGTCATCGAGTTGGGGCTGCTCAACAGCCGCGAGTATCAAACGCAAAAAGAAACGCTCTATCGCGCGGCGCTAGATGTATCGCTGGCCCGGTTCGATTTCGCTTTGAAGGCGACGCCGTTTGTGAACGGAACGGACGTCGATTTCTTCAATACTCAGCAGGCTGGGCAATACGACAGACAGTTGCGGATCAATCAAGTGACGCAGTGGGATAAAACGCTCGCCACGAGCGGCACTATCCTGGCGCGGCTGGCGAACAACATCCTGATCACATTCGACGGCCCGCAGGGCTTCGCTTCGGATATCACGTCGCAGTTGCTGCTCGATTGGACGCAGCCCATCTTTCAACGCGATATTCGGCTGGAGCCGCTCACTGCGGCCGAGCGGCGGCTGCTTTACGCTGTCCGAACTTACGCCCGTTTCCGGAAGATCTTCTTCGTTCAATTGGCAACGCAGTACTACACGCAGCTTCGCGCCTACCGGCAGATCGCGATCGAATCGCAGAACTACTTCTCCCTTTCACGTGCTCTCCGCCAAGCCCGCGCCGAGCTTGAGACTCCCCAAGGCTCGCGAATTCAAACCGAGCAGATCGAACAAAACATGCTGGCCTCGCGCGGCCGGTTGATTTCGTCCTGCGTGTCGCTCGATCGATCACAGGACCAGTTCAAGATTCTGCTTGGCTTGCCGACGGAACTCGCGATGCGGCTGAACCTGGAGGAGTTGGACGGGATTACGATTCGTGACACCGCCTCGGTATCGGCCGACGCCGTCCTGAGGACGCGATCACGACTCGCAACCGAACGCGAGCGCCGCAATGTGCTTTCGGCCGAAATGATCAACTCCGCCGTCGTACTCCATCAAAGGGCGACCGCCTGGCGGACCTCGTCGAAGAATCGTCAACAAGAGGGCGGGAGCGAGTCTGATTCAGCAGCGCCGCAAGACAAGTTCGGCCTGGAGTTGGAAGCGATCGGCTTGCGGCTCCTGCTTGCCGACGCGCAACTGAACGTTACTCTGCGAACGGATGCATTGGCCGTCATTGAGCAAGGGGCCGATCCGTCCGTGGTGCGGCTGCTGCAACGCCGCGTCGAGTTAATCGCGGCCCTTAGCGGCGAAATCTCGCGGCAATTGGATGTCGTGCGAGCCAACCACCAATCGGACAGCCAATCGACCAACGAAATCGAAAAACGGCACCAGCAGCTTCGGCAACAGATGCGCCACCTTTGGATCGAGCAGGCTCGTCTGCTTCGGGATGCTTTGCTCGATGACCTGACCAAGCTGGCCGACACCGCCGCCGAGGTGCTGGAATCGGCGAGGGCGCTTGCTCGCGAAGCATCAGAATTGGAGGGAGCCGCGCGTGACTCGATCCTCACCGAAGAAGGGCAGCGCGAGATGGTCACTCTGGTCGACCGCCTTTTGGTGCTCTCGGAACAAGCCCTCTCCGAGGAAATGGAAACTCTCGCGACGGTCGACATGAGTGTCAACGATGCGATGACGACCGCCCTGGCACTGCGGCTCGATCTGATGAACCAGCGAGGTCAACTGGCCGACAACCGCCGCGCCATCAAGCTGGCCGCCGACGATCTGAAAAGCGTGCTCAACCTGCGGGCGCGCGAGACGATGGCGGTCCACATCCAACAGCCCGGCGACACGACCGAGTTTTTGCAGACGCAGGTCGGGGCCTCGCTCGACTTGCCGCTCAATCGCAAGGCGCAGAGGAACCACTACCGAACGGCGCTCATCGACTACCAGGTGGGACGGCGCAATCTGATGGCCCTTGAAGATGGCATCAAGTTCGCCGTCCGCGATGACTTGCGGAATCTGACCCTCGCGAAAACGCAGTATCAGATCGGCGTCGCCAGCGCCGCACTGGCCAACGAGCGGGTGAATAGCACGCGGCTCGCGCTCGCCCTCGGTATTCCGGGCGTTGCCGCGCGCGACTTCCTGGAAGCCCAAGATGCATTCCGCCTGGCCGTCGGTGGAGTCGCCGACAACCACATCGGTTACTTAGTGAATCGCATGCAGCTATTCCTCGATCTCGAGGTGATGCAACTCGACGATACGGGCTTCTGGCTCGGCCTCAAAGACGAAGGGTTACAGCCGAGCACTCAAGACTACCTGTCGCCCGAGGCAGGGCCACCGTACGGTCCGCTCGTGCCGTGGCTGCACTACTCGCGAGAAATCCGCGGGATTCATGGATTGCCGTAGTGCGGCGTGAGATCACGCTTTGACGAGGCCCGTTAAAGCCTTTTCAATCATGTCGCGTTTGGCCAGTCCGCTGAGCCACTCGCTGGGAATGCCCTTTTCGCCCCAATAGGCGCCGGCCAGTTGCCCGCACACGGCGCCCGTGGTATCAGCGTCCTCACCAAGGTTAACCGCTTTGAGGACGGCCTCGCGAAAACTCGTTGCCTTGTGGAAGGCCCACAGAGCGGCTTCCAAACTGCGCACCACGTAGCCGCTCCCCGTTATCTGCGGAGGGTTTTGATTTCGGAACGCTCCTTTGGTCACGTGATCGATTTCAGGGTGCCAAGGCGTTCCTTGTCGCAGCATTTGGAGCGGCGGCCAGTCTGGCGACAAAACTTCTTCGCGAGACTGCCCCTGCATCAACGCGGCGAGTACGACCGCCAGGTAGCGACAAGCCGAAAGACACTGTGCACCCGCGTGCGTCGGCAAACTCGACTCGGACGCCAGGTTCGCCAACTCGTCGATGCGGTCCGGAAAGTAATCGCAGTAACGGATCGGCACCGGCGCCAGCCGCATGATCGAGCCATTGCCGCAGGAGCGCACGTGAATGTCACCACTCTTGCGAGCATCGCCTTCGCTGACAAACTTTTCGAGCGCTGTCTTGGTCGTGAGGCCAATATCGAAGCAACGCCCGTTGACCGAATACGTCCCGTTCTTCCACCAGGCGACATAGCGACTGGCCTGATCGTTCAGATCCCATTTGCCTTGCGAAATGCTGTCGGCCAGTGCCAACGCCAGGCTGGTGTCGTCGGTCCACTCGCCCGGAGCCAACCGGTGCGGGCCGCCATCGCGAAAGCCGACGACCGGTTCGAAGTCGCCGGGCGACTCAAACTCCACGGCCGCGCCAAGCGCATCACCAATAGCCAAACCAAGGAGGCAACCACGTCTGCGATCGAGCGTCATGGGAGAGGCGCCTTCGTTTCACGGACTGTTTGGGCTCACGATCTCACGTCACGCCGAACATCCCCTTGAGAGGCTGCCCGTCGGCTAGTTTCATTGGACGACCTGTCCCGTCGTGAAGTTCCGTCGCCGGGTCGAGGCCAAATCGCCAAAAAATGGTCGCCGCTAAGTCGCCGGGCGTAACTGCATCGACTGCGGGATACGCACCAAGCTTGTCGCTCGCCCCCCAAATCGCCCCCGGTTGAATGCCACCGCCCGCCAGCAGCGTGCTATAGCAGTCGGGCCAGTGATCGCGCCCGGCGTCTTTGTTGATTTTGGGCGTGCGGCCAAACTCGCCTGTGACGACAATCAGTGTTTCGTCGAGCAAGCCGCGTTCTTGTAAATCTTCGATCAGTGCCGAGACCGCCTGATCGATCGGCGGCAGAAGCACTTCTTTGTGTTGGAGGAAGTTCTTTTCGTGCGTGTCCCAGTTTTGCCCCTGTTGCTTGAAATCGTAGACGGAGACAAACGGAACGCCAGCTTCCACAAGCCGCCGCGCGGCCAGCACGCTTTGCCCGCGCATGTTGCGGGCGACGCCATCGCGCGACCGGGCATTAGGCAAGTCGGTCCTGTCCTGTTCCGGCGTGCCGTAGCGTTCGCGAACCGAGAGCGGTTCTCGCTCCAAATCAAGCGCATCGTGCACGGCCTTGGAAGCGGACAAAGCAAGAGCGCGCTCATAGAGCGGAATGAGGCGTCCCGCACCTGGCGACACCCCGGTGTTGAGTCCACTCACCATCGACCAACGGTCGGCCAACCGGGCATCGTCCATGCCGTCCGGTTTGCGAAGTGCGTCGGCGCGATAGCGTTTGGCCTGGGGATCGACCTCGATTTGCAGCGGCGCGTAACGAGCCCCCAACATCCCAGGCGTTTGTCCCGGGTTACGGATCTCGTTGTTCATCACGAAGGGGAGAGAGGCGTGGCAGACCGGGAGTTTCTTCTCCCGCCACATATAACTGAGGCCGGCGCCGTGCGACGGAAACGTTTGCGGAGTATCGGGGAAAGTCTCGCGATCGCCTGTGAGGGGTGCGCGGCCGGTCAACGTGTGCGACGAGGCCGAATCGTGAAAC
Source organism: uncultured Pirellulaceae bacterium (assembly GCA_964636985.1). GTDB lineage: Bacteria > Planctomycetota > Planctomycetia > Pirellulales > Pirellulaceae > CAZWSX01. Next base: position 34,535 of record CAZWSX010000014.1, on the reverse strand, counting down.
CGCATCTGGTGATGCATGCTGCGAATGATGCCAAAGCGATGTGCGTGTGCCGCGAGTTTTGGCAAGTGTTCACCCAAGCGAACACCTGGAACGCTCGTCGAGATCGAACCGAACTCGCCGCGGACCTCACGCGGTGCATTGGGCTTAGGGTCGAATGACTCGAAGTGGCTCGGCCCACCGTACAAGAACAAGAAAATGCAGGAACGGATCGGCTTGCGCTCGCCGGGGGCGGAACCGCGCGCGATCGATGGCAGGAACGGCAATGTCGACAAGCCAATCGCGCCGCCAAATTGGGCAAGCCAGTGCCGACGCGATTTCAGACGGGCGAGCGCCTCTTGCGTGTGTTCGGGTGAGTGATCGTCCATTTGTTCCTCATGGCCGAAACGGGAGGCGGGGGAGGGCGGGGCGGGAGGTGAGCAGTACGCGGGTGGGATCGTCCCTCATTATGCCTGAGGACGGGTGAGTTGTCCCGATCGAACAACGCCACCTTGCATGACGGCGATGAACTTCGAGCGATCTTGCAAAACGCGGATGTTCGTGGTGGGGTCGCCGTCCACTATTAGTACATCCGCCAGTTTACCTGGTGTCAACGTTCCAAGCTCGTCTCCGCGGCCCATAATCTCGGCCCCGGTCTTGGTGGCGCATTTAAGGACTTCCAGCGGAGTCAGCCCAACGTATTCGACAAAAAAGCTCAATTCGCAGGCGTAATCGCCGTGGGGATTCCAGGCGAATCCGTAATCGCCCCCCATGCCGAGCCTTCCGCCGGCACGCAGAATTCGCCGAGCACTCTCGGCTCCTCCTTCGAGTGTTTCCTGATGGCCGTCGATGACCTTTTGAGGCAGGCGGAACTCGTGCCCACGGTCGACGCTCACCTTTTCAAAATAGAGAGCCGGAACGCAAGGGACGTCTCGCTTGAGGAGCAGATCGAGTCCCTCGTCGTCGATAAACGTTCCGTGCTCGATGGCGTCGTATCCAGCGCGGAGCGCGTTCTTGATTCCTTCGGTCGCGCGGCAATGGCCGGTCACCTTGAGGCCGTGATTGTGCGCGGTCGTTACGACGGCCGCCATCTCCTCGAACGTCATGCAAAGCGTGTGGTGATCGTTGATGTCGGGCGATGCCGCGTCGCCCGTGGGATACGTCTTCACCCACTCGACGCCATCCTTAACGAGCTTCCTCACAGCGGTGCGAGCTTCGTCCGCGCCGTTGATCAATAAGACTAAACCTTCCATGCCGATCTTGCGGAAGTCGGGGTTCCAATCCATCAAGCCACCCGCGCCGCAGATCTCGCGGCCGCTCGCGACCAGGCGCGGGCCCGGAGCGACTTCGTTCTCGATGGCCTTCTTGAGCCACACGTCGATGTTGAAAAGACTACCGCCCGAGCGCGCGGCGGTGTACCCGCAATCAAGGGCGAGCTTGGCGTTGTTGGCCGCGAGGAGCGTGACGTACTCGACTGGGTATTTGATATCGAGGTCTTCCAGCGCGGCCACGTTGAAGTAGGTCGCGTGGTAGTGCGCCTCGACCAGGCCGGGCATGATGGTTCCGCCGCGGGCGTCGATTTTCTTCGCGTCGGCCGGCACTTGCGGTGCCCTGACGGCGGGACCGGCGTACGTGATTTTGCCATCTACAATCACTAGCGCGCCATCGCGAAGAGGCGGTGAACCCGTCCCGTCGAATAATTGTCCTCCTGAAATCAAAACCGTGCCAACGCCGTTTTTCATGTTCGTACAAAGCCGGGAGAGAACGGAACGAATAGAATAAGGTGCATTAAATCAAAGACGGCACATGCATGCCAGCTGTTGCATGGCCAAACTTGCTTGGGGGCAGACCTCGTGGCATTCGCCGACTTCCTGACGGCTCTGATCGACAACGGCCGTGTCCGCGTTCCCGCGCCAGTCGCCGAAGAGGCGCTTCTCCTCGATCCTAAAAATGGGATGCACACGCAAGCGAGAGACGAAGCCCTCAAAGTTCTAACCAACTGTCACGAATTGCTCGCCGCCGAATTCCCAGGAGTGGCCCCGACATACGATTCGCAAGCTGCCCTCTGGGCGGCGTGCATGTCTTATCGAGCAGCGCAGTTGGCGGTCTACCGGGCACTGGGGTCCGAAGCCATTGATGCCGCCTTTCGCGATCCTGCTCCCAAGAATGATTCTCCATCGGCAGTTTGGTCGGTCGACGTAACATTCCGTTTTCTGCCTGATCTGTATCGCCTTTCGGCCGGATTAGCGACCGAAGATCCGTTGGCCCTCAAACTTGCGGAGTTCGCTCGTGCATGGCCACTCTCGTCGGTTGGTATGAAGAATATCGATGTCGATACAAGCAAACTGACTTGGCTGAACCACGACGGACTCCGCCGACTTTACGTCGATCGCGTGATCGCAACGAAAGATCGTTCTCGACTCCACGACTCGCGCGTGGCATCGAGCGTGCGAGAAGCCTTTGGAGCCTTTCCCGAACTCGTCCCTGAGCTAGCTGCCGTAACGAGCACTACAAGTGCGTAGAGTAAAAGGGATTGCCAGTCCAGACTTAGTGACTGCTACCGGATGACCAGCACCTTGCCCATGAACGATTCACAACGCGACCAAACCGATCCGACGCAATCCGCGGCGCCTCATGGCGACGCCCAATGGGGTCCACGGCTCACCACGGAAGCCCTGGCGCCGATCAAGCAAGCTTATGTCGGCAAGGACGAAGTAGTCGACTTGCTCGGCGTGAGTCTCGCGGCAGGCGAGAACCTATTCATCCTGGGTCCGCCCGGCACGGCGAAGAGTGCTCTCGTTCAGTCGCTGGGGCAACGAATTGATGGGCGAGTGTTTGATTACCTGCTGACAAGATTCACCGAACCCAATGAGTTGTTCGGCCCGTTCGACATTCGCCGGCTGCGGGAAGGGGAATTGGTCACCAACACGGAGGGAATGCTCCCCGAGGCGGATGTCGCGTTCCTGGACGAATTGCTCAACGCCAACAGTGCGATCCTCAACAGCTTGCTGCTCGTACTCAATGAGCGGGTGTTTCGCCGCGGACGGGAAACTCGCAAGCTGCCGCTGCTGATGGCAGTCGGGGCGAGCAATCGCTTGCCTGAGGACGAAGCGCTGGGCGCCTTGTTCGACCGTTTTCTCCTGCGCGTTCGCTGCGACAACGTTTCCGACGATCGATTGATCGAAGTTCTGAACGCCGGGTGGAAGCTGCAGCAACCGAACGAGGCAGCTGCCACAGGAATCACCATCGAACAGATCCGCGAACTGCAAGCAGCCGTGGCTCGCGTCGATCTCTCGAAGACGATCCCGCTGTTGGACGATCTGATCAAGCGTCTGCGGAAAGCGGGCATTCCCGTGTCCGATCGCCGTGCCGTCAAGCTGCAACGGCCGATCGCGGCGAGTGCGCTCCTTTGTGGGCGAACCGTCGCTCAACGGTCCGATCTGTGGGTGATGCGCTACATTTGGGATACCGACGAGCAACGGGAGGCCATCGCGCAGATGGTGCAAGAAGTCCTCGACAAGTGCGATGAAAGCGATCTGGCTTCGGCTCATCCGCGAGCGCGGGGAGGGTCCGCCCCCGACCCGGAGGAGCTCGCTCGCGAGTTTGAAAAAATCTCGGAGCGTTTGCAGCAGGCCGTTGGACAACCGACTGAACTCGCCATCGTGCGCGATCGACTCAGCTTGCTGGTGGGGCGATGTGCCTGGGTGATCGATGGACAAGCGCGTACGTTTCTCCAGTCGAAGGCCGACACGCTCTGGAAACAACTGGAGCCTGCTAAGTGAACCAACCGCGAGTCACCAAGTATCCGACCGAATCTGGCGCCATCGAACATTGGGTGATCGCGGTGGCTGTCGCCGATGCGCGATTGGTGGCCTCGGTTGTTGGTTTGAATTCAGTGACGACTTGCGTTGCCGACGGGCTGCTGTGGGTCCAAGGCAAGTGCCAGCGCGATGAAGATCGGGAACAAATCGAAGAATTCGTCTCCGGCGACAAGTTTCATTTGCTGCGCGATGGTCAATTGATCCCATGGCTGGCTCGCGTTCCCCGAGGGAATCTCCCCAAAGGGCCATGGGAACCAGTGCATCAAGTATGGAAGCCGCAGTTGCCCACCGCGGCAATCGCGATTGCGCATGCTCCGCGCGCGAAGGTCGCGATCGTTCGCGACGAGCAGGAACGATCGTGCAATCTGTTGCTGACGGACCAAGCTCAGTGGACCGCGTTCGTTAAAACATGCCCTCAGGTGCGCCTGGCAAAATGGTCGTTTGCGGCGAACGCGGATGGACGCGTGTTGATTCGCGGAATTCCGCTCCCTTCGATTCCGGGTACGCGCTACGTCGAGCAAGCCGCAGTGGCCGTCGAGGCCGGCTGGTGGTGGTCACCGCCAGTGTCTCCCCATGTGATGCGGCGGGCGCTGTCGATTGCCAGTGGTGCGATTGGTTTACTCTCCGCTGACGGCGAGCTGGAAATCGTTCCCGGCAGCGAGTTCGTCACGGCGACTCGAACGGCGGTTACCGCAACAGCACGTGCGGTAGTAGCGCGTGCGGCAGGAGGTCGCGATGAGCGGTGAAATAAACCCATCGGCAACCGAGACGACCTTGGCGTGGCACGAGTTCGGCGCGGCACCGGTTTCGTCACCGTGGGTTTGGCAGGAGCACGGGCGAGTGGTTGGCTGGCGAACGGGTGAACTCATTGCCTTTCGCGAGGAAATCCGGCTCGCGAGCGCAGAACTCGTTTCCCAAGGCCTTCCTCGCTTCGGGGCCATCGTCTGGATGCTTGCAGCATGCCGCGAAGGAGGAATGGCGCCGATTGCCGCTGCCATCGACTCGATTCGTGCCGCATACCCCAAAGAATCCGAAGCCTACGCCATTCTGCTCGACGACATCACATCCAAACTGACCGCGGTTCATCAGGCGTGGAGCGAGCTCAAGTCTCAATACAACGTGAAGGCGCGTTTGCTTTCGAGCGTCTTCTCGGCGTTGCCCCCTTCGCAACGAATCCAGATTTCGCAAACCGAGTTGAATCACAGGTTCGCGGATGCGGGAACGGTTTGGCGCGGCCGGGTGGTGGGGACTTCCGAGTCGTTCAAGTGCCTGCGTGCGGATTTGCTGCAAGTCTTCCGCGTGCTGGCCGGCGTGACCGCGATCAGCCTGCAATCGCGATTTGAAACCGGCATCGACGAGATCCTCGAACCAACCGCCCTCGAACCAACCGTCCTCGAAGCGAAATTGCCACCCGCACAATCGCTTCGCGACTTGCTTCGGCAGTGGCAAGACGACGACGAAGTGGGCGGCGTCGCGAGAATCGCGCAGATGCTGTTGGCATCGATCCATTTGCCGCGCGCGGTGAGCGACCCCGATCAACTACCCGATGGTGGCCTGTGCGATATCGCCAACCGTGGGCCGCTCGATCGGCTGCTCCTTTCCGAATTGGCCAACGACGACGCCACGCTGGCGGTTCGCGTCGCGATGAATGAGGCCCTGTACCTGCGGCGCGAAGCTCCTCCCAGTCCTCCGCCAAGGCGCCGCCGCATTTTGATCGATACTGGCCTGCGGTTGTGGGGCGTTCCGCGCGTGTATGCGACGGCAGTCGCGATGGCGATTAGCGCGTCCGAAGAGAAACGCTACGAAACCGAGGTCTTCCAAACCGACCGCGGCGAACCCGCCGTCGCCGATTTGAAAACCCGCTCCGGCGTGATTACCGCGCTTTCCCGGCTCGACGCGCGGCTCGATCCACTGGAGCCGCTCGAAAAGCTACGCAACGGGTCCGACGACGAAGAAGACACCACACCAAAACAGACGGATCTCGTCTTAGTGACCAGCGATGAAACCTTGTCCGACGCCACGTTTCTCACTCAATTGACGCCATTCCTTTCTCCGCCGCTGATTGTCGCCGTCGTCTCGCGCGATGGGCGGCTGCGTTTGGAGTCGCATGGCCGCGCCGGCACGCGCGTGTTGAGTCAGTGCACCCTCGATCTGGCAAGCCTTTTGGCTCCTCGCACGAAAGTCAAAGCGGCAAGCAGATCGGTCAGTCCCCCAACGGAGTTGCCGGCTATTTTCCGCGCAAGCCCCTTCCCGCTGCTGTTAACAACAGGCGACAACCCGCGCCTCACCTGGGAAGCAGGGCCCGGCAAGCAACTGTCGATTGCCAGGGATGGGCGGCTGCTGCTGTGGACCGACAAAAAGCGCGGTGGGCAACAGATTGCCGAAGGCATTCATCCCAACGCCGTTCTGTCGCATCGAACCTATGGACACAAGCACTTCGCCGTGGTCGGCGATGTGGGACGCGGCCGAGGAACCGCCATCACGTTCGATATTCAGACGCTCGAAGTGCGGTGCGTCGAACTCGATTGGAGCGGCGCCGGAGCAATCAGCCTGCTCACCGTGCAGAACGGCGTGTTGCTGGTGCTGGGACATACGCGGTGCCTGGTTCTGTCGCTCGAGGAAGGCAAACTGCTGGCCAACAATGGCTTTTACTCGATGGTCTCACGATTGGTGGGGAGCCGCTTTCTTTTGGCTGAGCTGAGGCAAATCCTGCCGCTGCTGAACGACAATCCCTCCGAACTCTCAGAACAGCCGCCCAATGCTGCCAACCAAAGAATTTGGGCGATGTCGTGGACCGATGGTCGCCTGGCGTGGAACGTAGTCGCCCAACGTCAAAAAGGCTTGGCTTACCTGCACCGGGTTCTCGACGTGGGCGAGGCCGGACCTGCGCTGGTACTGGACAATGGAACCATCGAATACGTGGGGGATGGGTCGTCGTTCACCTTTAGTCCTTCTGGAGAGAAGGTCGGATCGCTGATTGCGGTGGCGCCCGATGGGCATCGATTCGCGTGCCTCGTCAGTGCCCACCAGTATTTAGTGGTCGATGCGACTACCAGGAAAACCATCAGGCGATATGGTTCCCTGCAAAACGCCTTTGCCATCGACCCGGCATCGAATGTCGTCAACGCGGCCGGTGCCCCACGCGATTTGCGACGAAACCTGCGCGGCGTCGGCGTCGACTCGCTGGGCCGGCTCGCTATTTTGTCGCGCAATCGAGTTTGGTTCGCCATCGAGTTGGTGCAAGACAAGCTGATGCTGCGGCCGTCGAGGAACTCGATCCGCGGCTTTCGCGGATTCGAACCGTGGCCCAATGATGACCTGGCCGCGAGCCGCTACCGGCTGACGCAAGCCCGCTGGGCCAACGGAGCGACGGCCACGCTCGATGCGCGGGGGCTGCTTCATCTGCGCGCGGCGCGCAACAACGCGCCCGAGTGCACTTTGGTCCTTTGCGAACGTGAACTGGCCGCCTGGACCAGCGATGGTGAAATGTACGGGTGCGAGCATTTCACGGGACGTCCACTTGCGCCCGCAGCAAGCCGCCAAGAAATGCACGACGCGCACCTGACGAGGGTGATCGACGTCTTGCATTTGCCGGCGCGTTTCGAACAAGGATTGCCGCCCAAGAATTTGGAGCGGCACTGGCTAAGGCCGTTCGCCAAAGAGATTGAAGAACTTCCCGAATCCAACGTTTGACGCTTTTTGAACCATGTCCGAGCGGATCGACATCGCCGTCCGACTGCTGCCTGCCGACTTGGCATCGCCGCATCCGGCTGCGCAAATCGCGGCCTGGTTCGTTCCGGATGACGATGCCCGTCGATGGTTCGGCGAGTTGGTCGCTTGGGGCGACGACTTGCTGAACGTCGAGTGTCTGATTGTGGGCCGCGCGGCCGACAATACCATTCACGGGTTACTGGTGGTCTTTCCTCACCATCGCAAACCACCGTGCCCGCTTGGTCCCCGCTGCACGGCTTACGTTTCGCCAGTTCCGCGGCTCTTTATTCCCGCCGACGCGAAACTCGATCCGCCTTTGGTTGGCGCCGCGCTCTCGACGCTGCTCCCATCGAGCGAGAATCGATACGTATGGCACCCGACGGCAGGCTTCATCGCCTTCGAACCCGATCAAGTACTTCATGCCTCGGCCTTGCTTAGCCCCATCGCTTCGCGCCCGACCGCGTGGGATCGGGCCGTACCAGGCACCGCCATCAACAGCCGGCTCCATACGATTGAGCCGCTCGCTCCACCTAATCCCGATATGACGCTGTTGAATCTGGGGGGCGACATCGGCGGGATGGGCTCGTCGTTGTCGCAGTTACCGCCCGATCCCAGCGAACCTGGTTCACTGCAAAAATTCGGGCAAGCGGTTCGCGGAAATATTGGGAAGGCCATCACGGCGATGGCGAAGTGGGTGCAGTCGCTGGCGGGGAGCGCGACCAGCGGATCGGCCACCAACCGCCCGCCAAGCAGCGGAAGGACGGGGCCATCGTCTGGCGGACAGGGCGGGGCAGGGGGAACCAGTTGGTTGCGAGCCTTGCAAAACTGGGCAGAGCAACAAATGCAGCGGCTTTCCGAACAGTTGCGAGACGAGCGCAACAAAGAATTGGCTCGGCTCATGAAAATGTTGGAGCGCGACCCCGACGCCGGACTGCGATATGCCATCCCTTTCGCAGGCGACAACGCCTATCGCGGTTTCGGATCACCGGGAGCGCGACTCCATCAGTCGAACGTCGATTTCAATTTGTCGGGCATCGGTGGTGGAGGTGCCGTCGATCCATGGGATCTCGGTCCGTATCGGCAGAAACTGATTGCTCGCTACCGCGAACTAGCCAGCCGCGAAATCGCGCTCGGGCGACATCGTCGCGCGGCCTATATCTTTGCCCAACTACTGGGAGACTTGAACGCGGCGGCTAAGACGTTGGAAGACGGTCACCACTATCGCGAGGCGGCCATTGTCTACGAACACAAACTCAAGAATCTGTCGGCCGCGGCCCGGTGTTACCGGGAGGGCCAGCTCTGGTCGGAGGCGTTGGGGCTGTACGAGCGCCTTGGCGAATACGAAACCATTGGCGACCTGCATCGGCGGCTGGACGACGAAGATGCTGCGCGGCACTCGTACCTTCGCGCGGCCGAGCAAAAACTGCTGCAGGACGACCCATTAGGTTCGTCGCGCGTCTTGCGAGAAAAGCTGAACGAGCACGACCGCGCTCTTTCCCTGTTGTGGGGACAGTGGCCAACGTCGAAACAAGCGTCGGCCGCGCTTCGCGAGGCCGTTCGCGTTTCGGCGTCGCTCGGCCGCCACGACGAAGTTCGCCAAGCCGTCGAGCGCATCGCCGCGCAAGTGAGAACCTCGCCTGATCGATTGCTCAATTCGGTCGATGAACTCGCCGAGATCTGCGAGACTTATCCCGACCCGCGCGTACGCGGGGCCACCGAGTTTGCCACCCGTAAGCTGGTGGCGGAACGGCTGGAAGAGGCATCGCCCGTCGACGCTCCGCGGCTCACCAAGGCTCTCTCGCGTTTGGTCCCTTCAGACAAACTCTTGACAACCGACTGCCGCAACTACACGGCGCGGCGGGCCAGCGTAAAGACATCGACGGTCGCGATCGGCAAGCGGCAAGCGATTGAGGAAGTCGCTCAGTGGAAGCTCCCCGACGGACCCGAGTGGACCGTCGCGGCGGCGAGCTATCGCAATTGGTACGCGGCCGGATGGCAGAGCGGCGCGCTCCATATCGTGCGGGGAACCTGGTCGGGGCGATGGCAGGAACTGTACGAGCCTTATCGCGGTCTCGCACAGGTTCCACTCGTCTTCGCCGTGCATGCCGCGGGACTGCGCAAAGTGTTGGTTCATCCCATCGGCTTGAACATTCCACTCGCCGACCGCACTTTTCCGGTGCTGGGCGGCGATTTTGAGGAAACGGTCGGCGTCGGGGGCCACGACGCCTTCGACGCCAACACGCAAGCAGCGACGTACGCGGGCATCGGCGCCCTGGAGGTTGCGAGCGTTGAGGGCATTGAACTACGAATTCGCGAGTACACGCCTTCCGCCATTACCGGAGGCGGCACCACGCTCGCCGACGATGTACGCGATTTCGTTGAAGAAGGAATGTTTACCGAAGACGATTTGGCGCGACCGTTCGTCCGAGTCGGTCATATCGGTACCAGCGGCTTTGCGACCTTCGGCCATTCGGTCTTTCAAAGCTCGCCTCATCAGCTCCACCATCGAACGAGCCAGACCCCTCGCGAATTGGCGGTTGCCTCCGCGCGACAGCGCCCCGCGCTGGCAGTGGGCTTCGAAACGGGCGCCATGTTTCTGGGAGGAAGCCTTCGCGACGATATTCGCCAGACGTTCGCGTACGACCTGGCTGAACCCAAACTCGCCTTCTTAGGAGGGGGCTACTTGATTGCCGCAGCAACCCGCGGCATTGAAGCAAACGCCGTGGAGGCCCGCGGCCTCCGCGTCCATGGATCGATTTCGACCAAGCGGTCAGAGGTCGTCGCCGTACTGCCGTGCGCCGAACCAGCCGAGTTCGGCGTTCTGGAATCGACAGGCACCATGACCGTCTATCGCGTGCGCTGACCGCGATTCGGCTGGCCTTCTGCTACCAATGCATCACGAAGCCGCCGTCGACGTTGACGGTTTGGCCCGTAATGTTGCGGCCCCGTTCCGATGCCAGGAACACCGCCATCGCGGCGATATCCTCGGGCGTCTGCCAGCGATTGAGTGGGACCACCTGCTTGATCTTGCTTGCCGTCCAATCTTCGTAGCTCAGCCACGTCTCAGGCGACTGCCGATCGGCCCACGATTGCCAAACGCCCTTGTTGAGCGTCGTTTGAATCATGCCGGGGCAAAGCGTGTTGGCGCGGACACCATAGGGAGCCAGGTCTTTGGCGATGCACTGCGCGAAGTTGATTACGCCCGCTTTTGATGCGCTGTAAGGAGGATCCGTCTGCGAGCCGATCTGCCCGGCAACCGAACTGATGAACAACAGCGTGCCGCGTTTGGCCTCGGCCATTCGCTTGCCGAACGCATGCGCTGTGTGGACCGCCCCAATCAAATTGATGGCCAGAACCTTTGCCCACACGCCCGGCGGGACGTTCCAAAACGGAAAGCCGAAATGCCCCGACCCGATCGCGGCGGCAAAAACGACGTGCTCGACGGGTCCCGAACCAGCGACAATCTTATCGGCCGCTTGCATCATGGCCTCTTCGTTGGCCACATCCGCGGCGCATCCCGTACCGCCGAGCGGTTTGGCGACTTCGGCCACTTCGGGGAGCAAATCGATCAACGAAACCTTGGCCCCTTCGGCCACGAAGGCTTGCCCGATGGCCAAACCGAGCCCACGCGCGCCCCCAACGATCACCGCATGCTGATTCTTAAGTTGTAAATCCATTTATGCTCTCTGGTGCTCTTTCGCGAATCGTTACTTGCTTGCGGCTTCAACAGGCGGAACGGGCGCCATCAAATAACCGAACAGGTCCCGCACTTCGCTATCGCTCATCGGAGCCAGCTGGTTCTCGGGCATCAGCGACAACTTCGATGGCGTGACTTCCTCGATCGTCGTCCGGTCGATTTCCACTTTCTCGTTCGGGGTTTGGAGTTCGACAATACGGTCGGTGTCCCGAAGGATCACGCCGTTGAGAACGCGACCGTCGTTGAGGGCGACAATCGACATCCGGAACTTATCGGCCACGACGGCCGACGGATCGAGGATGTTCTCCAGCCAGTAGTTCAGATTGGTGCGCTGCGCACCCGTGAGATCGGGACCAATGTTTTGCCCTTCGCCAAACAGCTTGTGACACTTGGCGCAGTTCTTGGTGAAGATCGCCTTGCCTGCCAACAGATCGGCCTTTTCGATCCGCTCGCTGGTGAGCTTTCCGCGCAGCGATTCGGCCAGCTTGAGCCGGTCGGCGTCAACGCGGCGGGCACTGGGGAAGAGTTCGTAAATCTGCTCGATCAACTTGGCATCGCCCAGCAATTGCATCTGCCGCAATGCGAAAGCGGGAACCTGGTCCTTGGGCACCCGTCCGTCGCGAACTGCCTGCAGCAAGCTCGCCGCGGTCTTCGCCCGGGCCGATAGGGCCTCGATCGCGGCATCCTTGGCCGGGACGGTCATGTAGCCGTACGCATCTAACAGCGCCTTGTCTAAGTCAGGCGGGTTGATTTTGGCATACCCGCGGACGGCGGCATCGCACAAGTCTCGATCCTTGAGAAGCGGCCGGAACAAATCGGCGACGCCATCGAGCTGCGCACTGGTTGCGAGGGACTCGATCGCTCCACGACGAACCGGGACGCTCTTGCCGCCATCGCCGACGATCTTCTTCAGTTCGTCGGCCGCGCGGCCATCGCCGAAGACGACCGAGATATCGCGCACGCGGGCGATCACGTCGGCATTGCCTTGTTTGTCCATGGCAGCGACTGCCGCCTTCCAAGACTTGGGAGCCGGTGCTTTTCGCCAACCTTGCAACGCGGCGTGCATGCCGGCGGTGATTGCGTCCGACTTGCCGGACAGGGAACCATCCGTCAACGCGGCTACCAGTTTTTCCGTGCCGCTCGGTTGCTGGATCATCTCGCCAGTGATTCGTCGGGCGACGAACTCATCGACCTTCTCGATCTTCGAGGCGGCGAGCAGCTTGATCGCTTGTTCGGGATCGCTCGCAACAATTCCTTCGATGCCATACCAAACCATCAAAGGGAAAACGCGGTCCTCAGCAAACTGCTGCTTCTTCACCAGTTCGCCAGCCAATGGCCAGTGATCCGCCGACGCCAGCTTTTGTAGCGATCCCGCCATGTGTGCTAGGACCAATCCCGACTCTTCCTTCTGGGCTCGCTTCGCCAAGGCAGCGGCAACTTGCGGAGAAACCGAAGCGCCATCGGTCAGAATTCGCACGGCCTGGACGCGAACGACCTCGCTGGGATCCGCCAGCGCAGCAATCAAAGCCTCGTTGCTGATTCCGCTTCCTAGGTTCATCGCCCACAGGGCACGCACCCGGTTGCGAACGCTCTTTTCGTTGGCGAAGCGTTTGCTTAGCACCGGCGCAATTGTCGAGAACTTCTCGCCGGCGGCGTGACGCTCCTGCAGTTCGAGTCTCGCGCGGCGGCTGTACCATTCGTTGGGATGGAACACGAGTTCGGCAAGTTGCTCGTTCGTTGCCTTCGACACATCAGGAATGCGTTTCTCGTCGGACTTCTTTCCGTCGTGCACGATCTTGAAAATCCGTCCCGAGCTGCGGTGGATGCCGTCGTTGTCATGACATTCGCCGATATCGCTCCAGTCGATCACGAAGACGCCGCCGTCGGGGCCGTACATCAAATCGATGCCGCGAAACCAAACGTCGTCGAAGTAACAAAAATCGGGACGATGTTTTCCGACATACGTCGCCCCGGCGCGCTCGATCGCGTCGGCGTTGAGGCGCCGCCCGTGATAGTTGATCGTGTAGGCCAGGCCCTGCTGCTCTTTGGGCCAGTTGTCCCCTTGGTAGATCATGAAACCGGAGTGAGCGTGCCCGCCGCCTGCGGCATCTGTGGTCTTGGTGACGCCGAGTTTGCGAATATCGCTCCAAACTTCGCGCGTGTCCCAGTGGAAGTGGTCTGCCGTTTGCTCGATCAGTTCGTAGGCGTTGGGGTTAGGATCATTGCCGTACATTCGGCGGAAATGCGCGCCGGGTACGACGTGCCACAAGTGGCCGATCACCGTGTTGATGAAAAAGAGTTCGCCATTCTCGTCCCAATCGTGTCCCCAGGGATTGGTCGTCCCGCGAGCAACCACTTCAAAACGCTTTTGCGTTGGGTGATAGCGCCAAATGCCGCAGTTGAGCTGTTCACGCTCTTCAGGCGGCGTTCCCGGAGCACCGATTTTCGATGTGGCCAAAATCCCGTTGCGGCCGTACAGCCAACCATCCGGTCCCCATTTCAAACCGTTGACGATGTTGTGCCGCGTCGCCGAGGTGTCCCAGCCATCCAGTACTACCTCGGGCGGGCCATCGGGGACATCGTCCCCGTCGCGGTCAGGAATAAATAGCAAGTTCGGCGAAGCCAATACCCACACGCCGCCAAAGCCCGTTTCGACGCTCGACAGAAGCTGGAGGTTGTCGTAAAAGACGGTCCGCTTTTCCGCTTTGCCATCGCCGTCGGCGTCTTCCAAAATCACCAGCCGATCGCGCTGCTTCAGATCGAAGCCAGTCGGATGCTCGGCGTAGGTGTAGTTCTCGGCCACCCAAATGCGGCCGCGATCGTCGATGTTGAAGCCGATCGGCTGCTGGACGTCTGGCTCGGCTGCGAACAAGGTCGTCCTGTATCCGTCAGGAACGCGAACCCGCGCCAGCGCCTCGCTGGGCTTCAGGAACGGTATCGTCTCTTCTTGCGTGTTACGCGGAGCGGGGAACTCGTCGCACTTTGCTACGACGGCGGGCAACGTAACGAAACAGCAAACCAGGACCAATAAAACGCGGCGAATCGACATGCGGCGGGACCTCAAACCGGTGGGGCAAACACGCGAAACAGAACCGTTGCCATTGTCGATGCTCGCTGAGGGATTGCAAGCTGGCCACCCTTGTGGCTGGCCGCCGAATCTCCGTGCATTGCCGATCGTTTCCGCGTATCATCTAGGCAAATTCCCGCCTCCCTTCGAAGTCCCATTGAGGAGATCCGCTCGATGCTTCGGTCCCGCCTATGGTCGCTTGCTCTCCTGGTGATTCTTTTTGCTTCGCACCCTTGCTTGGCCGACGGTCCTCGCGTGCTTCCGGAAGGAAAATTTCCGCCCGATGCGCGGCTCGGCAAACCCAAGGATCTCAACGGTTACTTTCCGTTCACGCCGCCTACCAACGTCGAACAGTGGAAAGAACAGGCAGAGATGATGCGTCGCCGGCTGGCGATTGCCGAAGGCGTATGGCCCGAGCCGGAGAAGACGCCGCTCAATCCGTTGATTCACGGCAAGATCGAGCGTGATACGTACACCGTCGAGCGCGTGGCGATTGAAACGATGCCCGGCTACTTCCTCACCGGGAGTTTGTATCGTCCCGTTGGAAAGCAAGGCAAACGTCCGGGCGTCCTTTGCCCGCACGGGCACTGGTCGAACGGCCGTTTTTATGACGCGGGCGAAAAGGCGATCCGCCAGGAGATCGTTCAAGGTGCCGAACGATTCGAAGACTCAGGCCGTAGCCCGCTCCAAGCGCGGAGTGTGCAGCTGGCCCGGATGGGCTGCGTTGTTTTCTTCTACGACATGGTCGGTTATGCCGACAACACGCAGATTTCGTTCAACGTCGGCCACCGGTTCGACACCCGCCGTCCGAACATGGAAGGCAAGGATGCCTGGGGATTGTTTACGCCGCAGGCCGACGCCCGCCTTCAGTCGGTCATGGGTTTGCAGACGTGGAACTCGATCCGCGCGCTCGACTTCATGACGTCGCTTCCCGATGTCGATCCGAATAATATCGGCGTCACCGGAGCGAGCGGCGGCGGCACCCAAACGTTCATCCTGTGCGCCATCGATCCGCGTCCCAAGGCCGCCTTTCCTGCCGTGATGGTTTCGACCGCCATGCAAGGTGGCTGCACGTGTGAAAATGCCAGCTGCGTTCGCACTCAAATGGGGAATGTCGATTTCGCCGCGTTGTTTGCTCCCAAGCCGCTGTGCATGACGTCGGCCAACGACTGGACCGTCGAAATGCCGACCAAGGGTTTTCCCGAACTACAGGCAACGTACAAACTGCTGGGCGCGCCCGACAATGTGAAGCTGGTAAACGGCAATCACTTTGGCCACAACTACAACTACGTCAGCCGCGCCGCGATGTACTCGTGGTTCAACAAGCATCTCAATCTCGGTTACGAGGACCCGATCGTCGAAGACGATTACAAGCGGCTCACGATCTCCGAAATGACAGTCTGGGACGACGCCCATCCGAAGCCTGAAAGCGGCGATGCTTTTGAAAAGAAGCTGATGAAGCAATGGGACGCTGATTCCCAGGCGAAACTCGCGGCACGCCTTCCTAAAACGGCTTCGGACGCCACCGCATGGCATACCGACATGGACCGCGTGATTGAGACGCTGGTCGGTCGGCCACGGCCTTCGGCATCGGATGTAAAGTTTGAAAAGACGGACGTGGTCGATCGCGACAGCCATCAACAAATCGCCGGCCTGCTCAAGGACG
This sequence comes from uncultured Pirellulaceae bacterium, assembly GCA_964636985.1. GTDB lineage: Bacteria > Planctomycetota > Planctomycetia > Pirellulales > Pirellulaceae > CAZWSX01. Next base: position 18,597 of record CAZWSX010000014.1, on the reverse strand, counting down.
CCAGCCGTGATTCCGCTCTGCCGACGATCTGGCTCTATCCCAAAAAATGGAACGGCAAAGTCGTGATCTGGTTGGACGATGCCGGCAAGTCGAGCTTGTTCGCCGATGGCAAGCTCAAGCCTGCCGTGGCGAAACTGATCGAAAACGGCACCGCCGTGACCGGCATCGATTTGCTCAACCAGGGTGAATTTGTTGAGGAAGGCAAGACAGGCGAAGTCAATCGCCAGGTCGACGGCAACCGCAGCTTCGCCGGGTACACCTACGGCTACAACCCAACCTTGCTGGCGCAGCGCGCCGGCGACGTCGCTTCGCTCGTCACGCTGATCCGCAACCATGCCGAAAAGCCCAAGCATGTCTCGCTGGTGGCGCTTTCACCGAAGGTCGCGCCGGTGGCCGCGGCCTCGAGCGCGTTCCTGCGGGGCCAATTCGATTCGGTGGCGATCAACACGCACGGCTTCCGTTTCGCTGACTTGAGCGACTACACTGATGGCTCGTTCCTGCCGGGAGCCGTCAAGTTCGGCGATTTGCCCGGCATGCTGGCCATGGCCAGCCCGGCCAAACTGCTGCTGATCGGCGAAAAGGAAAAGCCGGGCGTGGCCGCCGGTGTCTACGCTGCCGAAGGCAAGGCCGGCGCGTTAACGGTGAGCACGGCGACGGGCGATAAGGTCGTCGCGGAAGTATCGGAGTGGTTGGCCAAAGAATAGGCCATCCGACGCTTCGCTGGTCGCTGCCGCCTTTAAGGGCAGCGACCAAGATATGACGGTTAAGCCGCCCACCACCAATAGAGCCAGTAGGCTGCGGTCATGGCGAACGCAGTCAACCCCACCATGACCAAGTTCGTTTGCCAGGCCACAGCCAGATCGAACTCACTCATCCGTCGCGTCATGTGGAGTTGAAATCGCTCCAGCAAGCCGATCACGATCCAGGCAAAGAAAACTGTCCCGAATCGGACAAGCGACGGTGTCTGCGGCGTGAAACCAAAGGCCACCAAGCACGCCGCCAAAACGGCGAACCCCAGCAGCGTGCCGTAGTCGATGACCAGCGTTAGCCAGTGCGTGGCGTCGCGGCGATCTAGCGAGTACAGGAATGAATCGAAACGCTGGAGTTGGTAATAGAAATAGGCGCCGCGAATTCCCAAGGCGACGGCCGCCGCCAAAAGGAGCCAAACGAGCGTCATGTCAGGCTCACTCAAGTCGGCACGTAGACCTATCGCCGACGTCACAATGCTTTACGTCACAATTCTCTACGTCACCAGGCCCTTGGTCACCATCATGAAGACGTCTTCCAGCGTCGGGTCGCGGTCGGCGTAGCTCACCACGCCCACTTTATTGGCTACCAGTTGATTGAGCAGTTCGGAAACGCCCGTATCGTCGGTCGCCAATTCGACGACGCAGCTTGTCACGTCGACCGAAACACTGCGCGTGTTGGGATTGCTGCGGATGACCGACAGTCCCAAGTCCATCCCGTGCGTGAAGCGGACTTCGACCGTCCGATTGCCGCGGATCCGCTTGTAAACGTCTTGAATCGGCCCGTGGAGGAGCAATTGGCCGCGCTCGACGATGCCTACCGACGAGCAGCAGTCGGCCAGTTCCGACAAGATGTGGCTCGAAATCAGAATCGTCTTCTTCATCCGCCGGAGTTCTTTGAACAGCGCCTTGATTTCGACCCGCGCTCGCGGGTCGAGACCGCTCGTCGGCTCGTCCAGAATAAGCACAGGCGGGTCATGCACCAGCGTTTTAGCCAGGCACAATCGCTGTTTCATCCCACGCGACAGGCCGTTCACAAAGTCGTCGCGTTTGTGCCCCAGATCCAGCAGGTCGAGCACGTCGGAAATAACTTGCTTGCGCTTGCCGACCGGGATCTTGTAGGCGACCGCGAAGAAATCGAGGAACTCCCACACTTTCATGCCGTCGTACACGCCGAAGTTGTCGGGCATGTAGCCGACGCTGCGGCGCACGTTCATCGGGTCGCGGGTCACGCTGTACCCGTTGATCGTCCCTTCGCCGCGCGACGCCTTGAGAAGCGTCGCCAGGAAGCGGATGCTCGTGCTTTTGCCCGCGCCGTTGGGGCCAATGAAGCCGAACATTTCGCCTTCATCGATCTTGAGGCTGAGCGATTGGACCGCGGTAAACGTGCCGTAGTCCTTACCAAAATCCTTAAGTTCGATCACGATTCTTGTTCCAGTAGGGAGTCGTCGATGGGAACAGCCGGGAGATCGTCGTCTTTCTTTTCGTCTTCTTCGTCCTTGTTGGTGATATCGACTCGGCACCTCAAGTCGGGGCGGGGAGCGGCGATGGCCGCTCGCTTGAGGTGCACCAGCACAAACGTTGAAATCGCTTGCTGCGCGGCCGCAGGCGAGATATCCACGCCCGGCAAGGGCTCGCTGGACCAACCGATCAACCGAATATCGCCAGGCTGGAGCGTCAATTGACGGGCAGCCAGTTTTCCAAGTCGCGTCAACCTGAGCGAACGGTCGTTCTCGCTCGACTCTCCAAAGGTGGCGCTTCCTTGCCACCGCTTCGGCCAGATGCCGTTTTCGCGCTTGCTGTCGATTCTTGACGCCTCCACTTGTTCCGAAGTCGCATTGACCGGGCTGCGGTAGTTTGTCAGGACGTCGAGTTGATCGGCCGAAAACTGAAGCGAGGTATCCTGGCCGGGCGACAAATGTTCGATGTAAGCGGCTTCGTAATTCAGGTCGCCTGTGCATCGCAAGACGACGACGTCGCGAAGATCGAGAATCGAACCGTTGTGAAGGTCGAGCGAAGCGGGATCGTCTCCCACCAATTCGATCGGCCCCTCCATCGACATCAACTGTTCGCTGTGAACCAGGCTCGTTTCGTTCGATTTGACGTTCAGTCCGGACAAGCGAAGGTCCTGGTCGCGCCGGAAATGAACTTCCGATGCCAGCATCCCGGGCTCGGTTTTGTAGTCGTGGCTGAATGCCATCGGCTGCACCAGCGCCGACTCATCCCCAAAGGCCATGTCGTAGTCGGAAGACAGCGAGGTGTACAGCGCCGCGTAGCGAGTGACGTGCGCGCGGTCGTAGCCGCCGTGCATTTCGACGACATCGATCTCGGTGCGGCTGCGGGCAAAACCGATGTCGAGTTCCGCCATGCGAATCACCGAGTAGGCACCGCCGAGCGCGATGATCGGCGCAGCCACCCAGGCCCACTCCACGCGGCCAATTCCCCAGAAAATAAGCCAGTTCAGCGGGACCAAGATGAGCAGGTAAATCGATAGCGTGTTGAGCACGAATCGCGCATCGGGCACCTTGATGCGGGCTGTTTGCTTGAGGGAGAGCCGAGCCGCCTCGGAGGCTCCGCTGAAGTCGTTCCAGCCTGCGACGCCCGAGTTGGTGGCCGCGACGTAGCCGCCAAAACGCCATGGATCGCCCGTTGGAAACTCGCCGCCCGTGGTAACGGCGCGCTTGTCGCGATCTTCGTCGACCTCGATAAGAGGCGAACCGGTGATGGTACGGTTCCGCTTGGGCTGCATCACTTCTTCGCCCGGCAGCCAACCGACATCGCGCGAGAAGAACCGAACCGTCGAATTCATTCGCGGGTCGCGCAAGAAGCGACCGATGCGATTGGCGCCGCGCGGTTCGTCGGAAATGTGGCTTGAAACGATGCTTGGGTATCCGATCGCTACCGATTCCGAGAAGCCGCCATCAAATGAAATGGGGCGATAGTAGTCCCGTGGCGGTCGACGCAGTAGGCAAGCATTGAAGAAGTTATCAAAGCTCTTCCAATTGATGATGGCGCCGGCGGAGAGGGAAAAGCCCGTTACCACAATCCGGCCGCGACCCACAAATGTTTCGGCCGCCAGGTTGTCGGTATTCGGCAAGAACTCGCCCCTTGCGCGCTTCACCAGTTCGCATCCCAAAATCGGGCGATCCTTAACCAGATTCAACGCTCGCGACTTTGAATTCACGACCGAGGGAGTGATCGTCCAGGCTTGATTCAGCTTCGAGAGCCGCTCCGCATCGAGATTCACCGTTTGGGCATCGTCAGCCGGCAAAAAGGGATCGAGGAACGACCCTTTCAACTGCCCCAAGGAGGTTGGGCCGTTGATGATGATTTGCCCGCCGAAATGGAGCCAATCGATCATCGCCTGCTGCTGGTCGAGCGTGAGGGTGGAGGGATCGATGTTGTCCCAAACGATCACCGAAACAGTGGTCCACATCAGCGCGTTGCCGGGCATCGCGACACCCTTGCTGACATTAGGGAGCAGGACGCGGAAACTGCGAAAATCGGCGTCGCCCAGCTGAGACGAATCGAGATCGCCCGGCGGCGAAACGCTATCCAACTGGGAGAGATACAAGTAAGACGCCGGCGTGTTGGCCAGGACCAGCATGATGTACTCGGGCTCTTCCAGGAACGACACCGGAGTGTTGTTTTGAAGAATCGGCGAGCCGCCGTAGTTGGCGGCGATTTCGACGTGAATTTGCGGCGTACGCCCCTGAATGGATTGCCGGGGTAGCAGCAGCATCGACTCCAGAGGCCGAACTTGCCCTTTAGCTAATTTTGCAGGGCGTGAAACGACCGAGGTGTAACTGGTCTGGTCGACATCGAAAGGTTCGCCCGACGGTTCGGTAATGCGGGTCTCGAAGACGGCCGAGAAATCGAAGTTATTGGCGACAATAAACTGCCGCGTTCCCACCCAATGGCCGCGACGAACGTAATTGCGTTGAACCCCGTTGGAGACCTGGTCTTCGGGCAGCGTGGAAGTCGGCTGGTAATCGAAGTCTTTTTTCTTCTCCTCGTCCTTCTTCTTTTTCTTCTTCTTTTCGAGCAGCTTTTCAGGGTCCAGGTCGTCTTCTTCTTCGGCCTTCTTGGCTTGGGCGTTGGGGTCGGAGGTCCAACACCCGCTGCAGCCGGGCGTGAGCATGCAAATCGCCACCAGCAGTGTTAACTGCCAGGGCCGGACGTATGCAAATAGCGAGTTGCTGGCAACTGCGCTGCCGTTACCTGGAGCCGCGCGCGAGGATATCGATTTGCCCATGGTCGGTCGTCTTGAGAGGAGGGTCAGCCTGCCGTGACGGCGATGAAAAGCGTCGAGCAAGCTCCGATTGTACGTCGTCTCAATGCGAGTGGAAACGCTGCCAGTTGCGGCCTTGGCGACATTATTTCCGTCAGTCGAAGCGGGCAGACCTCGCCAAGTGGGTGTTCGCCGGTGGCGGCAGAATCTTGAATTCGCCCGCGCGAATGCCAATCGAAGCGGTTCCGCGAGCCCGGCGATTATCCCAGGATTTCGCGGACCCCCTGGACCACGGCGGCGGTGACCTGGTCGATCTGGTCATGCGAAATAGAAAGGGGGGGCATCACGACGAGGACGTTCCCCAGCGGTCGCAGCCATACTCCGCATCGCTTGGCCACATCGCAAACGGCTTGCCCTTGCCGCTTGTCCCATGGCGGCGGCTCTTTGGATTGCCGATCCGCGACCAGTTCAATGGCGAAAATGAGGCCGCGGTTGCGGATATCACCGACGCGAGAGTGATCCCGAATCGGTGCCAGGCCCGCGGAAAGCCTAGAGACTTTGGCCGGAAGGTTTTCGAGCGTTCGTTCGTTCTCGAAGACCTCCAGCGTCGCCAGCGCGGCGGCACAGCCGAGCGGATTACCACCGTAAGTGTGGCCGTGGAAGAACGTCTTCGACTCCTCGTACTTTCCGAGGAACGCGGAAAAGATCTCGCTCGTCGCCAACGTCGCGGCGACAGGAAGGTAGCCGCCCGTAAGCCCCTTGGCCAAACATAACAAATCGGGCGAGACCGATTCGTGCTCACAGGCAAACATCTTGCCTGTCCGGCCCATGCCCACGGCGACCTCGTCCGCGATCAATAGCACACCGTGCTGGCGCGTTCGTTCTCGCACGGCCGCCAGCCAACCCGGCGGATGCATGACCATCCCGGCCGCACACTGGATGAGCGGTTCGACGACCATCGCCGACAGTTCGGGCCCGTGTGCGGCGAGGACGCGATCCAACTGATCCAAATGAAAGGCGAGCAGCGCGTCGTCCGATTCGCATCCGGCAGGCCGACGGTACGTATCTGGTGCGGGGAGTCGGATCGCCGAAAAGAGCAATGGTTCAAACATCGCATGAAAGCGCGCGACACCTCCCACGCTCACACTACCGAGGGTGTCTCCGTGATAGGCGGCGTCCAAGGCCAGGTACTTGGTGCGTTGCGGTTCGGGATTGGCCTTTTGCCGGTGGAACTGAAACGCGAGTTTGAGCGCGACCTCCACCGCAGAAGCGCCGCTATCGGAATAAAAGACGTGCTCCAGTCCCGCGGGCGCGAGGCGACAAAGCTTTTCGGCCAGGCGGATGTTGGTCGAATTCGACATGCCCAAGTTGGTCACATGGGCCACGCGGTCGAGTTGCGCCCGAATCGCCGCATCGATATGTGGATGCCGATGGCCATGGACGTTGCACCACAAGCTGCTCACGCCATCGAGGTACTCTCGTCCCACTGCGTCGATCAGGATGCAACCGTTGGCGCGTTCGACGAGCCACGGCTCGTACTCGGCCATCTGCGTGAAAGCGTGCCAGACGCGATGTTTATCGATCGCTTCTAGTTGTGAGATTTTGTCCGGAGACATCGCAACCGTTTAGAAATGGCCAACTAACGGTTGATGATGCGTTCGCGCAGACGGGCAATCATCGCATCCAACTGCTCGATGGTCATTGCTTGCAACTCGTCCGCAACGCCTAGCGGATCATTGAGAATCTGTTGCAGGGTCTGGATCAGCTCGATCTTGCCTTGCGTAAGACCTTGGGTCAGACCTTCGGTAACCCCTTCACGAAACGAGGCACTTAACGCCCATTGTTGATCTCGAATTGCCTTCTCTCGCGAATCGTACATAGCCTTGTCCTCGGTAATCTCCGAAATCCGTGTGATGGTCTTGGTCGCCAACTGGATCGAACTATCCGGAAAGAGCCTTAGGAGATCCTCAGACTCGTACTCCTGGGCATGCAAAAACCAGAAAACCCAACTATCTAGCAAGCTCGCATTTCGAAGATCCGACTCCTTAAGATTATACCTGCCAAATTCCAGAGTGTGAATTTCCAACGTTTCGTGCAAAGCCCGCCCCGATTCCTCGTCTAGGAACCGAAACCGGTGGTGAATCTTGGTCGCATCGCGCCAGAGTATACCGTCGATCAAACAGATCACGTAAACGGGACGAAGTTGGGTGTAGTCGTCGCCTGCTTTCAGTTGCCCAACGTAGGCTTCGCAGCCGTAGTAAACGAACCGCTTGACCAGCCCGTCGTAAACCGACAGTTGCATTTCTACATCATAGATGGCGCCGTCATTGCCAACCGCCTTCACATCGAGGATCGACAACTTGTCGTCGAGAAAGTCCTGAACGTTAAATGGATTCTTAATCGTGACATCCGTGATCGGTGACGGTAGCGTCAATATCGCGTTCAACAAACTAAATCAACGCCGACTTGTTGCCCTCGGAACCGAAGGTCTTCTTGAATGCGAAATCGTTGGTCGGCCGAATTCCAATTGGCATGTGATTGAAGAAGCCAACTACCATTCCACCGAGACAGGCGTACCCAAGCCGACGCCGAGCATGATCTTGGCGCTGTCGCCGACGATGATCAGTTCGAGCGTGTTGTGCCCACCCAAAAGGGCCAGCAACGTGAAGGGGGGTTCTTGGTGATCGGGGCCGAAAAGACCGCGGGTTTCGTGCTCGTCGCAGCGGATGACGACCGACGTGTCACGGGGCGCGCCGGCGAGTCGATCGACCGAGATGTCACTAACAAGGTTCCCCTCGGGGGTGATGGCGACGATCTTTCCTTCGACTTTACGACCCACCACCAATACCTCGTTGGTTTATTCCGCGATCCGCCTACGCAACCCGCTAGTCTAGGAAAAGCTGGCAATTTCGAAAAGCCATTGTTGCTACTTGTGCGGCCGCTGGCGACTCCGCTTGCCCTTCGATTGGCCGGAAATTAGGGGTTTCGCGGGGCGTCCCCGACGTTGGCAGAGGGAGCAAAAGAAGGTGCTTCGCTGAGCCTGAACGATCCGCTGGATCGCCCCGCGGTTGCATGTGCGGCAGGGCTCACCCTCCCGATCATAAACGCGGTGGCAGTTTTGGTAGCCGCCCGACTCGTTGAGGGCATTGCGGTACGTGCCGTCGGAAAGGGTCGACCCTTCGTGCAGGATCGCCTCCCGGAGGACCTCGATCATCACGGCGTGAATCGCCTTCCAATCGGCCGCCTTGAGGCGGTTGCAAATCGCTCCAGGATGAATCCCAACGCGGTGGCAGATTTCCGAGGCGTACAAGTTTCCCACTCCCGCGACGTACTTTTGCTCCAGCAGCGCCGGCTTGATGGCCCGCCGCACGCTACCCATCCGATCCCCAAGCTCGTCCGCCGTGATTGCCAAGGCATCAGGGCCGACGCGATCTCTTCCCAGAACTTTGGCAAGTTCGTCATCGCTGTAGATTTTCGCCAAGCCCAGCCCGCGTTGATCCCAAAACCAAACGTGCGGCGTCTTTCCGCCTTGCAAATCGATGCGTAATCGCAAGTGCGTTTGATTGGGAGGATCGGAAACCAAAACGAGCCCTGTCATGCGGGGTTCGAGAATCAGGTTTTCACCGCCACGCAGACGGATGCAGACTCGTTTGCCGATCCGATCGACCGCATCGACGATCTTGCCTGTCGCGCGCTTGGACAATGCAACCCAGTTCGGCACGACTTGTATCGGCCGGCAGTCGCACTTTTCCCGAACTACGCCGAGGACGCGGCTCCCCACAATCGACAAGATGCCACGTCGCATCGTTTCCACTTCGGGGAGTTCGGGCATTCCGTTTTGCCTTCGCTATTTTTTTGGCCACTTCAAGTGGCGATGGAGGAAATCGTAGGTCTTCTGGCCGTTGATTTTATGCGGCCCGTCAAACCACTCGATTTCGCAGTTCCCAGGAATCTTGAGTTTCGCGGCGTACAGGTGCTGGACCTTGGCGTATTCGTAGCCGACTTGCTCGTCGACGCCTACGCCGTCGAAGTGTCCACGTTCCACCATAAAGGGTCGCGGACAGATCAGCGCCGCCATTTCGGCGTAGTTGAACGTGCTACCCAAGTCCCATTCGAAAATCTCGTACTCGGGTGTTCCCACGTAACTATACGGAGCCCGCGTGGAGGCGTTTTTGAAAACCCACTCGTTGAAGTCGGCCGAGCAAATCGAAAGGCAATACTCGGTCACCAGCGGCGGAATTCGCATCGCGCTCTTGCCACCGTACGAAAGGCCGTAGAAGGCGATTCGCTCCTTGTCGACAAAAGGTTGCTCCACCAGCCAACGAACGATCTGCCGGTGTTGCGGAACAATCACGCTGAACAGGGACTTCCCCAGCGGATTGGCTTTGCGTTGTAGCGTGCGGAAATCGTCTTTGCCGATGTACAAGTTCTGCGGAGCGAACGTGACGAAACCGCGATCGGCCAGCGCGCCGGCAAAACCGCTGTAGTATTGCGAACCTTGTTCGCCAATCACATCTTGCGGACGGCCTTCCAAGCCGTGCTGGCAAACCACGACAGGCCGCTTCTCGCCAGGCTTAAGGTCCTTCGGCAAACACAAAATGCCATAGGCGATCACATCGGGGAAGACGTCCAGAACCACTTCGTAGCCGACCCAATTTTTCGTGTCGTAGGTTTTGCGAGAGCGAGGCGCAAAGGGCAATGGTTTATCGTCGAAGCGGCCGATGACTTCCGCAGCGAACTTTTCGCGGTACGGCTCGACCGTCGCTTTATACTTCTCCATGCTGCTGGTATCGAGTCCCTTCATGTACTCGCGGCGAATGTCCTCGCAGCGATCGAGCAACTGCTGCAAATCGCCTTCAATCCCATGAATTAACCTCACCTGGCGGGCATCGTCGTAGGCGAGTTCCAGGGGTAGTGGCTCAGCGTCCCTCGCCACAACTTCGTTCTGCTTTTGCCCCGTGAGGGTCGATACGAGCAGGCTGATGGTATCGTTGCGGCCGAAAGCCGTCGACTTATCGTCAGTCAAAAGTTCGGCGGCTCCCTTGGCCCGTGCAACTTCGGCTGCGACATCTTCGCGGCCGGGCGAAACGAGTTTCGCCGGCGCGCCGCCGCCCGAACCTGTCAGTTCCACCTCGGGTCCCTTGGAAAACTCGACGATCAGTTTTCGCGGGGCGATCATCGTCGCCAGTTCCGCGTCGCCATAGGCTTCCAACAAACCGAACACGTTGCGATCAATGGGGCCGTCCCAAATCTTCTGCCGCGAACCGAAGTAGCCGCTCACGCAAACGCTACGCACACGGTCGTCTACGGCCCCGGCATACAAGGCGTACATGCCACCTTCGCCATAACCTGCGACCCCAATCGCCGGGACTTTAGTGTCACTGGCAAACCAATCGACAGCTGCCAAGACGCTTTGCAATTCGTATCCAATCAAGCCGCGCCCCAGTTCAAAACCTTGGCGATAAAGAAACTCGCGGCTCGATAGCAACGCACGGCCGTTTTGCCTTTCCATCTTGCGATTGACCAGCGAGGGGACAATCACGCGGCAACCACGCTGCGCCAGCTTGAGGGCAAATGCCCGATCGGTTTTGAATTCCTTCGACAGCCCCGCGATTTGCTCCGGTGTCTGGTCCGCATCAGGGATCGCAACGACCGAGGCAATCACGGGCGTACCAACGGGTTCGAGCAACAGCCCTTCAGCTTTGAAATCGCGAATCACGGGCCAGCGGACGCGGGTGATGCGTAGTGTAGGAGAGTCGAATACGACGGCCGATTGGCTCACGGTGGCCATCAGTTCCGGCGCGTCGTACTTCACGCGCGGGTCACGGACGCCGAGGATGTGGCGCAGGTGTTCGACGGACTTCGTTCGCTGCTCGCTGTCAGCGGCTCCAAGCTTGGCTGCACGATCGGGAATCGATTCTTCGAGCTTGCGAAGCAGGAACTTGTCTACCCCCGCGACCAATTGGGCGGCGATATCCCCCTCCATCTTGAGCGGTTCAGTACCGGCGAGCGGCGTCGAATCGGCCGACTTTTCTTGAGCCAGTGCGAGGGGCGTTATCGCGAAGAGAAGGATCAGCGAGAACCATTTTCGAAGCATGCGACGTGTCTCCGGCAAGAGGCCGTTGGGCAGGGGTGTTCGTCCCTAGAATAATGGCCGCCACGGCGAATTGCGACGCGCCGAGCGCTAATTTGGCGGAAACTGCAGCGGAGGTAAATTGTCATCCTTTTGCGGCTCGCTCGGCGTGGCCGTCCCTTCGACGACTTCGCCACCGCCTTTCTGCGTTCCTCCAGGACCGACCACGATCGTTTCGATTTTGAAGTTGCGGCGAAACCACGCGATCACGCACCACCGCATCAAGGAACGCGTTGGGGGAAACAATAGTGCGATCCCGATCAGGTCGGTCAGGACGCCGGGCGTAATGAGCAAGATGCCGCCAACAAGGATCATGGCCCCATCCAGCAGCGATTCGTTCGGCATTCGGCCCGATCGCAATTCCTCTTGAATTCGCCGATAGGCAGCCGTTCCTTGAATGCGAATCAGCCAAGCGCCGGCGATGCCCGTGATGATCACAAACAACACGGGCGTAAGAATCGAGTTGGTGTATTTCGCGATCGACGCCAGCAGCAGCACTTCCAAGATGGGAAGGACGATAAAGAAGATCGCCAGCAGGAAAATGGAACGATCCATCGCGCTCGGTCTCACGTTATTGGCGCTGCTGAGGATGGGACCGAGACAAATACACGTTGGCCAGTCGCCGCGCGTTGCTGTCGCCTGGCGAGCCAACTGGGAATCCACTCGTGGAACGGCAAAAAGTAAAGTGCCGTCAGTGCCGCGTTGTACTGGAAGCCGTAAGGGAACGTTATCAGAACGCCGGCATAAAAGCCAAGCAACCCTAGTCCAATCCAGGGTCGCAGCCGTTTCGACAATCCAAGTATGCCCGCCGTCTCAAAAACAAGCGTCAGGTACTGGAGAAACACGGCCAGCCCGTGGTATTTGCAGATAATGGCGCGCGCCGGCGACCAGGGATACGCATCCCAGTGGACCCACAATTGAAGCGACGTCCCGTTCGCCCAAGCGAAGCCGCTTTCATACAGCTTGGCCAAACCCGCCAGCGTGTGAAACCAGCCGATGTAGAACAGTCCCAGCCAAAAAGCCCAGCGTGGATAGAGAGGTGTCGTCCACAGAACGCCTTCGCGTTTTGCCTGCGCGATCTCACTCGCTAACGATGTTCGCCAGAACGACTGGATGAACAACATCATGGCTGTGGCATGAAACACATGCGCGCCGTCGGTCGTGTTTTCCAAGTGCATCGACCACAAGCCGATCGCGCCGATGGTCGTAATCCAGCAGCACCACGGCATCAACCAACCGGCCATCCAAAGCCCCATGCCGATCCACAGCATCGCACGGAAGACATAAAAGGGCGTTGAACTCGACAAAAAGTCGGACGAGCAATAGCTAAGCAACGAAGAGGGCGCCTGCCGCTCGCCCGGCATTAGCGTGAACGCCCACAAGCCCATCGTGGCGCAGGCCGCGAAAAGAACCCATTCCACGGCGACCGCGAAATGAATCGTTTGGCACTCTCCGGCGAGCTCTAGCCAGCGCGCGGACGAAGTCTCGCTCGACGTTTCATGATCGCCCGTAGTTCCGGAACTCATGGAGGAAGAACTCCACGATCAAACTTCCATCGATCAATCCGCTCGCGCCCCACACTTCCATCAGGCAGCGTGGTAATGACTTCCTGCTCGATTTCGACCGACGGCCATTCGGGATGAAGCGATAACAGATGCTCGGCATGCTCGCGGACTTTCACATCATCGTGCGCGACGCCGAACTGGTCGATCGACCGCGGCGGGACAATGCCGACGCCCATTCCCAATGGATTGCCGTTGTAAAAGCGCTCGCATTTTCCTTCGACTGCCGACAACTCTTGGCCATCAGGCCCAAAGACCCGATAGTTGCAGTAGTGCTGTGGCGTTTCGCAAAACATCGGCGCACACGTAAACGGAAAGACCTCGCCCCATACGACAGGCACAATCAAGTTCGCCGCGACAAAGATCCCGGCGACTATCAGCGTTATTGTCGAAGGAGGGCGAACCACGCGCTGCGTTGTTGGAGGGGAATTCGAACTCACGGCACCACTCAAAGGGATTCCAGTTTCGCCAAGGCCTCTAGCGCGGCGGCTTCGTCCGCGCCGTTCAGGGCGGAGCCTACTTGCAGCAGCACATCAACATGGCGGGGCAAAAAGGGGACCGCATCGCCAGGCGACGGGCAATGCGGGACCAATCGCTGCGAAATGGCCGCCAACAGTTCGGCTTTGCCCTGGCCAGTCTTGGCACTCACGGCGAGGCCCGCGGGGCGGCCATCGTTGGGCACATCACCCACGTCCCTTTTGTTGTAAAGGACCAGGGGCGATTCGACGAGGGCGTACACCTGCTGATGAAGCGGAGTCCACGGCGAACACGCCTCAGCCACCAGGATACCCAAATCAACGGTTCCCAAACGTTCGCGGGCCATGGTGACGCCAGCGGCCTCGATCGGATCGGCCGTCTCTCGCAGCCCCGCCATGTCAAGGAATTCAACCGGCCAGCCGTCGATCGCTGTGCGCGCGGATAAGACATCGCGCGTCGTTCCGGGCTGGTCGAAAACGATCGCGCGCTCGAATCCGACCAGCAAGTTCATCAGGCTACTCTTGCCGACATTCGGCAGGCCGAAGATCGCTACCCGAAAAGGGCTGGTGAGATGGAGACCTACACGTGATCTGGCGAGGAGTTTGTCGACAAGTGACTTCGCGTCACTCAAGTTTGTCCCAAGGAGCAATCGCAAGGCGGCGACATCACGATCGAGAGCGCCGTACCACTGATCGACCAAGATCTCCGTCGTTCGTTCGGTGATGGCGTCGGTCAAAGCGATGCGGGCTTCGCGCGCAATCAACGATGCGCTCGGTTCCATGAGCACGAGCCAATCGGCACCCGGGACAAATTGCGTAAGTCCATAAGCGGTCAGGTGACGAACAATTGCTTCCACGGCAGCCGTGCCACCGTGACAGTGAATGTCGACGCGGGTCTTGGAGTGCCGGCAAACAACGAGTTCCTCGCCGGGCCCCTCGCTGTTGGGTCCATGCCATCGACCGAACAAGATTCGCCCTATCGGAAGCTTTCGCTTCGGCAGTTGGGCGATGGGGCGAAAGTGAGCCAGCACCGCCAGGTCCAGCCCACGGCCTATCACCGAAACGCTCGCAACGGCTCCGCGTCCATGAGGAGTCGTGACACACAAAGCGGAATCGGGGAGGGGGCGTGACACGAACGTTTGTCGAAGATCGAGTGAAAATCGGTGGAATGATGCCAGCATTGTCGCCGTTTGGCGGGCAAAGTGACGAGACCATCAATCGTACCTCGACCGGGCCATGTCGACAGCGTACGATTCAGCAACAAGACGTATTGCGCGGCAATTTTGTCGGGTAGAAAGTCGATTATGGCTCACCGTGGCGACACTGATTTTTCGTCGGTTGAACTCGCCGAACTCGATCAGGCCACCCGGCGCATCGGCCGCGAAATCTTCGAGCACATCCACCCGACGCGGATGAACCTGTGGGACCGGCGTTGGCTCGACGAACGGATCCTGAAATGGTCGATGCACGACGAAGCAGTGAAGGTCGAACTGTTCCGCTTTGTCGACGTTTTGCCGTCGCTGCGGACCAACGACGCCGTTGTCGCTCGCTTGGGTGAATACCTGGATCGCGTCAAGGATCGGTTGCCATCGTCGCTGCGGCTGGCTCTCAGCGTCGCCCGTAATACGCCGTTGGTTCGCGGTGGCGTAGCGCAAGCGGCACGGACTGGAGCGAGAGACTTCGCCAAGCGATTTATCGCCGGCTCGAACACGGCCCAGGTTGTTTCGGCGGCGAAGCGCGAACGTGAGAAGGGGAGGGCGTTCACGCTCGATATTCTCGGCGAGGCCGTCATCAGCGACCACGAGGCCGAGATTTTCACCCGCGCGTATGCCGATTTGATCACGGGTGTCTCGCCCGAAGTGAATGCCTGGCCGGAAGTCTCGCTGCTCGATCGCGATTCGCGCGGGGCCCTTCCGCGAGCCAACGTCTCGATCAAATTGTCGGCTCTCGATTCACACTTTGATCCCATCGATCCGGCAGGCACGCTCGATCGCGTCGGCGCGCGTTTGCGAGAATTGCTGCGAATTGGCCGCAAGCAACGCTGTTTCGTGAACGTCGACATGGAATCGTACGAGAAGAAGGACCTCACCCTTTTTCTTTTCAAGACGATCCTGGCGGAACCCGAGTTCGCCGATCTCGTCGACGTGGGTATTGTGCTCCAGTGCTATTTGCGAGATACAGAGCGAGACCTTCATGAGTTGGCCGACTGGGCCAATGCTCGCGGCGCGCCGGTGTGGGTGCGACTCGTCAAAGGGGCCTACTGGGACTACGAAACCGTCAAGGCAAAATCGCTCGGTTGGCCCATTCCGGTCTTTCAATTCAAGCCCGAGTCGGACGCCAACTTCGAACGATTGACTCGCTTCATCATGCGTCGCGCAAGCGACCTGCGGCCGGCGTTCGGCTCACACAACTTGCGGTCGATCGCCCATGCGATGGCCGTCGGAGAGATGCTCGGGCTCGAAAAACGAGACGTCGAAATCCAAATGCTGTACGGCATGGCCGATGGCGAGAAGCAAGCCATCACCGACCGCGGCTACCGGATACGGATCTACATGCCCTACGGCGATCTGCTGCCCGGGATGGCCTACTTGGTGCGACGCTTGCTCGAGAACACTTCGAACGATTCGTTCCTGCGGGCAGGATTCCTCGAAGGCCAATCGGTCGAGCGACTGCTAAACAATCCCGAACCGTTGGTGGAAGAGCTGCTGCGATCGCGCGGTCGCATTACGGAGAAAGTGGCTATGAGTTCGCAGCAAGGGAATTCTCAAACGAATTCGCAAGGCAAAACGTCCACGGCAACGGCAGCAACGTTCCACAACCACCCGCCGATCGACTTCGCCGATGCCAAAAGTCGCACCGCGATGGACAAGGCCCTGGCCGATGTCGCCGAGCAACTGGGTGGCGCCTATCCACTCGTGATTGACGGCGAAAATGTCGAATCGGTCCGCCGCATGACGTCGGTCGATCCCTCGCGGAGCAATCGCGTCGTCGGCACGTTCGACCTGGCCCAGCCCGACCACATCGACCGGGCCGTGAAGTCGGCGCACGCCGCGGTTTGGGACTGGTATGGCCAGGGCGCAGAGCGACGGCGGGAGATCCTTCACAAGGCCGCCGAGATCATGCGAGGCCGGCTGTTCGAGCTCGCCGCCTGGCAGATCTACGAATGCGGCAAGACGCGCCGCGAAGCAACGGCCGACGTTGACGAGGCCATCGACTTTTTGAAGTATTACGGAGATCAAGCCGTCGCTTTGCAGAAGCAGCACGGCGCCGACGTTCCAGGCGAGGAGAACCGCTTCGAGTACATCCCGCGCGGCGTGGCCGGCATCATCTCGCCGTGGAATTTTCCGCTAGCCATCGTGACCGGGATGACTGCCGCCGCGCTCGCCACCGGCAACACGGCCATCGTGAAGCCAGCCGAACAATCGACGGTTAATGCCGCGCTACTGGTTGAAATTCTGCACGAGGCTGGAGTTCCGCCGAACGTCCTCCATTTTTGTCCAGGCGAAGGAGAAGTCGCCGGCCGCGCGCTCGTCGAGCATCCGCTGGTTGCCCTGATCGCCTTTACGGGCTCGCGTAACGTGGGTCTGGCGATCAACGCCAAGGCGGCGGAACTCTCGTCGCGTTTGCCAATGGTGAAGCGCGTGATCGCCGAGATGGGGGGCAAGAACGCCATCATCGTCGACGACGACGCCGACCTCGACGAGGCCGTGCTCGGCGTTGTGAAAAGCGCGTTCGGCTTCCAAGGGCAAAAGTGCTCTGCCTGCAGCCGGGCGATCGTCCTGGAAGACGTCTACGACACGTTCATCAATCGACTCACCGAGTCGGCGAAAGGTCTCCAGGTCGGTCCCTCGTTGGAGCCAGGAACACAGATTGGTCCGGTGATCGACGACGAATCGCTCGCCAAGGTCCGCCGCTATATCGAACTGGGTCGCATGGAAGGGCGTGAGGTTCTGGCCGTCGACGTGGGTCCACTGGCTCAGCAAGGTTACTTCGTAGGGCCGCACATCTTTGCCGACGTTTCGCCGACGTCGCGGTTGGCTCAGGAAGAAGTCTTCGGACCGGTGCTGGCCGTGCTCAAGGCGAAGAACTTCGACGAAGCGCTGGCGATGGCCAACGGAACCGAATACGCGCTCACAGGCGGACTCTTCTCGCGCAGTCCGCTCCATCTCGATCGGGCCCGCCGAGAATTTCAGGTGGGCAATTTGTATCTCAATCGCCCCATCACCGGCGCGCTCGTCGGAAGGCAGCCGTTCGGCGGCTACAAACTCTCGGGCATCGGCAGCAAGGCCGGCGGACCCGACTACTTGCTGCAATTCGTGTTGCCGCGAACGGTTACAGAAAACACGATGCGGCGCGGATTCGCGCCGCCTGAGGATGCGGAGTAGCGTAAGGGGGCCGTCGATATTTGTCCAAGGCCCGTAAGTTATTGCGAATTGTTCAAGAATCTGTGATGGGGTGCCCAGCACAATGTTCATTTTTTCTTCGTACGTGTGCTCCGCTTGCGTTTGGATCTCTTACGAACTTGCGACCTCATGATTGCGAAATACTTCGTATCGCCGAACTCGGACTGGAGTGAGACTCGCACGAGGCCAACGTGTGCGAAATAGACACCTCGCGAACGGCGTTCTTCGGCAAACGAAGGATTATTTGCATATTCCTTGACAGCTTCGCTGTCGTGCTTAAGGGTAGCCTCGAGTCGGCGCGATAATATCGCTCGCAACTGGCCAGTGGTCTTGATACCGAACTTGGTTAAGTCCTCTAGAAGATCTTCGTAAGGTTCCGGCTCTTTCTTATTCGCAGAAGGCAACATCTCGTCCAGGAGCGCAGCCAGGTTGTCGACATTGAGAGGCTCGTCCGGTGCTGGCACTTGATCGGCATAGATTTTCCGTTCTTCCAAGACCCGCTCAAATTCAAGATCGACCGTTTCCAACAAGGCTGCGACTCGGTTAATCGATCGCCGCACGGGGCGCGGAACGCCCGCCTCCTGTTTATATTGCAATTTATGGGAGGCGGCAGCCCAGATATGTTGTGCTAACGTTCGAACCTGCAATTCAATTGAAAAGTCGCGTAGTCCTTCCATTGTCGGCAATTTCTGCCACGCTTCCGGTATCCGCATCAGCAGATGCTGCGACTGATATCCAAATTCCGAATCGCTCAACCGCTCACCCGTATTCTCGTTCGAAAAGACGTCGAAATGTTCCCGGACCAAATCGAGAGCTTTCATCAAGTCAGTACGGAAGAGAAGGATGGTACGAACACCGATGAAATCTGAAAGCGCGCAAATGCCTTCTAGATCAAGACCCCGACGTTCGAGCTTTTCCGCAATTGAAACCCAAGTCTTGACTCGGCTTTCCATTGGAACACCAAGAGTAAGACGGTGCTTCCTAAAGAGCGCATCTAGCAGCCCGTTGAAAAATTCTCTTCACATCGTAATCTACGGCCAACGGAA
>CAZWSX010000013.1:0-194341 GCA_964636985.1 uncultured Pirellulaceae bacterium | reverse complement strand
GACGTCCGGATGGTGCATGTTTCGATCGATTTGGTTTACGCCGGCCGCGACGGGGGCGGCTATCTGGAAGACGACCCCACCGATCCGGTCACGATTTACGGGCAAACGATGGCCGAAGGGGAGCAACTGATCCTGAGCCGATGCCCGGGAGCGTGCGTGCTGCGGATCTCGCTGCCGATGGGCCCGAGCTTCAATGGGCATGCTGGGGCGATCGACTGGATTCAATCGCGGTTCAAACAAAACAAGCCGGCGACGCTCTATTTCGACGAGGTTCGCACGCCCACTTACACCGAGTGCCTCAATGGCGTGTTCGAGGCGGCGCTCACCAGCGACATCTCGGGCGTATTCCACGCGGGCGGGCCGCGACGACTGTCGCTGTACCAAATCGGCCAGATCGTCAATCGCGTGGGGGGCTATCGTCCGCAAGATTTGAAGGGATGCTTGCGGCACGAAGCGGGGCCGATGCCACCGCGAGCCGGCGACGTGACGATGAACTCGCGCAAGCTGGCCGATGCCCTCGGCTTCGATCCATTCGACGCGTGGCCGCTGGCGCCAGAGCACGTTCCGACTCACGACCTGTGGCACTTTGAAGGGCCACGCGGTACGCCCGAACTGCTAGAGCAAGTGCTCTACCGTAAGGGAACTCACCTCTGGGCCGTTTGAAGTTCCGGGCGGTTAGCCATGGGAGGCGGTGGCGGCGGCGTGCTGCTCATCACTTGCCATAGGTGTTTGGATGTTGCGTGCGCTTGTTGCGGCGGCGCACCTTTTCCGAAGGCGACTTGCCCGTAGGTTTCGGCAAAGGCCATCGCCAGTTGCACGGCTTCGGGCGACTGTTGGAAGAGTCTCGCCAGATACTCGTGCGGCGTCTCGCTTTCGTCTCGCGGAAAGCCGCGCTCGCGGCCAAAGGCTTCCGCTGCGCCTAAGGTGTGCCCCATGAGCTGAGGCGGCGGCATCCGCGCGGCAAGTCCCGAGGTGAATGGATTCATGTAGGACGCAAATGGCCGCGGCGGCACGACGGCTTTGGTGGCCGCAGCTTCGGCAGCGGCCGCATCTTCGTCGCTTCCTCCAAAGAGCCTTGCCCAGAGCTTCGCGAGTTCGTCGAGCAACTGTTTCCAGGCGGCGATGAGTTGTTCGCGATAGCGAATGATGCAGTAGACGATTCCAACGGCAATCGCTGCCCAGAGCAACAGCTTCAGGATGTTGCCCAGTGACGCGGGGATTTGAACGGAGGGGAGACGGAAGTTCGACTGGCGCGGCGGCGTTGGAGGCGACGACGAACCGGAGGATGATTGCGGATTCGATTTCTGCGGCTGCGAGGCGGTGTTTTGCGATGAGCCGCCGCCCCTCGAGTTTGAGTTGTTGTTTTGATTTCCCTTGGCGGGATCATTTTGCGAAGTCTTGCTTGCCTCGGGCGACTTGTTGGCGGTGTTGCCCGTCTTGGACGGAACTTTCTCCCCTTCGAAGTTGGCCTTTGACGGATCGCTCTTCGCGGGATCGCCTTTGGAGGGATCTCCCTTCGACGGATCGCCTTTCGATGGATCGCTCGAGGACTTGTTTGAGTTGTTGCCGCTCGCCTGACTCGACGGCGACTTTTCTCCGCTCTTGTCGCCAGCTTGGGAATTCGGCGCTTTCGATCCGCCTTCCGGTGACTTGCCGCCGGAATTGGGCTGCGACGAGCTCGGTTGTGATGAATTGGGTTGTGATGAATTTGAGCCGGGCATCGGCTGCTGGCCGGAGTTCGATGGATTCGATGGCGCCTTGTTTGGCGATTGGCCGGAGGTCTGTTGGCCGGGGCTTGTTTGACTTGAACTTTGTTGTTGGTTTTGCGCGGGTTGCTGATTTTGGCCCGACGACTGTTCCGACTTTTGCCCGTTGGTGGAGTTGTTGGAATTTGATTGTGGCGGCGGATTCTGCGACGAGCTGCCGGACGGTTGTGGGGTTTGCGATTTAGAGCCCGAAGATTGTGACCCCGAAGATTGCGATCCAGACGATTGGGAGCCCGACTTCTGAGAGCCTGACGATTGGGAACCTGAGGGCTGGGAACCTTGTGTGGAGGAGCTTTGCGACGCGTTCTGTCCGGAGCTTTGATTACCGGGGGACGATCCTTGTTGTTGGTTCGGCTCCGCTTGGCCCGAGCCGCCTTGTTGTTTGTTGCCGTCGTTGCCGATGCCCCAGCGCGACGGAGTCAGGCCCGAGTTGCCGAACGTGATGGGTGGCTGGCTGATGGCGACTTCTGCGCCGGGCCGCGGTAGCACCAGGCAAAAGAGCATCACGCCACCGATGAGCACGGCGCCTACGATCATCCAGACGCCGGCCATTTCGAGGGGCATTTCGAGCTTGCGTTGCCGCAAGTAACGCCGCAGCGAGAGGAAGCTGGTGTTGAGCAAAAGAGCGAGCGACGAGCCGACATACACCAGGAGCAATTGCAAACACCAAACGCGCGACCCCCATTCCGACGAGGGGACGAACCACTGCATCACGCCAAAGATAGGCAGTGCGATCGCGGCGAACCACAGCACCCAAACGCCTTGGGCGCGCGGACGGCGATCGGCTTCGAACCACTTTTGGATGAACGACGGTTCGTCGAGCCGCTCGCGCTCGTACTTCTCTTTCTCGAATAACAGCTTTTCGGCCGCGTTCATTGGTCCGGCCGTTCGTTCGGGCGGAGGCGGCACCGCCGCTGAGGCATTGTTCGCTTGAGGCGTTTCACCGCTTGCGGGGGCTCCGTCGACGACATCGAATCCCGCGGCCTCGAGCAGCCCTTGCCCCGAAGCGTCGACGTTGTCGTCGAGCAACGTGCAGTCCCACGTCAGCCTGTAAGCCAGCCACCAGGTGAAGAGGAGAAAGACCGCGTTGAGCAACGGACTCATCGCAGCCAGTGGTCCGTGAAACGTGACGAACGTGTTGAACGCGAGATAAACAACGCCGGCCAACGGCGCGCCGAATCCCGCGGCGTATCCAGCCCCTTCTTCCATCGAGATGCGGCTGACGGCAACGATGCCCATCACATACATCGCGCAGATAAACGTGAGGCGCCCTTCGTATTGCCCGCGGTAAAAGACTTCGCAGAGGAAAAAGAGAACGCTGCCAACGAGCAGCATGATCAGCGCCGGGTTAATGGCGACAATCATGTAATCGGCGGAACTCGCGGGGGGCCTGCGCGACATGCGTTTCTCGGACGGGACGGAGGAATGCCATCCTCATGTTCGCTGAGCCCGTTGCGGGTGTCAAATTCGCGATCTCTTCGCCTTTATTCGAGCGGTCAACGCAGGGGCGTTTTGGCCGTTGCTGGCAATTTCATCAAACCCAAGACTGCACGACAGCAACAAGTGTCGCGATCCCAAATCCAATCCATCCGGCTTGGCGCAGCCAAAATGCGATTGGCGGCGAAATCCGGTCGCCGTTGGAAAGCTTGAATGCGGCGAATTCGCAGACGATTGCCCATACGAATCCTAGCAACGAAATCAACAACGAAAACGTCGCAGGATTCTTCATCCGTCGCTCTCAACGCGTACCGTTCGTTTAGCTTGAACTCGGCCAGCCGCGCTTGGTGTTCAGCAACTCGTTGGGGATTTGAAGTTCGGGGATAATTCTCCCGCCGACGATGGTTTCTTCCACGATCCGCGGCACGTCTTCGACCGTCACGCGGCCGTACCAGATGCCTTGCGGGTAGATCACCACCGTGGGACCCAGCTCGCATTGGTCGAGGCAGGCGCAGGCGTTGGCTCGTACTTGCGGCTTGAGGCCGCGGCGCTCGACTTCTTTTTTGAAGGCGTCGCGGAGCTTTTCCGATCCGTCGGCGTTGCAGCTGCCCCGCTTGTGACCGGGTTCGCGCTGGTTGATGCAAATAAAGATGTGATGCTCGAACGCCGCCATGCTCTCTGCTTTCCCTCTACCTTCTACTGTCTAAATGCTACTTATTGCCCACGGCGCCGCCTGCCAGTGCTGCCACAAAACCCAAGGCATCGTCCCGCTTGCGGCAGAACTCGATCATCGGCGCGAAGTCGCCTGTCTTCTGGCACAAGTCGATCAGGAGCGGTGCATAGGCCGCGCTGGGGGTCTTCTCGGGCATGAGAGCTAGCGCCTCGTTGAGCGCTTCCTTGTGCCGCCCCACGCGGCTGAGGAGTTCGATGTAGGTTTCGATGCAGTTGGAGCCGTGATAGTTCGGGTCGATCATCCGCGCCTTGTCGCCAAAGTATTTGACGGCGGCATCGACGTCGTTCCCCAGCAACGCGTTGAAGAACAGGTTGTGTGCCGGGAAGTTGTCGGCGAAGGGTTCGTCGCCCGCGTATTGCAAGGGCTGCGACAGGCGGCGGCCGTACTCGGTGAGGTCGAGCGCCTTGGCCAACTTCTCTTTGTCGTCGAGCACGCGAGCAAATCGAACCACCGCGCCTAAGTGCGTGGTGTCGATGTGGTACGCGCCATCATTGAGGAGCCACTCGCGATCGGCGATCAGTCCTTTGATGGATGTTTCTTTCGGCGGCTGGCCTTGCTGCTTTTGAATATCGTGTTTCAAGTTCGCCGTCAGGTCGTCGTAGAGCCGATCGAGCAGCAGCGTGGCGGCACCTTGACGTTCGACCTTCGAACGCTGGTGCATCATCTGGTCGAACGTGGTAACGGCGTTGCAGACTCCGTTTTGCTGGAGCAGCAGCCCGAAACCGCGGGCGGGATCGACCCCCTCGTGCAGCAGCACTTCGATTAAGTCTTGGTAGTTGTCTTCGTCGCACTGAACACCTGCGATCAGTTTCGCGGCAATCGAACGATCGCCGACCGGCCGCAGGTACATCCAGCCTTCGCGGATTTTGCCTTGCTTCAAGAGCGACTCGCCAACTTCGCGGCAGGCGGCCAGGAGGCCATCTTCGAGTTTGTCGCGCACGTCTTCAGGCAGATCGTCGCTCGCTTGGTCGCCCGGAAAGAGAGGGAGACCGAGATTCAGCCGCAGCTTCAGCTTGAGGACTTCAAAGAGCTCGTGGTACTTGTTTTCGCTGCGATAGCGGGCGGCCAAAGCGTCAAGCGACGCGGCGGCCCCACCCTTGGTTGCGGCAACTTGAAGATCGTCGAGAGTGCTAGGCATGGGCTTCTAGAAAACAGAACGAGAAAATAGAACGGGGGCGGGAGACTTTGGGAATCACCTGACGCCCGCAGTCCGAAGCCTGTATTGTAACTCGTTTCGCCGCTGGCATTGGCCGGCTTATCGCGCACGGCGGCAACGCGTAGGTCGCTTTTTCCATGTTTTCCCCTTCCGCATTTCGCGAAATCGTCTCAGGCCGGCGCCGTGATGTGGCGGCGGTGGGGTTCCGGTTTGTCGCCGGATGCGTGGAACCGGTCGTGCGCTGGTTCGCGCGGCGGCGCAACTTGCGGTTCGATTCGGGCGCCGCGCCGGTCACGCGGGTTGCGGCACCCGTGATTTCGATTGGCAATCTCACGGTGGGAGGAGTCGGCAAGACGCCGCTGGTGGCATGGGTGGCTAACTACGTTCGCTCGCAGGAACGCACGCCCGTTTTGATTAGTCGCGGTTACGGTGGGCAAAACGGCAAGTTGAACGATGAGGGACTGGAGCTCGCGCGACGTCTGCCTGGCGTGAGGCACTGGCAAAATGCCGATCGCGTCGCGGCCGCGCAGGCGGCGCTGGCCGAGATGCCGAATGCGGTGCTCGTTTTGGACGATGCCTTTCAGCATCGGCGGATTGCCCGCGACCTCGATATTGTGATCCTCGACGCGCTGGAACCGTTTGGCTTCGACCATGTGCTGCCGCGGGGAACGCTGCGTGAACCGGTGGAAGGATTGGCTCGCGCGGATGTGGTTTTGCTTTCGCGAGGCGACTTACTGTCGGAACAGGAACGCTTGGCGATTCGCGCGCGGGTGGCATCGCTGGCGCCGCGTGCCGGGTGGGGAGTCATTGCTCACCGTCCGATGGGGCTCGTGCAAAATGACGGCGCGACACAACCGCTGGAATGGTTGGCTGGCAAGCGAGCTCTCGCCTTCTGCGGCTTGGGGAATCCGGCGGGCTTTCGCCAAACACTGGCGGGACTTGCGCTTTCGTCATGGGAATTGAAAGAGTTCCCAGACCATCATCGCTATGGAGAGAACGATTTCGCGCGACTGGCCGAGCAGGCCCAAGCCGGCCGCGCTGACGTTGTTTTGTGTACCGCCAAGGACCTGGTGAAGACGACCCATACCCGCTTAGGCGAGGTTCCTCTGTGGGCGGTCGAGATCGATATCGGCTTCCTGGAGGGAGAAGAGTGGATGAAGAACGCCATTGCAAAGCGATTGCAATTAGGCGCCGGCTCACCGGAAAAAGGGGCATAACGCATCTCGACCCGCAAAAATCGAGTTTTCGAGCGCGCTGAACTGGGGCCTTGTTGGATTGATTCGCCTTGACGGGGCGTCAAGTGAGTTCAACAATTCAGGAATTGGATCGAGCATGCCGATACTATCGATAGCATCGGGCGATGCGCGGGTCCGTCTCTGAGGAATGTCGCTTCTGTGAAAGATATCGTCGCACTGCTAACGTGTTGCGCGATGGTCTACCATTACACGGTAGGCGATTGCTTGCACGCGCATTGCCAGTCGCCAGCGACGACTGCCAGCGCGGCGAAGCACATCCATCACGATTGCGGCCACCATCATCATCACGATCTGGACGACCAAGTCGCCGACCATTGCGGCGCCGACGATTGCACCGCCGAGCAGAGCACGCCTCAGGCGCCGACAGATTCCAGCTGCCCGCACAACGATTTTCACGATTCGCATAGCTCGGCGACGCTGACGGCCGGTTATCAACACTGGGGCGCGATCAAAGCTCCGGTGGCGGTTTTGGACGGCCTGATCATCGTCGCTTGCGAGCGACTGGGATCGTCCGAGCCTTTTGCTTGCGACGTAGCGCACAACTACCACATCAGAACGCGCGGCGACTGTTACCGCGGCCTAGGCGCATTTCTTTCTTGATTGGGACTCTTCCCAAATCGCTGCGGCGATCGCTCTAGAACGTGCGCGGACTGAATATCGTGCCGTGATTCTTGGATCGATTGCCGGTCTATCGTTGTCCCATTTCTTGAAACACATCGCACCCGTTCACTCGCTTTTCGCGGGAGTCTCGTCATGACTCAGGCTGTTTCGACCAACCTTAGTACTCGAATCGACTACGGTCGCTGGATCTCGATCGCTGTCTTTGCGGCGATCGTGATCATCGCCGCGATCACCTATCCGCAATGGCAGCCGGCGCTGAAGAAGTTTGTCGCCCGCGGCGGGACAGGCGAGGAGGACCACGATCACGATTCGCACGGAGGGGACGACGGCGGCCACGATGGCCACGATCACGGCGGGCACGACCACGGCGAACACGGCCATGCCGGGCACGATCATGCTGGTCACGAGCACATTCCTGATACGGAGGCTCATCCGCAGTCGGAGTCGCTCGAGCTTTCGGCTGAGGCGCAGGCCAGTGTCGGGATGAAGATCGGGCAGCTCAAGTTGCAATCATTCGAGCGGAGCGTCTCGCTGCCGAGCGTCGTCGTCGAGGTTCGCGGGCGCTCGCGGCTGGCCGTTGTTTCGCCCCTGACGGGGATCGTGACCAAGATTCTCCATTTGGAAGGGGAAACGGTCACGCCGGGCGAGCCGCTGTTCGAAGTCCGCCTCACCCAAGAGGACCTGGTTCAATCGCAATCGGACTTCCTTAAGACGATTTTGGAAATCGATGTCGTGCAGAAAGAACTGGACCGGCTTGAATCGATCAGCAAGTCGGGTGCGGTCGCGGGGAAGGCGCTGCTCGAACGGCAATACGAAAAGGATCGCCAAGAGGGAGTGATGCGGGCGCAGCGCCAGGCTTTGCTGCTGCACGGCCTGAGCGACGAACAAATCGACAACATTGTTCGCACGCGAAAGCTCCTGGCGACGATGGTGGTGCGAGCCCCCATCGCCGACGCCACGGGCGACCAGCGCGAGGCAGATTTGCCGCTGCAAATCCAGCGGATCGAAGTCGAACAGGGACAGGCGGTCCCGATGGGAACGCAACTGTCGGTTCTCTCCGACTACTCGGAATTGATGATCGAGGGGCAAGCCT
The DNA here is from genome assembly GCA_964636985.1 of uncultured Pirellulaceae bacterium. Classification (GTDB taxonomy): domain Bacteria; phylum Planctomycetota; class Planctomycetia; order Pirellulales; family Pirellulaceae; genus CAZWSX01. The sequence continues at coordinate 186,279 of CAZWSX010000013.1, read as the reverse complement.
TCGAGCACGACGTCGATGCCGTGTCGCAAGCCGTAGCCGACGAGCGGACCGTCGCCGCCGTGTTGGAAACGAAGGGAGGCAAGACCCAACTCGTCGACAACCTGCGGATTCAGTACGTCTCGAACCAGATCGATGCGGCCACGCGCACCGCGCACGTTTATGTGGCGCTGCCCAACGAGTTGCTGGATGGCTCGAAGAAAGATCGCACGTTCGCGCAGTGGCGTTACAAGCCGGGGCAGCGCGTGGTCCTGCGCGTGCCGGTCGAGCGTTGGGAGAACAAGCTTGTTCTGCCGACCGAGGCCGTTGCGGTCGATGGCGTCGAGACGTATGTGTTTCTCATTCACGGCAAGCATTTTGATCGCAGAGCGGTCAAGGTTGAGTATCGCGATCCGTTGTGGGTGGTGATTACGCCCAGCGAGCAAGTTGCGCCCGGCAAAGTCGTGGCGATCAGCAGCGCGCAGCAGCTGCATTTGGCCATCAAGAATCAGTCCGGTGGTGGGGTCGATCCCCATGAAGGCCACAACCACTAATCCGGCTGCTCATTCTCACTCAACCCTCGCGGGCTCAACTTCCATGCTCGACTTCATCATTAAGACTTCGTTGCGATACCGGGCGATCACGATTGTCGCGGCGCTGGCGCTGTTGGTTTACGGCGCGGTGGTCATGCGGCAATTGCCCATCGACGTTTTTCCCGATCTCAATCGGCCGCGCGTAACCATCATGACCGAGGCGCACGGGCTGGCGCCGGAAGAGGTGGAACAGCTCATTTCGTTTCCTCTCGAAGCAGCTTTGAACGGCGCGACGGGCGTGCAAGCGGTTCGCAGCCAATCGCAGATTGGCCTGTCGATCGTGCAAGTCGAATTCGATTGGGGAATGAACATCTACATTGCCCGGCAAGTCGTGGCCGAGAAGGTGGCGCTGGCGGCGAGTCGCATGCCGCAAGAGGCCAATCCGGTGCTGGCCCCCATTTCGTCGTTGATGGGGCAAGTGATTCACATCGGCGTGTACAGCGAGACCGGCGAAACCGATCCGATGGCGATCCGCACCTATGCCGACTGGGTTATTCGCCAAAGGCTCCTCACGGTGCCGGGTGTGGCTCAAGTGACGGCGGCAGGTGGTGGGCGGAAGCAATATCAAGTGTTGGTCGATGCCGAACAACTGCTCAAATACGAGATCACGCTGGGCGACGTCGAAAAAGCGGTCCGCGCCAGCAATACCAACGCCACCGGGGGCTTTGTCGAATCGGGCTCGCAAGAGTTGATGGTCCGGTCGCTGGGGCGGATCACGTCGATCGACGATTTGCAGAACGTCGTCATCAAGCCCGCCGAAGACCGGCCAGTGCTACTCAACCAGGTGGCGAGAATTGTTGAACGGCCGCAGTATAAGCGTGGCGAGGCCAGCATCAGCGGCCGTCCGGGCGTGCTGATGGTGATCACCAAGCAACCCGGTGCCGATACGCGGCAACTCACGACCGATGTGATGGCGGCCCTCGACGACTTGCAGGCGTCTCTGCCGGCGGATGTCAAAATCAATCGCGAGATCTACCAGCAGAAAGAGTTCATCGATCGAAGCATCGATAACGTGATCGAGGCCCTTCGCGACGGCGGCATCTTAGTCGTGATCGTGCTGTTTTTGTTCTTGCTGAACTTTCGCACCACGTTCATTACGTTGACGGCCATTCCTCTCTCGCTGGTGGCGACAGCCCTGGTTTTCAAGGCGATGGGGATGTCGATCAACACCATGACGCTAGGCGGCTTGGCTGTAGCCATTGGCGAGTTGGTGGACGATGCCATTGTCGACGTCGAAAACATCTTCCGCCGGCTGCGCGAGAATCGAGCGGCCGGGTCGCCCAAGCATCCGCTTCGCGTGGTGTACGAGGCCAGCAGCGAAGTGCGGAACTCGATTGTCTTCAGCACGATCTTAGTCGTGCTGGTGTTCGTTCCCTTGTTTGCGCTCAACGGCATGGAAGGCAGATTGTTCACGCCGCTGGGGGTGGCGTACATCGTTTCGATCATTGCCAGCCTGGTGGTTTCGCTGACGGTTACGCCGGTCCTTTCGTACTGGCTGTTGCCGAATGCTCCCTCTACGGAGCATGAAAAGGAAGGCATCCTGCTGCGGTTCCTGCAGTGGATCGCCGGGTACGTGATTCGCTTTAGCCTGGCCTTCCCGTGGCAAATTCTGACAGCCGTCGCGCTGGCGGTTGGACTGGCGGGCGTGGTCGCGTGGAATATGGGCAAAGACTTTCTGCCGCCGTTCAACGAAGGAACGGCTCAGCTGAATGTGGTTCTTCCGCCTGGAATCTCGCTGCGCGAGTCCAATCGGATTGGCCATATGGTGGACGAACGGATCGCGGCGGTGCCGGGCGTCCTTCACTTTGGAAGGCGGACCGGCCGTGCGGAACTCGACGAACACGCGGACGGCGTGAACGTCTCGGAAACGATCATCAGTTTTGATCCCAAAAGCGGGCGGACGCGCGAGGAAATTGTCGAGGAAATTCGCGGCGAGGTGAGCAAAGTAGCCGGCGTGGTGAGCGCCGTCGAACAACCGATGCAGCACATGATTTCCGAGATGCTTTCGGGCGTGAAAGCGAAGATCGGCATCAAGCTCTACGGCGATGACCTCCACAAACTACGGCGGATCGCCGACCAGATGAAGGCCGCGATCGCCGACGTTCCGGGCCTGGCCGATTTGCGCGTGGAACAACAAAGCGAAGTTCCGCAGCTGCAAATCAAGGTGCGGCGCGAGAAGCTGGCGCAGCTTGGCTTGACTGTCGACGACGTGAATCACTTCATCGAAACGGCGATGAACGGCCAGACGGTGAGCGAGGTATACCAGAGCGAGCGGAAGTTCGATCTTGTCGTGCGGTTGGATGACGATTTCCGCAACGACGTTGAGAAGCTCAAGCGGCTCTCGATCAATTTGCCCACGGGCGGTAAGACATCGCTGCAAACCGTGGCCGAGATTGCGTTGGGGAGCGGTCCCAATACGGTCAATCGAGAAAACGTTCGTCGCCGGATCATCGTGCAGTGCAACGTGAAAGAAGGGGTATCGCTTTCAGACGCGCTTGAAGGAATTCAAGCCAAGCTCGATCCGATGCGCAAAACGCTGCCGACCGGATACTTTTTTGTCTACAGCGGGCAATTCGAGAGCCAGCAGGAAGCGACGCGGATGATTTTGCTCCTCGGCCTGCTGTCGCTGGGGGGAATGTTCTTCGCGCTGTTCTCGCTGTTTCACTCGGTGAACCTGTCGCTACAGGTCCTCACGGCCCTGCCGATGGCTGCGATTGGCGCTGTGGCTGCGCTGGTGATCACCGGGCAATCGCTTTCGGTGGCCAGTATGGTGGGCTTCATTTCTCTTTCGGGGATCGCCAGTCGCAACGGCATTTTGTTGATTGCCCATTACCTGCACCTGGTGCGATACGAAGGCGAGGCATTCACGCCGCAGATGATTGAGCGGGCCGGCAAGGAGCGCTTGGCGCCCATGCTAATGACGGCGCTCACGGCCGGCATCGCATTGATTCCGCTGGTGATGGCCGCCGGCGAACCGGGGAAGGAGATTCTTCACCCGGTGGCTACTGTGATCTTGGGAGGGCTGATTAGTTCGACGCTGCTCGACTTCTTTGTCCACCCTGCCCTGTTTTGGCTCTTTGGACGGGCTCAGGCCGAGCAACACCTGCACGATTCGGATGTCGATCCACTCGAAGAGCCGAAAACGCCTGTCGTTGTTACGGACGTGGGATGGGTTGCCAGCCAACCCGAGCCCACCAACGGCCATGCCCCAACGGTGCCGGCGGAAGCGACGCTGGCTGGAGGTTCTTGACGCGAATTGAGATCGCGACGACGTTACGGGCGAGGTGCTTTGGGCGCGGGACGGTCGGCGCAGGGATGTTGGAATGGACTCTTGCCGCCTGGCCAAGAGCCTTTGGCCTCGTGTTCGAGCTCGGCATATTTTTCCGCCAGCTCGATCACGGCGTCATCGCTCTTGTCGACGTAGAGTTCGAGCCAATACCCTTGGACTCCTTTTTTGGCGACACGGATTCCGGATGCCAGCCGTCCGCGATGGTCACCTCCGGCGCAATCGCCGGCGAGCAGCGCAGCCAGCAGGCGATCGGCCAGGCTGCCTTCGGTTTCCTCGTAGGCGGTCGACATGGCGACCAGAACCTCGCGACCGGTGAGCGTGTTTCCCTGGCAGCTGTAGAAGCGGCCGGAGATTGCACCCCAGTAGCGGCTTCCTTCGGGAGCGGCCGATGGGTTGTGCACGGCGGCACGGCCTTGCATATCGATGATGGCCAGTTGTCGCAGTTCGGCGTCCTTGTCGTTTTTGATCAAGTCGCAAAGCACAACGTCGGGACGCGTCCCCCTCTGGAGCATGTCGAGGGCTGGTTCGCCCCACTTGGGAACGTGGTGATGCTGTGTGCAGAACGCGCCGACATCGGCTCGCACGTACGGTACAAGGCGGCCGACTTCGGGATACTTGCTGGCCACCGCTGCGCCACAGATGCCGGTGTCGGGATCGACGGCGACGATGGAAAACGTGGCCGTAATGTCGGGCTTGGCGGTATCTGATTTGACCAGTTCCGCACCGTGGGCCGATTGGTGCATCGCGAGTGCGGCGAGGACGAGTGGGAAACACCAGCGATTCATGATGGCAGTCTCTCGAAAGTCGTAAGACGATTGAGCAACAGCGTACCGCGTGGCGCGAGGGATTTGTGAAGAAATCCGACCTGAAAAAGAAACGGGACGCGCAAGGCGGCGTCCCGATGTCGACTCAAATTTGCGGCTCTAACCCTAGCGGGTTTTGCCGTCGGCTTTTGCTTCGCGGAGGCTGCGCGAGGCGTTGTCGGCGAAATTGTCGATTTGATTCAATCCGCGAAGGAGCATCGCGTGGCCGTCGATGACGATTTCGTCGACTTTGCCGTCGTTCATGGCGCGGACGAGTTGCGAGAGCCGCGCGGCCTGGTCGCGCATGCGGTCGACGACCTTCTCGATCCGGTCCACCGAATAAGGCTCTTTCCGTGCCGAACGATCTGCGCTTGCAGCCGCTTTGGGGGCCGACTTTTTGGCACCCCGAGTCTTAGTGGAACTCGTTTTTGCTTTTGCAGGAGTCGACTTCTTCGAGGCGGCTTTTTTGGCGGATTTCTTCTTTGCCATGTGGCATTCCCCTTCGGCACACACGATAGTCGGCATCGCGCGAGAGCGGAAGGGTTTTCTTGGGAAAGGTGTGGCGAAATTTTGGGAGGGAAAAAGCCCCCCAAAAGGGCCTTCCGATTTCGGTGAATTACTTGGCGCGACTCTTCAACAGTTATCCACAAGGGATGTAGACGTTTGTATAGACTTCCGGCGAAAAAAGTCTCGTCATTCTCGTGCAATTCGGCAGCACTGCATTGCGAGTTGTCGTCCTGTCTTGGATTCGCCGCGACGTGAAAAAAGCGACATCATCAAAACCGTTTAAGGGAACCACTGCTGTGAGTGGAAAAAAAGATTACGCCGCCGGTGAGACTCGGCATCCCGCAAACGTGCCTGAACGTGCGCGCTTGGAACGAACTGTTTCGCCGAATATCTACCAGATCGTCGTGACATGCCGCGATGAAAACGAACAAAAGAGGCTTTTTCAACAGCTTCGCAAAAAGCACCGCGTGCGATTGTTGGTTCTATGAAATGCAATCGGGCAGAAACGATTTCGCTCGAGCTTTCGACGCCACTCGTCGAATCATTTCGCGCCGCGCAATTGGCCGGCATGTTCGATATTCCATGGACAGAGCAGCTTACGACCAACGTGTCGTACGAGCGGCCGCCGCTCGAATCGGCCTGGAAAATCGCCGCAATTGTGGGCCCTTCCGGCGCGGGCAAGACGAGTGTCGCGAGGAACCTGTTTGGCCCACCGGCTGCTGACGTGGAACGCAGAGTCGCATGGCCACTCGAGCGAGCCGTTGTCGACGCTTTTCCCGCAATGCCGATCAAGCGATTGTTGCGGTTGCTGGCTGCTGTGGGGCTCAATAGCCCGCCGGCGTGGCTCAAGCCGTTTTGCGTATTATCGTGCGGCGAGCAGTTTCGCGCCAGTTTGGCTTTGAGAATTGCGAGTGCGAAGCACCGCGGTGAAACATCGCCGCTGGTTGTCGTCGACGAGTTCACATCGTCAGTCGATCGCCTGACGGCTCGCTCGGCTGCGACGGCGCTGGCGAAAGCGATTCGCAGCGGCACGTTCGACATTCGACTGGTGGCCGTTACTTGCCACAGCGACGTGCTGCCGTGGCTTCGCCCCGATTGGACGCTCGATTTGGCGAGCGGCAAAGTCTCGACGAAACCTCCACGACCTGCGGCGCCGATGCGTTGGAGAATCGAGAGAGCGCCGCAAAGCATTTGGGCGGCGTTCGCCAGGCACCACTATTTGAGCGGCGAGCTTCCGCGCGGGGCGACGTGTTATGTCGCGTCGTGGAGAAATCGTCCGTTGGCGTTTTGTGCGACGGTCGGCATTTGGGGGAAGCCAGGGCAAAAACGGATTTCGCGTTTGGTTGTGGTGCCGGAGGCGCAAGGGCTCGGCATCGGCATGCAACTGGCCGACGAGGTTTGCCGCCTTGAGACTGCCGCGGGCTTTCGCTGCTCGATCCGCGCCAGCCATCCGGCGGTGTTGGCGCATTGCCGGGCCAGCGCGTGGTGGCGCGCGACGGGCATCCACCGCGTGGGCGTGGCCTCAAAACAGTGTCGCTGGGGAAAGAAAATTCGCACCAGCGACGATCGATTGACCGCGACGTTTGTGTTCCTACCGCAAATGGACACGTGATCCGAAACAAGGCAGAATGTCGGGCGACCCACCTCGCGACATTCTCACCTTTTCAGGCCGATCGCCCCCTATGCCTAAACGTCTTCACGGTGTTCTTGGAATTCTGCAAACCCCTTTCGACGACCACGACGCGATTTGCGCCGACGATTTGAAGCGCGAGATCGACCACGGCTTTGCGGCCGGGATCGATGGCGTGGGGACCGGGATGGTTTCGGAGTTGCTGCGGCTTTCGGCCGACGAGCGTTGCGATTTGACGCGAATGGCGGTGGAGTTCACGGCCGGACGCGGCAGTGTGTTCGCCGGCGTGGGCTCGGAGAGCACCAAACAAACGATTGCCTTGGCGCGCGAAGCGCAGCAGTTGGGATGCGATGCGGTGATGGTCCCGCCGCCTACCACGGTCCGCTTGGGGGCCGATGCGCTGGCGAGCCACTACATCGCATTGGCCGACGCGATCGAGATTCCCGTGATCGTGCAGGATGCGTCGGGCTACGTGGGGCAATCGATTCCGATGTCGGTGTACCGGACGCTGCTCGATCGCTATGGCAACGAGAAAATCGTTTTCAAGCCGGAAGCGCAGCCCATCGGGCCGAGCGTCTCGACGCTGCGCGATGCGACGGCGGGGCAGGCGCGGATCTTCGATGGAAGCGGCGGGATTCACCTGGTCGATTGTTATCGCCGCGGCATTGCCGGAACGATGCCAGGGATGGAGATGATCGCGGCGCAGGTGTTCATTTGGAAGGCACTCGCGCGGGGCGACAATGCAGCGGTTTACCGAGCGTACCTGCCGGTGTGCGCGATGGTGGCCATCCAGATTCAAGCGGGGTTGGATGGATTCTTGGCCGTGGAAAAGTACTTGTTACGCAAGCACGGCATCTTCCAGAGCGAGCGCCGCCGAGGGCCCCTGGGGTGGACCCTCGATCCGGAGACGATTCAAGAGATCGATCGTCTCGACGACTTGGTGAATCAAGCAATCAAGTAGCGGCCGTTACCGCACGGCGAACTCGATGGGGCCGGGGCCGCGCGTGGCGACCAGTTTTGCGATGTAGCGCTGGTCAACCGGGCTCAACGTCGAGATCGCGACCGTGGTGGTTCGGCCGGTCGTCTTGAGCAGGCGGACTTTGCCGTCGAACACGGCGACCAGGCGAGCTTCGACCTTGTGTTGGCCGGTGATATCGACCCACTCGCGAAGCTGCGGCTGTGCGCTGGCGCCGAACAGATCGTCGGTGGCCTTCTTGGGTGGCTTAAGCGTGTCGGCGTCGGTCGCTTCGTCTTCAGCGGCTTCGTCAACGTCTTCTTCGGCGGAAGCTTCCTCGACATTGCCGTCTTCCGATGAATCATCCGACGCGGCGTCGTCTGCTGCTGGTTCTTCTGCTTCCTCGGCCGGCATTTCTTCGTCATCCGCTGGGGCATCGACGTCTTCGCCGGGCATTTCCTCGTCCGACATTTCTTCGTCGGCTTCTGCTTCAGCGCCTTCCTCGGCCGGCTTTTCTTCTTCCATCTCCTCAGATGGTTCTTCGGTTGCTTCTTCGGCAGCCGGTTCCTTGGGGTCGCTGAACAAGTCGTCGACGTCTTGGGCGGGCTTCTTTTCGCCGGGCTTCACTTCTTCCGGCTTGGGGTTGTCCTTGAAGAGTTCGTCGACTTTCTCGTCGGTGATCTCAGCGGGCGCTTTGGTCTTCTCGGGTTCCGCCTTGTTGACTTTGGGGGGCGGTGTCTGTGAAGGCGGTGTCTTTGCAGGAAGTGCGGGTGTCGGCTCAAGTGCTTTCGCCGGCTTCTTTTCAGGAGCCAGGGTGGGCGTATGGTCCGGCTTTGGCGGAGCTGGCGGCGCGGCGATTGTGGGCGCCGACGGAGGCGCTGCGGATGCGGGTGTTACCACAGACGTGGTCGTAAGCGTCGATTGGCAGCAGACGACCGGAGCCGGCTTTGGGGTGCACACCACAGGTTGGCAAACAACCGGCTTGGGGCAAACTGGCCGGCACATCACTGGCCGACAACGCCGACGCCTCAGCCATCCCGCCTTGGCGTTCCCTCCCAAGCCAAGCGCGATCCCTACCAAAGCCAATCCTACTAAGTATCGGGCGAGGGACTTTCGCATAGAACTTTCTCACTTCCGGTTGTCGAATTGGACCGTCCTCCTACGAGACGGTGGGCCAATTCCAAGATAATTGAGTCGAAGAATTCATCCCTGAAAATGCGGTGGATCGCGGAGCGAAAAAAGCCACGGTCGGCCCGTTGTGCGAGGTATTTGGGCCTACAATCGGCAGCACCGATTTATGGGTCAGCAAAGTTTACCCAAACCGCCCGTCTGTTGCGACGACCAGGGGTCTTAGATCAACGCTGGTTTCTCTAGGTCTTTACCAAGAGCGTGCGGCGTTTTGGCCTACTCGACGGTCTCTAGTTCGAGCGTGAACCGCTCGATGGCCTGGGCGGGATTCAAGTTGAAGAGAGTTCGCCCGTCGGTGGTCCATTGGCCTTTTTGGAAGTGGAACACGGCCGTGGCCAGGCGCAGATTTCCCACGTTGGGGTTGTCTTCCATCCCGCCTCCTTCGATGGCCTCGAAGCGGATGGTGCAGCCGATCAAACCGCGGAGCTCGCCCGAGGAGCGGTCGCGGGCGAGGGCCAGGCCGTCGTCGAAATCGCAATCGGCCCACCGGAGGCCGCGAGGTTTTCCACTGTTGGAGGCCAGCGTGAGATAGCGCGCCTCGAGCCATTCGCGTCGCAACTGGAAGAGTTGTCGCGCCTTGTCGACATTGTGCCGCTTGGGTTGGCGACTGCGCACAATGCTGACAATCACCAACGTTCCCAACAGGATCAGGCTAAACGGCACGATGAGTTGGAGAACGATAGGCATGGCTGGAACGCGACCGATGGAGGTCGGGCCGAACGCTGGCTGGCAATCCTTTGGGAGTTAAGTTCGTTTGGTGCTCTCGGCCGCGGCCGCTTCGGCTTCGTCGTCGGCGCGTCGCACGATCAACGAAATGAACGCCGGTGGTCCGAACGGCAGTAAACGGAAGGTCTCGGTCTTCTCGTGCTTGAGACGGATGACTGGGCAAATCTTTCCGTAGTCGAACACCTTGTGCATCGGCACCAGCCCCATCATCCAAAAAGGAGCGATCCCAATAAAATTGTACGACCATTGCCACATCCGCGAAAAGATGTTGCCTTGCAATGGCGCGATATCGGCAATCATTAACAGGCCGTTCCGCCGGGCGAGCCCCATCAGGTACATCAGGGCCCGGATCATTGGCTCGTCGCGGAAACAGTTCAAAAAGAAGTTGGCCACGACAACGTCGTAATGTCCAAACTTGCGGTGTTTGAACTGATCGCCGCAAATCAATTCGGCCGAGAGCCCGTCGGCCGCCAAGCGGGCGGCCAGTTGGTCGAGCATCTTGCGGGAGGAGTCAACACAGGTGACTTGCGCGCCGGCTTTGCAGGCGGCGACGGCTTCTTCGCCGGTGCCGACGCCGCAGTAGATCACCTTATCGCCGCGCTGGATGTACTTGAGTTGGCTTAGTTTTGCCTGGCGAATGCGGCCCCATGAATACCACTGGGCCAACCGGTCGTACCAGCCGGCCATGCGATCGAAATTGACCGCCGCGCTCCCGTCGAGCGTGGTAATGGGCACCGATGTCGTCAATGTCGAACTCACTTGCGACATGCGCCAAATCTGCCTTGAGGGGAAACTTACGGCCCGGAGTAAGGATTGGATGCCGATGGATCGAGGGCGGTCGCAATGGCCTCGGCGAGCCGGATCACATCAGGTTCGCGCATCAACGTCAAGTGGCTTCCTTCCAAGGGCGTTGCAATCACGCGCCGGCACCAGCGCGACCACTCGCGGTCGGGCCAGCGACGCCGCTCGATCGCCGCATTGGGGCCGAACAAGACGTGCACGGCGTCATCGTAATTCCTTGGCTGCCAGCGGGATAGAGCCCGAATGTTGGCCAGAAACACGTCGACGTAACCCCGCAATCGATCGCCCCGCAGGCCCTCCGGAAAGACGCCCATCGATCGAGCCAGACCGACCGCGGCGCCTCCCAGGCTATCGGCACCGTCGCGAAGGCCCGTTTCCAGCGTTTGGCTTCCTGAAACCTCCTTCACAATGTGGGTGCAGTAACCGAGGCTGGCATCGATCAACCCCAGCCATGCCACGCGCTCCCCCTGTTTAGCGAGTTGGCGAGCCATTTCGTAAGCGACAAAGCCGCCGAACGACCAGCCGGCGATTGTGTACGGTCCGCTGGGCTGTGCCCCCCGCATCGCTTCCACGTAGCTGGCAGCCATTTCGTCGATCGTTTGAACAGGCGGTTCACCACCCGTAATTCCTCTGGCTTGAAAAGCATAGCAAGGCAAGTCATCGGGCAACGCTCGTGCTAGCGGCAGATAGCAGAGCACGTTTCCACCGCCTGGGTGCACGAGAAAGAGGGGGGCTCGGTCGCGGCGACCTGTTCGTAACGAAACCAGGCAACGTTGCGACTTGTGTTGATGCTGCCGCAATCCCTGCGCGACTTCGTCGGGCGTGGTGCAAGACGCGAGCATGCCGAGCGAGAACGATTGTCCCGTCGACAGTTCAATTTCGTTCGCCAAATGGGCAGCCACGAGCGAGTCGCCACCGGCAGCAAAAAAGTTGTCGTTCATTCCCAGTCGCGGGGCGTGGAGCGTTCGACGGAAAGCGTGCAACACGGCGTGTTCGAGCGCGTCACGGGGGGCCAATGCATCGTCCGAACTGCCAATGTCATCGAGCATCTCGACGGCCGACTCGCGCAAGCGATCGCGGGCTACCTTGCCGCTGTCGGTTCGCGGCCATTGCGTTTGCGCGAAGAATCGCGAGGGGATCATCGTCAAAGGCAAATGCTGAGCGGATGCCTGGCGACACTTCACAAGAAGCTCGCGCAGCCGTGGTGGCGTGAGCGAATCGATCAGCAAATGCGCGGTGAGCTTGGTGTCGGTCTTGTCAAACGGTTGTACGATCGCTTGCCTGATGCCCGGGATTCGTTCGAGTACGGCTTGAATCTCGGCGGGTTCGATGCGAATGCCGCGGAGTTTGATCTGGTCGTCGGCGCGACCGCAGAAGTGCATGGCGCCATCGGTGTCGACACGAACCAGGTCGCCGGTGCGAAACCATGTTTCGCGATCTTGTTCACCAGGCGCCGTGACGAATCGTTCGGCGTTCGGCGCAGGGGAGTTCACGTAACCGGCGCCGACGCCAAGGCCGCCGATCCATAGTTCGCCGACCTCGTTGACCGTCGCTTGATGGTCGCCGGCCATCACTTTGAGTTTTGCTCCGGCGATGGGCTGCCCGAGGGGCGGCGCGGCTTGTTCGCCTTCGGGGCACTCGTACATCGTGGCACAAACGGTGCATTCGCTGGGGCCGTAGGCGTTGATCAGGCGCCGGCCGATCGACCATTGCGTGGCCAGTTCCGCCGAACATGCTTCGCCTGCGACGACGAGCGTCTTGAGCGCCGGCAAGCCATTGCGCGGGAGCATCGCGAGAATCGAGGGAGGCAACGTGACGGCCTGAATCTTCCGATCGCGAAGGGTCCGCCAAAGCGATTCGCCTGGCGTGAGTTCAGCGGGCGACACAATGCACAGAGTTCCACCCGCGGCCAGCGTCACGAAGATCTCGCTGATCGAGGCGTCGAAGCAGGGCGCGGCAAATTGCAGAACGCGCGTCCCCTCGCCGATGCGGAGGAACTCGCGTTGAGCTGCGACGAGGTTCGACAAACCACGATGCCGCAGGACGGTGGCCTTGGGGGTTCCCGTGGAACCTGAGGTAAATATGCCGTATGCGATGGAGTCGGGACGATGCGCTTCGGGCGAATCAATGCGTGGCTCGCGCTCCACCGGCGGACCATCGAGGTCGTCGAACCAGGGGGCGACGTCGATGGTGTCCAACTCGGCTGCGGCGCCAGCAACGGTGACTTCGCGGTGCGTCAGCATGACTTTGGCCGTGCAGTCGATCGCCATCCGCATCAGACGGTGGATCGGTTGGTCGACCGACAACGGGAAGAACGTGACACCGGCTTGCATGGCCGCGAGTTCGCAAACGATGTGCTGCGTGCCGCGCGGAAGTGCGATGGCAACGGAGTCGCCGCTTCGCACACTGAGCGCCGTCAGGCGCCGGGCGATCTTTGCCGAGGCGAGCCAGAGTTGGCGGTAGCTCCAGGTTTTCGGCGCGCCTGGTTGGGAACCATCTTCGAGGGCGACATCGAGTGGTCGGCTGAGCGCGTGCCTACGAATTTCGCAGAGAACGCTTCGCGGAAGGCAATCGACGACGTCTCCGGACGTATCGCGCGATGTGCTCGAACGTTGTGGTTTGCTGTTACGCGCCCCGCTAGCAGCTCCAAGGCGGGATGCCACCCCAAAGTCGGGGTGGGCTCGATGCCACAAGCTCATTGGCTTCATACCAGAAGAGTTCCTAGGCTGAAAACATCGCCCGCCCTCTGCGCGTAGCGCGGTTCCTGAAACGATGTTTCTCAGACTCCAAGATGAAGCCTATCGATAGCGTCCGCTCATCGGATATCGCCCCTACAGGGGGGAGGCATATTTCTTAGGATGGTTTGATGGTAATCGAGAGGCAATTGCGGAAAACCCGCCAAAGTCGTGGCCATTCGAAACTTGGAGAGCAGAAACTCGATGGCAAAAATAGCCATAGTCTGGGGAATAGATTCGGCGTCTCGCGACGTCGAGTTACGGTAGGCGATCGCATCGTCTCATCGACTAGCCGGCGTTTATGGGAAGGGGAGTCCCTTGTGAAGGCTTGCCTTAGGCCCCTATCATGAGCGGTTCGATTGCCCGATTTTGCCGCGATAGACTTTTGCCTCACTAGCGGCACCCGACCCCCTTTGCTTTGGAGCTTGTCCGTGGCCTCTGGAAAGTTTTTGTTTACTAGCGAATCCGTCAGCATGGGCCACCCCGACAAGTTGGCCGACCAAATTTCCGACGGCGTTCTCGACGCTCTGTTGGCTCAGGACAAGTACAGCCGCGTTGCCTGCGAAACGATGGTGACGACCGGCGTGGCGATCATCGCCGGCGAAATCACGACCAAGGCTCAGGTGCAGTATCCGGACATCGTCCGCAAGGTGATCAACCAGGTTGGCTACACCGACGACCAATCGGGCATCTGCGGCGATACTTGCGCCGTGATGGTGATGCTCGACCGCCAAAGCCCGGACATCGCGCAAGGGGTGAACGACGACGCGGCTGCGGGCAAGGACATCGGCGCCGGCGATCAAGGCCTCATGTTCGGTTACGCGATCGACGAAACTCCCGAGCTGATGCCGTTGCCGATCGCGCTGGCGCACCGCGTGATCAATAAGCTGACCGACCTTCGCTTCGCTAAGGACGTGAACTGGCTTCGTCCCGATGCCAAGAGCCAAGTCACGGTCGAATACGACGGCGACAAGCCGGTGCGGATCGATACGGTGGTCGTTTCCACGCAGCACTCGCCCGATGTCGAGAACAAGCAAATCCGCGAGTACGTGATCGAGAAGGCGATCAAGCCAGTTCTGCCTGCGGAACTGATCAAAGGCGAAATCAAATATCACATTAACCCGACGGGCAAGTTCGTCGTTGGTGGTCCTCACGGCGACTGCGGCTTGACGGGCCGCAAGATCATCGTCGACACCTACGGCGGTTGGGGCCGTCACGGTGGTGGCGCGTTCAGCGGCAAGGACCCGACCAAGGTCGACCGCAGCGCTGCCTACATGGCTCGCCACGTCGCGAAGAACGTAGTCGCTTCAGGCCTGGCCAAGCGTTGCGAAGTACAAGTCGCGTACGCGATTGGCGTGAGCGAGCCGGTGAGCGTGCGCGTGGATACGTTCGGCACCGGCACGGTTTCGGACGATAAGATTTGCGCCGCTGTTCGCAAGGTCTTCTCGCTGACGCCGCGATCGATCATCGATTACCTCGACCTGCGTCGCCCGATCTACCAGAAGACGGCCGCCGGCGGCCACTTCGGCCGCAGCGACGCCGACTTCAAGTGGGAAGCGACGAACAAGGCGAGCGAGCTGAAGAGCGCCGTCTAGTTTGAGGATTCACCGCGGAGACCCGGAGAGACCGGAGAAGACGAAAAGTAGGACGGACAATCCCGTCCGTCCACGGTGAAGGTGGCCTCTAAAAAAGTGGCACAGACAATCTTGTCTGTGTGCAGTGCGCTCTGCTTTCTAAGAAACTTGCCGAGCGGCAGAGAACGTTAATCGATTGATGATTGCTGATTTTTGATTTGTGAAGTCAGCAGCTTGCGGTCTTGGCTCGTTCTCTGCCGGTAGTGGGGCGACCGCCAGCGTTTGTGCGGCTCACGCTAGAATGTGGACACCATTTTCCGTCCGCATTCGTGAGCAATCTCTTCATGCCCTCTCAACAACCACCGCGCGTTATGGCCGATGGGCCGCTGGCGCCGATTGTCTTGGAACTCACGCAGGGCGAAATCGACTGGGTCGACTGGAGTGCGACTCCCAGCGCCGAAGATGACGGTGTGATTGCGATCTACACGTATGGCCATCCGCGAGTCGATGGCCCGCTGCTGGATCGGTTTCCGCAACTGCGAGTGGTGAGCAACTACGGCGTGGGTGTTGACCATATCGATTTGAAGGCGGCCGCGGCGAGGAAGATTCCGGTGGGGAACACGCCTGGAATTCTGGACGGCGCGACGGCCGACATGGGGTTCACGTTGCTCCTCTCGACCGCGCGGCGGCTGGTCGAAGGGGACCGTTACGCCCGATCGACTGAGTTCACGCGATACGATCCTGGCTACATGCTCGGCCACGAGGTTCACCATGCGACGCTTGGGATCATCGGCCTGGGGCGGATTGGCGAGCAAGTCGCCAAGCGCGGGCGTGGGTTCGATATGCGGGTGCAATATCACAATCGCAATCGCCGCCCTGAAATCGAAGCGAAGCTCGGCGCCGAATACAAGTCGCTCGAAGAACTGCTGGCGACGTCGGACTACGTGATGCTTTGCTGTCCGCTGTCGGAGGCGACGCGCGGTTTGATCAATCGCAAGACGCTGGCGATGATGAAGCCGACGGCGATCTTGGTGAATATCGCCCGCGGCGGCGTGGTGGATACGCAGGACTTGTACGAAGCGCTTGCCAAAAAACAGATCGCCGCGGCGGGGCTGGATGTGACGGAGCCGGAACCGCTGCCGCGCGAGCACCCGCTGCTGACGCTGGACAATGTGGTGATCGCGCCGCATCTGGGCAGCGCGACGATTCAAACTCGCCGGCAGATGGCCGAGATTTCGGTCGAGAACTTGCGCGCGGGGTTGGCGGGTAAACCGCTGCTGCACGAAGTGAAAGCGTGACCAACGAAGGGATCGATCGATGTTTGATTTGAATGCGATTCAAGCCGCCATTGGCAAGTTCGGCTTTGATGGTTGGCTGATGTACGACTTTCGCAACAGCAACCCGCTGGTGCGGCGGATCTTAGGCATGGACACGATGCCGATTGGTTCGCGACGGTTCTACTACTGGATTCCGGCGAAGGGATCGCCGCGGAAGCTGGTCCATCGGATTGAGCCCGGTGCGCTCGATCACCTGCCGGGTGAACGGACCATCTACCTGCGCTGGTCGGAGTTGGAAGCGGGAGTTGCCAGCCTTGTCGGAGCTGCGAAGCGTGTGGCGATGGAGTACTCGCCGCGCGGAAACATTCCTTACATGGGACGGGTTGACGCCGGAACGATCGAGCTTGTTCGCAGCACGGGCTGCGAGATTGTCTCGTCAGGCGACTTGATTCAGCTGTTCGAGGCGGCGTGGTCCGATGAACAGTGGGAACTGCACTTGCGGGCCGAGCAAGGAACGACCACGGCGTACGATGCGGCGTGGAAGTTTGTGGTCGAGCGCGTTCGCGGGGGCGGCTCGGTTCACGAGATGGAAGTTCAAGAGGTGATCATGAAGCACTTCCATGGCCGGGGGCTCACGGCGCATCACGCGCCGATTGTCGGGGTCAACGCGCATAGTGCCGATCCGCACTACGAACCGCGGCCTGGTGATGCGGGGATTATTCGCGAGGGGGATTTCCTATTGATCGACTTGTGGGCGAAGGTCGATCACCCGGCGGGTGTGTACAGCGATTTGACGCGGGTGGGATTTTTAGGAAAGACGGTGCCTGAGAAGTACCAAAAGATCTTCAAGATTGTCGCAGCGGCGCGCGATGCGGCGATCTCGCTGGTGAAGACGCGGATCGAATCGCGAGCCGAAGTGCGCGGATGGGAAGTCGACGATGCGTGCCGGGCCGTGATCGAGAAAGCTGGCTACGGCGATCGTTTCCTTCACCGCACGGGGCACAGCATTGGGCGTGAGGTTCACGGGAACGGGGCCAACATCGATAACTTGGAAACGCGCGAAGACCGGCTGCTGCTGCCGCGGACCTGTTTTTCGGTCGAGCCGGGAATCTACCTGGATGGGGAATTCGGCTGTCGGAGCGAAATCGACGTCTATATCCGGCCGGATCAGACGATCTACGTCAGCGGCGGACCTCTCCAGTACGACGTTCTGCCTGTGCTGGCTTGAGAGCGGTGTTGGTTTTAGGAGGGTGTAGGTTTTAGGAGAGTGAAACTACCTGACCAGCCCGACATCCAAGAGAAAAACTGCCTCATTTGACTTTTTTGAATCGGTAACCTTTGATAGAAATAGGCAGGGCACCGTAGCCCGTGGAATTTTGGGCTTTTCGAAGCGAGCATGGAAACTTGGCTCCCCTTGATGGAGCCGGAACCTGGCACCGCGATCATGCCGGTAGAAGCTTTCACACCGACGCTCCTGATCACCGACGACGATGTCGCGCTGCGACAGACGTTGCGCGATGCCTTCGAGCCGCGCGGCTTCGCGACGAAACTAGCTGCCGACGGGGACGAGGCCCTCGAGGTGGTTCAGCAGAACCAGATTCATTTGGTGCTGCTCGATCTGCACATGCCGCGACTCTCGGGGCTGGAGACATTGCGACTGATGCGAGAGTTGCCCGTTCCTGCTCGGCTTGGGATGGCCCCGTGCATCCTGATGTCGTCGGCGATGGACGAACGAGTCGAGCGCGAAGCCCTGGCGATGGGCGTGTTTTCTGTGCTGCCTAAGCCGTTTCGTTTTGCTCATCTGGCGGCGATTGTTCGCGAGGCGCTCGCGCGATCCTACGACTGGTCGCCGCGGTAGCCAAAAAGTGGTGCGCGACTCTCGCGAGTCGCACGCGGTGGCCACAGAGCGATGGTAAAACGTTCTTGATGTTGGACGCCTGCGGCGACGGGCCTTTTGAAAGGGCCCGCGTTTTTTAGGGCGACGCTCACCAGGAACCGCTCGATGTCAACCATTGCCGATCCATTGCCGGTTGTCTCGCGGTTTGAACAGCGACTGATCTTGATCGCGCGTTCGCTGCTGGGATTTGGATCGAGCGAGTCTCTGGCGATTTGGCTTGGCGAGAAGCTGGTTGCTCCGCCGTGTTTGTCGCCCGCGAGCGTTCGGCTTGTTGAAGAGACGTTGGCCAAAGGCGTCGTAAGGCGACTGGCGGAGATGGGGGCGCGGAGCGAGCGGTTTGTTTTTGGCGGGCAAGTCGTCAGCGGCACTTTCTGGGAGCGGGTGCCGATCGAGCGGCGGCGGCTTCACTTCTCGCGGAATGTCATGGCGTGGCTCCGGTGGGCGGCGGAACACAACGTGGTCGATCCGCCGGCGATGCCGAATATCGACGAGCCGGCGCTAACCCTGGCAGACCGACTGTTTTTTGCGCTGGCGGCGCAACGTCTGGCGAAGTTAGGCCACGGGCTCTTTCAAAACGTGGCCAGAAATCCGGTGTTCTGCCGCAACGGGCTGATTTGGTTAGAGCATCACGAGCTGCTGGCTCGCTGCCGAGTGTTGGGGAAGGCAGACTTCTCCCGTTGGTTCGCGCCAGATCACCAGTGGGCGTTGGAAGTGTGGCAGGAGCCGCTTGGCGAAGCATGGACGAGCACGGCATTCGCGTGTGCTAGCGAAACGGATCTGGAAGATCTGCGGCGTGTCGGGGATGCCATCAATCGCGTTGCCGAAGACTTTTCGATCGCTGCGACGGGCGCGGAACGGCGAGATTTGGGAAGATTTTGGTTGGCGGCTGCGCGAAATGTGGCGGTGCGGGGAGGCTTCGAAAGCGACCGCTGGTTTGGGAAGGTGTCGATGGCCGCGCTGCCGATGCATCAGCGCCAGCAGGTTTACCGGCTGGGGCTCGCGGTGCCTCGAATCGTCACGGAACGACTGACAGTGTGGAACCGCGAGGCGCGAAACATTGGTTTTCTCGATGATGGATATGCAGCGAGTCAACTCTTTAAGAGTGATTGGGATCGCCTCGCCGGAGATTCGGTAGTGCGGCAGCTGATGCCATTGTTTCAGCGCTTTCCGCTTGCTGCGGCTGACTCACAGACGTAAGCCGTTTCTCCGAGCGATTCTCTGGTCATTTATTTCGGAATGCCGCAGCGGGTTTGTGCAGGCCGCTCTCTGGCATCTTGGCGTCTATTGCTGCGCGCAGAATCGATCTTGCCACACTCTGCTTCATAAAGAAGACCGACGAGGGTTACGCGGATTTATTCCAGAAATCACCGCAAACCTGAGAAATCTCGCCAGCAGAATCGATCCCCTCGATGAGTCCAGTGGTTGGATTCAGTTAGGTGATTGAAGCACTTTTCAGCATTTCTTGTTCTCCCCCTCCCCTGAGGGCATCCCATGGACTCGTTGCGTTTTGCTAGCCCCGCGTCAAATCCTGAAATCCAAAAACTCAATCGTTCGATCGAAAAAAGAGAGCAAATGCGAACGACCCTAGAGACGCTCAACTACCACCATCTCTTGTATTTCTACATTGTCGCGAGAGAGGGATCGGTGAAGGACGCGTGCACGGTGCTCAACGTGTCGCAGCCCACAATCAGTACGCAGATTGGTGAACTTCAGCGCGCCATCGGCACCGAACTCTTCATGAAACGCGGTCGGGGCCTTCAACTCACCGAAACGGGCCAGGTGGTTTATCGCTATGCCAACGAACTGTTTGGCGTTGCGCGCGAAATGCTGGATGCCCTGCGCGGCCGGCAAACGGGGCGGCCGCTGACGTTGACGGTGGGCGTGCCCGACTCGATGTCGAAAGTGATTGTGCACCAGTTGCTCAAGCCTTCGATGAACTTGTCGGAGCAGATTCGCGTGGTTTGCCGTGAGGGCTCGATCGAGGATCTGATTGCCTCGCTGGTGACGTTTCATCTGGACGTCGTTGTCTCGGATGTTCCGGCACCTCCAGGCGTGCGGGTCAAGGCGTTCACGCATCTGCTGGGTCAATGCGGCGTTTCGTTCTTTGCGGCTCCGCATCTGGCGGCGCAATACCGGGATGAATTTCCCAAGTCGCTCAATGGCGCGCCCGTCATCCTGCCGACGGAGAACAATCAACTTCGCCGAAACCTGGACCAATGGTTTGTCGAACGCGATTTGCACCCACGGGTGGTG
Organism: uncultured Pirellulaceae bacterium; assembly: GCA_964636985.1. Taxonomy (GTDB): domain Bacteria; phylum Planctomycetota; class Planctomycetia; order Pirellulales; family Pirellulaceae; genus CAZWSX01. The sequence goes on along the minus strand of CAZWSX010000013.1, from coordinate 166,075 downwards.
GGCGAGTTCGAAGATAGCGCGCTGATGAAGGTGTTTGGCCAAAATGGCCTGGGGATCTTTCCGGTATCCGCCGCGATCGAGAAAGAAATGGCGGAGCGGTACGGGGTCGAGAACATCGGCCGGGCCGACACGGTGCGAGAGTCGTTCTATGCGATTTCCGTCGAACGGCGACTCAAGCATCCTGGGGTTGTGGCGATGATCGATGCCGCGCGCTCGCACGTTTTCATGGAGTCGATCGAACTGGGCGAAGCGATGACCCATTCGGCAGATGGAATCGATGCGAATTCTGCCTGATTCCCAATGGCAGAGTGTCCAGTGGCGAGCTAGCAGCAAGGCGGGGAAATCCCCAAATTTCCACGCCTTTTGTCTGTTTTTCTAGAAAATCCCAGTCTCGCGGTAACAACTCGCGAGGCCTCTCGCTTTTCTATTTCTGTGTGGGGAGCTAGCACGTGGTGGTTAAATGACCTTTGACTGCTAGCATTTCTGGAGAGCCGGTAACTTTTTCCTTCGTGTGCGTTGCCGAATCCGCCGAATAATGGAAAGTGTGCACAATACGTGGTCGACTAGACGTGTTATTGGCGCGCGGTTCCCTGTGAGGTAGGTGGGGAACGCGTCGGAAATGGACCTCCGAGCTAATTCACACACATTGACTTCGGTTTCCACTTTGGCTTAGGTTCTGCGGCGCGTTGGGAAGCGGCGGGAACCTGGTGTGGGGTGGACCCAAACATTGTGGGGTGCGATCCTTAATTGCGCCAGTAGAGCGAACTACCGACCCTGAAATGCTGTGCGAATGGCACGCTGAGCGGGGTGGCTAATGGAGAAAGTGGTCCATGTTTCGATTCTTTGATCGGGTGCGAGTTCTCGCCGTTGTTGCTGCCGCTACGCTTGCCTGTGCCCCGTCTGCCTACGCCCAAGCCTGGGCGCAGAAGATGTTTAAGGAAACAGAGCACGATTGGGGCGACGTGGCTCGAGACGCCAAGACCGAATACGAGTTCGAACTGACGAACATCTACAAGGAAGACATCCACATCGCCTCGGTACGAGCGAGCTGTGGTTGCACCAAGCCAGAGATCACCAAGCCTTTCCTCAAGACGTACGAGAAGGGCTCGATCCTTTGCAAGTTCGACACCAAGGGCTTTTTTGGCCAACGTGGCGCTACCGTCACGGTGACCATCGATAAGCCTTACTACGCCGAAGTGCAGCTGAAGGTGAAGGGTTACATCCGCACCGACGTGATCTTCTCACCGAGTGCTGTTGAGTTCGGCGAAGTCGACATGGGAAGCAAGTCCGAGAAGAAGATTTCGGTGACGTACGCCGGCCGCGATAACTGGACGATCAAAGACGTTCGCAGCGCGAACGAAAATCTGGAAGTCGAGTTGGCCAATCCTGTTCGAAGCGCCGGCCGCGTCACCTATCAGATGACCGTGCGGATGAAGGGAGATTCGACCGAAGGTTACTTCGACGACGAAATCTTCCTGGTGACGGATGACGCCAATCGCAAACAGATTCCCGTCACCGTGAGCGGCAAAGTGACGCCCGCATTGGAGATGCCCAAGTCGCTGCTGATCGGCGTGGTTGAAGCGGGCGACCAGGTCAATAAGGTTTTGATCGTCAAAGGAAAGCGGGCGTTCAAGGTCACAGGCATCGAGTGTCACAACGGTGCGTGCACCTTCAAAGTGAGCGACGAATCGAAATCGCTACATCTGATCAACGTCACTTACGTCGCGGGCGATGAAGCAGGCGACTTTTCGTTCCCGATCAAAGTTTCGACAGATTTGAACATGACGCTCGAAACTTCGGCCACGGTGACCGTGAAAGAGGACGATGAAGTTGTGCAAGCCTCTACGGAGTCGAGTGTCGCTCCGTCGACCGATTCGCAAGCCTTGAATCCGTAGTTCGACGCGAACAACTTGAAATTCATCTAGCGGCATCGCCTGGTACAGACGATGCCGCTGTCGTTTCTTGGCGTGGAACTCCCGAATCAGGTCGAGTCACCATCGTTCGCTGACTCAGCGTTCATGTCCGCAATCAGTTGCTTGTATTCGGGGGAATCGGCGAGGATCAGAAATCGTCGCATCTCGCAAAAGGCCTCGTCGGTTCGGCCGACTTTCCAAAGGGCGTGAAATAGGCCCAGCGATGCGAGCTCGGCACGTGGCTTCATTTGGGTCGCAATGCGAAACGCCTCGACGGCCACCAGTGGATGGCTTAAGTCGCCCCACACCTGGCCCAGAATCAAAAACACCGTGGCTGTTGCTTCCGGATCTTTTGCCAGGCGAGACAATATTTCGACCGACTCGGACAACTTGCCGGAATCGCGAAGCCTCAGCGCCTCTTGGAACTCGTTTTCGCTGATCGCCATCGAATCCCTCTAGGTGCCTATTCCTTTGACGGTACCACAGTCGCTTTGGTAGCGTCGATCGCGTACACGGCCCACGTGTTTCCGTCGGGTCCCTGAAACGGGCGGATATGGAAGACACCTTCGACGATCACGGGTTCGGTGGTGAAATCGATGGTCGATTTGCCTTGGAGCTCAACATCGATTGCGTGATACGCCTGGCCCCCTTCGCCAAAGGGACATTCCTTCTCGCGCAGGAGGGGGAACTTCTTGATTCCCTTGGTTGTGAACAGGGCACCGCCGAAGATGAAGCCTTCGATGCGAACGGCCTTCCCGTCCAGTTGTTCGACGTCGTAAGTCAGCATCCACTTTTCGAACTTGGAGTTGACCGGCATGGGAATTTCGAGCGTTTCCCAGGCCAGCGAGGCGGGTTCGGTGGAAGTTGTTGAGGACTTGCTTGGGAGGCGTTCGGACGCCGACACAGCCGATTTGCTTGCCGTCGCCGTGTTTGTCGAGGAGCCAATCGGCACCCGTGACTTTGGCGAGCAACCGAGCGCCATGCAAACGCACATCCCGAGTGTCGCAATTTGACCCGAAAGTCGAATTGGTGCGCGCTGATTCGTTAGCGCCGCAAAAGGCGGGCATCCCCCCGCTTTGCTGCTTTTGGGACGCGGATAACCAGATATAATGGATGAGGTTGGCGACCCCTCTTTGCCCGCTATCCCTTCGGACTGAGTGCCGAAGCGATAGTCCCGCCTGGCATGAGTTTGGTTGCTCCGACGCGTACGCCTTGCGATCGGCATGTTCTTGCTGACCTGCAGGGCCTCGGCCCGGCGCTGTCGGTTTTGGTTTCGGTCGAATGTCGACATGTTCAAGGTGTCGATTCGTTCACGAGGCAATCTTATGACAATGCGTTCTACATCTCCGTTAGCCATTTTAGGCAGACATGTTCTCCTCGCGATGCTGCTTCCCGTTTGCGGCGCAGTTTTGATCACGGCGAACCTGTCGGCCGACGAACCGGCGATCCACTACAACCGCGATATCCGGCCCATCCTGGCCGAGAATTGCTTCGCGTGCCACGGCCCCGATAGCGCCTCGCGGAAGGCCGACTTGCGGCTGGACAAGCGGGACGCGGCGATCGCCAGCATGGCGATTGTCCCCGGCAAGTTGACTGAAGGCTCGATGATCGAGCGGATCACCTCGACTGACCCCGAGATGATCATGCCCCCGCCTGCGAGCCACAAACAGCTCAAGCCGGAGCAGATCGACCTGCTGAAGCGGTGGGTCGAAACCGGCGCCGAGTACATGCCGCACTGGTCGTTCATTCCGCCGGTGCGACCCGCGTTGCCGGCGGTGAAGAACAGCGGTTGGGTGCGCAGTCCGATCGATCAATTCATTTTGGCCAGGCTTGAAGAGCGTGGCCTCTCCCCTGCCCCGGAGGCTGATAAGCGAACGCTGGCGCGACGGTTGTCGCTTGACCTGACGGGCCTGCCGCCGGCGTCAGAAATGGTGGATGCGTTTGTGGCCGACGAGTCGCCCGAGGCGTACTCGAAGTTTGTCGACACGCTGATGAGCAGCAAAGCCTGGGGCGAACATCGAGGCCGCTACTGGCTCGATGCCGCGCGGTATGCCGACTCGCACGGAATCCACTTCGACAACTACCGCGAAATGTGGTCGTACCGCGATTGGGTGATCAATGCTTTCAATCGCAATCTGCCGTTCGATCAGTTCACGATCGAGCAGCTGGCGGGCGACATGCTGCCGGAGAAGACGCTCGATCAACAAATCGCGTCGGGCTTCAATCGCTGCAACATCACGACCAGCGAAGGGGGCGCGATCGACGAAGAGTATTTGGTGCTCTACAACCGCGACCGGACGGAGACGACCGCGCAGGTGTGGATGGGGCTCACGGCGGGTTGCTCGGTGTGCCACGACCACAAGTTCGACCCGATTTCGCAGAAGGAGTTCTACGAACTCGCGGCATTCTTCAATAACACCACGCAAGCGGCGATGGACGGGAATGCGAAAGACACGCCACCAGTGATCCAAGTACCGCTGGTGGAAGACCGGCCTCGCTTCGGCCAGATCCCGGCCGAGCTGGCGAGCGTTCGAGCGGCCATCGAGGCTCGCAAGGAAGCGGCACGGCCTGAGTTTGCCACATGGCTTAGTGGCGACGTGGCGGCTAAGGTCGCTGCGGTCGTTCCGAGCAAGGGATTGGTGACCTACGGCAAGCTGAACGAAGGTGTGGGCACGCAGGTTGCGTTCCAGATCAGTGGCAGCGACCGCATGGTAGATGCGCCTGGCAGCATTTCGTGGCAGCCGGGGCAATCGGCGGGGAACGCCTGCGTTGTCGACAAGCCCGGAGCGATTGCTTTGGAGGACGTCGGTAATTTCGAGCGCGATCAATCTTTTACGTTCGGTGCGTGGGTGAAGCTGGCCGGCAGTGTCGGCGGGGCCTCGGTCTTCGCGCGGATGGACGAGGATCAAGCCTATCGCGGCTGGGACTTGTGGATTGAAGGAGGTTTGAAGCCGGCGATTCACCTAGTGAACGATTGGCCCGGTAGCGCCCTCAAAGTGATCAGCAACAACGCGATCAAGGCCGATACTTGGACCCACGTGCTGGTGACGTACGACGGGTCGTCGAAGGCCTCGGGCGTGCGAATCTACATCAACGGCGAGTCGCAACCGACTTCGGTACAGGCCGACACGTTGAATGGCTCGATCAAGACCAGCGTCCCGTGGAAGTTGGGCCAACGAAACAAAGGCCAGGGGATCACGGGATTCGGCATTCAGGATTTGCGGATCTACGACCGCTCCCTGGAAGTGAGCGAAGCCAGGTCGCTGGCACAGTCGTCGCACTTTGCGACCTTGGCGAACAAGCCGCTCGACCAGTGGACGGATGCCGAGAAGAACGACCTGTACCAATGGTGGTTGCCTGCTTTCGATCAGCCGACCGTTGACGCCCGCAAGCGCGAGGCGGACCTGGTGAAAGAAGAAACCGATATCAAGGCCCGCGGAACGATCGCTCACGTGATGAACGAAAAGCAAGGCGTGATGCCGAATGCGTTCATCCTGTTCCGCGGCGAGTACGACCGGCGGAAAGATCCCGTCCAAGCCAGCACGCCCGCGATCCTGCCGGCGTTCCCGGCCGATAGCCCCAAGAACCGGCTTGGCCTGGCCAAGTGGTTGTTGCAGCCCGATCAGCCTTTGACGTCGCGGGTGACGGTGAATCGCTTTTGGCAGGAGATCTTTGGCCAAGGCCTGGTCCGCACCGCGGGCGACTTTGGCATCACGGGCGAATTGCCGGCGAATCAAGAGCTGCTCGATTGGTTGGCGGTGGAATTCCGCGAGCAGAATTGGGACATCAAGAAGTTCTACAAAATGATGGTGATGTCGAGCACGTATCGCCAAGCGGCGATCACAACGCCCGAGAAGCAGGAGAAGGACCCCGATAATCGCTTGCTCTCGCGCGGTCCGCGGTTCCGGATGGATGCGGAAATGGTTCGCGACTATGCCTTGAGCGCCGGTGGTTTGCTGTCGCCGAAGATTGGCGGACCGAGCGTGAAGCCGTACATGCCCGAAGGGGTATGGGAAGCAGTGGCGATGATCGGCAGCAACACACGCGACTATCGCGCCGACAGTGGCGAATCGCTCTATCGCCGGAGCATGTACACGTTTTGGAAACGGAGTGCTCCGCCTGCGTCGATGGAAATCTTCAACGCCCCCAACCGCGAAACGTGCGCTGTCCGCCGCGAGCGAACGAACACGCCGCTGCAGGCGCTGGTCACGTTGAACGATCCGCAATTCGTCGAAGCGGCCCGAAATCTGGCACAGAAGGCGATTCAGGCTGATGCCAGCGAAGACACGCGAATCGATTTCATCGCCAAGCGGCTGCTCTCGCGGTCGTTCGATGCGGATGAACTCAAGATCGTGCGTGAATCGATGGCCGCGTTGCGAGGCGAATTTGAAGGCCGGGACGAGGATGCCAAAAAGTTGCTCGGCTTCGGTGAATCGAAGGCGGCTGACTCGGTCGACGCCAAGGAACTGGCTGCGTGGACGATGTTGGTCAACGAGCTGATGAACCTCGACGAAGTTTTGAACAAGTAAGCACGGCCCCATCGCTAAGGCACAGTAGCGTATACCGGAGAACAAACGATGAATCGACTCGATCCCGTATCGATGAACGCCGCGCTCTTGGAAACTCGGCGTCAGTTTTTTACTCGTGGCGGGCATTTGCTGGGGGCATCGGCGCTGGCATCGTTGATGGGCAACGCCGCCTTTGGCGCGGAAGCCTCGTCGGTGCCGGGTGCTGCCGGCAATTCCAAGCAGCACTTCCCCGGCAAGGTGAAGAACATCATCTATCTGCACATGGTGGGTGGTCCGCCGCAGATGGACTTGTTCGACCCCAAGCCGCAAATGAACGATTGGTACGACAAGGACTTGCCGGAGTCGGTCCGGATGGGACAGCGGCTCACGACGATGACGTCGGGCCAGGCTCGCTTTCCGATTGCGCCGAGCAAGTTCACGTTTACGAAGCACGGCCAATGCGGCATGGAGCTATGCGAGCTGCTGCCGTACAAGGCGAAGATGGTCGACGACATGGTCTTCATGCGGACCATGCACACCGAAGCGATCAACCACGAGCCGGCTATCACGTACATGCAAACGGGCAACCAGGTAACGGGCCGGCCGTGTTTGGGCGCGTGGGCGTCGTACGGACTGGGCTCGCTGAACGATAATCTGCCGACGTTCGTGGTGCTGGTCGCCAAGCCGAGCAACACCGAGCAGGTCCAGGCGATCAGCGCGCGGCTGTGGCAATCGGGTTATCTACCGGGCGAACACACGGGCGTTTCGTTCCGCTCCGCCGGCGATCCGATCCTGTACATCAACAACCCACCCGGCGTGACGAGCGATACCCGCCGCAAGACGCTCGACGGCCTCAAGGCCCTCAACGAGAAGACGCTCGCCAAGACGGGCGACGTTGAAACGCAAAACCGGATTAAGAACTACGAGCTCGCGTTCCGCATGCAATCGAGCGTGCCGGCGCTGACCGACTTGGCGACTGAGCCGGCCAGTACGTTCCAGCTTTATGGCGAGGAGGCCAAGAAGCCCGGCACGTTTGCCAATACGGCGCTGTTGTGCCGGCGGCTCGTGGAGCAAGGGGTCCGCTTCGTCCAGGTTTATCACAACAACTGGGACACGCACGCTAACGTGGCGGGACGGTTGCCTGACCAATGCCGCGACGTCGACCAACCGTGCTGGGGTCTGATTCAAGACCTCAAGCAGCGCGGCTTGTTCGAATCGACGCTGGTGATTTGGGGTGGCGAATTCGGCCGCACCATTTACAGCCAAGGAGGCGTTTCGAAGACGAACTACGGCCGCGACCACCACCCACGATGCTTCACGATGTGGATGGCTGGCGGCGGCACCAAAGGCGGGACGATTTACGGGAAGACCGACGATTTCTCGTACAACATCGTCGAGAATCCGTTGAGCGTTCACGACTTCCATGCCACGGTGCTGCACCAGATGGGCTTCGACCACGAGCGGTTCGTCTACCGCCACTTGGGGCTCGATCAAAGGCTAACGGGGGTCGAGCCAGCCAAGGTGATCAAGGATTTGATTGCCTAGGGAGGTGCTGACCCATTTACGTCGAATCGTTGATGGCAAGATAGATTTGCCGGCACACTTCGTCCTCTCCAAGGATGTGCCAATCTACGCCCTTTACGTTTAATAGTGACGGGCTGTAGTCGAAGACGTCTTGCTTAGTGATGCCGCACCAGATCGGCAGTACTAAATTGGCGTCTTCTAAGATCTCGCGAGTAAAGATGGATTCAAACTCCTTCTTAACCCACCCACGATTGCTGAAGAAGTTCGGACTAAGGATCAGTACACATTTCTTGCACTCCTTAAGGCCTCGCTCAATGCTTGCCCGAAGGTTGCTTCCGAGTTGAAGGGAAAACTCGTCGTACCAAACAGGACATAGCTTTCGCTGAAGATTGAGCGCGATAGGACGAGCGATGGCCTCCTTATCTCTCGAATCGTGACTGATGAAAGCCAAGGGCTTTTCGCCTAAGGCACGCTGGCGCGCGTAGGTGGCATCCCTGAACTGTAACTCGTATCCCAGAGCCACGGCTGCTATTTGAAGATCCGTGATTTCCGCCGCCGTAAGCGCAGTTTCGGCGTAAATGAACATTCTTCGAGTTGCGCCTATGGTCAGCAACTCTCGCCAAGCAGGGTCGCCAAAAAACTGGTACTCGATGCGCAAAGGATTGGAATCGTAGACTTTCAAATTACCCGGAAAAATTCGTGGAGTAGGTAGCGTCACTTTTCCCTCGAATTTCACCTGCGTCGATCCGTATTTGACTGCTGCCAAGAAAGACTTGAATTGTTGAGGTTTGAGGGTTGCGTCTTCGAAGTAGAAGATGCAAAACGCTGCGGCGGCGTTCGCATCGTAAAGAACAGCCGCGGTACACGGTAGCGTTGCAGCCGAATACTCAGCATGGACCCGCAATGCATAGTCGAAATCTGTATCGAAATACTGACGAATACTCGACATATGTTTGGGGCCTGCCGATTGCTCGTTTTGAACCAGATTGCAGCAAGTTTTCGGAACTCGCGCAATTCTGCATGACTAGCGGCCGTAGTCAAGTATTTCAACGTTGGGGGAGCAGGAAGGCTATCGCGGCCTGCGAGGGGCCCGTCTGTGTCCGTTCTGCGGGTGGCCCCTTTTCGACTTTCTCTTGACCTTGTTTTGAGCACTCAGCAACTTGAGCAGCTCTTTCTCGGCCAGCGAAAGGCGGGTGGAAGAAGCGCGCGAGGTGCGTGACGCACGCGGCGCGGCGGGCCATTTCCGATCGGCGTAGGCAGCGAGAATGGCTGGGTGGATGTACGACGCTCGGCAAACGGCGACGGTGTTGCCGAGGTCTGTCGATACTTCCTTGATCGCTTTACTCAGTTCCCGCTTGGCGTGCGCGGCGGTCTCGGCTCGTCCGAGGGCCAGGAGTTCTTGGACGGCTAAGGCCGAGGCTCGCCAGGTTCGGAAATCCTTGGCGGTGAAGTCGTCGCCCGCGATCTCGCGGAGGTAATCGTTCACATCGCTCGAGCCGACCTTGTGACGATGCCCCGATTCGTCCTGGTATTGAAAGAGTTCTTGGCCGGGGAGGTCCTGGCAGCGGCGGATCAGCCTGGCCAGGCGACGGTCGGCAAGCGTTACTTCGTGGTCGACGCCGCTCTTGCCGCGGAAGTGAAAACGAATGTCCGGGCCGCTCACCTTCACGTGGCGGTTCTTGAGGGTCGTGAGGCCGAACGAGTTATTGCTGCGGGCGTACTCTTTGTTGCCGATGCGCATGCCGGAGACGTCCATCAGGCGAATCACGAGCGCCAGCACTTGGGTTCGCTTGGCCTCGGGAGAATCGCCGCCGCGCAAGTGACGGGCAACTCGGCTGCGAATGCGGGGCAAGGCCTGGCCGAACGAAATGATCCGCTGGAATTTCTTTCCATCCCGCCTTAAGCGGAACTGGGGATGGTAGCGATACTGTTTGCGGCCGCGAGCGTCGCGACCGACGGCCTGCAAATGGCCGTCGGCGAACTTGCAAATCCACACGTCGGTCCACGCAGGTGGAATGACGAGGGACTTAATGCGCGCCAGGGTCTTGGCATTTTTGATCCGGCGACCCGTGGCATCTTCGTATCGAAAGCCGTTCTTCTGCGCCCGACGGTAGTAGCCGGGCTGCTCGTCCGAGACGTAACGTAGGCGAACGCGATGTACGACGGCTTCGGAAACAATCTGGGTCATGGCTGCCACAGGGCGAACGGAGAGTTACCGAAGCATCGACTCGCTCTACCGGATCAGTGCCCCAGCATCTTGGCGACGAGGAAGATGACGATGGCGCCGAGCAGGCCTCCGCCCATCAACAGGTAGAGAATCGAGTAGCCGATGGCGGCGAAAACGGGATCGACAAAGATCATTTCCATGATTGTTTCTCCGTGAAAGTTGGTTGATGCGAATGGACGAAGCAAAGAGCGTGCCTATTCGAATCAAAGAGGCCAACGCACGGTTAGGGGAAAGAGAGGAGCCGAACAGGGTGCAATGCCGGAGCTAGGTTTCGGCTAGGGGAACAGGTGATACGCTCTCGTGCGACGCGTTCGTTGAGCGGCCAACTCGAAGGCTCGGCGTGCTGTGATTGCTACGAACTGCGATGTCGACTAAGTGCCCTTCGAATTGTTTGTTTTGAAAATGAGAGCGTCGCTGTTTATTTATCTCCATCGATCGTCTCGATGTTGATGCGAGATTCGCCGCTACATCGGATGAGTTTGTGGCGGTCGATGCAGGTGTCGGCACACGATATGCGACCTGCTCTCTCGTCATCCACAAAACAATCCGAGGAGAAAGTTCATGCGCTATCTCAGCCTTACCGTATTGGCGGTTGCGCTGGCGGGCTGCGTTCCCGACACGAGTACCACACCGCTTCCCACTGGCAATAATCCGCCTAGCACGTCCGCACCGCGGCCAGTCGATTCGTCGGCTGCTCCTGCTGGCGGGGCGATCGAGTCGCCTGGTGGCGTGCCTCGCAACGACTCGACTTCGACTCGTACGGAGCCGAACAACACCGGCGTCAACGTGCGGGATCGCGACAGTGGTGCGAAGACGCCCATCGATCAAGACGAGAACTCGAGCGACGTGAAGATCACGGCCGACATTCGCAAGCAGGTCTTGGCGACGGATGGAATGTCGGTGAACGCTCGCAACTGCAAGATCATCACTTCTAAAGGTCAGGTGACCCTCCGAGGGCCAGTCGAAAACGACGAAGAGAAAGCAACGATTGAGAAAATCGCCAAGAATGTCGCGGGGGCCGACAAGGTCACAAGCGAGCTGGAAGTGAAAAACTAGCTCGACTTACTTTATTCAGCATGTTTTTAAGAGAAGTCACGTCGAAAGGAACGAATCATGTATAGCGTATTTTGCCTGGCCAACGATGGCACCCATGCGGTTCGGATTCTCAACCACTTGCAACGGGCTGGGTTTCCGCGAAACCAAATCTCGGTGCTTCACTCCGACACATTTGGGAACCGAGAACTGGCCGTGAAAGATTCGACAAAGGCCCCAGAAGGAGCGGCAATGGGTGCCGGAACGGGCGCTATTCTAGGTGGCGCGGTGGGCTGGCTCGCGGGTATTGGGACGCTTGCAATACCAGGGCTTGGACCACTGATTGCCGCTGGTCCGATCATGGCCGCTCTATCGGGATTGGCCGTAGGCGGAACGCTCGGCGGAATCACTGGGGGCCTCGCTGGAATGGGGGTCTCGGAGTACGAAGCGCAACAATACGAGCAGCGCGTGAAAGAAGGGAAGATTCTGATCTCGGTTCATGCTGACGACAGCGACGAAGCATCGACTGTGCGCGACATCATGAGCCAAGAGAAGGGTGAGTCGATTTCGACCGGCAGCGAAGTATCGGCAAGCGCTTAGCGCGAAGGAATTGAAAGTTGGCGACTCTTTAATAACAGTCGCCTAAAGGTGCGGCCTTGTTTGGAAGAACAAGAGCCGCATTCTTTTTTTGTGCACACTCACCTGTTCGTCACTGTGCGGCTTGGCATTGCAATTGCTTTGAGTGTCATGGCGCAGCATGAGATCACTTGATGCGGCTCCGGAACCGTGAAGATTTGGCGAGGCCGTTTCCATTGAGACAACGACCGCTGCTTTCCTTGAGCACTCGTTGTCCGTCGAAACGTCTTGCTGTGCTCATGGCAACCACCAATTCGTGCACGTGAGATTTTCACAACGGCTCAATTCGCGGATTTTTGGAGGCGACATTGCAATTCATCCAGTCCACTCCTTCGGCACATCCTTTGCGACCCCATCGGGGACTTGTCTCACCGTTTCTTTGTCAGGAGTTCGAGTCATGAAGATGTTCGCAATGGCCCTAAGCCTGGTGGCAGTTTGTGGAATTGCCATCGCACAAGATGCCCAGAACCGGGCCAACCCCTCTCATCAAAAGCTTGACGACCACATCGCCGCGTGCCTGACGCTGGCCAATCAAAACGAAATTGCAGTGGCGAAGATTGCCGAGGAAAAATCGAGCAATCAGGAAGTGAAATCGTTTGCCCAACAGTTGGAGCAGGATCATACAAAGTTCATGAGCCAGCTGACCAAGTTTGGCGGTAACGAATTCCGCAATCGCGATACATCGGCGCGTGCCGAATCGTCGGCTACTCCGCCACGCACGGATGCAGCCAAACCGCAAGGCGATTCGCATGATCAAGTGCACATGCAAATCAAACGCGAACTGGCCGATGAATGCCTGGCTAGTGCACGACGCGAACTAGGACAGAAGAGCGGTCAGGAGTTTGACGACTGCTATGTCGGCATGCAAATTGCCGCTCATATGGGGATGGTCAATGAACTGAAAGTGTTGGAACGCCATGCCTCGCCCGAACTGGCTGCGGTTCTGAAGGAAGGGCAATCGACGGCGCAAAAGCACCTCGACCATGCCAAGCAGTTGATGAAGAACCTGGCCAAGGCGGATCGAGCGTCGAACAAGTAACAACAAGGAACATGCAGGAACACCTGACCGCCATGAAGTAATCCGCAGTGCTTCTGCAAGGCACAACGATTTATTGTCGCGGCCAGGTAACGTTGGGCTCCTTAAGAGCCCGTCCCAACTCGGCGAGTTCGAAAAATGCCGAGTTGGTGCCATTCGCGGGAAGATTGTCAGCGGCTCGTTGGATTGTTTAGACAATACCGTGCACCGGAGGAGAGTACGGAATTGCCTGAACCGAACCAACATCCGAGGGCACTTCCCCCGAATGGACTTTTATAACTCTTCAAGCATCTCGTCGAATTGGCCGGGCGATTTTCGCTCGGCCGGTTTTTTGCGCGCGTAGGAGGAGATTCACCGCGGAGACCCGGAGGGACCGGAGATGAGGAGGAGGTAGGTTGAGGTGGCCTCTAAGAAGTAGCACAGACAATCCTGTCTGTGCGTAGTGCGGCTCTTGTTTTGGGAGCAGTCAAGAGAGCTGATTTTCGATCGCTCTTAGGTCTTTGGAAAAGGCGAAGTCCACTCTCGCCGGACAGGATTGTCCGGCCTACTTTTCTAGCCCCTCGGTTTGAACTTGAAGTTCTTGCTTTGTGAGAAGAACTTGAGCGGGTTGTCGTAGACGACCTGCTTGATCAAGCTTTCGGCGTGGCCGCGGCGGCGCATTTCGAAGATGAAGTCGGGGACGGCGGTTGGCTTGGAGGGTCCCCAGTCTCCGGCTGAGTTCACGAGCAATCGTTCAGCCCCGTAGCGCTCGACGATGTCGCAGGCCCGCTGCGGAGTGCATTTGCTGACGGGATAGAGGGTCATGCCGGCCCAGAAGCCAGCTTCCAGCACGGGGCGGACGGTGTGTTCTTCGACGTGGTCGACCAACACGCGGCTGCGGTCGATTCGCTTGTCGCCCATCAGCATATCGAGAATCATCCGCGTCCCTTGGTACTTATCTTCCAAGTGGGGCGTGTGAATCAGGATTTGCTGCTGGTGCTTAATCGCCAGTTCCATGTGCTCCAGGAAGATGGTCGATTCGTTCTTGGTGTTCTTGTTGAGCCCGATCTCGCCGATTCCCAGCACGTTGGGGCAATTCAGAAACTCGGGGATCAGCGCGATCACTTCTCGCGAGAGCTGGACGTTTTCGGCTTCCTTGGCGTTGATGCAGAGCCACGTGTAGTGCTGGATACCGTAGTTGGCCGCCCGCTTGGGTTCGACTTCGGTGAGCTGGCGGAAGTAATCGCGAAAGCTCTCGGCACTGCCGCGGTCGAAGCCTGCCCAGAAGGCTGGTTCGCTCATCCCGACGCACCCCATGCGGGCCAACGTTTCGTAGTCGTCGGTGATCCGCGAAACCATGTGGATGTGGGGGTCGAAATAGTCCATGGGGAGGTGGCCTGGTGCGTGCGGAACTGATGGCGAGCGTCGTCGCTCTAGACTCTAGTATAGATCAAGTGGCTATCTTTCCGAAGGGTCAGGCTTCGCGAGCGCCGCCTTGCATTTCCTGCAGGTGCCTCGCAATAGCCAACACCAAGTCGGTTCGTTTCTTGTATGGGAGCACGGTAATTCCCGAGGCTTGGAGATTTGCAATGACTTCGGCCCCGACCCTCATCGATCGTGCTGTAACCGGATAGCGCTTATCGATGCAGGCATTCCACATGCCTTGCAGATTGTGTTCGTGCACAAACACGATCCCTTTTTCGGCTTGCAACTCGTCGACGATTTTTTGCCAGGCCGCCAGGTACCCATCCTGGGCGCATTGCAATAAACATGTTTGAGTCAGTTGAACGATCACGGCTCCCAGGTCATCATTCCATTCTCGAATTGCCTTAATCAAATTCGCGGCCTGCCGCCAGTTGCCAGCTTTAGTCGATGTCAAGTGTTTCGCGATGAAGCCGAATGGGGGCCATGCGATCTTGCTCTTTAACTCACAGTGAGTCAGGTCACAGAGCAGGATGTGGGTCTTCGACCACCTGCCATCGTCGTTTGCATTTTGCACGCAACACTCCAGACGCAATCGAAGACGTCACCAAACCCCCGGAATCAACCGGTACCGCACGCGCTCCGCGTACTCCTTGTACCCGTCCAACTCCGCTTGCAGCGTTTGGTCTTCGAGGGCCGTTCGCGCAACCAAAACAATGGTCCCGATCATGCAAGGGACCAGTGCCCAGTATGAGCCGAGCGCCAAGGGGAAACCGTAGATCATGATCAGCGACCACATGTAGAGCGGGTGGCGGACGATCGCGTAGGGGCCAGTCGAAATCACGGTTTGCCCGCGATCCTTTTGGATGCGGACGGTGGGCTCGGCGAATTTGTTCGCGCCGTAGACCCAGATGGAGCCAAGATAGCCGATCACCAGCAAGGCGAAGCCCTTGGCGGTCAACCAGGTCGGAACGTTCGACCAGTGGAAGCGGGCGTCGAGGCCAGCGACCAGGAAGATCGCGAAGAAGGCTGTCAAAATGATGGTGACGAGGATCAGGTCCCAAGCTTTCGAACCCGCGTGGATTTTGGCGCGGGCGACGAAGATGTCGGGGTTGACTCGCCACAGGTAGGCGATGCTGGGGATCGACAAGGCGACGAAGACGGCGATGAAGAGCCAACCGTTGAGCCAGCGGATATTGCGGGCCGCGCCGAACAGCAGTGCGCCAAGGGCGAGGATGAAAACGGGCAGCGAGAGAAGGGATCGCCAGAGAATGGTGGATGCTGGTTTAGCTTCGTTGGTCATTCCACGATCTCCTCTTGCGCTCGGTCTCCACTGGCTAAAGCGTGTCCACTGCGCACAGACAGGATTGTCTGTGCCACTTTTTTAGGGGCTGACTCCACTTTGGACGGACAGAATTGTCCGTCCTACGTTTTGTTTCCTAGCACTTCTTTGGCGGCGGTGATGGTGGAGGCAATATCGTCGGCGGTGTGGGCGGCGCTGACGAAGAGGGCCTCGTACTGGCTGCAGGGCATGTAGTGGCCGCGGTCGAGCAGGCCCCAGAAGTATTTGGAGAACCGCTTGGTATCGCTTTTGGCGGCGGTGTCCCAGTCGACGACTTTTTCGGTGCCGAAGAAGAGGGTCATCATGCTGCCGACGCGGGCTGTGGTGACGGGGATGCTGTGCTCTTTCGCGGCGGCGAGGAGGCCGGCTTCGAGTTGGGCGGTGAGCTGGTCGATGGCGGCGTAGGGGCTATGGTCGCGGAGTTGTTTCAGAGTCGCGATGCCGCAGGCGGTTGCGACGGGATTTCCGCTGAGTGTTCCCGCTTGGAAGACTTTGCCTGCGGGGAGCATGTGGCGCATGATTTCGGCTTTGCCGCCGTACGCGGCCAGCGGCATGCCGCCGCCGACGATCTTGCCCATCGTTGTGAGATCGGGATCGATCTTGAGCAACCCTTGAGCGCCGCCATAGCCGACGCGGAAGCCGGTCATCACTTCGTCGCAGATCAGGACTGCGCCGTGCTTGCGAGTGAGTTCTCGGAGCGCTTTGAGAAATTCGGGCGTTGGGATCACACAGCCCATGTTGCCGACGATGGGTTCGAAGATCACGCCTGCGATCTTCGAGCCGTGTTGGGCGAATATCGCTTCGAGGCCGGTGACGTCGTTGTAGCGGGCGACGAGGGTGTCTTTCGCTGTGCCGGCCGTGACGCCCGGCGAGTTAGGAACGCCGAGCGTTGCGGCGGAACTTCCGGCAGCGACGAGCAAGCTATCGGCATGGCCGTGGTAGTTGCCGGCGAACTTGACGATCACGTCGCGGCCGGTGTAACCGCGGGCGAGGCGAATCGCCGACATGGTGGCCTCGGTGCCGGAGCTGACCAGTCGCACCATTTCGACGGCGGGCATGGCTTCGATGATCAGCTCGGCCAGTTCGTTTTCCCGCTCGGTCGGCGCGCCGTAGCTGAGGCCTTCGTCGACCGCTTTGTGGATCGCTGCCAGAACGGTGGGATGGCCGTGACCCAAGATCATGGGTCCCCACGAGCCGATGTAGTCGACGTAGCGATTGCCATCGACGTCGAACAGATAGGCACCTTGCCCGCGGGCCATGACGATGGGCTCGCCGCCGACACCGCCAAACGCGCGGGCGGGGCTGTTGACGCCTCCGGGAATAAGCTCCTGGGCTCGGGCGAAGATACGTTGGCTCTTGCTGCGATTCATGTTGGGGAAAGTCAGGCGTCGGGTTGGTGAGTGAAGTGTATTACGAAATCCTACCTTCGCAGGCCGTTTCGGGCGACCACCTTTGGGCCACGCGTTCGGGCATAATGGCGGTCCTCCCCTGCCCTGCTCCATCCCGCCCTACTTCCTTCTGAGGTGACCACTGTGAGCGTTCTCGACCGTTTCAAGCTTGATGGCAAACGAGTTTTTATTACAGGGGGAAGCCGTGGATTGGGGCGGGAGATGTCGCTGGCCCTCGCTGAGGCGGGGGCCGATGTTGTGCTGGCTGGGCGCGATGTGGAGAGCCTTAACAAGACGGCCGACGACATCCGCCAGCGCGGGCGACAAGCCCATACGATTGTTGCCGATATTGGTAGTCCGCCCGAGTGTGAAGCGGCCTGCCAGAAGGCGCTACAGGTCGGGGCGATCGACATTCTGGTGAACAACGTGGGTGGCCGGCGGGAGAATATTCCGCTGCACGAAACGTCGCTCGAGCAGTGGCAGAAGCATGTCGATTTCAATCTGACGTCGGCGTTCCTGTGCACCAAGATTATTGGCGGAGAACTGCTCAAGGCAGGCAAGCCTGGGCGGGTGATTAACATCGCGTCGATCAACGCACTCGTCGCGGGGCGTGGCATTGCCGGGCGGCACTACGAAACGTGCAAGGCGGCGATCGTGATGATGACACGTGCCACGGCGGCCGACTGGGCGCCGCACGGCATCACGGTGAATGCGATCTTGCCCGGCGGGTTCATGACCGAGCCGAACCAGCGATGGCAACGGCTTCACCCGGAGGTGACACAAATCTTCCAGTCACAGATCCCGATGGGGCACTTTGGCGATCCCACCGACTTGGGACCGCTGGCCGTATACCTGGCGAGCGATGCCTCGCGGTACATGACGGGCGCGTCGCTGGTGATCGATGGTGGGTATACGTGCTGGTAGGGCGTGCGTGCGGGAGTAGGGGAGAGTGGGGGAAGGGGTGAGGGGGAGATGGGGAGCGCGGGGGAAGGGGAGATGGGGAGACTGAAGTACGTCGACGCCTCAAAGCGTTTGGGGGGTCGGAACCATTTCGCGTCAAACGGTTCCATGCCTGAAGCCTGAAGCCTGAAGCCTGAAGCCTGAAGCCTGGAGCCTGAAGCCTGAAGCCTCTTCCCTACCAGTGATCGGCGATGGCCTGGTAGACCTCGGGGCTGTCCCAGTAGGCGTTGTGGGCGGCGGCGACGCTCATCGAGACATCCATGTTGATGTCTTTGATCAGCCGGCCCGACCAGCACTCGTGCAGCAATGGCTCGACGGGATAAGCGATGGGGTCGTCCTTGTCCCAGATATTGATCCAACGCGGGCCTTCGAGCGGCTCTTGGGGCTTGGTCGGCAACAGGCCGTAGTGGCGCGGGTTGAGGCGCTTTCCTTTGGCGAACAGGTTCAACAGCGAATCCGCCCGGTAGGCGACCATGGATATGGGCGAGCCGAAGGTGTAGAGCCGTCGCAACCGCAAGCGGCCGGTTTGGGCCAGCGTGCGCAGTTCTTTCATTTGGTTGCAGGCGTGATGCGTGTGCGAGTTCATCTTCCTCATTGAACTAGGGTCGACGAAGGCGTGATCTTCGCTGAAGAAGAGGAAGAAGCAAAAGTCGAAGGCGATCACTGAGCCTGCGGAGTGGCCCAGGATGGTGAGCGAGAGTCCTTCGCCTTCCTCGCAGTCTTGCGGGTCGATTTGCTGCATCACTTGTTCGGCGACGGCGGCGCGAATGGCGGCTTTGCCGTCGCTCGAGACGTAGTAGAAGATGTCGGCAAAACGGTAAATCGAAAGAGGGCGAGCCAGGTAGGTGACGGCCAGACGCATCGGGTTGAGCGTGAACTCCCACGTATCGTGGACTTTTTGCATGACGCGATCGCCGAGTTCTTTTTCGGCTTGCGTGAGCAGGCGATGGCCGGTGGGCTCTTCAATGTCGTCGTAGTTGAAGCCCCAAAAGACGTCGCAGCGGGTGGCGTCGCGCCAGGCTTTGCGGCGGTCGCCGATCACCAGGTCGACGCCGTCGTACAAGTCGTCGTACCACTTGCGAGGCGAGTCGACGTCGGGGTTCTCGGTGACCCCGTGGATAAAGATGATCACTTCCTTGAACTTGACTGGCTTGGTTTCCGGAACCACGCGGCGCGGCGTCACTCGCGATGAGGTACGCACGGCGGCGTCGAAGGCCTCGACCCCGGCGATGTCGGTCGTCGAAAAGCCACGGTTGGCCGCGTCGGCGATTTCGCATTGCAGCGCGCGCAGGCGTTGTGCGGGCGTGGGAATAGTCGAAGTAGCCATGGCGACTCCAGCTGGATTCGTTCGCAGGAAACTGTTCGCGAAGAAAGTCGGGCTCGGAAGTTTGAAAAAGCAGTGCTGTTTGTGCTAGGGAAACATTTTCAAAAGGGAGGTATTGATTGCTGCCCCTCCTAAGGGGCGATTGCGTTTTGCTAGCGAACGGGAGGTAGAATGGCGGCAGACCTGAAAAAGGGGGGCAAATCGGTGGAAGACAGCGCGATCTCAAGACGCGAGCCCGATGCCGCCAAGGCTGCGACTCGCCGCCGGCGTTCTTGGCTGGTTCCGCGGTTTTCGTTGCGGACGATCTTGATTCTGATCACGCTCGTTTGCCTGGCGATGGGGCTGCCGTACTCGCGGTCGGAACGGCAGCGGGTTGCGTTCGAGACGTTGCGCAGCCTTGATTGCCACTGTGAGTTTGAACCCGAGCCGAAATGGCTGGCGAAGTTGCCGCCTGCGGTGCGGAATTTTCGCGGGGGACACTACTTTCGTTCGGTCGTCGCGGTGACGGTGAATAGCCACGCGCGGAGTTCGCTCGATGCCATTTTCGAGGCTATTGGGAAGATCGATCGTGTCGAGTCGATCTATTGTCTCGACGCGCCGGTTACGCACGAACATTTGGCCCGGCTCTCGCACTTGCGAAATGTAAAGAACCTTCGCATCCATCATGCGTTGATTGACGACGGAGCGCTTGCCGACCTGCGGAATTGGACTCGCCTTGAGGAGTTGCTGATACCAGGCGCGGGAGTGACGGGCCAAGGCGTGGCCTATCTCAAAAGGAACTCGCGGCTTCGCCGACTCGACTTGAGCGGCACGCTGGTAGGTGATGAAATCGCCGAGGTGCTCTCGGCGTTTCCGCGGCTCGAAGGCCTGGAATTCTGGCAAACCGATCTCACGGGCGCAGGCTTCGCGCGGTTTCCGGACTTTGCCGAGGTGAAGTGGGTGGACCTGGACGGCACGCAAGTCGACGACGAAGTCGTGAAGAAGCTCGCGAGGTTTCCCAAGTTAACCGGCGTCGACCTGAGTGAAACGCGAATTACCGACTTCACGGGGAGGACGCTGGCCCAATGGCCGCTGAACGATATCCGGCTTAGCGGGACGGCGGTTACCGATGCCACGCTTAACGCGCTGACCGAGACGACAACGCTGGAGAATTTAGATATTCGCCGTACGCCAACAACCTTGTTTGGTGTGCGGCGGCTTCATGCGTTGCCGAATATCAAAACGGTTTCTTATCTCGACAAGGGCGACTTTCACAAGAGTGAATTGCGGGGTCTTGCTGGTAAACGGGCGGGCCGCTTTCATGGCATCGAGATCTCTAAGCCACTTTCTCGCGCGGAATGGGAGGTGATTGCGAAGTATCCGGTTCAAGACTATCTCGTGCTGGAGGGGAGCAACTGCGACGACGAAATACTTGAACTGCTGGCCGCCCACACCGAGGTTCGCCATATCAATGTAAGGGGCTGTGCGATTGGTGCTCGCGGCATGGCTGCCCTGGCAAAGTTGCGCAAACTGGAATACATCAATCTCGCCGATACGCCGGTCACCTCTGCCGACTTTGCCGTGTTCCGCGACCACCCGCACCTGGCGGGACTTACGATCAGCGGAACCAAACTGGGCGACGACGCGCTGGCCACGATTCTCTCGCTGGAAGAACTCCGGGGCATGGCCGTGGCGCGCGGTCAGTTTTCGTATGAATCACTCAAGACGTTGTGCGAGTGGAGAAAGAGCGTCAACATCGACGATCGCACGCTGGTGTGGGCGGAGCCCGGGGACCACTTTGGCGACCAACATTTTCTCAAGGTTCCGCGGGAATGGCCTTTAACGCGCGAGCGGCGGCAGGCGATTGTTGCGGACTCCGATGTGCAACGTCTTCATTTGGACGAACACTCGATCACCGACGAGATCTGGGCCGAGTTCGCGCCGCTCGATCAGTTAACCCATATCGCGCTGCGAGGCCGCGGCGTCACGGACAAGACGCTGGAGCAACTGGCAACACGACAGCCAGTTTATTGGTTGAGTTTTACCGATTGCGGCATCACGGGCGCCGGTCTGAAGGAACTGGGAAAGTTGCCTTCGCTGCAATACTTGCATCTGCAGGATATGGAGTTGACGGACGCCGATCTGGAATGCCTGGACCAGATGACGGGTTTGCAGGGGCTGTCGCTGGACGGGACCAGGGTCTCGGACGCTTCGCTGGCTCGGATAGCGCGCCTGGCCAACCTGCGGTATCTCTGGTTGGAGGGCACGAGTGTCTCGCCGATTGCGGCGCGCGATGCGTTGAAGGGGTCGCGAATCGACAATCTGGCGATCGGTGGCAGCACGCTCTCCAGCGCGAGCCTGGCGTTTCTGCGAAACAAGCACCATATCGCGACACGCTCGATCGATCTGGAGGGGCCGTGCTTCGACGACAAGGTCCTCGTTAATCTGGCCGACTACGTTTGGCTGCGGGACGTCGAATTGACGAACACTGCCGCAGGTGATGCGACGCTGAAGGCAATGAGCGGGCTAACCGATCTGCAAAGGGTTGGGCTCAATGGGACAAAAGTCACGGATGCTGGGCTGCGTCACATGGCCAGCTGGAAACACTTGCGGCGGCTCGATCTCTCGAACACGGCTGTCACTGACGAGGGACTTAAGCATGTGATGGCGCTGCCGCAGCTGAGAAAGCTGGAGCTGAAGAGAACTCGCGTTTCGTCGGGGGCTATCGACGCGTTGCGGGCGAAATACCCGTGGGTGAGGATTACGCACGATTGACCCGAGTAGTAGCTTGCCCTTGAGCGGCGCCAGCGTTGTTCTCGTTAAGCGGTTCGCTTGAGGTGCCATTCGAGAGAGGCGAAACGGCAATGGACTCGGTTTCGAGAACGAACCATTTGTAGTCCCGCAGCGGGATGAAGGCCATGGTTTGGCGGAGGCTGATTGAGGTGAGGGCCCATGCCAGGCAGCCGGCTCCGCAGGCGATTGCGATCATGGTTGCGAGGACCGACCCGGCGGCCGTCCATCCGGCGACTCTGCTCCCGCTGAGGGCGTAGGCGGCGATTGCCGCTATGGACATGATCGCTGCGAGCACCGCCAGCGCGGCGGTTGCGAGCAGCCCCCGCACGGCGATCTTTGGCGCGTGGATCGAGAGCGCGCCGAGCCCGTGTTCCACCAGGCTATAAAAGTTCATCTTCGATTGGCCGGCCAAGCGCTTGGCGCGATCGGTAGGGATGAAGCGACGAGGTGTGCGCGAGGCCAACACGCAGGCTGCGTAGTGGGTCCAGAGTTCGCTGGTGAGGCATAGAGTCCGCAAGTGTCGAGCGGGGACGAAACTGAAATTGCCCACGCGGACGTCCGAACCGATCAGGACAATGTGCAGCGCCTGGTAGAGCCGATAGAAGAGCTGGAACAGCCACGACTCGCGACGTCGATTGCGCGCCGCGAACACAATCGGTTCGCTGGGATCGGCTTGGGACGCATCGATCAGCGCGGGCACGTCGGAGGGGTCGTCTTCACCGTCGCCATCCAAGATCAATGTCGCGCGATCGGGGCGATGATCGGCCAGCCACGAGAGGCCCACGGCAATGGCGCGTTGGCTTCCCAGGTTTCGTCCGAGTGTTAGAACCTCGATGCTTTGAATGTGATGGAGGCCGTCGACCCGCAGCAGTTCGCGATGCGACGCGTACGAACCGTCGTCGACGAGCAGAACATCGAGTTGCCAGCCTCGGGTCTTGCAAACGTCATCGAAGCGACGAAGCAGCAAGCTGACGACATCCCACTCGTTGAAAACGGGGATCAGGACTTGCCAGGTGCTCGGCATGATGAAGAGTCTAATCGAAAGCCGTAGTTCGCGATCCGCTTGTCCGCCATTCGCTATTCATCGTCGACGACGGATGCAGCGAATTCAGGCGTCACGTCGAACACCAGTATAGATCCGCCAACATTCGCGAGCGGCTTTTTCGAACGCAGGATCGTTCTGAGCCGAAACCGCAACACGGCCGGGTATAGCTCGGACAGTATTTTGCCGTCGACGAGTTGGCCGTTGATTTGTGTTCCCCGCGGCGTGTTGGCGAAGCCCGCCTTGGCCAGCTCTCGCATGGTGTTGAACGATTGCTGCATGACGGGGGTCCACTGTTGCTCGTTGGGGGCGTAAACCGCCTGCAGCTCGGTGGCACTAAAACAGTAGAGGCCCGGCGCGATCCTCGAATTCTGGCAGCCACTCATCACGGGTTCCGACTCGATGTCGAACCGCTTGGGGGAATCGATTCCAAAGTAATCGAGAAACACTCGTTGGGAGCCGCCGTCTTCTGCGGAAGGATTATTGGCTTTGAGCCAGTCGCGCAGGGTCGGCAGATCTTGGCCCCAATCGAGACTGCTGTCGACCAGATGACGATAGCCTTCGTCGCGCGTCACGATGCCGTTGAAGTAGGCGAGGTAGTGGGGAAAGGCGGTCATGGCGATCGTCGCGGCGACGATCGTTGCAGCAGCGAGAAGTCCTCTCGCGAGTGTCTTGTTGGAGATCCAGGCCAAGGCGCCGCCCGCAAGCACGTAGAGCGGTGGATAGGTGGGAAGGATGTGGCGGTGGCCGATGTTGAGCGTCGTGGAGAGGGCCGAAAGCCAGTAGACGCAGAGTAGCGTTATCAGCGGAATGCAGGCGTAGAAGGTGCCGCGATCGAATCCGCCTTGTGATTTGTTTGCCGGGGACGGGGCATTGGAGGAACGCCTTCTCACGATCCAGCCGAGGGCACTTAACAACAGCACCGCTAACAGCAGCGGGGAGGTCTTCACGGCAAAGCAGTAGGGAAAAAACGCGAGCCAGCCTTTGTACGAGTATTCGCCGTTGAAGAAGCTGTCGCGTTCCTGCTTAGCCAGGACGTGAGTCGCGCCGTAGCAGTAGGCTTCGGGCAAGAGTTCTCGTTCGGCCACCATCGAGATCGCCGCGGCGACTCGGCGCGAGGGGACGTGCGGCAACAGTTGTTCGAGCGACCCACCCACGTACATTTCGCCTGGGCTGGATAGGTGTGGATTGATTGTCTCGTAGCGCCAGCCGTAGGCGGTCCAGAGGATAGCCCACGATGCGACGCCGATGGTAAGAACATTGCCTGCTGCCAGGAGAGCCGCTATAGCGCGCGACGAGAAAGTACGGGCGACTCCGAACAAGCCGATGCCGGTTGGGTATCCGGCAATGAGTCGAACGATCGTCAAGATCGCCGCGATGGGAAGGATCAGCGGCGCGGAGTATTTCGCCAGACAGAGCCCGGCAACGGCGAGCGTCGTAAGACACCAGCGCGTGAGATCGACGCGGTGGAGCAACTCCCAAGTCGAAAGCGTGGCGGCGAGAAAGAAGAACGCGGCACAGGCATCGGATGTCGCCAAAGGGCCGTTGGCAAGCAACGTCGGGCAGAAAGCACACAAGGCTAGCGACAGCAGGCCACTTTCGGGTCCGAAGATTTTCTGGGAAGTCCAGTACACGAGGACGCAGATGCTTGCGCCCCAGAACACCGAGAAGAGACGCGCGAGAGCCAGTCGATCGCCGAGGTCGTCTCCGTCACTGGCCAGCTTTTTACCGACCAGCGTCCAGACGTCCGATCGTTCCCACTCGACGTCGGTCGGCTTGGTCACGGGCACTGACCTGAAGAGATAGTTTCCCAGCGCGCACCAGCGCTGCGGCAGATTTCCGTTTTCGGGCTGGAAGCGATAGTCGTTGTATCGCCAGTAGACCTCGCCAGAAACGGTGTGGGCGGGTTCGTCGAAGGTAGCCGAGAGCCGCGACGTCGACATCACACCCAGTGTTACGTGCGCGGCAACAAGGAGGAGCACGACCAGGAGACTCACCACGCCCCACGAAGTGCCTTGCGAGGGAGAGGGCTCGGGGGCATCGGGAGTGGCGGACGGCGTTGTCATGACCGGAATACTGTCGCCCCATCGTTCAAGCGAGGAAACGACTAAGGCTATTGGCTGGGATTGAGACGATCAACCTGGACTTGCCAAATTCGCTCAATCTTTACGAACTCCGCGCTGGGTGCCTTGACGAGACCAATCACCATTCGGATATCCAAAAGGCCAGAGCCTTAGCCTGAGCTGAAGCCTTGCCGCATTGGGGATCGAGGGCTGCGGAACGTTAGATGCCTGGGGCGGCCTGGCAGAGATCGATTTGGAAGGAACCAACGTCACGAGTGGACGGATTCAAACGTCTCGCTTGTAGGGCCAATCAGTAGCCCGACGGGTTTTCGCCCCCGGCGCGGGTGCCGAGCGCTCGCCATGTTATGAGATTGATTTCACGCTGGATCGATCGCGTGGAGCCATCGAGCATGGCGACATTGACTACCTTCCCAGAGTGCCAACTTCTTGACGTGACCGCTGCATAGGTAGCGATGGTAGCGCTGCGGCCTTCTTGTTGGTTGTTGAAGTCAGCATCATACGCAATGCCGCCGATCAAGGCCTCCACTTTTGTATTGGGGGTAAGCACGGTGGTGAAACCTGCATGGTGAACTCGTCCATCGGGCCACTCGGTATGCCCCGTGTTGTCGTTGGTGGCTGCTCCCAGTTTCTTGTCGGGTGCCGCAATAACCAATGCCGCGACTTCAGCCGATGTCGACGGCGGAGTCACGCTGGGATTGCTAGTCATGTTGCGAGAGTAGGGTGTGAAGGCCTTCACCTCCGAAATCATCAACGTGTTGCTTGTTCCATCGGGAATGCGACTGAGGTTAAGTCCCCCGTTCACAATAAAGACTCCGTCCCCTGCGGCAGCGCTGGTGGGGTCCCAGATGCGCCAAGTTCCGTAGTTGAAGCCGTACGTGTGGGGGTAAACGAAGTTCGCCCCGCTCTTGTAACGCATGAAATCGTTCGGTTCGCTTGGGCAAAGGAATGTGGCAATGCGGGTTGTGGGAACGCCGGTGCCGAGTTGAGCGTCCCAAGGTAGGGTCAGGTCGACCTTGTTCTGCATCGCCTCCTGTTCGATGAATCCAAGAATGCGACCATGAACCGACCAGACACCGTTGTTCGTCGCTAGCGCCGTGCCGGGACGCATCAAGGCTGCCGGCGGGATCTGTAGCAACGCTCCCTCGTAGTTGTGCACGGCCAAAGCGAGCTGACGGATGTTGTTGGAGCACTGAGTCCGTCGAGCCGCCTCACGGGCGGCTTGAATGGCCGGCAAGAGCATGGCAACCAGGATGCCGATGATGGCGATCACCACTAGTAACTCGACCAGCGTGAAGCCCGTTTGGGCTTGGTTGCGACGGTGCATTTAAGGTCTCAGTGATCCAAACGTTACAGAACGGAAAGGAATTGGTGAGATGAGCAAGCGACGGGCCAAAACGGCGCTAACAGTTGCGCACACGCGGAAAACCGGAGAGAATCGCTTACCGGAGGGCTTTCAGGAAGAGGGAGGGGATTTCTCCGCAGCGATCGCCAGCTTGCGATGTCGACTATCGTGACTTTGCTGTCGCTTTCTTCGACACCCTTCCGTTGGGAGGACCCCATTCGGGGCAGAATGGTGGAGCTGGAGACTGAAAACGACAATTTGTCTTATTGTGTAACGTGTTGTCCTGTAAGCCGTTACATTGAGGGATGAACCCAAACGAAAGATTCGTTCTCCAATAATTTTCGGAAACCCGCGAACACTCCTAGACACGAAGAACGAACACGACCGGATAGACGTAGTTGCCGTGCGCAGCCCCATCGGGCGAATCGCAGCGGTGATCGGTACGAATAACTTGTTACCGCTGGGGACCGAGGTGTTCCTGGCACGAGTAGAATGACCATGCGGCGCGATCTAGCCACAAGCGATGACCCTCTACCGGGCGCAAACGGAATTGGCCCCAGTGGGTTCGATGGTCGCCCGGTATTGATGGAAAACGATTCTCATTCGCCGGATAGCCAAGTCTTGCCCCGACCGCCTGTTCGAACGGCAACGATGAAGTTCAGCTACCCAAGCGGCCACCGCCCGTTCGATGGTTACACCATTCGTCGCGGAGTGGGCATCGGCGGCTTCGGCGAGGTCTACTTTGCCACGAGCGATGCCGGTAAAGAAGTCGCGCTCAAACGCGTGCAGCGCAATCTGGAAGTCGAGCTGCGCGGCGTGAGCCAGTGCTTGAACCTGAAGCACCCCAACCTGCTCGACTTGTACGACATTCGTTACGACGACGCCGGCCACGCTTGGGTGATCATGGAGTTCATCCATGGCGAGAGCCTGAAGGATGTTCTCGATCGCAATCCCAATGGGCTCTCGTTGGAAGAGGTGACGCGCTGGTTCGAGGGCATCGCCGCGGGCCTTGCTTACTTGCACGACCACGGCATCGTCCACCGCGACCTCAAGCCGGGCAACATCTTCACCGACGAAGGAGTCGTGAAGATCGGCGATTACGGTTTGTCGAAGTTCATCTCCTATAGCCGGGGAAGCGGCCACACGGAAAGTGTGGGGACGTTCCACTACATGGCGCCGGAAATCGGCAAGGGGAACTACGGCCGGCAGATCGATATTTATGCCCTGGGCATTGTGCTGTTCGAACTCATCACGGGCAAAGTTCCGTTCGAGGGTGAGAGCACGCAAGAGATCATCATGAAGCACCTGACGGCGAACCCCGATCTGTCGGGTGTTCCGGGTGCTTATCGAGTTATTGTGGCGAAGGCTCTGGCCAAGGACCCAACCGATCGCTACGAGTTGGTGACCGAGATGTGCGCCGAGGTGCGAGCCCTTGCTGGCGACACACCGGTTCCGCCCGCTTCCACGGCCAGGCAGCCGGCACAGCAACCGCAAAGCAGCCAACTCCGACAGGCATCGGCTCCGATCGAATTCGTCGAGCGTTCGCAATCGTCGCGGGCACCGGAAATGGTGTTCGGCCCGGTGAAAGATTCGGGAGGCCGCCCGCCGGTACAGGGTTCGATGAACGGTTCTCGCCTGGCGACACCGATTCCACTTGGTTCATTCGGCCAGCCTCGCCCCGTGAATGGCCATGTGGCGCAGGGCCAGCCTTATACGCAGGCAACTCGCCCCGGCCAGGTCGGTCAAGTTCCGGCCCGCTCGCCGCTGGGTGTCGACCCGGCCCGCTTGCCGTTCTCGGGTGTTTCGCCGGGGATTAAGACGCTGGTGATTTTGGCGTCGCTGCTGATTTTGATCATTGTCCCGTGGCCGCTGAGTGCGGCGGTGCTGCTCACGGGATTGGCGATTGCTCTGTGGCGGTATGGCGCCAGCACAACGACGGTTGCCGCGGAAGGAGAAAGCCCGTTCCGATCGGCTCGACCGCGGACCGTTACAGAAGTGCTGAACAGCCGCGTCTTGGCCAAGGGTTCTCGCGAGAAGACAACGGAAATTACGGGCAGCCTGCTGTGGTCGGCGGGTGTCGCCATTTTGGCGAGCACCTTGTTGGCTTGCATGCTGCATGCGATGACGTTCGGAGGCGTTGGCGATCCGTACTTCGCACCGCGTCTGACGTGGTTGATCGCGAGCGTGACGATCTCGGCGTGGACGATCCTCGGCTTGTCGAAGTGGTGGGAAGGTCGCGAAGGAAATCAGTGGAAGCGCCGCTCGATCATGGCCGTCGCTGGAATTGGGTTGGGGCTGGTGTCGTACGCGATTCAGTCGACCTTGTTGGTGACTTCCGTCGACCCAGATTCAATACGCACGATTGCCGGCCGCATCGATGCCGATTCGATGTGGCTACCGTTCGTGTTGTTTTTCGGAATCGCGATGGCCGCCCCCCGATGGTGGCTGCAAGCCGATCCAACGCGCAGGACAGGGATGGCGATTTGGCTGGTTCTCTTCCTGGCGATGGGTGGCGGGCTCCTGTGGGCGGCTTTCCCAGTGCTCGGGCCGTGGTGCTGGGCGATTCCGGCGGTCACCTCGCTGGCCGTGCAAGCGGCCGCACCCTGGTATAATAAGGCCCAGCGGCAGGCTGCCTTGCGGGAAGTCCACCGGACGTAACAGCTGGCCTAAAACATTCGCCCGATCGAATGTTTAGCGGCTGTATTGGGTAGTCTTTTCGTAATCTCCGCGAAAAGAGTTGCCCCCTCTAATATCTGTCCCCTGCCATCGAATACCGTGATGGTGGGCTCGCTGATCGTGCCCCTGGGTAGGTGCTTTTCACGGGAAGAAACACATGTCGATTCACGTAGTCAAATTTGGCGGGTGGACCGCCTGGGCGACCGCCCATTTGGCTCTGGTCTCTATGGTGGCGGTCTCGTGGATGTCGGCGGTTTTGCCGGCCGCTGTGGCTCAAGAAGCAGCCGCGCAGCAAACTCCTGTTCCGGAAACGCCTGCTAAGGTAACGGAAGCAGTTCCCGACAGTGCCGCAACTCCGGCGGCAGTCGCACCCGCGCCGACACAGCCCGCCTCGACTCAACCCTCAAATCAGGCGACCTTCGAAGATAATCCGCTCAAGTACCAAACGACATCGAGTGCGCCTGGGACTGCTCAGCCAAGTTTGCCCGCGTCGCCGAGTGCTGTGCCCGCAAGTGCCAGCGCGGACGCGAATGTCCCGCTTGCCGACCCGGAAGGAATTCATATTGACCCCGTGTGGCACGGGACGCGGCCTGAATGGATTGGGAAATTCAGCTTCGTTAAAGGGCAGCCGGTCGGTAAACAAATCGCGATTGCCTCGGGGCCCTTCGCCACCGAAGCGGAAGCACGGCAAGAGCTGTTCAACAAAGCGCGCGAGGCGACCGATCGTTACATCGAAGGCACGGTCGGCTCGTCGCAAGCACCGCTTTTGTTGGGCTACTCGGGCGAGTACGTCAAATCGCGATTCGTGAATCCCAAATACGAATACGTCGAAACAGGCACGTTCAGCTTCGGTCCGATGAAGCAAGTGCATGCCCTGGTACAGTTCACGCCCGATTTCGATCACGACGTGCAGCATCGATGGCGGCAGATTCGTTCGGCGAGCCGCGTGGGCGTGGTCGCACTGGTGGGGACCGTGGCGCTCGGCATGCTGCTGACGTTCTTCGGCTATCTGCGTGCCGATACGTCGACGCGTGGGTATTACACGACGCGCTTGAAGTTGGCCGCGGGAGGGGTGATACTGGCAATTGTCGTCGCCGGCATGATGGGGTCGCGTTGGGTCCATTGGCTGTAAGTGACGAAGGGTTGCGGCTGGCAAGCCGCAACTCGCCGTCCTATCGCCGCGGGCTTGCTGCATGTCCACTTCCGAAGCCGACGATATTCTCGTCAAGCGCATCCGCTCCGGCGACGAGACCGCATGGAACGATTTGATCGCGCGATACGAAGGTCGGCTGTTGGCCTTTGTCGATAGCCGGCTCGGGAAATCGGGCCCCGCCGAGGATATCGTGCAGGAAACGTTCGTCGGCTTTCTCAATAGCCTTCCCAATTACGACGGCCAACGTCCGCTGGAAGGCTATTTGTTTTCCATTTGCGCGTACAAGCTGACCGACCACTTGCGCCGCGAAGGGCGCCGCCCGGCCTTGCCGCTCTCCAAAGTGACGGGCGAGACCAGCGGCGATTGGGACGTGGCGGGCAGCGATCGGGCTGCTAGCAGCATCGCCCGCAGCGGCGAACGCAAATCGCTGGAGGAAAACGCGATCGCCGACGCGCTAAAAGATCAAATCGACAAGTGGAAAGAGAAAGGGGAGTGGGCAAAGCTCAAGTGCGCGGAACTTTTGTTCGTTCGAGGTTGGGCGAACAAAGACGTTGCGAGCGAGTTGCAACTCTCCGAGCAGCACGTCGCCAACTACAAATTCGAGTTCATCGCCAAGATGCGAACCGCGGTCCGTAAGCAACAGCCGTCGCAGGAAGTTTTTCCTGAGTTGTACGACGAAAAATCGTAGCTCGCTCCTGCTCGTCCAGAACATTTCCTTCGGAACAATACCCTCGTGCCCTCTCGTCCGACCCAAGCTGAACTGATCGCCTACCTCGACGAATCGCTGTCGGCCGAAGACATGGCGGCGATCGAAACTGCGCTGCGCCTGCAACCGGAGCTGCTTGAAGAATTGGCGCAACTGGCCTCGCGGCGCGATGCGGGCGTGCACTCGCTGGGCGAAATTTGGCGCCGGCGGCGGTTGAGTTGTCCCTCGCGGGAAGAGATCGGCCGCTCGCTATTGGGCGTGCTCGACGATGAGCACACGGCCTACATTCAGTTCCATCTTACGACGATCGGTTGCCGGACCTGCCAATCGAACTTTGCCGACTTGAAGCGATCCGTACTGGAGTCGCCCGACGCCAGCCAACATCGTCGCAACAAGATCTTCCATTCCAGCGCCGGGCAACTGCGGAAGCAGCGGCGGGATTCGACAAAGTAGCGCTTCATCAAAAAGCTCTCCATTCCGATGAATAAGGCTTTCGTCCGCGAGCCCGATCAATCTGAGTTCTACTGTCCCGATTGCGGCGCGGTGGGGATTCCGGTTCCCGAGGCCGTGGTCGCGCGTTTTGTCCCGGCGGAGGCACGTTCGCGCTTGGGATCGGCCTGTTTTTTTTGCGAGACGCCGACGTGTGCGGTGGCGTACTTCGACGCGATGGAGGACTCTGTCTCGGCCAGCGAACTGTCGCGGCCTGTGTATCCCAAGGACCCGGCGGCTCCGATTTGCCCGTGTTTCAATGTGGGAAGCGATGCGATCGAGCTTGATTTGGAGGAGGGGGGAATTCCCCATCGCACGCGCGAGATCGTGTTGCGCGCGAAATCGCCCGAGGCGCAGTGCGGCCAATGCTCGCCGACGGGCCGATCGTGTGCCGCCGATGTGCAGCGATATTATCTGCGCGGATTGCAGGGGCGATCTTGAACCCGCGGCCTTACTCCAGGAGTAGGAAGCCTTGGGCCTGTGCTGCCGTTACGACCCGACTCTTGGGTGATTTCTTGGTCAAACAAGGGGGTTACGCGGCGGTCGGTCGCCTTTTTCCGGCGAACGGCCCGAATAGAATCAGTTAAAGTGATGCGGGGGTGGCGGAGGCGAACGAGTCGCCGAGTGCGATCCCCCTGGCGTGACGCCAATCCTTTGAAAGGGGCGATTCGTTGGAAGGCAATTCGCGACCTCCAGCACTGATCGAACGACTCACGATGAACGTCCCGCTGACGATTCTGCGGGTGGCGTTTATCATTGTCGCGGCGGGGATCGCTAACATTCTCGACCGCGGTGGCTATCCGTCGCCCCAGGCGTGGACCCCCTACGTCATTTTGGCCGTGGTGGTCGGGATGGCGATCGCGGTTGTCTTGGCCGACGTTTTAACGCCGACCAAGCAAATCGATACGATTAGCGCCGTCTATTTCGGGCTGTTGATCGGCGTGCTGCTCACCTACATCGTGATGGTGGCGCTAGAACCAATGCTCGGTGACAACGCGAACTTGCTGTTCAGCAAGAGTAACGTCCGCCTGGTGATCGGGATGACGTTGTGTTACTCGTGCGTGAGTTTGCTTTTGCAAACTAAAGACGACTTCCGCTTCATCATTCCGTATGTCGAGTTCTCCAAGGAAGTGAAAGGGCAACGGCCCTACGTTCTGGACACTAGTGTGGTGATCGACGGGCGGATCGCCGACCTGGTCGAGACGAACATCCTCGACGCGCAGCTGATTATGCCGCGGTTCGTGTTGACGGAGCTGCAAGCGATCGCCGACAGCGGCGATAAGCTCAAGCGGGCACGGGGCCGGCGGGGGCTCGATGTGCTCAACAAGTTGCGTGGCAATCCGAAGGTCGACCTGAAGATCCACGACCGCGAAACGGCCGACATGGTGGGCCAGCCGGTCGATATGAAGTTGGTGCTCCTTGCTCGGCAGCTTGAGGCCAAGATCGTCACCGGCGACTTCAATTTGAATAAGGTCGCCAAGCTGCACAACGTAACGACGATCAACTTGAACGAAATCTCGAGCGCTCTCAAATCGGTGCTGCTGCCCGGCGAAGTCATCGAGGTGCTGATCAACAAGCCGGGCGAAGAAGCAGGGCAAGGTGTCGGTCACCTGGAAGATGGGACGATGGTGGTGGTTGAAGGGGGGCGGGAGTTCGTCGGTCGAAGCGTTCGCGTGACGGTTACCAATATGCTGCAAACGAGTGCCGGGCGAATGGTCTTCGCAAAAGCTTCGCCCGAGGGAGGCATGCGGTAACCGGCGGGTGATGAACGCGAACCCAAGTGCCTTCGAGCGTGTCGTCATCATTTCGTGCCCGAGTTGCAGATTGCCAAGAAACGGATTTTCGAACGGATTTTCGAACGGATTTCGCTCGCCGTAGATCACGCTGGTTATGTCTTTTCTTAACGAGATCGAACGTACGATCGCGACGGCGCTGCGGGGCGATCGCCCGCGGCTGACCAATCGCTTGCGATCGATCGAGCGATTGGCCGAGCAAGCCAAGCCGTACAATCAGAGCCTCGATCGTTTGCTGGCCGAACTCAACCAGAGCGTCGAGTCGCGGCGCGTCCGAACCGAGCGGCGGACCCAACTCAAACTTGAGTACGACCCTGCATTGCCCATTTGCGGACGCCGGGATGAGATCGCTGCCGCGATTCGAGAGCGGCAGGTGGTGGTGGTGTGCGGCGAGACGGGATCGGGCAAGTCGACGCAGCTGCCCAAAATCTTGTTGGATCTCGGCTACGGGTTGGATGGATACATCGGGCACACGCAGCCGCGACGGATTGCCGCGCGAAGCATCGCTAACCGTTTGGCGCAGGAGCTGGGGTCTAGCGGCGGCGAGGTTGCTTACAAGGTCCGTTTCGGCGACCAGACGCGTCCCGAGACCATGGTCAAGTTGATGACCGATGGGATCTTGCTGGCCGAGACGCAGTCGGACCGCTCTCTGGAGCAGTACGATTGCCTGATCCTCGACGAAGCCCACGAGCGCTCGCTCAATATCGATTTTCTGCTGGGATACCTGCGCCGGCTACAAGCGCGGCGTCCCGATCTGAAGATCATCATCACGTCGGCCACGATCGATGCGCAGCGATTTGCGGCGCACTTTGGGGACGAGCACGGGCCGGCCCCGGTGGTGGAAGTTTCGGGGCGAACCTATCCCGTCGAGACGAAGTATCACGGCGTTCCGCCCGATGCCAACACCGGTGACCCCGACCCGATTGGCGGCGTGTGCGAAGCGCTTGACGAGATCGCCACGATGGGCTCGGGAGACATGGGTTCAGGCGACGTGCTCGTTTTCCTGCCGACCGAGCGCGACATTCGCGAGGCCCACAAGCGGTTGCGCGGCCGTCTGGGAACGGCCGATGCCGGCGGCGGGCCGATCGACATTTTGCCGCTGTATGCGAGGCTGTCGATCGCGGAACAGAACAAGGTTTTTCAATCTCACCCTGGGCGGCGGATTGTGTTGGCAACGAATGTTGCCGAATCGTCGCTGACGGTGCCGAATATTCGCTTTGTCGTTGATACTGGAACGGCTCGTGTTAGCCGCTATTCCACTAAAAGTAAAGTGCAGCGGCTGCCAATTGAAGCCATCTCTCAAGCAAGCGCCAATCAAAGGCAGGGCCGCTGCGGTCGCGTGGGACCAGGCGTTTGTTATCGGATTTATGACGAAGACGATTTCGCCGGCCGCGAGCCCTTCACCCAGCCGGAGATTCTGAGGACGAATCTCGCATCGGTGATTCTGCAAACGCTGTCGCTCCAGCTTGGGGAGATCGAGCATTTTCCGTTTCTCGATCCGCCGCGGCCGGATGCGATTCGCGACGGCTACAAAACACTGTTTGAGCTGGGAGCGATCGACGAGCAGAAACAGCTCACTCCGGTAGGTAAGCGGTTGGCGTCGTTCCCTTGCGACCCACGGATTGCGCGGATGATTGTCGAGGCGCAAAAAGAAGGCTGTTTGCGCGACGTGCTGGTGATTGCTTCCGCGCTGGAGGTGCAGGATGTTCGCGAGCGTCCGCCCGAGCGCGAGCAGGCGGCCGATGCCGCGCATGCGAAGTTTTTCGACGCCGACTCCGATTTTCTGTCGTGGCTGAAGATTTGGGAGTTTCTGCACGATCTCAAAAGCGATCTCTCGCGGAACCAGTTCGAACGAGCTTGCCGGCAGAACTTTTTGAACGTGCAGCGGATTCGCGAGTGGCAGGAAGTCCATCGCCAGTTGCTCGAAATGATTGATCCCGGCGCGCTGCGATTGAGCAAGCCGACTTCCGTGACGGCCTACTCGTACCGGCAGACAATCAACTTGGGCAAACCGTCTAACACCAAAGACAACGCAAAGGCCGTTGCCGCGGCACCGACTGGCAAAGGCTTTGCGGAACAAACGGCCGCTCGCCGAAGAGCGGAAAACCAAGCGCGGGCTAAAGGGCCTCCTCGGCCCGGCGTCAATGCACCGGAGCTGCCGCATCATCCTCTTTATGGATCGATTCATCGATCGCTGCTTGCGGGGTTGCTGGCAAACATTGCGATGCGCGGCGACGGCCACGAGTATAAAGGGGCCGGCGGCCTGGCATTTTTTCTTTGGCCTGGCTCGAACGTTTTCGAACCCAAGCCGCAATGGATTGTCGCAGCCGAACTCGTCGAGACCACGCGCCGATATTTGCGGATGGTGGCCAATGTCGATCCCGCCTGGATCGAGCCGCTGGCCTCGCACCTGGTGAAGAAGCATCACCACGATCCGTACTGGAATTCGCGATCCGCTAGTCCGATGTGCAACGAGAAGGTGACTTTGTTCGGATTGCCGCTGGTGAACTTTCGACGAGTCCCCTATGGTCCGATCGATCCTAAGGCCGCGCGGAAGATCTTTATCGAGCACGCCTTGGTCCAAGGCGACTACGAAGCGCCAGGGCAGTATCGCGATCACAACCGCCGCGTGATTGCCGATGCGCTGGAACTGGGTGCGAAACTGCGCGAGCGCGATTTCGTTTTGGACAGCGCTCGACAGTACGATTTTTTCGACGCTCGTGTGCCGGTGGATGTGTGGGATGGCCACCGTTTTGAACGCTGGCGGCGGGAGATCGAAGCCAAGGAGCCGCGCAAGTTGTGGATGCGGACGGAGGACGTGATCGATCCGCCGGAGGAGCAGCCTTCGACGGACGAGTTCCCCGACGAATTGCAAACCGAGGGGCTACGCTTAAAACTTGCCTATCGCTATGAACCGGGAAGCGACGACGACGGCGTAACGCTAAATGTCCCCGTCGAAGGGCTTTCGCAGTTGTTTCCCGAACAGATCGGTTGGCTGGTGCCGGGCCTGCTCGCGCAGCGGATCGAGGCCTTGATCCGCACGCTTCCCAAGACGTTGCGCGTCAATCTCGTCCCGGCGCCCGATGTTTCGCGGCAAGTCGTGAACGAATTAGCATTCGGCAAAACGGCCTTCATGCCGTCGGTGGCGTCGGCTCTTTCGAAGATCGCCCGCGAGCCGATTGCACCGAGCGATTTCGACGAGAGCAAGTTGCCGGGTTTCCTGCGGATGAACGTACGGGTAATCGGGCCTGACGGAAAGGTGCTTGGGCAGAGCCGCGATTTGTTTGACCTGAAGCGAACGCTGGGTGTGAAGACCGATGCGGTGGTGGCCGGCAAGGCTGCGGCGAAGTGGCAACGGCAAGGGCTGACGCGTTGGGACTTTGGCGAGTTGCCCGCATCAGTCGATATCGAGCGCGCGGGGCTGGTGGTGACGACGTATCCGACGCTCGTGGACGAAGGAAAGTCGGTCTCGCTCAAGCTGTACGACAACCCGGCGCTTTCGCAAACGACGCTCCGTGCGGGGCTGCGAAGGCTGGTGATGTTCGCGGTCGAAAAGGAGATCCGGGCACAACTGGCCTGGTTACCTGATAAGCCGAAATTGGAACGATTGGCCAAACGGCTGTCGCACAAGGCGACGCTGGAAGACTTCATGGCGGACTTGATGACCGATCGGGCACTGTTTCCCGACGAATCGCGGATTGCCGATAGCATTCCGCGGTCGGCTGATACGTTCTCGGTCACGATCAAACTGGTGAAGCGTGAGTTGCCGGCGGCGGTCGCCGAAGCGACCCGCCTGACGAGCGCTATTTTGGAAAAGTACGACGAGGCTCTGACGGCCATCTCTTCGCTGCGTGGACAGCAGTTTGCCAAGGCGATCGACGACATGCGGCGGCAGTTGCAGCGGTTGATGCCGGAAGGATTTTGGACGGCGACGCCGTGGAATTGGCTGTCGCAATTTCCGCGTTATCTGCAAGCCATCATCAAACGCTGCGACAAGCTATTGTCGGGAGGCGTGCAGCGCGATCTTGTTCAGGTAGCTGAGCTGCTGCCGCAGTACGAGCGGCTGGCGGCGCGGCAAAAGCAACATGCTGAGCTGCGGATTCTCGATCCTGAGCTGGAGATGTTTCGCTGGATGCTGGAAGAGTGGCGCGTGTCGCTGTTTGCTCAGGAGTTGGGGACGCAGATGCCTGTGTCGGCTCAACGCGTTGAGAAGCAGTGGGCCAAGGTGCGGATTGGGTGATGAGCCACACCATCATCAGGCGTGAAGTGATGCGTTCTGTCAGCCCTTTGCTTTGCTTGCTAAAGCGGCCGCACTGCGCACAGACAGGATTGTCTGTGCCACTTTTTTAGTAGATCTCGATGCTCTTCACGCCGTCGCCGCCGGTTGATTGTTGGGCGGCGGCGCAGCGCTTGGCGGCATCGACTAGTTGCGAGACGGGGAAGTTGCGCGGCGGAAGGGCCACGGTTGCGACGCCGATCGACACGCTTGCTTTGGGCAACGAGTCGTTGGCGCTGCGGTCGGTGATGCTCCATTTGGCGACTGTGCGCGCGAGGTGTCTTGCCAGGTCGACCGCCGCTCCGCGGTCGAGGTTGGTCGCGAACATGGCAAAGGCGCCGTCGCCGACCAACGATACGGTTGCCTCGGGGGCTTCTTCGCGGAGGAGCATTTCGACGGTTCGTTCCAGTTGTCGCAGACCGGCGGCGCCGCGGACGAAGGCGTGGTCTCCTAGCCGATCGATCGCTGCCCACAGCAAGCTTAAGGGTTGGCGGGCGCCGCGGCTCAATGACGCGGCGTTCTGCAATTCGAATTCCAGCTGCGAGACGCCGAGCGATGGAGTGGATGGCTTCGGCTCGGTCTTGGCGGCATCGAGCTTCGTTCGGCCCTTGGCTCCCTTGTCGGCTTCGGTTGCGCTGCTGCGAGCCGGGGCGATTGCGCTTTTGGCGACGCCTCCCAGCGACGTCGCGTCGGCGAGCGCCTTGGCCAGGCCGCCATCGTCGAACTGAAGCATATCGAAGGCGACTTCTTCGGTAGTATCGGCAAGGCGCGTTCGTGCGAGTTCGAGCAAGCGGCCGCATTCCATTTCGGGACCGAGTCGCACGTTCATGATGGTGGCGACCTGCTCCAGTGGTTTTTGCAGCGACTCGATCAGTTGTTGCAGGCCGGCTTCGTCGAGTTGGCAGTAGCTTTGGGCGACGGTTTGCAGGTTTTGCATCGCCTGCGGTCGCTGATCGACGAGCGTTTGTGCGATCAACTCGGCCAGGTGCAGCGATTGGATCAGCCCTTTTTGAGACGGGGGGAGACGCTCGATGCTCTCGATGTGCAGCGGATGGCCGACGGCTTGAGAGAAGATGGCGGGCAACTTCCAAGCTTCTAGCATTCGTGCCGAGAGAGTCCGATGGTCAAAGCCAAGCGCTTTCACCTCCAGATCGACGAGGTCTTCGGCCGAGGCGGCACAGTGCTCGACAAACTTGACGTAGCTCTCCCCAAGTTCCTGCATGAAGGTGAGCATCCCAACGTCTTGCAATAAGCCGGCCAGATAGGCTTCGTCGGCTGCGACGCCTTTCAGGAGTCTGGCGACTTCGCGAGCCGCGACGCTTTTGGTCAACGTGCGGCGCCAATATCGCAAGAGCAGATCGGCTGCCACGTTGCGCGTGAGCGACGGCGGCAAGCTGAATCCGAGGACGATCATCTTGAGAGGTTTCACGCCCAACAGCGCCAATGCCTGATTCAGATCGGTAACGGCCCGACTGAGCCCGAACATCGAGCTGTTCACTACGCGGAGAACTTTACCGCAGAGGGCGGGGTCGTTTTCGATGGCCGCTTTGAGCTCCGGTGTGTTGACGGTGGGGCTGGATGTGAGCTCCAGCACCTGCGCCGCGACGGCCGGGAGCGAGTACAAATGACGAGCCTTGGCAACCAGACGATCGAACTGGCTTTCCGGAGGGCTGGTGGTGGACGTCGGGGCTGCGGCAACTGTGGTCATGGTGTGACAAGATGGATCGAATCGGGGGCTCTGAGATTCGATGAAAATCTACGTCACAGATGGCGGAAGAAGTGGGCGTTACGGCACTGTCACAAGAGCCGCGCGGGGCATCCCCGAGCGGCTGCCGGACAATCGGCACAGCCGCTACGACACGACGAGATTTACGTATCGTCGTCGCCTTTGTCGGGAGTGCCGCGGCCGGCTTTGATGTTCTCCTGCTGCACAATCGCCGCCTGGGCGAGCGAAGCCTGGCCGTACTTTTGAAACGTGCTGATGCCGCGGTCGAACAGCTTGATGGCCCAAGGAGAGGGATCGGCGCCGCGCATCTGCTTGACGCGAGAAAGGATGTCTTGATAAAGGCCAACGATGGCCTTGTCGGCTCCTTTTTCGTTCTCGCCCAGCTTTTCGATTTGGTCGAGCAGCTTGGGCACGTAACGGCCTTCGCTGGGAAATTTGGAGACGGTGAAAGCCAGGCCGTTAATGGCCTCGAGCTTCTTGCCGGCTTCGACTTGAATCTCCGCCAGCTTGAGGCGTGCTTCGCAGGCCAAGTCGGGTCGGCCGGCTTGCTCGTACAACTCGACCAGCCGCGCG
The DNA here is from genome assembly GCA_964636985.1 of uncultured Pirellulaceae bacterium. Taxonomy (GTDB): domain Bacteria; phylum Planctomycetota; class Planctomycetia; order Pirellulales; family Pirellulaceae; genus CAZWSX01. Next base: position 126,152 of record CAZWSX010000013.1, on the reverse strand, counting down.
TAGAGCTTGATTTTTGGTGCGGCATCCTTTTGGAAGGCCGCGAGGTCGTCGAAGAGTTCGAGCGTGTAGTCGGGTACGCGGACGAAGGTGGCGAAGAGTTTGTTCAGGGCGCCATCGAAGAGCTTGGTGTATTTCTTGTTCCCGACATTTTCCTTGGCAATCGCGGCGACGGCCGACCATGTGGCCTCGTTGCCGGGGCAGGCTTTGATGGTGTCGCCGAGGAATTTCATGCTCCCGGCGACGTCGAGGGCGGCTTTGTCGCGCAGTTGCGGCCACACTTTCATAATCAGGCCGGTTTGCCGTTTGGCGACGACGTCGGCGCCGACCGTTTGCAGACGCAGTTCGAGCTGGCGGTCGGTGATGGGCTGCCCGGTTTGAGCATCTTCCAGCGAGCCGACGTAGTATTTATCGCCTCGGTAGCGGCCGTGCGACTCAAGCGAAAAGACCAAACCCGTTGGCGTGGCTTGCTTGAGCTCGACCCACATCACCCAGGCGTGGAGTTCGCCGCCGGCAGACTCACCGCTGACGTACGAGGCCGGAATGCCAATGCTTTTGCCTACGCGGGCGGCGAAGTCGGCCTGCATGGCACATACGCCGCCGTATTCCTTGATGTTGGCGAGCGTGTATTCCTTGTCGGCGAGACGGCAGGTACGGCTGCCGGTTTGCAGCATGACGGTGTCGTAGGGGACTTCGCCGTAACATCGCCCGTACATCGCTCGTTGGGCCGAATAGCTGTTCATGGCCCACTTCCGTTCTTCGATCGGCGTGCGATCGTTGACGACGTAGGCCAACAGCTCCCACGGAGCGTAGCGAATGCGCCCTTCCATGAACTTTTCGGCATCGACGTAATAGCGGAAGACGTCGACCATTCCGGCCAGCTTGCCTGGCATGGTCGAATGCGTTCGCCGTTGGTGCCAAACATAGTTGTACACGCCGCGGTCCGGATCGTCCCACACCACACTGCACGCGATTGCCAGTTCGGCGTAGTCCTCGATCTTTTTGGGGAACTCTTTGCGAAGCGTTTCGAAGTTCGCCATCACCTTGGGGATACTATCGCGCTGGGGAACGATCGCGGTGAAAAGTTCTTCTTTGACGTTGGCGTGTTCGTCGAGCCATGACAGGGCCTCGTCGGCCGTTTCGCCTAAGCCTTCGCGAATTTCGTCTTGGTACTGTTTGGCAAATCGGTCGGCGAACAACTTGCGGATGGCCGGGTAGCTCTTCTTGTCGAGGAGCTTCTTGTCCTGGTAGATCACCATCAGCGCATCGACGAGTTCCTCTTCTCCTTTATCGAGGGCATCGGCCAGCGAGTTACCTTCTCCGGGCTGCGCTGGCATATCCGGTTGGTTGGAACCGCCGGTTGGCTTGGCCCGCTTCGGGGCTGGTGCATCCATGTCGGTGGCACCGCCTGGCTTGACTTCGACGTTAGGAAGGAACGAAACGCCGGCGCTGCTCTCTGATTCCGCGGGTAGTTCGACGTCTTCTATTTCCTTGCCGGCATCGGCAACCGCTGTCGGCGCTTCTTTGTTTTCATCCAGATCGACAACCTTTGTGGGCGCCGGTGACGAAGCAGAGGCGTCGATCTTCGCGGGCTCTGGGGCTTTGGCGGGAGCCGGATCACTTGAAGGCGGATTCTTTGCGACTTCGTTCGTCGCTGTGTCGTTCATCGCTGTGTCGTTCGATACCTTCGGCTGCATGGCAAAGAAGGCGCCGCCTGCGATTGCCACTGCGAGCATTGCGCCGATCACGCCGATCAACATGCCCGAAGAGGATTTGGAACGAATTCTCGTGGACGCCAGGCTCGACTCGTCGGCTTCAACTACGAACGGACCTGGATTTGGCACTTGAGTCGGATAGGCGGGTTGATACTGGTGCTGATAGGGCGACATCGGTCCCGCTTGCACTGGCATCTGCTGCTGCGGAGCTTGATGCTGCGGAACCTGGTATTGCGGACTCGCCGCATGCTGTGGAAGTGGCGCCGCCTGGGGCAAGTTGCCGCGAGTCGGTTGATTCGGCTTATGCGGATTTGGATTGCGAGGTGCACCGGACATAGGAGAGGCTCGACTCAAGATCGATTGGGGGCCGCTTGTGGGAGTCTTGATTATCCAAAGGGGGTCGCGGCAGCGTCAATCCGATGGTTTGGACTGATCGTTTAAGTCGCCGGAAAACTCCCTTTTTTCCTAAATAACGTTTGTTACACAATTACGGCTCCCCCGCTCGGTGAAGTATGGGACGAGAGACCTCTCCCTGGGACGCGGTGAACCCAACTTTCGCCGCAACGCCAAGCGGGAGTCACGAATCATGCAAGGCACGAAGAATGCGAAGACGGTAGGAAAGAAGAAAAAGCTGGGGATGGAACAACTGGAAAAGCGCGAAGTGTTCGCGGGCAATGTCACGGCGTTCATCGATACCGCCGGGTTGCTCCATGTCAACGGCGATGCCGCCGGCAACCAGATCGAAATTCGGGAAATCGGCACCAACGTCTATCGCGTTTCAGGTTTCACGGGCACCACTGTCAACGGCGCATCGTACCGCGATTTCTATGTCGCGACCGACAAGCTCGGAGTGTACCTCGCCGGTGGTGACGACTATGTGTACATCCACGACAGCGTCCTGGCTTCGATGGACGTTCACATGGGACAGGGGAACGACACGGTCTACACCAACCATCTGTCTGTCTACGGAAGCGGCAACTCGGCCGTGTTCAAGATGGGGGCCTCGACCGAAACCGGCAACGACAACCTCTATCTGTACAACGACCACTTCTACGGCAACATTCACGCGACGATGGGTGCGGGCAACGACTACGTTTCGTTCTACAACACCCGCGTGGACTACTACCTCTCCGTTTGGGGCGAGGGAGGTACCGACAGCTATAGCTGGACCAACAGCAGCTATGGCCTCCTGTGGGCTTGGAACAGCATCGAGAAGCGCATCTAAGCGAACGCTTCTGGTTGCATCCGTTCAATACCACCTGACCCGCCCGACGTTTCAAGATCGTTGGGCGGGCTTGTCGGTTTCTTGGCTGTGAGTTGAGCGAAGGGGGGATTCACCACGGAGACACGGAGGGAACGGAGAGGGATGCAGGAAGGGGGAGAGGGCGAAGGGGGGAAGGGGGGAAGGGGCGAAGGGGGGAAGGGGCGAAGGGGGGAAGGGGAGAAGGGGGGGAGGAAGCAAATGCACTTTGGAAAGTTGATTAATTGATTGATGATTGTTGAATTGTGATTTGTGAAGTAGGACGCTTCGCTTTGATCTCAATCCGGTCTCTGTGGTCTCCGTGCCTCTGTGTTTTAAAACACGGAGACACAGAGGGTGCATGGAGAGAAAAGCCTAAGACGGAGCGCTACGAGAAGAAATCTGCTGCGGTCTCGATTTGCGATAGCGCTTTGCGAGTTGTATCGATGACAGAGTGAACTAAGCGGGTGGTTTGTGGATCGCTGGAGCCGAGATCTGCTTGTTCCAGTTCGCCGGCGTCGCGCGACAAGTCATCGATCCCGAGCGTTTTTGCCTGGCCTCGTAAAAGATGGGCGATGCGTTTTAGTTCGCGATCATCTTGGTTGCCGAGTGCCAGTTGCAGCCCTGCAATCGATTGCGGGGCGTGGCTTTGAAAGGCATCGGCGAGCGATCGAAGCAAGGGGCGTTGGCCGCCAACTCGCTCGAGTGCGGCGGACCAATCGATATTCTTGGTTGGTTCCAACGGAGGGGGACAAGTGACGGCTTCGAGGACTGCCCCGAGTCGCTCGATATTGATCGGCTTGGTCAACACTGCGTCGAACAGCCCCTCCTTGTCGCGAACTTCGGCAGCGATGGCCGGAGAGGCCGTCAAGGCGATCAGCGACGTTCGCGAGGCAATATCGCTTTGATGTTCGCGGTACCAAGCGGCGATATCGGCGCCGCTTGTTTGCGGCATTTGAATATCGAGCAACACGGCGTCGAACTTGTGTCGCTTGAGGACCTCGATTGCTTCGCTGGCCGATTCCTGAGCGGTCGCGCGGTGCCCGAGCGATTGGAGTAATGCGACTAGCAATTGCGTGTTGACGGGATCGTCGTCCACGACCAGCAAGTCGAGCGGTGTCGAAGTGGCATGGGATGTCGACATTGAATCGGGCGAATGGCTGGGTGCCGCCTCGGCAGGTACCTCGACGAATGGCAGTTCTAAAACAAAAACTGAGCCAGCTGGTGACGAGTTTTCGAGTTGGATCGTTCCGCCCATCTGGTCTGCGAGTTGACGGCAGATCGCCAGTCCGAGCCCGGCGCCGCCGTGCGAGCGACGAATCGATTCGTCGGCTTGCGAGAACGGCAAGAATATCCGCTCGCGGTGCTCTTCGGCGATGCCTGGGCCCGTATCCGTCACGCGGCAGCGAAACCAGTCTTGGCCGTACAGGCAAAACCGTTCGGCCTCCAGCGAGATGCTTCCGGCCTTGGTGAACTTGAGGGCGTTGCCAAGCAGGTTGAGCAGAATTTGCCGGACGCGGCGGGGATCGACTTTTCCCGTCACGCGCAGGCCGTGATCGATCCGCACGTTCCATGCGAGGTTCCGGCGGCGGGCCTCGGGTTCGAGCATCGACCAGGCTTGCGTGATGAGTTGATCGAGCCGGACTTGCTCCAGATCGAGCTTGGACTCTCCGCGTTCGAGCATTCCGATATCGAGCAAATCGTTGACAAGGTCGAGCAAAGAGCGCGCGGCGACGTCGATGTGACCGAGTTGTTCGGCGGTGGTTGAGTCTCGTTGGGCTCGGTTGAGCAGATCGAGGTGTCCCAAAATGACGTGCAGGGGATTGCGCAGTTCGTGGCTGACGTTGGCAAGGAATCTGGTTTTCGCCGCATTGGCTGCTTCGGCCGCTTCTTTCGCGGCAGCCATGTCACGGCGCGATGCATGCAAGGCGAGTGTCGCGCTGCGAATCCTTGCGACTGCCGGCCGGAAGATCAGCGCCCCTTCCACAACCAAGACCAAGAGTGTGAGCGCGAGTAGCCCCCGTTCGACCCATTGCAGCTGCGCGACGCGCTGCTGCGCTTCGTGCTCGTATTGAAGAACCAACTGGTCCATGGCGGCGAGGAACTTGGGCTCTTGCGTAAGAATTTGCGAGATCGGGGCGTCGCCCAAATCGACGGGCGACTGATCCGGCTGCTTGGCGGCCGAGTTGAGCAATTCTTCGGCCGCACTCTCGATCGACCCGAAGGTGGGCCCCAGGTCGGCGAACATCTGGCGAACCGCGGGCGAGTTGTTGCCGGGCAAACCGAGGGTTTCGTCCCCTTGTTGCAGACCGCGATGGCTGCGTCGCCACAGCGAGAGCGTTTCGGACAATTCAGCCATCCGCCGATTTCGGGCGGGGAGCGATGGCTCGTGCTCCCACGCAATGGCGGCCTTGGCCAATCGTTGGCTTAACATCCGCTGCCGGCCCGCGATGTTGACGACTGTCGAATCACCTCGCTGTGTAACCAGGGCGCTTTGCACCAACCATTGCCCGGCGATTGAGAGCAACGCGACGATCGATAAGGCCACGACGTACGCGATGGTTAAGTCGGAAACCTGAGACGAGACCGGATCGGAACTCGCCGGCGAGCTACGTTCCATGGGTGGACTCTTCCGACTCGACCTGATCCGCTGTTTCGTGATCGTTTCCGGAGGCGTCATGGGACGCGGCCGCGATGAGCCCCAGAGCCCGCAGCTTCTTGCGCAGGCTGCCGCGCGTCATGCCGAGAATGGCCGCCGCGCGCAGCTGGTTGCCTTTTGTTTCTTCCAAAACTCTTGGGATCACTTGCCGCTCGACCTCGGCAATGGCCGCGGCGTACAGTTCGGCAGAGCCGGCTTGTAACCGTTCTTTGATCCAGGTTGGCCAATCTGTCACGCCTTCATGAGCATGTGCCGAGGCGCCTGGGCGCCCCGATCCGCGGTGATGCCTTGTTCCTAGTGCTGCGCGGAGCGAATCGCTCGCGAGAATCGTCCCGGTATTTTCGACTAGCGCCTGCCGCAGCACGCTCTGCAACTCGTCGAGGTTGCCTGGCCAGTCGTACTCGCAAAGCAAATCAAGAGCGTCGCTAGAAACTCGCACCGTCGCCTGGTTGAGCGAGGCGCTCAAGCGGCTGTATCGCTTTACGTGGTAGTCGACGAGCGCCGGCAAGTCCCCTTCCCTTTCCCGCAAAGGAGGAAGATGGATGCGGATGGGGCGGATAGCGTAGTACAAGTCGGCACGGAACTCGCCTTTGGCGACCGCCGACTCCAAATCGACGGAAGACGACGCGATGAGGCGGAAGTCGATCGTTTTCGGATTGCCATCAGCCTCCAACCTGCGCGTCGTGAGCAACTGGAGCAGCTTTCCTTGGGTAGCTGCGCCACAAGAGGCGATCTCTTCCAGGAATAGCGTTCCGCCGTCGATTTGGTGAATCAACCCGACGTGTTCGCCGCGTGGAGACAGGCCGCCAAAGAGTTCGACCTCCAAGGCTTGCGGCGAGTACTCGGAGCATTTGATCGATCGCAAGGGCATGTTGGCGCGCGGACTATGTTGGTAGATGGCGCGCGCGACGAGGGCTTTTCCGGTTCCTGGTTCGCCTGTGAGGAGGACGGGCAGATCGCGACTGGAAGCTCGGCCGATCGATTTGTAAACCTCGGCCATGGCGGAGCAACGGCCGACGAGCGAATCTCCTTCCACCTGATCGGGCGAGTTGGGTGCGGCAATGACAACGGGAACACTGGTAAGTCGCCGCGCCTCCAGGGCCAGATCGATTTGCCGCTTAAGAACGTTTAAGTCGAGTGGCTTGGCCAGGTAGTCGAAGGCGCCGCGCTTCATCGCCTCGATGGCGGTGTCGCTTCCATCTTGTGCCGTGATGAAGAGAACCGGCATCCGCGTATCGATACTGAGGAACTGTTGCAGCAGGTCCAAGCCTTGCGCGTCGGGCAACATCTGGTCGAGCAGCACCAGATCGGGTCGCTTGCGTTCGAACAGCCGGCGGGCATCGGCGCCGGTCTCGGCCGATTGGAGTTCCACCCGGGCGTCGACGAGTGCGCTTTGAACCAAGAGCGCGATGAGTGGGTCGTCATCCACAACCAGAATGCGTGCCGGTCGCGATTCGTCGGTGTCCCGACGGCGAGTCACCATAACTAAGAGGAGCCTTTTCTAAATGATGGCACGGTGCAGACGAGGTTATTGCGCCGCATGGACAATGCGGGCTGCGTGCCACCCTCACGCAAGAGCAATGGCCGTGCCGTGACAGGCCGAAAAATAGTGGTGATGAGCAATGGCATTGAGCCCTGTTAGTGGATTGGATGGCCCCTTTGCCTGCATTCGGTCGCGCGAATGCCGCGATTAACGTCGATTTGTGCCATGTTTCACGGCAATTGCCCGACGGCTGGTCCGCCCTTATCGCATTAACTCGTGGCGGCCAAAGGTCCCTGCTCGCCGTTGCCTTGAGTGAGCAAGGGAGACCCACGACATAGGTCGATTGGTCGCGCCGTGACCAACGTCAGATGGATATCTCGCTCGTTTCATGGCCCGTGCTTCGCTTAGGTCGCGCGCAGCCGATTCAACGAAATTGGTAGCGGTTCCGCCACGCGTTCCGAAGAGAAGGTCTTAGTGGGGTGACTCTGGCCCCTTTAAGGTGAAAATGGGCTCTCAAAGTTCCCCATTTCTTGGTCGCGGTACGTCGTGAGTTCTTTGGCACGTTGTTCGCTTTATAGGGAGGCACCCTCTCAAGCTGAACGCAACGTGACCATTCAATAGGAACCACGAAGTGGTGCCAGGAAAATCGACCCGCAACAAAGCCAGTGCTGGCGCGGGTGACTCGAACCAGCTTGTCCGCCGCAAGTTTTTGGGAGTGATGGCGGGTGTTTCGGCGGCGGGGCTTGTCGGTTGTGGCGGACCGATGGCGGCAACGTCGTCCTCAACCGACCTTCCCAAGGCTCCTTCGGTCGCGTCCGAAAAAAGTGACGCGCCGGAAATCACCGATGTGAAGATCGGGATCATCGCGCTTACCGATTGCTCGCCGTTCGTCGTCGCGGCCGAGAAAGGCTTCTTCAAGAAGTACGGAATTAACGCCACCATCAACAAAGGGGCCTCGTGGGCAGCGATTCGCGACAACCTGATCAACGGCGATATTCAGGCGACGCACCTGCTGCTCGGAATGCCCTTTGCCTTCACGATGGGCTTGGGCGGGTCGCCTAAGAATCCGGTCATCGCCCCGTGGATCGTCAATCGGAATGGCCAGGCGATCACGCTCAAAAATGAATTCAAAGGCAAGGTTGGCGCCGATCCCAAGGCTCTTAAGCCCTTCGCCGACGAGGCCAAAAGCAAAGGAACGCCGCTGACGTTCGCGATGACGTTCCCGCCGGGAACGCATGCGATGTGGATGCGCTACTACCTGGCCGCGGGAGGGATTCATCCCGACAAGGATGTGAACCTGGTCACGATTCCGCCGCCGCAGATGGTCCAGAACATGTCGATCGGCAAGATGGACGGTTTCTGCGTCGGCGAGCCGTGGAACGCCCGGGCGATCGCCGAAGGCGTGGGTTACACCTCGGTCTCGACGCAGGACATGTGGAAAGATCACCCCGAGAAAGTGTGCGCGTTCACCGAGGGATTCGCCGAGAAGAATCCCAAAACGGTGAAGGCGGTGCTTAAGGCGCTGCACGACGCGAGTGTCTGGCTCGACGATTTGGGAAATCGCGAGGCGCAGTGCGACATTGTCTCGGCTGCGAACTACATCAATTGCCCCAAAGACCTGATCCTGGGGCGGTTGCTCGGTAATTACGACTACGGCGATGGCCGCACCAAGCAAGACGACTACTACATGACGTTCAGCCAACGGAACTGCAACTACCCGCAAGCCAAGTATGGCGTGTGGTGGCTGAGTCAGTTCCGCCGCTGGGGAATGGTGGAGGGCGCGCCCGAGTACGAGGCGATCGCCAAAAAGGTACTTCGCGCCGACATCTACGAAGAGGCGATGAAGGAGATCGGCTACGAGCACGGTGGTGCCGACGACAAGCCCGAGACGCTGTTCGACGGAGTTACGTTCGATCCGGCCAAGCCCGAAGAGTACGCCACCAGTTTCGCCATTCACAGCCGCAAGGATGCCTAGTTGGCGCCGCAATCACAGGATATTTGCCATGCAAGAAAATCGTTTCCCCTTGGACTGGCTGGTGTTGCCGCTGATTGGATTGGCGGCCTGCTTGGCCATTTGGTCGATCTCCAGCGCCACCTGGGCGCCAAAGCTCCCCTCGCCGACGAAGACTTGGGAAGTGAGTGCCAAGTACGTGCTCGACCCGCTTTCGAAACGCGGTGAGCAAGACCAGGGCATTTTGCGGTTCACATGGAACTCGCTGGTCCTCGTCGCGCAGGGTTATTCCATCGCCTTGTTGTTAGGCACGCCGCTGGGGTTTGCTCTTGGCATGTCGAAGACACTGTCGCGATGCCTCGATCCGTTGATCCAGGTGCTGCGGCCCGTTTCACCTTTGGCCTGGCTGCCGCTGGGATTGCTGTTGTTCCAGCGATCGCAACCGGCGGCACTGTTCACGATCGCGCTGTGTTCGATGTGGCCCACCGCTCTAAATACGGCCGTCGGTGTGCGGGCGATTCCGCAAGACTATTTGAATGTCGCTCGCGTGCTGCGGCTCTCCAAATGGACCATGCTCTGGAAGATTTTGCTTCCAGCGACCCTTCCGTACATGTTCACCGGGTTTCGTCTGAGCTTAGGGATTGCTTGGCTGGTGATCGTGGCCGTCGAAATGCTGACAGGGATGTCAGGCGTCGGCGGCTTTTTGTGGCAGGAATACAACGCCTTCATTCCCGGCCACATCATTTTGTGCATTCTCACGATCGGAATCGTGGGGCTGCTCCTGGATCGTTTGATGAGCCTTGTTGAGCAACGGCTCAAGGCTGCTTAGTTGCAATTGGATTGTCCATTGTGTTGCGGTCGCGCTTCCGGCGGGGAGTGGACCAACTCGCAGCACCAGGCAACTTCCCTTCCTCCCCACGGGACGAGAGAGCAAAGCCTGAAACCATCGCCCGAGTGGATGTCACCGTCTTGTCGCCAAGGAGGCGACGACGCGTCAATTATCGAGGAACCCGCCGAATGTTTGCTGATATCACTTCCCAACCTTTATCGCTGAACACCGTTGTCCTTTGCGCCACGGTTTTGTTTTCGCTCGGCCTGTTTTCGAACTTCGGCACTGCGACTACGAGAACCAAAAATGCGGACCTTGTCCGCAGTGCCAAACCCAAACGTCTGGGGCTGGCTCGCGCGACAAAGCGGCGGCGCAAGCGACGAACAGAATCCTCGATCGACGACCAAAGCCTCGCCGGTTAGCGATTCGCAGAGTCCATCACCATGAGCGAAGAATGCCTCGCCTTGAAGTCTGTTAGCAAGTCGTTTCGCCAGACGAGCGGAACGTTGCAGGTGCTGTCCGACGTGAATCTGAGTGTTCGCCGCGGCGAGTTTGTGGCGATCCTGGGTTATTCCGGCAGCGGCAAGACGACACTGATGTCGATCCTGGCGGGGCTGCATACGCCCGATCGCGGCGAGGTGTTGCTCAATGGAAAGCCGGTCCGTGAACCGGGGCCTGATCGTGGCGTGGTGTTCCAGAACTACTCGCTGTTGCCGTGGCTCACCGTCGCGGGCAACATCTCGCTGGCTGTTGAGCAGGTCTTCCCCAATGAGACCAAATCACAACATCAGGAGCGCGTTGCCAAAGCAATTGCTACGGTCAACCTTTCGCACGCCAGCACGCGGCGGCCGGCGGAACTCTCGGGCGGGATGCGACAGCGAGTCGCGATCGCCAGGGCCCTGGCGATGAATCCCGAAGTGCTGCTGATGGACGAACCGCTCAGTGCTCTCGACGCGCTCACCCGCGGCTCGCTCCAGGACGAGTTCGAGCGGCTGTGGCGGACCGAGCGCAAAACAGTGGTCATGATCACCAATAACTTGGACGAAGCCATCCTGCTGGCCGACCGGATCATTCCGTTGACGTGCGGTCCCGGTGCGACGCTTGGTCCGTCGATGATCGTCGATTTGCCGCGGCCGCGCGATCGTAAGGCGATGAATCACGATCCCAACTTTATCGCGATGCGAGCTGAGCTGACCGAATTCCTGCTCGACTCGCGCCGCAAGCCGGCGGCGTCGCAAGCTGCGCCCACTCGCCTTGCGCCGGTCGCGATGCCAAAACCGATCTCGCTTCCACCACGGACGAAGCGACAGCGCGCTCTTACTGCCACATCGACCAGCTAGAAGCGATCCTTCTCCGCCGGGAAGGAACGGCCACCGGTGCTGGGGATGGGTCGCTCCCATCCCCAGCGCCGACCGTGCCTCGGCTCACAGCAAAGATAGGAATCAAAAGATGGCCGGCTACGTGGAACTCTTTCGAGTGGGTAAGACCTTCGACACGCCGAAGGGGCCGCTCGTCATCGTTCGCGACTTCAACCTGAACATGCTCGAGGGGGAATTCGTCTCGCTCATCGGCCACTCGGGATGCGGCAAGAGCACCGTGTTGAGCATGCTCGCCGGGCTGGTGGAACCGACGACCGGCGGCGTCGCCGTCGCTCGTAGGGAAATCGACGGTCCGGGGCCCGATCGCGGTGTGGTGTTTCAATCGCCTTGTTTGCTGCCATGGTTATCGGCCCTGGAAAATGTCGCACTCGGAGTGGATCGGGTTTTTCCACACGTCAGTTACCGCGAACGTCGCGAGATTGCCGCTTATTACCTCAAGTTGGTCGGGCTAGGCGACTCGCTTCAACGTGGGGCCAAGGAGCTTTCGCAAGGGATGCAACAACGCGTGGGGATCGCTCGGGCATTCGCCATTTCGCCGAAGATGTTGCTGCTTGACGAGCCCTTTGGGATGCTCGATTCCCTCACGCGGATGGAACTGCAAGACGTCCTGATGGAACTCTTACAGCGAGAAAACAAGACCGCCTTGATGGTCACGCACGACGTTGACGAAGCGCTGCTGATGTCGGATCGGGTGGTGATGATGACCAGCGGCCCGGCTGCGACCGTGGGTGAGGTGCTCGACGTTGGGTTCGCTCGCCCGCGCAACCGTATGGACGTGTTGCACGATCCTGCTTACGGCACTTTGCGGACACGGATGCTCGATTTCCTTGACGAACAAGAGAGCAAGCCGGGGCCGGCCCACCAACCCGTTACTCCTGTGGTTGCGCCTGTTGAAGCTGCCTCCTCGATCGAGTCACCGGTTGATGCTCCGACTGTTCCGCCCGTCAAGCTCGAAGCTGCATCCGCAATCGCCTCCTAATGCCGTCCTATGTCGCTTGTCATGCAAGACTACTCCGCTCCTTCGACCAATGCGGCCACGCCCGCCGACATCGACGGCGTGGTCTTCGCATTGCTGCGGGAACAGCAGTCGTTGAGCGCGGTGGGGACGTTCTCAGAATGGCACGATAGTACGCCCGCGCATGCGACGCACTATCGCGCGCTGTTGCCGGCGACGCCGCTTGAGCAGGGCGAGCAGTACGCCTTTGAAGTTGACCTTGATGTTTGCTCGGGCTGCAAAGCGTGCGTGACGGCGTGCCATTCGCTCAACGGTCTCGACCGTGGCGAGACGTGGCGCAGCGTCGGGCTGTTACGGCATACAGCTGTCGACCTACCCGTCGTTCAGTATGTGACGACCGCATGTCATCACTGCGTGGAGCCTGCATGTCTGGCCGGTTGCCCTGTGATGGCGTACGACAAGGACCCCCACACGGGAATCGTGCGGCACTTGGACGACCAGTGCATCGGCTGCCAGTACTGCGTGCTGATGTGCCCCTACGAGGTGCCTCAGTACAACGCCAATCGCGGGATCGTTCGCAAGTGCGATATGTGCCGACAACGGCTCGCGGCCGATGAAGCTCCGGCTTGCGTACAGAGTTGCCCCAACCAGGCGATTCGCATTACCAAAGTGTCGGTGGCGGAAGCTCGCGAGCGTTCGGCGAATCCCCTGCTTCCGGCCACGGTCGCGTCGACTTTCACGATCCCTACCACGATTTACAAAACGCGGCTGAGCGATCCCGCGCTAGAACGCTGGGCAGCAGGCGACGAAGGGGATGTTCATCCCGCCCATGCGCATTGGCCGCTGGTCTTTATGCTGGTGCTCACCCAAGCATCGGTGGGACTGCTTGCCTGGTGGGGATGGACCGCTCTCTTCGGCCAGTACAGCGAGTCGCTCCGCTTCGGCATGTTGTTTGTGTCCGTCCTGTTGGGGACGGCGGGTGGAGCGGCCGCTTCGCTTCACTTGGGCAATCCGTGGGGAGCCTGGCGGATTTTCCTTGGTTTGCGAACCAGTTGGCTCAGTCGCGAAGCGGTAGCCTTTGGCATCTACGGTCCCTTGTCGGGCGCGTTGCTCACGGCTGAGTATTTTGGCTTGCCGATCTGGATTCGCGGAAGTCTCGCAGTCGCATCACTGGCTGTGGGAATCTTCGGCGTCGTCTGTTCGATCTACATCTATGCCGTGACGGGCCGACCGATTTGGTCGCTGGCACGAGTCGCCGCTCGATTTACGCTTACCGGAATTGCGACGGCTCTTTCGGTAGCTCTCTTCGTCGGCGGGAAGAGCGGCGATTTGTCGATGGCCTTAATCGCGATGAGCGTCTTGGTGACGCTGGCCTCGCTTGTCGTCTCGATCGAACCGCTCGTTTCCGCGGACAAGTCGCTCGGTCGGTCCCGATTCTTGCTTCGCGGTTCCCTTCGTCGGATTGTGATGACGCAAATCGTATTCAGTGTTCTGGCAGGATGTATTTTGCCTCTGGCAAGTCTGATCGCATCAGCGGGACTGGGGGTCACGGATGTTTTGGGATTTGCGGTACTCGTGCGATTCGCGGCCGAAATCCTCGAACGGCAACTCTTTTTCGAATCAGGCGTCACCATGGGCATGCCGCGGGGGCAGCAATGATTCGGAAGAATCCAAAGAAAGAGTCGCCGCCCACGGTGCTGCCGGCGCTGCGCGAATGGGATGGCCGTCACACCCGCGATCTGGTGCTCGAGCCTGGTAGCTATGGACTTGGCCAGGTTCCCTCGCGGTTGAAGCCCGAGACCACGACCACGATGGTTTGCGGTTTCTGCTCGACGGGTTGCGGCCTGAACGTGCACTTGCGAGACGGCCAGGCCATCAATCTGACGCCTTCGGTAAGTTACCCAGTGAACTTAGGAATGGCCTGCCCGAAGGGATGGGAAGCTCTCAATGTCCTTTCGGCGCCAGACCGCGCCACGACGCCGCTGCTAAGAAACGCCAATGGGACGATGCGATCGATTGGCTGGTCACAAGCGGCGGACGAGTTTGGCATCCGCTTTAAGAAGATCATTGCCGAACATGGCCCTGAAAGCGTGGCCTTCCTAAGCACGGGGCAAATGCCGACGGAGGAGATCGCTCTCCTGGGCTGCCTCACCAAGTTCGGCATGGGTTGGATTCACGGTGACAGTAACACCCGTCAGTGCATGGCGACGGCTGCGGTTGCGTACAAGCAATCGTTTGGGTTCGACGCGCCGCCGTTCACTTACTCCGATTTCGAGGAGTCGGACCTCCTCATTTTCGTCGGGGCAAACCCATGCATTGGGCATCCCATCATGTGGGAGCGCGTTCTGCGCAATCGGCGTGGCGGCAAGATTGTGGTGGTCGATCCGCGTCGGACTGAAACCGCTCAGGCTGCACACACGCATCTGGCGATCAATCCCAAGTCGGATCAATCGCTGTTTTATGGCGTGGCCAATATCCTGGTGCAACAAGGATGGATTGACGAACCATTCATTGATGCATCGACGACCCAGTTCGAAGCCTTCAACGAGTTTGTCGCCGAGTTCCCTCTGCAGCGCGTCGTGGGGGAAACCGGTCTATCGGCGCGGCAAATCGAAGACTTCGCGCGGATGATTCACGAACACGAACGGGTTTCGTTCTGGTGGACGATGGGCGTCAACCAAAGCTACCAAGGTGTTCGCACGGCGCAGAGCTTGATCAACCTGGCGCTGATGACCGGCAACATCGGCCGCCCCGGCACCGGTGCCAACTCGATCACCGGGCAATGCAACGCGATGGGCTCGCGGCTCTTCAGCAATACCTCGCAGTTGGTTGGCGGGCGCGAATTCGCAAATGTCGAACATCGCCGGGAAGTTGCCGACTGCCTGAACATCCCGATCGATTCGATTCCGACGGAAAACAGCCTCTGCTACGACCAGATTCTCGATCAAGTTCACTCGGGAAAGATTCGCGGCTTGTGGATCATCGCGACGAACACGGCCCATTCGTGGATCGATTCGGACGAGGCCCGCACGGCTTTGTCGAAGCTCGACTTCCTCGTCGTGCAGGACATGTACCACTCGACCGATACGGCGAAGTTCGCACATCTGATTTTGCCTGCGGCGGGCTGGGGTGAAAAAGATGGGACGATGATCAACAGCGAACGGCGAATCGGCTTGCTGAAGAAGGTTGCCCGCGCACCAGGCGAAGCGCTGGCCGACTTCCACATTTTCCGACTGATCGCTCATGCCTGGGGTTGCGGCGAGATGTTCAGCGATTGGACGTCGCCTCAGGCCGTGTTTCAGAAACTGAAGCTGCTCTCACGGGGGAAGCCCTTCGATATCAGCGGCGTCGAAGATTATCACCACATCGATCGCTGCGAAGGAATCCAATGGCCGCTGCCGGTCGGAAGTGATCCCAAACCTGAGGGTCAGCGACGCTTGTTTGCCGATGGAAAGTTCTTCCACGCCGATGGCAAAGCGAAGTTCTTGTTCGACGCCCCAAAGCCAATGCCGGAGCCGACCGACGCGACCTATCCGCTGGTAATGCTCACCGGGCGAGGCTCGGTCGCGCAGTGGCACACGCAGACGCGGACGGGCAAGTCGTCGGTGCTCAAGAAATTGGCTCCCGCGAATGTGTACATCGAGATTCACCCCGACGACGCGGCCGCGCGGGGCATTGCCCCAGGCGAGCGCGTCCGCGTTTCGTCGCGGCGTGGAACGATGCTGGCCAATGCGTCTCTCACGGTGGCTGCGGGGCGCGGGCGGGTCTTCGTTCCGATGCACTACGCCGAACTCAATGCCCTGACGTTTCCGCACTTCGACCCGCATTCGCGTCAGCCGTCGTACAAGGATTGTGCCGTGCAAGTGGTTTCTCTGTCGTCAGAGGTGGAGCGATGAGTCCTCCCGAAGCATTTACCGAAGAGCAGCAGCTTTATTTGCAAGGTTTCGCGGCAGGATGCGCCGCGTTGCAGACGTCACTGCCCAACTTTGCCGACACACTGGCCGCTTCGGGGCAACCCGTCCCGCCGAAAGGTCCGCCTGACGCGCGGTCCGTTCATCTCGCCGCCCAAGATCGGTTTTTGGCCGCGGGAAAAAAACTCTGTCCCGAAGAGCAGGCCAAGCGGGACAAAGACCCGTTTCAGATGTGGGATGAAATCGTCGCCAATGGGGCAGCGGCCAGGTTTCCCAAAGGAACCGATGTTTTCCTGTACAAGTTCCACGGCTTGTTTCATGTCGCCCCTGCGCAAAACGCGTTTATGTGCCGCTTGCGCTTCCCGGGCGGCCTGACCAACTCGCATCAATTCCGTGGGCTGGCCGATCTGGTCGATCGCTGTGCCGCCGGGCACATCGACGTCACCACTCGAGCAAATTTGCAGATTCGCGAGATTGGCCCGGAGCACGCGCCCGAGATCATCACCACGTTGTTCGATCTTGGCGTCATCAGCCGTGGATCGGGTGCCGACAACATTCGCAATGTCACGGGCACTCCGACGGCCGGCATCGACCCCCAAGAGCTCATCGATACGCAGCCACTGTGCAAAGCGATGCACCATTACATCCTCCAGCATCCGGAGATGTACGGTCTGCCCCGCAAGTTCAACATCGCCTTCGATGGTGGCGGCACGATCAGCGCTTTGGCCGATACCAACGACATCGGCTTCATGGCCGTGAAGGTCGAAGCCGGACATGGTGTTCCGCCGGGCGTTTACTTTCGCATGGAACTAGGCGGCATCACGGGACACAAGGACTTTGCTCGCGATTGTGGCGTGTTGCTGCGGCCCGACGAATGTGTTGCCGTTGCAGCGGCTGTTGTCCGCGTGTTCATCGAACAAGGAGACCGGACCGATCGCAAAAAAGCTCGCATGAAGTACGTGCTCGATCGGCTGGGCCTGGAGGAATATCTCAAGCAAACGGAAGCCATGCTTGGACGCAAGCTGCTTCGCTTCCCAATCGAAAAATGCGTTCCGCGCGGGCCAGTTCTTCCAGCAGGGCACATTGGTCCCCACGCGCAACGCCAATCGGGAAAATTCTATGTGGGCGTCGTATTGCCAGTCGGTCGGCTGACCAGCGAGCAGATGCGCGGGCTGGCGAAGATCGCCGACGTCTACGGAAGCGGAACGATCCGACTGACCGTGTGGCAAAATCTGCTGCTCTCGGACATGGAGGCCAAAGAATTGCCGGCGGTCAAAGAGGCGATTCATGCTCTAGGGCTCGCGACCGATGCTCACAGCGTTCGCGCGGGGCTGGTCGCGTGCACCGGCGCAGCTGGTTGCAAATACGCGGCCGCGCACACCAAACAACAGGCGTTGAGCTTGGCCAACTATCTGGAAGGCCGGATCGAATTGGATCAGTCGGTCAACATCCATTTAACCGGCTGCCACCACTCGTGCGCTCAGCACTACATCGGTGACATCGGACTTTTGGCGACCAAAGTGAGCGTTGGCGAAGAGATGGTCGAAGGCTACCACGTCTTCGTCGGCGGAGGCTACGGCGACCAGCGCGAGATCGGCCGCCAGTTGTTGCCAAGCGTTGCGTTCACGGACCTTCCGCCGATTGTGGAGCGGCTACTTTCGGCTTGGAAAGAACAACGAGCGACGCCGGAACAAACGTTCCGCGATTGGTCCAAAGCGATGCCGTTGGAAGAACTGAAATTCGTCGCCACTGGTTCGGTGGTTGCTGTTTGAGGATTTGCCACAGAGGACACCGAGAACTCGGAGAGAAGGAAAAAGTGGCACAGACAATCCTGTCTGTGCGAGGTGCGGTTAGCCAACTCAGGTCGCATCAAGCTGTGGAACGTCGATTAATCGATTGATGATTTTTGATTGCGAAGTAAGGCACATACATTTCCCCCAACCCTCCTCCGTGTCCTCTGTGATCTCTGTGGCAAAAAAGTATTCACGTTTGTTTTCGCATGATGTGCTATGAGTATTCCAACCCTTCCTGATTCGGCTCCGTTCTCCACATCGCAGCGCGCTTGGCTGAACGGTTTCTTTGCGGCGATTCTTTCCGGCAAGAATGGCGTGCCCGCCAATGGTTCTGTGGCTACCAATGGCGCTGCGCCAATAGCTGCCACCAAGCTGCCTGAACCAGAAGAGACGTTTCCGTGGCACGATTCTTCGCTGCCAATAGCCGAACGGCTCGAACTATCGAAAGATCGCCCGAAGCCTCGCCGGTTGATGTCGGCGATGGCGCAGTTGAACTGCGGAGCCTGCGGCTATCTCTGCCAAACGTATGCCGAGGCTCTCTCCGATGGTTCGGAGAAGGATGTCACCAAGTGCTCTCCCGGCGGCGGCGATACGGCCAAGGCTCTTAAGCAATTGCTGGTTGAACTCAAGGACGAGCCGAAATCGGCTAAGCCGGCCACGGAAGTCAACGGACACCATACGAACGGACATGCCGTTGCGGCAGTGACGACGCGCGCCGCGACAGCCGACGAAAAACCAGCTTGGACGCGGGCCAAACCGTTTTCGGCGCGGCTCGTTTCCAGCACGTTGCTAACCAGCATTGATGCTCCCAAGGACACACGGCATGTTGTGATCGACCTGCTCGACTCCGGCATCACTTACAAGCCGGGTGATGCACTCGGGATCATGCCGCTGAACGACGACGAGTTGGTCGACGCCGTGATCAAGCAGCTTCGTGCTACGGGCGGCGAACGCGTGGCGAGTAACGCCGGTGGTTCGACGTCGTTGCGCCATGCATTGCGAACCGAGTACGCACTCAACCGCGTGCGCTCGGACGTTGTCGAACTCTTGACCACGCATGCGACCAGTGATGCCGACAAGCGATTGCTGGCTGAGGCAGCCGACGGGCATGCGCTCGTCCAAGGGGACGTAGCGGATGCGCTGGCGATGGTTCCTTCGGCTCGCGTTCCCATTGATGCGTTTCTGGGAACGCTCGCGAAACTTCAACCGCGGCTTTACTCGATCAGCAGTTCGCAGCGGATGCATCCGCAAGAGGTCCACCTGACGGTGGGTGTCGTGCGGTATGAGGCAGCTGGCCGCTCGCGGGCGGGCGTGGCTTCGCATTTCCTCGGCGTTCGATCCTTGCCGGGCGACGAAGTGCGCGTCTTTGTGCAGCCTTCGAAGTTCCGCTTGCCGGAGAACCTGCAGACGCCCGTGATCATGATTGGGCCAGGCACCGGCATCGCGCCGTTTCGGGCATTTCTGGAAGAGCGCGCTGTTGCCGCGGAGAAGGGACCGATGTGGCTCTTCTTTGGGAACCAGTATTTTCATCACGATTTCCTCTACAAGGAGGAACTCGATGGGTTCACCAAGAGCGGCGCTTTGACGCGGCTCGATCTGGCGTTCTCTCGCGATCAGATGGAAAAGATTTACGTGCAAGATCGCATTCGCGAGCATGGAGCCGAGTTTTGGAAGTGGCTTCAGCAGGGGGCAGGTATCTACATTTGCGGTGATGCCAAGCGGATGGCCCCCGACGTGGAGGCCGTGATCAAGCAGGTGATGGCTCAGCATGGTGGTCTATCGGCAGAAGAAGCGAAGGCGTACCTCGACAGGATGCGGAAAGAGCATCGTTACCACAAGGACGTCTATTAAAGAACAAGGGCGAGCGTCTCCAAGAAGACACCCGCCCTTGAGTTACACGCAGTGGCGGACCAAACGAGGTCTAAAAATTCGTTTGGAACTGCGTGTAAAGGAAGTTTGCATCGCCGCGGTACGGCAGGTTCGGCGTCTCTTTGTAGTACTTGCCGGCGAAGAAGTGGGAATAGCCGAACTGGATTTCAGTTCGGACGTCGACCTGGTACGTGAACAGCCAATCGATTTCGTGGCCCAGGTCGGCGCTGGCGGGGGCCGATGTCGAGAACGGCGTCATGTTGATGTTGTAGGGACCATCGTTCTTGTTTTGCAAGAAGAAGTAGTGGTACCACATCAGGGCCTTCAGTTTCTCGTGCGGTTGCGTCTCGATCAGGATGTTCGGCGTTTGGATGTTGCTGCGGGCGTAAAAGTCCATGAAGCCGTGGTAGCGGTGCCCTAGCGGGAACAGATGGTCGAAGCCTTGCCGGCCGCCGAGCACGTCGCCGCCGCTCGACCAGTCGTAATAACCCCACACGACAGGCTTCCAATCGTGATCGAGTTTGCGACCCATGCCGGCTACCCAAAAGCCCGCGTTGTGCGCGCTGTTGTCGCTATTTTTGCCGAATTGGTAACCCCCTTCGCAATCCCACACGAAGGCGTCCTTGGTTCCTGCCCAGCGAGCACCAGGCGTCTCGAAGTAGATGCCATTGGGGGCGAGTTGCGGGTTGCCGTTTTGATAGTGGAGCCAGTAGAAATCCATCGTCTGGTCTTTTTTCGCCTTGTACGAGGCGTATCCACCGGAGAAGGTTTGCCGCTCGTCGGAGCTGTCGAAACCATGAGCCGTATTGATCACGGGACGCGACATGAAGCCGTCGAAGTTCCAGTCCTTCCCCTGGTAGTACATCTTGAGGACGTCAAAGGTTCGGCGGGTGTTCGCCCAGTCGAGGGGCGAGATCAAACGCTGCGCGCCATAGAGGAGTTCTTGGCGACCGCCGCGGAAATAGACGTCGCCTTCGCCTAGCTCCGCGACTTTAAGTTCGAGAAAGCAGTTGAGCAGGTCCGCGCGGCTGACTTCGATCTGGCGCGGGGCGTAGTGTTCGTAGTTGCTCTCGGCGTCGAGCCCTTCGACGTAGAACCGCGCATTGGTCATCTGCAGATTGGCGAACAAGCGGGTGCGGTGCAGCAAGAATGTATCGTCTCGCCCCGTGAGGCCGAAGCCGCGCATGTTCTGTTCGTGGTGCAGACGAGCCCGATACTGTCCGCCGATGTCCCACACCGCGTAATCGGTGAGGGGATTGCGTTTAAGAGCTTCGCCCAGGTGCCAATCGTTGTATAACGGATTGCACAGATAGTCGAACTTGTTGTCGTAGAAGACAGGCTTGTAGGCGCCGGCGACCGCCTTTTTGAGGTCGGCCTTCTTCTTTTTCAGCTCGGCGGCTTTCTTTTTTGCATCCGCGTCGGGTGCGGCTGGCTTGCCGTCGGCCGGGGTGGGCGCCAACGTGGCGAGCGTCGCCGTCTCGTAGACAACGTCCTCTTCGCCTGGATCAAGGTAGCCCAGCGCCGATTCGTCTACGGCGGGTGGGACGTAATCGTCGTCGATAGCGATGCCAGCGGCGGGAGTCGGCGCATAAGGCAACTGGGCAAGCGCACTAGAGGCGAATACTGCCCCTGTCGCCAAGGCCCACAAGAACGAGCGGCGGTTCATGGATTCCTTCCTTGGAGATTATTCTGCCCGATGGCCGCCGCCGACCGAGATTGGTTTGCGTAGGGGGCAAATCCTTTGCCCGTCTATGCACATGTTGATTTCGTCAGGTTCCGCCTGGAGAAGTACGTTTAGCGGTCAGGACGCTACAGGTTCCCAAAAAGCAACGTCCTCGATCAAACGATTTGTGCAAATAGGTGCCAGGGACGGTGCATCGCAATCCGCTTGTTCGGAGGGGTGAAAACCTCGAAACGGGCATAAACGTGGTAAAACCCTGGGGGTTGCGTTAGATTTCGAGGAGCCGTCCGAAACCTTAGGGCCGTTTAAGGCTTACATTTCAACAGTGGCAAGGCGTCTAATTCGTGCGGCTTGATGCCACATTTCTTGGGTCTCGGGAATCGATCGCCATGGTGCGCACTCTGTTTTCGATTCGGTCTTTTGTTGTCGTGTTTCTCGCTACTGCCAGTGCGGTTCAAGCCAAAGAACCACTCACGGCCAAAGGCGTCGAGTTTTTTGAATCGAAGATTCGCCCGATCTTGAGTTCGCGGTGCTACTCGTGCCATTCCGAGAAGTCCAAGGAAGTGAAAGGTGGGCTGAAACTCGATACCCGCGAGGGGATTCGCGCTGGCGGTGAAAGTGGTCCGGCTGTTGTTCCCAACAATCTGGAAGACAGTCTGCTGATCCAGGCGATCCACCACGAAACGTACGAAATGCCACCGGGCGACAAACTGCCTGATAATGTGATTCAGGACTTCGAAGATTGGATCGCGATGGGGGCGCCCGACCCGCGCAGCAAATCGGACGCGGGCAAAAAGTTGAGCCTCAGCGAAGCCCGTAAGTATTGGGCATTTCAGCTTCCCAAGAAGCTTGATTCGCCCGAGCCTCACATCTCCGGTTGGGCGTACAACGAAATCGATCGTTGGGTGGCCGCCGGTTGGAACAAGAAGCAGCTGACACCTGTCGGCGATGCGGATCGCGCCACGCTGATTCGCCGGGCGACGTTTGACTTGATCGGCCTGCCGCCGACGATCGAAGAGGTGGATGCGTTTGTCGCCGATCCCGCGCCGACCAAGGAGGCGTTCGCAAAGGTGATCGATGGCTTGCTCGATCGTCCGCAGTTTGGAGAACGGTGGGGGCGGCACTGGCTCGATGTCGCGCGGTTTGGCGAATCGGCAGGAAAGGAACGCAACGTCCCTTATCCCTTTGCATGGCGCTATCGCAACTGGGTGATCGATGCCTTCAACGCCGACAAGCCGTACGACAAGTTCGTTCGCGAACAGTTGGCCGGCGACTTGATGCCGAGCAAGTCGGACGAGGAGCACAATGCCAACCTGATTGCGACTGGTTTTCTGGCGATTGGCACCAAGGGGCTCAACGAACGCAATCGCGAGCAGTACAAGTTCGACGTGGTGGACGACCAGATCGATGCCACGACGCGGGCGTTCTTGGGAATGACCGTCGCTTGCGCGCGTTGTCACGATCACAAGTTCGATCCCATCAGCACCAACGACTACTACGCGCTGGCGGGCATCTTTTGCTCGACCGAAGTGCTGGCAGGCGTCGAACCAGGGCGGCCGATGGAAGGGTTTGATGGCGAGTTTGCTTACCTCAAGAGCAAGGACAGCAAACCAGCGCCAAAGCACGTTTTGACGAAGGAAGAGGAAGAGAAGATCGCGACACTGGAACGCGAGATTGCGCAGTCCAAGCAGCGTCTGAAAGGATTGGAGTTTGTCAGCAAGAATCCAGGTGTCTTAAACCAAAAGCCGGGGCCAGGACCTGGCCCGCGAGGAAAGGGAAAAGGGAACAAGGGACAGCTGCCTAAGCAGATCGAGAAGCTCAAGGAGAAGATGAAGCTCGATCCGAACAATCCAGAGCAAAGCAAGCAAGTTGTCTCGCAAGCGCAAGGCCGCATCAATCAACAAATTGAAGAGAAAACGCGCGAGATCGAGAAGCTGAAACATCCGGCCAACTTCGATGGCGAAAAAGTGATGGCCGTTCGCGACCGGGCGACTCCTGAGAACGCACAGGTGCGCGTTCGGGGCGAAGTTCGCGAGCGCGGCGATACGATTCCTCGCGGCATTCCTGCCGTGATGGCGATCCATCGCAATCCGAAGTTTGACGCCACCGGGAGCGGCCGCCCGCAATTGGCGGCTTGGATCGCTGCGAAGGACAACCCGCTCACAGCGCGGGTGGCAGTCAATCGGATGTGGATGCACTTGTTCGGAAAGGGGATCGTCGAATCGAGCGATAACTTCGGTGTGCTGGCCGAGGCACCTTCGCATCCCGAGTTGCTCGATTACTTGGCGCTGCGGTTCATGGAGCAAGGCTGGTCGCATAAGACGATGATTCGCGAGATCATGCTCAGCCACGTTTATCAACTATCGAGCGCGCACGACGAACGGAACTTCGGCATCGATGGAGACAATACCTATCTGTGGCGAATGAGCCGCCGTCGATTGGAAGCCGAAGCGATACGCGACTCGATCCTGGCTGTTGCGGGCCGCATCGATCTCAAACGCCCCGAGACATCGGAAGTGCAAAAGCTGGCGGAATCAGGCATGATGCAAAAAATGATGCAGGCGATGCGCGAACGTCGCGGCGGCGGTTTCAATCCCGACCAGCAGACCTATCGATCGGTGTATCTGCCGCTCATGCGAAGCCGCGTGCCCGAGCAATTGGCGGTGTTCGATATGGTTGACCCGAGTTTGATCTCGGGCCAGCGCGAAGTCACCACGGTTGCTCCGCAGGCGCTCTTTTTGATGAACAGCAACTTCGTGGCGATCAATGCCGGCGCCGCGGCCAAACGCGTCACGGCCATGGGGGCGACCCGCGAAGTGCGAATCGACGCCGCCTTTATGGTGATATTGCAGCGCAAGCCCAACGACGACGAACGCCGCTCCGCGCTCGATTTTATGAAGCAGTACGTCGACCTGGTCGACAAGAACGGACAACCCGGTGTCGCGCAAAATGCCGCTTGGACCAGCTTGTGCCAGGCGCTGATCGCCACCGGCGAGTTTCGTTACGTGTACTAAAAAAGAATCAGAACCATGGGTGGCACTGGCGTCCCAAAGACGCCAGTGAGAGGCCCCACAGGTCCTAACGCTTTCAGTCCGAAGGAGCAGACACATGCTCAGCCGTCGAGAAATCTTGCGTACCGCCTCGTGCGGCTTTGGTTCGTTGGCACTGGCCAACCTGGTATGCCAACAAGCGGCCCGCGCCGTGGATAGCCCGCTGGCGGTGAAGAAGCCGCACTTCGAGCCGCTGGCCAAGCGGGTGATCTTCATGTTCATGCAAGGGGCGCCGTCCCACATGGACACATTCGATTACAAGCCCGGCTTGGAGCGAGACGACGGCAAGCAGTTTCGGGGCGGCAAGTTGATGAAGTCGCCGTTCAAGTTCGAACATCACGGCAAAAGCGGCTTGCCGATATCGAGCATCTTCCCCGAACTCGCCAAGCACGCTGATGACTTGTGCTTGATCAACGGGATGCAGACCGACGTGCCGAACCATCCCCAGGCCACGATCCAAATGCACACGGGGAGCTTTCAATTTGTCCGTCCGTCCCTGGGAAGCTGGGTGCTATACGGTTTAGGAACCGAAAACCAGGAGTTGCCCGGGTTCATCACAATCAACCCGGCCGGCGCGGCGAACAGTGCACAGAATTATGGCAGTGCGTTTTTGCCGGCGCCGTTCCAAGGGACCAAAATCGGCGGCAACAACCAGCAATTGTCGCAAGCACGGATTGCCAACATCGGCAATCCGCGTGTCGCACAAGAGGCACAGCGCTTGCAACTGGACCTGGTTCAGTCGTTCAACAAAGAGCGATTGGAGGAAGATAAAGCCAACAACGAACTCGAAGGGGTGATCGAGTCGTACGAGTTAGCTTTCCGCATGCAGGGAGCGATTCCGCGCGTGATGGATATCACCGACGAGTCATCAGCGATCCAGCAATCGTACGGCATCGGCGATCGGCAAACGGATAACTTCGGCCGGCAATGCTTGTTGGCCCGGCGTTTCGCCGAGGAGGGGGTTCGTTTCATCGAACTCGGCACCGGCGGGTGGGACCAGCACAATAACCTCAAGGGGGCGCTTACGCGGAACGCCGTGGGAATCGACAAGCCGATGGCAGGCCTGATCGCCGATTTGAAGCAGCGCGGCCTGTGGAAAGACACGCTGCTAGTTTGGGGCGGCGAGTTCGGCCGCACGTCGGCCACACGCAACGGCGACGGCCGCGACCACAATGGACGGGGCTTCTCGATGTGGATGGCCGGCGGTCCGGTGAAGGGCGGCATCCGCTACGGTGCCACGGATGAACACGGCGACGAAGCAGTTGAAGACAAGATGCACCTGCACGATTTGCACGCGACGATTCTGCATATCTTGGGTCTGAACCACGAGCAGCTGACGTATCGCTACAGCGGCCGTGATTTCCGTTTAACGGAAACGAGCGGTGTGGTGGCGAAGAAGATCTTGGCGTGATCGTCGAGGATCTAAACACGGAGACACGGAGGTCACGGAGAGGAAAGTAGGACTGTTCCAAGGATGAGATGTATGGACGACGACACTCCGCCTTCTTCCGAAGATGGTCGAACCGAGTTCGTGGACTGGGAAGAAGCCAAGGAACGGCTGCGCCATCGAATTCGCATCGTGCCTGATTCAGAGTAACTGCTACTCTTTCTTCTCCCCCTGCAAGAACGCGAACAGGTCGCGCAGTTCCTGTGGCTTGAATTGCCGGTACAAGTCGTCGGGCATCAGCGATAGCGGCGAGTCGTTGATCTCTTCGATTTCGCCGGTGGGGATCTCTTGCTTTTGTCCTTTGGCATCGGCCAGTGTGATGGCTGCGTCGGTTCGGGCGATCGGCATGCCCGTAAGGATGCGGC
Organism: uncultured Pirellulaceae bacterium; assembly: GCA_964636985.1. Classification (GTDB taxonomy): domain Bacteria; phylum Planctomycetota; class Planctomycetia; order Pirellulales; family Pirellulaceae; genus CAZWSX01. Next base: position 99,828 of record CAZWSX010000013.1, on the reverse strand, counting down.
CGCTCTTGGTGTTGACCACCACGCTTACGTACTCCTTGCGGATTACGCTGCTGGGGTCGACCAGGCTAATGAGCAGGAACTCGCGGTCTTGCCGGTTGGCGGCCGTGAGATCGGGGCCGATCTTGGCTCCCTCGCCCCACATGGTGTGACAGGCGGCGCAGTGCTTGGTGAAGAGTTGTTTGCCGGCGTGCCAATCGCCTTGTGCTGCGCGGATATCGTTTTGCAGGCGGCGGACTTCGGCAAGCTTTTCCTCGCGCGAGCCTCCATCGAGCTTGCCCCAATGTTTGACGACGATCTTGTCGAGCGATTCGTCGCCTAGGAGTGCGACGCGGCGAATTTGTTCGAGCGACGTCACGGCGGGGGTAATCCGGCCGCTTTCGACCGCCGCCAGCCAGACCTTGGCTGAGCCTATGCGCCCCAACAGGACGTCGCGAATCCGCGATTTGATTGCTGCCGACGTCGAGGTTTCATGGAGTTCGACCAATTGCTGGCTCAATTGAGCATCTTCGAGACCGGCCAAGACGTCGAGGGCCGCCAGCTGAACCGGTTCAGGCTGGCTCGACTCGATGACTTGAATCGCCGGTTCGATGAACGACTTGTTGCCCAGTGGACCGAGCATCTTGAAAGCGGCAATGCGCCGTTCTACGACTTGCTTGGGATCGAAGGCCTGAGCGTTTGCGGCCACGATAGCTTCCGGCTGACGGAGCAATACGCCGAGGTGAAGTAGGGTGCTATTCGTCGGCGACGCGTGCAGCGCGGCGGCAACTCTTTGTGTGAATGCATGCGACCGTGCTTGCGAAATCCATTCGTCGTTCGCGCCGCTGGAGTGCTCCTGCCAACCTAACAGGACATGCGACCACAGGGCGTCGCGGGCTTGATCGTCCGGCGCTGCCTTGAGGAGGCGCTCGACCGAGTCGAGCCCGGCCGAGGTGTTTTCGGCGGCATAGCGGCGGATCAGCCGCGTTAATAGCACATCGCGCCCCAGCCGAGATTTCCAGAGCGTGGGACGAACGAATCGTTTTAGAACTTCTTCGCGACCGCTGACGCTATGCTTTTCGACGGCCCACCACCACAAGAGCGGCATGTAGGGATCGGCGAAATCCTGGTCCAGATCGCGATTGATATTGGCGTTGATCAGGGGCAACGCCAAGGCTGCAGGGAATCGCTGCGCGCTGCATGCGATTTGCTGGCGAACGCGAATGTCGGGCTCTTGCTCGGCGAGTTCATCCAGTCGCTCGGCCATTTCGTGCGAGAGCTCTCCTGCGTCACCGAGAAATCGAATTGTCCAGGCACGCACAGGAGGATGTTTGCTTTGCAACAAAGGCGGGGCCTGCGATTCCCCGATGCCGACGAGCGAATGGTAAGTCCAGAGAGCTTCGAGTGCGGCGATTTCGTTCTCGCTCTCGGTTGCCGTTCTCAGAAACAACGCGACAAGCGACTGAATCTCGCCGTCGGTCATCGCACCCGTATTACGCGGATCGCGCCGGCGGACCAACTCTTGCCGCGCACGCCGCACGTAGAACTGGCTGGGATGGCTGTGCATCGCGACGAGCTGGTCGAGCGAAAGTCTGGCCAGGTCGAACGACTTGGCGGTAGCCGTTCCCTTGGCAGCGATGCGATAAATACGGCCGTTGGTGCGATCCCAATCGGCATCCGGATCGGGATGCGCGGTTCGGGCGTCGTGCCAATCGGAAACGTAGACGGCGCCGTCGGGGCCGAGGGTGACGTCGGTCGATGCGAACCACGGATCGTGGGCAGCCAGCAGTTCGCCCGCGTGAGACGTTTTCACGGTCGAGCCTCGTTCGCCGATGGTACTCCAGTAGACCCCGTGCCCAAGCAAGTCGCCGGCGATGTAGGTATCGCGAAACGATTTCGGTAGATTGTCTCCTTGGTAGACGATGCCTCCCACCGTGACATGCCCGCCGATCGGGCTCTCATGCGGCACGTGATCGAAGTAGCCGTATGCGTGCGGATTGTGCAGCGCCCCGTGCTTTCCGAACGACTTGATGTAGTAGCCCCCCTGCATGGCGTGCAACATTCGGAAGCCGCCCCAGTTGGTGCTGTAGAACAGCTGCCCGGTGCGGTCGAAATCGAGTCCCCAGGAGTTGCCGCCGCCTTCGCAGAACAGTTCGAAGGCTTTGGTGACGGGATGATAACGCCACACGCCTTGCTGGAACTCGATGCCGCGAATATTTGCCGTGACCGTGCTGCCTTGACAGCCGTAAAGCCAGCCATCGGGACCGAACGTGAGCGAATTGGCGACGCTGTGCGCGTCTTCCATGCCGAATCCAGTGAGCAATACTTCGGGATCGCTGTCAGGAACGTCGTTGCGGTCGCGGTCGGGATAGAACAACAAGTAGGGAACATTAAGGACGAAAACGCCGCCGTGGCCAAAGGCGAAACCACTTGTCAGATTCAGGCCGCTTACAAAGTCCTTGCTGCGATCGGCGCGGCCGTCGCCGTCGGTATCTTCCAGAATCGTGATCCGGTCGGCCCCGCGCGGTCCCTGCGGCGGCGGTTCGGGAACGCGGTCGTAGTTGGTCCGTGAGTAGCGATCGACCGTCACCCGCTTGAGGCCCTCGGGGTTGGGATACTGCAAGTATTGAATAACCCAGAGACGCCCGCGATCGTCAAACTCGATCGCCACGGGCTGTTTGACCAGGGGCTCGGCAGCGACGACCGACGCTTCTAGCCCGTCGGGAAGTTTCATCCGCGCGACGGCTTCTTCGGGCGTCAATCCTTGAGCGAGGCAACGGCCTGGCAGCCAGACAATCAGAAAGAACGCAAGCAGAACGAACAATGCGAACGAGCAAAGGGTGCTACGCGTTGGCCAATGCAAACCCACGCCACGTCTCCTTGGAGCGACTCGGACATCTTGCGGAGGTGGTTCGAGTCTAGTGGAGACGTTTCCGAAACGCGATAGTTCTAGCTGGTTTACAGGAGCATGGAAGTCGACGATTGCCCGCCGTGCGCGGAGAGGTTTTCGTATTCGTCGCGGAGCGTCGCAGGCAGCAAGATGTACAATCCGACGCGTGCTCGCGACATGCCGGCGTAAAGAATGGCTCGCCAAACGGGGCCGGAGACGCCTTCGATATCAGTCAAAATGATGTGATCGTTCTCGAGCCCTTTGAAGAGCGAAATGGTCGAGTACATCGTCGCGAGAGATGTCCCGGCCACTACGGGAAAGACGTCTTCCTCGGTCATTGGTGCAATGGGCGGATCGGAGACTTTACGGGCACAGACCTGGGAAGAAGGCTTTGGCGAAAGAATCGTGATTCGCCCGGCGGGGATGCCTTCTTTGTAGAGCCGATAGATCAGGCCTCGTAATACTTTTTTCTCGTCGTGCGCGACGGTGTGCCAGGCGACTTCGATCGCGGGGCCTTCCCGTTCGGAATCGGCCGACATCCGCGGCGCCACGATCCGGTCGATGCCTTCGGAAATTGATGCGGTCGAACGCAAATTTCGCGTGAGCGAGATCACCTTGGCGTTTTGTGCCAGCGAACGAATCGTTTCGGGTTCGTTGGTGCCGTAGATGCCCCCTTGCTTGTTGGCATCGAAAAACGCCCGCCAGCGGCCGCCACGCATTCCACCTTCGAGCACGAGGTCGAGCGTATCGAGAACCGATTGCCGCAAGTAATCCTGCGCCTCATCGAGGAACAGCGATCCGTACTTCTTGATGGGCAACATCGACAATGCCCGTTGGGCGAATTGCGGGAAGACATCTCCGTAGACTTCCTCGTCCGTCTTATCTTGTCGAGCCAGGCGAAGTTCGTCTCCTAAATGCGCCTTGCGGATCAACTGGTCGAAGAAGGCATACACCGACCAGGCTTCGAACTTGGCATCCGGAAAGCGGACCTTGACGACGTGGTTGAGATACGCAGCCAGGAGCCGGTTGTAGGTCAGAATCAAGGTGCGTGTGGCGTATCGAATTGTCTCGCGAACCGCACATTCGACAACAAGCGTCGTCTTCCCGACGCCGGCTGGGCCGCGAACGACGAGGCGATGTTCATCGCGTGAGTCGTTGGCGTCGAGAACGGCGTATTGCTCGGTTGTCGGCATGATGACGCCCATCGGCTTTTTGACGAGGTCGGCACCGATGGGTGGGATCAGGTCGAAGTCGCATCGCAGGCGTTTGGCCAGCAGTTCCAGTTCTTCGCGAGTGGGTTGCTCGCGCGGCCACGAGTCGTTGGAAGCGAAGTGCTTGGCCAAACGCCGAATGAAATCGGTGAATTGGACTTCGTGGTCGCGCGGGTCGTATACCAGCGTGCGATTTCCGGAGTGGCCGTACTGATCGAACACACTCTCAGGCGAGATGACGCCGTAGCCGTAAGTGATGCGGGCCAACCGATGCGATTTGCCGAACGTTCGCACGGCCCAGCCTTCCATTTGCGAAGCGGCCCCGGCGGCACGGTCGAAGGGGTTGGTGGTCCGCAAAACAGTTTCGCCGAAGCGGTTGGCATGTCGCCATCCCAGCCCTTCCAGTTGATATCCGCCCCCGCAGATATCGATGACGAACACGCCCATCGGCGTCAGCAGAACGTAGTCGGCATCGGGACGGCGCGTTCGGGGAACGTCGGGCAACGCGAGACAATGCAAGCAGATCCACCCTTCGGAATCGATTGCGGATCGGATGGCCTTGTACGCGCGGCGCTCCGTTTCGCCGACAACTTGCGGGTGGATCAGAGGCGGGAGCATGCGAGTCATGGCCGTCGGCGCGGAAATGCTCGCGCGGGTTCGAGAAATGGAGATAGGTTCGGAGGGGTTCGAACGCTCCGACCCTGCGCGTCAGGCCGTTCGCGGAGAAAAGTCTACGCAGTTTTTGTGAAATTCTCGTGAGTATGACGCAGTGGCGGCGAATTACCGCCGCGACGACAATAAGGCTGATGGATACCCACCTTATGACTTGCCGATCGGCTTTCTGCTGCGCCCAATGGATTTTCGTATCCGCTTTTCTCGCGACTTGGGGCGCGAACCTTGCCGTAGCTGCGGATCGGCCAAACGTTTTGTTCATCGCCATCGACGATCAAAACGATTGGGTGGGAAGTCTGGGGGGACATCCGTTGGCGAAGACGCCGCAGTTCGACCGCCTGGCGGCACGCGGGACCGTCTTTCTGAACGCTCATTGCCAGGCACCTTTGTGCAATCCATCACGGACCAGTCTGCTCACCGGCCTGCGATCGACAACCACCGGTGTGTACGGATTAGAGCCGTGGTTTCGCACACTTCCGGACTGGAAGGATCGCGTCACCCTGCCGCAACATTTTCGGGCCCATGGATATCGAACGTTAACTACTGGCAAGGTTTACCACGGCGGCGTCGGCGGACCGCAGGAGCGGGCCAACGAGTTCGACGTATGGGGGCCAGCGGGCGGACTCGGCGCCAAGCCCGAACAGAAGTTGATCGGCGATACGCCAATGGGTAATCACCCGCTCATGGATTGGGGCGTGTTTCCTCATCGCGACGAGGACAAAGGGGATTACCAGATCGCCAGTTGGGCTATCGAGCAGATCAAGAGCGCTCCGAAGGACCAGCCTTTCTTTTTGGCGACTGGGTTTTTTCTGCCGCACGTACCCTGTTATGCGACGCAGCCATGGTTCGATTTGTATCCCGACGATGACACGGTGCTTCCGACGATTTTAGACAGCGATCGTGACGACACGCCTCGGTTCAGTTGGTACCTGCATTGGAAGTTGCCGGAACCGCGATTGAAGTGGGTGCGAGAAAACAACCAGTGGCGGAATCTGGTTCGCAGTTACCTGGCTTGCACCAGTTTTGTCGACGCCCAAATTGGCCGCATGCTAGGCGCACTGGAAGACGCGGGCCTCGCCGACAACACCATCGTGGTTGTGTGGGGCGATCACGGCTGGCACTTGGGCGAAAAAGGGATCACCGGCAAAAACACGCTGTGGGAAGAATCGACGCGGGTGCCCCTGATTTTTGCTGGGCCCGGAATTGCCAGAGGGAGACGCTGCACGCAGCCGGCGGAACTGCTCGACATCTATCCAACGTTGATCGAGCTATGCAACTTGCCGGCTCGCGACGATCTGGAAGGAATCAGTCTGGTGCCGCAATTGAAAGACGCGAAAACAAAACGTGAGCGGCCGGCCCTCACTTCGCACAATCAAGGGAACCATGCCGTTCGCAGCGAGCACTGGCGATATATTCGCTATGCCGACGGAACTGAGGAGCTTTACGACCACCGGAGCGATCCGAACGAATGGCACAACGTCGTTGCCAAACCAGAGAACGCGAGCATCATCGCCGAGCATCGCAAGTGGCTGCCGAAAATCGATGTTCCACCGGCGGCGAAGAGTGCTCATCGCGTGCTGACCTACGATGCCGCCGCTGACGAAGCGACCTGGGAAGGCGAGTTAATTCGCCGCGACGATCCGGTCCCTGAGTGAAAGGGGAAACATGAGCAGGTTGAAGCTGATCGTCCTCTTCGTTGTTATCCTGTTTGCGTGGGTGATTCCGCTGGACGCCGCTCCACCCAACGTGGTCGTCTTCCTGGCCGACGACCTGGGGCAGCGCGACTTAGGCTGTTACGGGAGCACATTCTACGAGACGCCCAACATCGATCGGCTGGCGAAAGAAGGAGCACGGTTCACCGATGCCTACTCGGCTTGCCCGGTTTGCTCGCCGACTCGGGCCAGCCTGATGACCGGGCAATGGCCGCAGCGATCTGGAATTACCGACTACATCGGCGCGCCTCTCAAGCCCGAAGATTGGAAGCGAAATACCAAGCTGTTGCCTGCATCGTATGCGGATCGCCTTTCGCTTGAGACGCCCACGTTGGCTAAAGTCTTGAAGAGTGCCGGATACGCAACGTTCTTCGCGGGCAAGTGGCACCTGGGTCCGGAAGGATATTGGCCTGAGAGCCAAGGCTTCGACATCAACAGGGGCGGAGTCGATAAAGGAGGACCCTACGGCGGCAAGCGGTATTTCTCTCCCTATGGCAACGCGCGACTGGCCGATGGTCCGCCGGGTGAGCACTTGCCCGATCGATTGGCGAGCGAAACGGTCAAGTTCATTGACGATAACAAGGATCGGCCGTTCTTCGCTTACTTTGCCCTTTACTGTGTGCACACGCCGCTGATGGCGCGCGAGGATCTCAAACAAAAGTACGAGGCGAAACGTACGCAACTCGGCCTGACTACCAAATGGGGCAAGGAAGATACGCGCGATGTGCGGCTCGTTCAGAATCACGCCGTGTATGCGGCGATGGTCGAAGCGATGGACCAGGCGGTCGGTAAAGTGTTGGCGAAGCTCGATGAACTTGGCTTGGCCGACAACACGATCGTCCTCTTCACCAGTGACAATGGTGGTCTCTCAACCAGCGAAGGTTGGCCGACGTCGAATCTCCCCCTCCGCGGCGGCAAGGGTTGGCTTTACGAAGGGGGAATTCGCGTTCCGTTTTTGGTTCGCTGGCCGAAGGTCGTCAAACCAGGAATGGAAGTCTCGACGCCTGTTTGCAGTCCGGACTTGATGCCGACCTTGCTCGAATCAATCGGCGCTCCTCCGCCGAAGAGCCATGCTCTCGATGGCCAGAGCCTCGTTCCCTTGCTGCGCGGGGAATCGTTGGCCGAGCGACCGCTCTTTTGGCATTATCCCCACTACGGCAATCAAGGCGGCGCACCAGGTGCAGCCATTCGCATGGGCGATTGGAAGCTCATTGAGTGGTACGAGGATGATCGCGTGCAGCTATTCAACCTTGCCAACGATCTCAGCGAGCAAACCGATTTGGCAGCAAGCGAGCCAGATCGGGTGCAATCGCTGCGAGCCAAACTTCACGCCTGGCAGAAAGAGGTGGGGGCAAAGTTCCCCACGGCCAATGGCGACTTCGACCCGAATAAGAAGAGCGGCCGTTACGCCGCGCGGGAAGGGGAGTGAAACTTCGCTCAAGAATCGGTGTTGAACTGAGAAATCTTTCCAAAAACGTTGGGCCGACGGGGATTCGTTGACGGTAGCAAACCGTCGCCCTTAGCATAGATAGGTTCCGCCCTCTCCCGCCGACGAAAGTCTTGCCTGTGACGCTCCCCTGCCGACAATTCGCCATTGCCGCTGTCACGCTTTGGTGCGCTGCGAATGTTTGTCTGGCTGACGACACCGCGGTGCGAGATTTGGTGAAGAAGTATTGTGTCGAGTGTCACAACGGCGAAACGAAGGAGGGAAACCTCGACCTCGCCGGTTTGCTGACGCAGGATAATCAGCACGAGAACATCGGCTCTTGGTGGAAGGTTCTCAAGAATCTACGCGCCGGCGTCATGCCGCCGGTTGGGAACGAACGTCCCACCGACGAGGAACAGAAGTCGATCGCGTCGTGGATCAAGTTCGATGTCTTTAAGATCAACAGCGCCGATGTCGATCCCGGCCGGATTGGCGTGCGCCGCCTCAATCGCCGCGAATATGCCAACAGCGTCGAACAGCTGACGGGCGTCAAGTTCGATGCTGCAATTGTCTTTCCGCCTGACGACTCGGGCCACGGGTTCGACAATGTCGCCGATGCGCTCAGCATGTCGCCGTTGCTCTTGGAAAAGTATTTGCGTTCGGCGCAGACCATCGTCGATCAGGCGGTTCCCAAGAAGACCTGGGTGATGCCGTCGCAGGAATGGTTCGGCAAAGACTTCGCCGACGAAAGCGGCAAGATCAACGGGACGCACCTGCCGGGCAAAAAACCTTCGACGGTCAAGCGGCGGTTCACGATTCACGACCAGGGCACGTACGACGTGACGTTCGTGGTTAAGTGCCACGGGACGTTCGACTTCGATCCTGCCCGCTATCACGTCCAGTTCACACTTGATGGGCAAGATCGTGGGCGACATGAATATGGTTGGGACGAAAACAAGCGGTTCACGTACCAGTTTGCCGAAGCCTGGGAGCCGGGCGAGCACGAGTTGGTCTTTGAGCTGACGCCGATCGAAGGGACGGCACCCAAGGAAGGGGAGCCGCGAGTCGGACTCGATCAAGGTTCGACCGACGCGTGGTTCGAGGTGAACTCGGTTCGCGCGGAAGGCCCGCGCGGGACCACGAAGCTTGTTCACCCGCGAGGGTACGAGCGATTCTTCACGCGCGACGAGCCACCAGCTTCGCTAGACGAGCGGCGTGCTTACGCCGAAGAGATTCTGCGCAAGTTCGCGACTCGTGCGTACCGTCGGCCTGTCGAGGCGGGTGCCATTTCGCGACTGGTGACATTGGCGGAGCAAACTTACGGTCAGGAGGGCAAGACGTTTGAGGAGGGGATCTCGCACGCGATGGTCGCGGTGCTCGCGTCGCCGAAGTTCTTGTTTCGCTTAGAGCCAGTGGGTCCGGCCGCAAGCGAATCGCCTTTCGCGCTCGTCGACGAGTTTGCGCTCGCTTCGCGGCTGTCGTACTTTCTGTGGTCGACGATGCCCGACGAGGAACTGACCGAGCTCGCCGACTCGGGCCTGTTGCGGAAGGAGTTGCCGGCGCAGATCAAGCGGATGATGGCCAGTCCGAAGGCCGACGAGTTTGTGCGCAACTTCGTGGGGCAATGGCTCCGGACGCGCGACGTGACGCAGGTATCCGTTGATCCAATCGTGATCTTGGGGCACCAGGAAGAGTACGAGCGGCTTCGCGAGCAGTTTCGCAATCGTCGCGGTCGGCCGTTGAGCAGAGAGCTCTCGCCTGAGGATATGGCGATTCGCAAACGCTTCGGCGAGTTTCGGGCGATTTACGATCGCTTTAACGACGAGATGAAGCGCTCGATGCGCCGCGAGACGGAGATGTGCGTGGAGTACATCGCCAAAGAGGATCGCAGCCTGCTCGACTTGCTCGATTGCGATTACACGTTCGTGAACGAGCGACTGGCCTTGCTGTACGAAATACCCGACGTAAAAGGAAACGACATGCGGCGGGTAACGCTACCTGCCAATAGTCCCCGCGGCGGCATTTTGACGCATGGATCGATGTTGCTGGTAACGTCGAACCCAACGCGCACTTCGCCCGTCAAACGTGGATTGTTCGTGTTGGAGAACATTCTGGGAACTCCAACGCCGCCAGCCCCGGCGAATGTTCCCGAATTGGAGGAGTCGGCCAAGAAGTTTGAGGGGCGCGAGCCTTTGTTGCGGGAATTGCTCGCGTCGCATCGCGAGTCGGCGCTGTGCAGTTCGTGCCATTCACGAATGGACCCACTGGGGATCGCGCTCGAGAATTTCAATGCGCTGGGGATGTGGCGCGAGAAAGAAAAGGAACAGCCGATCGACGCCGCTGGGAAACTGATCACCGGCGAAGAGTTTCGCGATATTCGCGAACTTAAGAAGGTCCTTCGGGAGCAGCACGCTGCCGATTTCTATCGTTGCGTGACCGAGAAGATGTTGATCTATGCAATCGGCCGCGGACTGGAACCAAGCGACGAACACACGGTCGATCTCATTGTCGAACGGTTAATCGAAAACAACGGACGATTCAGCGCCCTGATGCAAGGCGTTTTCGAATCGGCCCCGTTCCAAAAACAACGCCTATCCTCGCCAGCGGGCGAATCCATCGGAAGGAACGAGCCATGACACGTGGACCTCACTTCGAGTCGCAACGTAAACCGGCGGTGACGCGCCGACGATTTCTTCGTGGCGCTGGTGTTTCGATCGCGCTGCCGGCGTTTGCTTCGCTGGTATCGAGTCGCGTTTATGCCGAGGAAACTCGCGCGGCGTCGGCATTTGCAACCACGGCCACCGGCGCGCCGCTGCGGATGGCCTTCATGTCGATTCCCAACGGCGTGCAGCAGGACCACTGGTTTCCGGGTGATGGGTTCGTCCTTAACGAGACGATGAAGTCGCTCGAATCGCTGAAATCGCAATTTCAGGTGATTAGCGGCCTCGATCATCAACACGCGACGGCAGGCCGCGACGGAGCCGGCGATCACGCGCGGGCCAGCGCGACGTACCTGACCGGCGCGCGGGCTCGCAAGACGGCGGGCAGCGATATCCATGTCGGCGTCTCGATCGACCAGGTGGCGGCTCAAGCTTATGGCGGCGTGACGCGCTTTCCGTCACTGGAACTGTCGTCGGACGTCGTCCGCAACTCCGGAAGTTGCGATTCGGGCTACGCCTGCGCGTACCAGTACAACCTTTCGTGGAGTTCGGCCACGACACCAGTCAGCCCCGAGCCCAATCCGCGACTCGTTTTCGAACGTTTGTTCGGTGCCGGCGAAAAGAACGAACGGCAGCAGAATCACGCCAAGCGAATGGCCACCGAGAAGAGCGTGCTCGACTTCGTGCTCGAGGAATCGGCCGACGTCGCCAAGAGCCTGGGATCGCAGGACCGCCGCAAGTTCGACGAGTATCTCTCGGTCGTGCGCGAAATGGAGCAGCGGATCAAAGCGGCCGAGAAGTTCAATGCGCTGCCTGAGACCGATGCCGCGGTGCCCTCCGGCATCCCGGGCGACTTCTCGCAGCACATGAAGCTGATGTACGATTTGCTTGCGCTGGCGTTCCAGACTGATTCGACGCGCGTTGCCACGCTTTTGCTTGCGTACGACGGCAGCAACCGGACCTATTCGAGCATCGGCATCCCGGAAGGGCACCACTACCTCACGCACAACCAGCGCGACCCGCTGCTGGTGAAGAAGCTCGTCGAGATCGACAAGTATTACATGGAGTGCTTCGCCTACTTCCTCGAGAAACTATCGAAGACGCAGGACATCGACGGCAATTCGCTGCTGCACAACTCGATGATCGTCTACGGCGGAGCGATCGCCGACGGCAACCGTCACTCGCACGACAACTTGCCGCTCATCTTGGCGGGGCACGGCGGTGGAACGCTCCGGCCAGGTCGATTCTTGAAAGCCTCCTCGCAACCGATGGCGAACATGTTCGTCGGAATGCTAAACCGGATGGGCGTTGAGACGAAGGAATTCGGCGATTCGACGGGCTGCTTCGACGAGATCTAGCCGTGTCGACTGCGGCTTGGCAAGAATTTCACCGCGGAGACCCGGAGGGACCGGAGAAGAGATAAAAGTAGCCCGGACATTCCTGTCCGGGCGCGGTGCGGCGACCAACTGAAAACGCGTCGTCTTTCAAAGTAATGATTAAGTGATTTGTGATTTGCGAGGTGGCTACGACTTGCCGACGAAGTTGATCGTCGGTTGCCATTGCCCGTCGCTGCGGCGACTCAGGATCGCGGCGGCTTGGCCGGTGGGGCCCACTGCTACTAGCTCGCTGGCGTCGGGCCAGTCGGGCGTCGGGGTTGGAAATTGTCCGTACTCCAGCGAGACCACGTCTTTGGCCGTCACACGAACTTGCGGCACATCGGGCACGGCCACTAGCGGGTCTTGAAGCACCGTTGGTAAAGACTCGAGCGTCAGCGACTTGGGATCGACGGCTGTGGAAAGGTCGAACGGGCCAATCGCCGTGCGGACCAGCGATTCCATCACGCAGTCGCTGCCTGCCGCTTTGGCGATGTCGCGGCCGAGCGTTCGCACGTACGTGCCCGCGCCGCACAAGATATCGAGCGTGACCCGCGGCGCCTGGTAGTCGACGATCGAGACGCTGTCGACGCGAATGGGGCGGGCGTCGAGTTCGAACTCGTGTCCCTTCCTTGCGAGTTTGTAGGCGCGGCGGCCATCCACTTTTATGGCGGAAAACTTGGGCGGTATTTGCCAGACTTCGCCCGTGAACTTGGGCAGAACGACTTCGATTTGCTCGCGCGTGGGAAGGGTGCCGTTCGCGAGCGGCTCGGGTTCGCTTTCCGTGTCTTCAGTGGGGCTGGTTACGCCCAAGATGAACGTGCCGACGTACCGCTTAGGCATCTCTTGAAGGCGATCGATCAACCGCGTTGCGCGGCCGACTGCCACCACGAGGACGCCTGTCGCCAGGGGATCGAGCGTCCCGGCGTGGCCTACTTTGATAGGGCGAACAAGACGCTTAATGGCGTCGACGGCGGCACGAGAGGAGGCCCCGTGCGGCTTGTTGAGATTGACGATTCCGATCATCGCCGATTCTACCATCAACCTCGTCAGGCATGCCGAATCAGGAAATGTTGAATCAGGAAATGATCTCGCGAATCGGATTGCCGAAGTCGATATCGAGCCGTTTGCGGCCGGGGATTTCCATCGCCTTGTGATCGAGACCCATTTGGTGGAGGACGGTGGCGTGGATATCGGTGACGTAGTGCCGGCCTTCGACGGAGTGGAAGCCGATATCGTCGGTGGCACCGTGTGCGATGCCGCCTTTTAGCCCGCCGCCGGCCATCACGACGCTGAATCCGTAGGGGTGATGGTCGCGGCCATCGCTACCTTGGGCGCCCGGCGTGCGGCCGAACTCGGTGCCGATTACGACCAGCGTTTCCTCAAGCATGCCGCGCTGTTTGAGGTCGGCGATGAGCCCCGCGATGGGCAAGTCGACCTGCTTGCAAAGGCCCGAGTGCCCCGCTTTGAGGTTGCCATGGGCGTCCCAGTTACCGGCCCCGCCGTTGGAACCGTGGAAGAGCTGCACGAAGCGAACGCCGCGCTCGACAAGCCGCCGGGCCACCAGGCATTGCCGCCCGAATGTCGCCGTTGGCTCGACATTGACGCCGTATATCGACTGCGTGTTGCCGGTTTCTTGATTGATATTCACGACGTCGGGCAACGCCGATTGCATCTGGAAGGCGAGTTCGTAAGCGGTGATGCGGGCCTTGAGCGCCGGGTCGTTGGGATATTCCACCGCGGTGAGCCGGTTGAGTTTGTTGAGCAGCCCGAACTGGGCCGCTTGCTCGTCGCGGAAAACGTCGGCACCCGGTGTCGCGAATGGGAGCGGGGCATTGGGATCGGTCGAGAGTTGAATGCCGTCGTGGGTCGGGCCGAGGTAGTTGGCGCCGTGGCCGCCGAGGCCGCCGCAGCAATCGGCGAGCGGCGTTCCCATCACGCAGAACGACGGGAGGTTATCGTTCTGTGAACCAAGACCCCAATGAACCCACGAGCCAATCGTGGGGAGCGAGCCCTCGAGCGCATGCCTGCCCGTGTGGAACTGGAGTTGCGCACCGTGATTGTTGTCGGTGGTCCACATGCCGCGAACGATGGCCAAGTCGTCGGCTAACTTCGCGGTGTTCTCCCACCAATCGCTGATGGCCAGACCGCTTTGACCGTGTTGGCGATAGCCGATCTGCATCGGATAGACCTTGGGCCACACTTTGTGCAGCCCTTCGACGACTTCGCGGACGTTCTTTTTGTAGTAAGGCGATTCGTAAACGTCTTTGTAGGGCGTTTCGTCGATCGACTTGTCGGCGTACTCGTTCAGTTTTGGTTTAGGGTCGAACGATTCCATGTGGCTCATGCCGCCGACCAGGAAGATCCAGATCACGCTCTTCGCTTTGGCGATCGCCGCCGGCGCGTGTGGCGCATCGGCCCTTACGATCTGGTCGCGCTGGAGCATGGCACCGAGCGCCATGCCGGTGACGCCCATCCCGATGTCCGACAGAAAGGCGCGGCGTCGTTGGAACGATCCTTGATACATGGGCGAATCCTATCGAATCGAGACAAAGTCGTTGTGATTGAACAAAACCTGCACCAGGTTCTCGCGGGCTCGCGCGGCGGGATCTTGGGCCGGGGCAATCGACGCCTTCGCGCCGGTGAAGGCTGTCAAAGTCGGGCTGGAAAGGCGCGCCTGTTGTTCGGCCAAGAACTCGCGGCACGTACTGTGTTCTTCTTCTGAGGGGGGCCGCCCCAAAATCGTGAGGAACGAGGTGCTGACGAATGCGCTTGAGGCTGCTTGAGGATCATTGGTTTCGCCCGCGGCGCGGCGCCACAGGTCGCTTGCCAGCAGGCGCGATTGCGACAGCGCCAACTCGCTGTTAACGAGTGCAAGGGCTTGCTGCGGCGCGACGCTTTCGGCCCGGCGGTAGCACTCGACTGGATTGGCGCTATCGAAGAGCGAGAGGAAGGTCATCTTCTTTTCCTTCGCCGTGCGGAAATAGATGCTGCGGCGAAGTGTCGAAAAGCCGGCATTCGGATCGAGATCGGGGCCGTGCATGGCCGACGAAAGGGCTCCCGTGGTGGCGAGCATGCTGTCGCGAACGATTTCCGCTTCCATGCGGCGAACGTTGGCTCGCCACAACCAGCGATTTTGCGGGTCGATGCTCTCGTTCTTCGCCATCGCACTTGCATCGCGCTCCGATGACGCCAAAGCGTACGTGCGGCTCAGCACGATCACTCGATGGAGCTGTTTCAGGTCCCAACCGGATGCCATGAGCTCGATCGCCAGGGTGTCGAGCAATTCCGGATGGCTGGGTGCTTTGCCGTTCTTGCCGAAATCGAACACGCTTTCGACAAGCGGCTGGCCAAAGTGCCGCAGCCAGACGTGGTTCACGGCTACGCGGGCGGTAAGCGGATTCTCGGGCGACGTGATGAATTGAGCCAACGCCGTACGCCGGCCGGAACTGGTGGCTGGATACGCGGGCGTGAGCTTGCTGTACTGGGTAGTGGTTTCGCCGGCCGCCTTCACTGCGGCGGTTTCTGCTTCACGAGCTTTCGCGAGGGCCGCATCCGCGTCGGCCACTTCCTTGGCCATCGCCGCGTCTTCGGGTTTCGACTGTCGCTTGGTGAGTGACAGTTTGTGAGTGTTCGCAAAGACATCTCGCTGTGCTTTCGCGAGGACGTGCTTCCGCTCAACCGCGGCGGCAACGGATGCCTTCTCATTCACGACGGCAGGATCGGGTGATGGTGCGAACGCCGCATCGTCCGCGGCGATGCGTGCTTCGAGCGACTCGATCGCCAGGGTCGCCGCGGCAAGATTCGACGTTTCGATTTCGACGGTTGCTTCGGCATCGGCGACGGCCAGGCGTAGCGTCTCGGGGCTCACCTCGGTTGGCGGCGCAGTGTCACCCGGCTTGGCGAGTCGCGAGGGATCGAGCAGTGGAAGAATCTCCACTCGCGAGAATTCCGCCGCGGCATCAAAGGCCCAGAATTGCAACGTATTGAGGTTGGCTCGTTCGCCTGGATACGAGTAGGCGATCAAGAACTTGCCGTCGAGCCACACATTGACGAGCGAACCCGCCACGTCGATTCGCAATTCGTATTCGCGGCCCAACTCAATCGGCAGCGGCTTCGTTCCTTCGTTTGGATAGTTGTCGGCGCCGTTGCGGCGATACGAGACTTGGACCTTGGAGCCCGCGGCAAAAGCGCTGGCGTAGACTGTATTAGAGTTGGTTGAGCCAACGTTGTCCCACGAGATCCCGACCGATTTCCACATCGCGCCGCCAGTGGTCTTCCAGCGGAGCTTCGCTGAGAAGTCGCTCGGCAGCGGTTTCTTGGGCTGCACGAATGCGTAACCGTTGGTGGGCGAACTAATTCGAAGCTTGCCATCAGCGTAGACGAACTCCCCTTCGGGACTCTTTTCCCAATCGTCTGGCCGCGGCGCGGAAAAATCGTCCACAAAGATCGGCTCGAGGGGCTTGTTTACTTCGGGCGTTTGCTTCGTAAGCGCTTCCAGGCGCTGGCGGGTCGTGGCGACGGCGGATTTTGCTTTCTCGAGGTTGGCAACGGCGGCGTCGCGTTCGTTTTTGGTTGCGGCTCGCATTTCATCCCGAATGAAGGGAAGCAATCCTGGGTAGGTTGCCGACACGGGTAAAGAAACCGGCTGCTGCGCCAACCTCAGCCCTTGAAACAACTCCGGGGCAGCGGGCGTGACCGGGTGTTCTTTATCAGGCTCTTTGTCGTTGCCGCGATGAAAAACGAAGGTCTGAGTTTCGAGGTTGGCATCAAAGACCCGTGAAATGCCGTCGAGCGCCGTGTTGGCCTGGCCCGGCACGCGATCGATGCGCACATCGTAAGGTTCGAAGACCGCGCGCAGCCGGTAGTAATCGGCTTGCGGCATCGGATCATACATGTGGTCGTGGCAGCGGGCGCAGTTCCAAGTGAGTCCTTGGAACGCCTTACCCGTGTGTTCGACCGTCCAATCGAGCCACACGTTACGGTTGTAGAGATACCAGTTGCGGGCGAGGAAGCCTGTGGCACGCAGCGTCTGCGGATCATCGGGGGCGAGTTCATCGCCAGCCAGCATTTCGGCGATCATCCGGTCGTAGGGCTTATCGTTGTTGAGCGAGTCGATGATCCAATCGCGCCATCGCCAGATGTGAGGTCGGCTCTCGCGGATCTCGTTGCCGTAGCCATCCCAATCGCTATAACGCCACACATCCATCCAGTGACGCCCCCAGCGTTCGCCGAAGCGCGGGCTGGCGAGCAAGCGATCAACGACTCGCTCACGGGCGTCGGCGCCGGTGTCAGAAGTGAAGGCGGCGATCTCTTGTGGTGTGGGGGGAATGCCCGTCAGGTCGAGGGTGACGCGCCGCAGCCAGGTTTGAGGCGCGGCTGGCGCGAGGGGAGCAATTCCGTTTTTTTCGTGCGAGGCCGCGACGAATTGATCGATGACCGATCCGTTCCAATCGGTATCGGCGGCCACGGGAGGAGTCGACGCGACAGGCTTTTGAAAGGCCCAGTGATCGGTCTTGAGATCATCGTCGGAACCTTTCGCCCCGCTTGCGATCCACGATTCGATTGCAGCAATTTCTTCGGGCGAGAGGGAAGGCCCCTCCGGCGGCATTTTGAGATCGGTTGTGCCTTGGACTGCTACCAACAGGCGGCTAGTCACGTCGCCTGGCACGAGCGCCGGTCCGGATGATCCTCCGCGTCGCATGGCGTCGAGCGAGTCGAGCCGCAGTTCTCCTTCTTGCATGGCGGAACTGTGGCACTTGAAACAGCGCTTGACCAGCAGCGGACGAATCGTCGCGGTATACGACGCGTCGTTGTTTTTTGCGGGCGTGGGAGACTCGGCGAACGAAGTCGCAGCTGAGTTCACGAAGGCGAGCGCAAAGAGCGCCCGCAGTAAGGCGGGGGCAATCCTCATCACGGCTTGCTCTCAGGTAGGCGGGAAGAGCGAAGTTCCTTTCGTTGAATCGTAGTCGATCCCCTTGCAGCGTGGCAAACTTCGCGAGCTATAAGCCGGAGTAATCACAGCTCGATCAACCAGAACGCTGATCGGTCCGATGGACGTTCCCCCACCTCTTGGGAACGCAACGGTATGGATTGTGAGAATTGCGGAACAACGTACGCAATGAGGCTTGCAAAACCAAAATTGCTGGCTACACTCGCGTCAGAAGAAGTGGGAAATGAACCCATTTTTGGCTTGAAGGAAGTTCCTTGGTGGGAATGGAGCCCAAATCGCCAGCGTAGTGCGTGAGCTCGATTGGTACAGGAATAGACACTGTGACACGATCGCGAGCGCTACTTCTGGGTGAGTTCCCCCGAACGTTGGACGATCGCTATCGATTGTCGATTCCTGGAGAGTTGGCGGAGCCCCTTTTAGGGACGGAAGAAAATACTGAGTGCATCCTGGCGAAGGAGCGAATTGGCTGCCTGAGCCTGTGGACCCCCGCGGTGTGGCGAGACCGCATCGACTCCGGGACGAAGTTGATCGAGTCGAAGATGCAAAGCGGCCGCTTAGATGGCCGCACCGAACATGTTCAGTGGCTCGGAAGAATGTTATCGACGCGTCATCGCGACGTGGCCTTAGCCGGGCGAAACCGGCTGGTGGTGCCCGAAGGATTTAGAGAGTTTCTCGCCGTTGAGCCTGGTGGAGACGTGGTGGTTGTCGGTGCCGGCGTGTGCGTCGAGATCTGGCAGCCGACGGCATGGTTCAAGTGGCTCGAAGGGAACATGCCCGAGTTCAGAAAGCTGTTCGACGAGCTGGCAAATTAAGCACGAAGAGTTAAGGACGAGAGCAGGCCCGGCGGTCAAAGGAATTGAAGCCAAACCTTGCCAAACTATCACCAACATGGAGGGTGATTTCTCAAAACATCGTAACGAAATACGCTCGCGCGAAGAGAGTCGTCGCTATGGTTCGTACCCCTGTCGTTTTGTTGGGTTTGTAAGTCGATGCCAGGGATTCGGTGCTATTGGCACGGAAGCCAGCTTTTTTCGCGCGGGCGTTGTTTGTTTTGGGAATTACTCATCTGCCCCTAATTGCATCCGCATGTTCTGCGGCTGACCCTCTCGCAGAATAGTCAGTTCGATCTCGTCGCCAGGGCGATGGTCTTCGATGGCGTCGAGCAGCTCGTCGCGCGTCTTAACGCCTTTACCGTCGACGCCAACGATCACGTCGGCATGGGCGCGGTCGAGTGTTTTCTCTTCGAACGTAAATGGTCCGCGGCGCTTGGATTGTTTCACGATCCGGAAACCTCGCAGGCCGGCGCGCTCGGCGGGGCCGTTGGTCGCCATCTTCACAATGGCGACTCCTTCGTCGTTGTGAAAGACGTGCGTGATGCCGATCGACGCTCGGACGACTTTGCCGTCGCGAATCAGCTGCGGGACCACGCGGCGGATGGTGTTGACGGGAATCGCGAAACCCACGCCGGTGTTTTCGCCGGTGCTGCTGGCGATGGCCGTATTCATGCCGATCAGGCGTCCGCGACTATCGAGCAGTGGACCGCCCGAGTTGCCGCGGTTGAGCGCCGCGTCGACTTGGATGATCGATCGCATGGTACGGCCCGATTTCGATGGGAGTTGCCGATTGAGGCTCGAAATGATGCCGCGCGTCAGCGTCCGATCCAATCCAAAGGGATTGCCAATCGCGAAGATGTGTTGCCCTACGCGGAGTTTGGACGAGTCGCCACCGTTGATGGGAAACAAAACATCGGGCGAGGCTTCAATCTTGAGCACGGCAATATCGTTGGGTGGGTCGCTGCCGACCACGGTCGCGTCGAGGGTGTCGCCGTTGAAGAGGGTCACCTTGATTTGCTGTGCTCCCTCGACCACATGCCAGTTGGTGAGGATGTGTCCCTTTTGATCGATAATCGAGCCCGACCCGGCGCCGTCTTGCGGGACCTCTAGGAAGATAAGTGTCTCACGCGTGGCATGCGTCGTAATATTGACGACCCCGCGGTTGGTCGTCTCGTAGACGCGGATGTTGATCTTCTCTTCTTCCGAGAGATCGGGGTCGAGATCCAAGTCTTCTATATTGTTGTTCTCTTTGCGCGGCGCGAGCTCAGGGGTTCGAGCGGCAACACGCGGCGCTGCTTGAGCGCGTTCGGCGTTTCCAGGCGGTGGGGGCTGCTGGTTGTTCTGGCGCGTTGCCGGCGGACGCTGATTCTCCGGTGTTTTCGCAGGCGTCTCGTTGCTGCGGCCAAAGCCAGGAAAACGCGGGAATTGGGCCGGCGCGGGACGAGCCGTCGCAAGCAAGGCAAAACAAAAGAACAAGAGAGCCGGTGCACTGGCGATTGCGCGATCGCGGCGAGGGCTCTCGTTGTGCGTTCGAAGACTCATAAGTCGGTGCGTATCGGAAACGTTCGCAGACAAGTGCTCAACCAGCCGCTGTTTTTCGGCGTGCTTCCTATACGTTTTTCGCCGCGCGATCCCAATAGCAAATCGTTCGCCAGCATGGTGGAGGAAGCTCCCTGACAGCGTTGCTATCGTTCAAGCGTGAACGATTTTGGAGCGAACAATTTGCTTGCGAATGAACTCCTGCTGCGCTCATGGCACTTGAGAGAGAAAAACCCTTCGTGAAGATTGCATTTTCACGCGCGTCGCATGTGCCAACTGGTCCGATCGCGCGACCTTGCCAAGGCAAAAAAGCTTTCGTACGCCTCATATATCCCGCTGTTTATCTCACGCGTCCGAGCGCGCTAGTCCGATAGTTTCTTCTGAAAGCAATGCTGGCATTCCTTCGGCGACGGGACCTCGCTCGATGGGAGCCAGACCCACCTAGACACGTCGCTCGCGCTGGTCAGCGGAACCGTGTCGCTTGTCGGAACCAGGCACCATTGTCGCGGCGACTAGGGGACAGTCGCCCGGCACATGCCGACAAGCGTCGCGCGAGACGACGAACATCTCAAAAAGCTCAACGCGGGAGATTTGCAATATGCTTCGGACGTTTTACGCCTTCTTCGCATTGATGGCGATCATCGGGATATCGAGTACGGCGATCGAATCGGCGAAGAACACTGCCTACGCAAGTCAGCGAGCGCAGCGTTCCAGCCCCATTCACGATCGTGAATGGGAATTCGTGAAGTTTGGAGGCCACGGCGAAGTGTACGCCGATATCGGCGGCGATCCCACCGATCAGCGGCTTGGCGCTCATCCCATTGATGTCGACGTCGCCGGCTATGAGCCTCGCTTCGCCAATGAGGTTGCTTCAAGCAACCCCGAGCCGATCGACTATGCCGCGATCGATGCCAGCGCTGACCCACTCACTGGCGAAAAGTATGGATGCGGCTTAGGCCAACCGATCGAAAGCCCCATCCAGTCCACCGCTGCAACGGAATCGGCGAAAGGAACCAACCCTTGGGCGAATGTTTGCCCAGTCGGATTGCCGTCGAACTACAGCGACTCGAACACTGGTGAGTCGAACAATCTGGCCAGCGACACGATCGCGGACGACCTGGTTGAGTCGATCGAACAAGATGGCTTCGCCGGGAGCGATCCCTATCTCGATTGGGATTGCGGCATGTATCTTCGGCGGTACGCATCCAATCCTGAACTCCGCGCGGAAGGACGCCCTGATGCGGACTCTGTTTCCGCAAGCGAGTCGACACCGGGCGCTGACTTCACCTTGAGCAACGCGGAAAGCGCCTCTCTCCCCTCGCAGCAAGCTCAGGACAACTTCCGATTCGAGTACCCTGAATTCGTGCTCGAGTACCTGCGACAGTTTTCTACCGCGATGCAGGAACTGGAAAGCTACGCACCACGCATCGAACTCAAGTCGCGCGTTGCCGAAGAATACGCGGCGGCAGAAAATGCCGCAGCTTTGGCGGAACTGCGACAGGACATCGAAGTGGTCTCGGTGAAACCGGCGCTGCCTCCTCTTCCTGTCAATCAATGCGATCGCGGCGGCGCGGCCTACAACGAACGGGGATACCCGTCCTGCGGCGGCTACAGTCCCAACTGGCAACAGGAAGCGACTCTTTCGCTCGCCACCGAAACGGAAACCGCCCCTGCGATGAAGATCGAATCGGTCGATCCAGTGGTTGACGTCGCCGATGATCGGTGGATTGGTCCCGAAGCGAACCTCTCCGAAGCGGAATTGTTCGACAAAGTCGATGGCCCCCTCCCTGCCCTCCCCTGCGACCTGGAAATCGACAGCCCTGAGGATTCCAACTCGCTGGCAAATCTCATGCGATTGTTGGTCACGATCGATCCGAATCTGAGCCGGCAAAGTGGTCCCACGCTTGAGAATGATTTCCAGAGCGAAGCCATCGTTGAAAATGGCCTCTGGTCGGGACGCGATTTCGACTTCCCGGGCTGCGACGACGCCGGCGAGATCGTGGTGACGCAAAATGGCTGGACCAAAGAGGCCCTGGCCCTGGACGACCTGCAACGGGAAGAATTCGAGGCCGGGCAGCATACTCGCCTGGAACTCGACCCGATCTTTGCCTGGCTGGGAGAAAACGTCCAAGCTGCCTGGAACTGGGGAAATGAGGCCCTGGACAGCCTTCATCACCATTCAGACGAAGTCTCTTCGGCCCGCTCGAACTGGCTGGAAACGCGATAAGTACTGATTTGGTGAGGCTTTAGAGCGAAATCTTCTAGGCCCGGTCTTCTGACCGGGCAACTTTCGCCCAGTCACATCTGGCTTGTAGCAAAACGCAAACGGTCGTGTGGCGTAAAAAGACGTTGCCCCACTCCGGTTGCCGTCCTCTCCAATCGCTACCAGCCATCTTGTTGATGTAGGTTACGTAATCGCGCTCCCGCGATCAGTAACGGAACCCTTCATTGGCTGCCCTAAAACGTCGATCGCAATCGACGTTTTTTTTCTGAATTGCCGTGAAATTGAGGCCGAAACCGGGATCTCGCTCGAACGGATTAATTCGCGAATTATGTTGGCACCACGGTCTTAAGGCGAATAAACTGCAATCAAATAGGCCCTTGCGCGCGGCCGGCGTATTGCTTGCAAGCAGTTGGTACGTCGTTTGCGTGATAGGGCGTTTCGCTGGATTTGACGCGTGTCATCGTACAGATCCAATGCGAGTGATTGTAAGCCAATAAGGTAAGTTAACTCGGTACGAACTATTCAACGGCTGGGCCGGCCGTTGGGCTTTCTCTTCTGGGAGTTTCAAAGATGTTGAAGCGACTTCGGTTGGCGATGCGAATCGCTACTGTTCCAGTCGTATTTTGGGCGACCGCAGTTGCTGCGGAAGGTCAGTCCGCTCGACTGGCTACCTTCGATGGTGCCACCGGTACCTCCTTTGCGCTCACCTTAACGCCCGACGAAAATCTGGCGAAGCCTGGTGCCGTCGACGTGATGTTGATGGTCGATACGTCGGCCAGCCAGAGCGGCGACTACCGCACCATTTCGCTGGCCGCGGTGAAGGAGATCCTTAAGGGTCTTAACGCCAACGACCGCGTGCAGTTGGTTGCCATCGACAACCGCGCCGTTCCGCTGACGGCTGGTTTTGTCGCCGGCGACGATGCGGCCCTGGCAGCGGGTCTGGAAAAACTCACGGCACGAACGCCGCTTGGTTCGACCGACCTGGAAGGCGGCCTCAAATTCGCCGCCTCGTCGTTCCCCGCAGACGAAGGCCGAGCTCGCTCGGTGATCTATCTCGGCGACGCAATGAGCAAGTCGGGGGTCTTCACCTCCGCTCGGACCACGGCCCTGGCCGAGAAGCTCACCAAGGAACACGTTGCGGTGTTCGGATGCGCGATCGGTACCGAGACCAATGTCGCCCTGATGGCCACCTTGGCCAATCAAACGGGTGGCAACGTTTACATCTTCAACGATCGCCCTGAGAACAAGCCCGAGCGCTTGGCAAGCGAAGTTCTGGACAGCGCCCGGTTGCCTGTGATTTGGCCCACGCAATCGAAGCTGCCGGAATCGTTTGTCGAATCGTTCCCCAAGGTCACGCCTCCGTTGCGAGCCGACCGGGAAACGGTGTTGATCGGCGATATCGAAGGAACCAAGCCGCAACAAATCGAAGTCGATGCCGAAGTAGGCGGCAAGAACGTTCACTTGCAGTGGACTGTTACGCCTGAGCCTTCGAGCGAAGACTTTGCGTATTTGCCGAAGCTGATCGAAATGGCTCGTCCCGACGGCGGTGTCACACTGCCGACCCTGGGCGCTCGCGGCCTCGCCGAAGCAGGCAAAGTCGCTTTTCGTTCGGCCGACGACTTGGCCGAAATGGCCCACGCATCGTTTGTCAGTGGTGATTTGCAAAGCGCTCAACGCGTGAACAACGAAGCGCTGCTTCGCGATCCCAAGAATCCCAAGGCGCTCAACCTGAAGGATTTGATCACCAAGCGTCAGTCGCGAGTCGCCGATGGCGAAGCCGATTTGACGTTGGTCGAGTTTGCAGGTGGCGACCGTGCTGATGATGGCCTGCTCGAGCGATTTGTCGCCGAAGAAGGCGCCTTCCTCGACACCGTCCAAGCAAAACGCCGCGCCAACTCGGAGGCAATCGAAAATGATATTCAAGTCCGGCTGCGTGACGCTCGCCGGATGGTGGCCGAAGCCAATGCCTCGGGTGCCGTGAGCGAACTCAAGTTGCTGCAAGACTACGTCGAGCGCCAACCCGATCTCGATGCCGAAAAGCGGGCCCGCTTCCGCGACGAAATCGTCAACACGATTCGCGAAGCAACGCGCCGGGCCGCGATCGATCAGCAAGCTCGCATCGAGGCCGAACAACGCCGCGCGGCGGGATTGGAACTGGAACGGATCGCTCGGGAATTGACGGAAGACCAAAACCTGATCGTCGGCCTGACGGAGCGGATGAATTCGCTGATCATCGAGTATCGATTCCAGGAAGCAGAAGACTTCCCCGTGGCTGAGATCGATCGCCTGGTTCCCGAATCGACGATTCGACAAAGCACGTGGTGGTGGTCCGATATCGTTCGAAACAACTTCGAGAATTGGCGTCTGCAAGCCCTTCGCCAACAACGAATGGTCGACCAGCTGTTCCAGGTTGAATTGGCGCACGTTCCGTTCGCTGATGAACCGCCGATTCTCTATCCGCCCGCCGCCAAGTGGGAGGACATCACGATTCGCCGCAAGAAGTGGGCCTCGGTCGACCTGGTTCGGCCAGGTAGCACCGAAGAGCGGATCGTCAATAAGCTGAACGAAACTGTGGACAACATGACTTACGAGGAAATGCCTCTGAACGAAGTCGTGGACTCCCTCAAGGAAAAGCTCGACATCCCGATCGTTCTGGATACCCGGGCTTTGGAAGAAGCGAGCGTTAGCCCTGACCAACCGGTTAACCTGTCACTGCCGAAGGTCACCCTTCGTTCGGGTCTGCGGCTGTTGCTGCAACCCCTCGAACTGACCTACCTCGTGCAAGACGAAGTGCTGCAAATCACCACGGCCGAAAAAGCCAAAACCCAACTGCTAACCAAGGTGTACCCAGTGGGTGACCTGGTGGTGCCGATTCAAAGCGGTGCCGGTATGGGTATGGGTGGCATGTCCGGTGGCATGGGCGGTGGCATGGGCGGTGGCATGGGCGGTGGTATGGGCGGCGGCATGGGTGGTATGGGTGGTGGCATGGGTGGCATGGGTGGTGGCGGCGGTGGTTTCTTCGCCGTTGAAGATGAGCTCAAGCTCGATGGCAGCGATGCCAAGAAGAGCGAAGCCAAAAAGCCTGCCGCTGAGAAGCCCGCTGCCGGAAAGCCTGCTGCTCAAGAGGCTGCTCCTGCTGTGGCCCGACCGGCTGCGAAGTCCCTCACGGACCGCGTGTTGTTGGTCGATGCCAACGAACAGAACCGCAATCTGGCCTGGGAAAAAGCGGTTACCGCCGAAGTCGCGAATATCGACTCGGCCAAGAATCGATCGTACGCGGTTGTCGAATCGGAAATCGCCGTTCGAAACACGCTCCGCCAGTTGGTCGAAGCCAAGAAGTTCGATGAAGTGGTGGTAGCCACGAATGTCGCGCTTCGCAATGGCTTGGCTCAACCGTGGATGTACGAAATGATGGCCCTGGCCTTGAAAGCCAATAAGGCAAGCGAAGAAGAGATCGAACGCGCCGTAACGTCGGCTGTCGATTTCGCCGACGATCCCTACAACATGCTCGACGTGGCGTTGTTCCTTAACAAGCTCGAGTGCCGCACGGCAGCCTTGAAGCTCTGCCGCGAAGTCTCGGAAGCGGTCCCAACGCTGCCCGAGCCTTACGTCATAGGATTGGGCATTTCGAAGGAACTGAACGATCTCGACGGCATCCGTTGGGGGTGCGTAGGTGTTCTTTCACAAGCCTGGCCGAAGGAGCAAGCCAAGGTGGAAGCAGACGCCGACAAGTTGGCGCGAGCGACCGTTTTGACGCTCCGCGAGCAAGGAAAGAACGACGAAGCGAAAGCTTTTGAAACGGCGATTGGCGAAGCTCGAACCCGCGACTGCTACCTGGAGGTTTCGTGGAACGGCGATGCCGACCTCGATATCACCGTCGAAGATCCCTCGGGCGCGATTTGCTCGCTGGACCATCCGCGTTCGGTAGGTGGCGGGCTCCTGGTGAGCGACGTCCCCAAAAAGGAGATCTATGTTTGCCCTAAGGGTTTTTCCGGCGACTATAAGATCTTCGTCAAGCGAGTTTGGGGTAAGGTCGCCGGTGGCAAGGCCACCGTCGATATCTACACCGGCTTCGGTAGCGCCAAGCAAGTGAAGATGAGCCAGTTGATCGAGATTGGCGAGAAGAGCGCGCTCGTCACGTTCCAAATGGGACAGGGCCGTCGCACGGAACAACTAGCCGATGCTCAAGTCGCCGACGCTTTGAATCGCCAGGTCGCTCACTCGGCGCGGATTCAAAGTGCCTTTGGTGGTCGCCAGCAGGTCGCCGCCAGTCGCAACAGCTGGAGCCATTACAGCCAGTCGCCAGGACAGTCGTCGTATACGCCTGGTGGCGGCGGCGTTGCACCGCCTCCGTCGGATGATCCTTCGGGTACCTTGTTCGGCCGTGGCGGCGGAGTGGGTTTCACCATTCGTCCGACCATTTTGCCAACGGGTGCTTTGATGTCGGCTTCGGCCGTTATCTCGGCTGACCGTCGCTACGTCCGTGTTTCGCCTTTCCCGTTCTTCTCGTCGATCGGCGAAGTCAACACGTTTAACGTGGCTGGTCCGGGTAGCAACAATGCGACCGGTGGCGGTACCGGCACCTAGTCCTGGTAGCGGTCCGCGTCTCAATACGAAAGCCGCTGGCATTTGCCGGCGGCTTTTTTATTGCGCACGAAGAATCGCAAACGCCGCTCACTCCAATCAGTTGGCAAGCGATTCGCCGGGAGCCATACCGCGGACCAGGCCCGCGATCGCGTCGAGATCGAGCGGTTCCACCTTCCCCAACCGGAAGCGTTCGAAGGCAATCGCTCCCATCACGGCGTTGTCGGTGCACAACTCAGGTGGCGCGATCCATAGTTCGCAGCGGAGCTGATCGGTCATCTCGCGCAAGCGTTCGCGGAGCAAGTGATTGGCAGCGACCCCTCCGCCGACGCACAGCGTTTTCAGTTTTGTCCTTTGCAGGGCGTGTTTCGCTTTGGCAACCAGGCTTTCGACCACGGCAAGTTGAAAACTGGCGGCCAGGTCAGCGACAAGTGTGGCAGGCAGCGCCTCATTGGGAAGAGGCTTCCCTGGTCCAGCGATGGCGTAGCGCACGGCGGTCTTGAGCCCACTGAAACTGAAATCGAGCGTCGACGGATCGTTCGCGAACGAACGGGGAAAACGGAACGCCGCTGGATTCCCCTGCGCTGCCACGCGCGAGATGTGGGGGCCTCCGGGATAGCCTAACCCCAACATGGTGGCGACCTTGTCGAAGGCCTCGCCGGCCGCGTCATCGATGGTTCCGCCCAGGTGGACGAATTCGCACGGGCCGCGGCAGTCGAACAGCGTGGTATGGCCGCCGCTCACCACGAAGCCAACGCAAGGAAACAGGCTTCGCTTGGCCGCCAGGCAGCATGCATAAACATGGGCGTGCAGGTGATTGATGGCGACCAGAGGCTTGCCATAGGCCCACGCGAGCGATTTGGCCGCGACCAGCCCCACCATCAGCGAACCAGCCAGCCCCGGGGTATTGGCCACCGCGAACAAATCGATATCACGCAGCGTGACGCTGGCCCGCTGCAAGGCTTGATCGATGGTCGGCAAGATCCGCTCGACGTGGGCCCGCGCAGCGATTTCGGGAACGACTCCCTTGAAACGCTGGTGTAGTTCATCCTGCGAGGCGACCGCCGATCCCCGAACCACAAACTGGTCGTCGATCACGGCGGCTGCCGTCTCGTCACAGGTCGATTCGATCGAAAGCAGGAGCATGAACCGCGTCGGGAAAGGAAAAGCTCTTATTGTGACTTTCCCCGCGATGTTCGACTACCCGTCCTATTCGTCACGATAGACGCGGGTTGCTTCTTCGTGGACGACGGGCGTTTTGGAGTCGTCGCTCGCGACCGACACCGCAACGCGGAAATCCCCGGGCTGGAGCGCCTTGGCGGCGACTTTCAGCACGAGCGATTGCCCCACGCCGATGCGTTCGATTTTGGAGAACGTCACCTTGCCTCCGCTAACGGTTCCGGGCACGTCTCCTTCCACGGCCAATGGCCGAATCTCTTTGGGGAACGAGGCTTGGACGATCACGCCCGTGGCGTCCTGGGCTCCGCGGTTAGCGAGGCGGACTTCATAGACGGTCTCCTCGCCAATTTCGATGGGGTCGGAGAGGTCGGACACGGTGAAAGGCAACTCCGACGAAGCGTCGGCCTTGACGCTGTACTCGGCTTGAGCGTGAACGCCTTCGGCCGCGCGGGCTTCCGCTTCGATGCGATGTGCGCCCGTTTCTTCCACCAGGGTCGTCACCCGCACTGCTCCTTGCGAGCCTGGCGGGAGCTGTTCCAGATCCCAGTACACCGCATGCCGCGAGGCATCGTAGGCGCCGTGATTGGTCGCGGTGACGAACTTGAGTCCCCGCGGCAGATGCGCGACGACTTCCACGTTGTGCGCGGGGGCCGTACCTGGATTCTCCAGCGTCAGCACGTGCACGGCCTGGGCGTCGAGGTACTTTCGTTTGGGACCTGAGACGCCCAATTTGAGCGACGGTGCTACCACGTCGATGTTGGTCTCTTCTTTTCGGAGGATGCCGCCCGCGGCCGAGACGGCCAAAGCATTGCGATGCCGGCCGGCCTCTTCGGCTTTTAGTTTCAGGACGACGGTCTTCGACTTGCCGGGTCCAAGCGTACCAACGCGGTACTGCAGCGTTTTGCCGCGCGGGTGCGTGAAGCCACTAGGCACATCCTCTTCGATCAACACGTCGGTTGCTGCGCCCGAGCCTTGATTCGAAACCGTGATTCGCAAAGGCAATTCTTCCCCAGCGTGGATCTGCTGCGGCGATTCAACCGCGATTTCCAGCATGGGACGCGTCGCGACTGATCGGGCATCGGCCTGGGCTTGAAAGTGGACTTGCGCCGAGAGGGCGATATCGCCTTCGGACACCGGTACTAGTTGAAGGCGAATTTCCTTTTCATCATCCGGTGACAGCGATCCCAAATCCCAAACCAGTTTTCGCCCGTTGCGGCTTACGGGTTCGGGGCTGGCACTTTGGTACTCGGTCCCTGGCGGAATCTCTTCCTCCACCTTCACGCTATGTGCGGGTGCATCACCGATGTTTCGCACCACCAACTCGAACGTGGCGGCCTGGCCCACTTGCACTTCGGGCGGCGCGAATTTTTCGAGCACCACGTTAGGGGACTGCGGCCCCTCCGCGAGTCGTCCCGACGAAGAGGTCGAACTAATGCGGTCTGGCTGACTGCTGTCCCTTTCGTAGGCGGGGAGTGGGCGCGGTACGTTACGATTGGACGATTGGTTCGACGCGGCTCCCTGGGGCACATACCCACCCTGCTTGGATGGAATTGGAGTTGCGGGGATGGGAGCAGACGGAATGGACGAGGCCGAGACCGAAGGCGATTTGCGAGGACGTTCCGTCGGAACAACGACGGGCGCGGGTTCCTCTGCCTCCTGCTCTGGCGCCACCTCGCGCTCCGGCTGAACCGTGGTGGGAGCCTCCTCCTCTTCTTCCTCTTGTTCGGGCGCCACGGTTGGCGGCGCTTCTGCCTCTTCGGTGTCTTGTGCCGTGGTGTCCTCGGCAGACGTGGTCGTGGCGTCGGTAGTGGTTGGGTCGGTAGTGGGATCGTTCGCGTAACGATCCTCGAGCTTCTTTCGCACGGGGTTGGTGGCACCACCTAGAAGGCTATTGGCTGCGGATTGCGTGCGGCCGATGAGGCCCGTTCCAGTTGGGGCACTCTCCTCTTCCGGCTCTTCGGTTTCCTCGGGAATCTTGACATTGGACGGCGCGATTTTGACAGATTGCTTAGGTGTCTCGGATTCCGTCGAATCCGCATCATCGCTGAGACTTCCTTTGGACTTGCCGTCCAAGCGTTGTTGGCGAAGCCGCGCGAGCATCGAGTTGGTGTCCGACGCCGTAGATGACCCCGACGTGGTCGTTGCATTTGCACTGTCTTCTTCGGCGCTCGTCTCGTCTTCTGCTTCGTTGGCGGCGACGTCCGATTCCTCGGCCGTCGGCTCATCGGCGGTGTCTTGGTCCGTAGCTTCTTCGTCGTCGGCGTAAGCGTATTTCGAACCACCTTGGTTGTGCTTGGGTTCGGTCGACTCTTCCGTACGGTCTGTTTCGTCCTCTGCCGGAGTGTCGTCGCCGACCGCGCCGTAGGCGGAAGAGCTGTTGGTGTGGCCTTTCTTGGGTGTGCCTGTCTGGCCATACAGCGAGCCCGCGGTATCGGCGTCTTCCCCTTCCGGCGACTCTTCGTCTGCCTGCTCGTCGCCGGCCGCCTCGGGGCCATTGCCGTAGAGGGAGCCTTCGTTCCCATTGCCGCTGGCAGAGCCCTCGTTGCCTGCGGTCCCGTCTTCCGAACCCTCTGCGCCGGGTTTGGCTTTCTCGGTGCCGCCTTCTTTGGACTTCTTGCCCATCTCCAGCTTCTTGGCTGTTTTGGGGCCTTTGAGAATCGCTCGCCCCTTGTAGACGCCTACCGCGCCGAGGATGAACAGGGCGGCGACGGCCACCAATCGCATGTAGAGCTTTAACCGATCCATGGGGCTCTCCCGGCCGACTTCTTGCCGGCCCAGACAGAAAAGAGAAAAATCCGGTGGCGTTGTTACCAGATTGGCTAAAGTCTCAGAAGACCACTTCGCCGCTAGCAAAGAAAAACGCTAGCGATTCAAGCGAATGCTAGCGTCGAGCGGCAGCTTGCGAAGACGCGGCGCTCCTACAGAGGTTCCACAATGTGGAGCGTTTGATTGCGTTCCGGTTTGACGACTTGCTTTTTGCCCGAGGGCCACTGGATTTCGAGACTTTCGATTTGCTCGCTCTTCGGAATGCCCCAGTGCATCAGGGGTTCCGACGACGAGAGGTAGCTGTACCCCCCTTTGCTGTAGCGGACGAGCATGTGCTTGTCGGTCTTCAGCGTCAGTTTGGCGCCAATGGCACTGCGGTTGGAAGCACGCCCAGCCAACGTCACTTTGAGGTAGTCGCCAGGATCCTTCGACTCGTTTCGTAAAAGCGAGACTGGATCGTTGGTGTGGCAGACGACAATATCCAGGTCGCCGTCGTCATCCATGTCGGTCGTCGCCATGCCACGCGCAACATGCCCCTTGCCACAATAACTGTCCGCGGGAAAGACCATCTTGAGGAACCGATGCGATTCACCCTTCTGAACATTTTCCAGAATGAGCGGTAGTTGACGGACAGGAGCCACGCGTGGGTGCAGGCTAACGTGTCCGTTGGCGACGTAAATATCCTCGTCTCCGTCTTGATCGTAGTCGTTGATGGCCGCGCCGAATCCCACGAACAGGTCGCCGATGCTGGTGATCCCCGTCAGGTGGCTGACAAAGCTAAAACTTGCGTCGCCGGAAACCGAGTTCCCATCGTTGCGATAGAGAGCGAACGATTCCTGTTCGAAATTGGCGGCGAACAAATCGAGCAAGCCATCGCGGTCGAAGTCGCAGATGTCGACACCCATCGAGCCGTTGGGAGTTCCCTGGTCGTCGACGGCGACCCCGGCAACGATTCCCTTCTCGGTGAAATAGCCTGTTCCGTCGTTGATCCAGAGGAAGTTGTCCGTGGTGTCGTTACCTACGTAGATGTCGATATCGCCATCGCCATCGACGTCGCCTGTGACAACACCCAGCCCTTTGCCGAGCAGGATTTCGGGAGGCTTACCTTCCTCTTCCACGGCTTTGCGGTTTTTGATCACGCGTAGCCCTGATTCGTCCGAGGCCTCGCGAAACGTTCCATCGCCGTTGTTCAGGTAGATAAGATCGGCCAACCCCAGGAACTTCCGCGGCGAGCAATACTCGGGTTTGTTCTGATCGGCCGCGGCTGGGCAGAACGGGTTGTTTTCGGTGCTCCAGTTCACGTAAGTCGCGATGTAAGCATCGATATGCCCGTCGCGGTTGAAGTCGCCCCAGCCGACGCTCGTCGACCACAAGTCGCTTTTCAGGCCAACTGCATCGTGGACTTCCTCGAACGAACCGTCTCCCATGTTGTGGAACATTTGCAGACCGCCGTAACCGGTGACCAACAAATCGGGGAAACCATCGGCATCGAAGTCGTTGACGGAAACTCCGTGGTTGTAGAAGGGCGTGTCGTGAAACTTTGCCTCACGCCCGACCGGCGCGAATTGCCACGGAGCCACGCCACGAAAGAGTTCGACACCGCGGCTGGTGAGCCCCTTCTTGTCCGACGTGAATCCGCCGCCCCCGGCGCATGCCACGTCGAGGAGGCCATCGCGATCGAAGTCGACGAGCGAGATCCCGCCGCCGAGTGATTCCAAAATGGCGAACGATTCACTTTCGTCGCCATTTTTGTAGGTCCAAGTCAGCCCCGCCTCGGGGGTCACTTCGTTGAAGACGAACCGCGCGTCGGCCTTCAGCCCGATCATGCGATTCGATGGGCCATTGAGCGGCTTGTTCTTGGGTGTTTTTCGGACTGTGGAACCGGAACCGGTCTCCTGCGGAGTGCAACCACCGAAGGACGCCCAAACGAGACTGCCGATGGTTACCAGTAAAGCAAAAACACGCAAATAAGTTGCTGCATTCTTAGGGAAACTTGCCATGAGCCTCAGATCCTGTCCGTCGAGCGCTCGCTATGAATAAAAAATGGCGATCGACGAAATAGGCTTTGAAGGGGGTATGCACGCCAATACGCAGAAATATCTCGTGCGGTTCGGTTGTTCAAGGAAATTTTCCCAGTTTTCCCGTATTCGTCAAGTAGAGAAAAGCGATCCGTTACGAATCGCGATTTCGCCACGTTGGCTTACGTTTGCGAGCTTTGGGATGGCGGGCGGGAGCCGATTTGGGCTGAGAGTCCTGCAGGTACGCCCCGGGCATGGCTTGGATCAATTCGACGCGCAAGGCGGCAACGAGTTCTTCCTCGGGCTTGCGGCGCAATCGCTTGATTTCGGCCGGGACATCGACTTTGCAACATTGGCCCCGCAGGAGTCGCATCCCGTTCGTTGCCCCCAGTACGTCGAGCGTAAAGCTGATGGGGATGCCAATATCAAGATCGATGATCCCCTTGCCATCCCGGGGATGGTAGGAGGAGATCCAGCCGTACAACGTTGTTCCTGTTGGCGTACCCATTTCGCGTTCTTTGGTTCCTTCAATACTGTCTACTTCAACACGTCTACTTCAACGTGGACAAGTACTCGACCAGGTCGCGGAGGTCCCGCTTGGTCAAGTGCTTCATGAATTCCTCGGGCATGGCCGAGCGGGTTGGCGTGCGCTCTTCGATGGTCGCTTTGGGGATCACCAACAATTTGCCATCCGCTTGGATGAGCGTGACCTTCTCGTCATCTTCCGCCCGAACAATCCCTGTGTAAAGCTTGCCATCTTCGTCGGCGATTTGGACCGATTCGAAACCCTTGGCAATGGCTTTGCTGGGGGTGACGATGGCTTCGAGCAGGTATTCCCGCGTTTTATCGGTGGCAATCTTGGAGAGGTTGGGTCCGACGTCGCCGCCCGTTTCGCCGATTTTGTGGCAGCGAACGCAGTAAACGGCGGCCTTTTCGAAGAAAATCCGCTTGCCGGCCATGGCATCGCCACCAGCGAGAGTTTCAACGTAATCGGCCAACGGATTGTCCTT
This sequence comes from uncultured Pirellulaceae bacterium, assembly GCA_964636985.1. Taxonomy (GTDB): domain Bacteria; phylum Planctomycetota; class Planctomycetia; order Pirellulales; family Pirellulaceae; genus CAZWSX01. The sequence continues at coordinate 65,802 of CAZWSX010000013.1, read as the reverse complement.
GGGGCGCACCGCCGCGACGGTATCGAGTGCGCGTTTGACGATGTCGTTCTGTCGCTTGGCGGCTGCTTCGAGCACGTCGAGCCAGCTATCTTGGGGCAGTTCCCCTTTGGCGATCGACTCGATCGCACAGGCCATGGCTTCATCGGCACCCTGGCCTTTCGATTCGCCCAGCGACTTGGCCGCTCCTTGGCGCTCGACGCGTTCCTTGGAACTCATCGCGGCCAGGAGTGCGCTGATCGCATCGTCAGGCGACGCCTGCGACCACAGGTCGAGCGCGCCTGCCCGCAATGTTGGATCGCTTGTTTCGCGCGACGCGCGGATCAATTCTTCCGCCTTCTCGTCCTTCAAAAACGCCAAGGCTGCGAGAGCATCGGCGCGTTCGCGGCCGGGGCGGTCGTCGGCGACAACGATTTGCCGCAGCGTCGGAGCAATTTCTTTGATCCCTAGCTTCACGGCTGCGTTGACGACGTCGGAGCGAAGATCGTTCGACCCCGTCATCATGGCGACGAAGTGTTTTTCGAATGCCGCTTTCGCTGGGGCAATGTCGCGCTCGGCGATGGGGCGCCAGTCGCACAAAACGTTGTCGCGGCCTGATGGCTTTTCCCAATTCGCCAGCATCTCGACAGCGACGCGCCGCAGGTGATCGGGGGCGTGGTTGAGCGCCGCGACTTCGGCAATCGCCGCGGCGTTTGCCTCGCTGCCTAACCGATAATGCGCCGCCAAAGCCCGTCGGGCAAAGGCATCGTTGTCGAGCACCTGCATCAAGTGCGAGGCCAGCGTTGGGTACTCGCTCGACAGCGGCAGGTCGTAGATGGCGCGAGCCGCTTCGGTCGATACCAGGGGATCGCGATCAACTAAGAACTTGCTGACGAGCGTTGATTTCTGACGACGCAGGGCCACCACGGCCGCTCGCCGGAGCGAGACCGAATCGCTTTGTTGTAGCGACGCGAGTTTCTCAGGCGAAGCGCACTGCGCCAGAGCCAATACCAGCGCGTGCCGCAGCGCGGGGTCGGTGTCGTCGTTGGCGGCGATTGCCTCACTAACGGCGTCCACGGCGCTCGGCGCCTTGATCTTCGAGAGGGCCTGGGCCGCGTAGAAGCGAACCCGCGCCGAATCGTCCTTGAGCCGCCCGACCGCCGCAGCGGCGGCTGCCTGATACCGAAGGTCACCGGCAGCTTTGAGCGTTTGCGCGCGAATCTCGGGATCGTCGTCGCCGGTTAACGATGTGAAAATGCTCCACGCCGCCTCAGGCAATTGCTGACGGCGGGCGAGAATCGCCAGCCCCCAGATGCCATGGATGCGCTCGATGGTTTTGGGACTTGTTTGCGCGAGGGCCGACAAGGCCCGGACTTGCTTTTGTTCCACGAGTGCCAATTGAGCCTGCAATCGCACGCGTTGATCGGCGTGGCCGACCAGGTTGGACAACTCTTCCACGGGGCGGTGAACAAATCCTTCTTTGAGCAGCTTCTTGGTGCGTTCGCCTTCGGAAGCAAAGCTGGGATCTGCCGACGCAAAACGATAGATGCGACCCTTGCCCTGGCCGTTCCACCCAGTGACCCAGTCGGAGACGTAGATGGAGCCATCGGGAGCGAAATCGACATCGCTTGCCAGGATGTTCCACAATGTTTCTTCGGAATCGATGAGTTCAAACGTGGCGCCGTTAGGCTTCACGCGGAACGTTCGCACCCCGCTGCCATTGGTTTGCCCGCGGAAGTCGCACAGAAAAAAACGACCTTTGTAGTGCTCAGGCAAACCGGTTCCCGGATAGTACGTCAGACCGGATGGACCGCTGGCGATGTGTTTGAGCGGCGGCACGATGTAGGCCGGTTGCTCGCGGTGGTACAGGTGCCAGATCTTTTCGCGATTGAAGGGGCCGCGGTCGTTGAGGTACTGGTAGTACATCCGCCAGCCATTGTCGGAGCCTTCGAGAACGTGGACCCACCGGGCGTGGTCGCCTGAATCGGAATTGTTGTCGCCGGTGAACAGGTCGCCGAACTCGTTGAACGCCAACTCCTGTGGATTTCGGAGACCCGTGGCAATCATTTCGAGATTCGAACCATCCAACTCGCAGCGCAGCACTGCGCCCGAATCGGGATTCACTAAGTGCGCCGTGGGCGTTTTCACGTTGAGCCCGCGGTCGCCAATCGAAAAGTAGATGCGGCCATCCATGCCCATTCGCAGGCCGTGCATATCGTGGCCATGAAAGGCGAACCGCACGCCGTAACCGGAGGATAGCGCTGTCCGCTCGTCGGCCACGCCGTCGCCGTTGGTGTCGCGTAGACGCCAAAGATGCGGGATGTTGGTGAAGAAAACATCGTTCCCTTGGACTAGAACGCCCGCGCCTGTGCCCTCGAGAATCCCGTTGAAACGATCGGCGAAAACGGTGTGCCGGTCGGCCTTGCCATCGTCGTCGGTGTCTTCCACGAGTCGGATGCGATCGTCGTGTTTGGTGTAATAGCCGATGTTTTCCTTGGCGTGCTTTTTGATGTACGCGAGGCGGTCTTCCACCGTTCGTGCGGCCAGGTCGTCGTCGAGCCATTCGGCATGGTCACGGTCGTCTTCAATACCCTTCTTTTGGCGATACGTCTCGCAAACGAAAACTCGCCCGCGATCGTCCGGGTAAAAGCAGACAGGGTTGGCGAGCGCCGGCTCGGCGGCGAATACCGAGGCCTTGAGGTCCTTGGGAACTCGGAATCCGGCGATCGCTTTTTCTGCCTCGTCGGAGGCATCGGCGACAAACGGTGTGTCAGGGGCGGGCGCCTCGGTTTCGCCGGCCAACATGGGAATCACCCCAACGGCAACCAGACTGGCGACCATGGCCAAGGTCAAAGTAAGACGAACCAACATGCGCAATACCTTCGGAGAGACGCTTCGCCCGGATCGAGGCCGTTCCCTAAATCCGTAGCCTTTCTAGAATAACGCGTTGGCGTCTGAGGGAGAATTGCCTAAACGCCGCAAATCGGGCCGATTTGTGGGGAAATTCGGTGGCCACAGATGAGATGGGGGGAAGGGGAGTCGAAGGAGAAGGGGAGTGGATTTCGGGATTGGTGATTTTTGATTCGCGAAGTTGGAGATACGCAGTCGGGCTCTACGAGGCCTCTGTGATCGCTCTGACTAAATCTTGCATCGGTTAGCGTTTCGTTAGGTTGGCGGTTAGTACGGAAGGGGACTGGGTGAGTTTGGAGGGAGAGGACGTGGTTCAAAACCAGCGGCAAGCGGCTGCTCGGGAGACTTACCCTCCTGTCGCTACCGGTTGGTTCCTTACGGGGCCGACCGCGTCGGGGAAGTCGGCCATTGCGCTGGAGTTGGCTGCGCGATTGAATGCCGAGATCATCTCGGTCGATTCGATGGCTGTTTTCCGCGGGCTCGACATTGGGACAGCCAAGCCGGCTCTGGCCGATCGGCAACGCGTTCCGCATCACTTGCTGGACATCGTCGAACCCAACCTGGAATTCAGTTTGGCCGAGTTCGTCGAAGCCGCCCATCGCGCTGTGGCTGATATCGAGTCGCGCGGCCGCACGCCGTTGTTTGTGGGTGGGACACCGCTCTATCTGAAGTCGTTGCTGCGAGGGCTCTATCAAGGCCCGCCGCCCGATTGGGAATTTCGCAAGCAGGTGGAAGAGGAAGTCCGTGCGGTGGGGCTCGAAGCGCTGCGCAACCGATTGCAACAGGTCGATCCACTGATGGCTCATAAGCTGCACCCGCACGATCAGCGGCGAATGATCCGCGCGCTGGAAGTCTACCGGGCGACAGGCATGCCGCTGAGCCACCAGCAGACGCAGTTTGACGAAACGCCGTGGCTCGGCAGGCACGCCGTGATCGCAATCGAGTGGGCCCGGCCGATCCTGCACGCTCGGATCGAAAAACGCGTCGACGGGATGTTTGCAAGCGGCCTGATCGACGAAACGCGCGCGGTGCTCGCGAAGTTCGGCAGCTTAAGTCGAACTGCTTCCCAGGCCGTGGGCTACCGCGAAGCGATCGAGCACCTGGCTGGACAATACGACCTGCCGACGACGATCGAACATGTCAAAGCCGCCACACGGCAATTCGCTCGGCGGCAGGAGACGTGGTTTCGCGGCCTGGCCGAATGCCAGCGCCTGCCGTTAGCTGCTACGGCTGACCCCAAAACCGAGGCCGAGCGAATCGCCAAATATTTCCAAGGTGGACCACTCTAGTCACACGCGTATCCAAAATCGGGCGAATATCGCTACGATGTACTGACGGCCAGCATCTAGTTGGCTGCGATCGGAAGCGATGGATCGACATTTCGCCCAACGGTGGGGCATGCTGAAACGGATTACGCTCGTCAATTTCATGTCGCACGAGCGGACGGTGATCGAACCGGCCGCCGGCCTCACCGTCCTGGTTGGACCCAACAACTGCGGCAAGAGTGCTGTGGTGACGGCCCTGCGGATTCTTTGCAACAACGAAACCGCCGACTACGCCATCCGGCATGGCGAAAAGGAAGCGGCGGTAATCGTTGAGACCGACGATGGCCACACCGTCGAATGGCGGCGAAAGACGTCGAATCGATACGTGATCGACGGTCAAACGTTCGATCGGCTCAATAGAAAGGTTCCGGACGAACTGCACAAAGTGCTGCGGCTGCCAACAGTCGATTTCGATGAGAAGCAGTTCGATGTTCACTTCGCAACGCAGAAGGAACCGCTGTTTTTGCTGAATGGATCCGATGGCGATCGCGCGCAGTTCTTCGCGTCGTCATCGGATGCGGTGTTGCTGATTGAGATGCAAAAGCAGCATGCCTCGAACATTCGCGAAGCCAATCGCAAGAAGAAAGATCGCGAAGAAGAATCGCTGCAACTCAATCGGTTACTGAAGACACTCGCACCAGTCGGTGATCTCGATGCGCGGCTGCGCGATATTGAGCAACTGTATGGCGAGTTGCAGCAACTCGCGCGAATCGAAGAAGACTTAGCCCGAGAGATCAGCCAGCTTGAGCGCGCCGATGTCGCGCGCCAACGATTCAGTGCCGTCAGCCGAACTCTTTCGCCACTGGCATCTCCGCCGGAGCTCGCTCCCGCCGATGCGCTGGAAGACGAGATTACGGCGCTCGACCAAGCGATTCGACGGGCTGCCTACGATCAGGCAAGAACAAAAGCACTAAGTGACTTGCCTTTACCGCCTGATCAACACGATTGTCAGAAGCTCGACGAACTCGCGGCCGAGCTAGCGCAAGCGGAAAAGAGTATCGGTCAGTGGACCGCGAAAGTATCGGCGCTCGATGCGTTGGCTGAGCCCCCTCCCCTTTCCGATACCGTCTCCTTGGAGCGGTGGCTCGCGCAGTTCGATCAGGCCCAGAAAGGGACTGTGGCCCACCAAAATCGCATTCAGAGCCTGACGAGGCTGGCTGAGCCACCGAAGGCTGTCGACGCGAGTCAGCTTTCGGCGCTGTCGACCCTGACCGATCAACTCGCGCGGGCCAATGATGATCACTCGCGCTTAGCAAGTCTTCTTGAGGAGGCGCAAGAGAAGCTCGACGAAATCCAGGCCGAAATTGTGGCCTTCGCGGCGACTCATCCCAAGTGCCCGACGTGCGGCGCGGAGATCGACGCCGATCGATTAGTAAGCGACGCCAAGCGAGGAGTCGTTCGCCCGCATCATCTGGAGCACGCCCATGAGTAGCGCGGCTACAGAGAGCGATGCGTACGTTGGCGTGCTCTTTATAGGCGATCCGCATTTGGAAAGCCGCCAGCCGGAATTTCGTAAAGACGATTATCCGGCGGTCATCCTCAATAAGCTTCGCTGGTGCCTCGATTATGCCGCTCGCGAACGATTGCTGCCGGCCATCTTGGGCGATTTGTTCGACAAGCCGCGCGACAACCCCAATTGGATCATCGTGGCGATGCTGGAGATGTTCCACGGGCGGGAAGTCATCGGCGTCTATGGCAATCACGATTGCACCAATCCTCAGCTCGACCATCACGACTCGCTGAGCGTGATCGTCAAGTCGGGTCGATTGCGGATTGTCGATGCCACGTCGCCGTGGATCGGCCAGATGAACTGCCGATCGGTGGTGATTGGCGGATCGTCGTACCGCCAGGCACTGCCGCAGAAGCTGAACCTGGCCAGCTACTTTCGCAGCAAGGAAGCGACGGCGCCATTAGCTGCCTGGATGACGCATCACGATTTGAAGTTTCCCGGTTACGACGCCGGCCGGATCAATCCGGTCGCGATTGAAGGTTTGGAACTGGTGGTCAACGGCCACATCCACACCCGCGGGCAACCGATCACCGTGGGCAAAACCCAGTGGTGGAACCCAGGCAACATCAGCCGCCGCAAACGCAGCGATGCGACGAAAGGGGCGGTGCCGTCGGCACTTCGAATGGATGCGACGGTGCTGGGCTGGCGCGGATCGTATGTTGAGATTCCGCACGCTCCCTATCAAGAGATCTTTCACGAGTCGGTGTCGGACCCACAATCGCCGATCGCGCAATCGCAGTTCATTACAGGGCTGGCCGATTTGCAGGCTCGCCGGACCGCGTCGGGAGCGGGGTTGAAAGAGTTTCTCGCAAAGAACCTTTCCCAGTTTCCAGCCGAAGTAGCAGGCGAAATCAACAAGCTCGTCGAACAAATCCAACAACCGACGTAAGGACCTCCCATGGCCAAGGCCGACAACGGCGTGAAGCAATCGATCGAAGACTTGCAAAAGCGCTTTCAGAAACTGAACAATCAAAAAGTCATTGCCGAAACGCAGCTCAAGTCAGCGCAGGATCGCTTGGACGAACTCAAGAAGGAGGCTCGCGAGCGCTACGAGACCGACAATCTCGATCAGCTCCGCGCCAAGCTGAAGCAGATGCAGGACGAAAACGAGCGCAAGCGATCTCAGTACCAAGCCTCGCTCGATACGATCGAGTCTGACCTCGCGGAAGTCGAGCGAACTTACGAAGCGACCGATGGCAAAGGCAACGGTAAATGAGCGACATGTTCGGCTCCCAGGCCGCGGAACTCAAGCGACCCGAAGAAGCGCGTGGGCGGCTGTTTCGATTGACGGAGCGCAAGGACATGCTCGAACGACGCTCGCGCGCGCTGGCGGACGAGTTTGCCGAGATCGGGCGTTTTTTGGAGTTGGCACCTTCGGTCACGGCGGCCCTGGATCAACTCGGGTCGCAAATGTTCCAGCAACTGCTGGGTGTCGTTTGCGAAAAGCTCACCATCGCCTTGCAGGAGATTTTGGAGCAACCGCTGGAACTAGTGGCAGAACCGGGAACGCGTGCCGGCGCGGCAACGGTTAAGTTCTCCATCAAGCGCGATGGCGAGTCGGAGGACATCCTGAACGGGCAAGGAGGATCAGTCGCCAATATTTTGAGCGTCGGGCTGCGGATGTTTGCGCTGGCATCGCTCGACGAAGAGAAGCATCGACGGTTTCTCGTGCTTGACGAGCAAGACTGCTGGCTGCGGCCCGACTTGGTGCCGCGGCTGGTGAAGATCGTTGCCGACGCCGGCCGGGCGCTCGGATACCAGGTGCTGATGATCAGTCATCACGATCCCGCTGTATTCGACCGGTTTGCCGACAAGATTTATCGCTTTGAACCCGAACCTGATGGAAGGGTCCGCGTTGAACCTGTGTCGCCCGAAATTGCGGAGCCTGATGCCGGTTAGCTTGCATCGCAACTAGTGTTGTGGCAAGGGCTTGCGAAAACTCGCCACGTTCTTGGAGCGGCCCCCTATAATGGAACAGACCTCTCTATCGACGGAGCGGGACCCGCGCGACTCGCGCGCTTGTCTGCAACAGAGGGATGGGCATTGTGAGTTCACCAATCGATCTTGTCTCGCCTAGGCGGTCTTCTGCCGAATGGGGGCCTGTTTTTCGCTGCTTGGCTATTCGTTGCTGGGCAGTGGCTTGTTTGGGGCTTTCGGTTTGGATGCCCGCTTTCACCAATGCGCAGGAAGTGAACCCAGTCGAAAAGGCGGCGGAAGACCCAGGTAAATCTGAAAAGAAGAATGCCGTCGCCCGAAAAACGGTGATCATTCCTGTTCCCCTGCCAATTACGGGGGATGTGGATACCAAGATCACCAAGTCGCTTCGTTTGACGGTGGAAAACCTTCTGAAAATTGGCCCGGCCAATCCGCGGCCCATCCTGGTGCTCGAATTCAAATCGAAAGAGGGGGCCACGGGCGAAGGGAGTTCGTTTGGCCGTTGCCTCGATTTAGCGCGGGAATTGACGAGCGATCGGATGGCGCAAGTGCGAACGATCGCCTTTCTTCCGGGGTCGGTCAAAGGGCACGCGGTGTTGCCCGTGCTGGCCTGCGAAGAAATCATCATGAGCGCCGACGCACAAGTGGGGGCGGCCGGGATCGACGAACCACGTGTCGAACCAACGATTCGCCAGGGCTACGAAGAAATCGCCAATCGCCGACGGACGATTCCGGCGGCAGTCGCGATCAGCATGTTGGATAAGAATGCCAAATTGCTGCAGCTCAAAACCGCCGATGGCCAGCAATTCGCCCTGCAGGGGGAACTCGAACAAATCCAGCGGAGCACGGTGGTGACCTCGACGACGACGATTGTCCCCGAGGGGCAATTTGGGCTGTTCGATGGTGCGCAAATGGTTCGCCAGTTTGGCCTAGCCACTCACATCGCGGCCGATCGGCCTGCGCTGGCCAAAGCGCTGAACGTGTTGCCTGACCAATTGACCGAGAACGCGACGCTCGCCGGCGAGATCAAGGCCGTGCGGATTCCCATCGACGGACCGATCAACGGCAGCGTTGCCAAGCGAGTGAAGCAACTCGCGACGGATGTTGCCGCCAACGATCAGACGAATCTCATCATCTTTTCGATTCGCAGCGGCGGAGGCGAGGTCGATGCCTGCCAGTCGCTGGCGACGATGATTGCCGAAGATATCCCGCACTTGCGAACGATCGCCTACGTGCATCGGGAAGCTTGCGGCCCCGCACTCATGTGCGCGCTGTCCACGAACGAACTGGTGATGGAAGAGGGGGCGCTGTTGGGCGGCCCCGATCGCCGGCCTCACGCCGATAGTCGTGTCGAAGACCTCGCTCCGTGGTGGAAGGAATGGTCGCAGCGACGCGGTAAATCGTGGTCGCTGCCGATGGCGATGATGGGCGACGGCAAGACGATCTTCAAGTTCATGCACGTCGACGGAACCGTCCGATTGATGAGCGACGATGAGCATGCCGGGCTGGTCGACGCCGCGCAATGGAACCGTGGAAACGAAGTGAACGTTCGCTTGGGGCTGTCGGCGACGCAAGCGGTCGAATTCGGTTTGGCCAACAATAAGGTTTTCGATTTCCCCGCGCTAGAGCGCGGGCTTTCGCTCGACTTGCCGGCGCGCGTGGTCCGCACGAATTGGGTTCTCAAGTTCGTGGAGACTTTGGCCGATCCACGGCTGTCGGGCATTTTGCTGTTTGTGGCGATGTTTGCATTCTTCACCGAAATGTCGACGCCCGGCTTAGGCGTGCCGGGGTTCATTGCGCTGGTTTGCTTCTCGCTTTTCTTCTGGGCGAATTTTTTGCACGGGACCGCCGACTGGCTGGAGATTGTCTTGTTCGGCGTAGGCGTGCTGTGCGTGTGTGTGGAGCTGTTCCTGGTGCCGGGGACCATGATTTTCGGGTTCGGCGGCGGCGTGATGATTTTGGTGTCGCTAGTATTGGCGAGCCAGACGTTTGTGATTCCGGTCAACGCCTCGCAGTTGAGCCATCTGCCGGGTCCGATCTTGACGCTGACATTCGCGGGTTTCGCGGCGTTGATTGCGACGTTGTCGCTGCAACGGTATCTGCCGCGGACGCCTTATCTAAAGAACCTGATGCTCAATCCGCCCACGGCGGAAGAAATTGTCGATCGGGGCCGCCGCGAACACCTGGCTAACTACGAGCACCTGATGGGCCAGCAAGGGGTCGCGGTGACGCCGCTCGTTCCTGCGGGCAAGGTCCGCTTCGGCGACGAGACAATCAGCGCACAAAGTGACGGGGAACTGATCACCATTGGTCAGCAGGTTGAGGTGATCGACGTCTTTGGAAGCAGAGTGATCGTCCGGGTGATCGGGTAGCCGATTTATTCCTCGAGCTCAAAGATGTCTTTGAGCCATTCCATCGTCTTCTCTTTGAAACCTTTTTCCACTTCTTCGGCCTTGGAAGAGGCTCCGTTTTGCTCATCGTTGGGATGATTCGCTGGGGAGGTGTAGCCGGGATGACTGGCCGGTTGCCGATTGTTTCGCGGCACGGTGCCGTTGGGGGTGTCTAGATCGGTCCCGTTAAGAGGCTCGCCGGGAAGGGGAACGATGATCAACTCGCCGCAACTGGGGCATTTGCCGGACTTGCCGGCTGCCTTTGGCGGGGTGAAGAAATGATTGTGGCAATTCGAGCATTCGACTTTGATCATCGCTCGCCACCCGTCTTCCTAGAACGAGTTGAATGCTGGCAATTCTAGTTATCCAGCGAAAAGAACACAAATTCCCCACTAAGGTGGCTATTAACCAGCCGATGCCTTGCTGCGAATGTAACGGGCGACGTAGGCGGCACGCTCGTCCATGTCATCCTCGTTTCGCAAGCGATAAATCACAAAGGCGAGCCAACCGAAGCTGGCGATCGCGGTTAGGAGTGCGAAAAACGGCAGGTCCTTCTTGAGGAGCGTGTCGTAGAGCCCGTGCAAAACCATGGGTACGGCGATCATGCGCAGCAAAATGAGGATCCACATCCACCACGATTCCTCATCGTGCTCTTCCTGCAGCATGTGGGCATTTTGTTCGATGGTGATGCCCACCGAACCTGCCCAGACGGCGTGGAGAGCCACGCACGAGACAAACCGGACCAGGTAGGCGTCGATCCCGCTGACGCCGTTGTACATGTCGTATGAATAGAGAATTCCCTCCGCCACGCCGAATCCGGCACCCGACGCCAGGCCCCAAATGAAAGCCCCCCGCCACGACTGTTTGATGCCGATCTTATGAGCCATCAGCATGGGGATCGCCTTGCAGATTTCCTCGCACAAACCGACGCCGAAGGTGAAGCCTAAGAAGCTGGCCACCAAACTGCTCTCGGGATCGAGGGCGATCCGATAGGAAAGCCCGATCAACAAAAAAGCGAGAATGACAAGGCCGATGATGCCACGAACGCGAAACCGCCCCATGGCGGCGGCACTGGCCAGAAACTGAATGCCCATCAATAGGGCCACGCCGGCGGTCGCCGTGAATGCCCCCACCCCCAGCACGTGCAGGGGCTTGGCACTGTTATCTGACGCCAAGAACGTGAAGAAGACCATGTAGGCGATGATCGCCAGCAAGGCGAAGAGCCATTGCATGTGCGAATCGCGCGACAGCAAAGCCCCTTTCAATTTGTGGCCCGGCAAAAGGTTAAAAAGGTCGATTTCGCCTTCAAAGGGAAGGTCCGCCTCTGCGGAATCGGGTGGCTGTGAATCGGGTTGCGATGAGTTGGGCTGCGTCGAACTGGCAACTGATCCGTCAGTTGATGGTTCCGTTGGCGGTGCCTTCGGCCGGGCCTCTTCGAGCGTGTCCCGAACGCGCTGCTCCAGCGACTCCTCGGGCAGCAAGATGGTGACGGCCAGCGGAATCATGGCCAAAGCCAACAGCCAATGGAGATGCCTCAGCCAGGAAGGCGTTGAACTCTTTGTTGTCGGCACCCACGCGGGGCGTGCTGCCGAAGTTGTGGCCGACGCAGTTGCTGGGTTTGTAAGCGCCGCCGGTTTGGGGACGGCAAACGGTCGCGCGGCATTATTAACGGCCGCTGGTTGCGCGGGACTCGGCGACCGAGCCGGCTGAGTTGTCGCAGGCGGATCGGGGGCGAGGCGGTACTCCTCTTCGATCTCGGGCTCCACAACTTTCGGAACTTGGATCGGCTGTTGGCAACCAGGACACTTGCCCGTCTTTCCGGCCGCACTCTCTGGCGCCGAGATCCGTTTGCCGCACATTGCGCATTGAAGCTTGATCATCGCCCTGCCCTACGATGTTTGAAGTCGATGTAGGCGAGATTCTAATTGTCGAGACGGCCTTCGACAATTTGTTGATTTGGGGGGTTAGCCGTCCGCATGCGGCCGGTCGGCGATTTCGATCGGCCGGGGCAAGAGTTCCAAGGCCCGTCGTAATCTCGCCACGACGTCGCCGCCGGCTGGAACTTGGCCGATTAGCTGGTAGTGATTGGCCGTCAGGTCACTCGAAAGGGCCGTCAATTGGTCCTGAACGACCCGCAGAATGTCCCCTTCTTCGGCCGGATCGAGGTTGCTTCGGACAAGCAGCGATTCGGCCTGGGTGCGTTGCTTTTGAAGCCGTACCAGTCGGCCCGCTTCTGCCTTGAGGAGATCGCCTTGCCAGTAACCGCGGCGGAGCCGTCCTTGCGGATCGAACTGCACTACGGGATCGACTCCGAAGTAGATGCTGAGGGCTCCATTTCGACGAAACCCGGCTACAACTTCGAACCCTGGGAAGGAGTCGACGCGTAGTTCACAGCGTTCGACCAGTGCCGTCGCTTCCCGTAGCAGGTCTTCGCGATCCAATTCGTGCCGAGCCACCGAACGCAAACTTTCGAAAAAGCGAGGATGGATATTGGTTTACTCTAAGGTATTGTATTGTCGGGCTAACCCGCCATCGGCATCTCCCCGGAAAGAGCCTTCGATGAATCGCGCCGTTTCGGTTTTATTCGCTTTCGCGGCCTTGGGCTCACTGGCGACGGTATGTCAGGCTCAAGAAACGAAGGGCCTCAGTTACCCGCGGGCAGTGGCGGCCGCAGGGCAAGATTGTTTCGTTCTCGACCGGAATTTGCCCGGCATTTGGCGGATTCACGATGGTTCGCTCGACATCCTGGTTCAAGGAAGCAATAAGAATCGGGAACCGCTCAACGCACCTCAGTGCCTGGCGGTGGCCGCTGACGGGACGCTTTTTGTTGGTGATTCGGCCACGCGGGATGTCTATAAGATCGAGAACGGAAAGGATCCGGCTCCCCTGTTCCATGGCGAAGTCGGCAATCCATCGGCCATCGCCGTCGCGAAGGATGGAACGCTCTACGTCGCCGATTTGGAGACCGGGGCGATTCTCAAGGGAACCACCAGTGGCGGCAAACTGAGCCGCTTCGCTGATCGAAAAGGAGTTCGCGGTCTGTCGCTCGACAGCGAGGGGAAGCTGTGGGTGCTCGCTGCTACCGAGCCACAATTAGTCCGCTATGCGTCCGAAAAACCCGATGTGATGGTTGCCAAGGCGTTTCGTTACCCTGCCGCATTGCAGGTTAAGGGAACCAACGAGTGGTTCGTGGCCGACTCCTATGATGTCTGCATCTACAGCGGGACCGATAGCGCGGCTCCGAAGAAAGTGGTCACCGGCGAACCACTCCAGTATCCGGCTGGGATTGCACTGTACGGTGAAACGGAGATGGTGATCGCCGATCCGCACGCGAAGAAAGTGTGGAAGTGGACCGGTGAGAAGCTGGAAGCCGCCGTGAAATAAGAAATTGAGAGTCTCCTCCATCCGCCACTTTTGATCGGATGGGGAGATAGGGAGTCGAAGGAGAGGGAGAGTAAGGGCGTTTCGCTCCCATGCTCCCCGTCCCCCGCTCTCCCCTTCTACTTAGCAGGTGGCTTACGCACCGCCACGGCCGATGGTTTCTCGATGGGCAGCAAACGAATCCGCGGCAGCTTGAGGCCGGTCATTCTTTTGTGCTTCGTCCACAGCGAGCGGTAGTCGAGCTGCATCGTTTCTAGCTCGGGAGCTGCCGGCTTGGTCCGCAGCCAGCGATCGACCAAGGCTCCCATTTGCCTGTCGTAGTCGTCGCGCGAGGAGCCGTGCGCGTAGCAGCGGCCTTCGTGGCGCCGAATGTCGCCATCGAAGTCGGGTCCCACGTGCCATAGCTCGTGGAACAGCGTGATCAGCTTTTCGCGGAACGTTTGATTGACGAACCGCGGGACGTACAGCGTCAGGATGTAGAGCATCTCGACGTTGTTGGGGCCGAGCACCGATTGGATTCGCATCCGTCGCCCGCGACGGGTGGTTTCCTTCTCGCCATTGGGAAACCGCAGCGGCGTGAGCGACGCGAACGTGCCACCGCTGGAGGAGGGGCGGCCGTAGGAAAACGAAGTCGCGATCCGCGACATGTCGATGTGCGAATACTCCTTGTTGTGCGCCACAATGCGCCGGCATAGCGAGGCGACGTGTTCGGTGAAATCGAAAACGCTTGGCTTCACCGAGGATCGCGTAATGCGAATCGTGTCGGGAACGGGACGAGGCGGCATCGGATGTTTTCCTCCGTGGGATCCAAAGCCGTAGGAGCGCCCTGGCCTCAAGCGCCCCCTGCAAAGTTGCCGAGATGAATAGCGTGGCCGAATAGGTAACGCTCGTGATTTTACCCGTCGCGTGGCGCGCGTGCCAAACCGTTTCGAGCGCGCAGGGGCATGAAACAAAAAAGCGGCCTCGGAAATTCCGAGGCCGCTTGCATTTGATGTCTATTGAGCGCAGACAGTTTTGTCGTCGCGAACGAACTCGCCTATTCCGCGAAGGCGGGCTTCTCGCTCTTGACTACCTTGCGATCGTTCACGCCAGTGAACTCGAGGATCGCTCGCGGGCCGGCATCGCCCAAGCGCGGCTTGGCCAGCTTGAGGATCCGCGTGTAACCACCTTGGCGGTCGGCGAAGCGCGGCGCGATATCGTCGACGAGCAAGCGGATGGCCATCTTGTCGCCGAGCATTTGCAACAGCTTGCGGCGAGCAGCCACCACGGGAGCCATCGCAGCGACCCACTTCTTGTAGTTGTCGCTCTTCTTCCACGTGTCGTAAGCGTCGGTGCCGCGCTTGGCGGCCGATTCGAACGGCTTGGCCTTTTCGAGATCGATCAGGATCCGCTTGGCGACGGTGATGCTCTTCTCGACCAGCGGACGGATTTCCTTGGCCTTGGCGAGCGTGGTGATGATCCGGCCCGGCGTCTTGCACTCGGGCAACACGCGCTTGCTTTCGGACTTGTAGTACCGCTCTTGATGAGCTTCGTTCATCTCGGTCAGGAACAGGGCGCTGGCCAGGTTCTTGAACATCGCCTTGCGGTGGCTTGGAGATCGGCCCAACACACGGCCGCGTTTACGGTGACGCATCGCTACACACTTTCGCGTCGCAAGGGACGCGCCTTATCTGCTTGTTTCCAACAAACTACTTACGGGCCGTACTACCTATCGGGCGGGCGGAACTCGCATACCCAGGTGGAGCCCCAACTCGGTGAGCTTTTCACGGACTTCGTTGAGCGTGGTTTCGCCGAAGTTGCGAATCTCGAGCAAGCTGTCTTCGCTGCGAGTGACCAGGTCACGAACGGTCGCGATGTTTTCCGACTCGAGGCAATTCGTGGCTCGGACCGAGAGTTTCAACTCGGCCAAGGGCATGCTCAGCTTCGATTCGAGGACCGCGTCCATTCCGTGTCCGCCACCGCGGGCCGGAACGTGAACGCGAGGTCCCAGTTCCGAATACTGCACGAACGGATTGAGGTGCTTTCGCAAAATCTTGGCCGCTTCGACCATCGCGATTTCGGGGCCGATCGCGCCGTTGGTCCAGATTTCCAGAACCAAGCGATCGTAGTTGGTCTTTTGCCCGACGCGGGTTTCTTCCGCTTCGTAACGAACGCGAATGACCGGGCTGTAAACCGCGTCGATCGGGATGATGCCGATTTCGTGGTCGACGGCGCTGTGTTCGTTCGAGGGAACGTAGCCGCGGCCGTTTTCGACCACCATTTCCATCATGAAAGGGACATTTTCGGTGAGCGTCGCCAGGACGTGGTCCTTGTTGACGATCTCGACGTCGGCGTCGGTTTGAATGTCGCGACCCGTCACCAAGCCGGCCGTCTTCTTTTCGACCGTGATGACGCGAGTCGATTCGCTATGGTTCTTCACCACCAGCGACTTGACGTTGAGGACGATATCAGTGACGTCTTCCAGAACGCCCGGGATCGTGGTGAACTCGTGGAGGGCGCCGCGGATCTTGATCTGCGTCACAGCGCTGCCTTCGAGGCTCGACAGCAAGATGCGTCGAATGCTATTGCCGATGGTGCTTCCGAATCCGCGCTCGAACGGTTCAGCGACGAATTTTCCATAGGTGGGCGACAGGCTTGCCGCGTCGCAAACCACGCTGCTCGGTAATTCCAATCCGCGCCAACGAACGTGCATAGTTACTTTCCCTCGGGCGGCTCTTGTAAGCCAAACAAATCAACAACTGATAAACGGGCTACACCATCCTGGAAAGTAAAACGGGCGATCCTCGCCCGTTTGTTCTGAGGGTGGCACTGGCGTCCCTCAAGACGCCAATGAGCCCACAGTTCAGTTGACTTCGTACTAGACGCGGCGGCGCTTGGGAGGGCGGCAGCCGTTGTGTGGGATCGGCGTGACGTCTTCAATGACCGTCACGTTGATGCCCGGAACCGATTGCAGGGCGGTGATGGCGCTTTCACGGCCCGAACCGGGGCCCTTCACCTTCACTTCCATTTCGCGAACGCCAAACTTGGCGGCCTTTTCGGCAGCTTGTTGGGCGGCACATTGGCCCGCGAACGGCGTGCTCTTGCGGCTTCCCTTGAAGCTGCACGTTCCGCCGCTGGCCCAGCACAGCGTGTCACCCTTGGCGTCGGTGATGGTCACCGTCGTGTTGTTGAACGTGGCGTTGATATGGGCGACCGCCTTCGTCACGTTGCGGCGGACCTTACGCTTCTTCGCTTTCGACACCTGCAAACTCCTCGAACCGTTGCTTTGCTTGTTTTGTTTTTTGTGCTGATCAGGAACGAGCGATTAGCGCAGGTCCTTGACGCCCTTCTTGCCGGCGACGGTCTTCTTGGGACCCTTTCGCGTGCGGGCGTTAGTGCGGGTGCGTTGGCCGCGAACCGGCAGGTTGAGCCGATGCCGCAAACCGCGGTAGCACTTAATGTCTTTCAGGCGTTGGATGTTTTGGCCGATCAAGCGGCGAAGGGGACCTTCGACCGTGTAATCGCGCTCGAGCAACGTCGCCAGGCGGGCGAGTTCCTCTTCCGTCAATTCGCGTGCCCGCGCGTCCGGATCGATGCCGGCCTTGTGGCACAAATCGCGGGCGGTCTTGTCGCCCACGCCGTAGAGGTACGTCAGCGAGATGACGGCTCGCTTGTCATTCGGAATGTCGACACCCAACAAACGAGGCATGAAAAAACTCCGTCCCCGAAACTGATCGCTTAGTTCTGACGCTCAAAATTGAGCGATGATTTCAATCTGACGTGTACTTAAACCGTTGACGCATCAACACTTAACAGGCCGTCGGGAACTAGCCCTGACGTTGTTTGTGCCGTTGATTGCTGCAAACGATGTAAACTCGGCCCTGGCGGCGCACGACCTTACAGTTATCGCAGATGCGCTTTACGCTGGCTCGCACTTTCATAGCATCACCACGTTTGGCTGAAGGAAAGCGGATCAGTATAGAGCGCTGCGGCAGGGCCGGGCAAGGCCTCCCAACGCCTTAGCGGCCCGGAATTTGCCTGTGCCGCAATAGACACGGCCCGCAAGCCCTTGCCGTGAGATTTTTCCGGCAGAAAATGCGAACCCCAGTGCGAAACGCCCGCATTAGGGGCTGTGAAATTTAGGGGGGACGAAAACCAGCCTCGTTACCCTGCCGTCCAGCTGGACGGGGCAATCGAGGGGTCGCAGTGGCCGCGGCCGAAACGCCATGTCAGGCCGAATCCGACCCAATAGCTCTCGATCGACGTCTGCGTGAAATCGCCCAACTGCTGGCGATCGCGGAACATCCCGCCCGCCATCACGTCCATATCGATCCCCGGAAGGACGTCAACGATGCTGATCCCGCCGGAGAGCCGGTGTTGGCTGGTGATCGCCATGAGCCCTTGCGTATAGCGAACGGCAGCCAGTCCCCCCGGCTGAACGACGCCGCCGATGTTTGGGCCGGGCGACGAGCTAAGCGGGTTTTCCGCCCACGCGTATCCCATCCGCAGCTTGCATCGATTCATCGTGTATTGGACGCCGGTTTGTACCACGATCTGATCTTGGTAGATGGCTTTATAGAGTTCTGCCTGGCTCCAATTCTTGTAGAGCAAATCGACTGCCAGTAGCAGGTTTCCGTCCATCAGCGCGTTGTTGGCGACACCCAGGCCGAAGTTCTGGGGCAGGTCCATATTCACGTTCACCTGATTTCGTAAGAACGCGGGGTCGACGGCGTTGTCGAACCGGTAAGCTTGTTCCGTTTGATAGTAGACACCCACCGAGGTTGCTTCTGTCAGGAAGTAATTGACCCCCATGGCACTGCGTAAAGCGTAGTCGGGCGTCATGCCGCCGGCGCCGACAAACGGGCCGTCAAAAAATGCGAGACCCAACGACATGTTCGCGCCTACCGAGAGCCGGTCGGTAAGGTTCACCGATGCCGACAGCGGCAGATTGAATACCGTGATCGCGGAGTTCGTCCGGTTGCTCTGCTGTACATTTCGAAAATCGACTCCTCCTCCCGCCGTAGTCACAAATCCGATTCCAAACGTGACGGGCAGGCCGAGTTCGCAAAAGTCTTGCGTGATACCAATGTTGCCCATCGGCGAGCCCGGCGCCTCGGACTTCGCCGAGAAGGGAGTAATCAAGGGGTTAGGACCAATTGTGGGAATGTTTCCCGTCTGCGTGAGATTGAACGTGGGTTCTGCCCATACCCCGCCGAACAAAAACTGCGTGCCGCGAAATTGCGAGAGCGTGGCCGGGTTGGCGTTCATCGCGCTCGTCAAGTCTTGCGGGCGCGAGATGCTGGTTCCACCCATCCCGCCCGACGCGGGCATCAGCGTGTTGTTGAGTTCAACGCCGAACGATTGGGCGTAAGCCGAGCTCGGCAGAATGACTGCAACCGCAAGAACGAGCGCGGCGATGCATAGCGATCTTCTTTGCCAAGCCATGACATTGCCTCGCTGCGCGTTGCGTCGTTGGTTGAAAACCGGTCGACAGACCATCTCTTTGAGACATCGACAGGACGGGATACCGCCTTAAGGCGAGACGAGCGAATTTGACAACCAATTGGTTGCTGGCACTGCTGGCAGTTCTTTCAGCAGATGAGCTTTGGTCAAGCTTTCTCTATTTGGTGATCGACGTTGCCAGCTTTTCCACGGACGCGATCAACTCTTGTGCCAAGGCGCTTGTCGACTGGGCGCGCAGCCGGACGATCCCGGCATGGGTGGTGACCGCGGGGGCATCTACTAACAGCGCGTCGAGCATCCCTTCCTCCAGCTCTCGATGGATCGTTGCCTGCAGCGCCGCGCTGACGCAGTCGCTGGTCAACACGATCCGCTTCAGCATCGCGTAGGATTCGCACTCAACGGCAGGAAAAGGCCGAGGCAACCCGGTGGCACCTGTCTCGCTGAAGGCGGCGCCAAACCATTCCAGTGCCCAGGGCGGCATCTTGGGTGTCGCAATCGGGAACTTCAACAAGTCGGTGCGTGACAGCGGCTTTCGTCGGCGCTTCGCCAGGGGATGTCCCGCGCGACAGAACCACACCAGTTCCTGCGACGGCAAGCTTGTGTAGTGGAAACGCTGGTCGAGGCGCGCTTCACCCACGTCGGCAATGTAAACGTCCAACTCTCCCGCCACGAGCCACTCGGAAAGTTGCTGCCAGTGATCAACACGGATGGAAATATGCGACAAGGGATGACGTTGTGTGACTGCCGAAATCGCGTCCGCGACATAGGACTCGGCCATCGCTGGGCCCATGCCGACGGTGATCGATCCAATGTCGCCGCCGCTCATTAAGTCGACGGTACGCTTAAGATCCGCGGCTTCTTCAACCAGGCGACGCGCACGGACCAGTACCTCCTTTCCGACAGTCGTTGGAACCACTCGCGCTCGGGATCGTTCGAAGAGCTTTGCTCCCAGCGAAGCCTCGATTCTTTGAAGCGACTTTGTCAGCGCGGGTTGGCTGAGGCCGACTGCCTCCGCAGCCCGGCCGAAGTGGCGAAACTCGTCGATGCTCAAGAGGTGGTGGAGTTCTCGAATCGCAAACATGCGATGTCCAATGAATACCGGAAATGGATCGATTCCCAAAAGGAATTGTAGTCCGTGAAACAATAACAGCTGTGCATATTGCAACCACGAGATCGCGTTACCATAATTCGCGTTTCTTCTCCTGGCGGCAGCTCCCTTAGTAACTGGAGTCGTGTATGCGTTTCGCAGCGTTATTCGGTGTCGTATTGGGCTTGTTGTTGGCAACGTCGGCCGTGGGTGCGGACAAGCCGAACATACTGGTTATCTGGGGAGATGACATCGGCACTTGGAATATCAGTCACAACAATCGCGGCATGATGGGTTACAGGACGCCTAACATCGACCGCATCGCCAAAGAAGGACTCTCGTTTACCGACTACTACGGCCAGCAAAGCTGCACTGCCGGACGCGCTGCGTTTATCGGCGGCAATGTTCCGGTGCGCACAGGCATGACGAAGGTCGGTTTGCCGGGCGCGAAGGAGGGCTGGCAGAAGTCCGACGTCACGATCGCAACCGTGATGAAAAGCCTTGGATACGCCACCGGGCAGTTCGGCAAGAATCACCAAGGCGACCGCGACGAGCATCTGCCGACGATGCACGGCTTCGACGAGTTCTTCGGCAATCTCTACCACCTCAATGCGCAGGAAGAGCCGGAGAATCGCGATTACCCCAAGGACCTCAAGCTTCCCAACGGAAAAACGTTTCTGGAAACGTACGGTCCGCGAGGAGTGCTGAAGTGCAAAGCCGATGGCAAAGGGGGGCAGACGATCGAAGACACCGGCCCGCTCAACAAAAAGCGAATGGAGACGATCGATGAAGAAACAGTGGCGGCCGCCAAGGACTACATCTCCCGCCAACAAAAGGCCGGCAAGCCGTTCTTTTGCTGGTGGAACGCAACCCGGATGCACTTCCGCACACACGTGAAGAAAGAGAATACGGGGATCGCAGGGCCCGATGGCGATGAATATCACGACGGCATGGTGGAGCACGATCGTCACGTGGGCGAGTTGTTGAACCTGCTTGATGAACTGAAACTCGCCGAGAATACGATCGTTCTTTACTCGACCGACAATGGGCCGCACTACAACACCTGGCCCGATGCCGGCACGACGCCGTTTCGCAGTGAAAAGAACTCGAACTGGGAAGGTGCGTATCGCGTTCCGGCGTTCGCTCGCTGGCCCGGAAAGTTTCCTAAAGGGGAAACGCTCAACGGAATCGTTTCGCACGAAGACTGGCTGCCAACCTTCGCCACCGCTGCCGGCGAGCCCCAAATTGCCGACAAGCTGAAGAAAGGCGTCGAACTCAACGGCCGCAAGTATAAGAACTACATCGACGGCCAGAACATCCTCGATTACCTCACGGGCAAAGCCAAAGACTCGCCCCGCAAGGAGTTTGTGTATGTGAACGACGACGGCCAAATCGTCGCCATGCGAGTCGGGGCTTGGAAGGCCGTCTTCCTGGAGAACCGGGCCCAAGCATTCGAGGTGTGGCGTGAGCCGTTTGTTGAACTGCGTGTGCCGCTCTTGTTCAATTTGCGCCGCGATCCATTCGAGAAAGCGCAACACAACTCGAACACCTACAACGACTGGTTCCTGGATCATCCTTTCGTGGTAGTTCCTCTACAGCAGTTGGCGGGTAAGTTTCTGCTGACCATGAAGGATTTTCCGCCCAGCCAAACGCCTGGATCGTTCAATCTGGAAAAGATCCAGAAGACGATTGAAGCCGCGGCCGGAGGAAGGTAAGCGCGAACTCGCATGCTTGGGGCGCGAGGGAAAGTTCGCGTCCCAGAGATCGAATATCTCGCAACGATTGCGGAAAGGGCAGCCCTTGGCTGGTTACGGCCTAGGGACGTCACACCTGGCAGTGCTTTGGCACTGAGCTGTGCACCGGCCAAGGGCGTCCAGTCCGCGATGGAGAGTTGTTCAAGTCTGCCTTGGTTCAGTCAGGCAGACGCGTCTGCTCGCTGTCGCTCGAGGCCGGCTCCGGCTGAGTTGTCTCGCTGGTTGAGGCGGGGCGGGCCTTCTTGGGCTTTTTCTCTTTCGCAGCAGGCGGCGACTTTTCGGACATCAGAGACGCAGCCGTCTTGCGGAGTTGTTCCAGCCGCGATTCGGTGGCTGCGATTTCTTCTTTCAAGCGTTTGGCCAACTCTGATCGCTTGGCCAAGAACGACTGTACTTCGGCCAGCAAGGGCTCGGCGGCATCGGATTCGGCTGAAATCGACAACAGGGGCTCGCCGGCTGCAGCTTTGGAAGCGGGTTCGCTCGACTTGGGAGATTCGGTCCGGGGCATCGGCTTGTGCGTTGGCTTCTGAGTAGGGCGGTTCTTTTTGCTCTTCATTGCGGCGACTCCACTACAGGTACACCCGCTTGTTGTAGATGTACCATTCGATCATTAAGACGGCCAACCCCAGCAGCAGGATCGGCTTCCACAGCTCGCGCCGCAGGTCTGATTTGCTGGCTCCCTTGTTCGCCTTGGTTTCTTGGTTGCCGATCTCCAGCTTTTCGGCGGGGACCAAATCGCTTTCGCTCGACGAGAAGAGATTCACGCAGAACTTGTAGGACAACTTCTCGCCTGTTCCTTCGCGGACTTCGTACGCGCCGATCTCCTCGGTCTGCGTGAAGGGGAAGAATGCAGTCCCCTCGCGCTTGAGCTGGAGCGTTTCTTTTTTGGGCGTGGTGACGGTGATCTCCGGCACCGGGAACAGGGTTCGCAATTGTTGCTGGGTTCCTGGCCTGACGCTCGGCATGGAAGAGACAGCCCCGCCGACGCCCCCCAGGTACTTAACGGCGTTCATGATGAAGACGGGAAAGCTTCGCCGCCGCGGCCAATTAGTGTTGGGCGTCGGGGCGCCGTTCTCGTCGGCGCGAAGCACGCCAAATCCGATCACCGCGTCTTCGTAACTGCCGCGTGGGGCGATGGCATAAATCGGCCCGTTAGCCTCATCGAAGAGCGACTTGGCTCCTTGCGGCGCCTTGAGAAGCTTACTCTCGACGATCACCACGTCCGACATGTCGATTAGTTGCGTGAGCGGGTGGGAGGGGTCGATCTGGATGATTTGCGGCTGGATGATGGTGTCTTCGACGGCCCACCCTTCCGCCTTGGGAACTTGGCCGATGAACAGCGTGTTGGCTTGCGGCATTTCTTTAGGCTGACAATCTTCGAAGATCACCAGGTCGAACGTGCCCGTCGCCAGGTCGACCATGGTTTGTTCTTTTTCCAAATCGGCCGGCGTCATCGTCACAACGTTGGCAATTTTTCGCATCACGCCGGTGTCGAGCGCCAGCTTGTAGGCCTCGCCGAGTCCGGCCGTTACGTAGAGGACGCGGGCTGGTCGCGGTGCGTTGAGGGTCGCATACGCGACATTGTCGACGCTGAGTTGATCCTTGCGATCGATTTCGATTCGCAAGTCGCCTTCGAAATCGGCGGGAAGGTCGAATTGGGCCCCCATTCCGCCGGGACGTCGGATGCCGTCGACGAGCGCCAACTGCGGAATGGTCACCTTTTGGGCGTCGGCCAGCTTATCGTTGAGATACAGGCTTACTTCCGCTGTTTGAGGAGCATCGCCAAAGTTCTCGATCCGGGCGAACGCCTGGAGCGCCGTGGGATCTTCCGGGTTGCGGTCGCTGCTAAAAGCGACCACGGCCAGGTTGTCGATCACATCGTCGCCAATCTTGATGTACTCGATCGTGAGATTGCTGGCGTACGAGAAGTCGGGAACGCGATCGAATTTGCCGTCCGAGACGATGTACATCGTGGCATCGATGGCATCGGCCACTTGGACGTCTGTTTTCTCGAAACTCTGCCGTCCTGGATTGGCCAGCCCGGCGGCCGTGCGGAGCGCTTCGCCGAGTTCGCTGGTGCGATTGGTGGGCTCGATCCCGTTCAAGCGAGCGTGAAGCTGCCGAGTGTTGGTGGTGAAAGGTTGTTCGACACGAACGGTATCGGAGAAGCTGACGATCATCGCCGAATCGCCCGACTTGAGCTTGTCGATTTGCGAGCGGACGAATTTTTTGGCGGCTTCCAGGCGAGAAGGCTCAATGTCGATCGCGCTCATGCTGGCCGAGGTATCGATCAGGAAGATGAACCGCGAGCCCTCGAGCGATTCACCTCGCCAGCCTGGGCGGAACAATGCGAGGGCCACCAATGCGATCAGCAGCAACTGCAGGAAGAGCAATAAGCTCTGCCGCAAACGCTGCCAGATGCTGTTGACGTGCAGGTCTTCGATCGCCTTGGTCCACAGGTACGTACTGGGGACTTCCAGCGGCTGCCGTTTGAGCTTGAGGAAGTAAAGCAGCAGTATCAGCGGCGGAATGGCCGCGAGCGCCGCGAACGCCCACCATTGGCCCAACGAGAACGCCGGTTGCCAGAAGCCGCCACTCATCGCACCAATCCTTTCGAGCGAAGGTAGCTTCCCACGAGTTGGTCCACAGGACGGTCGGTGCTGGTCATCAGGTACGTCATGCCGCGGCGGTTGCAGAAATCCTTGGCGCCGTCGACGAACGCGGCCAGCGTCTTTTTGTAGCGATCGAGTAGCGGCCGGCTGACGGTCACCTCGGCGACGTCGGAATCTTCGCAGTCGACCAGTTTCAAGTCGCCTTTCACGTCGGGATCGATCTCCGCCGGCGAGAGAACCTGAATCACGTACACGTCCATATCCTGAGCCATCAAGTAGCGTAGCGCCGATTGGTAGCCCGACTTGTCCATCAGGTCGCTGATCAGTACGACGATACCCTTGCCCGAGTTTCGCAGGCAAAACTGCTTAAGCGAGTCGGCGAGCGGTTGGTTGGCGCCGCCATCGATCGAATCGAGGTACTCCATCATCCGCCACATGCTTTTGCGCCCGCGCAAAACAGGAGCCTGCATCGGCTTGCCTTTTGGGGAGGTACCAAGAGCCTCGACCTTGACGCGATCGGCCCGGCAAAGTCCGATAAAAGCCAGCGATGCGGCAAGCTGCTTGGCGTAGTGAAGCTTGGAAGGAGTGCCGAAATCCATCGAGCCGCTGGCATCGATCAAGGCGTAAAAGTGGAGGTCCTCCTCTTCCAGGAAGAGCTTGAGGAACATCCGGTCGAGCCGCGCGTACAAGTTCCAGTCGATGAATCGCAAGTCGTCGCCGGCGACGTAGTTGCGAAAATCGGCGAACTCGACGCTCTGCCCTTTGCGGCGGCTTTTGCGTTCCCCTTTCATGCGTCCGCGAAAGATCTTTCGCGAAACGAGTTCAAGCCGCTCCAACTGTGCCAGAAGCTGCGGGCTAAGGAGCGGGCTTGAGACGGTCGACATGGGAACCGCGTTTCCGACGAGTGAGAAGACGATTTCAAATTGCCGAGTCTCTATCTAGCGCGAGACGCTGGCCACGATTGGCCCCTCGGCCTTTTCGGGCACTTGTTCGAGAAGTTCGAGCAACACCTTGTCGGTATCGACTCCTTCGGCTTGTGCTTCGAAGTTCAGGATCACGCGGTGGCGCATGGCCGGCAAGTAAACGCGGCGAACGTCCTCGAAACTGACGTTGTAGCGCCCTTCGAGCAGCGCCCGCAACTTGGACGTGAGGGCCAGCGTTTGCGCACCGCGAGGACTGCTGCCCCAACGCAAGTATTGGTTGGTTGCCTTGAGGGCGAAGGGGCCTTCTGGATGCGTCGCCAGTGTCAGGCGAACCAAATAGTCTTGCACGTGCGGCGCCAGGATCACTTCTCGCACCAGTTTTTGCCATCGCGTGATTTCCGTGCCGTCCATCACCTTTTCGGGCGTGATGTTCAGTCCCTTGGTGGTACGGTCGACGACGGTGTTGAGTTCTTCGCGCGTCGAGTAACCGACCACCAGCTTGAACATGAACCGGTCGAGCTGGGCTTCGGGAAGGGGATACGTTCCTTCCTGTTCGATCGGGTTTTGCGTGGCCAGCACGAAGAACGGCTTGTTGAGGACGTGGCGGATGCCGGCGACTGTGACCGTTCCTTCTTGCATCGTTTCGAGCAAGGCGCTTTGAGTTTTGGGTGTGGCACGGTTGATTTCGTCCGCGAGGCAGATCTGCGTGAAGATAGGCCCTTTTTGGAATTCAAAGACCCGTTTTCCTTCGGGCGTTTCGACCACCATATTGGTCCCCAGGATGTCGCTGGGCATCAAGTCGGGCGTGAATTGTACGCGGTTGAAGGGGAGTGAGAGAGCATCGGCCAAGGTCCGCACGAGCAGCGTTTTGCCCAGACCAGGCACCCCTTCCAGCAAGCAGTGGCCACCGACGAACAAGCACGTGAGGACACCGTGGACGATATCCTCGTGCCCCACGATTACGCGACCAATTTGTTCAAAGACGGCTTGATAACGCTTGCGGAACTCCTCGGCTTGGGCCTGCATCGACTCGCCGGTGCTCATAGGGACTCCTGGTGCTGTGCTCGTTGGTGCTTCGTGAATGAAGAGGAATTAAGAATGCGTTCGTCAGTGTGGAAGGATTCTTGAAAGGACCGTATTCCGGCGACGCCTTATGGTAGTCGTCGGCGCCGCTCGAAAAAACCGTGCCCGCTGGAATCTGCCCGGTTTCGTTAGCCGTCTTTCGTGTCGCCGCCGGCATCCTTTCGCGCTTTGCGTTTCGCCTCCAGAAGCCGGTCGGTGTACGTCTTTTCTTCGGCCTGGCCGGCTGCCAGTCCCGGGCGAGGCTCGCTTGGCGCGGCCGGGCGTTCCCGGGCATCGCCGCTGGCCTGGGCCAGGATGTCGCTGGCTGCCTCGGAAGCCTCCGACAGGTCGGGCGCAAAACGAGTCGCGGCGCGGCGCTCGTCGATTTCTCCCGCGATGCTTGCCTTGCGGCTGCGGAGACGCTCGATGATGTCGTTTTTCGGCACGTCCGTAACGCTGAAACCCAGGCGCCGTTTCACTTCGCGAACCACGGGCGATACCCATTCAAAGTTGATCGCGACGCGGCGGACGAAAACGTCTCCCAGGAACAGACAGGCCCCCAGCAACACCATCCAGGGCCAGATGTCCTGGATCGACACGGATCGCTTCAACGTCCGGCGGAACGTATCGACCCCCAGTAACGGCTCCATGTTTTTCGGATCGATGATCCCTTCGATGACCTTGCCTTCTTCGCCACCGTCCGGCTTCATCGAGGCCAGCGTGACCAGAAGTGCCTGATTGTGTTCGCGCTCGCGGTACTCGGAGGAATAGGGAACGTTGGCCCCGGTGAGGAGCGTTCCGCCCGCGTCTTTGCCGGGATTCACGGCGATGAAGTAGCTGCCGGCGGTACTCGCGTCCATTTCGCCCACGTAGCGTCCGGGGGCTTCCTGACGCATGACGATTTCGGTCGTTTTGAGGTCGGGCGACGTGGCGGAGGCCGACATGTTGAGGTTGTTGAGGAACTCGAACTTGTCGTCGAGAGCGTTGACGACGACCTTCATTTTGCCGTCTTTGACTTCGGTGGCGATGGTGAACTTTCCTGCTTCGTTCACGGGGCGCATCGACCAGCGGATCATCTGCGCGAAGAATTTGCCGTACTGCGGCCACTCCGGCCAGGTGGTAGCCCAGCGGCGGCCAGCGTCGCTGGTGAATACGACCGTTCGGCCTGCCTTGTATGTCCAGCTTGCCAAGATGGTGCTATTAGGGCCGCCGTCGTCGGGCTTTTCGCAGGCCGCTAAGACTTCGACCAGCGGGTTTTCCTTGCGCTGCGTCAGGACGAAACCCTGGATCTGCGGCAGTTGGTCGATGCCGTTGAGCATCTCGTGCGGGAACGACCCCATTTTGATGTTGAGCGGCGCGCCCTTGCTCTCGTAAATCAGCGGACGCGCGATCCGGCGCACTTCTTTGTTGTAGATCGTCGGCAAGGCCTTGGGATTGGTGACCACGTAGTACTTGCCGCCGGTTTTGGCAGCGATGTCTTTAAGTGGCGTACTTCCGGCGGGGCCGTGCGTGCCAATGGCCACCGTGCTGATCACGATGCCTGCCGTACGAAATGCAGCGACCGTGCCGTTATTTGGCGGCGTGGGGTCGCCGTCGGAAATCACGATCATGTGTTTGACCGCGGCCTTGCCTGTAACGGCGCGGAACGCCGCCAGCGCCTTTTGCATGGCCGGTTCGAACTGCGGCATGTCGCCAGGCTGCATGCGATCCATCTTGGAGAGCATTTGCTTCTGTTGCCCGCCGACTTGAACGAGGCCGCTGTTGCCCGATTTCCAGAGCCAGGCGTCGTTGCCGGTGAAGTTGTCCCAGTGGATCACGCCGGCATAGTCGGCCGGTCCCAGAACACGGATCGATTCCTGTCCGACCACCTTTTGCCAGTAGTTCCCTTGCGCCAGTTCCGACGCGTGCATCATCAGCACCAGGGCGCCGTTGGGTTTGACTTCCGCGTTCTTGATTTGGAAGTCGACCGGCATGATCTCCTCGAGCGGCGTATTGGCCCATCCGCCGACGCCGAACGATTCGTCGCCGCCGAGCATCACGAGTCCGCAGCCCATGTTCTCGGTGTTGGCGACCAGCTGCTTTACTTGTTCGTCGGTGAAGCCGTTGATATTCGCACCGCCATCGGCCGCACCCCCTGCGCTGCGTGGAACGTTCGCCAGAACGACGGTGTCGTAGCCTTGCAAGTCGGCAAGGGAGTTAAAGGCCTCGGTGCTTTTGCGAACGCTGACTTCCAGCTGTTCGCGGCCGAGTGCGTCGACGAGACCGTCGTACTCGTCGGGCGAGTCGGGATTCACAATGAAGAGGACGCGTCCTTTGCCACGAACATACGTGAAGCCCGACGCGACGTTGTTTTGCTTCGAATAGTCGGTAGTCTCATCGGCGGGGACGATTTCGGCTTTGTAGGTATAGGCGTTCGGCTTATCGATCGTTTCGGGAAACGTAAAGACGTTTTTGCCCGGCTTCAAATCGACGTCTTCTTCGGCGAGCTTCGTATCATTCTTGAGTACGCGAAGTTTGGCCTTGATCTCCCGCGAGCCCGGCGGCGCGTAGTTGGCGACCACCACGCGGACGTCGAACGGACTCCCTTCGCGCACGTCGGAAGGAATCACGACGCGCTCGATGGCCAGTTCCGCCCCTTTGGATAGCTGGATGGGGACCACGTCGATCCCGATTCCGTCCTCGGCCATCAACTTGGCAACGGGGCGGGCATCGCCGAGGTTTTCGTTGCCGTCGGTGACAATGACCACCCGTTTGGAAGAATCCTCGGGAAACGAGGCCTGAGCCAATTTGAGGGCAGAGGCGAGGTTCGTCGCCGACTTGTCGAGAATGAGCGCCGTTTCAACATCTTGCTGGCTGCTAATGTCGTCGTCGAACGGCGGGATTTCGATGGCTGGCTCGCGTGCGAACGTAATCACCCCGGCCCGGTCACGGTCGTTCGCGTGGCGGTGTTTATGCACTGCCTGGCGGACGTAATCGAGC
This sequence comes from uncultured Pirellulaceae bacterium, assembly GCA_964636985.1. GTDB lineage: Bacteria > Planctomycetota > Planctomycetia > Pirellulales > Pirellulaceae > CAZWSX01. The sequence goes on along the minus strand of CAZWSX010000013.1, from coordinate 36,516 downwards.
ATCACCTTGCGATCTTCGGGCGGAATGCTGTCCGACTGGTCGAGCAGGTAGAGCACCGTGACCTTCTTACTAATAAGGCGCCACTGCGCCTCGGCCAGCGCCATCACGATCAAAAGCAAGATGATTGTGCGAAAGGTGAGCGCCATGAAACGGCGCGTCGGGCCCAGCCCTGCCAGGCTTCGAAAGCTCCAGATCCAAATTACCGGGATCAGCAGCAATAGGACCAGGTAATTAGGAGCGTTGAAGCCGATTTCGTGATTAAACATGGACCTCGCCTTCGCCAAGTATCAACCTGGAGGCCGCGCGCGATGTGATTCTCGAAGCAACTAGATCCTCGACGCAACCAGTGACCGTTATACCCCACACCGAATACGAATGCCCATGCACGCACAGGAGTTGGTGACACGATTGACTTGAGACGTTGCGTCTTAAGTGTATCCCGAGTCCGCCTCGGAACCAAGTGTCACTTTGCGTTGCGTTTTTTTACAGTCGACGACTGCGGTCCCCGCGTTCGAAGGCTGCCATTCCCATCACGCTACGCTGATGGCGCAGGTTGACGGGAGTAGTTCGCTTGGCTGAGAATAACATTGCCAGGGCGCCATAAAACGGCAGCAAAAAAATTTCGCTCCCTGAGGGGATGCATTTCGAGACCAGTCGTTTCAAGACCAACCGCTTCGAAATAGTGGCCATACCGCAAGTCGCCAGCGGCGAGCGCTGTTGCCACAATTCGGGATGACGCCGCTCGCGATGATTCCGCGAACGTTAGGGCATGGGAGAGTTGCGATGGATCAGGGGGCCGCCCCCAATTCGTTTGCTCCATCGGGCGGTTGGTTCCGGTCCGTTCACCACTTCCTGGCGAGCGTCGAACCCAGGATTTTGAACGCCCTGACGGGGAGCATCCTGTTCCATTCGGGCGCCGTCTTGACGATGGCCGTTCTGGTGGCCGGACCTGTTTCCACGTACCGGAACGACGGATCGCTGGTTCTTGCCGTTCCTAGCTCTTTGGAGCCCGCCGGCGAACTGACCCTGGATGTTTCCGACGAGTTGATGGCCGATCCGGAGGCCTCCTTTCTGGATACCGAAGCCGTTGTCGCTGTGGCGGCGGACCTCCCCGATGTTCCGGTCGAATTCGATCCATCGGGCCTCAAAGCTAATTCCGAGACCAGCGCGGTGAACACGGCGATCGCGGCGGCTTCGCTAACGAGCGAAGAAATCGAGAACGATGGTGGGGCGTCCGGGGCATCGGAAAGCGGAGAAAGTGGCGGCGGAGGTGCCCAAGCTGACGATGCTGCCGAGGCAGTTCAAGTCGCTGGGCACGGCGTCCAGTTCTTTGGCGTGGAGGGACGCGGCGATCGATTTGTTTACGTCGTCGACTGCTCGCGCAGCATGATCGGAGAAAAGTGGAACCGAGTTCGCGAGGAACTAGTCCGATCGCTCGACGAACTCAAACAAGACCAGTCCTTCTACATCATCCTGTTCGATGGCGAATCGCATCCGATGTTCGGTCCGTCGGAAGTCGCCAAGGAAATGTTGCCGGCCACCGGCGACAACATCGCCCGCGCGCGGCGATGGGTGATGGGTTATCAACTGGGCGCCAACACCAGTCCCCTGGCGTCGGTGACGCACGCCATGAAATTGAAACCGCACGCGGTGTTTCTTTTGACGGATGGCGAGTTTGCCGATCCAACGGCGCAATGGCTGCGCGATCACAATCGCGAAGTTCGGATCAGCGAAAAGCCTCGTATCCGCGTTCCTGTGCACACGATCGGGATCTTCAACAAGAAGACGCAAAAGTTGCTCAAGCGAATTGCCCGCGAGAACAACGGCCAGTTCCAGTTCATCCCCGAGAGATACCAGTAATCCTGTAGCTGCGTTCGCCAGAACGCAGAGAGTGTACGTTGCGTAAGCAGGAAAGGTTGATCGCTTGGTTGGCAAGCTCAATCGCTCCGCACTCTTGGCGAGTGCGGCTACCGGCTCGTAGCCGCGTTCGCCAGAACGCGGAGAGTTGGTGTCGCGTAGAAACAATAGATTGAACGCTCGGTGTCCGAACTCCACATACCGCACTCTTGGCGAGTGCGGCTACCAATTCGTAGCTGCGTTCGCCAGAACGCGGAGAGTTGGCGCCGATGGCGCTATAACCGGCATCGCACGCGCCAAAGGAAGAGACCTTTCAGTCCACGTAAGAAGCGGGAAAAACTTTTCGGTTCGCCCGAATCATGCGACGCGTTTCCAAATTGCAACCGATCTTTTTCGTGTTGACGCTAAAGCAAGGACACAAGTCGCATTTGCAAGATGCTTTGGCGCGAATCAAGCGTGATATGCCTACGGAAAGGGTTTTTCGATGTTGGTACTTTCGCGGCACCGTGACGAAAGCATCATGATCGGTGACAACATCGTAATCACCATTGTCGATATCCGTGGCGACAAGGTGCGCCTGGGCATCGAAGCCCCGCACGACATCCCTGTCCATCGGCAGGAAGTCTACGAAGCGATCCAACGGGAAAACCGTCGGACCATCGTGCCGCGCAACGGCGAGGCTCCCCGCAATGGCGAGCCGCAAAAGAATGAAGCGCGCGGCAACGAAGCGCGCAACGGCGAATAACTTAGCCGCTCGATTCTCCAAACCGGTTAACCCGCAAGATCGACCGGACCGCGCGCACAGGGCCTAATCGCTTCTATCCGTTGTTGCGGCGATCTCACTGCCATTTGGCAGGGATTGCCTGCACCACGTCGATCGGCACAACCGAAGTTGCATTAGTCGAAGTGCAACGTACGTTTGCGCGTGTTCTTCCGCGAACCTGGTTAGGAAGCGGCAAATCGCACCTAGCGGGATAAGTTCCCGCGATTGGGATAACGCTGATTTGCAACAAAGTAACCGACTGGTCGCGGCAGAATGACGATGACGAAACCACTGCGAGCCCCAGCATGCGGTGCGCAAACAAGGTTGGTCCAAACGGTAGATACGATCAAACCGGCCTGAGAGCGTAAAACTTCGCAGTTTGTAAATTTTTCCAATAGTTACCTAAAGCGCCTCCTTTCCCTCGTCGATAAACCGGGAGAGGAACGAAGGCAACCACAGCCGCGGCACCCCTTTGCCAAGGTCATGGACGCCGTCGCACACGAACCTGACAGACGCCGATTTCGCGAACCCCTCGCTTCCTATTTCGCGAAACTGGCAGCTTCAAGTTTGAACGCGGACAGGGACGTGGTGACTAGACCCATAACTTTCCAATTTGTCGAGCTTCTTCAGGTAGCGATCAGAAATCGAAGCGGTGAACCTCACCACTTTGAACTTGCGAGCCATCACCAAGGCAGCGCTCCCCCGTACTGAACGAAAGCCACGACGCGGTCCAACTAACAACTTTTAGGGGTGTCCAAGAATGAGTCGGATTAACACGAACGTAGGCTCGCTCATCGCGCAGAAGACTTTGTCGCGGTCGCAAGTGCAATTGCAAGAGTCGCTCACTCGCTTGAGCTCTGGTCTTCGCATCAACAGCGGTAAGGACGACCCTGCCGGTTTGATCGCCAGCGAAAACCTGCGATCCGACATCACGGCTGTGAACAAGGCCCTCACCAATAGCGACCGTGCCAATCAGTTCATTAGCACCGCCGACAGCGCCCTCGGCCAGGTCAGCAGCCTGCTAAACGACATCCGCGGTCTGGTGACCGAAGCCGCGAATGCAGGCGTGCTCAGCTCCGACCAGGTCGCTGCAAACCAGCTGCAAATCGACTCGTCGCTCGAAGCCATCGACCGGATTGCTCAAACGACCCAGTTCCAAGGCAAGAAGCTGCTCGACGGCAGCCAGGCCTTTAGCACCGCCTACACCGCAGGCGGCAGCTCGGTCCGCGACCTGAACATCAACCAAGCCAATCTGGGCTCCACCGGCAACCTGGCCGTCGACGTCCAAATCACTGCCGCCGCGACCAAGGGTTCGCTCACCGCGACCATTCCGGCCTCGGGTGCTGGTACGCCTGCCATCGCCGCCTCGGCCCAACTGGCGTTTGCCGATACCTCGACCATTGACATCGAAGCCGCTACGGTCGGCGCTGCGGGCAACGGCACTGCGATCGAAATCCTCAACGACCAGGGAACCAAGTCGTTCACCACGCTGACTTTCAACAGTGGTGCCACGGTGCGTGTCGAAACGGACACCGCCGGCGCCGCCATGAACGGCTTCCGCGTCAACATCGTCAACGACGAGGGTACTGCCGCGACGGGCACGATCACGTTCGACAACGGCGCCACGATCAACGTCACCGCCGCCACTCCTGGTACGGCCTTGACGGGTACCGATCTGCAATTCGTGGACAGCGGTGCGGTTGCCGCCGGTACGGCCACGGCCAGCTACAGCGTGGCCACCAACAAGATCACGGTTAACGTCAACGGTGACACCGACCGCGACGTGGTCGCTGCCGCGCTCGACTCTTTGATTCCGTTCAGCGCCACAACCACGGGTACCGGTTCCGGTTACGTCGCGGCGAACGATGCCGGGTTGCTCGTGAACAATGCGTCGTTTACCTCGGGTGGCGTCGACCCCGCTGTTGCTGCTGGTGCGGCGAGCGCGTCATACAACTCGGGCACCAAGATTATGACCGTCACGGTCAATGGTGACACCACCAAGGCCGCTATCGCTGGTGCAATCACCACGCTCGGCGGATTCACGACCCAAACGGGCGGTGCTGGTGCCGGTTACGTCGCACTGACCGACGCCAACTACAACTCGCCACTTTCCACGGGTGGTTTCAACCCGGCCGTTGCTTCGGGTTCGGCCGACGCAACCTACGACAGCGGTTTGAACAAGATCACTGTCCGCGTCAACGGCAATACGGCAAAAGGTGTGATCGCCACCGCGATCGACAACCTCGCCGAGTTCACCGCTTCGACGACAGGTGGTGGTACCGGATACAGCGCGATCAACGACTCCGCCTATGTTCCGCCTTCGCTGGCCAACGGTGCCAACCAAGTTGCGGCGACGGGTGGTCTGATCGGTGCTCTGGCGCTCAAGATCTCGGGTGCGACCGGGTCGGAAGTGTTCCAGTTCAACGCTGGCGCTTCGATCACGCAAATCCGCGACGGTATCAACCTGCTCAAGGACGCGACCGGGGTTTCGGCCTCGTTCACGGGCACGACGCTGACGCTCCAATCCGACACGTACGGTTCGAAGAATGCCGTCGCCGTCGAAGTCATCAGCGAAGGTGCCGGTGGCACGTTCGGCTCGAGCTTGAGCGGAACTCAATCCTTTGGTACCGACGTGCAAGCCACGATCAACGGCTACCAAGCGACGGCCAGCGGTAACACTTTGGCCCTCAAGAACTCAACGATCGACTTCTCGTTGACCGTCACCGACGGCAGCACGACCGCGGTTGGTTTCAACATCACCGGCGGTGGTGCTCTGTTCCAACTCGGTCCCGACGTGGTCGGCAACCAACAAGCCCGCATCGGTATCAACAGCGTGCAAACCGGTACGTTGGGTGGAATTTCGGGTCGCTTGTACGACCTCAAGTCGGGTAACGCGAAGAGCTTGGCGAACGATGCCAACGGTGCCGCGGTGATCACGGACGAAGTGATCAACAAGATCACCTCGCTTCGCGGTCGATTGGGTGCGTTCCAAAAGACGACCCTCGAGTCGAACATCAACTCGCTGAACGACACCCTCACCAACCTGACGGCTGCTGAAAGCTCGATCCGCGATGCGGACTTCGCCGTCGAAAGCGCCAAGCTGACCCGGAACCAGATTCTGGTCCAATCGGGCAACCAAGTGCTCCAAATCGCCAACACCCAACCGCAAAACGTGCTCTCGCTGTTGCGAGGCTAGTAAGCGGTTGGTAACGACATAGGCCGACTGGATAAGGCGGGCAAATCACAGCCCGCCGGATCGGCCCCGAAAATCAGGAATCGCCGTCGAAAGGATTTCGCCTTTCGGCGGCGATTTTCGTTGCGGGAGGGCGCTTTTCGCGCGCCGGCCACGCTAGCGAATCTGTTTGACCATGGATTGGCCCCGCTAATGGCCGATCTAGTAAGAAAGACCGACTTTAACGGCTCCGAAGAGACGGCGAGCTAGACGATGGGACGCATTCAAAGCAGCGTGGGTTTAGCGACGGGGATCGACATCCAAGGGACTGTCGATCAGCTCATGAAGCTCGAGCAGGAACCCCAGGACGCGCTCAAGACCCGGCAAGCCGCCCTCAATACCCAAGCCAGCGCCATTGGCGACCTCCTCGCGCAAACGTTGGCGGTTCAGGCGACGATCAAGCGGTTCTCGAAGCCGACGTTTTTTTCGACGGCCCTCAGCGTCAATGCCGACCGAAACGACGTCCTCTCGGCCGTTACTTCCACCACCGCCACGGTGCCGCCGGGATCGTATTCGTTCATGCCCATTCGCCTGGCTCGGGCTCAGCAATCGAGCAGTGCCGGCTTCGCATCGAACACGACGGCGCTGAACGTCGCCGGAACGTTGTCGTTGCAAAAGGGGGGCTTCGTCGATACCCCGAGGGATCTGGAAACGCTCAACGGCGGTGATGGGGTTTCGAAGGGAAAGATTCGGATCACCGATCGTTCCGGGGCAACGGCAGTTATCGATCTGACGGCTGTCAAAACGGTCGGTGATGTGCTGGCGGCGATTAACAGTAACGAAGGCATCAACGTTCGCGCCACGGCCGAAGGAGACAAGATCCGGCTCACCGAATTGACAGGCGAAAGTGTTGCCAACCTGCGCGTGCAGGAAGTCTCAGGCGGATCGACCGCTCAAGACCTGGGGTTGTTAAGCATCAATGCAGCCTCGACTTCCGCGCTGGGGACTGACATATTCCGCCTGTACGACGGCATGCAACTCGACCAGTTGCGCGATGGCAATGGACTGAATCTGAGGGCCAACGGCAACGATTTACACGTCCAGTTGAAGGATGGCTCGAGCTTTGACGTCGACTTCAAGAAGGTCGGCCACGCCGCTCAACAATCGACGGGGCGAAGCAACGGAACCAACGGAATCAACGCCGATCTCCAGTTCACCGCGACCGGTAGCGGCGCTGCCTATGACGGGGTTCAAGTCAAGTTCGTTTCGTCGGGCAATGTCACGCAGGGGAACGAAACGGCGACGTACGACTCCAACAGCAAGACGCTCACCATCGACATCGCCGCCGGGCAAACCACGGCCGACAATGTCATCGCAGCCGTTGCGGGAACTCCAGCAGTCGCCAGCCTGTTCACAGCCACGAAAGCGAGCGGCTCCGACGGCTCGGGCGTCGTCTCCGTCAACGATCAAGCCGTTTTGTCGGGCGGCGCGGAAGCAACCGCGACCAACGAGACCTCGATTGGCGACTTGCTCAACACGATCAATTCCGTCGATCCGACTCGCTTCAAGGCCAAGATCAGCAGCGACGGCGAGCGACTCGAAATTGAAGATCTGACCTCAGGTTCGCATCAGTTCAGCGTCTCCAGCGGCCCGGGCGGAAACCTCGCCGAGCAACTGGGACTGGCTAGTTCGACGTCGGGAAGCACGATCAGCGGCAAGCGGTTGGCGTCCGGGTTGCAATCGACGTTGCTGTCTTCGTTGAATGGCGGCCAGGGCCTGGGAACGCTTGGGAACCTCAACATCACCGACAGGTCGGGTGCCAGCGCGACGGTTAATTTGGCCGGTTTGGAGACGCTCGATCAGGTTGTGGCCGCGATCAATGCGTCGGGCGTTGGCGTCACGGCAAGTATCAACGCGTCGCACGATGGATTGCAACTCAAAGATACGACGGGCTCCACCGCTAACAATCTGGTCGTCGCCAACGGCGACGCGAATAACGCGGCCACGAAGCTGAAGCTCGCCGTCGATGCGGGGCAAACATCGATCGATTCGGGATCGCTGGGCCGTCAGATCATCAGCGAACAAACCCTGCTGAGTACTTACAACGGCGGCGACGGAGTCCGGCTTGGCTCGTTCACAATAACCGATGGCAACGGCGCGACGGGTGCCGTTAATCTCCGCATCGCCAACGCCACCACCGTTGGCGACGTGATCAACACGATCAACGATGCCGGCATTGGTGTGAAGGCTCGGATCAACGATTCGGGGAACGGAATTCTGCTTTACGACACCACGGGTTCGAGTACGCCGTTTTCCGTTAACGATACTTCCAGCGGAACAACGGCCAAGGATTTGGGCATTGTGGGGACGTCGGCGCAAAAGACGGTCGACGGCGTGCCAAAATCGGCGATCGATGGTTCGGCAGTCCCGAAGATTGAGATCACGGCGACGGACACGCTTTCGACGATTGTCGACAAGATCAACGCTTCGAAGTCGGGCATCAAAGCGGCCCTTGTGAAGGACCCAAGTGGCAGTACGCCCTATCGCATCACATTGACGGGGGCTGGCGGCGAGGCCGGCCGATTCATCGTGGGCGGCGCCGGATTGCCGTTCAACTTCAAGACGACGACGGAAGGCCGCGACAGCCTGGTCCAAGTTGGGACGGGTGAGAACAGCACGCTAGTGACTTCCGATTCGAATGTGGTGCAAGACGCCATACCTGGCCTGACCTTGACGTTGAAAGGAACTTCGGCCACGCCGGTCACGGTGACCGTCGACAGGAACTTCAGCGCGATTAGCAGTGCCTTGCAGCAATTCGTCGATCAATACAACAAGCTGCAAGACAAGCTGAGCGGCTACACCAGCTATGACGCTTCCAGCAACAAGAAAGGCGCGCTCTTTGGAACGTCCGAGGCCCTGCGCCTGGACAACGATCTCGGCCGGCTCGTAACGACGCGATTCAACCGGACCGGCAGTTTGCAGTCGCTGGAGTCGCTGGGGATTTCCGTCAACGACCAGGGTAAGCTCTCGTTCGATACTTCGAAGCTGCAATCCAAGTACGACGCCGACCCCGAAGCCGTCGCGAATTTCTTCACCGATCCAGACAAGGGATTTGCCGCCAAAGCGGACGCGATGATTGAAGCGCTGGTCGGCAAAGACAACAGCATGCTGGTGAACCGATCGAATGCGCTGCAAAAGCAATTCGACAGTTTTCAGACTCGCATCGACGACTGGACCGACAAGCTCACGAAGAAGCGAGAGCGCTTGCTCAATCAGTTTTACAACTTGGAACTTGCCGTGAGCAAAATCAAGGCTGGCTACGACTCCATTAGCTCGTCGCTCACCAATGCCGTAAGTCTGGCGAATTCCACCGCGTGATAACGCGACTGTTAACGGCCCCAGCTGGTCGCGGGCGCAAACCTTGACGGTTGTTCCGAATAAAGGCGAACTCCACAAGCCTTAAAGCTGGGATTCCGATCTTACTCCCAGGTAAGCATCTCCATCGCGAACGATAGCGCGATCAACGCACCAGCACCACTTGTGAATGGGATTATCCGTGGCAACTGTTCCCGATAGCTTTGCCGCCCACGATGCCTACCTTGAAACGCAAGTCCTAACGGCCTCGCCGATTCAACTGCGTCTGATGCTCATCGAAGGCGCGCAAAGATTTGCTCGCCTGGCGCGCGAAGCGTTTGCCGAGGGCCGCAAGGAAGAAGCTCAGATCTGCACCGGGCGCTGCCAGCAGGTGCTCATCGAGCTGCTGGGCTCGTTGCAACCTAAGGGAAACGTCGTCTCGGAGAACCTCGTCGGGCTGTACGCGTTCTTGGTGAAGACGGTCTCCGAGGTGATCCTGTTGGAGCAGCCCAACCAACTCGACGAGGTCTGCCGGGTTCTCTCCGAGGAACAAACGACATGGCGGATGCTTGTCGAGCGGGACAACGGCTCCCCACCAGCCAAGCTGGGTGTTGAACGCGCATTGGAAACTGTCACATTGAGCGCGCCTATGGAACGCTTCGATCTGAATATGTAAGGCGCGCGTTTCGTCTCGTCCCAATCTGAGACAGAATCTTGCTCTGAGACAGCCCACAAGTGCCTTACAAAGCGCGCTTTGTGACGTAAAGCCTTCTGACGTCTTATCTTGCGAAGCCAGCACCGAGTCTGACAGGTATTGGCACAACCATTGCTTCTAGGTCTATCACCTGACGCCGCGGCGAGTTCCCAGAAGTCACCGAAGGAAGTCGGGTTTTCACTTCGTTACAAGCAGCGTGATCCCGCTGATGGGGTGCGGTTGGAATCCTTCGGGAAACCAACCGCACCCGGCGTACAACCGACCGCCCGCGCAACTTAGGTTGCCGGGCGTTTTTTTATGTCCTGGCGTCGCTCCTTTCCGAAAGGGGCGATTGCCGGGACTTTGCGGCTAACCCCCTCGCTTGGTATAGGTGAGCGGGCTACACTGACTTGGGCACGGCGCGTTCGTCACCCTCATTTTTGCGGCCTTGTTTGTTTATTATCAGGTGCGACGCCGGGACGTGGGTTCAATAAGGTGTGTTAAGCCTGAGTGTTGTTAAACGCTTGTGCCGCACACAGTTACGAATCGTTTTTGCAGAACCCAGTTGCGGACGGTCGATCCGAAGGTCGTTCGTTCACGCCGTGCCCTTTTGTCACGCTTTGCGGCCCAGTTTTGGCAGATGACGCCAAAAACGGGCCGTTTGCGTTTCTTGGCCGTATTTCAGCTCCGGCCAATGTTGACCTCCTCCATCTTTAGCGGTTACAGATTTGCGGCGAAATCGCTTTGAGTGGAAGGGCTTCTGACTAAACAACGGCTTGTGGCCAAGGAAATCCACAATGTTTCGCCAACGATCACATCGTCTTGCTGCTGTCGATGTCGTCCCCAACGTGCTCCATGTCGAAACGCGGGTCCAGTGCTTGGAATGGATTCCCTTACGCATGCCAATCAGCCAACTGGTTGTCCATCCAGGCGAAAGAGACGAGCTCAGGGTCGACATGCCGATTTCCAAATGGTCGATCTTTGTGGCGGTCCTGCGGGCAAAGCTCGCTTTTGTGACCGCGTTTGCCGCGACCCTGGTCGCGATCGGACTTCTCTCGCAGGGAGGAGGACTCCGGGAAATGGTTCCCACGTGGTCGGGCGTTTTGTTAGTGTCGCTACCCCTGTTCCTGTTTTCCTTGTTTTCGCAAAGCCTGGTGAAGGCGAGTTACGAGCGTGCTCAGGAGTTGGCGGAACTTGCCGGCCTTAGCGCGGCGGTGCGGCTCGAAATCGATGTCGCGTTTGGACTGCTCACCACCGATCAGGCGGTGAGCGAGCTCAAGCGTCGCGACCGCAAGCGTTCGGCGAGCCAGGGTGTGGATACTCGGGTGGCCCAACTCTTCTCGTCTACCTGGTAAGCGGCTGGCACTTGGCGAGGGTTACCACAAACCTAACGGCGATCCTAACAAAGATTTGAGAATCCCCCGACAACCGGTTATCTTAAAAACCGAACCGCGAATGGCTGCGATTCGCGTCTGACGTTGCAGGTTGGGGAGATGGGCTCATGGTTATCGTCTGGGGTGTGACGCGGGCCGGCAAAGTGGATGTTGCGCCCGATTTGTTCCACGTCGAATCATCGTTCGGCCACGTTTACTACATTCCCCTCATTCCGCTGCAAAGCGTGATGGTTCTCAAACCGCAGTTGGGCGGCGGGGAAGTGGCGGTTCCGATGTCGTTCAAGTCGATCTTTTTTGGGTGGTTACGCGGCGGCTCGCTGATCGCGTGCGGCGGATTTTTGATCGCAGCCATCATCCAGTTTGTCGACAAAAACAAACCCGACCCCGTGCAAGGCGGCATCTTTTTGGCGATGGCCTTGGCCGCTCTGGCTGCGCTCGTGGGCAGCTATATGTTCAGGCCGCTGACGTCGGCCTCGTATGATCGTGCCATTCACCTGGCGAACAAAGCGGGGTTCACCCCCATGGGATTGCTCGCGATCGAAATCGCCTACGGACGGATGAACCCACAACAAGCAGATGCCTATTTGGCGCGGATCGATGAACAAGAGGCCGCCCGCATCAACAGCATTCCGCAGTCGGCTCAGCCCTCGGCGCCCGCAAAATCTTAGCGGCTACTCGAGTTCAACCGTGATCGTGAACTCGCCCGTATCGGTGATCGGCTCGATGCGAATGGCCACGTTGGGGTAGAACGTTCGCAGTAAATCCACGTGGGTCCGCACATGATCGGAGACCACATGGGTGCGAAAGCGGCTGCGACGACCTTCGATAGCCGCCAGCGTCATCGGCAGTAGTAGCTGATCCGCCAGGTGCTCGCCCACGGGTGCTTGGGAATCGTCGAACGATTTCCAAGCTTCGAAGGCTTCCTCGGCGACATGCTCGGCCCGCTTGCCCCGTTCTCCCAGCGACGAAAAGACTTCGGTATGCGTTTCTCCCTCTGAAGCGATGAGGACCACGTTTCCGGGGCTGTTCGCGGAGACTTTCTCGATGGCGATCTTCTCGGCTGGAATCCCGAGGTGCCGGCGGAGCCACTGCTTTTCTCGCAGTGCGACATCCTCCGGCAGTTGCGAAATGAGAATCCTTGCCGACACCCGGTAGTTGTCGGGTCGTTCCGTTAGTTGCAGGCCGCGCCATGGCGAGGGCTCAATGTGCGCGACAATCCCGCCGCCTCCAGCCGGGTAAAAACCGTGACGCAAAAGCGAAAGGTCCCATTGAGCCCCCATCCGGGTGATCGCGGGGACGAACGCCTTCGCCAGGAACTCAAACGGAGGCGCCATGGGGTTGTGGGTCCCACCGCGGACGGTCACGGTCGAAGGTCCCGGAGCAGCCGACAGAGCAGGCCCGACGGTTTGTAACACGAGTGTCGAGCTTCCCGCCGAGTGGATATCGAAATCGAAATTGCCGGCTCGAATTGCTCCCGGCCAAAATGAGAGCCGCGACGACTGAAGCGTGGCGTCCTGGAGTTTGGCATCGCAAACTTTGGCGGCCGCTAGCACGGCCGTCAGATGTTGCCGCTGGAGGCCCGGGTTCTTCCGCCGCGCGCGGATATTCAAAATGGTGAAGGGCTGCCCCGAGAGCATCGATAGCGTGAGCGCCGAGCGGATGATTTGTCCGCCCCCTTCACCGGATGCGCCATCGAGTTGAATCACGTTTCTTGCCCTTTCGCCACTCTTGCTTCCACCTCCGCCGATGGGTGTGCTGATGCTGTCGGCGACCTGTCGCATGAGCAGACATGCACTGGGAATGACAGGTTCGCAAGGGCTCGGCGCGAAGGCCCCATGAGGTTAAACAATTCGCCAAAAAGGCCAGAAATACAATCCGCGACGTGCTCGCGGAGATGACTCAACGTCTCGCATGTAACCGTCCGAAAATAAGGTTAGCCGGGTGTTGCCACCCGCGCAATCCGGGCACCGACGAAGAATCGATTCGCACGAGGCGAAGCGGTCTTGGTGCGGGCGGACACTAGGGCTAGGACGGCCGCGAGGGGGATATGCCAAGGAAGAAAGGCGTTCCGCGGCTGACCATTCTTATTCCATTGGTAGAGGTTTCGTCGTCGTTCGAGACGACGCTGGCCTCTGTCTTGCAAAATCGCCCTTGGCAATCCGAGGTCGTTGTTGTTTCGGCGACTCCGTACGAGGACCCCTACTCCTTGTCGGACGAAGTTCAATTTGTCACGGCGGACGGCGCAAAATCCATTTGTGCGTTGCTCAATGCCGGACTCGTACAGGTGCGAGCTCCCGTAGTCCACGTGCTCAACAATGGATGCGAGGTCGATGAAGACTGGGCGGAGACGGCGTTGGAGTACTTTGCCAACGACCACGTTGCCGCCGTGAGCCCCCTGGTTGTCGATGTGCATCAACCGGAATCGATGCTCGCTGCTGGGGTTGGCATATCTTCCCTAGGAAACCGTTTGCTGTGCGGCGAAGGAAAGAAGGAACTCAATCCATCCATCGCCTCGCAGGTAACTGGGCCGACGCTGGCGGCCGGTTTCTATCGCCGCGACTTCCTCGATTTGGTCGGCGGCTGGGATGCCTCGTTCGGCGATGCACTGGCGGACATCGAGTTAGCAATGCGGATTCGCGATGTCGGTTGGCGCGCCCAACTCGATCACGAGTGCCTGATTCGAGCGACCAAGAACGCGGTCCCTTGCGCGGCGTTGTTCGCCGAGTCGTGCGGCGAAGCGCGGATGCGAGAGCGACTGTTACGACGCTACGTTCCGTCCGTCTCAGGTTGGCGGCATGGGGGCGTGATGGCGCTCGAGGCGATCGCCGCACTGCCTTCATGGCGAACCGTCGCCCAGCCGATCGTACGCTGGCTGGAAGCTCGCAACACAGCCGATCGGTTGGAATCGACTCGTCGCCTACAAGAGGCGGCCTCGATGTTGGTTCACGTCCTGTCGCTGCCGGTGGAGGAGGCGACTCGACCCATGCCGTCAACGTCCGAGCATCAACGTCGCCGCGCGGCGTAGCCCACGTGCCATTCGCGGCTACAGGTTCTTAGACGCGAACTCTCGAACGACTTGAAAACCACTCTTGGCGTAGAAGCGGCACGCCGGCTCGTTAAACGACCAGTAGTCCAACCGGATTTCGCTGAGGTTATTTCCGCGAGCCAGATCGGAGGCCGCGGTCATCAGCTGTTGGCCGAGGCCGCGCCGTTGTGCAGCAGTTCGAACGCCGATTTGGTGGATAAAAAGATAGGAGACGGGATACGTAAACGCCGTCGCAGCGACGCGCCTGATTTCGGCGATCAGGTGGCCTTCTACTTGCCCGCCCACCTCTAAGAGCAAAACGTGTTTGTCTTCGGAAGCGAAGATTTGCTCAAAATGCCGGCCAACGGCGGAGCGATCCTGCGGATAGATAAACAGGTCGGGCCGAACCTTTGCGTGGAGCGCTTGGATCTCGTCGGTCAACTCGATGAGTAAGGGAATATCGCCTGCGCTCGCGCGGCGGATGACGGCACCTCTCATGACAGCTCTGCCGTAAGCCAAAGGACTGTTCGCCGTGATCGACGCCTTCGAACACAAGAGGAAGGCGCTTAGCGACGAAGATAGGCGAACAGACAATCGATACGAAAGAAGGTTCGTAGACGTTAAGTCTGCGACGCAGCTGGATGAGCGCCCTCAGGCAGCTCACCCAGATCGAAAGCCTCGTCGAATCTACTCGACTTTCCGCGGGGCATATTCGTGATCGCGCTTGCGGACCACTTCCATGCTGATGATCTTGGTCGGCTTGGTGGCCGAGGGAGCCTCGGGGTTGATCCTTTGGATCTTGGATAGCACGTCGATCCCTTCGACGACTCGACCAAAAACGGTGTGTCGTCCGTCGAGTTGAGGTGTCGGGACGAAGTTGATAAAGAACTGCGATCCGCCCGTGTCGGGACCGGCATTGGCCATGCTCAAGACGCCGCGAAAGTGCTTGCGAGAATCTGCCTTGGTGCATTCATCGTAAATCTTGTAGCCCGGGTCTCCGGTGCCGTCGCCCCGCGGACAGCCCCCTTGCGCCATGAAGAAGGGGAGCACGCGATGGAACGTCAAACCCTTGTAGAACCCCTTCTCGACCAGCGAGACAAAGTTTCCAACCGTTTCGGGGGCTTCGTTTTCGTAAAGCTCCACCACCATGGTGCCGGCGGTGGTTTCGATCTTCACGCGCGGCAGATCATCCTTAGCGGTTTCGGCTTCGCGGATTTCGTTTTCTTTCTCCCATTTCTTTTGGATGACGGGGATTGCGGCCAGGTATTCCACCCCCTTTTTGATCAGTTCCTTGGCTGCGGGGTTGGCATCGGCGCCCAGTTGCTCGCCGGCCTCGCCGCGCTTTAAGGTCGCACTGGCAAAGTCGAAGTCGTTCATGCAGTAGGCCGCCGAACCGATGGCCGCGAGCGTGATCGGGCCGGGAGTCTCGCCGATTTGGTCGAGCTTTTCCAGCACCGGCTTGCCGATCGCGTAAGCCACTTCGTAGTTGTCGGAGGCTGCGGCTTCCGAGACCAGGCTTTCCATAAAGCGGATCAGTTGAGCGTCGGGGACGTCGGACTCCGTCATGGCTTTCAGGCCGATCGTGCGGAGTTCACCCAACAGAGACGATCCTTTAGCGACCGACTCGTTCCAATCGGCACGCAGTTTCTCGCGGACTTCGGGAGTCGCGGTCGAAAAATCGAGCCGCATCTTGCGCAAGTCGACAATGACCGCTTTCCATTCCTTGAATTTCTCGTCGAAGGCTTTTTGGGCCTCGGAGCGTGGCGGGGCTTTTTTATTCGTCTTGGGGGCGTCGCCGTCCGGAGTTTCGGCCGCATCGCCACTTTCTTCGGCGGTTGCTTCTTGCGCCGCTGGCTTCTTTTGTGCCCAAACGGCGGGGCACATCGAAAAGACCAAGGCCATGCCCGCGAGACCAAAAGTCCTCCAACGACGGGAGACTTGTCGAAATTCGCCACGAATCATTCTGCGTCACTCCTCGTCCGGTTGACTGGGCCTTCCAGCGACCGACACACCTCGAAACAACTTATAACCTCGAACGCCAAACCCTAGGCTCAAGCCCTGGCGGGCTCGCGTTTTTCCCGGCCGCGTGATCATATTAAGGGCCGAGCACCTATTATGGGACAGCCATCGCCGTTGTATAGCGTCAATCAGGCCTTCGCTGAGCCTGTACGCGACGGCGCGACAAAGTGTTCAATTCGGGGCCAAAAGGCCGATTTTCCGTTTTAATGGCCCGTTACCCGAACCTCCTCTCGCAGTTATTTCGAACATGAAACGCCCCGCGAAAAAGCGGCCCGGTAAACCCGCGGGCCAACACGAACCCGCCACGACGATGCGGGTGATCGGGGGAAAGCTACGAGGACGTCAATTCGATTACAGCGGCGATTCCACCACGCGGCCCATGAAAGATCGGGTCCGCGAGGCCGTTTTCAACCTGCTGGGGACCGACGTCCAAGGAAAATGGGCGATCGACCTTTTCGCCGGAACGGGGGCCTTGGCCTTCGAAGCCGTCTCGCGCGGGTCGGTAGGAGCGACCCTGATCGAACGGCACTTTCCCACAGTCAAACTCCTGACGCAAAATGCCGCGAAGTTAGGTCTCACGGATCAACTCCAGATCGTCACCGGAAGTTCGCTGCTGTGGGGGCGATCACCCGATGCGCCATTGAGCGCGCCCTGGCTGGTCTTTTGTTCTCCGCCGTATGCCATGTACGTCGATCAAAAAACGGAATTGCTGGAACTGCTCAAGCAAATGCTTTCCATTGGTCCGCCAGGGACGATTGTCGTGGTTGAAAGCGACGAGCGGTTTTCGCCTGACGATTTGCCGGAAACGCTGACTTGGGATGTGCGTCAGTACCCACCTGCGCAAGTCGCGATTGGCCGCCCTCTTACGTACTAACTCTCGTACGAATTAAACCGGCCTTTACGGAGAGGCCCCATCGGAACAGGCACGCTCTGCTGGTTGTAACCACCAAGTTGGCCAGCGATAATGTGCCAGCGGGGCGCTGGTCGATGATTCGCGGTACGCTTGCCCACCTTTCCGGGGAGATTCGAAATGTTTGCTGCTTGGGGTTCACAACAACGATACTGCGATGGAGTTGGCCGCCGCGAGTTCCTACGGGTAGGCGGATTGGGTTTGGCCGGACTGGGACTGGCCGACGTCCTTAAAGCAGATGCGGTCCAGGCCTCTACCGCGCGACCCAAATCGGTCATCTATGTCGTCCTGCCGGGCGGGCCCAGTCACATCGACATGTGGGACCTGAAACCTCACGCTCCGCTCGAGTACCGGGGACCCTTCCAACCGATCGCCACCAAGCTGCCGGGCGTACAAATCAGCGAATACATGCCGCTCCAGGCCGAAATCATGGACCAGATCGCCGTGGTTCGCGGCATCCGATCCGTCGAGAACGACCACTATTTGAGCGAAGTTTTCAGCGGCCACCCGCGCACGGCCGGCAAACGCCCTGCGTTTGGTTCCGTGGTAAGCCGTCTGGCCCCTTC
Organism: uncultured Pirellulaceae bacterium; assembly: GCA_964636985.1. Lineage (GTDB taxonomy): Bacteria > Planctomycetota > Planctomycetia > Pirellulales > Pirellulaceae > CAZWSX01. The sequence goes on along the minus strand of CAZWSX010000013.1, from coordinate 18,762 downwards.
CAACTCGGCGATTCCGACCTACGTGAGCCTGAAAGAGGCCAGCGTCGATCTCTTCGAGTACGAGCAAGCCCACTACGCCGGGGCGGGGCACGCCCCGTTTCGGCCGTTCGAAAACGCCCTGGCCGACATGCAACCGACGTTGGCACTCGATCGCATCAGTAATCGCAAACAGCTTTTAACGTCGTTCGACAACCTCCAACGCCGGCTCGACCAGACCGACGCTTATGCGGGGCTCGACCGGTTTCAGACCAAGGCCCTCGAAATCATGGCCTCGCCGGCGGTGCGGGACGCGTTCGATATTTCCAAAGAATCGCCCGAAACGGTTGCCCGGTATGGCCGCGGTCGTTACCCGCACCAGACCGTCAAGTCGATCATGTACGACTGGGAATCGAAGGCCTTTTTGCGTGCTCGCCGGTTGGTCGAAGCAGGTGCGCGGGTTGTGACAGTGCATGCCGCTGCCTGGGATCATCACACGGCTGCCGAAGGGGATATCTTCTTCGCGCTCCGCAATTTGATGCCCGCACTCGACCGCAGCATCTACGCCCTGGTTACCGACTTGAAGGAGCGCGGGCTCGAAAATGACGTCCTGGTGTGCGTGCTGGGCGAATTCGGGCGAACGCCAAAGATTGGTTACCCGGGCCCGGGCCGGGATCACTGGGCCGAGGCCGGTTGCGCCGTGTTCTTTGGCGGTGGGCTGAAAATGGGCCAAGTTGTGGGGGCGACCGATTCGCGCGCGGAACGCTCGATCGATGGCGATATCGGTTTCCAAAATGTAATCGCCACGATTTACCACACGCTGGGGATTAATCCGCGCCTGACGCTGCCCGACTTCAACGGCCGGCCACAGTACTTGCTGGACGATGCCCGCCCGATTTCGGCGTTGGTGGGGTAGTGTCAAAGAAAGGCAGTTGAAGGAAAAGGGGAGCATTTTGAGACAAACGCTTCCTTACTCCCCATCTCCCAATCACCCCTTCTCCCCATCTCTCTTCTCCCCGCCGGACAGGATTGTCCGGCCTACGGGGCTGCACGTATGCTTATGAATAGACACTTTCGCAGGGCGCAAAACTTGGGGGATGGTTCGTACAGCCCATGTGGAATTCGCAACGGACGATGTCCGATCGCTTTGAAGAGGGGATTCGTCTCGCCTTTGGGGGCGGCTATAGCGACGCGCTGAATGAGTTTGCGGCCTGTGTTGCGGCCGACCCCGCCCAGTTCGACTACGTCGACGCGTTTTTGGCGGCGATCGATGCCAGAGATCGCGGCAAGTCTCCCGCCCCCTCGAACTCGCTTCCCGCCAAACTCAAGGCGCTGGTCGACCAGGAAAACTGGGACGCGATCGTCAAAGCGGCGCCCGATATGGTGGTAGCCAATTCCTACAACGCCGCTCTGTTTTGGGCGCTGGGAATCGCTTGCGACGCGCTGGGGGCCGACGAGGTCGCCATTTTGTGGACCACGCGGGCGAGGAAGCTTGTGCCGAACTCTCCGCTCATCCTGCGGGCGGAGGCTCGGCAGTGGCAGCGTTTGGGGATGTGGAAGGAATCGTACGACGCCTGGTCGGCCCTGGTGAACCTTCTTCCCGATGATGAAGAAGTCGCCGACGCGACCGCACATTTGGTCGTGACATTGAACCGATGCCAGAACAGTCTCGATAACGCGGCCCCCACTCCGGTTCAGGAACTGCTGCGCAAACCACGACGGCAATTCGGCCAGCCGTTCGCCGCTGAGAAAGGAGACACGCGCGATCCCGATCTGGATGACAACGGTTTGCTCACGCCGATCCAGCGGCTCGAAAAGGCGATTCGCGAGCAGCCGACCTTGCCTGATGCCTATTTGAAACTCGCCCCCCTCTATGTGGAACGTGGTCGCGAATACGACGCCGAAAAGATGCTCGCCAAGGCCCGTGAGTCGACGAGCAAAGACCCGCGCATTGTCGAAATGTGGGAGGACCTCGCAATGGCCCGCTTCGAACGGCGGGTGGCGGTCGCCCGGCAAGTAGCGCGCGAACAACCAGGCGATGGAACCAAGGCCGAATACGAATTGGCCATTCGCGAGCGGGATCAATTCGATACCGATATCTTCATCGCCCGGTGCAAACGTTATCCGGAGCGCGCCGACTTGCAGATCGAACTGGGCAAGCGACTGCATAGGCTAGGCGATACCGCGGAGGCCTGCGACCACTTCGCGGCGGCGGTGCGGGACCCGAAATTCCTGGCCGATGCTGCGTTCGAACTGGGGGAATGCCGCCGTGAACTGGGAGACTTTCCCAAGGCCCTTTCGCATTACCGCCAGGCGTCCGAGGCGGCCGTCTCGCCGGACCAATGGACACTCAAACGCAAGGCGCTCCTCGCGGCGAGCAGGCTGGTCATTGATGGCGGGCTAAACAAGCTCGCACGAAGATACCTGAACCAAGTCCTCAAAAACGATCCGTACGACCAGTCGGCACAGGCTTTGATGCGAGAAGTCGCGACGAACTAAATCTCTTCTTTTCTTTTCGAAAACGAGCGCTCCCATGGCACAAGCTGTAGTCGATCCCGAGGAACTGCGGCAGTTTGCCCAGTCCTTGAAAAAATTCAACGCACAACTTCGCGACCGCGCGCAGGCGCTGGCCAATCAGCTGTCGAACCTCAACGCGACTTGGCGCGATCAGGAACAGAAGAAGTTCACCGAAAAGTTTGAGGACAACATGAAGACGTTGCTCCGCTTCGCCGAGGAAGCGGACCAGCACGTGCCGTATTTGATTCGCAAGGCTCAGCACATCGAAGACTATTTGCAGTCGTAGTAGTTGGTTGTTCGTTCACTACTTTGTCACGCTTTTAGACCGGTGTTATGGCTGGACCCAATGCAAACGTCGGCTCGATCGAAGCCTTGCGGCAGCTCAAGGCGGCGCTATTGCTGTTTGCCGAGGAGGTGTCGGAGGGGATTGTCGCCTTGGAGCTTGAAGGGCGCCGGCCGATGGAGTGGATCGAGCACGATCGCGCACAGTATTGGCCGCGGGAAGAGAAGAAAGCCAACGACTCGGTCGCCGAGGCCCGACTTGCCTTGCAAAAGGCTGAAGCCACCATTGATGCGACCCAAACCAAGTATTGTCACGACGAGCGAAAGCGGCTGGAAAAATGCAAACGCCGATGGCGGCTTTGCGAGGAAAAGGTCGTGGCCGTCAAGCGATGGCGACCACGAATTGGCAAGGAAACGATGGAGTTCCAGGTGCAGGTCGCCAAGGTCCGGAGTTGGTTCGAATCGGACTTCGTCCAGTCGGTCGCTCACATCGAACGGATGATCGCAGCGCTCGATCGGTACATCCAGCAGGCCGCGCCGGGCGGTAGTGAATCGGCTCCCGCGTCTGGCAGCAAGGAGTAGCCGATGCGCATTTGCGATCTCAATAGCGGTTTAGGGCGGATCGCCAACGCACTGGCGACTTTGAAGCAGCGTTGGCGCGAGACGAAAGAGCATTGGCATGACGACAATGCCCGAAAATTCGAAGAGGTCCACTTACGGCCTATTCCCGATAAACTCCAAGGGGTGATCGCCGCTGTGCAGCGGTTGTCGGAGGTTTTGGATACCGCCGAACGCGACTTGAGCGACCAGACCGAATCGTAAAGCGAAAAACAAACACAAGCTCGGCGCACCAGCCGCACGAAGCCTCAGGATACCTGCGTTACGCCGGACTAATGAACTCTCCACTCACTACGCAACGACAGCGCGAACTCATCGAGCAGCTCACCAAGCTGGTGAGCGTCCGCGCCGCCGGCGAAGTCGAAATCAGCGCCCGCCAGGCCGAACGGATCGAAAAGGCCACCGCCGATTACCACCAAGCGCGCGAGCGGGCGATTCGCGAATTCGAAATCGCTCATGCCAAGCTCACGACGACGATGCGCGAATCGCGCGAGCGGATCTACGTTCGGTACGAGAGCGAAGGGTTTACGCTGGGCCAACAGGAACGGCAGATTCGCGCGGAGGCCAAACGCAAGGAAGCCACTGCGGTCGAGAATGCCGAGTACCTGTCGCAGCAGCGGCAGAAGAAAGCCCTGCTGCAATTTGAGGAGGTCGACAAGTCTGCAAAGTCCGATTACGGCGAGTTCCGAGGGCTGATCGAGGCCCGCACCGCGGAACTCCAAACGCTCGTCGCCGAGGCCCGCAAGGTGGTGGAGCGACAAGGAACGTGGCCCCCGGGAGAGTTGAAGGCCCCGCCTGCATCGCGCGCTGTGCCAAAGCAGCAGTTGTTGGACGAGGCGGCAGCCGATTATCAACTCGCTCGGGCGTGCTTGATCCGGTTGAACCAAGCGCCGGCCGCTCGTTTCATTGCCGACGGTTGGCCGTTCTTGTTGTCGATTCTCGGCGGCATCGTGGGACTTGCCGTGGCGTGGTTTCTGCTGCCATTCCATCCCATCACCATTGGGGCCGTGGTTGTGGGTACGGCTGTCGTAGCGGGTTTCGGAGCGCGGGCCATCGCCAGGCCGCTCGCCCGAAGCCAGACGCTTCGCGGAGTTCCCGCCTTCCGTCAGCAAGTGGCGATTACCACGGCTAAGATCACCGCCGCCAAACAATCGTCTAAGGAGGAGTCGAAACTAGCGCGGGCCAAGGCCTCAGTGCAGCGCGATAACGAGATCGCCGCTGCGCAGGAGGAACTCGAGACCATTCGCAAACAGCAGGAAGCCAAACGCGAGGAGCGGATCGCCAAAGCGACAGGCGAACTGGTCCAGCGGCGGCGCGTGCTCGAGGACTCGTGCGAGCGGCAGCTCCACGATATCGACGAAAAATCGCCTCAGCAGATTGCGACGCTGGAAAACGAGTTTCGCACCTACTACGGCGATCTCTACGAACGTCACATGACCCGCCGGGCAGCCGATCGCGCGGCCTTCGAAAGTGAGTGGAACGCGCTGGCCTCGAAGTGGGCAGAAGGCGTGGCCGCCTTCGAAAAAGAAATCGGCGAGATGCAGCAGTTCTGCCAAATGACTTTTCCTAAGTGGGACGCCATCGAGCCCGAGCAGATCCCGCTGGCAATCGCGCGGGGTAAAGCAACCGCCGATAGCCCCGCCGTCGATTTGCCGGCGCTGGCGTTTGGCGAGTACGAGTTCCGCATCGATCGGCTGGCGGGAGGCATTCCCACGGCCCATGGGCTGCAAATGCCGCAGCCGTCGTTTGCGATTCCGGCCGTGGTTTCGTACCCCGAGGCGCCTTCGCTGCTCTTCGAATCGACCGAGGAGGGACGCGATGCCGCCTCGCGGGCGATTCAGAACGTGATGCTCCGCTTGCTCACGGCGTTCCCGCCGGGAAAAGTCCGCTTCACGATCATCGACCCCGTTGGCCTAGGTAAAAACTTCTCCGCCTTCATGCACCTGGCCGACTACGACGAGAAGCTGGTCACCAACCGCATTTGGACCGAGTCGACCCACATCAATCAGCGGCTCGCCGATTTGACCGAGCACATGGAGAACGTGATCCAGAAGTATTTACGGAACGAATTCGCGTCGATTCTGGAATACAACCGTTCGGCTGGCGAAGTAGCCGAGCCGTTTCACATCTTGGTGATCGCCAACTTCCCGGCCAATTTTTCGGACGAAGCGGCCCGGCGGCTGGTCAGTATTGCCACCAGCGGCGCACGTTGCGGCGTTTACACACTGATCGGCGTCGACACGAAGCACCGTGTGCCTCGCAATTTCGAACTGAGCGAACTGGAAGCCGCCGCGACGACGCTAGTTTGGAACGCAGAGCTCAACCGTTTCGAGTGGAAGGATCCTGCGCTGAAGGACCTGCCGCTGGTCTGTGAGGCTCCGCCCGACGACAACAAGGTGACGGAGATCATTCGCGCCGTCGGCAAGATGGCCAAGGAAGCATCGCGAGTCGAAGTGCCGTTCGAAACGGTCACGCCGCCGGTCGAGCAGTGGTGGACACTCGATAGCCGCAAGGGGATCGACGTGCCGCTGGGCCGCGCAGGCGCGAAAAAGCTCCAGTACATGCGGCTCGGGTCGGGAACTTCGCAGCACGTGTTGATCGCCGGGAAGACCGGCTCGGGTAAGTCGACGCTGCTCAATGCGATGATCACCAATCTGGCGCTCTGCTATGCGCCGACGGAGTTGCAGTTTTTCCTGATCGACTTCAAAAAAGGGGTCGAGTTCAAAGCGTACGCAGCGCATGGTTTGCCGCATGCGCGAGTGATCGCCATCGAGAGCGAACGGGAGTTCGGCTTGAGCGTGCTGCAACGGCTGGATCTGGAACTCCAGCGTCGTGGCGATATGTTCCGCAAGGTGGGCGCGCAGGACGTGAAGGGTTATCGGGCCGCTGTTCCCGATGCGGATCTGCCGCGGATGATGCTGATCATCGACGAGTTTCAGGAGTTCTTTACCAGCGACGATAAGATCTCGCACGAGGCCTCGCTCCTCCTCGACCGGTTGATTCGCCAAGGCCGGGCGTTTGGCATTCACGTGCTGCTGGGTTCGCAAACATTGGCGGGAGCTTACTCACTTGCCCGGGCGACCATCGGCCAGATGGCGGTGCGGATTGCCTTGCAGTGCAGCGAGTCCGATGCGCACTTGATCTTGAGTGAAGACAATACCGCCGCGCGTTTGCTCAATCGGCCCGGCGAGGCGATCTACAACGATGCCAACGGGATGTTCGAGGGAAACCATCCGTTTCAAATTGTGTGGCTGTCGGATCATCAGCGGGAAGACTATTTGCGTCGGGTGGCCGAAAAGGCAAAGGCGCAAAACATCGCCTTGCCGCCGCCGACGGTCTTCGAAGGGAACGCCGCCGCTGATCCCGCGGAAAACCATTTGCTCCGCGCGGCCTTGGCATCGGTTCCTTCGGCGAATGCAGTCCTGTCGCCGCGGATGTGGCTGGGCTCGGCGGTCGCCATTAAAGACCCGCCCGAGATGATCTTCCGCCGCCAAAGCGGCGCGAATTTGCTAGTGATTGGCCAGCAGGAAGAACTGGCGCTCGGCATTCTGGCCAACGCGATCATCGCGCTCGACGCGCAATCCACTGGTGAGCCCGTCAATCATTCGGAAGGAAACGGAAAGAACGGCTCAGGCGATCATTCGCTCGCGCGGTTCACGATTCTCGATGGCGTCCGACCCGACGCCGCCGAGGCTGGGTTCTGGCAGAAACTGGTGTCGGCCGTTGGGCCCTCGTGCAAACGGATCTCGACGCGCGACGCGGCCGCTGCCGTGAACGCGATTGCCGACGAGGTCGATCGCCGTTTGGCCGCAGGCGACGTTTCGAGCGAACCGCTGTTTCTGGTGGTCCACAATCTGACGCGGTTCCGCGATCTCAAGCGTGGCGACGAGATGTCGTTCGGCAGCTTCGACGACGACGATGCCGCCGTCGACGCCGGCAAGCGTTTGGCGACGATCCTCCGCGAGGGACCTGCACTCGGAGTTCACACGCTGGCGTGGGTCGATTCGTACTCGAACCTCACGCGCTGGGTGGAACGAGCGTCGATCCGCGATTTCGAAACGCGGGCTCTCTTTCAGATGAGCAACAACGACTCCAGCAATCTGATGGACAGCCCAGCCGCTGCGAAACTAGGCGCCCACTTTGCTCTTCGATTCAGTGAAGAGCAAGGGCAGGCCGAGAAGTTCCGCCCGTACGGTTTACCGAGCGATGCGTGGCTGGAATGGGTGGGAGAGCAGCGGAGTTCGAAGAGTGCGCCGGCTGGGAAACGGGCGGCGAAGAAGAGCTAATCGTTCAGGGCGACCATTGGCGGAGTTGCGTAAGTGTTCTTATGACAGACCTGCGTAGCGACGACAATCAGCTGTGGTGCTGAAAGTCTTAGCGGGATCCTTCGAGGCGAGGCCTCTCGCGGAATAGTTGCAGTTCAATGAACAACGAAGTTGTATTCTTAAGTGATAGAGATATTTCCATCTGGGTAGATGGCGAATCGTCCGTGCATCTTAAGTGCATCACGAGATTCGGAGACCCTGTGGAACTTAACGCTCATGAACTCGATGAACTTTGCGAAATCTTGAAAGCAATGGCCGACCGGATTCGTTAGGACAAGGCACGCATCCAACGAAGTACGCGCGGGCGTATCCCTGTTCCAACGTCTATTTGATTGACCTCTCCCCTACCCCGCTATGTTTGGGATTTTTCAATTGTTGCGGCATCGCGATGGTGCGATACTGACAGCCTGGGCAGTCGGTTTCTCTCCCACCTTTTGAAAGTGAGCCTGCCATGTCCCGTTCCCGCCGCCGATTTCTATCGGACCTCAGTCATGGGATGATCGCCGCCAGCGTAGGTACCGCCCTGGCGACCGACCTCACGTCCTTCGCTTTCGCCAACGAGGGTGGCGATGAGCGACTCGATTTTGGTGCCCGCCAACCGCTGGTCGATCTGCTCCAGCAGTCGTCGCCCGAGAAAATGCTTCCCGCGGTGATCGAGAAGATCCGCGGCGGCGTTGCCCTGTCGGACATTGTGGCCGCCGCGGCCTTGGCCAATGCGAGTGCGTTCGGCGGCGAGGACTACATCGGCTTCCACACGCTGATGGCCCTGAAGCCGACGCTAGACCTCGCCGACTACACGCAGGATGCACGTAAGGCGCTGCCTGTTTTGAAGGTCCTGTACCGCAACAGCTCGCGCCTGGCCGATACCCATGCCGCCGAAAATCCAGCGTTGCGCCCCGTTGCTGGCGGAGAGTTCCCCTCGAGCGACAGTGGCGAAAACCTGCGACAGCTCGTGCGGGATCGTCAACGCGACCAGGCCGAGGCCGCTTTCGCCGCCGCAGCCAAGCGGTCGCCAGAGACGCTGTTGTCCGATTGCCTTTCGGTCGTGGAAGACGGGGCCGAAGTCCACCGGGTTGTGCTGGTCCACCGCAGTTGGGACATGGTTTCGCTGGTCGGTCCCGAGCAAGCTCACGCGCTGCTACGACAGTCGCTACGGTATTGTTTAAGGAACGAAGAGCACACGGCGAAGTATTTCACCGAGCTTCGATCGATGCTCCCCAAGACGCTCGACCAGCACAAGCTGATCGGCCGCACGGTCGGGACCAAGACGATGGACGACGCGACGCTCGACAAGTTTGTCGAGATGCTCTTCACGGCGACGCCATCGCAAGCGGCTGATGCCGTGGGCGCGGCCTTGGCCGAAGGTTTCGCACCCGACGCGATTGGCGAAGCAGTCTCGCTCGCGGCCAACCAACTGGTCCTTCGCGATGTGGGCCGGCAGGGGAATCAGATCCAGCCCGGTAAGCCCGCCGGAAGCGTGCACGGCGATTCGATTGGCGTTCACGCCAGCGACTCGGCCAACGCCTGGCGGAACATTGCTCGCTACGGCGGCGATCGCCACGCGATGATCGCGACAATCCTGTCGGCCTATCAAGTGGCGCTGGACCGGACCCAGCGCGGCGGCGACTTTGCCAACTGGAAGGCGCGTCCCACGGCGGACGCGCTAGCGACCATTGATGGCCGCAAGGGGCTCGATGGTCCGGAAATCTGTCGAGAATTGGGCGAAGTTCAAGACGCAATTCGCGCCAACGAACAGGAACTCGCGTGTGCCGCGACGCTCCGTTACCTGGAAGCGGGGCACGCTACTGGCAATCTCTTCTCGACGTTCGCGGGCTTCGCGACCAGCGAAGATGGCGCGCTGCACGCGGAAAAATACTTCCGCACGGTGCGGGAAGAGTACAACGCCAGCCGCCCGGCGTTCCGCAACCGCCACTTGATCGCCCTGGCCCGCGTAACAGCGAGCGAGTTCGGCAAGGTCGCCCCAGGCTATGAGGAAGCCTGCGAGCAACTGAACATCGAAAGCGGCCGGCGAGCGTAGGAGGCTGACTCCATTCTCGGTATTGATTTGTTACCGCTGCTGATTACTCGGCAGCGAGTTACTGACGAGCAGCGATCCATTTGGCGATATCCGCTAACCATTGCGAGCCATCGCGAAAGGGGGCAACGTGAACGTCGGGAAATCCGGCCATCGTCAGTTCAAGATGCATGGCCGGACCTCGCATCGCGTTGGAACTGTGAATGATGACGGGGACGCGAATTGTTTGCTTGGTGAGAAATTCTACGACGTCCTCTCCGGAGCCGCAGGAGTCGTCTAGATGGTTCGTCGAATCGAGATCGCAATCAAGAGAAATCAGGCACACCTCAGCGAGGTGCCGGGTAAGCCAGTCGCAGATGATGTGCGCCGAATCGAAGATTAGAACCTCGATGTTTTGCAATTCCTTAGCGGCCTCTCGAAAAGCGGATGATCGACGCGCGTCGTCTTCGAGAATGACAATCTTTGGCACGCTTGCCTCGGGTTGCCACTAGTGGGCCGTAAAGCCTTCGGTCCAGTTATCTTTGTCGATTTCGCACTCAAGAAAATCGAACCCCGATCCGTCTTCGACGAGATCGGGATTCTCGCGAAATCCGGGTTGCCCGCGAAGCCGTTCGATGGCTGCCGTCAGCGCCTGGTGACTGGAGTAGGCGCCAATGATCTTCATATCTTCCGATCCATCCTTGAACTCGTGCACGTGGTAGAGGACGAAAACGGATTTCATTCGCCTAAGCTCCTACGACATTTACGAACTCGCACTGCGATAGTGAGCCAGCGCCGTTTGGAAGAGCCAGCGGCTCGCCATCACGCAACCGGCGGTGGCCACTAACGTGAAAGCCGGCAACCAGGGCAACTTGTTGGCGTCGGTCGCGAACGGCTGTGCCAACACCCGAGCCGGGACGTTCACCACTACCAAGATCGGTGCCAGATACGTAAATACAAATTGTAGCGGTCTCCCCCAGAAGCCGTCGTAGATTTCCATTGGGTACCGCGAGAAGTTCGTAATGTAGAACCAAAAGTCGTAGAGCGATTGATTGCGGCCCAGCCAGATGCTCGTCGCCGCCAGTGCGATCATCAGGCTGTACATGATGGCAATTCCGCACAGCAGGAACAGCAAGTAAACCAGCACGGTTCCGAGGTGGATCGAAACAGGGTTTTCCGGGCGCGTCGTCAGTTTGAAAATCGCCACGCCCAGTAGTACAAAACCGGCCAGCATGTTAGTCAGCACCGACCAATCGACCTTCTGCATCGAGACCATGAACTGCGTATCGATCGGCTTAAGCAGGGCGTAATCGAGCCCGCCCGTGCGGATCATTTCACTGATCTCCTGGCAGTTGGGCATAAAGAGGGCCTGGACGACGCTCTGCACGATCATATTTGTCGCCAGGAAGACGAAGAATTCCCATCTCCCCCAGCCTGTGTCGCCGATCCGGTCGGTCACGCGAAACAGAATCAGGTAAAAGCCCAGATTCATCGCCATCCAGGTCAGCGACGTCACGCATTCCACGACGAAGTTCGCCCGAAAGGTTAGTTCCCGGATCAGGCTATTCTTCGCGAACGTCAGGAAAATCGAAAAGTAACGGGCGATTCGTGCGAAAATCATAGTGCTATCGTAGCGAGCGAGGGTTCGCCGGGCGGTCTGGCGGCGGATTTTTTCAGATTTCAGCGTAAGAACCAGCTCCCGGCGGGTATTGAATCACTGCGAGGACGCGTTTGCCGCCCATCGACTCGGCGTGCCCGGGCCAAACGGAAAGCTCCAAGAGTAGTCTTATGATGACCCTTCCCGACACGCGTTACAGTTTGCTTGTCCGTCTGGCCCAGCCCGACGACGCGGCGGCTTGGGACGAATTTGTCGCCGCCTATCAATCGGCGATTTACCGTTACGCTCGCGGTCGCGGGCTGGCCGATAGCGACGCGAACGACTTGGTCCAACGCGTCCTGATAGCCGTCCATCAAGCGGCTGGTTCGTGGCAGCCTTCGGGACGCAGCGGCAGCTTTCGGGCGTGGCTGTTCCGGACGGCGCATCTGTTGTGCCTTAAGTCGTTTCGCGAGCGGCAACGCCACGGTTTCTCGGAGGGGGGCTCGAGCGCGGTGAAGCGATTGAACGCGATCGCCGATTCCGGCAATTTCAATACGACGGGCGACGGCCAGCAGTCGGCTGAGGATTGGGAGCGGTGGGCTTTTTGCTGGGCCGCCAGCCAAATCGAACAGGAGGTCGAGCCCCATTCGTGGCAAGCGTTTTGGCTTACGGCAATCGAGAACCAGCCGGCGGCGAACGTCGCCGAACAACTCGGCATGCGAGTCGGGGCCGTCTATGCCGCCAAGTGTCGCATCCTCGCCAGACTGCGGACGGTGGTCGGCCAACTGTCGAGAGGTGACCTATGAACGCCTGCGACCAACATGTGAGCGAAGAATTCCTGGCCGGCCGACTGTCGGCCGAAGATGAATCGCAGTTCATCGAGCACCTGGACCACTGCGACAGCTGCCGGCACGCACTCGAGGAATCGGCAGGGGGCGACAAGGCGCTGGTGACCGCTCGATCGTGCTTAACGTTCGGCGAGGCGACCGGTGCTTTCCCATGCGACTCGTTCGCCGATTCGCACGTTCTCAGCGACGTGCCGTCTGCCTCGACGAAGAAGAGCGCGATTCTGACGGCCGCGCTGGCCGTGCTAACCCCTTCGGATGATCCGGCGTCTTTGGGACGCATCGGGCAATATGAAGTCCGCTCGGTGATTGGCCGCGGTGGGTTCGGCATCGTGTTCAAGGCGTACGACCGCGCACTCAATCGCAACGTCGCGATCAAGAGCCTCGATCCAGCTTATGCGTCGGTTGCCGCGGCGCGACAACGGTTCGCACGCGAAGCCAAAGCCATGGCCGCCGTCTCGCACGAGCATGTCGTCCCGGTTTATGGCGTCGACGAGCATCAAGGCATTCCCTACTTCGTTATGGAGTATGTCGCAGGCGGCACGCTCGAAGGACGCTTGCGACGGAACGGGCCGCTCGATCCAACGTCGATCGTCACCATCGCCATGCAAACGGCGCAGGCGCTTGCCGCCGCGCATCGGCACGGCCTGGTCCATCGCGATATCAAGCCGGGCAATATTTTGCTCGACGAGGGAACCGAGCGGGTCCGCGTGACCGACTTTGGCTTGGCCCGGGTCGCCAACGACGTGAACTGCACGCGCAGCGGATTCGTGGTCGGCACGCCGCAGTACATGTCGCCCGAGCAAGTCCGCGGCGAAGCCTGCGACGGCCGAGGCGACTTGTTCAGTCTTGGCACCGTGATGTACGAGATGGCCACTGGCCACTCGCCTTTCCGCGGCGATGGCGTCTATGCCGTGATGCAGCGAATCGTGAACGATATGCCGCGCTCCATCCGTCAACAGAACCCCAGTATTCCGCGCTGGTTGGAAGGGCTCATCGAGCGCTTGCTCGCCAAGAGTGCGTCCGAGCGATTTCCCTCCGCCGAGGAACTGGTTGCGACGTTGCTGGGTGAGCTGGCTCACTTGAAAAATCCGACGATGGCCTGCCAGCCGCCACGGCCGTGGTTGACGCGACGGCACATTTGGTTTGGCTTCTCCACGACGCACTTCGCGATGACTGGCGGCGCGCTCGCGATAACAGCGATCATCGCTTCGCTCGCGCTGCCTCTCGGAACGCAAACAGGTGGAGCGGATCAGGAATCGAAAATTTCGAAGTCCCCACCGCCAAGTACGTCCCTGCTGGACGACGTACCCCAAACCAAGTTGTGGAACAGCGACGGAACGCGCGAGTTGCAACAAGAAGTGGCCGATTTGGAAGATCGCTGGTCACAACCTGCGCCGACCGCGGCGGAAGACCTGTGGGCACGGACCCGATTTGAAGCACAAATGCACATCGAACTTTTGCGCCGGGAAGAAGCGGTCCCGCCAGCAGAACGTTCGAAACGATTGCCCGAAACACGACACTCGTCCGTCCGGCCGGCGAACGAGTGAGGTTTGTGATGCGAACTGAAACTTTTATATCTCTCTGTCTAAGGATCGAAATATGAAGCGAATGTGGTATTGGGTTGGGCTGGCTGTGGTGGCGCCGATTGTTGTAGGAGTTGTCATTGCGCAGGATGCCGCCCCTAAGGCCGAAGTGAAGGAAGTCGAAATCATCACGCGTCAACTGCCAGGATTTCCTGGTGGAGGTCCGGTAACGGCGGAATGGAGTCAAGCCCTGCCGCATCCCGGCATGCCGGGGCACCGCGTGTACGGCATGACGCGCGGAGCCACGTTCTTTTTCGCAAAGGACGGGGAACTCCACAAAGCGATTGAAGAGTACAAGAGCGCGGAAGAAAAGGAAAAGCCAGCCAAGCTGGAAGCCATCACCAAGTTGGTCACCGAGCAGTTCGACGCTCGTCAAAAGGCCCGCGATACCGAACTGAAAGAGCTGGAAGCGAAGCTCAAGAAACTGCGCGACACGCACGCCAAACGCGAGAGCGAAAAGGACGTGATCATCAAAGATCGCGTGCGGCAAATCACTCGCGATAGCGACGGGCTAGGTTGGGGCGACGACGGAGGACAAGCCGATGTACACTTCGCCGCGCCTTCCGCCGACGTCTTGATTCATCGCGCGCCTATTGCGATTCCGGCGCCGGCTCAACTTCAGGCCAAGTAGAAACTTGGTAAGGTCTCACAGGCCAAGCGCCAACTGGCGTTTGGCCTCGTCTAGCACGAATTGAACGTCCATGAACGGGTCGGCTCCGATGTCCCACCATCGCAGCCGACCTTTTCCGTCGAGAAAGAACGTCCCGTGCAGCGGCACGTTCTCGAAGTCGTCGAAGCACCGGTATGCTTTGAATGCTTCGAGACTTGAGTCTGCCGCTAGCGGAATCGGCAGCGGGCCGCCGCTGTAGGCCGCGATCGACTTTTGCAGTCCTTCTTCGTTGTCGCTGCTGATCGCCAGGACTTCGATACCAGCCGCCTGAAAATCCGCGAGCCGCGGCGCAAAGGCGTGCAGCTGCTGAGCGCAGTGCAGGCAGCCGTGTCCCAGGAAAAAGATTACCACCACCGGCTTGCCTTGGTAGCCGCCTAACGTGCGATCACCGCCCGCTGAGTCCTTTAGGTTGAAGGAGGGCGCCGCCGGTGGACTCCACGTGAAGGGTCCTAGCGAATCGAGCGCCGGCCGCTCGCCCACGTCGCTCAGCACGGGCGGCTGGATGCGCCAATCTCCTTCGTAGCCGAGTTCTTTAGCAATCGCGGCCACGCGATCGAAGACGGGAGCCTTGTTGTCGACGGCGTACGAAAGCTCGCGCAGCTTTTCCATCGCCGCCTTGGCTTCGTCTCGCTTTCCCGCTTTGAACAGATTCTCGACCTGGCGGCAGAGCGGCAGCACTCGTTGTTTGCCGTTGTCGACGGCTTCTTGCGAGGCCTTAAGCCCCGCTTCCACATCGCCTGCCGCGATTTGGTAGGCCGCTACCACTCCGTTTTCCGCTTCCCCTTTTTTGAGATGCTCGACGGCCGTCTTCAAGTCGCCCGCGGCCACCGCTTGCCAGCCCGTAAGGTAATCAAAGGCTCGTTGCAAACGATCGATGTCCCCCTGCTCGCGACCCCGCGCATCGTTGCGGGCCTTGTCGATTACGGGCTGCGGTTTGTTTTCCATCTTGGCCTTGGCTTCGGCCTCGGCCCCCAGACGATCTTGTTCTTTCTTTTTGTCGCGGAGTTGCCAACCCAGATCGGCCCAAATGGCGTTGGCTTTGATCCATTGCCCTTTGGCATAGTGGGCACGCCCTAGCAGCCGCAACCGGCGGATTTGCTCTTCCGAGTCGTCGGTCGCGTCCAAGTAGGGCGATTCACTTAACGCGATGGCGTCGTCCCACAACTCGTACTCATGCAAAACGTCCATAAGCCGCCGGCGGCCATTCCAACTACTGGCTCGCTCCGACTTCATCCCGTTGTATTTGGGGTGCCGCGGGTGCGCGATCAAGTTCTTGGAAAGAGTCACTGCATCGGCCACGCGCCCGACGTAGATCAAATCGGTAACGAGCCACTCTTCGTTGTGGGCGTAATTGTGAATCTGATCGGGCAACACGCGGTCGCGCATCATGTAGGCGTGGTCGACACGCGATCCGGCCTCTTGCTGCCAGGCGGCATCGTGATAGCGCTGCACCTTCGAGTAGGTATGCCCCGGCATGTGCCACATGTGGGCGATGCCCGGCGAGCTTTGTCCGCAGCGGGCGGCTGATTCGAGGGCTCGCTTGGGACGCTCGTCATCCCAAAGATGAACTCGGTAGTGATGCGCCGGGTGCATCGGGTTTTTGGCGAAGACCTGGTCGAGCAAGGCATCCACTGCCAGGTAACTGTTGATCGGATTGCCGTCGAAGCGGTCTTTCCAGATCTGTCCGACGAGCATGGCCTTCGCTTCGACGTCGTCGGGAAACTCGTACAGGATCTTTTCCAGATCGTGCATATAGTTGGAGTCGCGGTCCTTCTTTTTATCATCGGGCGACTTGGCGTAACGATCGAGCGCCTCGATGTACATCTTCTCGCGCGGGGTTACGTTGCCTTTTCGTTTCTCGGCTTCGACGGCGAACCCTTTCAGGCGCTTTTCGTTGTTTTCGTTCGCCCAAGCCATGCCCCAGTAGGCCATGGCGCAGTCGGGATCGAGCTGCGCCGCCTGGCGGAAGGAGCGTTCGGCCTCGAAGTACCAAAAGCCGTGCAGTTGCCCTAACCCTTGCAGAAAATAGGTCTGGGCCTCGGGAACCTTGGTCGTAATGGGGAACTCGAGTTGAGGCATCCCAGGGATCAAGTAGGCCTTCTGCCGGGGGCCTTCGTCGAAGACCTCTCCGTGGCTGGAATGCCCGGCCTTGCGCTCGGCAGGCACCGCTGCCGCGGGCGGATCGTCGCCCCAAGCAGCGCTAGACGCTGGCGCCACAACCAGAAATGATCCACAGATCACCCAAAAGGAGTGCCAAGAGTTCTTTTTCATGATCGCTGAGGCGGGAACTAGAAGAATCGGGAGGGACTGGCGGGGAGGGCGTACCCACCGCCGTCAACTGATTTTGCACGAATTGACTTTGCGCGGTGGGCTCTCCATCATAATACCCACTCGCGCTTTCGTGCTATTGACGCGGGTGCGACCCAACTCGGCATCTCTCAGGTAGGGGGCTCTCATGCCACGTTCTTTCTCTCGCGTCCTTTCTATTGCGTCCGCTTGTATAGCGGTCGGCTTGATATGGAGTTCTTTATCACCGTCCGCAATGGCGCAACCGCCCGGCTTTGGCGGCCCTGCTGGTTTTGGAGGTCCGCCCGGCTTCGGTGGTTCCCCAAAGGAAATCCCGCTGCCCACCGCGCCCGAGGCGTGGGTGAACGCGCCGCCGTTGTCCCTCGACAATCTCAAAGGGAAGGGCGTGGTGCTTTGGTTCTTCGAAGAGGATTGCCCCAGCTGTCGCCAAAAATGGCCAGGACTTTTGGAGGTGGCCGAAAGTTTCAAAGGCAAGCCGGTCCTCTTTGTCGGTGTGAACTCCGGAACGCCACGCGCCGAACTGGAACGCTATCTCGGCGAGGTCAAATGCACTTGGCCAGTGATTCACGATGCCTCGCGTTCCTTCGAACGAGCTTGCGGCGTTACCGAGATCAGTTTGCAGAACATCATGCAGTGCAAGATCATCACACCCGAAGGGCGGCTCGCGCAGGGTGATTGGAGCGACATTCCCGCTACCGCGGATAAGGCCCTGACCAACGCCAAGTGGAGTGTCGATCAGGACAAGGTGCCCTATGCCTTGCAAGACGCCCTCACGGCGGTTGAGTTCGGCATGTATCCGGCAGCCATTACCAAGCTCAAGGCCGCCTTCAAAAAGTCGGATACCAAGGAAGGGGCCCAGTACCTGATTAGCCACATCAAGGAAAAGGCCAAGGAGAGTTCGGCCGAAGCCGAAGCTTTGGTCGACGCCAAAGATGATTGGAAAGCCTACAAGGCAATCTTGGCAGTTGGTGAGAAGTTCAGCGGAATGCCTCTTACCGAAAAACTTACCGCCGCCAAGAAGTCGCTCGCCTCGTCCGACGCCGTCAAGCGGCAGCTCAAGGCCCGCGAGCAATTCGAAACTGCGATGAAGGCGGCCCAGGTCGGAACGCCGGTGGCGATGAAAAAGGCCAAGGCCATCGCCGACAAGTTGGTCAAAGACTTCGGCGATACCGAAGCCGGCGAACAGGCCAAGCAAATGATGGCAGGGCCAACGGGGCCGCCATCCGGCTCGACACCGCCGGGCTCAACCCCTCCCGGATCGAGCCCGCCGCGCTAGACGTGGCGTGCTGAGAGCTGCAAGGGTAGTACTGGCGTCCAAAAGACGCCAGTGCGAGCGAGCTTGCCACGAAGAAGCTAGACGCTTACTCGTCCGGCAAGTCGATGTGTTCTTTCTCGGCCGCTTGGCGGAGTTTGCTCAGGGCGCGGGCTTCGATCTGTCGCACGCGTTCCTTGGTGACGCCGATTTCTTCGCCGACTTCTTTCAGCGTCAATTCGGGTCCTTGCTCCAATCCGAAGCGGCGGATGATGATCGCCGCTTCGCGTTCATCCAGCACCGACAGGATCTTTTCCACTTGCGCTTCGCGGAGCGACTGCGCCAGTTCCAAGCCGACTTGATCGGTGCGAGCATCGGGCTCGGCCGTGAAGGCTTCGTCCTGGCTCGTGCGGAACCGGTCGCGGTGCTTGAACTCTTCCGGAATGGTCCGGGCAAAGTTCTTCATGATCGCCCAACTGGCGTACGTGCTGAACTTGTTGCCGCGGGCAAAGTCGAATTTCTCCACCGCTCGGATCAGCGACATATTGCCGTCGCTCACCAGCGAGAAGAAATCGGTATTGGGATTCACGTGCCGCTTGGCGATCGAAACCACCAGCCGCAAGTTCGATTGGACGATCTGGTTCTTCACCGCGACCGCGTCGTCGTACAGCCGTTCGATCTGGTCCATCACCGAGGCCTTAGCCCGGGTGGGATCGAGGTCGGAACGGAGCTTGCCCGCCTTGAACTTGAGGTAGTTCAACTTGCGGAACAGG
>CAZWSX010000012.1:0-194873 GCA_964636985.1 uncultured Pirellulaceae bacterium | reverse complement strand
CTTGGTGTCGTCCGCGAACCGCGTGAACAGATTGGCCCACCATCATTCGTTCGATAGACCGAGGCGCACTTGCTTACGCCTCAAGCCGTGGGTAACGAGTTCCCCTTCGAACGTAAAGGTAACCAACCACGATCACACCAGCAACAAAGCCATCCTATTGAAAAAAGTGATCGTACTATTGAGAAAGAAGGATCTGCCCCCTGTCCTTCTTTCCCCGCCACGAACACCCCTTTAACGGGGATAGTTCCGACTCATTGGCTTGGCATTTTGAAGCTAGCCAATCAGTGAACGCTGCCTAATGCACGTCGAATGCCATAACGTAAAAACACCGCAAAAAGCCGGAAATTGCCAGCACATCCATTTAAATCACTTGGCTTCGCTTCGAGTTGGCCTAAAGAGAACAACGGATGAGCGTCTTCTGATCGAAAACGATGTGTTGTTTCAACAAGTGTCGAGCGAAAAAGAACGGGCCGTCGCGTTTCGCGACGGCCCAATGAATGACTATCGTTTTGGACTACGTCGAGTTTACTGCCACGCGACGAACTTACTGCCGTACAGGTCGCGGCGCCTCTCCCTCCCGATAGATGCCCGGAGCAATGGCTAGCGTGGGGCGTTGATCGGTGTTGTCGTGGCAGAGGGTCTTTTCCTCCCCAACGAAGTAGCTGTGGAAGTCGGCCACAACCAGGTTGTGCGTTTCCACAGTGCGGTTTTGCTGGATCGACAACACTGGCTCTGCGCCATCGACACAGCGGACGAGCATCCCCGGCTTCAGGCCGCTGGCTTTCACCCACCCGCTGCCAGGAACCCAGAAAGCGTGGCCGCCGGTACATTCGAGTTTGGCGCAGCCAATTTCGAGTTCGTACACCTTTTGGGGAGGACGCTGGGTTGGCTGGACCACTCCTTTGAACGCCAGTTCGCCTGTTTTCATGTCCTGCGAAAGGACCAAGTCGCCCGTTTGGATCGTCTCGATGGCGACTTTGCCGCCCGGCGTCCATACGGGAGTTCCTCTGACAAAGCATTCCCTTCTCGATTGTGGTCTGGCAAAAGTGATGTTCGCATTAGGAACGGACGAGACCATGTTCCGGTTAGGCATGGCCGGGGCCGTAGGCTGAGCGGGAACGAGCTCTTCGCCGACTTCGACCTGCTGGCGACGATTCCACCATTTCCACCAGTCTTCTGGCTTCCCGTTGTGGGCACCGGTAATCTCGCTGAGAAACAGTTCGATCCGCTCGTTCGACTGCTGGATCGTGAGATTTCTGCGGGAGAGTTCCGACTCAAGGGGCGAAACGAATAGTTCGCTATCCAGAGAACTCTTATCGTCGCGGGTCCGGGTCATCGAGACGAACCGAGCATCTTGGTTCTGTGCCGTGCGAGGCGATTCCTTAGTCGAAAAGACATGGCGATAAACCAGCGCTCCTTCGTCGGTGACAATCAACCGCATTTCGGCCGTCGCAGGGCTCGACATCGCCAGCAGCAGCGGCGGAATCACCATGTGTTCATCGCGAACCTTCAGCTCCGACACAATCGCCCTTCGCACCGGTACCGATTTGGTGCGGACACCCAAGTCGCTAAGTGCGTGAGTTGCTTCCAATTGCGGCATCGACCTCAGGATGTCGACGAACAGCAAGGCGCACTCGTCGCCCCGCTGGGCTAGATTCAATGCCAAGATGGGGGCCGCAGCCGGGTCGGCCACGTCGCGGAGATTCTTCTCGCAAAACGATTTCCGGGTGGGTGAGCCATTAGCAAAGCCCTCGGCCCATTCGGAAACCTTTCGTCCCCAGTCCCGCTGCGCCGCCTCGGTGGCCTCGGAACGCGTTTGGTTCTGCTGCCGCTGTTCGCTGCTCACCCACTTGTTATCGATGTATTGGTCCCCCAAAGCACGATGCGCCTCGGGATTGTTGGCATCGAGCGATAGGACGCGATACCAGTGGCCCCGCGCCGATTCGGCAAGCGAACGCCGCTCGCACCACCGCGCCAGTTGCACATGGCTGGCGATGTCGTCGGCCGATTTGCGCCGGAGATTTCGGTAGATCGTGTCGCGACTCGACAGCGCTCGCTCGTGCATCAACTCGTCGATATGCTGCCAACCGGCGCGCGTCTCAACGAATCCTTTTTGCCACCGGGCGGGAGCGAAGTCAGGGGCTGCGGCCAGAACATCGTCGAGCATCGCGTCTCGCTGTTTTGTATCGCCGATTGTCTCCTGAGCAATCGCTTCGCGAACAGCGCTGGCGGCAAGGGCCGGGGTTGAGGCAGATCGCGATTTCAATCGCGCCGTTCGAACATGTACTTCATCGGCATTTGAAATTCCCACCGCGGTGGCAACCAGCGCAAAGACGACCAGGCGGCTGCCTGGCATGAGGCGCATCATCGAAAGACCCTCCCAAAAGAGATGCCCCTGACTCTGCGAAGGGAGGTCCTGCTCTCTACAAGCGACTCCCTGCCTTGACACTGCCTGGCCCGAACAGAAGGACGGATATGCACGTCGAGTGCCAGATCGCAGGAGACGGCGATCTAAGAAAGAAAAAGCTTGATATGGTCAAGAAAAGCGGGAAAACTCAACCAAAACGAAACACATCCACCAACAACGTCGCGATCCCTGAGCAACGACGGTGTACCGATTCGATGGGCCGTACGCGCAAAAAAGAACGGGCCATCACTGGCAGCGATGGCCCGTTAGAATTCGTAGCTATTGGAATCGCTTATTTCCGCGCCGCCGCACGCGGGGCTTCTCCGTCTCGGTACACGCCCGGCACAATGGCCAGCGTCGGCCGTTGGTCGGTATTGTCGTGGCAGAGAGTCTTTTCTTCCCCGACGAAGTAGCTGTGGAAGTCGGCCACAATGAGATTGTGGGTTTCGACTTCACGCCCCTTGGTTGTCGTGAGCACAGGCTTGGCACCGTCGGCACAGCGGACCAGCATCCCCGGCTTAAGGTCGCTGGCTTTGGTCCAACCCGTTCCAGTTACCCAGAACGAGTGGCCGCCCGTGCATTCCAGCTTGGCGCATCCGATCTCCAGTTCGTAGATAGCTTCGGCGGCGCGTTGCGTTGGTTGGATAACGGCCTTAAAGGCCAGTTCGCCCGTCTTCACATCTTGCGACAACACCAGGTCGCCCGGGCGGATGGTCTCGATGGCCACTTTGCCATGCGAGGTCCAAACGGGTGTTCCCTTCACAAAGCACTCGCTACGTTGCTGGCCGCCGCCCGTTTGAATCGCGAAAGTCTGCGTTCCAACCGAGGTTTGAGTCGGCTTGTCACCCTTGATTTGGATTTGTTGCCGTTGGTTCCACCAGTTCCACCAATCTTCGGGCTTACCGTTGTTGACGTCGGTGATCTGCGATAACAGCAAGCTCACGCGATCGTTCACTTGCTGGATCGTCAAGTTTTGCCGGGCGACTTCGGCTTCGTTGCGTGCGGCAAACATCGCGGCTGCCGCGATCGCGCCAATCGCGCCGTCAGAAGGATCGTCGTTCCCATTGCCGGACGACTGGGCGACAAAGTTCGTGTTCTGCACGCGAACTTCTTTTTGCTTTTGGTTCTCGCGAGCAAAGACGTGGCGATAAACCAGCGCGCCCTCGTTCGAAACCGTCAACTGCATCTTCGACGTAACAGGACTCGACATCGAGAGCAACAGTGGCGGAACCACTGCGTGTTCATCCCGCAGTTTCAACTCTTCGACAACGGCATTTCGAACGGCGACCGAATCGGTCCGCACGCCCACGTCGCTCAGGGCGTAGGTCGCCTCGTGACTGGGCATCGACTTCAACATGTCGACCAGCAAGAGGGCCGACTCCTCACCGCGGGGCGCCAACGCCGACAAGAGCAGCGGAATCGCGGCTGGGTCGCGTACTCCTCGCAGCTTTTCTTCGCACAGTTTCTTTTTGGCTTCCACACCCGTCGCATAGCCGCGAGCCCACTCGGGGATCCTGCTCCCCAGAGTTCGCAGCGCGTTGCGGGTGGCTTCGGTGCGGCCATCGGCCTCGGCTCGCTCTTCCGAAGTCAACCACGTCCCATCCACGCGAGCGTCGCCGAGGGCGACGTGAGCTTCCTCGCAGTTGGGATCGAACGAGACCGCCCGGTTCCAGTGCCCGCGAGCGGCTTCTTTCATGCCGTGCTTTTTGCACCACGATCCCAAGGTTAAGTTGCCAGCCAAGTCGTCGGGCGTCTTGTCTCGCAAATTGAGATAGACGACTTCCGAACTCGAAGTGGTATTCGAATTGGCCAATTCATCAATGTGCTGCCATCCGTCGGCTGTCTTGATGAATCCGCGCTGCCAACGAGCCGGCGCGAAATCGGGATTCGAACTAATCAGCGTGTCGAGCGTCGATTCACGCTGCGGCATATCGCCGATGGTCTCTTGCCCAATCGCTTCGCGAAGCGCCCCTTCCGATTGTTCCTTAACGTCCGCGGGGGTTTGTTTCTTAGCCTTCGGTGTCGCGCGTTGCGACTCGGCTCCCTCCGCCAGATTCCATAGTCCGACGCCTGAGGCCACGATCACAATCGCCAGGCCACCCCATCTCGTCCGGCGCAACATAGCACCACCCTCTTTCGAAGAATTGAGCCCCGAACACGGTACGACATTTCCGTCCGCTCGTATCGCCGGGTCCGACAGGGATTGGCCCGACGTGCTTCCCACGTCGATGCAGCCAATGCGTTCTGGCAAAACGCCCAAGGGTTTGGTGCCGGCCGACAACTCCCTTAACCTACCGGTATTCGAGGGAACCGGTCAAGAAAAATCGATGTGTTACATCGAGTCCGGAAGCGGAATGCGCATTCCGTCATAGCCCAGCTCCATGCCAGGCGGCAACTGCGCGTTGACTGTTTCGTAATCAAGCTCGTGCGATATGTGGGTGAAGATGGTCCTCTTGGGGGCCAGCCGCTGGGCCATTTCGACCGCTTCTTGCAGCGAAAAGTGGGTCACATGCGGCCTTGGCCGGAGGGCATCGAGCACCAACACATCAAGCCCCTGCAATTTGTCCTGCGACTCGGGCGGGATCCCGTTCGTGTCGGTGCAATAGGCGATATCCCCAACCCGAAAGCCAAGGACATCGAACTTGGGTCCGTGCTTCAATCGAATCGGGATGATCTGTTGCCCTAGAACCTCAAAGGGTTCCAAGCCGATGCGGCGGAATTCCACTTTGGGAACGGCGCCATCATGCGTTTGCTTTTCGTCGCGAAAGGCGTAATCAAAGGCCGCGCGGATTCGTTGTTCGACGCGCTCCTCGCACAACAGCGGGACCGATCGACCAATGAAAAACGGAAACAACCGGAGATCGTCCATGCCGACGACATGGTCGCTGTGCTCGTGCGTGTAGAGGACCGCGTGCACCAACCCAATGCTTTCGCGCAGCAACTGGGTCCGCAGGTCGGGCCCCGTATCGATGAGCAGGTTGCCGCCCGCGAGGCCGAAGATACAACTGCTGCGCGTTCGCTGGTTACGGATATGTCCGCCGATGCAGACCTCGCACCCGCAGCCGATCGTTGGGACGCCAACCGACGTCCCCGTGCCCAGCAGAATCATCTGCCCGCGAATATCGATGTTGCGGTGAATCCACGGCACGGAACAAGAACTTTGCGAGCGATGAAAGGAACGAAAGCACCCGCTCTCGCGTTTCCTAGCTTACCGCGCCGCGTGCAATTTGTGGCATGCGTGCGTGCTTGGCGCCGGTACGGTTTTTGTAATCGGAAACAATCACCAAGTCGCCAGACCCGGGACGATAGCCACACAAAGTCACGGTGTATTTTGGAGAACGAACCATGCGATGCTGGCACGACGGTCGACATCTGGAATTGCTCCAAATTGCAGCCATGACCACGATGACTGTATTGGTCATCGCCGCCGACGCCTTGGCCGATCATCCGCCGCGCGCGTCCGTTGCCAAGATGCCGCCCGTGCGAACGATTTATGCGCCGTGCGATCGCGAGGACGAATCGCCCATTGAGGCAGCCCCCGTCCGTCCCTATTCGTATGGCTTTTTTGGCGGGAAAGGCGGGCCGCAGGCGCATCGCCACTTTGGATACTACAACAACTATCGCCAGTGGACCTTTCGATAAGTGCCGGTTCGCTATTATCTCTGGTGACGCACTCGCGTTTGCCCCTGGCATCGGTTAGCATCGACCAAGACCCGACGTCTTGACCTGCGTGCTATTTCGCTCGTTGTCGAGGTTTCCATGCCTTCGACGTCTTACCGCGACCGATACGACGATCCGCGCCCCAATCCGAAGCGGCGCCGGTGGTGGCATTGGTTTACCTGGGCGCAATTCTCCACGCGTTCGCTACTGCTGTTGGTGGTCATCGCTTCGTTCGGGTCGCTCTACTTGCGGCACACGTTACGAGCAACGCGACAGAAAGAAGGGTTGGCGCGGCTGGCTAAATCGGCTTCGGTCACGTCCAGCGAGCGTAATGGAGTCGTCGTTGAACTGCGAATGAGGTTTCCCAAACATTCGACGCTCACTGCCGGCGACTTCGAGGGGATCGAACTGTTGGACGACTTGGAACAGCTGATCATCGAGGTGGACTATCTTTCGCCCGACGCGCTCGATCCAATTGTTCATCGGCACGGCCTTGCCGAATTGGAACTGGTAGGCGAACTTCCAGACCTTTCGCTATCGCATCTCCCGACGACACTGTCCGTTTCCTCGTTCGCGATCAATCGCACGAGTTCCGATTCGCCGAAGGAAGCCATCAGAACTGTGACACGCTGGCCTGGACTGCGAAAGTTCACGCTCCAGGGCATCGGCGAAGATCCAACGCTGCTCGAGGTCGCGGCGCCCGAGAGTGCGATCCGCGAACTGAGTCTGGTTGGCGGATTTCTGTCAACTCAGTCCGCGGCCTCATCGACGATCCCATCCGTGAAGACGGCATCGGGAATGGAAGAAATCCACTTATATCAGCTGGCCAACTGGCGCAGCCTTCGTTCACTGGAACTCTTGCGACTCACGCTCCGGCATCAAGTCGACTCGCCGTCGCTTGCCAAACTGGAGCGGCTGAGCATCGCACACTGTGACGCCGCCGAATCAACGGTCGACGGCCTGGTCGGTTTGCCCGAACTAAGATTCATTCGCCTCTGGAATTGCGTGGCCAAACCGCGTCAAATCGGGATCGCACTGGCAGGGCCGAAGCTATCGGACTTCGAACTCCTGGCACTCGATGCCAACGGTACATCGCTAAGCGGGCTGTCCAACACCAAATCATTGCAGCGATTGACGCTCAGCTTGAACCTGGCGGACGATGCCATGCTTCGTTCGCTCGCTGCGTGTCCTACCGTCAAAGAGGTCGAGCTCGTTAATCTTGCGGGCGAAAAGACGTTGCCCAATCTTAAGCGAGTTCGACAAGTCGAAGAAGAAATCGAGCGTCTTCTCGAAAAGCGATAGCCAGGAAGAACGCTAGTCTTCTAACTGCCATACCTTGATCGTGCGATCGAAGCTCGCCGTCGCCACTGATTGGCTGTCGGGCGAAAAGGCGATGCCGTAGATGCCATTGGTATGAGCATCTTGCGACGTGACACTGGCCCCTTCGCTGGCCGTGAAGAGCCGCAGTTTTCCGTCGCGCTCACCGGCTGCAAGCCACTTGCCGTCGGGAGAAAACGCAAGTGTTTTGATTAAGTTGTCGAGTTCGATTTTCGTCGCCAATTTCGCGTCCAGCGACTCACCAGAAAAAGTGAAAAAGTAAATCGTCTGCTCGGCACTCGCGGCGAATCGCTTTCCATCCGGCGAGAAGGCGATCGCTTGTACCGAACCGCGATGACCGGAGACCGGCTTCTTTTCGCCCGTGGCGATGTTCCACAAGAAGAGCTGTTGATCGTTGCCGCCTGAGGCCAACGTTTTTCCATCCATGGAAAAGGCCACAGCATAAACGGCCTCGGTATGTCCTCTTAACTGCGCGCCTGGCGCGCCATCGCCGCTCCACAGGCGAACCATATTGTCGTGCCCGCCCGTCGCGAACGCTTTTCCGTCGGGCGAGGCGGCCATCGATTCCAAATAAGCCGAGTGGCCGACCGCCGAACCAGTTGCCGCACCACTATGACCATCCCAAGAGCGGAGCGATTGATCGAGGCTCGCCGAAAAGAGTTTTTTACCGTCGGTTGAAAACGCGACGCCACAAACCCCATCTCCGTGGCCACGCAATCGGGCAATTTCGTCGCCCGTGTGAGCATTCCAAAGCTTCACCGTGTTATCGAGACTGCCCGTCGCAAGCCGCTCTCCGTCCGGCGAATACGCCACCGCGTAGGCCGCGTTAGGGTGCTTGAGCGTGTGCGTTAGTCTCAACGTAGGCATCAGATCAATTCACGAATCGGCTTGTACTGCGTGTGATCGACCAGGTAACGCGGCCGGCCACTGAGGTCGTTGATGGTCGCCGTATTGGTATTGATGCCGAGATTGTGATAGAGCGTCGCGAAGACGTCTTGGAAATGCACCGGGCGATCGATCGGATTACCGCCCAAGCGGTCGGTTGCGCCGACGACTCGTCCACCGCGAATCCCACCGCCCGCCAGCAACGCGCACGCGACATTGGGCCAGTGGTCACGACCGCCGTTTTTGTTGATTTGCGGCGTGCGGCCAAACTCGCCCCACACCAAGACGGTAGTGTCTTCCAGCATGCCGCGCTCGCTCAAGTCTTCAATCAAAGCGGTCAGGCCTTGATCCATCACGGGCAAGTGATCGCGAGCGTTGTCGAAAGTCGTTCCATGAGGCCGGCCATGCCAGTCCCATCGACCGTACGCGAGGCTGACTACGCGCACACCGGCTTCAATCAATCGCCGCGCCGCCAGGAAGTAATCGTTCATCAGCGGCCCGGCATCGCCGTAACCGGCATTCTCCGGTGAACCTCGCCCGTACTTGTCGCGCAGCTTCGGGTCTTCTTGTTCCAGGTCGAGAGCTTTAGCGAGCTTGCCCGACGTGAGAATGCCGTACGCCTGCTGCTGATACGCATCGAGGCCGGCAATCGTATCGTCGCTGGCCAACGTGCGCTTCAAGTCGTCCAGTTGAGTCATCAGCGACTGCCGCTCGGACAGACTGTTGACGGCAATGGAACTGCCCCCGAGCGTGACGCCCGAGAAATTCGGCGCGAACGGTGCGTGAGCTTGTCCCGCAAAGCCGGCCTGCCCGGGGTCGTGCCACCCGCCCCCCTTCATTCGCGGCGACAGGTTGACGTAAGCGGGAATGCCCGGAACGGCTTGCCCTTTGAGTTTTGAAATGGCCGACCCAAACGAAGGCCAACCACCAGCAGGCTGACGCTCGGGCGGCCAGCCCGTCATGCATTGAAACGACGCGTGATGCCCCACCGATCCGACAAGCGAACGAATGATCCCCCAATTGTTGATCGAGCTTGCGAGCTTTGGCAGATGTTCGCAAATCTGAATGCCAGGAACTTGCGTCGAGATCGGTTTGAACTCGCCGCGAATCTCGACCGGCGCGTCCATCTTCAGGTCGACCATGTCCTGATGAGGTGGTCCGCCTGAAAGGAAAACCATAATCACCGATTTTTGCCGCTTGCCTGGCGACTGCGATTCGGCTTGCAGCAGTTGCGGCAGCGTCAGTCCGCCAAGAGCCAGACCGCCAATGCGCAGCACTTCGCGTCGAGCGACTCCATCGCAATGCTTGTGCGAGCGACCCAATATCGAAAGCATGGCGGCTCTCCATCAAAGGCGGGCGGCAAGCACAGCAGGAGAAACTGTGCCGGCGATTCATCAGTCGATGCTTATATCATACCGGGCGAAAAAAGGCAAATTCAAGCCGTAGCGGAAGCTCATGCCTTTGGAGAACGGTATTGAAAGCAAAGAATGCGATGACCTTGGACTGACCGTCGAATCGGGCGCACCCGAAATCCTGGTCGTGGATTGTCGCAGTAATGATTAAGCTCCCCAAGGGTCATCGCACAGAAGCGTCTGCCCCGCTACCCGACTTTTGGCCACTGCGCCGGCACCGGTCGGACGGGGCAACCCAAAAACTTTATGGGTTGGTCCTCCATTCCGCTGCCAAATCGGCAGCAGTTCAACAAAGCCGGCAAGGGCTGTGCCGATCGATTCTTGTCTTCCGAACCGATTGACGGAGAGGCCCACGTCGAAGTTATCGAGGCTTGCAGGTACACGGCCGGAAATCGGCTTCGACGTGCTGGGGATCGACAGGCGTGACTTTGACCAACTCGACGAGCGCCTGGCGGCCGTCGTCCAATCGGAGCAGGTATTGCCTTGCGACTTGCAATGAATCGCCATCGCCCGGGGGCAAACTGATGCGCCCTGTGAGGAGCCAACTGGTCCCCTTTTCGTCGCGATTTTCTTGTTCCAACTCGCACTGCAGTTTTCGCAAGCGCGAGCCGCCGATCAGCAATTCACCAGTCGCGGTAGTCATAAACACCGACTCCTTCCAGGTTCAGTAGCAACGAGTCGCTGAGATGCGATCCAGTGCTACCGGGTTCATTTTTAAATGGCGACTATCAATCCTTGCGCCACGCCTGCCGCCAGTATATCGGGCGTGGTGCGAATTTCTGTATCGTCGTCGAGTTCGAGGACCACCGCCGGATCGATCGATCCGATTCGGCCGCTGATCCACACAACACCATCTGAGTATTTGACTTTGGTTCCTATTCCAAACTCGGGTGGAAGTTTTGAGGACTTATCAGCGCTCTTCGCGGTCGCTTTAGCACCCGCAGCCCCATTGGTCGTGGTCGCCTTTCCAGCTCCGTTCGTCGATTCTTTCGTGGCCGTGCCTTTGCCGTTTTGCGAGTTATTACGCACACCAGCAAGGTCCTGCAGCAAACGCCAGTTGTCGACGCGGTCGGCCTGCGCCCGCATCAATGTCTCGCTAGGATTACCTTCTTTGTCGAAATGCTTGGCAAAACGCCCTTAACTGCGACAAAACTCGATGAAATCGACCTGTTTTCCCGTCTTTGGGTTCACCCAAAAATCGTCATTGATCGCCGGATTTCCTTGAAGCGAGATCCGTTCCCGCAGGGTCGATCCTTTCCGCGGGTCGTACGTGATCAGCGGGAAGGCCCGCGTATCGACGGCCAACCGGGCTTGATCGGTCGCCTTGTTGTCGGCCACGCCGTGTTCCGGTTGGCAGGTGGTGTAACAGCAAACCAGCGCCGGACCGTCGAACTCCAGCGCTTCGATCACACTGCGGTAGAAGTGGTTGGTGTGCGCGCAGGTCGTTTGCGAGACGTAGGTGCGCGGGTGCATGATGGCGATCTGCGCGATCTCCTTGCGCCGTTCTTGTTTGCCGGCGATCGCCTTTCCATGGACACTCATCTTGGTGTTCTGACCCATGTACGAGGAAGTCGAGGCTTGCCCGCCGGTGTTGGAGTAGACCTGCGTATCGAGCACGAAGATCTTGATCCGTTCGCCCGACGCGAGCATTCGCGAGAGGGCTTGGAATCCGATGTCGTACATCGCGCCGTCGCCGCCGATGCACCACAAAGGCTTCTCGTCCCAGCCCATTTGATCCCATCTGGCGCGAACGCCAAGAGCCGTCGCGGGCGCATTTTCAAAAAGAGAGTTGATCCAGGGAACAAGATACGGATTGTACGGATATGTCGACGTATAGACGGTATTGCAGCCCGTAGCGGCAATGATGCCCCAATCGTCGCCGTACTTGGCTCCGGTTGCCGCGCAAAGCATTCGCAGCGCCGTCCCTTCACCACATCCGGCACAGCTTCCCGCGCCACCGGTGTAAACGTGCGTTTCCTCCTTGAGCATCATGTCGACGAGCAAGTTGTCGCTCACGTACTTCCTGTTGGAGGGACCAACCTGCTTGAACATGCGATGGCTCTTACGCGACTCGATCATCACCTCTTCCGACTTGGGGATCATTTTGAGCGCAAAGTCGTCGCAAACCGTCACGCATTCCGCGCATCCCTTGCACTTGCTGGGGTCGATCATGATCGAGAACATCCCCCCTTCGCCGAGCTTCTTGGCCGGACCATCGTAGTATTTACGCGTCTTGGACCATTGGCTGCGAAAGAGTTCTCGGTCCGCTTCGTCGTTGATGGCGGCCAGTTTCTGATCCAATTCCGATTCGGACAAGACTTTGCCTAGGATGGCCGTATCGGGACAAAGCGTGACGCAATCCATGCAGCCTGTACAGTTGCCAGGGATGTACTGCGGCAACTCGGGTGCGATGTAGCTGAAGTCGCGCAGGTTCGCCGTGCCAGCCGGAACTATGGAGCGGGCCAGTCCCAAATCCGCAGGCAATCCAATCTCGGCCGTTCCTTCCTCGTAGCATCGAATGATTCGATCGTTGAAATCGTGGACGTCCAGGATCGGCAGCGATACTTCCTTGTAGGAACCGTCGACCAATGTGCCGTAAGTATTGTTGTTGTAGGGATCTTGGGGACCGGCTTCATTCATCGAAGGTTTGTTTTCTGTAATATCCGTAGCCATGCGTTGCTCTTTCGTCTTGAAGTTCGTTAGTGCTTGTCTTGGAAAATGAATGGTCGCGATTGCTAAACGGCTGCAATGGCTTCTTGCATGATTTCTTGGGGGATCTCTCGGAGTTCTTCGTAGCCGCGCCGGACGCAAGCGAGATTGTCTTGCACGACTCTGTCGCCCCGTTTGCCGAAATACTTGCGGAGAGCTTTTTCGACGCCCGCGTAAACCTGGTCGGCGCTCATGCCGCTTTCGCGGCCGTAGGGAGTTAGCTTTAAGAACCCGCCTAACAAAACGATCCCCTGCATCCGCATCTGGAGATCGGCGAGGCTGGCCATCTCGCGGGCGATTTGCACCATGTCGGCGTAGTAAACATGGATCTTGCGTTCTTGAATGGTCCGTCGATGGTGCGGAGGAATGCGGCGCCATACGTCGAGCGGATCGGTAAACGACGACTGCATGACCAGGGCACCGCCCGGCATGAGCCCGACGAGTGGATTGCCGCTGTGTAAGGCCGTGGTGTCGTTCAGCACCACCAGGTCGACGTACTTGAGCTCGCTGTGCAACAGCACGTGATTGCGAGCGATCGTAAGATAGTACGTCGTCGGCAGGCCTTTCTTTTCCGAACCGTACTTCGGATAGGCTTGCACGTCCTTGCCAAAGACATCGCCCGCGATCGTTGCGATGACCTTGTTGGTCGTGACCGAACCAAAACCGCCGATGCTGTGCCCGCGCATCGAGAAGCTGCCGGGCTCGCGAAGGTCCGGATCGACCGTCACTTTCAAATTGAGCGGATGATCGATGCCGATGCAGAAGTAGTCGGAGCCGTCCTCTCGCATGTTGTCGACTACCGCGATGATGTCGCCAGGGCGAACATCGCGACTCCCTAAGCCGGCTGATCCCGAGTAAATCTTGGGGGCTGCGGCGATCTTTTCATGGCCATTTTGCCCCGTCACTGCGTCGCAAAAGGCCGCTTTAATTTCCCGCGTGAGATGGTTGCCTGTGGTCGACAGAGGATCGTCCATTCGTTCTAGAACCGTGAACGCTTGGCAATGTTTCAGAGCCTCAACCATCTCGATGGCGGGAAACGGTCGGAAGCAGCAAACGTTGAGACAACCGACTTTCAATCCTCGCGATTCTCGCAGGTAGTCGACGGTGGCCTGCACGGTTTCCATGTAACAGCCCATGCCTACGATGATGAAATCGGCATCATCGCAGCGATATGGCATCACCATGTCGTACGAGCGACCGGTATTTTCACGGAAGACGCGAAAGGCTTCTCGCAGTGCCGGAGCCACTTGATCGTAGTACCACCGCTGGGCGATCTTCCCTTTCATGTACGAGTCTTGATTCTGCACGACCCCGGTCATCACAGGGCTGCGCGGGTCCATCAGGTTCATCAACTTCGTCTTAGGATCGCCGACGAACTCCTTCATGAACTCCGGCTCAATCAGCCGGGTCTTTTCCACCGTGTGTGTGGTGAGAAAACCATCCTGAACATTGAAGAAAGGGGTGCACGATGCCTCGGCGACACGCCGCGCGATGAGGCACAAGTCTCCCGACTCCTGCGCGTTGCGGCAGAAGAGCATGCCCCAGCCCACGTCGGCAACGCTCATCACGTCGTCGTGGCCAGCATGCACGTTCAGTCCTTGGCTGGTGAGAGCTCTCGCACCGATGTTCATCACGACGGGCAAACGTTTGCCGGAGATGGTGTAGAGGACCTCCTTCATCAAGACGAGGCCTTGGCCCGAGGTGAAATTGGTCACCCGCCCTCCGGCTGCCGCGAAGCCTTCGCAGAAGGAAGCGGCCGAGTGCTCGCTTTCCGGCTCGAAAAAGATCAGCGTATCTCCCCACAGGTTCTGCACGCCGTTCATCACGGCGGCGTTGTAGCCACCTCCCATGAGGGTCGAACTCGTGATCGGATAAGCACCCGCGGCCTGCGTGATATGGACCTCGACATGGACGACCGTTTCCGATCCGTCGCACGTTGTCGGAATTCCCGGATAGGGAACGTCGCCGGCAGAAGCATCCGCCGAGCCATCGACCGAAGAGAGATTCGCGCGGGAGATCATGCGCTCGCGTCCTTTCGCAGGTCACGCGTACGGACTCGCTGACAGCCGAAAAACTGGCGACAGGGAATCAGGCAACGTGCTTGATAGCACGTTTTGGCATCGCGACCGCAGCCGGCCGCGGTGTACGCGTAACCCACTGTGGCGTCGCGTGGCAATGTGGCCAGCTAGTTAAGCGGGCCGCGATTGTCGCGTAACGTTCGACCTACGAATATGAACCAACGCACCCTGTAGGGTCTGCCTGCATGGTGCGAAACCCACAAGCATTTGGTCGTGCGGTCTGTCGCTGGGAGCATCAAGAGGGAAAGGTAATCGGAGCGACAGGTCGGGCGAACACTGTCAGCATATGCCCCGGTATCTTCGGGTGTCAAACACTTTTTACCGAACTGCCATCCATGGCCGGACAAGATTGTCCGGCAACACCGAACGACGTGCCGACCGACCGCGGCGCCTGGCACTCGGGCGGGTACATTGAAATCAATGAAAACCTTGCTATTGGCTACATTAAGGTGGGCCCGCGAGATAACTCCGTTTGGACCAAACGATGAATGTGCCTGCGGGTGCGTCGACGTGCTTGGCTGCCGTGATGTTTTTCGGCATGAATGCGACGTTTTGCCGCTCGGACGATCCACCATCCCACAAGCGTTCGCGCCTTGTAACTCTCGTGCTGCCCACCGATAAGGAACTGGCGAGTCGAGAACCGGCACGGATCGAGTTTCTCATGCTCATCCATTCGGGTAAGGCCGCGAAGCAAGCCAACAAGAGAGGTGGGGTCGCATCCGCTGCCAACATCGCTCAGTTTCTTGGGAAGGCGACGACGCTCAAGTCTCTTTGGCTATCCCCCGACTATTTATCGGCCGAGGTCGTGGAGGCGATTCGCGGCAATCAGTCGCTCAAATTGCTGGTCGTCACGGATCCCTCAGGCGGACAGGACTTGATTGACAAGCTTGCTACGTCGAACAGCGTTGATCGACTGATTCTTTTTACGAACGAAGTGCCGGAGCAGCTTTCCGGGAAACATGGAGAGCGGTTGGTGGTAGAGATTGAAACGCATCGAGATAACCAGTACCTCGACTCGAATGGCTGTCCCAAGACGGCGTTCTTAGAAGACCACTTTGGCGTGAAATTCTGAAAGCAACCTGGTGGTAGCTCACCTCCGCCGCGCCGGACAAGATTGTCCGGCCTACTGACGATTACACCAACGCTCCGCGCTAAGGAGCTTGGTCGACCATGCTGAGCACGGCCGTTGGGAGGACGATCCGGTGGGGATTGGGGCTCAGCGAAAAGAGCTGCCCGGCGATACCCTCGAATTCCTTGGGGACCAACCGATAGTAGTTGTGCTTTCCGTCGCGACGGATCTCCACCAGCCCCTCTTCCTTGAGCATCGCCAGGTGATGGCTCACGGCGGGCTGGCTCTGGTTGAGCAACTCGCACAGCGTCCGAACGTTTAGTTCTTCGCACTGCGTGAGGTAGTGGACGATTCGCACTCGCGTCTCATCGGAGAACAAACGGAACCACCGAACCAAGCGCGTCGCCGAAGTGTCAGGCAGGGGGTTTAGCCCCAGTTTCTCGGGCGTCACTTGGGCAACCCTTTCGGCGTCGATTTGGCTCTCCGCCTCGAGGGGCGACATTTTTCGAGTGATGGTTGTCACCATAACAGACAAGCGCCTTGTCTCTGGGAAACGAACCTCAGCCACTAAAGCCAACAGTCATTCCAACGCGAGGGCGTGTTAGACAACCGCGAGCCTAGGCAGCGCGAACCGTCCTGAACCACCCAGTTGTGTGAGCCTCGTTCATCACGAGACCCGCGTTGGAGGTATGTCGACAAGTTGCCGCTTCGTCTCCCTAAAAGGAAAAGAGGAGTAAAACGGTTGAACTTGGAGGTACGACGGAATCGCGTACGTGAAAAGTAAAAATCACCAAGTCCACTTGGCATCCTATGCGAAACGGGGGAGCTTTGGAAATATGTAGGCTCGTCGAAATGTACTCAGAAATTCTTAGATTTCCCGCAAAGTGGGTGCAGCGTTTTTGATATCCCCCAAAAAACGGCGGGAAAATCTAGCGGCCCCCCAACAATTGGGGCAAGGCGCTAACGCGCCGCCTAACGTAACCAATAAGCCCCTGTTGCTTTCTCTAGCGGCCGACTCAATGCTAAAGCCGCCCTCCATTGGAAGTAGTCGCGCGAGCTTCTTTTCAAGCTACGCTCCCTGCGCGTTTGCTTAGGAAGACCATAGGAAGACCCAACGCATGATGGCATCCATTCGACGCTGGTTTCCGTTGTTCGGATTGGTGCTCCTTGTTGCTGCGTTGGCTTACTCCGCATCCTTCCCTCCACTTCCCCAGGCCGACTTCGCCTTCAACAACGGCACGGAAGTAAAAACGGTCGACTCGGCACTAGCCACAGGCGAACCCGAAGGCCGGTTGATCGACGCCGTGTTCGAAGGATTGCTTCGCATCGCCCCCGATGAAGCGCTGGGCGTTGACGACTACGGCAACGTGCGCACCGCTGCGCGCCCTGCGGCCGCGGAGTCGATGGAGATCTCAGAGGATCAAAAGACGTATACGTTCAAGATGCGTTCCAACGCGAAGTGGACGGACAACGATCCCCGTACACCAGACGAGGCGGTCACCTCCGACGACTTTCTTTACTCCTGGCGGCGGCTGCTCATGCCGCGGACGGCCTCGGAATACAGCTACCAGCTTTACTACATTCGCGGTGCAAAGGCCTACAACTCAGGTGAGCTCACGGTTGGCCAACGCGTCGAGATTTTTCTCAAGGATACAGGCGACCC
The DNA here is from genome assembly GCA_964636985.1 of uncultured Pirellulaceae bacterium. Lineage (GTDB taxonomy): Bacteria > Planctomycetota > Planctomycetia > Pirellulales > Pirellulaceae > CAZWSX01. The sequence goes on along the minus strand of CAZWSX010000012.1, from coordinate 177,652 downwards.
CGAAAAATTCGGCGTTCTCAAAAAGATCGAAGAGCCGGCTACTGATAACTCGCCCGCGAAAACGATCGACTCGCAAACCCCCGCGGCTCATACGCCATCTCCACGGGCGACGATTAGCGTCGAGATCGATGGCGAAGGAGAAAAGCTGTTTTCCCTGTCGGCAAATCCTGGAGTGGAGCGGTGTAAAGCGATTCTCCCCGAGTTTTCGTCGACGGTGGCCATCAAAGCCCCCAATCCTCAAACGTTCGTTTTCGAGTTGAACTATCCCACGCCGTACTTTAAGGACCTGCTGGCGTTCTATCCCCTTTATCCAGTGAATCGAAAGTGCGTCGAGAAGCATGGCTCCCCCAACTGGACCCAGGTCAAGAACATCGTCAGTAACGGGCCCTTCAAAATCGAGTTTCGCCGTTTGCGAGACCGTATCCGTTTGCGGAAGAGCGAGTCGTACTGGAACGCCGACGGGATCAAACTCAACGTGGTCGACGTGATGGTGATCGGCAACGAAGTGACGGCTCTCAACATGTATGTCAACGGCCAAATCGATTGGACGAACTACATCCCGCTTTCGGTGATCGACGACTTGAAGAAGATGAAGTCCGATTGGAAGGCGGCCCCGATGATGGCGATCTACTTTCTGCGGCTCAACACGACCACCGATGGCCTTAAGGACAAGCGCATTCGCCATGCCCTGAACATGGCCATCGACAAGAAGGCGATTACCGAGAAGGTGGTGAAGGCCGGGCAGATCCCCGCGCGAGGATTTGTTCCTCCACTGTTCGCGGGATACGACCGGCCTGAAGGGGACGAATACAATCCGGCCAAGGCTCGTGAGTTGTTGGCGGAAGCGGGATTTCCTAATGGCGAAGGATTGCCCAAACTGCGGATCCAGTTCAACGCACTCGGTTTTCACCAGCAAATCGCCGAGGTCGTTCAGCAGCACTTAATGCAAAACCTGGGGATCCAGGTCGAGTTGCAAAGCTTGGAGTGGGGTACGTTCCTCAACAACCAGTCGACGATGAACTATCACATCTCCCGCGCGGGCTGGACGGCCGACTACCCCGACCCCAACACCTTTCTCGATATGTGGGTGACCGACGGCCCCAACAATCAAACCGGCTTCAGCAACAAACAGTACGATGAGTTTATTGAGAAGGCCAAGGAAGAACTCGACCCGAAAAAGCGGATGGCCTTGTTTCGCGAAGCCGAGACGATTCTGCTCGAAGAACAACCGATCATCCCGATCTACTACTACACTTCGGTCAACATGGTGAAGCCGCGCGTCAAAGGATGGCACTTGTGCGACCGAAACGTCCACTCGCTCACCACGATTTCCGTTTCGGACGATAGCCCCGCGGGGAGCAAGCCTTGAATTCCAAAACTTGGAAATCATTCCTCGGCATTGTTTTGATCGTTGGGCGGCGGCTCTTCTTCATGCTGCTGACCCTGTGGGCCGTGTTTACGATCACCTTTATCCTCATGAGGCTGGCGCCTGGAGGTCCCTTCGCCAGCGAGCGCAGAGTGCCCGAAATCATTCTGCGAAATATGGAAGCGAAGTACCACCTGAACGATCCACCCCTGAAACAATACCTCGACAGCTTGCTTAGCGCTTGCCGTTTTGATTTCGGGCCGAGCATGAAGCTCGAAGACTACACGGTAAATCAGGTCATCGCGGCGGGGTTCCCGATCTCGGTATCGATTGGGATATTCTCGCTCTCTTTGGCGACGACGTTTGGCATTGCCGCAGGAGTGATTTCCGCTTCGCGCCGCGGGACCTCAATCGACTGGGGGATCATGGGCGTCGCGACCATCGGCATTTCAGTCCCGAGCTTCGTGCTGGGTTGCATCGCCTTGATTGTGTTCGTCTTTTGGCTCAACTGGTTTCCCGCGGGCGGTTGGGGCCAATTGAAGCAACTCATCCTGCCGGGCGTGTGCTTGGCCCTCCCATACGCCGCATACATCGCCCGATTGACCCGCACGGGTATGCTCGAACAGTTGCACCGCGACTACGTCCGTACTGCCCATGCCAAGGGACTTCCAGAATACAAGGTTGTCTTTGGACACGCGCTGCGAGGTGCCCTGTTGCCAGTGATTACCTTCTTGGGACCGGCAACGGCCGGCGTGCTGACGGGCTCGCTGGTGCTCGAAAGCCTCTTCAACATCGCGGGGATGGGGCGCTCTTTCGTCGAGGCAGCGAACCAAAGAGACTGGCCCATGTGCATCGGAATGGTGATGGTCTACGCTCTCGCACTCGTGATCATGAATAACCTGGTCGATATCGCTTATGCAGTGGTCGATCCGCGCGTGAAGGTGGAATAGTCAATGTCCGTGGCCAGTCCACCCAATTCACAACCTGCTCGCAAGCCGAAAGATCTGGATCACTATCGCCAGATGCTGGTGGAGGCGGCGTCGCTGAAAGGAACGTCGCTTTGGCAAGATGCCTGGAAGCGACTGAAACGCAACCGTCCGGCAATGATCTCGTTGATCTTCTTGAACGTGGTTGCGATCCTGGCCGTCGTTACCCCGCTGTTGCCATTCCAATCTCCGTCGTACCAGATATTAGACGAGCAATTCGCGGAGCCTAACTTCAAGGCCATTCGGCTCGAACTGCGTCAGCCCGACAACAGCGTGATGAGTCCGACCGAAACGTGGAGCAAATATCTTGACGAACGGTCGAAACAAACCGATGCCAGGACGCCGCCCACGATTATCAACCCGATTGCTCGACTATGGGGCCAACTCGATTTCATCTCGCACACGCTAACGCGGCTGCGGCTTGGCATTTTTGGCGATTGGTGTATTCCGTCGATTTGCGGACGTGATGCGTTAGGACGCGATGTCCTTTCCCGCATTTTCTGGGGTGCTCGAGTCTCAATTCTTGTGGGCTTGGCCGCGACGTTCGTCTCGCTAGTGATCGGCGTCACCTACGGAGCGATCTCCGGCTACGCGGGCGGCTGGGTCGATCAGGCCATGATGCGCCTCGTCGATACCCTGTACGCGGTTCCCTTTCTATTCATCGTGATCGTCGCCATGGCGATTGTGACGGAGCCGCAAGTCGCTCGCTGGCTCGAACAACGACACATCGGCGTCCTAGGCGTCTTCTTGATTCTTCTCGGCCTGGTGTCGTGGCTGACCATGGCACGTGTAGTCCGTGGGCAAATCCTCTCACTGAAGACGGAGCAATACGTCGACGCAGCCCGCGTGATCGGTGCCGGTTCTCCGCGGATTATTTTTCGCCACTTGATTCCCAACGTCTTAGGCATCGTCATCGTCTATCTCACGCTCACGATTCCCAGCGTGATGTTGTTCGAGGCAACTCTCTCGTTCCTTGGATTAGGGGTTCGTCCTCCTAATGTGTCGTGGGGACTGCTCCTGAAAGATGCCGCGGAAGTAATTAATCCGATCCGGACCCGCTGGTGGCTCGTTGTCTTTCCCGGCGCAGCGCTGTCGTCGACGATGTTCGCGCTGAACTACCTAGGCGACGGCCTGCGTGACGTGCTCGACCCGCACTTGAAGAATAAGTCGTAGAGGAACATCCTTGACCAAGCCCAAGCCATTGTTGCAAGTCGAGAACCTCTCGGTCGAATTTCGTACCGACGAAGGCATCGTTCGCGCGGTCAACAACATTTCGTTCTTCCTCGAAAAGGGCGAAACACTCGGGCTTGTCGGCGAATCGGGCTCGGGCAAATCCGTGACCAATTTGGCGATGATGGGCCTGATCCCCATGCCGCCAGGCAAGATTACCAGCGGCAAAGCCTTATTTCAGCAAGACGACGGCCATATCGTCGATCTCTTGGCACTGTCGCCAGAAGAATTACGACTTCGTCGCGGCCGCAACATCGCGATGATCTTTCAAGATCCGATGACGGCGCTGAACCCGTTCATGACCGTTGGCGAGCAGCTCTCCGAAATGACGATGCTTCACTTGAAGCACACCTCGCGGCAAGCGATGTCGTACGCCGTCTCGATGCTCGAGCAAGTCGGCATTCCGTCGCCAGAGCAGCGGGTCCACCAGTATCCGCACGAATTCAGCGGCGGGATGCGGCAGCGCGTCATGATCGCGATGGCCCTCAGTTGCAAGCCCGACCTGTTAATTGCCGACGAGCCGACGACGGCGCTCGACGTAACGGTCCAAGCGCAGGTGCTCGACTTGATCCGCGACTTGCAGAAGACCGAGGGTACAGCGGTCATCCTGATCACCCACAACCTGGGCGTGGTGGCCAATATGTGCCAGCGCGTTGCCGTGCTGTACGGCGGGCGAGTCGTCGAAGAGGCCCCGCTCAACCAGATTTTTGCCGACCCCATGCACCCTTATACGCTGGGGTTGCTCGAGTCGATTCCCAAACCGAACGACACAGGGGTGGAACGGTTGCAGGCGATTCCTGGTCAGCCACCTAATATGTCGCGACCGCCCAGTGGCTGCGCCTTCCATCCGCGCTGCAAATACATGGAACAGATTTGCAAGGACAAATTGCCTCCGCTCGTCGAACCCAAGCCGGGCCATCATCACGCCTGTTTGTTCGACATTTCAACGAAGCCCATCACGGCCGAGGAGGTCGCACGTGCTTAGCGCGCAACTCGCCGAGACGTCCTCGCCAATTCAACCGCCAAAATCGGTCCTCAAGCTCGTCAACTTGAAGGTCCACTTCCCCATCACCAAATGGGAGGGCTTCTTCCCTTCGCCAGCGGTGGTGCGGGCCGTCGATGGGGTGAGCCTCGACGTCGGCCCCGGCGAAACGCTGGGAATCGTTGGCGAGTCGGGTTGCGGCAAGTCGACCATGGTTCGCGCGGTAGTCGGGTTGGCACCGATTACCTCGGGAGAGGTCTGGCTTGGTGATCGGCGGATCGATGGGCTGTCCTCGTCGCAAATGTTGCCGCTGCGCCGCGAAGTGCAGATGATCTTCCAGGACCCGTATGCGTCGCTCAATCCACGGTTGACGGTCGGTTCGATTCTGCGGGAGCCGATGGAGATTCATAACCTCGGCTCGTCAAACGATCGCAAATTCGAAGTGATGCGACTGATGGAGTTGGTGGGCCTCGACCCGCGATTCCTCAATCGCTACCCGCACGAGTTCAGCGGCGGGCAACGCCAGCGGATCGGAATCGCAAGAGCGCTGGCGGTCGAGCCGAAGTTGATTTTATGCGATGAGCCCGTTTCGGCCTTGGATGTGTCGATTCAGGCCCAAGTCGTCAATCTGCTCATGGACTTGCAGCAAGAATTAGGCGTCTCGTACATCTTCATCACGCACGATTTGGCTGTTGTCCAGCACATCGCCCATCGCGTCGGCGTCATGTACTTCGGCCACATCGTCGAATTGGCCGACCGCAAGACGATTCAAACGAATCCAAAACACCCCTACACGCAGGCTCTTTGGTCGGCCGCCCCTATTCCCGACCCCGCCAAAGACCGCGCCCGCCATCGCATTTTGCTAAAAGGCGACCCGCCTTCATCGACAAAAGAATATCCCGGCTGCCCTTTCGTGGGCCGTTGCCCCATTGGGGATGACTCTTGCAAGCAATCTCCGCCCCAGCTGCTGGGAACGACGCACAAAGTGGCCTGCTTTAAGGCGTAAATGGTTGTAGCGACAGCGGTCTCCGAGGTCTCAGAGAGAAGTTTCCGACTTCGCAAATCACAAATCACAAATCAACAATCATCAATCAATTAATCACCACTTCTTGGACACTCTTCTTTGAGTTTCCTGCTGCTCATCAACTTCTAGCTAGAGCAAGCCAACCGCGCACAGACAGGATTGTCTGTGCCACTTTTCTCTGAGGCCTCTGTACTCTCTGTGGCAAATCGCTCGGTCCACTTGTGCGCCGCGTAGCGATAAATCGTATCGACTAGAGAAAGTTCAGCGGCAAACGATTTTGTTCCGATAGCTACTTTCACACCAGCAATGCCCCTTTTGACACTGGCTGGTCCATTCGCCTAACCGGCTGATGCCGGAACGAATGGGAAGAAGACCAAGTGATTCGGCCTTCCGTACTGCCCGCAGCGAATTGACGCCATGAGTACCGTCGCCACGCCTCATTACCTGCTGTTCTCGGAAGCTTCGACACGAACCAATGCCCAAGGCGCAAAACGCGGCCGCTGGCGGTTTGTCCTGGAAGCGGTCGAGGGCAGCTTCCGGTTCGAAGCGTCCGACGACGAACCCGAAGTCCTGGGAGACCGGCTAGATCTTCTGAGTGTCGTCCGCGGCCTGGAAGCGATCGACCATCCTGCCAAGGTGACGTTGATCACGCCCAGCAGCTATGTCAGCCGCGGATTGCGATTCGGTTTGGAGCAGTGGCGCGAGAACAGTTGGCAATGGGAATCGTTCGGGCAATGGAAGCCCATCAAGAACGACGACCTTTGGCGGCGCGTCGATCGCGCTCTGGGGATCCACCAGGTTGAGGTGCGTGCCTGGCGGTTCGACCAGGGCCCCGATGCCGAAACGAATCACCGCGACACCGATCACGCAGACAAAATGTCGGCTCCGGTCCCCTCGGGCGTTCCTGCTCCTTCGCGGGCGTTTCGCAATCGCATGGGCCGCCGATTTGCTAACTCGAACCCGGTTCCGGCTGTCGCCCCGCCGAGTGGTTCCACATCGATGTGGGGACGACTGACATCGGGTGCACAGGCCTTTTTGGAACGCACTCGCGAGACCATTCTTCCACGCCAATAACGGCGTGCATTTGCCCCTTTTGGCAGCGATGCGGGGCTTCATTCTCGGCTAGTGATGTTGATAAGACCTTAGGTTGATTTTTAGGTAAACTGGAGTGTGTTGTGCGGACTAGCGTATCGTTGGAATCGATCGATCGGCTGTTAAACCTCGGCAACCCGGAACCGCGTATGGTTCTGGGGCCACATCCGGTCGAATGCGACGGTCGCCGCGCAACTGCGGTCCGCGCCCTCTTGCCAAATGCACGTCAGGCGTGGATTCTCGATACGGCTCATGGACGATCTTCCGGACAAGCCCGGATGATGCGCAAGGTCCATCCGAGCGGATTGTACGAGGGACTTTGCCCCGATTTCGGCGTCGGAGAAGCCCCTACCTATCAGTTGCGCGTTCAGAACGAGGATGGAAGAGTGACGACGATTCACGACCCGTACGCCTTTCCCGCGATGCTCTCCGATTTCGACCTCCACCTCTTCGGCCAAGGTCGGCACTTAGACGCCTACGAAAAATTCGGCGCCCAACTCCGTGAGATCCAAGGAGTTCAAGGCGTCAATTTCGCGGTATGGGCTCCCAACGCTCAGGCCATCAGCATCGTTGGCGACTTCAACGGTTGGGATGGCCGCTGCCACCCGATGCACCGCCGCGAGAATAGCGGCGTGTGGGAATTGTTTATTCCCGGTCTCGCCGCTGGCGAGAAATACAAGCTGCGGGTCAAAGGCCAATGGGGTGAAGTGATCGACAAGTGCGACCCGTTCGGCTTCGCCGCCGAACTACCGCCGCGCACGGCCTCGGTCGTCGCCGATCTCAATCGCCATAGCTGGAACGACGGCGACTGGATGCGCCGCCGCCGCGAGACCAATCAACTCGAACAACCGATTTCGATTTACGAGTGCCATTTGGGCTCGTGGCGAAAAGATTGGAACCGCCACAACGGTTGGATGTCGTACCGCGACCTGGCCCACCAACTGGTCGATTACTGCAAGCGGATGGGCTACACCCACATCGAACTCTTGCCCGTCAGCGAGCATCCGTTCACGGGGAGCTGGGGGTATCAAACGGTTGGCTACTTCGCCGCGACCAGCCGCTACGGCACGCCCGAAGACTTCATGTACTTTGTCGACTACTGCCACCAGCACGACCTTGGGGTGATTCTCGACTGGGTGCCCGCCCACTTCCCGAAAGACGCGCACGGCCTGCGCCGCTTCGACGGAAGCGCTTTGTACGAACACGAAGATCCGCGTATGGGTGAGCACCCCGACTGGGGCACGATGATCTTCAACTATGGCCGGCACGAAGTGCGGAACTTCCTGGTCAGCAACGCCTTGTTCTGGCTCGACAAGTACCACATCGACGGGCTACGCGTCGACGCGGTTGCCTCGATGCTCTACCTCGACTACAGCCGCAAGGAAGGGGAATGGCTCCCCAACCGTTACGGCGGTCGCGAGAACATCGAAGCGATCGATTTGCTCCGCGAATTCAACCGCGAGTCGCATGCTCGTTTCCCAGGCGTGTTGACCATCGCCGAGGAATCGACCTCTTGGGGCGGTGTTTCACACCCCACCGAGACCGGCGGCCTTGGTTTCAGCATCAAGTGGAACATGGGCTGGATGAACGACACCATCCGCTACATGAAGCACGATCCGATCCACCGCCAACACCACCACGGCGAGTTGACGTTCAGCTTGATCTACGCGTTCAGCGAGAATTTTGCATTACCGCTGTCGCACGACGAAGTCGTTCATGGCAAGGGCTCGCTGTTGGGCCAAATGCCGGGCGACCTGTGGCAGAAGTTCGCGAACCTGCGGTTGCTCTACGCCTACATGTGGACCCACCCGGGCAAAAAGCTCCTCTACATGGGCTCGGACTTCGCCCAGTGGAACGAGTGGAACCACGACCAATCGCTGCAATGGGACTTGCTCGACTACGGTACGCACGGCGGCGTGCAAAAGATGGTTGCCGATTTGAACGCGTTGCTGAAACGCGAGCCGGCCTTACACCAGGTCGACTTTAGCTACAAAGGCTTCGAGTGGATCGATTGCCACAACGGCCACGACAGCGCCTTGTCCTACGTCCGCCGAGGCAAAGACCCGGACGACTTCCTGGTGGTCGTCTGCAATTTCACGCCCGTCGTGCGACAGAATTTCCCGATTGGCGTGCCCAAGAAGACTTGGTACCGCGAGATCTTCAACAGCGACTCGGAATGGTACGGCGGATCGAACGTGGGGAACTTCCCAGGCGTTCAAGCCTCCGACACCGAAGCCCACGGCCGCCCCGCCAGCGTCCAGATCACGCTGCCACCCATGGCTGTCGTGGTATTAAAGCCAGAGTAGCCGCAACGTAGGACGGACAATCCTGTCCGTCGTCCAGCGACGTCGCCTAACAAGAGGCACGGACATCTCGTCCGTGCTTTTTTGTTTCGGTCTCAACCTGATGAGATCCGCGCCGACTACACCCCACTGCTGCCAATGAACCTGAGTAAGGCCACTTTCGCTTGCCCATAATCAATGGGGCACCAGTCGTCATCCAGCGTGCCTGGAAATGAGTCTGCCACAAAGCGAAACACATCGGCACCGTATTTCCAAGGCACAACCTGACCAGGCTCCGTACGAAAATCGCAGAAGATGCGGTTTAAGCTAAACGGATCTTCTACATCTCGAAGGTAGGTCTGCGTGCCTTGCTGTCGCGAAGCGAGCGCTCCGTACCATCCTGCCGTATTGGTAAGTAGCATCCAGAAAACTTCGTTTGATGGGTCTTCCGTACTCAATTCGAGGAATCCTCGACGATTGTCGTCATCCACAAAAATGAACTCTTCGAACACTTTGACAGCAATTTGTTCCCCGTTTAGGACGTTTAGGCACGCCTGAATCAAGCTAAAACATTGTGCATACATTTCGTCGTTCAGTTCCATCGCAGTTATCGCGGCTTCGCACAGAATGACGAGAAACAGCGCGTGACCAGTCAGCGATACAGTGTCATGTATTGCATCATCTTTGTTGACCAAAACATCGATTGCCTCGTCACGTGTTAGCACGTCTCTTCCTCCGTTTGCAACTAGCGGCTCGGCGGCCCGTTAGTTGACAACGCCCTGTGTCGAGAGCGAGCTCCCGAAGTTATGCGGAGTGAACTTTAGCGATTTCCAAATCGAAAAACAAACACTTGACAGGCAAGCCACGGCTTGCCTATCATGAGCCCACACAAGACGCGACCCAGACGGACCTGGTGCTAAGTTTCCCTCCATTGATTCAACAAAGGTGGTCCGCCATGCAAATCTCTCCCTTCTTGATGTTCGTGGGCAAGGCCGAAGAGGCCATGTCGCTCTACACCAGCCTTTTTCCGCAATCGAAGGTGACGTCGGCCGAACGCTACAAGGCAGGCGAGCAAGGTAAAGAAGGCTCGATCAAGTTGGCCAACTTCGAGATTTGCGGCCTGAACGTGAAGTGCATTGATAGTCCCGTAACGCACGCATTCACGTTCACGCCCTCGTTTTCGTTCTTCGTCGACTGCGACTCGCTCGAGCAACTCGAGGCAGCCTGCGACGAACTGGGCAAAGGAGGGCAGTTCCTGATGCCCAAAGGCAATTATGGTTTCAGCCGCCAGTTCGCCTGGTTGGCCGACCGCTACGGCGTCTCCTGGCAGTTGAACTGGGTCTAATTAACAACCGCATTTTCGGACCGACCCGCTAACGCGGGATGGTTCGCTCATGTCAGACATATACGAGGCGATCGCAGTTCCGGCGCGGCGCGCGATTCTCGACGAATTGCACGATCGCAACGGTCAAACCCTGTTTGAACTCTGCGCGCGCCTCACGATGAAGCACAACCTGTCGCTCAGCCGCCAGGCAATCTCGCAGCATCTTGCCGTTCTCGAAGAGGTTGGGCTCGTGACAACCGAGCGACAAGGCAAATTCAAGTTCCACTACCTCGATACCACACCGCTCAAAGCCATTGTCAAACGTTGGCTGTAAAAGGTGATCGCATGATCAAGATCGTTGTGACAAGCGTCCTCGTGGACGACCAGGCTAAGGCTCTGAAGTTTTACACCGACGTGCTTGGTTTTCAAAAAAAAGAGGACATTCCCCTAGGCGAGCATCGCTGGCTCACTGTCGTGAGCCCTGCCCATCCGGACGGCGTGGAACTGTTGCTTGAGCCCGATGAGCATCCGGCGGCAGGCCCCTTCAAGCGAGCCCTCGTAGACGATGGCATTCCCTTTACTTCGTTCGGGGTAGACAACGTTCAAGCCGAATACGAGCGGCTCTGTGCCGCAGGCGTAACTTTCACGCAGCCTCCGGTTGCCATGGGACCGGTAACCACAGCCGTTTTCGACGACACCTGCGGAAACCTGATCCAGATCGCTCAAAAACACTAACTTCGTTTCAACAACATTTCGAGGAGCAAGTCATGAAAAAGTGGCTCATTCGACTGGCAATCGTCGTGGCTTGCCTCGTCGCGGCCCCCTTTCTGATCGCCGCGTGTATGCCCCGCACGTATGTTGCGGAACGGGAAATCGTGGTGATGGCGCCACAAGGAAAAGTCTTTGCCTTTATCGCCGATCTTCGGAATCAAAGCCAGTTCAACGAGTGGCTGGCAGTCGATCCACAAGCGAAAACAAGCCATCGGGGAACGCCTGGAGAGGTAGGCAGTATCTTTCAGTGGGAAAGTGACAATCAAAACGTCGGCGTCGGGCAATTGGAAATCAAGGCGCTCAAACCGGATGAACGAATCGAAATGGAGATCCGGTTCCAAAAGCCCTTTGTGGGAACGAACCCAACGCGGATCTATCTCGCAACAGGGTCCGACGGGAACACAAGCGTGCGGCAGGTGTACGATGGCGAGATTCCCTACCCGATGAATCTGATGTGCGCCATGTGCAAATCAGCCGTAGACGACGGGATGAAGGCCTCGCTGGGCCGACTCAAGCAAGTCCTCGAAGCGGAGTCGTCCGCGAGTGACGAAGAATAGCATTCGCGAAACGACGCGAATTCTTAAGCTGCGAGATCGATCGAGCTGCTGGCCTGTTGACTTGCGCTCAACACGATGGGCGTGTTGGGGCTGTTCTTCAGCAAGTCTTGAAAATCTTTAACCCAGTCCGGGTTTTGGGCCAGCACGTGACTGACAACGCCGGCGACTTGCGGCGACGCACTCACTTTGGCTCCGCCGCGGCCGTCATCCGACACGACAATATCGTCGCTGGGCTGGACTCCAGCCAAGCGCACCAACGACGCCAATCGCTTGGTCAAAGAAGCAATGCTGGATTCGCTAGCGCTGGCGGGCGGCACCGAGGCCGCGCTGCTCGTGTTGTTTGTAGACGTAGCATCCCCTGTGAGCGAGAACGCCTTCCCCACCGCCGAAACGGCATGCGGCAGCGCGGCGACGGCGCCTCCCAAAATGCCTGCGGCGTAAAGAAACGTCACGCGAGTTCACCCGACAAGGGATTGAGATACCCTATCGTTCTTCGTCGCGGCGCAGCGGCAAACTTGACACAACCGTCAAAGTCGCAACGAATTGCCAATGCCAGCGGTGCTAGTGGTCGCGGGGCGGCTTACTGCGAACGACCAAGCCGCCCGCCACAAAGGCCTGGCGATCGCCGAGAACAAGGTTGATCACCTGCGCGATACGCTCCGTCTTGGTCACCCCTTCCACAGTCGCCTCGTTAGTTTGAGCGCCGTCGAATCGCAAAACAATATCGCCGGCCACAAGTTCGCCTGCTCCTTTGGTCGTACCGTCGGCCATCCGCAGTGGTTGCGTTTCGGTTGTCGTGAGTGAGCCGGCATCAGTCTCGACAATCCACAGGCGATTCTCAGTCCTGAAGATCGATTGCACCTTGAGCGACTCAAGGGAACCATCTCCCCTTACGCTTGTCACAGGATCGCCAACAGCAATCGTTTCAATCGCTCTCTGTCCGGCTGGCGTTTCGACAAGTGTCCCCCTTGGAAAGCAACCTGGGTGGCAAGGTTCAAACAGCTGCTCCCGTTCCGATATTTCCGCTTCGGGAAACATCCACTTGGCCCGCGCCTTGTCGGCCGGCTGGTAGTTTCCCATGTTGGAATAGAAGGTGATCTGGTAGATCGCCTCGTCACCCATAAGTCGCCGAACCAACCAGGGCCTTGGTAGCTTGGCTGGAGTCCCCACCATCTTTCGCTCTTCGTGCTCCTTCGAGGTAACAACGTCTGCCAGAAAGGTCTTTCGCAGTTCCTGCAGCGCGGCTTTGCGCTGTCGGACTGCGTTGAGTTCGTAGCCCAGACAGCAAGCGGCGATCGCCACAACAATCATCAGCGTCCGAAGCGAAAAGCGAATGCCGGAGCGGGACGGCGAGCTAGGCATCTTTCGGCTCCATCACTTCGGGCTGTCGTCCAATTCAGCGACCACCATCCCATGAATTCCCAGTTTGGGCACCACGACGGTGGTCCCTTCGGGCGTCACCTCAGACGCAAGTTCGATCCCTTCCGGTTCCCAAGAAATCTTCGAAATGCGATAGTTCGGCGCAAATCGGACCCGAATGTCGTGGATCGGCAGCGTTTCTTCACGTAGCGGCACATCGTCAACGGGCAGCCCATGCGCGGCCGTGGTATTCACATCGTTGTAGAGATGCAGCACCAGCCGCTCGCCGCTTTTGGTCGTCTGCCGCATGAGGTTGGCATGAGCGCACATCGGCGCCGCGACTTCGACCGGTTGCGGACTGTTACCAGCCCAGCGGACAGCACTGGCCCACAGCGACCGCTGATAGGGATAGGAATACGAGTAATGCGCAGCGTCGACTCCGGTAGCAAAATACACAACGCGCCCTTCTCCATGCTTGCGAGTAATGATCGCCGGCCCCGCCGCTTCCGCCACTCCCTTGCCCGCATACGTCGCGGCAGTCGCCGCCTTCGGGTCGACCACTTGCACGGCCAGTGCTGGTCCCTTGAACGTTACAGGCTCGTCGTCGAGGACCTTGGGCAATCGCCCGGCCGTCGGTCCGGTCGCCAGTTCCGATTTGAAATCGACTCGCAAGTCGAAAGCGTTCTTGCGTTTCTCCCAGTAGTCGGGACCAATCGCCTGGGCAAAGTTGACATCCAGTTCCTGCGGCTGCGACTTCGCGGTCGCGACGCCTTTCCAACGAACGCCAAGCACTGCCGACAGCGCGAAGTCGGCGCGTGGATCGCCGAATTCGTTGAACAGCGATGTATCGAGCGAAGCGACTAGGCCGCCACCGCGTTTTACAAAGCGATCGATCGCTGCCAGTTGTGCGTCGTCCAAACACGCAGCGTTTGGCAAAACAAGCACCTTGTACTTGGCCAGGTCTTCGTCGTTGAGATTCCAGTCATTGATGACGGTGGTCGGTAGATGCTCTTCGACGCCTGCTCGAAATGCTCCAAGCACGTGCGACATGTAGCGGTCTTCGACTTGCCCTGCCGAGCGTCCGTAGAAGTTGCGAGTATTGTCCGACATCAAGAGTGCCGCCCACGGTTCGGGCCGCTTGTTGGTCAACCAGGGTTTGCGTTCTTGGACCCGATCCATCACGTCGTACAAATCTCGCTGCAAACGCGGTGGCTGAAGGGCGGCAATGCTCGGGGCAGCGCCGTACGCCAGCGACAGCATCATCCGCCGTTCGACTTCGTGGGCCGGAAAGCCATCCTTTCCGTAGGGATTGCCGTGACTCATCAGGTACGGCTCGCTAAAGGCCACACGGTGATTGGTCGTCGCCCAGATGTAGGCGTTGGCAAAGGCGGGGACAATGGTTTGCCCGCGGTTGGTTTCGTCGAGCCAGAACTCTTGATCAGGCGCATCGAGCAGCAAGTTCATCCGCGTTGGCATGTTGCGCGGGATCGATAGAAAGTGGCCCCAGCGACCCGCGTTGGTCGTCCACGTGATCAGCGCCATCTCGGGCTTGATCCCTTTCAAGCGCGTTTGCATTCGCTGGATGAGGTTCTCCATCTTCCGATCTGCCCAGTGCTGGTAGCGGCGGAAGTTGGGGTCGTCCATGTTCGGCGGCGGAATCTCCTTGCCGCTGTCGCGTTTGAAATTCGCCCGGCAATGTTCGCAGTAACAAAAGCCACCGTAGTGCAGGCCATCGAAGCTGAAAGCATCGACTTGCGGGAACTCGGTTGTGATCTCGGCCAGCACGTCGATGAAGAAATCGCCATACGGACCGAGCAAGCAAAGCATTCCACCATGGGGAAATTGCGTCATATCGATCTGCGGGACTTGCCCATCGGGGCGATCGATACGCCGCCAATCGGGGTGGAGTTCATAGACTTCCGCTTGCAAGCACGGCGGATAGACGCCAAGCACGCGCACGCCGAGGCGTTTGTACTCGGCCAGATCCTTGGCCAACCCCTCGGCCGGAACATAAGGGCTGCGGCGTTTGAGAAACTTGCTGTCGTAGTAGGTGTAGAACGGGTCGACAAAACCCATCTCGCTGATCGTGACGCCATGCTTCACGGCTTCGGCTCGCTGTTGGCCGCTCATCACCGAGAGTGTATAGCCACAGCCAATGGTCTCTTGGACCCAACTTGGAACGCGCACCGCGTGAAACGGTTCTTTGTCGAAGGGCTGGGGCTGAATCCGTTCCGCCCAGGGACTTGGCTGCTTCGGTTCGGCAGCAACAAGCGTGGAACCAGCGGCAAGACAAAGGCCAACGACCAATCCTAGACGGACAAACATGAGTCGCCCCATTTCGAGTTCGCCAGCGAAACCTACAACCGCCAGCTAGAATAAGCGACTCGAAGGGCGTTTGCAGCAATAATCCTTCTTTGTGTCTTCGTGTCTTTGTGTGCTACATAAGAAAAAGGCACAGCTCCCCACGAAGCTCGCCGATCTCTCAGGAATCGAGAGACGAATCCAACAAGAAGGCTCCGCGGATGAGCGAAACCATTGCCGTTATTTGGTCGATTTCTCAGACCAGCAATGCTTAGCCGTTGGTCTTCGAAGTCTTACGCGCCGCCAAAATAGCGTTGAGCATCACCTCGGGCATTGCCTCCGGCATGTCTTCGGGCAACTCACTGCAAGACTTAGGCATAGGGGGCTCTTCGCCCATCGATTTGGCCAAGGCTACCGTCGTGCGGTACGACTCCAGGTAATCCCAGCACGATTGGCACATCCGCATGTGCTGCTCGAACACCTTCCGTTCATCAACGGGAAGTTCGTCGTCGCAGTACGCCATCAAAAATTCGATGCAATGTTGGCAGTTCACGAGTCTTCTTCTCCACGCATGAACTTGTCCAGCAATTCGCGCAAGGCAAGGCGGGCACGGTGCAGGCGGGTCTTCACGGCACCATCGGTCACACCGAGGCGCTGAGCCGTCTCTTCGGTTGATAATCCTTCAATATCGCGCAACGTCAACACTTCCTTATAGGCTTCCGGGAGCCGGTCGATCGCCAGTCGCACCTGTTCTTGGACTTCCCGCTGTTGCACAGCGTAGTCCAAAGTCATCATCCAGGGCCCGCGATCCTGCACCCGGTGACCATCCTCGCGGAACCTGGGGAGGAGGTCTTCGATCGCAGTTTCGGGGCGGCGACGCTTGGTGCGCAACTTCATCAACGATGCGTTCACCGCAATCCGATGGAGCCAGGTACTCAATCTTGCATCGCCCTGGAAATTTTGGATGCCGCGAAATGCAGAAAGAAACGCATCCTGCACGGCATCCTGGGCGTCTTGCTCTTGGCCAAGCAAACGGCGGGTTACCACCAATAAGCGGGGGCCATAGCGGCGAACCGCCTCGGCATAGGCGGCATCATCGTCAGCTTTAAGCCGTTCCAAGAGAGAGTTTTCCTCTTGTTCGCTTAGGTCGGACGATTCGTTGCCGCTGGATGTAGTCGACATATAGGTTTCGAGGTTACCAGACCCGCCCCCGTGGTTCAATCACGCTCCACAAGACCCTGCCGCGCCCCAACGGGTTCACCATCTGACTGCTTCGGCGTCCTACGTCGGGGCTTGCGTACAGGTTCTAGGCGGCTACCCTGGACACGAAGAGGCCGTTTTTCCGAGGCGACGCCCCATTTCACGCAAGTCACGGGCAACCATCGAAGCGTCCCCCCCTCCCCTCGATTCCCTTGACAGCACCTTCCCACCTCTCCGCGCCGGCCTTGAGGCACGTTCCACGGGCCCTCTCCATCCACCACCTCCCAATTTGGGTCGTTCCGGCATGATTCGCACCGTCAGTCTATTCATCGTTATTTCGTTGGGTGCGAGTCAACTCCTGGCCACAGAACCGCAGTGGATCTGGAACGATGCCCAGGCCGTCAACAAAGCTCCGGCAGGCGACGTCCTTTTTCGCAAGACCTTCGATCTCGAAGCCCCCACTACGGGAACGCTCGAAATCGCCGCCGACAACTACTTTGAACTCTTCGTCAACGGCCGGCGCGTTGGCAAAGGAGGTGGCTGGAATCCGCGGCAGCGATTCGTCATCTCGCCACTCCTGACGCCGGGCCGAAACTTGCTCGCTATTCGAGCAACCAACGACGGAGCCGATAATCCGGCCGGTTTGATGGTTCGACTCACCATCGAACAAAAGGACAAACCGAGCCTCGAAGTAGCCACCGACACAGGGTGGAAGACCGCTGCACAAGCCGCTGGGCCGTGGCATCGGATGGAATTCGACGAAAGTGCCTGGAAGCCCGCGATCGCTTTAGGGGAATACGGCAAAGCTGGACCGTGGGGTCCGCCCGGGGCAGTTATCGACGAGCAGCCCCTGGCCACCGCCAAGCCTCGGTCGACCGAGACAGGCGTCTTCGAACTCCGCGACAACGATCGCATCGTTCTGTTGGGTGGAACGTTCTTCGAACGCGAGCAGTTTTACGGCTTCCTGGAGCACGCCGTTATTGCCGGCGCGCAGAGCAAGAACATTGCAGTCCGCAATCTCGGCTGGAGCGGCGACAATGTCTGGGGCGACGCGCGAGCAGTCTTCGGCCAGCGAGCGGACGGCTTCAAACGCCTCATCAGCGACGTGCAGTTGTGCGAACCAACGGTCATCGTCGTTCACTATGGTGAAAACGAAGCCTACGCCGGAAGCACTGGCTTGAGCGAGTTCCAAGCCGGTCTTGGCGTTTTGCTCGATGCACTCGAAGCGACTGGGGCGAGAATCGTTTTACTGGGACCGCGCCGTCACGAATCTCGCCAGGGGCTGAAGGTCCCCGAGGACTACAACGCTAACCTGGCGATTTACTCGGCGGCTATCGCAGACGCGGCGCAAGCGCGCGGGCACTGGTTTTTCGACATGTCGGCCGATGCCGAGAACGAACAACTCACCGAAAACGGCATCCACCTCTCGGCGTTTGGTTACTGGCGACTCGCAGGAAAGTTCGCCGAACGACTCGGAGCCACCGAAGCCGCAGGCGAACTCGAGATCGATCTCTCGTCCAATATCCTGCACGCTAGAGGTGTCGAGATCAGCGATCTGAAGACCACGGCCACTGGGCTCACGTTCTCCGCCCAGCGCCGCGTTTTGCCGTTGCCGGCCGTTCCTCTCGAATGGCAAACGGCGGGCGAATCGTCTCGCAGCGCACCGCGATCGGCGCCGCCGCGCTGGCAAGGGAAGGTCGATACCGCGAGCGCCGGCTTCCAGGTCAAGGTCCGTGGATTGCCACCGGGTACGTACCGTCTGCTCGCGGACGGAAAAGAAATCGACGGCACCACGCACGACAAGTGGGCAGCCGGCGTCACGCTCCCTCGCAGTCCTGATGCCGACCAAAGCGAGCAATTGCGCAACCTGCTCATCGAAAAGAACTTCGCTTTCTTCAATCGCTACCGGCCGCAGAACGAGACGTATCTCTTCCTGTTCCGCAAACACGAGCAGGGAAACAACGCCGTTGAGATCCCCCAGTTTGATCCGCTGGTTACCGAGTACGAAAAACAAATCGCCGCCCTGCGAAAAGCCGCTTCCCAAAAGTGGGAACTGCGCCGCATCGAGAATGATCGCGACGAGAAGTAAGACCTAGAGAGTTGACAATGACTGCCTCGAATCTGTTGCGGCGAAATAGAAATATGACTCGCATCCTCTGCGCCTCCGTGCTCACGCTCAGCCTCCTGGCAACGTCGGCCTATGCGCAGCGAGAACTCAAGGACATTCCACCGCCTGATCCCGAGATCGAACGTTCGACGTTCGTCGTGGCGGACGGATTCGAAGTCAACCTTTACGCCGCCGATCCGCTGCTTGCCAAGCCAATTCAGATGAACTTCGATCCGCAAGGGCGATTGTGGATTGCCTCAAGCGAAGTCTATCCGCAAATCAAGCCGGGCCAAAAAGCGACCGACAAGATCCTCGTGCTGGAAGATACCGACAACGACGGCATCGCCGACAAGACCGACGTCTTTGCCGATGGCCTGTTCATTCCGACAGGCGTGGCCCCAGGCGACGGCGGTGTCTACGTCGCCAACAGCACGGATCTCATCCACTATCGCGACACCGACGGAGATGGAAAAGCCGACCGCCGACAGGTGGTCCTCTCGGGCTTTGGTACCGAAGACACACACCACTTGCTGCATACGCTGCGCTGGGGTCCCGACGGCCAGCTCTACATGAACCAATCGATTTATATCCACAGCCATATCGAAACGCCTCAAGGTGTGAAGCGCCTCAACGGCGGCGGTATTTGGCGTTTTCGTCCCGAGACGCTCGATCTCGGTGTACTCGCCTACGGCTTGGTCAACAGCTGGGGACATCACTTCGACCGCTACGGGCAATCGTTCGCCACCGACGGCGCCGGCGGCGAAGGGATCAACTTCATCTTCCCAGGCTCAGTGTTCTTCACCGCCGTGGGTGCCACGCGAACTGTTGCGGGACTCAATCCCGGCAGCCCCAAGCACTGCGGACTTGAGATCGTCAGCGGGCGCCACATGCCGCCCGAGTGGCAAGGAAACATGATCACCAACGACTTCCGCGCTCATCGCGTGTGCCGCTTTGTGGTCACCGAAGATGGCAGCGGATTCTCTTCGCGGCAAGAGACGGAATTGATCAAAAGCACGCACGTGGCGTTTCGCCCGATCGATGTGAAGATGGGGCCCGATGGAGCCATTTACATCGCCGACTGGTACAACCCGATCATCCAGCACGGCGAAGTCGATTTCCGCGACGATCGCCGCGACCACACCCACGGCCGCATCTGGCGCGTGACGGCCAAGGGTCGCCCCACAGTCAAAGGGACGATCCCACGCGAGGCCAGTATTCCGCAACTTATTTCGTCCCTGATGGCGAACGAAGAGTGGGTCCGCACCAACGCCAAGCTAATGCTCAAGGAGCGCGGCCCCACCGATGACGTTTTGCGATTGCTCGATCGATTCGTTTCGTTCCTCGACCGCGCGGCCCCCGATTACGAACATTATCGGCTGGAAGCCTTGTGGGCCTATCAGGCCTTAAACGTCCCGCGCGAAGACTTGCTGCAAGAGGTCTCGCGCTCGCCCGACCCACGGGTCCGCGCCGCTGCCGTGCGCATAGCCTCGCAGTGGCGTCAGTCGATCGCCAACCCGATGGAGTATTTCTCGCGCGCCGTGGCCGACGATCACCCGCGTGTGCGGCTTGAAGGCGTGCGAGCCCTGGCCGACTTTCCTTCGCTCGACGCCGTGCAATGGACGGCCAAGGCGCTGGAACAACCAGTCGATCGTTGGCTCGACTTTGCCATTTGGAAAACGTTGCGAGATCTCGCGCCAGTGTGGACGCCGGCCGTTCGCGAAGGGCGATTTGATTTCAACGGCAACGTCGATCACCTGACATTCGCCTTGAAGGCCGTTGATTCGCCAGCCGTGGCAGCGCCGCTACTCGACCTAGTGAAAGCCGGCCGTATTCCGGCAGATCGTGCGCCCGGAGTTTTGTCTCTGGTCGCCAACTTAGGCGGGGCCGATGAACACGCATCGCTGCTCGAAATGCTGGGGACTTCAGAAGCCCTTTCTCCTGCCGGAAAGGCCAGCGTGCTAACCGCGATGATCGAAGCCAGCCACCTGCGGCGCACCAAGCCCGCTGGCGACCTGGTTTCGCTCAACAAGCTGCTGGAGACCAGCGAACCCTCGTTATTGGCGGCAGCACTTCGCGCAGCGGGTGTCTGGAAGTTCGATGCCGCACGCAAGCGAATCGCCGAACTCGCCGCGGACGAATCGCGCGGCGATGCTGCCGAGCGGCTCGGCGCGATCGACGCCTTGGCCGCCTTGGGTGATGGGCCATCAGTCGATGCCCTCAACGCGGTCGCGACCGGCGCTCAACACGACGGCGTTCGCGTCAGGGCGGTTGCTGCACTCGCTCCCCTTAAAACCGACTTGGCTGCTGTTGCAGCCATCGGCGCACTTTCTCGTCCGGCGGACGATGGGACGAAACTCGATTCGGCCGCGTTCGTTGCACCAATCCTTTTGCAAAAGACAGGCGCCGCAACGCTCGTCCAAGCGATCGGCAAAACCAAACTCTCGCCCGACATCGCGAGAGTCTTGGTCCGCACAGCTCGCGCGGCAGCACAGCCCGACGAGGCTCTCATCATAGCGTTGCGTAACGCGGGCGGACTGCAAGATGCCGGCTGGAAGTTCTCGCCAGAACTAGTCAACCAATTGGTGGACGAAGTAAAAACCACAGGCAATGCAGCACGCGGCGAGCAAGTCTATCGCAACAAAACGTTGCAATGCCAAAAGTGCCACGCCATTGGCGGAGCGGGTGGAGTGGTCGGCCCGGGACTCGAGAGCATCGGCGCCAGTGCCCAGCCCGATTACCTGGTCGAATCGATGCTCGCGCCAGCCGCGAAGGTGAAAGAAGGTTTTCACACGAAGCAAATCGCCACCGACGAAGGTCAGGTCTACACCGGGATCGTCATTCGCGAAACGGACAACGACGTGATCCTGCGAACGGCCAACGACGAGACCATCACGATCGCCAAGAACACCATCGAAGAGCGCCTCGACGGGCGATCGCTGATGCCCGAAGGGCTGCTCGACGAGTTGACGCGAGAGGAAGTGGTCGACCTGATCCGCTTCCTATCGGAACTCGGAAAAGTTGGCGACTTTGCTGTTGGCAAATCTCGCGTGGTCCGGCGATTCCAAACGCTCGTCTGGACGCCTGAAACCAATCGGCTGCTCAATCGCAACAGCTACGACATCGCGGCGACGGATAATCCGGCCTTCACTTGGGATGGAGCCTACAGCACGGTCGGCGGCGTGTTGCCTGTGAAGGATCTGCCTCCGTTTGTCATTCGCCAAGGGAACGATCCCACCGCCTTCGTCCGTTTCCAAGTCGACGTTAGCACCGAAGGGGACATCGGCTTGATACTCAACGACGAAGTACACATTTCGGCGTGGGTCGATGGCAAACCGACTCCGATGACCAAGGAGAACACCCTTAAGCTCCCAACGGGCCGACATACGATTACGTTTTCCGTCAACCAAGCCAAGCGAGAAGAACCGCTGCGAGTTGAACTGGTCGATGTTCCCGGCTCGCCTGCCCAAGTCCAGGCCGTCGTTGGAAAGTAAACAAAAGGTCTGTAAGATCGCGGCGAGAACATCTCCTCGGCAAACTATTTCTCGAAAGCATCCTCATGTTGAATACTTCGTTGTTGCGCTGCGCCGTGACAGCCTGTGCCTTGATCGTTTCGCTGGCGGGCGGGCTGTTCTTGCCGGCCGCTCAAGCTCAATCGCCGTTCATCGGCCGTTGGGATCTCACCGTGAAGGGGGTCGACGGCGAGTATCCCTCGTGGATCGAAGTCGAGCTCTCGGGCCATCGCACGCTGGTTGGTTCGTACGTGGGTCAATTCGGCAGTGCTCGCCCTGTTTCGCATGTGAAGGTCACCGGCAACACGATGCGGTTTGTCGTTCCCCCCCAATGGGAAGATCGCACCGAAGACGTGGTCGTCGAGGGCAAGCTCGACGGCGATCACATGAGCGGTACCGTGACCGATGACAAGGGCCGAGCGATTCCGTGGACGGCCGTTCGCGCTCCCGATCTCAAGCGCGCCAAGCCGCCGCAATGGGGCGAGCCAATCGAACTGTTCAATGGCCGCGACCTGTCAGGTTGGAAAGCTCGCAGCGCCGACGGAAAGCATGGTTGGAAAGTTAAAGATGGCGCGATGTTCAACGAGAAGCCGGGCCAAGACTTGATGACGGAAAAGAAGTTCGGCGATTTCAAGCTCGCCGTCGAGTTCCGCTATCCGGCCAAAAGCAACAGTGGTATCTATCTTCGCGGGCGATACGAGTTGCAGTTGGAAGATAACTTCGGCGGCGAGGCCAATAGCCACCGCATCGGCGGCGTCTATGGATTCCTCACGCCGTCCCGAAACGCCAGTAAGCCCGCGGGCGAGTGGCAAAAGGTCGAGATCACCCTCCTAGGCCGCGAAGTCGATGTCACGCTCAACGGCGAACACATCATCGACCGGCAAACGATTCGCGGAATTACCGGCGGCGCTCTTGATAGCCGCGAAGGGGAAAAGGGGCCGATTCTATTGCAAGGCGACCATGGTGTGGTCGAGTACCGCAAGGTCACCATCACGCCGGCTATCGAGTAATAGTCAACTAAGAGGTGGCTGCTGCAGAACCTATCATCAGCGGCAGTGCCCTTGGCCGTTTTATGTTCTCTTCGCCAAACTAAGTGCCATCACCGGGGAACTACTTCTGTTCCCCCATCGCCGCCAATCGCTTTTGCATTTCTTCCGGCGAAATGTCCTCGACCACTGTGGCAATGTGCCAACAATGTCCGAACGGATCGGTCACCGTGCCCGATCGATCGCCGTAGAACTGATTCGCCACAGGGCGCACCACAGTCGCTCCCGCTGCGACGGCTTGCTCGAAGCGTTTGTCGACATCTTCCACGTAAAGCAAGATGGACGACGTCGGACCGCCGCGCGACTTGGGACCTAGCGCATCAATTTCGGCATGCTCATCGGCCATCATGATGACGGAGTCGCCGATCTTGATTTCGGCATGGCCGATACGCCCATCAGGTCTCGGCATGCGAAAGCGCTCTTCCGCGCCGAAAGCCTTCTTGTAGAACTCGATCGCCGCGGCAACTCCCTGGATGTACAAGTAGGGAGTTACCGTCGTGAAACCGGGCGGTGGCGTCTTAGGCATGTCTTGCTCTTTGAGTAAGGATTCGAGATCTATTTCCCCTTGGGATCCAAATTCGCTTTCAGATCTTCGTCGTTGATCTTCGATGGGACGCCGTCTTCTGGGATCGGCATTTTGGCCGACCAGGCGATCGCATTCAGAACGACTTTGCGATAGTTGTCGTCGACCCAGTTCGCGTGGCGGTGTCCGCCAGTGAAGCCCACGCCGCGCCCCCCGTCCTCGCGTTCCACGCACCACATCATGGTTTCAGGTTGCCCCTTGGCCTTGAGAATGTGCGGGTACGGGCCGGCCGGGTAAACGTATGGACCTTCGCGGACTGCGTCGCTTGGCTTGGCAACCAGGATCGAGGTCACCCCTTTCATCTCCGGACGGAAGCGCATGTTGAAGTACCACTCGTCTGTCACGGAGAAAGGCTTCACGCCACTGGTGATGGCGTGCTTGGGGAACTCCGTGAAGTCGGGCTTCCACATCGGATTGCACGAGAAGAGCGATTCGTAGTAGCCGCCGATCCAATCCTGAAACTCCGGGCCACCGCGCGTGGCTGGAACCTCTACGCCGTAGTGCATGCACATGATGCCGATGCCGCGTTTCGCCAGGGCACTCACCTTCTTGATGCGATCGCCTTGAATGAGCGGGTGCCCATCGCCGCCGTCGGCGTAGCAAACCACCGTGTCGATATTCTCGAAAACCGAGTCGTCTTCCGGCCAGCCGCCCCGAACAACCTTCACCTCGGCCTTGTGTCCTTGATGTTCAAATCCGTTCAGGCACTTCGCCAACAGCAGTTGGCCGGCGTTGAACTCGTGGTCGCCGGGACCGTGGCTCGGGCGACCGGCGATAAGCAGGATGCGATGAACCTTGGCATCCTCGGCCGAGCCCCAGTTCGGCAACAACAAGGCCAAGGCAACGACGGTGACGAAGCGCAGGAACGATGAAAGCTGGATGTTCATGATCGATCGGAAAGGAGAGAAGTCACGAAAAAAGCTCGGCCGTCTGCGTGACGACCGAGCCTGTTATGTTAACTCGAATGATGGATGGCCTAAAGCCAAGG
This sequence comes from uncultured Pirellulaceae bacterium, assembly GCA_964636985.1. GTDB lineage: Bacteria > Planctomycetota > Planctomycetia > Pirellulales > Pirellulaceae > CAZWSX01. Next base: position 152,945 of record CAZWSX010000012.1, on the reverse strand, counting down.
CCAACTCGTTAGGTCGCCATACTTCTAGGCCTTTGCTTTGGTCCGCGACTCACGGAGGCCGCGGCTAAGGATGTCTCGCAACAGTGGCGAGAAATCTTCGTAACGGGCTTGGTCTGGGGCACTCGACGCGTATTGGAAGATCGCATCGCGGGGCTTTTTGCCGAGCGCGATCAACGTTGAACTGACGGTTCCGCGTTCACTGCCGCGAACCACCATTCCAGGCCGCTCGGGACCGGCCGGGCCGCGAGCGAACGCCCGGCTTGCAACGGCCAGGAACTTAACCGGCGAATCGAGCATTTGCAGCGTCAACAGCCGACGAGCGAGCTTCACCCGCTCATCACGCATGTCGTTAACGTCGCCACCGGAGATGATGTTCAAACCCTCTTCGAGCTGAACCACCGTAACATCGTCGGTACCATGCACCGCCCAACCACTTTCGTTGTCGGCGATGATATAGTTAACCCCGGCGTAGTAACCGCCGTTGAGTTCCTCGAGCGCCAAGTCGACCGCGGCGCGGGCACTTTTCGCCCGAAGGAGGTCCAAGCACAACACGCCCCGCGACTTAGGTGCTGGGGGGGTATTGGACTTGAAGCGATTGCAACAACCGACGAACAATCCGTTCTGATTTACGCCAAGCCACGTTCCGCCAGCTCTCAAATCCAAACCACTCATGACCCGTGGTTTGCCAGGCTGAATAGAAGGGTTTTGCGTTGGTCGGTCGTAGGCTTCCTCCCGGTTCGCAGCAACAAGAATCGGAGCTTCAGGTACAGAACGATACTGAATTGCCAGTAAGCACATGACTTTTGGACAAAGTAAGTTGAAAAAGATCCTCGACTAGCACATCCGTCGCACAAGTCGTGACGTGTTCCCAATGTATGCTTAATCCACCACCTCGGGCACCCTCTAATGGGTGGGTAGGTTTTGAATTCCAAATTTCTCCGGCTTTCGATGATCCTTCACCAGGGTCATTGCGTTGGTTGTTCTCACTGTATACGCTCGCCGGACACCGCTTTTTCCACAGTTTTTCAGGAATTCTGGAAGCATTGCAGACCATCCTTGTAGCCTCTTGGATGCTCGCAAGTCCTTCCGCGGTGCCGTGAATTTCAAGCGATAGAAACCACCCATGTCCAACATTCGACGACAACCACCGATCCGCATTGGCATCATCGGAGCCGGCGCAGTCAGCGACTATCACCACGTTCCTGGCATTCGAATTGACCCCCGCGCCGAGCTGGCCGGGGCATGCGATTCGAGTTCGGCGTTGCTCGACCAGCGGCAGAAAGATTGGGATATCAGCCTCGTCACGACAGATTACAAGGCATTGTGCGAATCGCCCGATGTTGACGCGGTCATTATTGCGACACCTAATTTTACCCATAAGGAAATCTCGATCTGCGCCGCCAAGAACGGCAAGCACATCATGTGCGAGAAGCCCCTGGGATTGAACGCCCAGGAGGTCCGCGAGATGTATCACGCCGCGCGAGACTCCGGCGTGGTCCACATGACGGCGTTCACGTACCGTTTCGCGCCCAATATGCGATATCTCAAGCACTTAGCGTCGACCGGCGCTTTGGGTGACTTGCGACATTTCCGGAGCCAACGGTTCCTCGACTGGCCCGAAACGAGTTGGAGTTGGCGGCAATACAAAGACACCGCCGGCGCAGGCGACTTGTTCGATATGACCATCCACCGCATCGATTTCGCCATCGATCTGCTTGGCCCGATTCAAGCCGTTTGCGGCGCCGTTGCCCAATTCGCTCCGCGAAACAAGACGGCCGATGGGAAGGACTGCAAGCCGAGCGAGGTCGACGACTGGTCCAGCCTGATCGGGCGCTTTAAGAGCGGCGCCGTAGGGGTTTGGGAGGGCACGACCCTCGCCAAAGGCTACCATTTCGACGGCTTTGGCCACGAATGGGCAGAGATCAACGGCTCGGAGCAATCGGCCGTCTACCGGCTCCACTTGCCCAACCAGTTGCTGCTCGGTCGAACCGGCAAAGATATCACGGCCGTCGATGTTCCCATGGAGTTTCTCAAGCCCGCGGCGAGCCCGCGCGATCCTTCCCAAGGGAAGCCGGCGACCGTATTTCGCTACGACCTGGTATGGGAGTTCGTCTCTGCCATTGTCGAAGAGCGGCAGGCGATTCCCAGCTTTTACGACGGCTTGCGAGCCCAGATTGTGGCTGATGCCGTTCTCGAATCGTCGGCGACCAATCGCTGGGTCGATATCCCAGAAGAGCCTGTCTAGAGGCCCCGTTTCGCGTGAATCGCGGGAAAAACTTTTGACATCAACGCGTCCGCGGCATTACCATACGTTGGGGCGCGGTTTCGGTGCTCAATTTCCTCCTCTTCCGCGAATTGCTGGCCATTCTCCCATCTTTTCCCAGCGTAAGTCGCGCGATCGTTGCACTCCCTGGCAGGGCTTTGGGGCAAAAGCGCGCCAATTCGGGGGTTGCAAGTGAGCGGACGCGATATAGCGTGGCGATAAGTTCGAGGATCGAGCCATTAGGCCCCACAGATCGCCGCTTTTCCCAGATTTAGAGTGTTGAGTTGAGCCGCCGGTAAGTAGGCAAAGGAACGGAAAACATGGTCGCGCGTAAGGGTGATTTCACGGAAATCCTGCTCCGCAAGCGATTGGTCAGTCAGGACCAACTCAACGAAGCCCGCCAGGTCGCCAAGGACACCAACCAAACCCTGGCCGACTCGCTCGTCAAACTGCAATACGCCACCGGCGAAGACGTAATGCGAGCCCTCGCGCAGGAACACGGCCGCGAATACATCGACCTATCCGAGGTCCAGATCCCCAATTCGGTGATCCAGATCGTCCCGGAGTCGGTCGCCCGCGAAAACGTCTGCCTCCCCCTGGCGGAGGAAGAAGACCGCCTGAAAGTGATCGTAAGCAACCCTTACGACATCGATACCATCGAGAAACTGCAGTTCATCCTCAACAAGCGGGTCGAAATAGCCTTAGCGCCGCGCGAAGCAATCAGCGAAGCCATTGGAAAATACTATTCGCAGACAGAAGGCGAATCGGCTGACTCGATCATGCAGGAGTTCACCGACACGCAAATCGACTTTACGGTCACGGAAAGCGCCTCGGCCTCGGCTGCCGCCGAAATGGTGGACGAAAACAGCGCGCCGATCGTCAAACTGGTCAATCTGATGATCACCGAGGCAGTCCAACTGCGGGCCTCCGACATTCACGTCGAACCCTCCGAAACCGCTGTGCGGATCCGGTACCGCATCGACGGGGTGCTAGTCGTCCGCGACAGTCCCCCCCGCCGGCTTTTGGGGGCGATGGTTTCCCGTATTAAGATTCTGGCTAAGCTCGATATCGCCGAACGCCGACGCCCCCAGGACGGGCGGATCAAGGTAACCGTCGGTGAAAAAGAGTTGGATTTGCGAATCAGCATCATTCCAACCAACCACGGCCAGTCGGTCGTCATGCGGTTGCTCGACAAGGACAACATTAAGATCTCGGTGAAGCAGCTCGGCCTGAGCGAGTCGAACTTCGACGTCTTCAACGGGATCATCCGGCGGCCTAATGGCATTTTCCTGGTGACAGGGCCTACGGGGTCCGGAAAGACCACTACACTCTATTCCGCCCTTAACGCCCTCAACCGGCCAGACCGCAAAATCATCACCGCCGAGGACCCCGTCGAGTACTACCTCCCGGGGATCAACCAGGTCGAGATTAAGCATGCCATCGGGCTCGACTTTGCCCGCGTGATTCGGGCCATGCTACGCCAAGCTCCCAATGTGATCTTGGTGGGAGAGATTCGCGACCTGGAGACTGCTGGCATGGCAATTCAGGCCAGCCTCACGGGACACTTGGTTTTCAGTACGCTGCACACGAACGATGCGCCCAGTTCCATTACACGCATGACCGACATGAAGGTCCCTGGGTATCTGGTCGCAACGAGCGTGATCGGTGTGCTGGCACAGCGCTTGGTGCGGACCATTTGCTCTCGCTGTAAGCAGCCATGGACTCCTTCCGAGATCGTTTTGCGCGACGCTGGCATATCCCCCAAGGTCGCTGCAACTGCCACCTTCATGAAAGGTAAGGGTTGCAACTATTGTTCAAAGTCTGGCCATAAAGGTCGCATCGGCATCCATGAATTGATGACCATCAACTCGCGCATTCGCGAGATGATCTTCAGGGCCGGGTCGGCCGTCGACATCCGCGTCCAAGCTGTCAAAGATGGGATGAAAACGCTCTACGTCGACGGAATGACTAAAGTGATGCGGGGTATCACGAGCTTCGAAGAAGTCTACCGACAGGCCAAACGGACCGAGCAAGACATCATCGGATAAATCGCGACTTGTTCATCTAACGGAGCCTATTTCTCCATTAGGCTCCAATGAATGCCGACGGCGCGGGTGTCAGGTAGCGGTACTCCGCCTCCAGGCACGGTGGAGCGAGGGACTTTACGGCGCCCGAGTTTCCCCTGTACCCAGGAATGAGGGCAAATCCCCGTTCCAACGCCCAATTGGCCGAGTGAAGGCAATCGCATTCGCCTTCCTTCATGCGATTTTTAGTTCAACTTTTTGCAATTATTGTTGATGCTCTGGATAATCGAGTGTGCGAGGCGAGGACCAAAACGCACGGCTATTGAGAAAGGGCAAGTTTCTCGATGGCAAGTGCACCACCCCCTAGGGAGGGTGCGCCCGTGCCGTTTGGTCCGGCCCGCGGCCTCGCACGCTGGAATGTAAGGGAACAGGAAGTAGTTTTATGGCGACGATTCTCATCGATAAATTGCTGCAAGCCTGCGTGAAGCAGGGAGCCAGCGATATTCACATCGTCAATGGCCAACCCCCCGTATTCCGTCTGCACGGTCGGATGCGGAAACTGGAAACCAAATCTCTCGAGCCCGATGACTGCGTGGCGTTGATGAAGAGCATCGCGCCCGAGCGATGCCAACGAGAACTGCAAGAACGAGGTAGTGCCGACTTTGGGTTCGCGTTTGGCGACATGGCCCGGTTCCGGGTTTCCATCTTCAAGCAGCGCAGTTTTATCTCGATGGTGCTGCGGCAGATTCCCAACAACATGCTCACGCCCGAGCAGTTGGGATTGCCCGACGTCTGCACCAAGCTCGTAATGCGGCCGCGCGGTTTGATGCTGGTCACCGGGCCAACCGGCTCCGGCAAGAGCACCACCCTGGCCAGCTTGATCAACTACATCAACGAGAGCGTTGACCACCACATCATTACGATCGAAGACCCGATCGAGTTCTATCACTACCACAAAAAGTCGACCGTCAATCAGCGTGAAATCGGTGTCGACGTCCCCAGCTTCTCCGAAGCGATTCGCCGGGCGTTGCGGCAAGACCCGGACGTGATTCTGGTCGGCGAAATGCGCGACTTGGAAACCATCGAAGCGGCCATCACGGCAGCCGAAACGGGCCACGTCGTGTTCGGCACGCTGCACACCAACAGCGCACAAAAGACGGTTGACCGGATCATCAACGCCTTCCCCGGCAACTTGCAAGAACAAATTCGGATGCAGCTTTCGACATCGATCATCGGTGTCGTCGCACAAACGCTGCTCCCCAAGATCGGCGGGGGCCGGATCGCCGCTTACGAGATCCTGGTGGTCACGCCAGCCATCGGAAACCTGATTCGCGAAAACAAAACCTTCCGCATCACCTCGGCCATCCAGACGGGTGCCAAGTACGGCATGCAGTTGATGGACGACCACTTGTTCCGCTTATGGCGGGAAGAAAAGTGCACCATCGAAGACGTCCTTGCCAAGGCGCAAGTGCAAGACGACCTGGCCAAGCGGATCGTCAACGCGCAACGCGGAATCATGGACGACCCCGCTGCCAACGCCGCGATGGAAGAAGGCAAAGGTGGCCCACGTCCCGGCGGCCATGGCCACTAGTTTCATTTTGACAATATCAAGTCAATTCACTTTCAACCGTTGATTTTCATAAACCCTTCATCTTTGTCTGTGTAATCCCAGGTCTGTGTCGTCGTAAGCTCGGCAATCTTTCGCGACACGACCTATCAAGCAAGCTCGAGATCCTCATGGCCCTGCGGCGTATCGGTCAGATTCTCGTCGACAACGGTTTCATCACCGAAGAGCAACGCGACATGTTGCTCGACGAGCAACAACAGCGTCCCGGTACGCTGTTGGGCAAAATCGCGCTCGACCTCAATATGGTCACGGAAGAGCAACTCACCGAAGCTCTGGCCGAGCAGATGGGCTTGCGTGTGGTCGAGTTGGGCGAGGCCGTTCTCGCTCAAGATTTGCTCGATAAGATCACCGGCCCGATGGCGGAGATGTATCGCGTCGTCCCCGTGCACTTCGGCGACAACAAGCTGACGGTCGCCACGTGCGACCCGCAGAACTTGAAGGTGCAGGACGAACTTCGCACGCTCCTGGGTTACGACATCGGCATCGTCGTGGCCAGCGAAAGCGAAATCAACAAGATCATCGAAAAGCACTACGCGGAAGACCGCGAGACCATCGAAAGCCTGGTCGAGGACATCGAGAACGACAAGGAGTTCAAAAAGCAAGCCGAGCAAATGATGTCGGCCTCCGGGCCGATCGACCTCGCGGCGGCCGAGAACCTGGCCGACAGCGCACCGGTCCGCAAGCTGCTGAACATGGTTTTGCTGCTCGCCATCAAAGACCACGCCAGCGACATCCACTTTGAGCCCTTCGAAGACGAATTCCGCATCCGCATTAAGGCGGACGGTGTGCTCTTCGAAATGGTGCCTCCTCCACGGCACTTGTCGTTCGCGATCACCACGCGGATCAAGGTCATGGCGAACCTCGACATCGCCGAGCGCCGCTTGCCGCAGGACGGCCGGATCGAACTCTCGGTCGGTGGTCACCCGGTCGACTTGCGAGTGAGCGTTCTGCCGACGTTGTTCGGCGAGAGCGTCGTTATGCGGGTCCTCGACCGTTCGGTTGTCTCGCTCAACTTAGGCAAAGTGGGGATGAACGCCGCCACGCTCAAGGCGTTTCGCGAAACGATCGACCGTCCCAACGGGATCGTCCTTGTGACGGGCCCGACGGGTTCTGGCAAGACGACTACGCTTTATTCCGCGCTGGTTGAACTCAACGACGTGCGCGACAAGCTGATGACAACCGAAGACCCCGTCGAATACGACATCGAAGGGATCATTCAGATCCCCATCGACGCCGATATCGGCGTGACCTTCGCGTCGTGCCTGCGGGCCATCTTGCGGCAAGACCCCGACATCATCCTGGTCGGCGAGATCCGCGACTACGAAACAGCCGAAATCGCCATTCAGGCCTCGCTTACGGGCCACTTGGTGTTCAGCACGCTCCACACCAATGATGCCCCCAGCAGCATCACGCGCCTCAAGGACATGGGCGTGCCAACGTTCATGATCACAGCCACGGTCGAAGCGATTTTGGCACAACGATTGGTCCGCCGCATTTGCAGCCAATGCCGCGAGGAAACGGCTCCCATGGAATCGCTCCTGCTGGATATCGGCCTCGACCTCGCAAAAGCGAAGGGCAAGAAGTTCTACCGCGGCAAAGGATGCGACGTTTGCAACAACACCGGCTACAAGGGGCGGGTCGGGTTGTTCGAACTGATGGTGATGAACGACAAATTGCGCGACATGATAATGAACAACGCCTCGGTCGACGACATGCGCGACTGCGCCAAGAGCTACGGTATGGTCCCGCTGCGGGATTACGGCATCAACTTCATGCACGACGGAACCACAACCCTTGAGGAAGTCGTTCGCGAAACGGTGCTCGAACACTAATCGAACTAGTCCGTGTTGACATAAGCAACTCCTTTCACACTCACTTTTATTGGTCGCCTAGGGACACGCCGCAGATCGCGGTCACGGAGAAGAACGCCAATGCCAACCTTCAAATTCGAGGCGATGGACGCCACCGGCCAGGAGATCAAGGACGTTATCGAGGCGGCGACCGAAGAAGAAGCCCAACAGACGATACGTCAGATGGGCTACTTCGTCACCAAGATCACGGCCAACAAGGCCAAGGTCTCCACGATGGGGCCGGGTGGTAAAAAGAAGCGCCCGATGGCGTTCGGCGGGGCCAGCAGCAAGCAACTCACCACGTTCACGCGGCAACTCTCAATCCTCCAGGACGCCGGCTTGCCGATCTTGCGCAGCCTGCGAATTCTCGAAGCGCAATCCAAGCCGGGCCGCCTTAAGAACTCGCTGATGGACGTCGCCGACGAAATCGAGTCGGGCTCGACTCTTTCGGAAGCGATGGCGAAAAGCCCCAAGTGCTTCAATCGCCTTTACGTCAACATGATCAAGGCAGGCGAGGCGGGCGGTGCCCTCGAAGTGATTCTTCGGCGGTTGGCCGAGTTCATGGAGCGATCCGAGTCGCTGAAGAAGAAAGTTCAAGGCGCGATGATCTATCCGATCATCGTTATCTTGGTTGCCGTCGGCATCTTGACGTTCATCATGATCAAGATCGTGCCCGTGTTCGCCAAGATGTTCGACGAATTCGAACTCAAGCTCCCCGCCGCAACCGTGATGTTGGTTAACATCTCGAACTTCATGGCGACGTACTGGTTCCTCATCCCGCTCATTCCCGTGGCGGTCTGGCTCTTCATCAAGCTAACGACCAAGTTCAAACACGGGAGGTACGGCTGGCACATGTTCATGCTCAAGGTCCCCATTATCGGCGGCCTGGTGGAGAAGAACACACTCGCGCGAACCACGCGAACGCTGGGGACGCTCGTCTCCTCAGGCGTGCCGATTTTGGAAGGACTGAACATCACCAAGGAAACGGCCGGCAACGCCGTCTTCGAACGGCTGTTCGCCAAGGTGACCGATGCCATTCGCGATGGTGAAACGATTTCCAAGCCGTTGGGGCGATACTCGAAGTTGGGCTACCATCCGGTCGCTCACTTCTGGTGGTGCTTCTGGCCGACGCTCTTCATCTCCTTGGCGATTCCCTTTTTGGGCGACGCGATGTTCTGGGGCATGTACGGCATTTTCGCCGCGTGCGTGATCGCCTCGCTGTTCTACTTGATGAAGATGAACGACCGCGTCGTCGACTACCTCGTCGAAAACATGATCGACGTCGGTGAAGAGACGGGCGAACTCGACACAATGCTTTACAAGATTGCAGACGTTTACGATGAAGAGGTGACTACGCTCACCGATGGTTTGATGAAGTTGATCGAGCCCTTGTTGATCGTGTTCCTCGGGGGTGCGGTCGGCTTTATCGTGGTCGCCTTGTTCATGCCTTTGATCGCCCTCATTCAAGGCTTGAGCGGTGGCGGCGGCAGCAAGTAGTGAAAGTCGGAGCAATCCGCTCCTTCAATACTTACTCGATCCTTGTCCCTTTTCGATTCGACCATGTGCATGTGGCTCGGAGGCTTTTCGATGACGATGACCAATCATCCCAAACTTCGCCGACATGACGCCCGCGTCGGTTTCACGCTGGTCGAAATGCTGGTGGTGATCGCGATTATCGGAGTGCTCGCGGCACTGCTGATTCCGACGATCTACACGGCGCTCGGCGGAGCAAAGACGGCTGCGCTTGGTGTCGAGGTCGCAAACATCAGCAATGCGATTGAAAAGTACAAGGCGGAACGCGGCGACTATCCCCCAAGTCTGGGCGAGGGCAATTATGAAAACGATGCCGTTTGGAATACTTCGGTCGCGCGGCTGCATATCGTGAATTGTTATAAGAATATCGATCCGGGCGAGCTTCTACTGTTCCGCCGACTGGCGAATCACTTGTCCCAGTCGGAGGCACTCGTTTTCTTCTTGACACTGACACGCGACGACGCTCGCTATCCATTTTTCGGTGCCAGCTATCCGGCTGTTCGGCGCGCGAACATCGTAAACGATTTAAGTGATCCTAACTTCGTCCCGTTTACGCGTGATGCAACGCAGACTCCGCTCTCGCAGGCGTCGTCGATTTACCCCTCGCCGCCAAACGCGAATGCCTATGCAAATCCGTCTCCCTACAAAAACTACGGATTTAATTTTGATGCGGCACGGCTCTCGGACATGACCGGCGATAACGATCTGGATGACGTTCCATCCTTTGTGGGTAAGTACTGCAAAGCGGCGGTCTATATCTACTGCGACGCCCGCACCTATAACATGCACTATCGCGACCTTTACAACCCATCGTTGGCCGCTCCTTATATTCCTCCGTACACGGCACTCACGGCGTCGGGTGAAGGAACGGGCGCGGTCACGGCCGATCAGACTCGCCCCTATTTTGCCGATCAACAAGTCGCGAACGGACCTTTCAACTTCCAAAATGCGCAGACCTTTCAGGTCATTGCGGCGGGTTTGGATGGCAGATTTACGAACTCGCTGACCGGTCCGTACGCACTCAAGCGATTGCCTTCAAAGCGGGCCATCACATTCTCCAATGGTGGAGCTAATCATACGGACGCCGGAATCATTCCTCTTGATTATTGGTTGGATGATCGTGACAACGTCGCCAACTTCTCAGGCGGTAAGAAATTGGATGATCTGTCCCCCTAGCCAGCGTCCGGCGTGACCGGCCGGTCGCGATCCGTTTTGCGTTAACAAGTACACGGCTCCCATGCATGCGGCATTGGGCCGGGTGTGTGTTGCCAGTGCAGTTCGCCATTGAAGAGTTTGCCCCCTGTTAGCGAGAAGTCCGCAATGATTACTTACCCAAGAAAGACGATCGAGCGGCCGTCGTTCACGCTGACGGAATTGATCGTCGTGATGGCGATCATCGGGATCATGATGGGGATGATCGCAGCGGCAATGAGCGGCGCGCTCACCGACGCTCGCAAACAGCGGACGGCGATGATCATCACCAAGATCGATAAATTGATCATGGAGAAGGTCAACGAGTACCGCTTCCGCTCCGTGCGGCTGCAGTATCCACCTGGGCTCCCCCTTATTGTTCAGCAAAATCGCCCTGTCTACGAGGCGAGATATCGCCTTTACGCCCTGCGTGATTTAATGCGGCTGGAGTTGCCTGATCGATATAGCGACTTTGTTAGCATCGGCGCAGGCAACACCTTGACCCCTATCGGCCCGGCTGTCCTTTCGATTCAGGAGGGCGGTCCTCCTGTGACGCTGCCAACAACACCCGCTGTAACGCTTGGGTATTTACGTCAGATTCAAAAAGTCGGGGCCGCGCCGCAGATCACCCGGGAGTTCGAAAACGCCGAGTGTCTCTACCTCATTCTTTCGCAAATGCGCGACGGGGATCGAACGGCCCTAGCCAATTTTTCGCGAGACGAAATTGGCGACTTCGATAACGATGGCATGAAAGAGATTCTGGATGGCTGGGGACGCCCCATCTCTTTCCTTCGCTGGGCGCCTGGATTTGTATCCAATCCTCCCGACTGGGGAAGTGCGCCCTACGTCGACGATGGCGGAACGATTGCAGCGAATAGCGGCTACCCCGCGCTGACGACGCAATCGATCATTCAACAAAATCCCGGCAACGGTGCTTATCTCTATCCCGAACTCGATCAGGTTGAGTCGATTGATTTGCTCCGCATCGAGGCACGCTGGGCCGGTGTTCCCATGGCGCCCGCGCAAACGCCCCCCAATGTCACCTGGCAATGGAGGCCGTTTGCGCTTCGACCGCTGATCTTTTCAAACGGTCCCGATAAGCAAGCGGATATCCGCTTGACGTACGATCCCCCCAACGCCGCTCCTGGTGATCCTGCGTTTGCCTACTTCACCACAGGCACCAGCCCAGCGGTAGCGCGTCAGTTGCAATTCCCTTCGCAAGCACCAATGGATTTCAGCATCCCCACCGATCCTTACGTCCTGATCCAGAATGGCGGCGCTATCGAACCGTGGATCGGCGCCTGCTACGACACCAATGGGAATCAGCGGCCTGAGTACATCGACAACATCACCAATCACGCCATCGAACTCGGTGGCGAGAACAACCAATAGGAGACTCGAACGTGACGATTGCACGCTCTCATGTTCGCTCCGGTAAGTTGAAGTCGCGCAAACCAAAGTTGCGGCCCGGCTTGACGTTGACCGAGTTGATGGTTTCCGTGAGCATCATGATCCTTCTAGTGGCCGCGGCTGTTCCGATCCTTAAGCCGCTCAATGCTTCCAGCAAGAATCGCGAAGCTGCGAGGCAAGTGCAAGCGCTATGCGCGGAAGCGCGCAGCATGGCGGCGCTGCGCGGTCGCCCAGTAGGGGTCATGTTCGATACCTCGCTCGACCCGAAGGTTGCGCCCGACGTACAAGACCGCGATGCCGTAACGCGGCTCTACTTGGCCGAGGTTCCGCCGATGTTCCAAGGTACCGCGGCTGGCTCATGTGTGATTATCTCGAATCCGCGTACGCCTGCGGACGTTTCGAATGGTTTCGATCCCGACCCACCGCCGGTGATGCAAGCTTATAACAGCGCCGATGGGGGCGCATCGAATCCCTTCGCCTATCTGACGTTCTTTGGCAGTCCCGCCAATTTCGCGAACGTCATGGCGAACACGGGTGGCGATGTCGACCGTTCGCTCGAAGCGCTGATCCCACAGGGATCGGCCTTTCGGATTCGATTTGACGGTACGGGGCCCTGGTTCGAAGGGATCCGCGAACTCGACCCCAATCCCGCGACGAGTCAGTCGCCTACTCGCCGAGTCACGCTCGCCAGCGGCCTCACTTCGGGCCGATTTCGCATTCAAGCAGCGGGTGTGACCACACTCGATCGTCCGACGCTCAAGCCGGCTTGGTATCCGGCCGATCAGCGAATTCTTAGTTCTCTCAACCTGTTGCAAAACACCAATACCAATCAGCCCTATACCATCGGCGCCCCGATCCTTCCGCAGAAGGGCCAACTGCTCAAGTACCAAATCCTGTTGCCGCCGCAGCGGGTGGGGAATTCGGTGCTGGAACTCCCTAGCGGGTCAGCGATCGACCTTCGATGCTCGGGCTTTGGTCGAAGTGAATACGCCTTAGGCCAAAACCTTCCTGGCGAAAACCCCGTCCTCCTATTTGCACAAAACGGGTCGATCGACACCTTCAGTGGCATCAGGCCCAATGCGGCGCTTCATTTGATGGTTGGCTCGCGCAAACAAATGGCCAAGCTCGACGCACCTGCTTTGGTACAGACCGCAGGCGTGTGGGTGCGCGCCGCCGACAACAATACCGGCACGCTCACCCGCAACACCGCATACGGCAACCTTCGAGACGGTTCCAGCGTTTGGGTGACCATCAACAATCGAACGGGAGCCGCCGCGACTTCCGACATTGCCGTGATTCGCGCTTCATTAACTGCAGGCGATCTGGGCGACATGAGCGGGCAGCGCGAGTGGGATGCCAACGGCGTCCCAATTAACGCCGAATTCAGGCGTCGCGTCCTGATCGAAGATTCTCGCCTGTTTGCGAACAGTTTGAACTCCAGAGGGGGACTGTAACGATGCGATTGCGGAATTCTCGCAAGCGATATCCCATCACGGCACACACTCGCGATGGAATGACCGATCGCGAAGGGGTAACACTTCTCGAAGTGGTCTTCTCGATCGGAGTGGCGACCATCGGATTGCTGGCGGCCGTGGCCTTGATTCCTGTTGCTGCTCGCCAGGTGGAACTCGGCTTGATCGCCGACCAGGCCGCCGCGACAGGCGAAGCCGCGCAGCAAACCGCCGACATCATCGGCTTACGCAATCCTTTGCAGTGGCGGACGTTTTTCTACACGGGCGTGCATGCTCCCCTGGGCTACGGGCGAAACCCAGGCATTGTCGACATCAATATCGACTACGGTTTCAGGCAAGCCGCGTATGATGCGAATGTATTGCTGACACAGTCCCCCAATCCCCCTTTCACACGTCTGGATCGGCCTCCCTACAGTCCCCCCATCACATCGTTTTGCATCGACCCATTTTTGCTGAGCGACATGGATCTGCTGTTGCCGGCCAACGCCGGCGCGATGTGCGACAACTTGACGGCGAACCAGGACGTTCGCGACCAGCACATGGGGGCCAACTACGACCTGCAGCTCTTTCCCTACTTCACAAAGCATCCCTTTGACGATGGAGCGGGCACTCCCGTCACGCCCATCTACAACATGCGGCGGCTGACGCTGGGAGCGGTCGCGGGCGCATTTGCTCCCACGACCTCTTCGATGAGCGCCGCGCAGGCCGAGCGATTGTTCACGATGCCTGACGACGTCGTGTTCAAACGCTCGCCTACCGATCGCACGTTTCCGGCGATTCAAGAGGGACTTACGGTCGACGACGCAAGCCTTCGCTACACGATGAAGCGCCAAACCAACCAGGATCTATCGTGGATGGCGACCTTCGTCCCTCTCCTCACAAACAGCAACGCGAGTACCTACAGTTCCACGATGGCGGTGAACTCGTTAGGCAACACGCGCCCCATCGCCATCAACAACGAGATTGGTACGAACGCGACTTACACCATGTCGATTGTGGTGCACCGCCGACGGACTCCCCCGCGATTCAATGTAGTCCCGGGGGCAAGCCCGGCCGCAGCCAGGTACAACGGTGCGGGCCTTGGCCTCAACCGCAATGGTCTGAGTGGCCAGGCCAGCGATGAGATGGTCGCTGAAATTGCCGGCCCAGCGGCCGGCCCGGCGCGTGGGTTTTTATCTGGTGGCTTTGCCGGAGGGGAAGTCGTCATCGAAACGCCGGCCGCGAATCAGACACCTCTCAACCATATCCGAGCCAACGATTGGGTCCTGTTGTCCGGCATCACCAGCGCCGCGGCGGCCAACTTCGGTCAAACCGGGTTGTCTCGCGACGTGGGTGCCAACAACATTCCTCCCCCGGTCATTCGTCATCAATGGTATCGGGTTGTGAACGTTGGCGAGTTGGTCGAAGCCGGAAGCTTTGGTGGGATCGTCGGTCGGCATGCCCGCGCCGTCACGTTGGAAGGGCCCGACTGGCAAGTTGGCAACTTCGCGGTTCAAGTCACGATTGTTCCCTCGGTGGTGGCCGTCTTTGAAAAGACGGTGACGTTGGCTTATCCACTCCAGTAATCTCGTCTTGTCTGCTCGATTGGGGACGCTCGTTCCCGGGATTAGCACTAAGGATTCGCACATGAGCGCTAAACAAATTCGCCGCTGGCAACGACTTGGCGAACGAGCCCGTCGCAAACGGGGTGTGGTGCTGCTGATTGTGATCAGCCTGCTGGTGCTATTCGTGCTGCTGGGCGTGACCTATGCAGTAATCGCCTCGCGCTATAAGGACACTGCCGCGGCGTCCAAGCGGCTCGAGTTCTACCGCGACAAGCCTCAATCGGAACTTGACCGAGTCTTCTACGATTTGCTGCGCGAACCCAGCTACCAATACGCGGGCGGCACTCGGATCACGGATCCTGCGACCGGCTTCACGTACGACTCCGCGCTGGCATCGGCCGCGGCGGGCGTTAGTAATGCCAGTTCGCTGGCGGGACACAGTCTGCTTCGCGACCTTTACGGGATGCATGCCTCCGGCTTCGGCAACGTTGTATCGTTTACGGAAAATACCGTTGTCTATCCGCAACTGATGGCTGCGCAGCAGTTCGTCCGCTTCCATTTCAACAACACGACCACGCTGCTTGGCGATGGTGCAGCCACCTCCGACGTTCCCAATGCCTACACCGGCTGCTGGATCCACTTTGTCTCGGGGCCATTGGCCGGCGAGTCAGTCCGCATCCGAGGTTACGATCCCGCCAACATCAATACCGGAGTTCTGCCAGCGCTGCTGGTCGATGCGACGAGCTTCTCGGGACGAAATCTGTATACCCTCGACATCGCCAACAATCCGGAGTTCGCGACGACGCTCGTCAACTCGCGTTTTCTCCTAAGCGGCAAGCCCTACGGAGGCTCTGGACACGGCTGGCAACAAGGCAACTTCGCCACCACGACCCCCGCACCCACTGCTATTTGGGGGCTAACCTACAACGACAATCCTGCACCTGTGGGTGCCGATTCCCAAGACCCGATAGGTCAGTTTGGCAACTTGAATCAGACGGATGGTTGGCACCGTGCCCTAGACGCAGGTAACGCGTATGGTACTGGTGGCTTTGGCAGCAGTTTGTACAACGCGATGTTCCCACCGACCAGCGACACGCCGCGCGTCATTCGAGATAAGCGCAGACGTGTTGAAAATCTGGTGGCACTGATGCCCCACTTCGCGAAGTATGAAAATGCCGCGCGGTCCATGGGGGGCCTGAACATCTACACTCAGCCCTACACTCCCGACCCAACGCCCCCTTTCAACGTTTCAGTAGCGCTCCGGAATCTTGAACGTGACCCGGGGCCCTACATGCACTCGGTCCAGGAAGATCCGCTGGCCGCAGTTCCTAGCGATGGTACGAGCGTCCCGCCTACCTTTGTTCCACTCAATCCCGAACAGCGTGGCGCCAACGAACCCTACGATGCTTACGACCCACAGAACCTCTGGCTGGCGGCAAAGATACCGGTTAGTTACATCGCGGACCCCAGCACCCCGGATATTAACAATCCGCAACTCTTCAACCCCAATGCCTTCTATGTTGGCCCATCGTTCCACCAAGGCCCGCTGATCAATTACTGGTTTAACCGGATGATCACGAAGGTCTACGATACAGGCGGGGCCGAAGACACCGCTCAATCGGGACCTCTCTCGGGGATTAACTCGCGCGCTCTTCAGGTCGCTGCATTCTTTTTCCCTTATGGCCTCAATGGAGTGCTCGACCCCTCGGATGGTCCGTTGCTCTGGGGAGGGGCGCCACCTAACGATTGGGCCATCCGGCTTCGGTATGTCGAAAGTGTGACGCGACGAGTGATGTTCCGCCCGTCCGTTGCGATGAACCCGAACTTTTCCGGCAGCAATCCGTTTTCCCCAGTGCGCGGCGGCATGCCGTCGGCGGACACGTTCAACTACTTGGTCAATACGCCTGCGGACACCGCCTATGCAAATATGGTAATCAGCGATGTGGTGAACAATTTCAGTTCAGCGGGGGGCGTGCCGCGGAACGCTTTCGATGTCGACAACGACAACGATGGCATTCGCGACAGCGTGTGGATCGATCCCGGGCTTCCCATCGTCACGATGCCCGACGGCCGCCGCTACAAACGCCTCTGCGCCATCATGGTCCAGGACCTGGACAATCGGCTGAATATCAACGCTGTGGGTAACTTCGGCCAGGTGGCGCCGCTTCCGCAGGGCGCCCCGGTCGTCAATGTTACGACCGGTGTTTCGCCGGGAGATTATGCTCACGACCCCAATGCTGGCCCGGGTATGCTGCTGCGTACCACCATTACTTCGAATGTTGCCGCCGGCGCGAGCGTGCCCATGCAGCTCACACGCGGCATCGGAGTGGGGCCTGCCGACATTGATCCGTCTATCCTCTTTCCTGGAACCACTGCGACCTTATCGCGGCTCCTCTTGGCGCGGTACAGCAGCACTCTAGAACCCAACGCCGGTCTAAATCTGTTCTATGCCCAGCCAGGTTTGCCTGGCCTCGATGCGACGAACAGCGCAGTCAACGACTACCAGGCACTTCGAAAGCTGGTTGGCCCGGTGACGGCCATGCAGGCGTATGCTCCTTACGGTTTCGTGGGGATGGTGTCGGCGCCAGGCATGGCAGGATACTCGCTCGCAGGGAGCAGTCCCTTCGACATTCAAGGTCGAGGCGCGATTTATGTTGATAAGCTTGGACACCCGATCTTCTATAATTTCGGCTTTAACAACGGGCTCTTCGACCTCGTCAACAGCACATACGAATCGAACCCCTATGGAACGTCGTCGCTCGACTCTCCTTTTACGCTCAACGAGTTGGAACGTCTCCTGCGGCCCAACGATCTCGACATCGCCGGGGTGAACAGTCACCTATTCCAGATTCTTGGTCTCAACCAGTCGCCCGGTTCCACAGGCCTTCCGCGCATTCGCAACGCGTTCACGACGCTTAGTTCGCATATTCCTTCGGTCAACTTCGCGGCGCCGCTGTGGCTGAAGCGTCAATGGACGCAGTCGACCTCATTTAACATTGCGAATGGGACACGGGTTTACACCTGGGACTATCCCTGCATCGCTGGTGCGGCTCCCAATGGTGGCCAACCGTCTGCTTACTCGTTTAACGTCCGCCGTTTGCAGCAAGTGCTTTCTGCTTCATCGATCGCCGAGATCGCAAAAGCTCGGCTACCTGCGATGGGCGATCCAACCAGAGTCCCCATCCAGTACACGTTTAAGGCTCAGCCACCGGACGACCCCAACAATCTCTGGTTCCGGCAAGACCTCACTACGACCAACCCGACCGCACGGTACCTGGGCAGACCTCTGCTGCAACCTTGGCAGATGGTTCCCAACCTGCCGAACGCCGCAGGTGATCCGAATGTCCAAGCACAGATCGACTCGTTGGCCGGGTGGGACCCGGGCCTTCAGTACGAGGCGATCACTTACGACGATCAGTTGCGTCGCATGTTGCCGTGGGAGATCCTGCACGGCGAAAAGTTGAATCTCAATCGCTACTTCGAAGACGATGCGCCCAGCTATCTCGGACCCATGGGGGCAGCCTATACCACGACTCCGCCTGCGTATGCCAACCAAAACGATGTGCCCGATATCCGTGGCTATCTACGAACGGATGCCGCCAGTCGCCGTCCACATGCCGCCAACAACTTCCAGCTTGTCAATACAACGGGAGTTTATTTGTCGCAGCGTCAGTTGCTGGCCAGGCATTTGTACTGCTTGATGTCGTTGATGATTGATCCAAGCGTCGCCGACTTCATGTTCAAAGACGAATTCGATTACCGCAACACAAATTACACGCAGAATACGCCCCAGTTTGCAGGGCTGACGCAGGCGCAGTGGGCGGCGCGCGAGATGCTTGCGCGAAAGATCGCCCAATGGGCGGTCAATGCCGTCGATGCGATGGACCCCGATGGCGTCATGACGGCCTTTGAATACGACGTCAATCCGTGGAACGGGTGGTCGGTGGACGGCATCCTCGGCACCGAAGACGACGTTGATCGCTTCAACTTCCCAGAGCGGAGAGTCGTGTGGGGTAGCGAACAGCCCGACATGGTTATCACCGAGACCTTGGCAACGCACGACCGCCGCGTTCACGACTCTCCTTACTACGCCATGCGTACGAAAACGAGCGGTTATGACGACGACATGGACCAGTTGGCACTGCCGCAGGGGTCGCTGTTCGTCGAACTGCGAAACCCCAGAAACCCCGAAGTGCGCGCCGGCGCGGGCGCACCCGAAACCGCGGATCGTTCCTACGGGCCGCAACCGCTCTACGAATATAACGGAGGCCTCGACCGAACAAGACTGCGCGTTGACGCCGTTGCTTCGCATCCCGCGACGGGAGCACTCACCACACCGGTGTGGCGGTTGGCCATTAGCGAGCACATTCCGGCGGGCGAAGAGCGGCAGGATTATTTGCCGGAGCGGAATTTGATTGTGACGGCGGCTGGCACACCGATCCGCCAGAGTTTCGCGTTCGAACCCTCGTACGATTTCCAATCGACGGTCGATCAAGGCAACAACGCCCCAAACACCGTTTTGCGGGAGTATGTTTCCACGTCTCCGTTTGTCGGCAATATGGACATGGATACCGGCGAAGAGCGGTTAGCCTCGACGCTCGTCCTGGATGGCCGGTCCGGCGGAGGAAACCTGTATAAAAACCGAACGCCGATCGGCGGCTACATGAACGGCTACACACAAAGCAATACGCAGCGCTATCGATGCCGTTGTGAACTGGAACGGTTTGTCTATTTCACCAATGGAAGCCCGAACCTCTTCACCAAGCACTTTGTGTACGGCAACAACGGCGACAACTCGCGCACATTCTCCGCCCGCAACGCTTCGGGTAACACCAATATTTATCTCGCCCCGCAACAGTTCATGGTGGTGGGGCCACGGCAAACGACCAACTTCGGCGCGATTCAGGCGAAGTCGCTCAATCCGGACAACCCCTATGGAACTCCGGACAACATCTTCGACACCGGCAAGGGAGACCTCGGCTGGTCGTTGCACCGAATCTCGTTGAATCCTCCGGGATTCACCCCTCGTGGCAACACAAACGGCAATCCCGTTGCGAACTACGACGCCAACGGCGTACTGATGACGCCCACGGTTATGAATATGCCTCCGGTGGCGGTCATCGCCCAACGGTATCAGCAGTTGGATGCGACGGACAACACAACCGTACTCAACTATGACAATGGCCATCAAAATGCGTCTTACCGAGGCTACGTCGGCCTCAGCGTCACTGAGCCCTTGCATCTGTCCGATGACCAGGGGACGGCGACATCGCCTACCTACTACCGCCGCAACATCGACGCGATGGCGACCGGTCCTGCGGGATTCTACGGAGCCGTCGCTCCGCCAGATCAAGCGGAAGAGCCTTATGTGCCCGATATGCCTTTGGACCTCCAACCTTATGCTCCACTTCGTGCCCTCGAAGACAAGCTGATGTTGCATTCTGGGACGTACGAGAATCGTCGGATTGTGTTCCTACAACGACTTGCCGATCCGCGCGTTCCCTGGCATCGCGATGCGAATCCGTATATCACGATCGACTGGCAAACGACGGATGTTACGGTGTTTTCCGGCCTAGACAACACACGAAAGACGACGACTGGGGCACAGGCAACTGCGCCAAACCAGATGGACATGGATCCCATGACAATGGCCATGAATCCTCGAGGCGTTGATGCGTGGAACAACCCAGATAACATGCAGGCCGAAAACATTGACGACCCTTACTCGTCGACAACCGACCCCGATCCAAAAGTTGGTCGAATGCGTTCACAAGTCATGACGCGCGAGCGTGGTTTCCGCAATTACCCCGATCAATTTGAACGGCCGAACTATCCGAACTTTTGGAATCCAGTAACGTCTGCGACGTGGTGGGATGCAAACAATGGTTACACCGCTCCCACCGAGGCGCCGAACCGCTATCTCTACGGAATGTTCAATGCGCCGACGCTGAATGGACTGA
The DNA here is from genome assembly GCA_964636985.1 of uncultured Pirellulaceae bacterium. Taxonomy (GTDB): domain Bacteria; phylum Planctomycetota; class Planctomycetia; order Pirellulales; family Pirellulaceae; genus CAZWSX01. The sequence goes on along the minus strand of CAZWSX010000012.1, from coordinate 132,071 downwards.
ATCCAATCGATTGGCGGCGCTTGCCCGATTTTGTCAGCAAACAGGAACAAATCTCTGAGGACCAGCAGATCTTGGAGTTCCAACCTTTTCAGGTTCCTACGCTGTCGGGTGGGCCGATTAACGGCAACCTCTTGCTGAACACGCTGGGGTACGAGAATTACTCGCTCGGTCAGCGGCAAACCGATGGAAACATTGTTTACGAAGACAACACTCCGCCATGGAACGGCATCCACGATCGCCAGCTTGCCAGCGCGATGGAGTTGCTCACCGTTCCTGCTTCACCTTCCTCAAGATTGGGAGCGGATTTCATCCTGCCCCTCTTGAACGACAACGGAACGGGAGCGGCTCAGCAAAGTACCTACAGTGCCAATATCCGCATCGGCGGGCAGCCTTGGGGGGCTAACGGCTTCTTCCCGTCGCTGCTCAATATGCAATGGTCCTCCGCTGATACCGAAGATGACGTCAACTATCAGGGCAATGGATTGATAACCTACACGCCGCAATATGGTGCAACCGGTCCAAATTTGACGGCCACAGGCTCGGCGCTAAAACGGTCTGACTTCGTCCGTATTTTCGACCTCGTCGACATTCCATCGCGATTTAATGGGACCGAGGATTTCTTCAGCGAAGAGTTGCCGACTTCCTATACGGCGGGCGGCTTCCAAGCATTCAATTCCAATGCCGTTGCTTCGCAGCCAAGTCCGACGTCGGGTTCGACGTTCTACAACAATGGCAGCGCAAACGGGTGGAACGGCTGGGAGTCGTATCGGTTCCCTTACAACCGCGCCTCCAAAATGCGAGAGCCTGGAAAGATCAACCTCAATACGCTCTACGACCGCAATGTTTATCAGGCCCTCGTGGGTGACAACTCGGCGGCCTGGTTGCCGAAAACCAGCACGACTGACCCCACCCCAATCGATGGCTTCACCCGCTTCTTGTTCGCACGGCGGGGGATCCCAATTGCTCTCGGGAACAATGATAACGACGCCAATAGTTACGGCAGTACCATTGCTCCGGCAGCCGATCAGGCTATTACCGGCGTTCCGGCAAACATCCGAGCGATGTTGCCCAATGTTGCGTACCCCAGCCTGATCAACAATCCGTTCCGTCCCGCGTCGGCCGCCGACTTAATGCCGGTCCCTGTCTATGCAGACCGAACAGCGGCAGCAGGCAGCCTGCGGCATAACATGACGATGCGCAATCAGTCGCCGGTCGACGCGACCATTCTAAGAAGGGACATCGCCTTGGGTCCGGCAGACGAGCAACCTCTGTTCAGCTTTTCTGCACAGACAGTAGTGCGGCCGACCCCTGTCGACCACCTCGAGCATCCGTATTTCCGCTTTCAAGATCAGGAACAACTGGCCAACAAGGTGTCGGGGACGTCGAACGTCTTCGCCATTTGGGTCACTATTGGATACTTTGAAGTCGAACCCAACTATGTCAATCGAGAGACGCCGGGGCAAAACGGCCTTGGTGCAAGTACCGGCTTGCCGCTGGGCTTTGTGACGCCTGCTCAAATCGTTCAAGCCGCCGGAACCGGTGGCGTGAGCCAGTACCTGGCGAATAACTCGAACTACATCCACATCGAATACGACGTGAACCATCCCGATGGAACGCGTTTGGGTGCCGAACTGGGGTCGGATGATGCCACGTTCGCCCGGCATAGGGCGTTCTATATCGTCGACCGATCGATTCCCGTGGCCTTCGAACCGGGCAAGACGCACAACACCGAACGGTGCGTATTGCTCAAGCGGTTCATTGAATAGGCCCCTATCAAATCCGACTCCCAGCCGTTAAGGTTGGGTGATCGCGAAGCCGCGACCCCAAGCGCGGCTTCGCGTCTTTCTTGACTTGCGTTCGCCACGGCGGGCACTCCTTTTCACTCCTGATGCCCCGATGACCGAACCAGATCGCCCCGTGGCGGCTCGCCCCCGCGTTCTCCTCAAGCCCCATAAGAGCCAGCCGTTTTATGGCCGGCATCCGTGGGTTCTTGATTCGGCGATCGCCAATATTGAAGGAAACGTCGCCGACGGTGATGCCGTTGACCTGATCTCCGAAAAGGGATCGTGGATCGCCCGCGGCTGGTTCAATTCTCACAGCCGGATTCGGGTTCGCCTTTACACGTGGAAGCAAGACGAGGATTTGGACGATGCCTTCCTGCGGCGCAAGATCGAATCCGCTATTTCGCTGCGGCGCGAGCTCGGTTTGTTGGGCGGCAATTCGGCTACACGCCTCATCTATAGCGAGGCCGACGGCCTAAGCGGCCTCATCGTCGACAGCTTTGGCTCCCATCTGGTGGTCCAACCAACGGCGATGGCCATGGCGAATCGCCTGGATTCGATTGTTCCGCAACTCGTCGAGTTGGCGAATCCCGCCAGTATTCTGGTGCGGATCGACGAAGGAACCGCTCAGCGAGAAGGGCTCACCGCAGTCGCCGAACACAAATGGGGAGAGCCGCCGCCGGAGGTCGTGTTCATTGAGGAGCACGGCGTCCGATACGGCGTGCAAATGGCGAAGGGGCAGAAGACCGGGTTCTACATTGACCAGCGCGACAATCGCCTCGCTGCCGCGCGGTACATGCGCGGCCGCAAACTCCTCGACATGTGCTGCTACTCGGGCGGATTCTCGCTTTGCGCCGTTAAGCTCGGCGGAGCGCGCGAAGCAATCGGCGTCGATACCAGCGAGCACGTGGTGCAACTCGCGAGGGCAAACGCTCAATTGAACGACGTGGACCACGTGCGATTCGAAAAAGGAGATTGCTTCGAGGATCTCGACGCGCGCCATGCAGCGGGCGAAAAGTTCGACGCCGTCGTGCTCGATCCCCCTAAGTTCACGCGCGGCCGCAAAGGAATCGACGATGCCTTGCGCGCCTACCATCGCCTCAATCAACGAGCCGTCGAACTGCTGACGCCCAGTGGGATACTAGTCACTTGCAGTTGCTCCGGGAACGTCTCGCGCGAAGACTTCTTCGACATGCTCTACGGCGTCGCGGTAAAGACAAAGCGCGATATCCAGGTGCTCGAAATGCGCGGCGCTGCCGCAGATCACCCGGTAGGCGTGGTTTGCCCTGAGAATCAATATCTCAAGTGCTTTATTTGCCGCGTGGTCTGATCGCGGTTGCTACACCAAACAAAGCACTCACGCCTCACCACCGCAGCACTAACACCGGACAGTGGGCCAGCCGCACCACTTTCTCGGAGACGCTTCCCAGTAGCATCCGTGAAAGCCCGCGCCGCCCGTGCGATGGAATAACAATCAGGTCGGCCTTCTTCGTCGCCGCGTAATCGGCGATGGCAGACCCGGGCTCGCCGAACAATATCTCGCGAGTGACTTTGGCCGCCCCCATTTCTTCCAGCTTTTCCGACAAAGCCAGCATAGCGCGTTCGCGGCGGACCCCTTCGTTGATGTTGTGCCAGAGCTCCATCATTTCCAGGGGTGCCAAGTCTTGCGCGACATAGACAACCGTCACTTCCTCTGGCTTGGAGGCCAACATGATGCCGGTTTTGACGGCCTGTTGTGCCTCGTCCGAAAAGTCGAAGGGGACAATCACATTGCGTTTAGGTAGCCACGACATGGTGCGGATCCTCCTGCATGATGCCTTTCGATAACGCTCTTACGGCGTACGCGATTTGCAATTCTCCTCGATTTACGATGCGTTGCGAAGCTCCCAAACGGCCTATTTCTATCACACCCAGATCCCCAGGGCTCTGGCGATCGTCGTGGAAAATAGCCATACCAACAAGGCAATGAGGAAACAGATGGCGAGAACCCATCGCCGATGGACATGCCACCGGTGGAAGCTCTGTACTTTTTCCTTGGCCGCGATCCATAGGCTGGACATGACAAGTCTCCGCTAAAAACTGCTTACTCGGCGACGTTCAACCCGGTTTGCACCGCTTGTTGCTCCCGCCGTTCGTGGTCGATCAAGCGCTCCGCGAAGGCCTCGAACTCCGCTTCGATCCTTGCGTCATCGCTTGCGGAGTCCCCCTTACTTTGCATTTCGATCATCCGGTCCAGGTCCCCAATCAGGCCCCGGTGTTCCGCGACAATCGCCATCGCTTCCTTGGCCAGCGAGGGCCGACGACTCACGGCCTCTCCCAGGCAGCCTTCGCATTCTTCTTCCTCAAAATGCGATGCCAATCTGTTTCGCAAACCGCCAAGCCGCACGATCGTTTTTTGACGGGCCGATTCACCGTCTTCGCCAAGCAGCTCGCAATGTAAGCTTCGGCGGACGTTGGCTAAGTCCTCCGCCAGTGCGGCATACTCGCGGCGAAGATGCCGCAGAAAATATTCGCTTTCATAGTTGTTCACGATAGGGCTCCTTCGCCACAATCACCGCCATCTCACGATGGCGGTATTCCAACTCTCTGTCCCCGATACCTACACGACCGGCAACATCGCGGGCGGCATTTGCCGGACTCGTTCTTCAACCACTGGTTCGGCTTCGGCGGCAACTCGTTCCACATGCTTGTGAACAAGGACCGGACAAGGGGCGCGCCGGACAATCGTTTCCGCCACACTCCCCATCAACAAGCGAACCAGGCCGGTGCGGCCGTGCGAGCCCACCACGATCATGTCGGCGTCTTCTTCCTTCGCGACGCGTACTACGGTGTCGGCTGGATCGCCCATCAAGACGCGATGTTCGTACGGCACGTCGCTTGGCCTGAACTCGTTCAGCAGTGGTTTCAAGCTCTCCATGGATGGCTCCAGTCCGCCGATCGCGAACTCGCCGCCTCCATAGGCTAAGGCCGGTTCTTGCACGTGAACCAGAATGATTTTTGCGCCCCAATCTTTGGCCAACACATTCGCCAGGCGAAAGGCCTCTTGGGACGCTACCGAGAAGTCGGTGGCGAAAACAATTTTTTTGGCGTTCATGATGCGTCCTCCCAGCACAAGGATGCTCGCTGCATCATCGCCCACGTCGGTCAGCGGAGAGCAAGCATGGTGACAAGAGAGATCAAGGCAATCGTCGCGCCAAAGATCACAAATCGGAAAGCGGTAAGCTCAGATGGGCGCTTTCCGCGAAAGCGGCAGCCATAAAGGGACCATTTGAGAGGCGAACGGAAATCTTAGCTCCGTAAGCAATCCGCCCGTTGTTATTCTTGGGAGCTACTTATGGGCGGCGAGATACGAATGCGCGCCAGAATGAGGGCCACCTGCGCCAATCCGCGCGCTTTCAGCAATCATAGCGCGCGGATATCGTCCGCTTAAGTTACTCGCTTTGGCTGCGAGTAAAACCCGGCACCCCGTCAAAGGTGTAAAGGTTTTCGGTCTTGATGAAGTCGAAACCGGCTTTGTGAATCCGATCGAGCACGCCGCAGATATCGGCATGCGTAATAGGTTGCATCGCGTCCTTGCTCTTGAAACGGGCGCGGAAGTGGTCGGAACAGAAGGCATCCGCAAAGCTGTTCGGCCACACCTTGATGCCGCGATTGGTCAGCATCATCAATTGCAAGTTGTCGCCGGTAATGGCTTGCATTTTCGCCGCCAACTCGTTGGGCGCGAGCGTTGTGTGCATAAAGCAATCGACTCCCACCAGAACCTTTTGCGCCGTTTTACGCGGGCTGGGGACGATCTTCGGCATCCGCGTACTCTTACCGTAGACAGCTCGCTTGAGCTTCTCCGGATACTTGCCCACGCGGTCGCAAACCGCCTTGGCAAACTCCTTGGTGCCGACTTTCTCTTTGCTCACGCCTTCGGTGAAGATGTCGTAGGTATGGATGCCGTCTTCGATGGTCTTAAGCCAGGCATTGTGGACGCGCTCGGCAACATCTCCTTGGCCGATGTGCGAGAGCATCAGCAGGGCGCCGTGCAACAGTCCCGATGGATTCGCGACGTTCTGTCCCGCCCGACGCGGGGCCGAACCGTGAATGGCCTCGAACATGGCGCAGCTATCGCCAATATTCGAACTGCCGGCCAAACCGACGCTGCCTGCGATTTGAGCGGCGACGTCGGAAAGGATGTCGCCGTACAGGTTTTCCATCACAATAACGTCGAACATCTCGGGCGTATCGGCCAGCTTGGCGGCGCCGATGTCGACAATCCAATTTTCGTTTTGGATATCGGGATAGTCCTTGGCGATCTCGTCGAACACCTTGTGGAACAAGCCGTCGGTGAACTTCATGATGTTGTCTTTCATGAAGCAGGTCACCTTCTTGCGGCCAAAGGCGCGAGCGTACTCGAAGGCGTAGCGAATGATCTTTTCGGAGCCCGGCCGGCTAATCAGCTTGAGGCATTGCATCACCTCGTCGGTTTGACGGTGCTCGATCCCGGCGTACAAGTCCTCCTCGTTCTCGCGAACGATCACCACGTCCATCCCCGGATACTTGGTATCGATGTAGGGGTGGTAGGCGACGCAGGGGCGAATGTTGGCGAACAGGCCCAAGCCCTTCCGCACGGCGACGTTCAAGCTCTTGTACCCGCCGCCTTGCGGCGTGGTGATGGGAGCCTTGAGAAACACCTTGGTCCGTCGCAGCGATTCCCACGAACTGGGCTCGATGCCGGCGACGTTGCCGCGGAGGTAAACGCTCTCGCCGATCTCGATGGTTTCGTATTCGAGTTGGGCGCCCGCTTCGGTGAGGATCGCAAGAGTGGCGGCCATAATTTCGGGACCGATCCCGTCGCCGTGTGCCACAGTAATTGGAGTCTTGGTCGCCATTGCGGGAATCGTCCTTCGAACAAACCGAGAACATGCATGCAAAAAAACGGGCGGTGAAACGGATCACCGCCGGATTCACCAGTGTAAATAGGTGCGGCAGTGGCGACAATGCGATGAGGGGAGCGCCGCATAGTGGAGAAATGCAGAAAAACCTCGTATTCTCTGCGATCTCTCGATTCGCTTGCAAACTCCGTAAGAAGCAAGCCGCGTTAGTTTTCGACATTCCGGGACGCTTGCTAGCGACTCTCTTGATGGGGACGGAACGATTTTCCATTGACCCCTCGCCGCACTCTCCGTAACTAGAGGCGCAGGCAACGGGAAAATCGTTATTTCCCCCAATCAAACTGGCTTGATCCCTAAGTTCATGCTCGTCGCGCGAAAGCTTATCGCTGGCTTCCTTTGCGCAATGGCTGCGGCAACCTCCGGTTGTTCCACCTGGACCACTGCGCGCTTCGGCGGCAAGAAACCGGTCATCGCCGCGCCCCACCTTTCATCGGAGACAGTAATCCTCGAAACGGCCTTTATTCGGGTCCCGCTGGATGACGTCGCATTGGAGGCCGAAACTTGGGCTGCTTGCGACGAGTTGGTGGTCTCGGCCGACACGCGGCGCCGCTTGTCGGACAACGGCATTCGAATTGGCACCCTCGGCTCAACGGTCCCCTCGGGCCTCAAAACCTTGATCGACAAGCAGTCGGCGATAAACCCCTTGGAAATCGCGCCGGATTCAGCCGTAATGACGCCGGACAAAGTCGATTTGACGACGCGGGTCCAACACCTGCAGTGTCGATCGGGCAAACGAAATAAAGTGGTGACTTCGATCGAATATCCAGAGTTGTCGCTCCTGGAAGTCGACGAACACGGAACCGTTCGAGGCGAAACACTTCACCAGGCTACATGCCAGTTCGGTTTGAAGGTCTTCCCGCAAGGCGATGGCTTGACCCGCGTCGAGTTAACGCCAGAAATTGATTACGGCGAAGTACGAAACAAATTTGTCGCCGCCGGTGGCGCCTTCTCGCTGCAACCGGATCGCGAACGGCGGGTACTGGAACGCCTGCGAACCGAAACCGTGCTCGCTCCGGGACAGTTCCTGATCGTTGGAACCCTGCCCGAGGCGTGCGGGCTGGGGAAGCAATTCTTTGCGACCGAGGGAACCGCTTCGCCTCGGCGGACGATGCTGGTCATGCGAGTGATTCAGACTCACGCGGACGACTTGTTTGCTCCCGGCAGCACAGACGCCCCAATCGAGACGCGGGCGATAGAATCGACGCCCTAAGCAAGCTGCTTAGGCGGCATCGAGGGGGGCAAAAACATCGGTTTTTTCCGAGCCGAAGGGCCATTGAGCAGTTTTCTGCCCAGCGTCACAATACACCGTTTAGGGATCGCAGAATTCCGATTGCTAGGCTATCCCCTGCGGAAGCGGTCGCGGCCCCTCTTGTTCACCCTTGTCTCGATCGGAGTTTCCCTCATGGCCGTGGTGCCGCTACGACTTCTTTTGGATCATGCCGCCGAAAACAGCTACGGTGTTGCCGCGTTCAACGTGAACAACATGGAGCAGATCCAGGCCATCATGGAAGCGGCGCACGAGATCGACGCGCCGGTCATCATCCAAGCCTCGCGCGGTGCCCGTGGCTACTCTCAGGATGCCTACCTTCGCCACTTGATCCTTGCGGCCGTCGAACTTTACCCGCACATCCCGATCGTCATGCACCAAGACCACGGCAATAGCGTGGCCACCTGCATGAGCGCTATCAAGCAAGGCTTCAGCAGCGTGATGATGGACGGATCGCTGAAGGAAGATGGTAAGACACCCGCCTCGTACGAGTACAACGTCCAAGTGACGGCCGAAGTGGTGAAGATTGCCCACGCCTTGAACGTTTCGGTCGAAGGAGAACTGGGGTGCCTGGGTTCGCTCGAAAGCGGCCACGGCGAACAGGAAGACGGCCACGGCGCGGAAGGGCAACTTTCGCACGACCAACTTCTTACCGATCCCAACGAAGCGGCCGACTTCGTCGCCAAGACCGGCTGCGACGCCTTGGCTGTCGCGATTGGCACCAGCCACGGTGCCTACAAGTTCACCCGCAAGCCCGACGGCGAAGTGCTGGCCATGTCGCGGATCGAGCAGATCCACAAGAAACTCCCCAACACCCACTTGGTGATGCACGGCAGTTCGAGCGTTCCGCAAGACCTGCAAGACGAAATCAACAAGTACGGCGGCAAGCTCAAGCAAACTTGGGGCGTGCCAGTCGAGGAAATTCAACGCGGCATCAAGCACGGGGTTCGCAAGATCAACGTCGATACCGACAACCGCCTGGCTATGACGGCGGCGATTCGCAAGGTGCTGTGGGAAGGTCCAGACAAGTTTGACCCCCGCGACTATCTCAAACCTGCCCGCTCGAAGATGCAAGCGATCTGCAAGCTCCGCATGGAGCAATTTGGCCAAGCTGGCCAAGCAGGCAAGATTCGCGCCAAGACCTTGAAGTAGTTCAAGGTCGACAAGGAATTGTCGGGGCGGCTACCGAGAATCGGGCCGCCCTTTTTTATTGGTTGAACGCTTGGCGGTCTGTAGCGTGGCCTCGGCGGCATTACGGACCGCTTCGTTCTCGTCGCGGGCGAGTTGTTCCAGCCACGGCCGCGGGTCGATACCGCGGATGGACGGGAGCTCATCGACGAGCCGTCGTCGTTCGAGAGGATCGGCGTCGAACAGCCGCTGCGCCGCATTGATGTGAACGTCGCGGTATCCCTTTTTCTTGAGTTCCTTCGCCGCCGACGCGGCGATAAAGCGGTCGGAACTCTGCAGAGCCTTCATCAGGTCGACCTCCGACCAGCCGCGGAGATCGTCGCCAGACGAATCGGCGGCCGATGTCGAATGCGAGACGTTCGTCTTGTGCTCGCGAGGCTCTTCCTCGCGATCGCCTTGTGTCAGAATATTCGGCGCCCGGCGATCAAGTCGGGCAGTGTACCCGGGCGGCGGCTTCGATTTCGAATAGGCTTCGTCGGTCAGGCCGTTCTTCGTCACGGGCGATGCCAACGCCATGAGCGCCGCATTCTCGCCGGTGGGTACCGCTATCGGATCCGAGTCGGCAACGTTCTGATTCGCCTTCGCCGGCACGGCATGGATCGGTGCTTCACGAAGAAGCGATTCAGCGGCGAGCAGGAAAGCGGTCCGCTTTGGGCCTCGCATCCCATGCGTTGCCGATACGCCTCGACGAGCGACCATCGCGACTTGGGTCCACGCAGTAGGCGAGAAACGCGATCGCCGGATCTCGATTTCGCTGATCAGCTTTTCCCACCGTTTGCTTAGTGCGTCTTCGCCTAACGATTGCCAACGCGCCGTTTCTCGGTCCAAGGCCGCGATTGCTGCGACAAGAACGTCCTCGCGCGGATCGGTGAGAACTTCGGCCCACCAAGGAATGGCGGCCTCGTCGAACTCGCCCAACCGGGCAACAGAAATGATGGCCTCGGCTTCATCCTGTTCGGCGATGGCCCGGCCCCAACTTTCGGCCAGTCGTTCGAGTGGCGGCCGTTGCAGCCACCATCCCGCGGCCACGCCAATGGCGCAGGCCGCCGCAAGCGCGACAAACGTCGTCCATCGCAGGCGCGGCCATCGGTTGTTGTTTGGCGAAGCCATCAGTCAGTCTCGGGAAAAATTGCCTGGGGATTTTCCTAGCCTTGCCAGCAAACAACAATGCCAGTTGGTGCAGATCGCAACCTGTTCTTAACAATTCATTGCTATCGTTGCTTGCTTGTCATCCGGCGATCTGGGGCGAACTAAGCCAAAGACCGCCCCAAAATTCTCCCACCGGTCATGTTGAAATCGCGCTCTCAGGCACCGAAACACGGGTCCAAACAACACGCGGATTCGCCAGCGCGCCGACAACCCGATGGACAAAGCGCAACGGCGCCCGCAAGTAGCTTTCTTTCCTGGGCCTGGCCCTGGCTGTCGCTCGTCGGCTTGGCAGCGGTCGTCTATTCCAACTCGCTGAATGCGCCGTTCTTATTTGACGACGTTCCGTGCATTGTCGAGAACGTTTCGATTCGGAAGCTGGCCGACTTGCCAACCGTCCTCCGCTCACTCGGCGACGGAAACACCGTTCAAGGACGACCGCTCCTCAACTTCACTTTGGCGGTGAACTATGCACTGCACGGTGCGTGGCCGCCCGGGTTTCGGCTGGCGAACATCGTGCTTCATGCGATGAGCGGCCTGCTGGTGTTCGCACTGGTGAGAGAGACGCTCCGTTACGGCCGCAACACCGAGCCCCTCCGCCCCGAGGCAACCCTGATTGCGTTTGCGGCGGCCGCGATTTGGACGATTCATCCGCTGAACACCGAATCGGTGACCTACATCATTCAACGTGCTGAGTCGCTAGTTGCGTTTTGGCTGCTTCTGACACTCACGCTTTTTGCCTTGTGGATTCGCCTTGGAAGACCGGCCTTGCTGATCGGAGCAATCCTTTCGAGCCTGGCGGGCATGGCCAGCAAGGAAGTCATGATCACGGCGCCCTTTGTGGCCTTGCTATACGATCGCACGTTCGCGGCGAAATCGTGGAAAGAACTTTTCGCCAAACGATGGCTCGCCCATGCCATGTTGTGGCTGACGACGGGGCTGTTGCTTTGGATTCTCTCGTCCAACAGCGGCAACCGCGGAACAACAGCAGGTTTTGGCATGGGCATCAGCCCGTGGAATTTCTTTTTAACCTCGATCGATGCTTGCGCCACGTACCTCAAACTGGCTTTCTGGCCATCGCCGTTGATTTTCGATTACGGCACCGACTTCGTGAAAGATCCGACGACCATTGTGCCGCAAGCGATCTTGGTCTTCGGCGCGGCCATCAGTGGACTTGCGATCGGTTGGTGGCGCCCCTGGATCGGCTTTTTGACGCTCGTATTCGCCGCTACGCTGGCGCCTGCTTCGAGCTTCATTCCCGTCATCACCCAGACTCGTGCCGAGCATCGAACTTATCTGCCGCTAATCGCACTGGTTATCTTTGTGGTGGTGACGGTAGCCGCCGCAACGCGCAAATGGGCGAATCCCCGTGCCAAGGTGGTCGCTCTGGCGGCGGTACTGCTCGTCCTTGGTGTGCTCACGCTCAGTCGCAATTACGATTACCGCGACGAGCTATCGATCTGGCAGGACACGGCGACAAAGCGCCCGCAAAACGACCGAGCCCTGTACGGTGCCATCTACGCCTTGCGACTGACGCCGGGCGTTACGAAAGCAGAAATCGATCGGATGATCGAAGAACGGTTGCGGGAACTGGTAACCCAGCGTCCTCATTCGTCCTACTTGAATACGAAGTTAGGCGACAAGCTCGTGGAGCGGAAAGCCTACACAGACGCCTTGGCATGCTTTACCGCAGCACTCAACGGAGACGCCCCCCACCCGCAACACTACGCCGCGCGTTCTAACATTTATCTTCTGCAAGAGCGATACGAGTTAGCGCTGGCCGAGATCGATCAGGCCATCGATCGCAGCCCGCTGCGCGAGGAGGCATTGCTCAATTCGAAGGGGGTCATCCTGAGAAAACTGGGGAAGATTTCCGAATCGATTCCGGTCTTCGACCAGGCCCTCAGGCAGGCTCCCACGTTCGCGCTGGCGTTTAGCAACCGGGCCGGATCGTATGCCGATCTTGGCAAGTTTCGCGAGGCGTACCGCGATTTCGAGCGCGCCATCGAACTTAAGCCCGACAGCGCCGAGATTAGGGATAGCTACGCGGCCGCACTGGCTAACGATGGCCGTATCGATTCGGCACTTGCACAAGCGGATCTGGCCGTTCGTCTTGCTCCCGAGGATGTTGGCATTCGCTGCCGCCGCGGCCGGATCCTCAGGGGATTGGGCAGGCCGGAGGAGGCCATCGCCGACTTTGGCCGTGCGATCGAAGTGGATCCAACTTCGCAGCAAGCCTTTGAGGGGCGCGCCGTGGCACGCTTTGAGCTGCACGACTTCGCCGGCTGCTTGGCCGATCTGAAGGAGTTCGAGAAGCTCGGCGGAACCCCGCTTGAAGAAATGGTCCAGGAAGCCAACAAGGAACTCGCTGCCCAGGCGGCTCCACCGAATCGCTAACCCGGCGGAGGCGCCACGCCGTCGTTGAGAGCATCCCCAGGCGCCCCATTGAGCCAGTTGTTGGGGGGCACAGGCGCTTGGCCGCTCCACTCGGTCGACAGGCCGCTACGAGTCGCCGGCGGCGCCAGTGGGTTGCCAAGTCCCGTTACGGGGGCATTTCCCAAGTATCCCGGCCCCGGTGGCAATGCGTCGGTGGGAGGCAAATACGAGGTCGTCGCTGGTGGCGCGAACGATCCGTTATTTGAGGTTGGCCACGCGCCAGCCGGCGCGTTCGGATTCCACCAACTTCCCATCGGGCTTAATGAGCTCGTCGACGAGTTGTTGTAATCGGCGAGCGTTCCCTTCGCATTCAACCGGCTCCAGAGGTTGCGACCAAGACCACCAAATGGGCCCGGCGAGGACGTGTCGTAAGTGGGAAACAAAGCAGACCACGATCCTTGACCGCGCCCGGCGTAAGGCGAAGTGGTTCGCGAACCAGGCCAGCCGCTGGTGCTCCAATCGTTAGTGGGCCAGGCGTTGCTGGCGACGACAGGATGCGAAACGCCCATCGATGGGCCTTGGCCCCAGCCCGATTGGCTTGAAGTCGGGAACCCCGACCCGTAGCCGTATTGGTAATGGGTGCCGTTCAAAGCCGAGTAACCCTCGGGCCAGCCGTTACCATAACGGCCATCGGTCATCGTGCCGTTCGCCAGGTAGTCGGACGAGACAGGCGGAAGCCCGGCTATCGCACCATTGGCCCCATCAGTGAGAACACCCGGTTCGGAGTACTCTGGCGCGACTTCACTGGCCACCAGCATGGGCTGCTCGTCGAAACTCAAGATCCGTTCCTGATAGGTCACGGTGCGGACCGCCGGACGGATTTCTCGCGTAACAATCGGAACTTTGACTACTTCTTCCTTGGGAATGTAGCGCATCACGGCTACAGCCTGGCTCGACATGGTTGGCTGCGGCGCGCCGTTTGGCCAAGCGATCATTTGCGGCCGATGCCACGTCTGCACCATCGGCTGATAGAGGGTCCGCGTGTAAGTTTGCTCGAAGGTGCGAGTCTGCTCCACCAAGGCTGTCTGCTGCTCTTCGCGGGATTCATAGCGTGTGGTCGGCACACGCGAGATGCGGGTGGTTTCGCGGTACGCCACGCCATCTCGCATGACCACTCGCGTTTCATCAGCCGCGGCAAACGATGTCCACGCGGCAAGCAACGCAGCTACCACTGGGACAAACGAATGATTGAGAAGAGTTTGAGCAGTCACAGAATCTGGGCTCCGGCAAACCTAGGGTTGGACTATTCGTAGTTCCAGACAACCAGGCGCCGCCAGGGAAAGTTTTTCCTCCTTCGCACTTTTTGGCTCAAGAAACGAAAAACCCGGACGTTTCCATCCGGGTGCAGTCGCGGCTAGCGTTGGCAGACCGTTGGCTCAAAAGGCCTAACAGCCGAATTTTTCCAGCTTTTCGCGGAGCGTATCGGCCGTGAACGGCTTCACCAGGTAGTCGGACACGCCGGCCTGGATCGCTTCCAAAACGCGGGTCTTTTCCGCTTCGGTGGTCACCATGATGATCGGAACGCTCGTGTTCAAAGCGCGGATTTCGCGAATCACGTCCAGGCCGTTCTTGTTCGGCATGTTCCAGTCGGTCAATACGAGATCGTATTCCGACTTTTTGAACATATCGATCGCTTCTTGCCCATCGCCGGCTTCTTCGGCGCCAGGCACGCCCACGGCTTGAAGAGAACGAAGGATGATCTTGCGCATGGTGCTCGAATCGTCGGCGACCAGGACTCGCTTGCTCATGAGAGATTCCGCCAGCAGGGTTCCACGGGTGTTTTGTCGATGCAAGCGCTCCGCTAAGGGCGCAGCATCCAACTCGCCACAAGAGTAGGTTGTGACGGAAGCGAGTCAAATCGGCTCATCCGAATCGCACCGGCCGCATAGGCCGCGTTTGCCGCTTGTATCGACTGGGGGGCGCAATTCGACCAATATCCGTTGCCTAATATCAGTCACACGAGATCAGCCACCCAACTCCAAGATTTGCCACAACGGGCTGTGACGATCGGTCCAGGGGACAATCTTTGTAGGTGGGAGGAAACTATTTGGATCGTCCGGCGCGCAGATCACTTCCTCATCCTTGTCGCTGATCAGCAGGAAGCGTTTCTCCAAAAAGTCCTTGTTCTTTGTCACCAGCACCCAATACGATTCCCCCTCGTTCAAACGCAGAGGGGCGGCTGCAAGCTGCACCTCGTTTTCGGCCAAGGTGGGTGGCACGGAAGGGGGCGTCCAGTCGCTTCCCGTCGGCTTGAAATCGACCTTCCGCACTTCCATGCCGTTCTTCACCGCGAGGTTGCGAACCACGGGCTCCAGGTCGAGATAGCGGTTGCTGATATGCACCGCCAAGATCCCCTCCGGGTTGAGATGCTTGAGATAGGCGTCTCGCATGCACTCTTCGGTTAGCAAGTGGACGGGAATCGAATCGCCGCTGAAGGCGTCGACCGCGATCACATCGTAGCTTTGCGGTTCCAGCCGCTCCATGGTAAGACGCGCATCGCCGAGCCTGACTTCCACCTCCGCCCCCCGCGCTCGTGCGTCACGGCGATAGGTGAAGTGTTTGTCCGAAAGAGCCAGCATCTTCGGATCGATTTCATAAAAGTGAAACGCCTCGCCTTCACCGGCGTATGCTGCCGTCGTACCCGTTCCCAATCCCACGACTGCCACGCGCATGTGGCCCGCGTTCGGGTGGAATCGAATCGCCAGGCCAATGCCGCTATTGGCCGCGTAGTACGTGGTCGGCATCTGCGAGTAATCCGCATACCCAGCTGTCACGGCGTGCTGGTAGCCATGCTCGATTCGCCCGTGGATGAGCGATTTCCCCAAGATGACGTCCCCGCTTGTTGACTGGTGAATCTCCAGCACACCAAAAAAGCCGCGTACGCGATCGATTTCCTCTGGATCTCTCCGATTGAGGTTTAACGCCCACAACCCCGCAACCAAGAAGCAGGGAATAGCCACCGACGCGATCCCGCCTGCTTGGCAAATGGCAGGTGAACCATGGAGCGTTAGTAGGACGCCGATGGCAATCCCCCACACAACGCCGAGGCCGATGGCCGCGACGAACCATGGTTGGCCCGCCTTCAACGCAATAGCAATCGACGCTCCGACAAGCGCGCCCAACACCACAAATCCAGCCAGTACCAATACCGCCCGCGCCACGGCCGAATGCGCGATCCTAGGCACAATTCCCGTGACCAAACCCGCAACCGCCGCGATTACCGAACACATGATGCTGATGGGGAGTTCGATCTTCGATTGCGACATCGTCGGGCAATACAGGGCCACGAACATCCCACCCAGCGCGCCACCGGTTGCGATCGCTAAGAAGAAGAGTGTCGAGTGCTGCGGCGCCGGCTTGAGCGCCGCGACTTCGCCATGGCATGTCATGCAAGCGAAGAACAGAAACGTCAAATAGAACAACGATTGGTAAACGGGATCGTAGTCGAGCTTTTCAACGTGGAAGCGATGCGGCTTAATGCTTGCAAGACCGCGCCCCCACGCGCTCGGTACCAACTTTCCGTGTTCGTTTCGCTCCGTCAGAACTTTCTCGGGCAAGTAATACACGGCATCGATCGACCTGTTGACGGCAGAGTTCATCCAACCAGTGGGCCAGATGGAAATCTTCGCTTCCGAGAAGGTATCGTCCCAACGGTCCACTTGTTCGGCGATGCCGATTCCCAAGGCAAGCAGAATGCAACCGCCGCAAAAGAACCACCGGATGTACCAGCGCTCGGCGTCAAAACAAATGATGAACGACAACAAGTAAAGCATGAAGGGCACAATCAACATGAATGGCACCGTCGGGACGTCCTCGGTCAGGTGCCCCGTGACGGCCAGCGACGCAACGGACGCAATCCACGGCAAGGCGATCCATGCCAAAAAAGTGCCGATGCCAAACGACCTTGCCGGCGCTACATCGCCCCCCTTGGGCGGAGGCTTGTCGGGCGCCGGTGATTCATCGATCTGCGGCGGCTCGCTGCCAAAGGTCATGGCCATCGAGATCGCCAACGTTCCGATCAGCAGGCCGAAAACGACGAATCCCCCTTTCCACATCAGCACCTGAGTAGGCAGATCGAACTTCGGCTCGAACACGAACGGATAGAGGGCCAAAGCCGCCAGCGAACCGACGTTCGAAAGTGCGTACAGCCGGTAAGGGGAACGCCCCGGATAAAACCGGGAGAACCACATCTGCACCAGCGGCCCCGTTGTCGAAAGGAGGAAAAATGGCAAGCCGACGTGCACGAGTAGAATGAGCAATATCCGCGTCGATGCCGATTCGCCTCCTGCCGGCTTCCAGGCGTTCCCGGGAATCACGGTCAACGTCGCCAAGGCGATCAACAGCAACGTGCCGTGAATCCATGCCTGCTGCGTGGCCGTCCGCGACGACAAGTTGTGGGCGTAGCAGTAGCCCGCCAGAAGCGCGAGTTGAAAGAAAACGACACACGTGTTCCAGACCGACGGATTTCCACCAAACCAAGGCAGCAGCGTTTTGCTCTCGATCGGTTGAACCTGGAACAGCAAAAACGCGCTTAAGAGAATCGTGAGCGCGGCGATCCCGCCAAACCACCAACCGCGCGGAAGGATATTGCTCACAAAGTTCGCCTCAAGGAAAAACTCACCGCCGCAAGCTGGAACTTACGAGCGATAGCCTATCCGAAGAAACCATGTGGAAGAAGCTTGCTATGCAATAGACGTCTGAAACCTGCACCGATACAAATATGCCGATCCTCCCATCACCGGCGCTGTGGCTAGTTGTAATTTCCCGACGGCATTGGGAAAATTCGCAAAGCTAAGGAAACGGAAAATCAAGTCCCGCACCTTCGAGAAGGGGTTGAGTCATGTCGTTTGCGATTACGGAAGTAGCCCAAGGAAAAATCATCGAAGTCCACCTCACGGGCAAATTGACCGCGGAGGCATACGAGCAATTCGTGCCGCTGACTGAAGCCAAAATCAAGCAACACGGCAAAATCCGATTGCTCGTGGTGTTGGAAGATTTTCACGGGTGGAGCGCGGGCGCCCTGTGGGAAGACATCAAATTCGACGTCAAGCACTTCAACGATATCGAACGATTGGCCATTGTGGGTGAATCGAAGTGGGAGCAAGGAATGGCCACGTTCTGCCGTCCATTCACCACGGCGAGCATCAAGTATTTTGATAAGCCCGATCTCGAGAAGGCCCGGGCCTGGATCGCTGAGTAGGCGTTTTGTCGCGCCGCGGCCTACCCTCGCTGGATGAGCCGGTAAGAAAACCAGGCGATCAGGCTCAACATGCCGGTCGCCAGGAATAGCCCGATCCCGGCGATCATGACGGTATCCCCATTCTTGTTGCGCCAGCCTCGTGCGGCGCCGAGAACGCCCAAGCCGATCGCTCCGAACAGACACGCCAACCCGATGCTGCTCCCAATCCAGTAGGCCACGCCATCGCGCTCGGGCGTTCCCCACTTGCCATCGAACAGCTTGCCGACACAAGTGGAAATAAAGCAGGCGAAAACCAGAATCACCGACCAGCGCGCGGGCAAGCGACCAGAATCCAAGATTGTCTTCGACACGCCGGACCTAAGCTTTCTTTCAGCTTTCCTTCCCGCCCCCAAACAGCCGGCCGAACATGCCGCCTGACTTGGGTTCCTCGCCAGTCGGTTTGGGGACGGCGAAGAGCTTCGTAATAAAAGACTTCGCGTCGTCGCGCGTCATGTTATCGCTCAGGGCCAACTGTGCCTGATCCGGCTTAGTGGGATCGCCAAACACAATCGCGCCGAACAATCCGCGACGGCGCAGCTCGTTGGCCATGTCGGTTGGTGTGGCCGTGTGCAGCGAGTGCCCGCCGCTCTGAGGCGTCGTCGCGGCGGGTGCGGCCGGACGAGGTTGCGGCACCGCACCTGCCGGACTTGAGGCGGTCGTGGGCCGAGCCGTTGGCGCAACCGGTTTCGACGGGACTTCGGGCTTTGCCGTCGGCGGCGATTTTGCTGCGGGCGTTGGTGCCGCTGACTTTGGCTTGTTTAGTTCCGAACTGATGATCGCTTGGAAGTCGATGTCCTCGTCATCAACCTCTGGCGCCGCCGGCTGAACAGCTGGTTTCGTCGTAGCTGCGGCAGGAGCCGCCGCCTTCGGGCTGGAAGCCGCAGGTTTGGCTGGCAATGCGCTCGCTGGCTTGGCGGGAACTGCGGCAGCGGGCGAAGGTTTCGCCGGCGACGTATTGCCCGAAGAAGAGCCGCCCGAAGTGGGCAAGGTCATCTTGGCCGGGCGCGCCGACGCTGGCTTGGCCGTTTGCTGGGGCTTGGGATCTCCCGAGACTTGGGCCCACAACGATCCGCCCAGCGGAGATTCAGAGTCCTTAGGCTGCGACGACTTGGGCTCTTTGATTCGCGGGCCGCTCGGCGTTGGCGCAGTCGCAGGAGCGGCTGCAGCAGGTGCCGATGGAGCTGGCGCTTTGGTTTCGGGGGTCTTGGTTTCGGGGGCCTTCGCGGTTGGCGTTTCTCCTGCGTCGCCTCCAGCATTGGGATCGTAACCGATGGGGTTTCGCGGGATCGGCGGCTTGGCCGACGCACTCTTGCGAGCCGGCGCTTTGTCGGCCGCGCGGCCTGGCAAGGGGTCGGTCGGTTCATAGAACTCGCCGAGACAAGCCGAGCAAACGACCAGCGATCCGGCGTAAGCCGGGTTGTGTTCGATGGATCGCCCGCAGTACGGGCACTTGTATCGGATCTTGACGTTCATGTTCCGCCCATTTCGAGCCAATTTGCCCACTCCATCTAAGCCTACTCGGATTGCTTTCAATAGAACAGCGCGAACCGCGCGCATTCACCAATGGGGTAGTCGTTGCGACAACCTTCCGGCCCGGTGACCTGAATTTGCCGGTTAATCGGCGCTGGAAAGAGATCCTGATTCTGGCGCCGCAGCCGGACGAAGGAATCTTTGACGACAACGAAAAATTTGACGCCTAAGTGTCGTCGAAACCCTCGTTCCAACGCGTACCGCCTCATCGACCGGGTCATCGACGTGAAACGCAAGATTCCCGAATTCCTTAAGCTCCACGTCGCCGACGAAACGACTGAGGAGGGCAAGGAGCAAGCGGCGACCGCGATTGCGCCGCCTCCCGCCTCGCCTCGCATCGAGTCGGGCGCCGTCGCGCAGTTTTGCGACGCCTTCACCGCCGCCACCGGTTGGCGTTTGGCTTGGCAAGGGGAAGCCGACCTCGCCCAGAACGCTCCTGCCGAGGGCGTCCTTTGGTCGACCCCGGTCACGGTGGACGGCCGCTTGATCGCCCGGTTGGCAATCGCCCCGAGCGATTGCGACCAACCTGCCACGCAACTGACGGCCGCGACGCAGTTGGCGCAGTCGTTCGCCCGCGTGCTTGGCGAGCTGGAATCGACGCGCGATGCCGTTTGGAAGCGGGAAGCGGAACTCGCCGCGGGCGTTCCCATTGCTGCCCGGCCGCAGGAAGAGTCGCACCTCGCCGAACGGATGACGGCGGTGTTGCAAGGCGGGGCCGATGCCGTGGGATGCAATGCAGCGGCAGTCTACTTGCTCGATGAAGCGACCACCGAGCTGAAGATGCGGGCCTGCTGGGGATTGCCTAAAGAGCGGTTGCTGGACCCGCCGCGCGCGCTCCGCGGTTCGATCGCCGACTTGGAAGCGCTCGTTGGACACGCGGTCGTTCTCGAAGACACCAACCTGCTGAAGCACTGGCATTGTCCCGAGAAGTTTCCCTCGGCCGTATGCGTGCCCGTTTCGACCGCTTCCACGCCGCTGGGAACGCTGTGGATGTATTGCGACATCGAGCGTGATTTCACGCCCCACCAAACGAACTTGATCGAAATCGTCGCCGGGCGAATCGCCTCCGACCTGGAGCGGGAAATGCTCCTCTCGCAAGGTGTCCAATCGAAGCGGATGGAGCGTGGACTGTCGGCTGCCGCGTATTGGCAACGCCAGCGGATTCCGAGCGTCTCGCCCTTGCTCGAAGGCTGGCAAATCGCCGGTTGGACGGACCAGGCGGAAGGAGTCGGCGGCGACTTCCACGATTGGATGACGTTGCCCGATGGCCGCCTTTGCCTGGCCGTAGGCGACGCGGAAGGAGGACTGATCGAGTCGGGCTTCTCAGCGGCAGTGGCGCAGGCGGCTCTTCGAACCCACCTGCTCTACAGCCACGATCCCAAAAAGCTGATGACCGGCCTGAACGACACACTGTGGCGCGGATCGGCAGGCGACGAATTTGTCTCGCTCCTGTACGCGATCCTCTCGCCCGAGACCGGCTTGCTGGAGTACTCCATCGCCGGCAACGTGGCGGCGCTGCTCGTTCGCCAAGGTCGCTATGAACTGCTCCACACCGACGCTCCCTCGCTCGGTTCCCAAGCGGAGCCATCCTGGCGCTCGTGCAAACGTACGATGCAACCAGGCGATGTTTTGGTCGCCCTGAGCCAAGGGGCCCGAAACGCCCGGGACGCCGGCGGGCTCAAGATCGGCGAAACCGCCTTCGCCAACCTGATCCGCCGCCACCCCCGAAGTACGGCCAAATCACTGCTGGAAGGACTCAAAAAGACGATCATCACCTCACGATCCGCAATCACAAAGCAGGACTCGACGCTCTTAGTCCTCCGCCGCCGCCCCTGATTGGCAGGTTGCCCGTAGGCCGGACAATCCTGTCCGGCGGCCTCTAAGCGTTGACCAGTCCAAGCAACCGTTCTAAAACGGAGCTTGCCGCGTCCATTTCAGGGGCAACCTGCGCGGTCATCCAAGGCGACTCCCAATGCGTTTTAATACGAACGCGGGCTGTTGTATCGCTGCGATTGTTGCCGTGATCTTACTTCCCGCCGGGTGGACGCTCTTGGTCGTCACCGACAAGGAACCTGAGTACCTCGCGTGCCGATTTCGTGAAGGCCTGGGAAGCAACTTCAGGAATTGGCAACCTGGACTCTGTGGCGAATTGGTCTTCGAAAGTCGCCACCCCCTAATTATGAGTCTCCAGACTTCGACGAACTGATGCGGCGGGTGCAGGCAACAATCTCTCCGGAAAGCTGGGAAGAGGCAGGCAAGCATTCCGGCCCAATTAACCTCCACGGACCCGCAAAATAGAACCATGTTTCGCTCGCTTTGCACCCTCGCACTCCTCATCGCCGTCGCGGCTCTGAGCCAAATCGCATCCGCCGCTCCCCCCAACATCGTCCTGATCGTCAGCGACGATCATCACTGGCGCAACTACAGCTTCATGGGGCACGAGCACATCCGTACCCCGCACCTCGACCAGTTGGCCAGCGAGAGCCTCGTCTTTCCACGTTGCTATGTTCCCAGCAGCTTGTGTTGCCCAAGTCTGGCATCGATCATCACAGGCAAATATCCGCACCAACACAAGATTGTCGGAAACGATCCCCCAGGGATTCACGACGTTGCATTGAGCGCGGCAGAACGGGCGGAAGCCAATCGCCGCGGCCGCGAAATCATGTCGCGGCATCTAGAAGAAGCCGTCACCCTGCCGACGATGCTCAAGGCGAAAGGCTATCTCAGCCTGCAAACCGGCAAATGGTGGCAAAGTGATTTTTCGCGTGGCGGCTTCACGCACGGCATGACCAAGGGCCAGCGACATGGCGACGAAGGCCTCGAAATAGGCCGCAAAACGATGCAGCCGATCTACGACTTCATAGCGGACGCCCAAGAGCAAGCCAAACCGTTTTTCGTGTGGTACGCGCCGATGATGCCGCACGATCCTCATACGCCGCCTGAACGATTGCTGGCCAAGTACATCGATAAGGCCCCGTCGCAGCAAGTTGCCAAATACTGGGCGATGGTCGAGTGGTTCGACGAAACGTGCGGGCAGTTGCTGGATCACCTCGACGAAAAGGGGCTCAGCAAAAACACCATCGTCGTCTACGTCACCGACAACGGCTGGATCACCAATCCAGAGACGGGCCGCTTCGCTCAGCGTTCGAAGCAAAGCCCTTACGATGGCGGTCTGCGAACGCCACTGATGATCCGCTGGCCGGGACAACTCACTGCAAAGCAATCGCAACGCGTTGTTAGCAGCCTCGATATTGCACCGACTTTGCTTGCTGCAATTGGAATCGATCGATCGCCCGACATGCCTGGGATCGATCTCCTGGCCGCTGGCGCTCTCGAACAGCCTCGCACCATTTTTGGCGAGTGCTTCTCGCACGACATTATTGATCTCGATAAGCCGGCCGCGAGCCTTCGCTGGCGGTGGTGCATTGTCAACGATCAATGGAAACTGATCGTCCCAGCGAACTGCAACGACGCCACTGGCGAGCCCGAACTTTTTGATCTGCTGAACGATCCCTTCGAGAATCGCGATCTAGCAGGAGAGAACCCGCAGCGGGTCAAAGAGGCGCTAAAGATGCTCGACGCATGGTGGCCGGGCTAAACGCGTCTAGCCCATCGTCGCCCAATAGCCACCGCGGGCGTGGTCGTACTTCGCCTCGTGGCCGCGAACGTTTTCGTCGAACTTGCCGCGGTTGAATACGGTCTTGCCCATCACCCAGGTGCGCACCGGCCATCCTTGCAGCGTCACGCCGTCCCAGGGGCTCCACTTGCTCTTGGTGTGCTGCTCGGCGTTTCGAATGGTGCGGCTTTGATTGATGTCGACCAGCACCAAATCGGCATCGTATCCCTTAGCGATTCGCCCTTTGTCGACGATATCCCATACGCGAGCCGGCGCGTCACACATCCAATCGGCGACTTGCTCGATCGAACACAGTCCTTGATTGACGCGATCGAGCATCAAGGCGAGCGAGTTCTCCACCGCCGGCAATCCCGACGGGGACTTAGGATAGCCCTGCTGCTTCTCGTCCAGCGTGTGCGGCGCGTGATCCGTGGCAATCACTTGCAATTGGCCATTCAGCAATCCTTGCCACACCCGCCTCGCATCGTTAGGCGACTTGAGCGAGGGATTCATTTGCACAAGCGTGCCTAGCCGCTCGTAATCGTCGGTGTTGAAAAGAAAGTGATGCAAACAGGCTTCGGCCGTGATGAGGCCTTTTCCCGAGCCAGCAATCGACTGGCCAATAAAATCGACTTCATCGCCCGTCGAAACGTGTAACACATGGAAGCGGTGATTGTGCCGCTGGGCCAGATCGAGTGCCCGCTTGGTGGCAATCATGGCAGCCAGCGGATCGCGAATCTTGCTATGGTCGGCGACATTGGTCGTGCCAGCGAGTCGCTCGGTGTTTGCCCGAACGGTCGCTTCGTCTTCGCAATGGGCGCAAATCGGAAGCTTCGTCTCGGCAAAGATCCGCTCCAGAGCGGCTTGACTGTCGACGAGCAGATCGCCGGTGCTCGACCCAATAAAGATCTTGATACCAGGCGTGCGCTTGGCAGCAGCCAGATCGGCAACATTGTGTGGGGTAGCGCCGATGTAGAAGCCGTAGTTCACCAGCGACTTTTCGGCCGCTAAGGCGAGCTTGGCCTCGACGAGTGGTTGGGTCGTCGCGTTCGGCTTGGTATTGGGCATCTCGAGATACGTCGTCACACCGCCTGCGGCGCACGCTCGCGATGCCGTTGATAGATCCTCTTTGTGCGTCAGTCCCGGTTCGCGAAAGTGGACTTGGTCGTCGATAACACCGGGCATCAAGTGGAGGCCCGTCGCGTCAACGACTTCGTCGGCTTGTGTGTTCGCGGCCGGATCGATGTCGACGATTTTGTCTTCCTCAATCAACACGGCGACTTGCGCCGTCTGCTTGGGGAGAACGACGACGGCATTGCGAATCAGTGTGCGCGACATGGAGCCTTGGCCTAACCGCTGATGTTCTTCATTTGCTCGGCGATCCACGTTTCCAACTCGGCCAGATCGACCGGCGGAAGGTTCGAAAGGTCGGGCCGCAGCTTGACCGCCCCTTTCATGTAGACGTGGCGGATTGCCTTTTGGGACTTCGAGGTGTTCCAGTGGATCAGCACGCGAACGCACATCCGCAGACTGCCCGGCACGTCGAGCTCGTGCGTGCAGAGGAGGGGAACGTCGATCCACCCCAGCTGCCGCGCGGCCAGAGCGGGAAACTCGGCATTGAGATCGACGGTCGTCGAAAAGATCACACTGGTGACGTCTTCGGCATAGATGCCGTTGAGCCGGATCATCAGCGCCACCATCTGCCGGGTGGCTTTGAGGATGTCTTCGCGCGTATTGGCTTCGACCGTGGTAGCCCCACGCACGCCGCGACAGACAATCCGCTCTTGTTTTTCCATGGCCGACCTCGAACCCCAAGGAGAAACCGGCATTTTAGGGGTTCGCCGGAAAGTTCCAAGGGTCTGGGGACAGAACGCCACCGCAGTGGTTACGCCAACGATTCAGCGCCCCTGGGGGCCACTCAGGCCGAAAGAGAGGGGGAGAAGGGGTGTCGAAGGAGATGGGGAGCGCGGATGCGGAGCCGCGCTCCACTCCCCTCTTTTGCTAACCCGCGTCCGAGCATCCCGTTTCGCTGCAGCTGGTCGCCGGCATCATTTCGATGGGCGGAACGGGAATCGCCCCTTCGCCAAGCATGGCGATGCTGCGGTCGATCACCAGGTGGTAGTACTCCAGCCGTGACTGGGGATTGTCGAGCACACCGCCAAACGAGCGTTTCTCATCCAGATAGATGAGGGGCACAGGCAACTCGATGATGCGGAGCTTGGCTGCGGCCGCTTGGACCCAAAGTTCCAAAGGCATGGCGTAGCCTGTCTCTTGGACGTGGAGCTTTTTGAGGGCCTCGGTCCGATAGGCTTTGAATCCGCAAAACGCATCAGTCAGGTTATAGCCCAGGCGGGTGTTGATTTCGCGCGTGACCGTCTGGTTGATCGCCTTGCGCGCAGCAGGCGGTTCGCTATCCCCTTCGTACACTTTCAGATAGCGGCTGCCGGAGACAATGTCGTAGTCGGCCGCTGCCGCGACGAAACGAGGAATCCGCTTCGGCTCGTGCTGGCCGTCGCAGTCGAGCGTCACGACGCCGTCGAAACCTTGTTCGATCGCGTACTGGAACGCCGTATTCAGGGCGGCGCCGTAGCCGCTGTTTTTTGCGTGATGAACGACGGCGATATCGCTGCGGGCAGCCAGCTTTTCCGACGTCCCATCGTTAGAACCGTCGTCGACAACCAAGACGTGATCAATGTATCGGCGCACTTCATCGAGAACGCCGTCGACGTAGTTCACTTCGTTATAAACCGGCAAGGCGGCCAACCAGCGTTCTGCCATGGTTTGTGACTCCCTGATACTTCTATCCTGGTTCCCCTGCCCTCTCCCTGGGCTCCTAGTGCTCGCTCCGACTTAGTTTGGATGCTGACACCCGGCGCAGCGTTTCATTACGCCCCGATGCCTCATGCATCTGCAACAAGCGAACGATTCTACTCGCGACGCTCTTTCGGGGCGAATGACGTACCGCAGACGAAAAAGGCCGAAAAACCCTATAAGCAAACCAGTTCGAATTGCCATGCGACAACGCGCCATTGTGGCCGAACCTCGGAAAAAAGCGATTCATGTTGACCCCTCAAGGCGTTTTCCCTAGATTTTCGTGAATTAGGGTGCCCAATTAGGTTTTGATCGCACGCGATGGTTCGAGGAGGGCTCGCTACGAAGGTGACCCCTTCTGAGGATAAGGCGTGCGGAAGGCGACATGGTTTGAAAGCAACGGGGGTGACGCAGTAGGTTTCTGACTCACGATTCACCGAAGTTCGACCAATGATTGTGATGCGGCGCGGCGACTGGATGTCGTTGCATACACCGGCCAAGCTCAACCTGCACCTGGAAGTGCTGGGGCGACGGCCCGATGGTTACCACGATCTGGAAACGTTGATGGTCCCCATCAGCGTTTTCGACACTCTTTCGTTTCAATCGATCCCGGCAACGGGCGACCCTCTAGCTACAAAGCAACCCGGCCCTGTGCGAGTCGACTGCCACTGGGCGGATGGTTTAGCCGGTGCCGCCGCGGGCATCTACCCGCCGACTCCTTACCGCGATCCTTTGCAGTCGCCTGTCGATGCCATCCTCGGATCGCTTCCCACCAGCGAACACAACCTGGTGACGAAGGCGATTCGGCTCGTTCAAGAATCGGCAGGCATCCTCCACGGCGCAAACGTCTACGTGACCAAGCGCATTCCATCGGCAGCGGGACTAGGTGGCGCATCCAGCGATGCCGCGGCGGCGTTGAAGCTGGCGTGCGCCGCGTGGAACGTGAACGCATCGCGCGAGCGGCTTCTCAGCTGGGCTGCCAAGCTCGGAAGCGATGTTCCTTTTTTCGTGGATCTCGTGCCCGCCATTTGCCGCGGCCGCGGCGAGTTGATCGAGCCCATTGGCCGATTGCCACCCCTCTCAACGGTGATCGTTCGCCCGCCGGTGGGACTCTCGACCCCCGAGGTCTTCAAGCTCTGCCGGCCAAATGCGTCGCCTCAACCCGCGGCCGGCATTGTCGACGCGATTCGCCGCGGCGATCTGCGGCGGCTAGGCAAAACCATGCACAACGGCCTGCAAGAACCGGCCGCGAAACGAACATTTTGGATCGATCGACTGTCAGAAGCCTTCGCCGCGACGCATGTTCCGGCGCACGCCATGACAGGGAGCGGGAGTTGTTACTTCGGTGTTTGTCGCAACCGGCGCGAATCGCGTCGAGTGGCGGCCGCGCTACGGTCGCAACACATCGGGATGGTTTACGAGGCAGTTTGCATAAGTGGTTAAGCAAGAAGTGGTTAGACAACGCGTGACGCAGCAAAAACGGAAGACAGACCAAGGAGTCGGGTCATGGAAATCACCGAGGTGCGCATCAAGTTGATGGAAGATTCGGACGATCGCTTGCAAGCTTTCTGTTCGATCACATTCGACAACTGTTTTGTGATTCGCGATTTGAAGATCATTGAAGGGACGTCAGGCCCTTTCGTCGCGATGCCTAGTCGCAAGCTCACGGCCCATTGCCCGCGTTGCGGGTTCAAGAACCATCTTCGGGCCAGCTATTGCAGCCACTGCGGCCTGCGGCAAAACGAAGACCGCGCCATCCGCGACGACAGCGGCCGCACCAAGCTCTACGCCGATATCGCCCACCCGATCAATTCACTGTGCCGCGAGATGATCCAAGCGCGAGTCATCGCCGAGTTCCGCCACGAAATGGAACGAGCGAAGCAGCCCGGTTACGTATCCCGTTACGACGATGACTACGATGACGATTTCGAACCACACGATTTGGTGAACGCCAACGGTGCCAACGTGCCGGCTCCCGCCATGACGCAGTTCGAGCCGCCCGCGAGTGAGCCACGAGCGCCACACCGCTTGCCGGCGGCGAGCGAGCCCGGCGAAAACGGCACGGAAGGAATGCCCGGTCCTCATTTTGGCAAAGCAAAGCCACCCGCGTCTCAGCCGCGGGCGAGGTCCGGCTTCGGCGCTGGGATTTTTGAGCAGAGCTAGAGCCACTTACCCAAGGCCCCACCGCGTGCAGCCAAAGCATCAACCTTCGCGGTGACCATCGGCGACTCCACCAGCGGTGGCGCATGATGTGGCTTGATCCGCGCATCGATCACCAGCGCGCCCTCACAACCCCAGTGCTTGTCGACCGTCGACGCAGCGATCCCGTCGACATCGATTGCCGGGTTGCTTCGGGTGAACGTCACCCACAGCCAATTGTTCAGGTCGCGGGCGGCAAACTCGCTATCGTCCACCAAAACCACGAGCGGAAAACGATTGAGCGGTGAGGCCGGCGTTTGAGCCTCGACGAACTGCTTAAGATTGCCTGGGTGCCACGACGGCCCTTCTATCGCCAGCACGCCTGGCAAGCAAAGCTTTGGCTTGCCAAAGCCGGGTGGGAGGCTCAACTCCGAAGGGATTTCCGTAGGTAATTCGCGTACTGGTTTCCCAGTCGCCGCAACAATGACCTTCGAGCCCGCGTTCAGTCCCTCGCCGCTGTAATCGAGGGTGTCGATCGTGGTGCGTGTCATAAAGTGCAAATCGCGCCGCCAATCGACGCGGGCCAGGACATGGCGGAAGAAGCTGGCGATGTCGTGAACGGTGAGTTTCTCGTCGTCAAAAGTGTTCGCAATGAACAGATACTTCGCGAGCGACATTTGCCCTTGCCCAAGGATCGCGCAAGCCTGAGTCAGAAGCTCCTGAGGTCGATCAGGCTTGGCGAATGGCATGTACCGCTCACTTCCGAGTGCGAGCAATAGCGGATGAACGCCGGCCGCGTCGACGGCGTTCACTTCTTTGACGCCATGGATCACCGTCGGAATGATTGGCCCCGTAATCTCGTGGATGAGGTCACCAAACGTCGTGTCCTCTTGCGGCGGCCGGCCAACAACGGTGAACGGCCAGACTGCATCCTGGCGCGCGAGAACTCGCTTCACCGTCAACACGGGAAATTCATGCGCCAGGCTGTAGTAACCCAGGTGATCGCCGAAGGGGCCTTCCGGCAGACGGCGATTGGGATCGACTTCTCCTTCAATCACAAAATCAGCCTCCGCATAGAACGGCAAACCGCTATCAACGCTTGCCAGCGGAATGCGATGCCCCGCTAGTGCACCGGCAAATGTGAGTTCCGCGATTCCCTCGGGCAGCGGCATCACCGCCGCCAACGTCATGGCGGGTGTGCCACCGACAAAAACATTCACGCGCAGAGGCTTTCCCGCGCGCAGTGCCTCCTGATGATGAACGCCGATCCCACGATGGATCTGATAGTGCAAGCCGGCTTCGCGATTGGCCGCATATTCATTGCCGGAAAGCTGGACGCGGTACATTCCCAAGTTCGATTTGGAAAATCCTGGCGCCGCCAGCGACTCACTGTAGACTTGCGGCAATGTCACAAAGGCCCCGCCGTCGTCGGGCCAACTTTGAATTTGCGGCAGGTCCGAAAGCTGGATGGTTTGCTCCATCACCGGGCCGCGCCGGACCGCCTTGGGGCGCATGTTCCAGGCCGTCCACGGTGCTCGCCAGTAGCGCAGCGGATCTCGGAGCCCTGACATGGGATCGATCCGCAACTCGATGGCGCGGCGAACGTTTTCCAGTGTCGAGCGAAACAGGAATCTTGCTCGCTCCATCGATCCAAACAAGTTGCACGCGATCGGAAAGCGAGTTCCTTTGACACGCGTGAACAGGACGGCAGGGCCACGGTTGCGATAGAGCCGCCGCTGGATTTCGGCGACTTCCAGAAACGGGTCGACCTCCTCCTCGAACCGGACCAATTGCCCGTCTCGCTCAAGGTCGCGAACCACGTCCAGTGTCGATCGGTGTTGCATGAGGATTGAACGTGGCGGCGAAGGAACGTGCTGGGATGGGGAAAAATGCCGTGTCCCCCAGTAACGCCCGCAGGATGGTCGCTAGAATAACGGGCGATTGAATTCCGCGAAAACCCTTAAGCCATTTATTCCCACTTTTTGACTCCTACCTATTGAAAGTGATCCTGATGGAAATCGCCCAGGCGACCGCGTCCCCCGTCGACGTCGATGCCGATGTGATCATCGTAGGCGTAAGCGAAGATTCCGGCCTCAATGCCGCGGCCAAGGAACTCGACCGAGTCTCTGGGGGCGTGTTCCAGCGACTGGTTGAAACTCGCGAGATAACGGGGTCAAAAAACGAGATCACCACCCTCCCCTTGCCCGCCGGACGCCGTCCTCTTTTGGCCGTGCTCGTCGGCATCGGCAAACGAGCCACACTCGATCGCGGAACGGCTTTTCGGGCAGCGGCAACAGCAGCGAAGGCCTGTTCGAGTAAACCGCGAGCAACCATCGCCTGTTATCTGGCGGACGAGTGGTCGCAAGTTTTGGAAGAGGCAGCCATCGCCGGGTTAATCGTCGGCTGCCAGGGACACGATCTTTATCGCGTAAAACGCAGCCGCACACCCTTCAACAAGATCCTGTGGAGCGGTAAACACGAGACGATGCTCCGCACCGGAATGGTGATCGGCGAGAGCATCA
Source organism: uncultured Pirellulaceae bacterium (assembly GCA_964636985.1). Classification (GTDB taxonomy): domain Bacteria; phylum Planctomycetota; class Planctomycetia; order Pirellulales; family Pirellulaceae; genus CAZWSX01. The sequence goes on along the minus strand of CAZWSX010000012.1, from coordinate 101,456 downwards.
ACCTTGCCCGCAAGCTGGTGAACGAGCCGCCGAACGAAATCTACCCCGAAACGTTCGCGCGGATTGCCGAGCAAGTCGCCCGCGACGACGGCATCGAATGCGAGGTGTGGGACGAGCAGCGTTTGATTCAAGAGCGCTGCGGATCGCTGCTCGCCGTGGGACGCGCGTCGCGGAAGTCGCCGCGACTCGTTTTGTTGCGTTACAACGGTGGCCGCCCCGAAGAAGCGCCGCTGGCCTTGGTCGGCAAGGGAGTGACGTTCGACTCGGGCGGGCTCTCGATCAAGCCGACCGACGGGATGAAGACGATGAAATGCGACATGGCGGGGGCTGCCACCGTGCTCGCGTCGGTCTCGGCGATTGCCCGGTTGGAATTGCCCATCAACGTGATCGGCGCGGTTGGCCTGGTCGAAAACATGCTCGGCGGCGATGCCTTCCGCGTGGGCGATGTTCTTAAGGCCCGTAGTGGAAAGACCATCGAGGTACTCAATACCGATGCCGAAGGTCGGCTCGTGCTGGCAGACGTACTCGACGTCGTGACTGAAAAGAAACCGGCCCGGATCATCGACCTGGCAACCCTGACCGGCGCTTGCTGTGTCGCACTGGGACTCGATGTCGCCGGCGTGATGAGCAACGAAGACTCTTGGTGCCATACGGTTTTGACCAACGCCAAAACCGTCGGCGAGCCGGCTTGGCAGCTTCCCATGTTTCCCGAATACGGTGAGCAAATCCGCAGCGACATCGCCGACATCAAGAACACAGGCGACGGCCGTTGGGGTGGCGCGATCACGGCCGCGAAGTTCCTGGAAGAATTCGTTCGCGATATCCCGTGGGTCCACCTCGATATCGCCGGCCCAGCCTTCTACGAGTCGCCTAAGCCGTGGCTCGAGACAGGCGGAACCGGTGCATTTGTGAGAACGCTAGTGGAAGTCGCGCGGACGTGGCCGCCGAAGTAAGACAAGGCTTCAGGAGTTAGGCTCCAGGCTTCAGGGCTGGCGGCCGGATGTTATTGAAGACCATGGCCGAAGCTCGTACGCAAAAGCTGAAAAATCCGTTCTATATCGCCTTGCTGTTTGTTGGCGGCATATTTGGCATCACGGCCTGCGCATACGTTGTGATGATGCTGGCCATGGCAAATCCTCGGGCAGGCGATCCAGATCAATCGGTGTTCATCTACCTGATGAACCGCTACGGGACGACGATTTTGCTGGTCGAGTTGGGGATGCTCGGCGTGCTGACGCTTGGCTCGATCGCGACTGACGACTACTGGACTGGCGATGAAGCACTCAAAAGTCCGCCCGCTTCGCCCGAAGCGCCCAGCAAAACAGCTGGCCCGCAGACCGACGACCTGAAATAATTCACCGTCATCGGCGACCGCACAAGGAAAACGTCATGAAGGTTCAGAATTACGAGACCATCTCGCAAACGCCCGTCGGCATGGAAGGCTCCCAGGGCTGCACCGTGCGGCAATTGGTGGGCTCAGCCGAACAAGCGCCGAACTTCACGATGCGGCAGTTTGAAGTCGCCATTGGCGGCCACACGCCTAAGCATTCGCATCCGTACGAGCATGAAGTCTTCGTGCTGGCAGGGTCAGGCGAGATCCATGAAGGAAACGTTGTCCACGGCTTAAAGGCGGGGGACGTCGTCTATGTGGCACCCAACGAAGTCCATCAGTTTCGTAACACCGGCGAGGCACCCCTTAAGTTTCTTTGCCTGGTCCCCAACTCGGCGTACGATCCCAACGTAAAGGTCACGCCGGAGTGCTCGCCTGGCCAGTAGAAGCCGCCTTCGCGAAGGCCGACTCAATCACATCGGCCGCCATCGCTGGACCATTGATGGACGAAAGCTGCGACTGCCATTTGCGGGAGGCATCGAGGTAACCCGGCGAGTTAAGAAGCTCGCTTAGTTCTGTTTTCAGTCGAGCGCCCGTTACGCGGGCAAGGGGGACGAGACGTCCCGCACCGATCCATTCGACCCGCTTGGCGACGCCCGGTTGATCGTTCGTCACAGGGATACACAGCATGGGGACGCCGTGCGCCAAGCACTCTAGCGCCGTGTTTAGACCCGCGTGCGTAATGGCCAAGCGCGCCTTCGCAAGCAGTCGCAGTTGCGGTGCTCGCTCGACCAACAGCACGTTGCCAGGCGTCGCGCATTTGATTTGTACCTCGCCGCCTCCCTTACTGAGGACCACCTGGCAATCCAGGTCCGCAACTGCTTCGAGGATGCTATCGAACACCCAACCCAACCCGTTTTGCAGCGTACCCATCGACGCATAAATCAGAGGCCGACCGTCCAGCCAATCCCAAGGGAAATCGATCGTCCGATCGTCCCGGTCCGCCCGATGCCACGGCGCCGTGTAGTGAAAGTTCGGCGGAAAGGTCTCTCGTGGGAAGTCGAAAAACGATGGCTGCTGCGCTAGTTGTGCCAGGCCATGGTCGGTCTCGAAGATCAACTTCAGCGGATCGACGCCAGTTCGTCGAGTGCCAGCCAGCCACCGGTAAACGGGCGGGATCAGCCACTTCGCGATGTTGTTTCTCGCCCTGCCATACCAATCGTCGCGGAATCCCCACAGCAGTGGCGGGGCTGGCATCAGAGGATCCCAATAGGCGGCGAGGGCATTGCAGGCGACCACGAACGGCAGGCTAACCCTCTCGGCGACGACACACGCCGCGGCCGACATTTGATCGATGATCAAACCATCTATAGCGCGGTCGGCGATCACCGTCGGCAAGTACTTCAGTTCGATTTGCGCGGACCGACCGAAAACTTTGCCCGTCCGCATCATGCTCATGAAGTTTCCGGACTTGGCCAGCAACTGGAATTCTCGATCGAACGAGTCGATCAGCGGATCACCCTCGCCAAGCGGCACAAATTGCAGCGATTCCCGCTCGGCGAACTCGCGAGCTTTTCCGTACCCGACGACCATAACTTCGTGGCCGCGGCGAGATAGCTCACCGCCGAGCGTCGTGAGCGGATTGAGATGCCCCGGCACGCAGGGACAAACGAGTCCAATTCGCATGGGGCTGTGACTAAGAATAGCGACTTCGGGAGATGTCTCGGGCGAATAGGCAAAGTGCCTATTCGCCTGTCGCCTTCTAGGTTACCTAATTTCGGACCGCCTTGTCCGATACAGCCACCCGGTTTACCGCTTGCAGAATCGCTTGAAGCGAAGCTTCGACGGTGTCGGTCGAGGCCCCGCGACCACGGAAAACCTCGCCGCCGTACTCAACTTCGAGTTGGACTTCACCAACCGCATCGTGACCAAGCGTTGCGCTGCGAACCTGGTAGTCCTTGCAGTGCAGCTTGATCCCCGTGATCTTCTCGACCGCCAGGAACGCGCAGTCGACCGGGCCATCCCCTTCCGACGATGATTCGGCGAACTGCTTTTCGCCTCGCTTGAGCGAGATCGACACGGTCGGCTTCTTGCCCGAACCGCAAGTGACCTCGTAACTCTCCAGCACCCATTCCGACGCATGCTGGCCGTGCACCTGGTGCTCGATTAAGGCTACGATGTCGCCGTCGTAGATTTCCTTCTTCTTGTCGGCCAGGCGTTTGAAGTCGTCGAACACAGTTTGCAGTTGCTCGCCCGTGAGCTTGTAGCCGAGGGCTTTGGCTCGATCAGCCAGTGCCGCGCGGCCGCTGTGCTTACCTAACACGAGGTCGGTGTGAGCGAAACCGACGTCTTCGGGACGCATGATTTCGTACGTCGAACGCTCTTTCAGCATCCCGTCCTGGTGAATACCAGCCTCATGGGCGAAGGCGTTTCGCCCCACGATCGCTTTATTGCGTTGGACTTGCATCCCCGTGATCGACGTGAGCAAACGGCTGGTCGGAACGAGCCGCCGCGTGTTGATCCGCGTGTCGCAGTTGTAGAAGTCGTGGCGAGTCCGCAAGGCCATCACGACTTCTTCCAGCGAGCAGTTCCCCGCCCGCTCGCCGATGCCGTTGATCGTGCACTCGATTTGCCCGGCCCCGTTTTGCACACCGGCCAGACTGTTGGCAACCGCCATTCCCAGGTCGTTGTGACAATGGGTGCTGATCACGGCTTTGTCGATATTGGGGACACGATCTACCAGCGTCTTGATTACCTCGCCCATGTGCTGCGGCGTGGCATAACCAACGGTATCGGGAATGTTCACCGTCGTAGCACCGGCAGCGATTGCTGCTTCGACCACCTGACAGAGAAAGTCTTTCTCCGTTCGGGCGGCGTCTTCTGGCGAAAACTCGACGTCGTCGCAATGCGAGACAGCTCGCTTCACGCCAGCGACGGCCCGAGCGATGATCTCCTCGCGAGTCATCTTGAGCTTGAATTCGCGGTGGATGGCACTCGTGGCCAAAAAGACGTGAATCCGCGGGGATGGCGCGCCCTTGAGCGCCTCCCAAGCCCGGTCGATATCGGCCTCGTTGCAGCGGGCCAAGCCGCAAATGGTTGCCCCGCGAATGGTATTGGCGATTTCGCGGACCGATTCGAAGTCGCCCGGCGAGGCAATGGGAAAACCGGCCTCGATGATGTCGACATTGAGCTCGACGAGTGCGTGCGCGACCTCAAGTTTTTCCTGCAGGTTCATGCTGCAGCCCGGCGATTGTTCGCCGTCGCGGAGAGTCGTGTCAAAAATCTTGATTGTGCGCGGGGAGGTCATCGACAGCACTCACTTCTCAAAGGTCACTCGAATCGAAAGGAAACCAAACGGAAACAAAAAAACCCCTGGCCTTTGGCAGGCCAGGGGTTTTGGATATTTGGATGTAAGTCATCCCCCTACGGCCTGCGGACGCGGTGCAAAAGAAGCAACGGAAGGAGGTTTAGGGTGCGACGCATCGCGAATTTTCTATGGAAAAAGGTCGGTTAGACCCGTTTTATCGGCACAACTACTTATTGAACTCTAGTGTGAGACCCGTTTCAGGTCAAGGTGCGGTTGGACGGCCCCAACCCGTGACAAATGCCTAATCTTCCTGGTCCTTCTTACGCTTAGGCTTCTCTTCCTCTTCGTCTTCCAAGTCGGGGATTTCCTCGTCGTCGTCCGCGACGAGCTCGTCTGGGGTGACATCCTCTTCGAGTTCGGCCATGTCGTACTCGTCTTCGAGTTCTTCCTCGAAATCGTCGTCGAAGTCGTCGTCGAAATCGTTCTCGTCGAAGTCGTCGATTTCCTCGGGCGCGATCGGAGCACCTGGAATCGGCATCACACCTTCGCCGTCCCAATCGTCGTCGCTTTCGCCACCTTCTTCCTCGTCGTCGGCATCATCGTCATCATCCGCCGCGACAGGGCTGCTCGGGCGATGCACCCAAGGGTCGGAAGGCGTTTGCCAGGGAGACGCCGGGGCATCGCCTACCGCGATTGCGGCATCATGGTCGACCGAATAACTGTCGACGGGCAAACCTTCAAACTCAACGATCGCCATCGAATGCGAACTCCCAGACAAATGCAGATGCCGAGCCCCACGGCAAGAATAGCCCCAAAACGGGATTTGGCACCTCCGTTTTTCGGTCAAATACCGCTTGACCGCAAGGGGGGCTTGGTCGCCGTATACGAGTACATATTGGGCTTGGCCGGAGCAAAAAGCCCCACCCGGTTAAACGGTGCCACGCCCTCTTTCATCCAGGCCTCGAAGCTATCGACATCCTCAACCGCCGGGCGATCAGCACGCGGCAAATTCTGCAGGCGTGCTAACGCCTCGGCAACAAAACGGGTGAATTGCGGGTTATCGGAACAGAGAAAGCCGCGCGGTACCCCCGTTTCGGGGTTCGTTTCGGCGAACGTAGCTCCAGCGAAATAGAGCATGGAGGCGGCGATAAACAACCGGAAATCACTCATCCCGGCAAAGCACGAAGCAACGATCTGATCAATCAAACGCAGTTCGCCCCGCAAGTTACGGCTGTACTCCCAAAGGTCGCTTTCTGGCGGGAATCGGCTGGGTTCGCCAAAAAGGAAACCCAATCGCTCGATGGTCGAAAGGGCGTGGGCAATGCCCGTGCTTTGAAGTGGATCGATGAATCCCGCCGTGAACGGCAACAAGAGCCAATTCGAACCCGCCGCTTGGGACCACAACCTCTGCAATCGACCGGTACGAATAGGTGTCGCCTGCGGCGCAATGCATTTTGCCTTGGCAAATTGCCGAGCCAGCGATGGCCATAGGCCGCATCGCCATGCAAATTCTTCCTGGGTCGATAACCCGGGCGGCGGAACCGCGGCCGCAGGCGAATAAGAGAAGCCGGCGCTCACTACCTGGTGATCGAACCGCAACTGGTACATCCATCCGCCGCGATACACCTGGTGAACCGCCGCGGCATCGGGATCGAAGGGGTAATCGTCCAACAGCACACCGTTTTCTGTCAGCAGTTCGCGCCAATGCGTCAATTCGGTGAAATGCCCCAAGATCGCGCACGAGTGCGTCGCCATCGTGTGCGTCGCGTCCTCAATGCCCAGCGTCTTGGGAACAACGCCTTCTGTCCCCGAACCGTCGATCACGAATCGAGCAGCGACATCAACCTGTCGGTCGGGCATCGTCGCCGAGAATTCCCATGCGTCGGCGGAATGACTCTTCACTAACAGTTGGCACTGATCCCAATACTCAACACCGCGCTGTTGGGCGACCTTGCAGAAGAACTCATCGACGTCGGCCCGCAGCCAATGCGTGTCGGATGACTCGTCGTCAACGCTGGCCGCGACGGCATACTCGTGACGATGATCAAGCGATGGCTGATGTTCGCGACCCTCGTCGTGCCAAAAATAGGTGAAGCCTCGCTTGAGCCCGTGGCGCACCTCAGGATAAGCGGCGTTCCAAGTGCCATAAGCGGCCAGAGGCGAGAGCTCAGGCAATCCGTAGCGAATGCAAATCCGCTTGAGCGCTGCATCGCCCAGCGGAGTGGATGATTCACCAATGGCAAAGCGCGGATGACGTCCTCGTTCGACGAGCAGCACGTCCCATCCCAGCGTTCGCAGGATGGTGGCGCACAGACTACCGGCAAACCCGGCTCCGATCACCACGATATCGCACTCGCGGCGCGTCATGGCTCCGACATCCAGTCGCGCTCGGCCGCGTCGCAATCGCAAGCGATCGGCTCTTCGTCGAAGTCTTGCGTCCGGTTCATCGCGTCAAGGCGAGCAATGCGGCGGTCTCGGCAGTGCTCGCACGTGGCGATGCGGGGCATGTCCCATAAATCGACGAACAAGCGACGATCTTCGAAGAGAATGTCCTTAAGCCCTCCGGCATGTTCCGTAGCCCTTTCGATCAAGGCCAGCGTGGTTGGGGTAGTAGCGTCCAGTGCCTCTGAGGACAAAACATCAGGCCGTAACGGGACAAGGCAACAGGCATTCACGCCTGCCATCCACGCCAGATTGCAACTCGAGGTCGCGTGTTCGAGTGCATCGGCCGGCCGCGAAACAAGCGGGGCGGGAGCCAAAATGAATGCCCGCGTATCAATTTCCTCGCTGACTAAGAGCTGACACGCTTCAAAAAAATCGTCGGTCGTCATTCCCTTGTCGTATTTCGCCAAGAGATCGTCGTCCCAAACCTCCAGGCCCATGGCGACTTCCAGCTGTCGATCTCCCAGCAAGTCCCGAAAACCCAAGACTTCGTCCCCACAAAGCTTGGGGTGGTTCTCGACGATCACGCGATCGAACGGCGCGAGCAGCTTAGCGATCTCAGGCAAATCGCCGGGCGGAATCGCCTTGGCGTCGAAAAAATTCCCGCTGTTGTAAAGCTTGATTGTCCGCGGCAGGTCATTCCTATGCTGATCGAGTGCGTACTGAATCTGCCGCCCAATCGCTCCGGCCGAGACGGTGTGATTGAGCGTATGTTTCCATAAATCGCAATACGTGCACTGGAAGGGGCACTCGCGATTCGTAAGAAAGACGGTCAAAACGAGTTCAATCGCTCCGGCGTTCGAACGCTCGTCCTCGACCAATACCGCATAGGGCTGGCTCTCGTCGACCGGTATTTTGTTCGCCAAGCGGTTCTGATGGGCGTTGGGCACGTTGAGAGTTCACGCGGTTCGATGAGGGAGATCAGCAAAAAGTCGTACGGGTCCACCTTTGGGGAAGTTCACAATTTGCTCCTTGGAGGCTACCGTAAAGGTCACTCGTTGGACTCTCCCTTTGGCAATGTAGTTGTGGGTCGGCAACCCTTATGGCAGCCAGCAAAGCGTATTTGGCGGTGGATCTTGGCGCATCGAGCGGACGTATTGTGGCCGGTGTGCTGGAAGGGGGCAAGCTGCGGCTCGAGGAAGGGCACCGTTTCGAAAACGGCCCCGTCGTCGCCGCCGACAACATGCACTGGGACCTGCTCAACCAGTGGAGCAACATCGTTCAAGGTCTGCGAGGAGCAAAATCGAAGTACGGCTCCGCGGTCGCCAGCGTCGGCGTCGATACCTGGGGTGTCGACTTCGCTTTGCTGGGTCGCAACGACGAGTTGCTCGGCAATCCGTTTCACTATCGCGACAAGCGGACCGTCGGCATTCTCGACAAAGCATTCAAAATCGTCTCCCGCGAAGACATCTTCGCCGAGACCGGTTTGCAATTCATGGAGTTCAATACGCTCTACCAATTGCTCGCCATGAAGCTGGGCAACTCCGGAATTCTCGACGCGGCCAAAACATTCCTGATGATCCCCGACCTCATCCACTGGCTGATGACAGGCGAAAAGGGGAACGAATACACCAACGCCTCAACGACGCAGTTCCTCAACCCGGCCACGCGCGACTGGTCGCGGTCGCTCTTGGAAAAATTCGGCATCCCAACTCACATCTTCGGACGACTGATCCAACCGGGCGAAACGCTCGGCAAACTTCGTGCGTCCGTCGCCGACGAGACAGGTCTTTCCGATGTCTCAGTGGTGGTGCCTGGAACGCACGACACCGCCAGCGCGGTGATGGCGGTTCCCGCGGCCAGCAAGGCCGGTGCCAAACCCGACTGGTGCTACATCTCGAGCGGTACGTGGTCGTTGATGGGCGTCGAAACGCCGTCGCCTGTGATTACCGACGCCTGCCGAGCGCACAACTTCACAAACGAAGGGGGCGTCGGCGGAACGACGCGCGTTCTTAAGAACATCACAGGCTTGTGGCTGGTGCAAGAATGCCGACGCATCTGGCGCAAGGCCGGCAACGAGTTCGGCTGGACCGAGCTCGTCCGTCGAGCCAGCGAAAGCCGCCCCTTGATCTCGCTGCTCAATCCCGATCATTCCACGCTAGTCGCGCCGAAGGACATGCCAGTGGCGATCCAAGAGTTTTGCAAGTCGACCGGCCAACCCGTGCCCAAAACAGAAGGGGAGATTATTCGCTGCGCTCTGGAAAGCCTGGCGCTGCGCTATCGGATGGTGCTCAAGGTGATTGAAGAAATCATCGGCGGGCGCATCGAGACCATCCACATTGTTGGCGGCGGTTCGCAAAATCGATTGCTCAATCAAATGACGGCCGATGCCTGCTCGCGGCGAGTTGTCGCCGGGCCGGTCGAGGCGACGGCCATCGGCAACATCGCCATGCAAGCGATCGCCTGCGGCGACATGAAGGACATTTCGCAAGCGCGCGAACTGGTTCGCACCAGCTTCAACGTAGAAGAATTCTACCCGCAAAATCCCGGGCCATGGGACTACGCGAACGAACGGTTCCAGAAACTGCTTGCGGCGGGCTAGGGCTCGCCCTCGAAAGGCCCAACGGGCCGACAGATCTTAGCCGGTGGCGTAAGCCACCGGTTCCGAAGCGAGAAGACTTTTCAAGGCCCGAAGGTGCCGACAGATAAGGGTCGCTCGGCTTCTGTCGGCACCTTCGGGCCTCCAAAACCTATGGCATCTGAATTCCGGGGGCTCACGCCCCCGGCTGAGATCTGTCGGGTCTTCGACCCTGGATTTCATTTGGGCGTACCCAGAGGCCAAACAGAACGTCGGCCTTACAGAATCCCATACTTCTTAAAAACCTCGCCGGCTTTCATGCCGCCGCGGATTTCGTCGCGGACCAGGTTTTCGGCGTGGACTTTTTTCCACGCCTTGGCGATCGCTTCTTTCTCGACCTTTTGCGGCACCACGACGACACCGTCGCAATCGGCGATCACCAAGTCGCCGGGCGAAAAGACCACGCCGTCCATTTCGACTGGGATGTCGAGATCGATCACGCGATTGCGATTGAGGCTGTCGTAGACCGAGGCTCCCCGCGCGAAGACGGGGAAACTCATGTTTCGCATGGCTCGGATGTCGCGGACGGCGCCATCGACAATCGCGCCGACGCAGCCACTATTCTTTGCGGCGGTCGATAGGAGTTCGCCCCAGAGGGCCGATTGTTTGCTGTTCTGGGCGGCGCAAATCAGCACGTCGTCCTTCGTGGCGTTGTCGACGGCCAGCAATTCCAGTTCGTACGGCTTCGGATCTTCGTGGTACATGTCGGCCCACAGCGTCGTCTTGCAGCGTCCCACGAGAACCGTGTCGACGGTCATCGGTCGCAACTCGATGCGGGGCGATTGCCGCTTGAAGCCGAGCGAATCGAGGGCGTCGGAAACAACGGCCGCGTACAGCGACTCGCGCATCATGGCGAGGGTGATTTCGGATGGTTCATGCGCCGCGGGCATGCGGAATTTCCTTGAGCAATTTGGGGTGGGATCGAGCGGAGGCGGGATTTCGTCGGTTACAGTATTGTTCAGAAGCAAGTTCGAATAAACAGGGTCGCCGGTCGATTTCGAGACGGGAACGTGATTATGCGTGTTGGTGTGTTGTCCCTCATTCACGAATCGAATACGTTCCTGCCGCAACCAACGGAGGTCGATAATTTCCACTCAAACCTGATCGCCGAAGGAAAAGCGATGCGGGCGGCCTTCGAAGGCGCCCATCACGAAGTAGCCGGTGTGTTCGAATCGCTCGAAAGAGAGCGCGTGCAAGCCATCCCATTGTTCGCCGCCCGGGCCATTCCTTCCGGGGCCGTCACCAAAGCTGCCTGGGCGGACCTGCTTGCGATGACCACGCGAACCCTTCGCGATGCTGGGCCGCTCGATGGAGTGGTCGCTTGTCCACACGGAGCCTTGGTAACCGAACCGGAAGCCGACGGCGACGGCGCGTGGCTCGCCGCGATTCGAGAGATCATCGGCCCCGAAACACCCCTCGTCGCGACGATCGATCCGCACGCAAATCTCTCGCAACGAATGATCGACCAGTGCAACGCGATGGTCGCCTACCACACCAATCCGCACTTGGATCAACGTGCCCGCGGGCTGGAAGCCGGTGGTTGGATGAACGAAATCTTGCGAGGCAATTTGAAGCCTACGATGGCGGCCTCGTTTCCGCCAATGGCGATCAATATCGAGCGGCAATGCACCGACGAAGAGCCGCTTAAGACGCTGTTTGCGCAGGCGGCAGCCGACGCCCGCGAGAGCGACTCGGGCGTGTCGTGCAGCATTGTGCTGGGTTTTCCCTATTCGGACGTCGCCGAAATGGGCTCGGCAGCCATCGCCGTCACCAACAATCGGCCTGAGGTCGCCTTGGAACTCGCGACCGCTCTCGGCGAGGAGATGTGGCGATTGCGGCGCGAGCTCGTTCCCACCCTGCTTGATGTGGAGACCTGTTTGACGAAAGCCAAGTCGCTAGCCAAACCCGTTTGCTTACTCGACATGGGGGACAACGTCGGCGGAGGTTCGCCCGCCGATGGAACGTGGATCGCGCATGCCCTTCTCAAGCAAACGGCTCTGCGTGGCTTCGTCTGCATCAATGATCCGGCGGCCGTTCAAACGTGCCTTCGGCAGAAAATAGGAAGCGAGTTCGAATTGACGTTCGGAGGCAAGATCGAAGCCAGCCACGGCCCTCCTATTTCGGCAAAAGTGAAACTTGTTGGCCAAAGTGACGGGAAATTTCGCGAACCCAATCCCCGCCACGGTGGCTTTACCGATTGCGACCAGGGACCGACAGTCGTCATTGAAGTTGGCAAGCATCTCACGGTGATGCTGACCTCGATGCGAATGCCCCCATTCAGTCTTGGTCAGTTGCACTGTGGTAACGTTCGCCCGCAGGATTTTGACGTGCTGGTCGCCAAAGGGGTGAACGCACCAATCGCTGCCTACCGGGAAGTTTGCCCGTCGCTCTTACGAGTCAACACCGCCGGTTCCACCACCGCCGATATGAACGCCCTCAAATACCATCACCGCCGGCAACCCATGTTCCCGTGGGAAGATTGCGCATGGACGCCGTCGGCCACTCTCAGCGCGACGGTCAAGCGAGACCGCGCATGAGTTCGGGCTCTGCGTACTTGAAGTACAGCCGAATCGTCGTGCTCACCATCGATCGACTGGGAATCAGTTGCCTCGGACCCTACGGGGCAACCTGGAACGACACGCCGGGCTGGAATGCTTGGGCCGCAAGGTCGCTCGTCGGCGAACGGATGATTTCCGATTCGTTCGAGTTGCCGCGCGTCATGCGATCGTATTGGACGGGGCAACATGCGGCGCGTGAGACTGCCGATCTCTCCGCGACGCTCGCCCGGCAGCTCGCATCGTCGCAATGGGAGGCACGTTTTTTTACGGACGATGCCGCAATCGCGGAACTCGCCGAAACGCACGGCTTTGCCGATGCGGCTCTTTTCCGCGACGAAGAAATTCAAACCGCCAGCGATGCGGCCGAAGATATCGACTTGGATCAACTGCTCGTCAGCACAGCCATGGGCCGATCGTTTGCCGCGGCGTGGGAAGAGCTTGCCGACCAGCCCGAGCGATCCTTGTTATGGGTGCACCTTCGTGGGCTGGCATCTCCCTGGGACGCACCGTATGCCTGGCGGGAGGGCTACTGCGACGAAGGGGATCCGGCGCCTCCTCGTGACATCCATCCTCCTAACAAACAATGTGATAACAGGCATGACCCCGACGAGCGATGGGGCTACTTGCGATGCTATGCTGCTCAAATCCGCTTGCTCGATCGCCTGCTTGCGCGTACGAACGAGATCCTCGAAGAACGATTCACACCTGGCTCCGTGCTAGTGATCATCACGTCACCGCGTGGCTACGCACTGGCCGATCATGGTGCCGTCGGCGAGGCTGGGGATTACCTCGCGAGCGAAATTCTCCGCGTCCCATTACTGGTGACCGATCTTACGCAAAACATGGCTCTGGCGCGAGCGCAAGGGATCAGCCAGCCGGCCGACATGATGGCGACTGTGCTTGAAGCCACGGGAACCAACGCGCCAAGCTACGGCGACGGGCATTCGTGGCTGCGGCTATTCGGAGATCAGCCTTCGCCGTGGCCAAGAGATCGAGCGTTTTCCATCTCCGCAACCGAACAGGCAGTGCTGACTCCGGCCTGGTTTTTTCGGCGAAATCGCGACAGGATCGCCGATCACAGCGAACTCTACGTTCAGCCCGACGATCCGTGTGATGCCAACGCGATTGGTAGCCGCCGCCCCGAAATTGTGGAACTGCTAGGTCACGAGTGGGACGCCTTTGAGGCCATCGTTCGCGAACAACGACAGTTGGCCGAGCTGCCCCCCCTCTCTCCAGAAGCGACTGCGGTTTGGCGCTAATGGGCAACGATTAGGAAAGCGAACCTGTCGACTGACATCCCGGTCTCCCCTAGATTAGAGTAGGAACCAGGATTCCCGTATTTCTCTAAAGAGGCAAAAGTGTGACCGAAACAGGATCGACGATCGCAACAGCGGAGGCATCATTGGAAAATTCGACCACCGAAACGGCAGTCAGCACCGGATCGCAACCACTCACTTTCGAGCAACGTCGCGAAAAGGGCCTGCTCACGGCCATCGCCGCAGCGCAGGCGGTCGCGGATAATCGCGGCCAAAACATCGTAGTCCTCGATCTGTGCGACCTGACGGCGATCTTTGATTACTTCGTGATTGCGACGGGAACCAGCCAGCGGCAGTTGCGGTCGATGTGCGACGGGGTCAAGGACGTTCTGGAACGGAACCTGAGCCACAAGCGTTATGGCGTGGAGGGGTACGAGGACAGTCGGTGGATACTATGTGACTACGGCGATATCGTAGTACACCTACTCGACGAGGAATCCCGCAAGTATTATGCGCTCGAAGACCTTTGGGCGGGCGCCAGGAATGTTGACCTAACAGGACGGGTTCACATTAAATAAAAGGCATGGCTTGAGCGAGCGGCGCAGGGGTAAGGGGCAGCCTCATGGCCAAAGACGAATCGCAAATCAAGACGTCGTGCGCGCAGTGCGGCGAGATGATGCTCTTTCCAGAGCGTCATCGTGGCATGAAGGGACGCTGCCCCAGTTGCTCCGCTATTCTCACCATCGGTGAATACGTCTACCGAGACAAGTTCGATGGTGAGCTGACTCTCGCAGATGACGACGGTGGCTCGGCGGGCATCTCCGATAGTTCCGACGCTCGACAGTACGGATTCTCCGCGTCGGAAACCGACCGCATCCGGTCGGAACGCTTCAAGACGAAGAAGCCAAAGGAAGAAAAACAAAAGCCGTCGGAATCGCAGCCCTCTCATTCGAGCGAGGCGCCAGTTCTTGTTCCTGTCCATGGCGCGGCGACAGCTCCCATTGTCGGCGTGCCAGTCATGGCGGGTCCGACGGCGGGGCATCCTGCGAACGCCTGGTCCGCGTTTTCGCACGGGCAAGGGGCTTGGTACGGTGCCGTTCCGGGCCAGGTTGTTCCAGGTCAGATGGTGGCGGCGCAAAATGTTCCCGCCCTCATCCCGATCGCATGGCCTACGGCGCGCGCCACTCCCGCGCCGCAACCGGCAGCGTCCAACTCGCTCGAAGTTAGTCCCGAGGCAGTTAACGCCGCCTTGGCCACTTCCTTTCGCGGCTCCGTACCCCGACGGCCCTTCGCGCTGTCGCAACGATTGGGCGTATATACACGAACGCTTCTGTCGCTACTGCCACTCGCCGCGTACTTATTGGTAACGTTCTGGCTGCTCGCGCTGCTGGTTTGGCACACAGTTACTAATTCGTTTCTTCTGCCCGATCTCGATTCCGGTCTCAACTTGATGCACATGTTCACAGTCCCCATCTACCTGGCGGGGATCGTTGCCTTTGGAGGTTTGGCCTGGCTTTCTTGCAAGCTTATGTTCGCGCCGCGCCACCGGCCGACGCTTCCTACATCACTCCCGCGCGAGGCTAGCTCGCGAGTTTACTCCTGGGCGGAAAAGATCGCGGAATCGATCGGTTGCCCTAAGCCGAATTCGATTGCGCTCGACAGTTCCATCGATCCCCGCTTCGATTTCGTGGCCAAAAAGGCGGAAACCCCTCGCGGCTATCAGCTGGTGATCGGAGCGCCCCTGATCGCGGCTACCACCTTGCCGCAGTTGACGGCCGTCGTCGCACAAACCATGGCCCTGCGGGTCCGGAGCGAGTCTCCCGCATGGCGACGACTGGCCCGCGGCGTCTGGCGGTGGTTCGAGAGCCGTTCGAACGAACCCGATCTTTGGGACGAGCGCATCGAAAAGATGGCGACCGAAGAGGAGGGCGTTGCCGGCGCCTGGTACTGGGCCCTTGCGGGCGGCGCGCCCATGATCCGCAAATGCCTTTGGCTGGGGGAACGAGGGGAGGCCATCGTGGTCAGCCCTCTCGAACGTCAGTGGGCCCTCGATGCCGATTACTATGCGATTCGACTCACGGGTGGCAATGTATTCGAACAAGCCTTGCGCCGACTGCGCGTCATTCGATCGGCCTGGCGAGCGACACTCGAACGAGCGAGACAAGACCGGGCCGATGGCAAAAGCATTCCCAATCTTCCCAAGGTTCTCGCCGACAATTTGAAGCGCATGCCGAGCCACGTTGAGGCGCAATTGGCAGCCACCGCCGATAGTCACGAGACCGAACGATTCTCCAAACTCCCCTCCGATCGGGATCGCATTGCGGCAGCCAGAAAAGTAAGGGCGATTCGCCTGTTTGAGTGCGAACTGGCGTCGGTACAACTTTTCGACGACTTCGAAACTCTGGGACGAAAGGTCACGCGCCGATCGGCGGTCGAAATCTACGGGAGCGAACTGGCCGGAACAAACAACACCGCCGACGATTCGGACGAGGCCGCCTCGGAAGCGGAACCGAAGTTGACCGTGTTGACGCCGTCCACGATGGGCCGCGACCAATTTTTCTTTCACGCGCCAATGGAAATGCGTGCCTGGCAGCCCATCGCCGGCTCGGTTGGTGCCAAACGCCCTTGGCCGGAAATTGTCGAAGCTCTGACACCTGCGCGAGCGATGGTTGCCGCGCAGAAAAGTGCGCATATTCACGCCTACACCGTTTGGACTCAGGCCCGCCTGCAAGCGTGGGAAGGAGAAGCCGCCGTTCTCTTGATGGAGCACAACCTTCCTCTGATCGGAACGCCGCTCGTCGGGAGGGTCGCCAACTACCAGGCGGCGTGCGAACTGGTCGACGGCGGACGACTCCACGAAGCAGGTGCCGATCAGCAACTGCGTCAGTTCGAAAGAAACGCCGCGACAAGGCTGGCGACCGCACTGACAGCGTTGAGAGACCCCCAGGTTTTGGCGGAGTTAGGTGAGGATCGCGCGCGGCTGGCGCGGGTCGACTCGTTGCTCGGCCTGCTCCTCCGCGTTTCGCAGCATCTGCCACCCCTTCAGGCGGCGCAGCGGCAACTCGCGCTGCTCAACCTGCTCCACACAGTGGCCGCGCGTTCGGGGCGTCCCTTGGCGGCAAGCCAGACACTCAATCGTCGGCAGCCGATCGCCGACGAAGCCCTCAGGTGCCGCGAGGCCCTGGGCGATATCGAGTTTCCGTTCGAAACGACCGTCCGCGGCCTTTCAGTCGCGGAATACCTGCTTCCGCAAGCGATCTTGCCGCGAATCACGATGGAGTCGATCCCGGCCATCGGCCGTATGGCGGACCGCCTGCAATGGGTCCACGACCGGATCGTCAACGAGCTTTGCGGCACGGCGCTCGACATCGAGCGGGTATCAGGAATTGAGTAGCCGCGCTACGTATCTCTCGCTGCCGATTCCCTAACCGGCAAGCGCGGCAAACTCGATACGATCCCCCAGGCGGCGCGAAGCCGTCTGCAAAATCGCACCCGCAGCATCAATGCTCAGCGCCAATTGTTTCGATACTGCTTGCATTGCCAGAATGATCGAAGCGTTGAGTCGGCGTGCGACTGACGCGCGAAGCACGGACTAGGCACGGAGGCTGCCATGGGACGAATCATCCCGCTACGCTGGATTTTCGTCGCGTCGTTTGGATGCGTCATGTGCGGTGGCGCGATCGCCCAAGCTGGGCCCGTTAACTCGGTGGCCCGCTATATGGGCGTCGGTTGGAGCGAGGGCCGTCACGCCCGCAACAATTGCCCGCAATCGCTCCACCCCTCCAAGCCGTGGCCCTACCCCGTTACGAAGTTGTGGAACAACCAGGCGGCCGGACCGTTCGCGGGAAGCGGCGAAGGCGACATCGCGATGTCGCAGCCACCTGCGCCGCAACAGAGCGGGCCACAAAACGGTGGGCCACCACAAGCCGGTCCGCAGCATTTCGCGCCGCAGCCGCGCCTCCATGTCGCCCCGCCGCGCACTCCTTCGCCTGCCAAGCCACAGCGAGAAGAGTTGCGCGGCGGCAATCCCGACAGCGACGAAGAACGTTCGCCCAGCGACCAGGCTCCCGGTACCGGCGACGAAGATCCAATGAATCTTCCCCCGCCGCCAAACTGGGACGAGGAACCATCTCCCATGGAAACAAGGTCGCCGCGCAGCATTATTCGAAGCCGCCCTGTGGGCCGCTAATTACCTAAAGCTGCTGGGGTAGCCATTCGCGAGGCCGCCGTTGTTAATTCGACCTCGCGTAGAGGTCCTTCATGGCCTGCTTGCTACGCTCTTCGAGATTGGCTTCGATGATTCGTCGGCTTTCGAAATCCCTCGGCCGCCATTGGTCCTCGGGGATATTTTGGACGTAGCCGAGCATCTCGAAGTAAAGTGCCTCCCAACTCACGCACCGAATTGGGAACCCCAGGATCATCCCTTCCTTGTCGTCGGAGCATGAACCAGCGGGGAACCCCTTGAATGAGTATGCTCCGTCGAACAAGTGAGAGGGTTCGGAATCGAGCAAAACTTGGCCACGCCAAGACAGGAATCCGTAGTCCAGGAACTCATGGCTTCCGTAGCCGAGAGACTCAATCAGCTCTCGGTACTCATCCTCGCGATGCTTGGGAAAGGCAACGTCAATATCGCCGTGCGGTCTCGTGATCCTCCCGAGCCGGGCATCAATGGCCCATCCACTCTCGAGCCACAGAGGCATCCCACGTGACTCGGCTGCGTCGAACAGTTCCCGAATCGCCGCGACGTGAACCGCGATCGAGTCCGCCGAATCCTCTGACATCGCCATGAAAATGCCCCAAGCGTATGTCCCTGTAGCTGGGTTCGCCAGAATGCGGAAGGAGCGGCGGCCACCTGGAGGCCACCGCACTCTTGGCGAGTGCGGCTACGAGAGCTTGGCTCCGAAGCGGCATGGCTCGCACAACGAGCCTTTGTCGCCGTTCCAATCACTTCGCCTCATACCCACTCCACATCCAAACCAAGGTATCGGCAAGCGTGTGTTCGAAGACGTTGCGGTCGCAATGCTTGGTCGCCTTGCTGAAGACGTAACGGTAGTCGTAGCCTTTGGCTTTCAGGGCTGCGGCGGTTCGTTCGTTGGCCATGACCCAATTGTGGTAGGTCTCCTCTGGATCCTTGGCGCGGTTGTCGTTTTCGGAAACATGGGTGAAGATGCGAAGGGGCTTTTTCTCGCTGGTTTCGATCAACTTCTTGCTGGAGTGATATTCCCAGGCCCCCAGCGGATACTCCTTTTCTTCGGCAGCGTCGTCATCTTGCTGGTCGACGAACGTGCCCGAATAGGTAATCAAACGACGGAACAAATCGGGACGAAACCAGCCCATCGTCAGGGCCGCTGCTCCGCCTGAACTGCAACCCATCACCCCTTTGCCCCAGGGATCGTTTGTAAAGCCGAAGTTGGGATAAGCCTTCTTAAGGCCTTCGTGGTTGGCTACTGCCAGCAGCACTTCGTCGTTGATGAAGCGGGCAAAGCGGTCGGACATGGTGTCGTACTCCAGACCGCGCTCGCTCCCTTTTCCATCGTTGCCGCCATTCTCGACGGCGACCACAACGAACGGCGGCAACTTACGCTTCGGATCCTTCGAAACAGTCAGATTGTCGAGCGCATTCCGCACCAGATTCAAATTGCTAGGACCGTCCAACGTTACGAGGACCGGGGCTTTGGTGCCGTCCTTATAAGCAGCCGGCACATACACAAAGATCTTCCGCTCCTTGCGGACGTCCTTCTTCGGATCGAGTGTCGTGTCATCGCCACGAAAGATCTTGCTGTCCGCCAACTTCATCGAGAATTCGAAGCTCTGGCCTTTGGGATTTCCGCGGTCGGTCAGATCTGGATCGAGCCTGTAATCAGGTCCGATCACGATGTTGCCGTTTCCGTCGGCCGCCGGCGTACTCGAATCATCAGCAACGGCCGACGCGAACGAAATGCCGCAAAGAAAAAGAGCCAGAGAACCGCGGAGGGAAACCGCGAGGATCTGCGATTTTAAATTCATAAGGATGTCACTTCTTGATGAGAGGGTAGTCGTTGGCCCCAGAACCGTGGGCTGGTCAAACAGCCTGAAATCGTCGTCTATTTTAGTGGCAGGAACAGCCCGATGCGATTCGTCGCGAACACGAGTGCCGGACCATCGATTTGCGAGAACCGAACTTAAGGCACTAATGCTTGTTTTGAATCTCGTCGTCCGAGGGTCGGCTCTCATCCAAATTTGCAATCAGTTCGCCCAACTGGTTGATCGCCGGGGCTCGCGGCATCCAGGGGCTGGTTTGCCAGTTGTCGGCGGTATTTGCTTCCCTGACAAATGGCGGCAGCGTGAGCTCGAAATAGTCTGCCAACGTGTTCACAAACGGTTCGTACAGTTGCCGGAGTTTCTTCAGCGCGGGTTCCACTTGGGCCTGCCTGTGCGCCGCCCAAGGTGAATCCTGGAGCGACTCCGTCAGCCGACCGAAGGCGGCAGGAGATAGTCGGTCTTCTTGCGGTACCAGCGGCGGAAGGTGGAAGACGAGCCCCAAGTCAACCGCGGCGTGCCGGGCGATGGCAAACGTGTTTCTTGCCTGACAACCGTGCATCTGGTCCTGCGTCGCAATCAGGAACGCCGAGGTATCGAGAATCACAGCCAGGGCCGACACCCACGATTGATTGTCGTGCTGCGAGCGATAGTAGCTGACAACGGGAAAAGAGAGATGCCCCTCCAGCAATTGAGCGGACCAACGTTCCCACTCGACGAGCATTGGGCCAATCGCCGACGCGTCGGGAGCATCAGCGACCCGTTGCAGAAGTTCGCCTGCCGACGGAGGCGAACCTGCCCGGGCGTCAAGCAGCGAAATGGTGAGTTCTCGCTCGGAGAATTTTTGATAGAGCACCGGCACATAGCTGATGACGATGGCGAGAAAGCCAAATCCAAGGCCCGACTCGGCCACGCTCAAAGCCCGCCCCCAACTCCGCATGGGGACGACGTCACCGTAACCCAGCGTGAAAAAAGTGGTGCCGCTAAAATAGAAGTAAGTGCCAAAAGCGTGTCCGACATCGCCAGGAACTGAGAGTGCCGTATCGAAGGACCAATGCAGCAAAGCGAATCCCGTGATCAGCCCGATCGCCCACATGATGAGCAAGCCGAAGAGCGACAGCGGACCAAAAACGCTTAAGAAACCATGACGCCAACGGCCGGCGAACAATAACCGGCCAATCGCTCGCCACAGCATCCAAGCGGACCGGTAGAACATCGGTGCCAGCCGGTAGCTGTGCCTCACGCGGCGAGGCAGAGCCACCGCCTCGAAGGCATCAACCAACACGACGATAATCAAAAATACCGCCGCAAGTGCTCCGAGCCATTTCATTTGAGCAATCCCAACAGCTCCGCATGACGCCGTGCCATCTTTTCCAGCGAAAAATCTTGCTCGACCATGCGCCGCGCTTGCTCGGCTCGAGTCGTGGCCGACGCACGTACGGAGAGGACTCGCAAGATCGTCGTCGCCCAAAGGTCGGGTTCTCGGACCGGCAACAATAGCCCCGTTTGTTCGTTCACGATGAGCCGGCGGTTCCCGGGAATATCGCTGGCAATCACGGGCACGCCTGCCGCCATCGCTTCCAAGAGCGATAGCGACATCCCCTCTTCGTAGCTCGGCAACAAGAACAAATCGGCCGCCGCCAAAACATCTTCGACCGTGTCGAACGAGCCAGGCAAAAGCACCGTACCGAGCAATTCCTGGTCGCGGATTTCGTTAAACAACGCTTCCCGCATCGGTCCTTCGCCGACAATCCACAACCGCGCACGGCTGTGGACATTCACCACCTTGCGCCAGGCGCGGATCAGATCGATCAGCCCTTTTCCTTCGTGAAGCCGCCCTGTGAATACCGCGACCGGATCGTGGGGCTGCGTGAACAAGTCGCTGTTGGCCATGGCCAAGGCCTCGCGCGCGGCGCGTTTGCGGGCCTCATGACGTATCGGATAGGGCGCGACTCCGTTGGCCACGTAATGGACGCGATTGCGATCAAAGCCGGCAGTCAGCAATTCTCGCTCGATCGCTTCACTGGGCGCAACGACAGCGGTCGCCTGTTGGCAGCGACGTCGCATTCGCATGCCGAAACGGGCGGTCTCGTGAAATCGGCAATCGCCCGACTCCCCTGCCCCTTCGGCTCGCAGGACAACTGGGATTTTGGTTCCACTCAGCGTGGCCAGCGTGGCATAAGCATCGTGCTTGAGCATCGAGACCAAGACACCGCTCAAATCGCCGCGGTTCTTTCGCAGCCAGCGGGACAGCTCCCACATGTAGCGAAGCGTCCCGAGCCCCCGAATTTGCGGCTGCGGCAGCCGGACGACGGGGATTTCCCGATGGACCACTTCTCGCGGCCAATGCGCTTCCCACTGCGCCGTGACGATGACGGGTGCGAGACCGAATCGCTTGAACTCGTCGGCCAAATTGGCCATCGCCACTTCCGCTCCGCCGACCAGCGGCCAATACCGGCGAGTTATCAAAGCGACGCGACGAGAATTCACTCGGCTGGCTCCCCGCCCTGCGGCGGCTGGTGGCTGGCAATGTCGGCTGGCTCCAACACCGCAATTTCCCGTAAGTTGCGATAGTGATCCTGGTAGTCGAGCCCGTATCCCACCACGAATTCGTCGGGGATCTCGAAAGCGGTGAAATCGGGACGCATGGCAACTTCGGTTCGTCCCTGTTTGGACAAAAGGACGGCCGTTTTGATGCTCGTTGGCCCTAAGCCGTGCATCAGCTTCACCACTTCTTGCAACGTGTGGCCAGTGTCGAAAATGTCGTCCACCAACAGCACTTCACGATTGTAAATGTCGGGCATCATTTCGGCGTTGATGGTCAGCCTTCCCCGCTGAGTCCCGTCCTTGTAGCTGCTAGCCTGAACCACCCCTACCCGCAGCGGCATCGAAAGGAGACGGATCAAGTCGGCCATCAGCACGATGCTTCCCGTCATTACGGCGATGATGGTGACGGGACGGTCGCCGTAAAACGCCGCGATCTCGCGGGCCAAATTTTGGACACCCTGCCGGACCTGTGTTTCGCTAAGAAGTGTCTTCACGCCCTGTTATGCTCCGCCAAGCGGTTGGGTTACAGATTTGTTGGCCGCCGATTGGGGGCCAACTCGCTTGCCCGCGTCCTTGTGGCTGCGGAAAATTCAAAATATAGTGCCATTTCGCTCCAAAGTGCATGTCACGCCAAGGTTTGCGTCGGGAATCGCCCGGCCGGCAGCGGCACGCACGCGAGCCAGCAATGGATGAAAAAATCGCACCATGGCGCATGCTCAAGTAGTCGTGTTGGGAGGTGGACCGGGCGGATACGCGGCGGCGTTTTTGGCCGCCGACGAGGGGCTCGACGTCGCCATCGTCGAGGCCGATCCCAGACTGGGCGGCACATGCCTCCTGCGCGGCTGTATTCCCAGCAAGGCGCTCCTCCACGTCGCCCGCGTGATGTCGGAAGTTTCGGAACTGCAACACGACTGGGGCGTCGATTTCGGCAAAGCAACCGTCGATATCGATAAACTACGCGCCCGAAAGGAAAAAGTGATTTCCACGCTCTCGGGCGGACTGAAAGGTCTCGCCCGCAGCCGTAAGGTCAAGGTGTATCACGCACGTGGTGTTTTCGAGAACTCGACCACCCTGCGTCTGGAAGGGGACCACGAATCGATCCCCGAAGATCGAACGCTGACGTTCGATTACTGCATTGTCGCGACCGGCAGCACGCCCGCGATGCCGGCGAATTTCAAGATTGATTCGAACAAGGTGATGGATAGCACCGGGGCTCTCGAATTGGCCGACGTCCCCGAAAAGCTCCTGGTAATCGGCGGCGGCTACATTGGTCTCGAAATGGGAACGGTCTACGCGCACCTCGGCTCGCAGGTGAGCGTCGTCGAGTTCCTCGACGGCCTTTTGATGACGGCCGACCGCGACCTGGTGAAGCCGCTCGAAAAACAGCTGCAAAAATTGTTCGGTGGCCGGATCTATCTCAAGACCAAAGTCGGGTCGATCGGCCTCCGCAACGGTAAGGTCGAAGTCGCGTTCGAAGGACCGGGCCGTTTCGGCACGGAACAATTCGATCGCGTCCTGGTCTCGGTCGGTCGCCGCCCCAACAGCCGCGGATTTGGAATCGAAAACACATCCGCCGTCGTCACCGACAAGGGATTCATCCAAATCGACAAGCAACAACGAACGGCCGACCCGCGGATCCTGGCGATTGGCGATGTCGCCGGCGAACCGATGCTCGCCCACAAGGCCTCGCACGAAGCAAAAGTCGCCGTCGAAACGATTCTCGGCCAGCCCACCGCCTTCGACAAGGCTTGCATCCCAGCCGTCGTCTTCACCGATCCAGAAATCGCCTGGGCCGGCCTCACCGAAAACGAAGCGAAGGCAGCCGGCAGAGCCGTCGAAGTCGCCACCTATCCCTGGGCCGCTAGTGGTCGAGCCCAAGCCCTGGGACGCACGGAAGGCCTCACCAAGTGGCTCATCGACCCCGCCACCGAACGCGTGGTCGGCTGCGGCATTGTCGGCCCGAACGCGGGCGACTTGATTTCCGAAGCGGCCCTGGCCATCGAGATGGGCTGCGTCGCCCGCGACCTCACGGAGACAGTCCACCCGCACCCGACGCTCTCGGAAACACTGATGAACGCCGGCGAAGTCTTCTACGGAACGGCGACGGAGATCTACAAGCCCAAGCGGCACGCGCCGGCATAGGCGGCCTGCGATCGAGTGATTTCAATTGGGACCGTTCGCGTTAGCTCGTTGTCGACGGTCTCCAATGGCGAAGGATTTGCCTGTGGAAATACGCCGCATCCGCTTTTCGATCGCGCAGCTATTCTTATTCACCGTCGGCGTTGCAGTCTTCTGTTTCGTACTCGTCACCGACAACGAGTGGCTCCGAGCCGCGTATGTCACGGCAGCTTTGGGCGCGGCGTTTCACGCGCTCATCGCGGCGATCTTCACGCGCGGCGAACGGCAAATCTTTGCCATCGGGTTCGTGCTCGGCATTCTCTTTTCAGGAGCTGCGATGCCAATCGCAGGCGTAACCCTGCCGGGTTTGATCACGGTGGAGCTATACAAATGGATCAGCCAAGCCATGGCGACACCGCCAGACGATGATCACGTGATGACGGTCATGATCATCTTTTGGGTGCTGCTCGCGGCCACCTCTTCGGCTTATGCCAGCCTGGCATGGCATCGGGTCTATCGAGCAAGACCCGAACAAAACGATGACCGAAACAGGCAGACTCCCTGAATGCCTAAGGATCCACCACGTTCCTTATGACGCAATAACGCTCGCCAAGGGACCTCGAAGCTCGAAGAATGACCGCTAGCGTGTTTACCTAGATTCCGCATAGCTCGCATCTAGTCGCGTTCTCGCTAGGGCTTTCAACCGCTATTGCCGCCAAATTGTTAAGGTCGCTATCTTCCTGCGTGAATCCGCG
The DNA here is from genome assembly GCA_964636985.1 of uncultured Pirellulaceae bacterium. Taxonomy (GTDB): domain Bacteria; phylum Planctomycetota; class Planctomycetia; order Pirellulales; family Pirellulaceae; genus CAZWSX01. The sequence continues at coordinate 76,547 of CAZWSX010000012.1, read as the reverse complement.
ACGGCGGAGGCGTTTTCTTGTTGCGTACCGAGGCACGGAAGCCATGGTGCAGTTGCCGACTTTTCTACAATCGCGAGATCCTTCGCGCTCGATCCGCTTGTTCAGTCAGACGCCTACGCGTTTGGCTTTCTTGCTCGGCTTGATTGTGGCGCTCGGACAATTCGTCGGCGGCACCACTGCGCGCGCACAGGAAGCGGAATGGATCTGGGCGCCCGAACACGAAAAGGAAGCGGTTCCCGCCAACGAGAGTTGCTTCTTCCGCCGAGCGATGGCTCTTAAAGCGCCCGAAGCAGGGCGGATTACGATCGCCGCCGACGACGCGTACGAACTCTACTTCAACGGCAAAAAGATCGCCTCGGTCAACGAGTCGAATAAGTTCCAAGAATTCGATATCACGGCCCAACTTCTGGCAGGCGTGAACCTGGTCGCCGTGCGAGCGACGAACCGCAACGGCAATACGGCCGCTTTGGTCGCGCGAGTGCTGATCAAAGAAAAAGGCGGGTCCTGGTTCTCGTACTCAACGAACGACAAATGGAAGACGAACCTTGCGTCCGTTCCCCTCTGGAACACCGTCGCCAGCAACGATCAAAACTGGAAGGCCGCCCGTTCTTTCGGCCGGCTTGGCGAAACGGCTCCTTGGGACCTCAAGTCGCAGGAGCAGGCCGCGGCGCCAAAGAACGACGAAGGCCCCACGGCTCCGTCGACCACGGCGAAAGCAACTCCCAAACTCACGCTCCCCGCCGATCCGCCAGAAACGAAGTTCAGCAATGAACGCTTCTCGATCGACGAGGAGTTTCGCCTTGAGCGTTTGCTCGACGGCGACGCCGTCGGCTCGCTGTTGGCGATTACCTTCACCGAGTTCGGCCAGATGATCGGTTCGCTGGAAGGTGGCCCGCTCGTCAGCTTGTACGACTCCAATGGCGACGGCTCGATCGACAAGTCAAAGGTGATCTGCGAAGCCGTCGAAAGCTGCCAAGGGATCGTGGCCGTCAACGGTGAACTCTTCGTGACGGGTAAAGGCGCCGATGGCGCTGGCCTCTATCGACTGACGGATACCGATCGCAACGGCTCGTTCGACGAAGTGGCGCTCATTCTCAGCTTCGGCGAGGATATGAGCGAGCACGGACCGCACGGACTCCAACTGGGTCCCGATGGTTTGCTCTATATCGTGGTCGGCAACGAAACCAAATTCGACGAAGACTTCGATCCCGCCAGCCCCTATCGCAACACTTATGAAGGCGACCTGGTTGGCCCTCGCTACGAAGATCCAGGTGGACACGCCGTCGGTGTGAAAGCCCCAGGCGGAGCGATCTTGCGCACCGACGTCGACGGAACTGCCGTCCAAATCGTCGCCGGCGGTTTGCGCAACGCGTACGACTTGTGCTTCAATCGCGATGGCGAACTGTTCGTCCCGGATAGCGATATGGAAGCCGACGAAGGGACACCTTGGCATCGGCCGACGCGCATCCATCACGTCGTTCCAGGCGGCGAATACGGCTGGCGAAGCGGTTGGGCCAACTGGCCGCAGTACTATGTCGACATGCTGCCGCCTGTCGCATCGATGGGCCGCGGCTCACCGACCGGCTGCGTGGTGTACGACCACTACATGTTCCCGCAGCGCTATCACGGGACCCTGTTCGTCGCCGACTGGGCCAACGGGCGCATCGTCGCCACCAAGCTGCGACAAAACGGCGCCACCGTGAAAGGTGAACCGCAAACGTTCCTCGAAGGAAATCCGCTCAACGTGACCGACCTCGAAGTCGGCCCCGATGGCGCGCTCTACTTCTGCACTGGCGGTCGCGGCACCACTGGCGGACTTTACCGAGTGAGCTGGCGCGGGAAGGTTCCCGAGAATATCACAAAGCTGGGCGAAGGCCTTTCGCTCGCCTCACGGCAGCCTCAACTTCAGGCTGCCTACGCTCGACAAGCTGTCGCGATCGAGCGAAAGAATTTCGGCGACGACTGGGGTACGAGTTTGGTTGGCATCGCCATCAGCTGCGAAAACCCCGTCGACTACCGCCTGCGAGCACTCGATCTGATGCGTCTGTTCGGACCGGAACCCGATTCCGAAACGCTGATTCAAATCTCGAAGGACAAATCACCAAAAATCCGGGCTCGCGTTTGCCAGGCGCTCGATCCCAGTGACGACGAGTCCGCCAAGAACCGCCTGATCGAACTGCTTTCCGACACCGACAACGCAGTCCGACGAGCAGCCGCAGAAACACTGGCTCGGAACGACCAAGAGGTCCCGTTCGCGGCCATTAAGCCTGTTTTGGCCAGCGATGATCGCTTCACTTCGTTCGCGGGGCGACGATTGCTCGAACGCCAGCCGATTGCCAACTGGATCGACGAAGCGATGACGTGCGACGAGCCAGCTGTCGTGAATCAAGCCGCGCTCGCCGCCGTGATTGCCAATCCCAAACGCGAGATCGGCCTGCAAGTTCTGCAAAAGCTGGCCGACTTGATGGACAAATACCTGTCGGACAAGGACTTCGTCGATACGATCCGCGTCATGCAAGTCGCGCTCCATCGTACGAACTTGCCGGCGAATGACTTGCCGGGCTTGAAAATCAAGCTGGCCGAAGAGTTTCCCGCCGGCGACCCCGTGGTCAATCGCGAGCTGATTCGCGTTTTGATCTACCTGCAAGAAGGTTCGATCATCGATCGCTACTTGGAATTCATCGACGGCAAGGCTCCCGCGGAGGATCGCCTGCACGCGGCCATGTATCTGCGGTTTTTGGAGAACGGGTGGGACTCGGACAAGCGGCTCAAGCTGCTCGACTTCTTCGAGAACGCCCAGAACTTCAAAGGCGGCACGGCGATGACCCGTTACATCATCAATGCCACCCGCGACTTTGCGATGAAGCTCACGCCCGAAGAAGGCCGAGCCGTCCTCGCCGAAGGTGCCCGCTGGCCCAATGCGGCACTGGGCGCGCTGTTCAAGCTACCTAAGGACCTCGACGCTGAGACGCTCGATTTGCTCACCAAGATCGATCGCGATCTCAATCCCAAGCAAGATGCCGCGCAACGCCTGCAAATCGGCATTATCGCCGTGATGGCTCGCAGCGGCGACGAACGCTCGACCGCCTACCTGCGCGAAATCTGGGAACGCGATCCCGAGCGGCGGCAAGCCGTCTCGATGGGGTTGGCTCTATCGCCAGGCGGTGAAAACTGGCCTTACATCGTTCGAACGCTGGGACTGCTCGAACCCGCTGCCGCACCTGGAATTTTGGAGCGCCTGACCACGGTCGACGAGCGCCCCGCAGAGGCCGAGCCGTATCGCAACCTGATTGTGTTGGGCCTGCGCATGAAGGAAAAGGAAGCTCCCAGTGCCGTGAAACTACTCGAACACTGGCTCGGCGAATCGCTCGGCACCGAGGAAGAAACGCCTGCCGAAAAACTCGTCCATTGGCAGGAGTGGTACGCCGAAGAGTTCCCCGATGCCCCGGTGGCCGAGTTGCCGCAAGTGACCAGCAATCAAACTTGGAGCTACGAACAGCTCCACCAGTTCCTGATCAAAGCGCCCGAGCGAAAAGGAAACGTCACGCGAGGGAAAGAAGCCTATGCCAAAGCCCAGTGTGCCAAATGCCACAAGGCCGGGAGCCAAGGTGAATCGATCGGCCCCGACCTCACAACGGTCAACAAGCGATTCTCCCGCAAGGAGATGTTGGAGTCGATTTACTTCCCATCGCACATTATCTCGGACCAATACAAGTCGAAAACCGTCTCCCTCAAGGACGGCCGTTCGCTGAGCGGAATCCTCGCCCCAGCCGGTGCGAGCCAGTTCACGCTGACCAACGCCAAGGGAGAACGCTCGACAATTCAGAAGGCCGAAATCGAAGAAGTCGAGACCGGCAAGCTCTCGATCATGCCCGACGGCCTACTGAACGACTTGAATCAACAGGAAATCGAAGACCTGTTCGCCTTCTTAGCCGAACCCGCGGCGACGAAGTCGACCAAGACGGCAAAGAAAAAGACGGGTTCGACAAAGCGGTAGGACCGTTCTCCCGAACGGTCCTGGTGAACTTGCCGCAACTGAAAATCGCCGGCCTTACGACAGAGGCTATCTCAACCTTGTGCGACTCGGGTGAGTCGCACCACTTACATCCTGTCTTCGCGATCACCTGAGGAGCGCAGGTGGATCGTCTTCAGTTCCATGTTGTGATAAGTCGTCAGGTAGCGGACGGTGCCGCTCTTACTTCGCATTAGCACCGAGTGGGTGATCGCCGTCTTCCCGCGAACTTGAACGCCCTTGAGGAAGGGGCTATCGCTGATGCCGGTGGCCACGAAGAGAATTTCGTTACCCAGCGCCAAGTCACGAGAACGGAAGACGGTCTCGAGCTTGTCTCCCCAGCCTGCTTCGATGAGCGACTTTTTCTCTTCCTCATCGCGTGGCCAGATCTTGGCCTGCATACCGCCGCCTAAGCAGCGGAGGGCGGCAGCGGCGAGGACACCCTCAGGGGAGCCGCCGATCCCCGCGTACAAGTCGATGTTCGACGATTCCAGCGCTGGAGCGAGTGCGGCCGAAATATCGCCATCGGCAATCATCCGTAGCTGGGCGCCCGCTTTTCGCACTTCGTCGATGTAAGGCTTATTCCGCGGGCGATCCAGAATCATCACGACGACGTCGCGAACCTTTTTGCCCAAAATCTCGGCCGTGCACGCAATCGACTTCGACAAGGGAGCGTTCACGCTAATCGGCAAGCTTGGATCGGCAATCCAGGCCTTCCGCACCGCCTGGGGGTAGGCGAGCTTTTGCATGTAGAAAGCCGGGATATCCTGCAAAGCCAATTCGCTGCCATCGGGAATCGCGGCCGCGATGCAACTGATCGAGTTAGGCATCCCGCGGCTGGCGTTGGTTGTGCCGTCGACCGGATCGAGGGCAATATTGAACCTTGGCGAGCCTGCTTTCCAGGTCCCGAGCTTCTCCCCTTTGAAGATCCCCGGGGCCTCGTCTTTGATCCCCTCTCCAATGACGACCTCGCCGCACATGTCGGTCAAATCGAACATCCCACGGATGGCGTCGCAGGCGGAGGCATCGGCGGCGTCCTTGTCTCCTTTGCCGAGCCACTGCATGCAGTTCAGTGCAGCGATTTCGGTGGCGCGTAGAAAATCAAACTCCAGCAAACGTTGAATGTCGGCGGTCATGGTTCCCAATCAGACTGAAGTGGCACGAATCGGTTGCGAGAGGGCCCAACCATTATGCCTAGATAAGTCGCTTTTGTGTCGCGGCTAGCACCGAAGTATTGGGACTTATCGCAAGTTATTTAAGAGCTTGCAAAAATGCTCCGGCCATCGCGTCGGCGTTATAGCGGGAATGAACGGCTTGCCAGCCGGTCTGTGCAAGCTGCTCACGACGCCCTTGATCGCCCAAAATCAGGTCGAGTCGATCCGCTAACGCGGTAGCGTCCTCCGGCGGGAATAATTCTCCGCCGCCTGTCGACGCGATCAATTCAGGAAAGGCACCATGTTCCGGCTGCACCACAGGGGCGCCGGCGGCCAAGGCCTCAAGAACGAATAAGCCTTTGGGTTCGCGATACGTCGTCGGAACCGACAGCACGTCGAGGGACTTGAGAAACGCCAACTTGCCCGTGCGATCGACTTCGCCCACCCGATCGACATGTGCCGAGAGCCCGGCCTTCTCCAGTTTTTTGAATTGTTCGTTGGCATAGTCCCGGCGATGCGCGCCTAACCATCCGGCCACACTAAGCCGCGTTTTGGCGTGGTGCGGACGTTTCTTGAGTTCGATGAACGCATCGACCAGCACGTGCAGCCCCTTCTCGGGGGCCAGCCGCGCCAGGTAGCCAATCGTCCAAACCTCGTTGGCCGCTTTGTGCGTGAGCAGTTCGTCGATGGTGGTTCGCTCAGGCGAGAACTCCTTGAAGTCCGCCAGGTCGAGTCCCAACGGAACGATCTGAAACTTCTCCCGCGGAGCACCAAGGTAATCCGCCATGTAATCGGCGTAGTAGCGGCTATTGGTCAAGAAGCCGTCGATGGATGGCAAGAGCTTCTTGATTTCGTCCAGCGACTCCGTTCGCCACGGCTCGGGCAAGTCGTCCAAGTAGATGTCGTCGCCTTGAAGTGTCACAAAGACGCGCGCATCGATCTTTTTGCGAATCGAGGGGACGACACCTGCGATCAAGATATTGGTCAGAACTAGCACGTCAGGCCTGGGCTGCGACGCGATCCAATCAACCAGTCGCTGGACCTCCTGAGCTTGAAAACCTTGTTCGCCTCGTAAGACCGAGACCGTCAGGGGACCAAGATCTTTGGCCGTGGTCTTGATGCCGAAGCTCGTCGCGAACCGAATGATCGCCGGATGGTCGAGCCAGAATGTCATCCATCGCGGCAGCCACCGATATGGCGAAAATTGCTGTTTTAAGTAAACGTTGATGCCGCCGAAGAAGACTTCGTCGACGCTGACGTTCTCTTCGTCCGTGCGAATGGGCGTGTACAGCGGAAGGAGTTGCACATCGCAGCCGCGCTTGATCAGCGCCTTGGCCAGCGTGTTATCGTGCATGCAGCTCCCGCAGAACATCCCGGCGGCACCGGCGGTCAGATACGTGATTCGCATGATTTCTCGCGAAGACCGGGCACCTTGGAATCAGCCGGAGTTGGTCGCAGAGGAGTTGGACCCAGCGGCCTTTTCGGTAGTACTCTCAGCTTCGGTAGTATTCTCGGCGGTATTTTCAGCCAGCGCCGGTGCCGAGTCCTCCGAGGCCGGTTCAGGCCCTTCTTCTTCGACGCCGCCCGAGCCCGCAGGTAACGTTGCCGCGGAAGATTCCGCGTCGTTGCCGGGTGGCAAGACCTTCAAACGCTCTTGTTCCCGCCATGCGAAATAGCCCAGGCTTACCAGCCCCAGCGTTGCCGCGACGCCCAAGGGCCGCGTAATGCCATCCTCAAACACCACCGCGCCGTTGAACGCGATAAACGCCATGAATGCGGAGACGGACCAATAGAGCCACCTCGGCCGGTCGTCGTACCACCTGGGCCAGGCCCACATCACGACGACCTCAACGACCCACAAGAGCGTGAAAACGTAACTGAAAAAAATCCCCTCGCCAAACGCGACACCGAGTTGCTCGCGCGTGCGGTCGGCCGTCACCTTCAGGGCGTGAGCATGGCTCCAATGATGAAAGTAGTTAAACGCAAACAAGACGTGCGCCACAAAGAAACCGCACCCCAGCGTCCACATCGCCTTGGAGAACTTGGTATCGCGACCCCAGTGTTCTTTGTTCGCGATCCGAATGGCAAACGTGCCGACCATGCACGCCAGCGCCAAGCGTATCGTGCGGTGGGTGAGCAGTGTGCCCAACGATTCCATGTCGACTTCAATGATGGGGTGAACGGAGTCCGCGATTGCCAGCTGCCCCATTCTACTTCGACTTGCGGGGGCTGGGTTTTAGCTGCGATTCCAGTTGCTTGATCGTCGCCTGATGAATGCGTCTTACTTCGGCCTGGGCGTCGGTGTCGGTTCCTTTGGCGGTTGTCCGATCGTAGTCCTGATTTTCGCTAAGGGCGGCATCGGCGAATTCCTTGCCAAAAGTGTTGACCTTTTTTTCGATCAGCATCTCGCACTCTTTCTTGGTCGCGGCCGTGACTTCGATGCCCCCTTCCCCCTTCTTCTTGAGCCACGCGATTCGCGCTCGCAGCGTATTGATGTACCAAAGCTCGAAGTGCCCCTGCTCGTGCGCGAGCAGCGATTGGTCGTTCGGCCTCAGATTCCACGATTGGTCAGGCAGTACTACGCAATCCAGATCGAGTTTTGTCACCTTCATCACGACCTGGCCATCGCGATCATCTTGCCAGCGTGTGTCGTACTTCCACTGCAGTTCGCAAACCGTGAACGCGCTGGTCCCCATGCGAACCTTCGCAGCATCGCTCTGCCCTGCAAAGTCTTTTGTCGAAAGCGGCCCCGATTCGTACGTTCGCTTTGCAGGAGTCTCCTGCTGAGCAAAAAGTGCCGGCGCAAGGATTGCCTCGGCAACCAGAATCGCCCCGGCCAAGACAGGAAACGCAAACCACTCGAACCATCGCCGAATCGCTGGTGTCTTTTCCACGAATACCTCGTCCCCTCAAGTCGCCGCTTCCGCCCCCGATTTGCGAGCCGACCCAGCCTCACAACCGCCGATTTTTAGCAAGGGTATGCGAAAACTCGCGATAGTTACACCAAAATTCTGTCGAACAACCCTTTTGCTGCGGCCCCGATTTTCCTAAAATCCGAGGTTTCCCCAAAGGGTTAACCACCCGGCTAGGGGCGAGTGCGAATCGGATCGATCGCTTTCGACCCGCTGCCGCTTTGATTTTGCCGCATTTTGTGCCCGATTGGAGTTCGCCATGCCCAAGATGAAGACACACAAGGGAACGAAAAAGCGTTTCCGCCTCACCGCTACGGGTAAGGTGAAGTTCAAGAAGCCCGGTACCCGCCACTTGGCCACCGGCATGTCCAACAAGCGTCGCCGCAACCTTCGCGGAACGACCACCCTCGCTACCTGCATGGAACGTAATATCGCCAAGGCCTTGGCCGGCTATTCGTACTAACTCCATACAAGCAAGGTATTTAAGGGCATTAACAAGCGATAATCGTGCGGCTGATAGCTGCATGTTCGAGTCGCCACCACGTAAGGGCGATTTTTTGCCGCCGGGACAAATGTCTTGGACGGCCACACCAAGCGTTCGGGCAACAAAACACGGCATTTGGTCCAACCACTTGTTGGTCAAACCAAACCGCCGGGCCTGGAAACGCGATTTTTAAGGTAGATGTTCGATGCGTACGAAGAAGGGTGCCGCTCGCACCCAAGCGAAGAAGAAACTCTTCAAACGAGCCAAGGGTTACGTCGGCGGACGCCGCAAGCTGCTGCGAACCGTCAAGGAAAATCTGCTCCGAGCTGGCGATTTCGCGTTCCGCGACCGTCGCCGTAAGCGCCGCGAGTTCCGCCGCCTGTGGATCATCCGCGTGAACGCCGCCGTTCGCGAACGGGGCCTCCGCTACAGCGAATTCATCGCTGGCCTGGTTAAGGCCAACATCAAGCTCGATCGCAAGAGCCTGTCGGACCTGGCCGTCGCGGACCCTGCGGCGTTTGATGCCGTGGTCGCCGAGGTAAAGGCCGCGATGGGGTCCAAGCCCGCTGCCTAGCCGGCGTTGCGGCTCCCAAGCGCGCGACCCATCCCATTTCGAACCAAGCCTCCGGTACCATTTCCGGAGGCTTTTTTGTTGGTGCCAATCGTTTTCTCTTCGGTAAATCGTCCCATGGCTTTGGAAGCGTTCGTTCAATCGCTCGAAGAACTGGTCGCCTCCGCAGTGGCTGCGCTCGATGCAGCCACCACGGCCGAACAACTCGAAGCCGCGCGCGTTGAGTTCCTGGGCGCGAAGAGCGGCAAAATCAAAACCGCGCAAAAGGGCCTCGGTTCGGTCCCTGGTCCCGATAAGCCGGCCGCAGGCAAATCGTTCAACGAAGCCAAGCAGAAGATCGACGCCGCGTTCGAGGCCGCCCAGACTCGCGTCCAATCGTCGGCCGTGGTCGCGGTGGATCCCAAGTTCGATGCGACGCTGCCAGGCAAGCGCGTCCGCGTCGGCAAACTGCACCCAGTCACGCAGACGATTGAAGACCTCAAAGACATCATGGGGCGATTGGGCTTCACGCCTGCCGATGGCCCCGAGATCGAAGACGAGTGGCACAACTTCGACGGGCTGAATATTCCCAAAGAGCACCCGGCCCGCGACCCGCTCGACAATTTCTACTTAGCCACGGCTCAGGCAAGTGGTGGCCCGCTGTTGCTGCGCAGCCAAACCAGCACAGTCCAGATCCGGGTGATGGAAAATCGCCAGCCGCCGGTGCGGATCATCTCGCTGGGCCGCGTCTATCGCCCCGACGAAGCCGATGCTACGCACTATCCGATGTTCCATCAGATGGAAGGGTTGATGATCGCCGAGCACGTGACGATGGCCGACCTCAAAAGCGTGCTGCGATTGTTCGCCAGCAGCTACCTAGGTGGCGACGTGACGATCCGCTTTCGCCCCTCGTTCTTCCCGTTCACCGAGCCCAGCGTCGAAGTCGACATGCAGTGGGGAAATAGATGGCTCGAATTCGGCGGGGCCGGCATGGTCGACCCCAACGTCCTGCGGGCGGTTGGATACGACACGCAAAAGGTAAGCGGCTTCGCATTCGGACTCGGCGTCGAGCGGCTCTGCATGCGTCGCTACGGGCTATCCGACATTCGCGACCTATACAAAAACGACGTCCGTTTCCTGCGTCAGTTCTAAGTTCGATACACGCGATCTCTCTTTGGACGGGATAAGCGACCATGCTGGTTTCGTGGAATTGGTTGAAAGAATACGTCGAGTTGCCCGCGTCGCACGAAGCGGTGAGCGAAGCCCTCATGATGGCGGGACTTAATCACGAGTCGACCGAAGCGGTCGGCAAGGATTTTTGCATTGACCTGGAAATCACCAGCAATCGCCCCGATTGTCTGGGGCACATTGGCGTGGCTCGCGAAATCTCGGTCCTATTCTCCAAGTCGCTGAAGATTCCTGCACCGGTGCTGAAAGAAGGTAAGTCGCCCGCGAGTGAATCGATTTCCGTTCGGATCGACGCGCCCGAACTTTGTTCGCGTTACACAGCCCGCGTTATTCGCGGCGTGAAGATCGCTTCCAGCCCGGCCTGGCTGGTCGATCGGCTCAAGACGATCGGCGTGGCCTCGGTGAACAACGTTGTCGACATCACCAATTACGTCATGATGGAGTGTGGCCAGCCGCTGCACGCGTTCGACTTGAAGCATATTTGCGGCAAGCAAATCATCGTCCGCCGCGCACAACAAGGTGAAAAATTCACCGCGATCAACCACCAAGAGTATGTACTGGACCAGGACAGCGTGGTCATTGCGGACGCCGAGCGATCGGTCGCCCTTGGCGGCGTAATGGGTGGCGTCGACAGCGAAGTCTCACCTTCCACAGTGGATCTTCTGATTGAAGCGGCCGACTTCTCGCAGCTTTCGATTCGCCACACCGCCCGCAAACTCAAACTGCAAAGCCCTTCGTCGTACCGCTTCGAGCGTGGCATGGACCTCGAAGGGATCGACTGGGCCAGCCGCCGCTGCTGCGAATTGATTTTGCAACTCGCAGGCGGCGAACTAGCATCCGGGGTCGTCGATGCCGGAAAGCCACCACCGCAGCGGCCGATAGTCCGGCTCCACTACGCTCAAGTCGCACGCGTACTGGGAATCGATGTCCCCTACGAACGTATCGCCAAAATTGTGGAGGCGATTGGCTGCAAGAAATTACGCGAAACGCCCGTCGAGATCGAAGTCGAGATTGCGAGCCATCGCCGCGATCTGACGCGCGAGATCGACTTGATCGAAGAAGTCGCGCGTATTCATGGCTACGACAAGATTCCGGAAGACCGGGCCGTTCCGATGACGGCCTCGTTTCGCAGCGATTTCGACCGCGTGCTGGCCAAAACGCGGCACGTCCTCACGGCCAGCGGCTTTGACGAAGCAATGACGGCCAGTGTCGTGCCGGCGGAGTGGTCGGCCTCGTTCAGCCCGTGGACCGATCGCGATCCGTACATTTGCAGCACGCCGATGCTGCGAGGTGCCGACCGTGTGCGACGAAGCATTATTCCCAGCTTGCTGGAAGCCCGTCGGGTGAACGAATCGGTTTCCAATCCCGTGGTCGAACTCTTCGAGACCGCCAAGGTTTACCTTCCAGAACCGACAGGCTTGCCCAAAGAGCAGTGGACCCTCGCGCTCGCCAGCGGCGGCGACTTTTATCACGTGAAAGGCGCCGTCCAATCGCTCGTGGCCGAACTCAATCCGACGGCCAAACTGGAAGAGAAAGCGGTCTCGCTTCCGCTGCTGGCGGCGGGCAAGACGATTGAGCTCTCGCTCGATGGGCAGCGTCTTGGGTTCGTCGGCGTGGTGTCCGACGCCGGGCGAAAGGAATTCAAGCTTCGCCAGCCAGCAACCATTGCGGAGGTAAGCCTCGACCTGTTGGCCACTCGTGCGCTCTTGGCTCGCAAGGCCGCACCGCTGAGCGATTTCCCCAGCGTCTCCCGTGACATCAACTTGATTGTCGACGAAGCCATCCGCTGGGCCGATCTGGAACGGACCGTCGTTGCCGCAGCAGGCGGTGATCTCGAACAGGTCGCCTACGTCGATACTTACCGCGATTACAACAAAGACGGCCAAGGCAAAAAGCGGATTCTGCTTTCGATGACGTTCCGCTCCCGCGAGCGCACGCTCACGAGCGAGGAAGTCGATCGCTTCCGCGATCAGGCCGTGAGCGCCTGCAAAGAGAAATACGGCGCGGCGCTGGTGGCCTAGCCTAAGCAGCGCCTCTTATCGCCACGACTTCTGTTCCAGCCCGCGCTGTGGAAGTCGCGCGGTTCCTGGTGCCGGTGTCCACCGCCGATCGAGGTCCGTCGTCGGCAGCGGGCGAAACTGATCGACCTCGTTTGGCTCAATTCGTTGATCGGTTGAAGGCAGGCGAGGATTCCGTTCGCCACCCCCTTTACCCAATGGTCCGCGCCAGTCTTCCTGTGGCGGACCGCTGAGATCGGCTCGCGGCGCCGGCCCATTGCCTCGCAGTCCTTGTGGATCGAGCAAGTTCACGACAGGCGTGTCAGGGAAATCATCCGTCGGCAAATCGAAAACAAGCTCCGGGTTGCCGAGCGGCTGATTGATTCGGTAGTCGGTGGTGTCGACTTCAAATTGGAGTTGGGCCATCGCCAGCTCGAATTCCACCTTTCGTGGCAGAGCCACCTGCTGGAGCGGAAAATACTGGTGATTGCTCGCCTTGGTGGTGGCCACCAGTTGCCCGCGCGTATCGTAGATCTGCTGGCCGAGCACCCACGCAAAGCGGTTATGGATGTGCGTGATCTTAGTCACCTGGCCCGTCGCCGTGGGATAGTACGAACGAATCTCGATCGTATCGCGGCCGTGATCGTAAGGACCCTCGTGCTTGGCCATGGGATCGAAATCGACCAACCCCATCGCATCGATCAGCCACTGCGGTTCGACCGGCATGGTCTGCGCCGCGGTACTGCGGGCAAACTCGTCATGCCGTGCGAAATAGAGCGCCGGATTGCGATCGAGCGATGACCAGAACCAAAACAAGTCGTCATTGCTCCCCAGGTCGACCACCGCGCCCGTGAGGTGCGTGCCCGCCTTAAATCGGATCCGCTTGGGGCGTTCTATGACCAACTCGACATTGACCGCGGGAGTCATCCGCATCGAGAGTCGCGCGCCGTCGGTCTGCAATGTTTGCACCTGAGCGCTGTTGCGATTCACCGCTTCGAGAACCGCGTCGAGCGACGGCTTTGTTTGGAATGCGACGGGCGTCGCAGTCGTGGTGGTCGCCCCCCACATGCGCGAAAGGGAACAGCCGGTTCCCAGCGACCAGCATGCGATAAGCATCGCCATGGTCGCCAACCATTTCGAGCAACAAACGCGGGGCATTCCTTGCCGCTGACGTTGGATCACGACTGGCTTCCTTGCTGGTCGTTAGATGGTTTGGGAGTGGAACCGGTAAACAACAAGCGGCCGATTTCCGCCTGTATGGCGGCGGTTCGCGACTTAGACGGCATCACGATGGGAACTTGCCAGCGTTGATCGGTTTTCGTCGAGTAGAGCCGCAATACACCGCTGGCATCGGCATCGGCCTGGCTGCCTTCCAATTTCAAAACGCGGCGGCGCACTAACAGCAGCGCCAGAACGTAGCGAAAGTCGGCCTGATCGCTCAGCCCTTCGAGCGACTCGAAGAGTTCGAGCATCACTTCGCCTGGCGCCATCGCTGCGCGCTTGGCAGCTGGTTCGGGCAACTTGGTCCGCCACCACGAGACCATCTCACCGGTGGGCCCCGACCAGGCTGATTCCGCCCAGTCGCGGCGAACCACTTGCGAGCCACTCTTGACCAGCGCCGAGTACACGACCTCGCCTGGCTGCAACTCGCGATCAGTCGCGTGGCAGCGGCGCGTACAGCGTTGAACTTCAAAATCGATCACGAAGTGACACCAGTAGGACGGACAATCCTGTCCGTCTAGGAACGGGCTCAAGCCCATGCGGTAACTCACCGCGCGAATCCTAGAAAAATCATCCCTTTCGCTCAAGACGCGGTGCTCAAGACGCGGTGTAAAAACGAGCGTTCGATCCGCCTGGGCCAATCTCGAATGTGACGGGCCCGCCGCAACGCGGGCAAGATGCGTGATAGGCGGTGCCTGCGGCGTTCAGATAGGCCCGCGCGTAGACAGCACAGCAAGCGAAATGGACGCCGATAAACCGTTTAGGACCCGACGGCGATGGTTCGCCGTCGTCGTCAGGATGGGGCGAGCTTTCCAAATCGAGCCGTTCACCAGCCATCGGAAGCGCCTATCACCGGTCCGCCAGAGTTAGCCGTGATCGTGGCCGCAGCCTTCGCCATGGACGTGCCCATGCTCGACTTCTTCCGGCGTAGCAGCCCGAACGCCCAGCACGTTGCCTTGGAACTGGATGGTCTGCCCTGCAAAGGGATTGTTGCCGTCGACCACGATGTGGTCGTCCTCGACACCGACAACCGTTACCAGAAGCGTCTCGTTTTCGATTTCCACTTCGAGGACGTGTCCCAGCTCGATATCTTCCATTCCTTCGAGCTCGTCGCGGGAAATCTCCTGGACCAACTCCTCGTTGTACTCGCCGTACCCTTCTTCCGGGTCGACCGTCACGTCGACCGTTTCGCCGGCCGACTTTCCTTCGAGGGCTTTCTCAATTCCTGGCGGCAATTCGCCGCTGCCGTGCATGTAAACCAGCGGCCCGTTTTCTTCGCTCGATTCCAGCAGGTCGCCATCCACGTCGCGCAAGGTGAAATCGATGGTCACGACGCTATTCTTTTCAATCCGCATGGCGAAGCTCGCAAAAAGGGAAGGCCAACGCAAGTCTCTCCCTGAGAGACGACTTCGTTATAGCACGAGGTCGCCACTGCACGAAGGCACCGCTGCGCGAAGGCACAGAGGAGATCACGCCCGATGAGTGGCTAGACCGTCGCCTGAGAATCAGCCGACCGCCGCATCTGCCCTTTGGCACGCGAGAGGGTCGGCCCAATTGAGTTGATCGGCACGCCGGTTTTCGAGCTGATTTCCTCGTACGTCAGACCTTCCAGGTAAAACATACGAACAATGCTGGCGTCGGTTCCCTCGAGCGACCGGAGCAACTGGTCGATTTCCTCGCGATCGAGGATTTGATTTTCCGCGGGCGCTACGGTTCCCGCATGGGTTTCGGCGCCGTCCACGCGGTGATTGGCAGGCGGCTTCTTGTGCAGCAAGTCGCGAACCACCACCCGCCGTGCGATCACGGCCAGATACGTGGCCAAACTGCTTTCGCCGCGGAATCGCCGCAAGGTGGCGAAATCGTGCACAAGCAGGGCAGCCAAAACGTCGGCCGACAAGTCTTCGACGTCCTGTCGCGAGAGATCATAACCGCGCTGCTTGGCTGTCTGGTGGACAGTATGGACTACCAGCCCTAAGAAGCGGTCGACGAATTCTTCCCACGCTTTTGGCTCATTCGCCAAACAGCGGTCTAACAAAGCTCGGTCGGCAGGGGTTAAAGCCACAGGAGCGTTCCTCGAACTGAAATGGATTCTGCGGAACTGGCAATGGCGCTAAAACGAACGCGAATTCGGGAGCAAATTTCGCTGCGCTTCCTTCACCAATCGCAAGTTGTTCGTTTCCAGTTGGACAACGGTTCGCCGGGGCCGACCATTCCCGCCGATGTTTGCCTGAAAACCTTGAAAAACGGCACGTGGACTAACCTCGTACCCAAGCCCCAAGAAGAATTCGCTGAGTACGTGGTTGCTATTTTAGATGTGTCGGCCTCTGGAAGCAAGAAAACCACAGCATCGATCTAGCCTCTCCATCCTGGCCCCTTTAGAGCCAAACTCCAATTTCGCTGCGAAGTTCCGCATTTGAGACGAAACAGCGGAGAGTTCGCCCCCCTTTTGAGACCAGATTTCAGCAATGAAAGGTCCTAAGTGTCACGGGTAAAAACCCGTAAAATTCGCCTCGATTTCACCCGAAAAACCATCCGCCACCCGTTGGCGACAGCCGATGGAATGGGAACAATGCAGCGAAAGGTTTGGTCTTACACCGCACACCTCGCCTTTTTGAAAAAGTCGCCGCTCGAACTGAGTGGAAAAGTACAGCTCGTTTGGATAAAACCCCTCATCGACAAGGTTTCTCTTGTGAGAATTTTTGTTGCGGGGACCCTGATACAACTTTGAAATAGCGCATTTTTTCTGAGGAGTGGCTCCATGGCCCACATCGTGGCTCAACCCTGCTTCGCTTGTAAGTACACCGACTGCGTCGTTGTTTGCCCTGTAGAGTGCTTCTACGAAGGGGAACAAATGGTCTACATTCACCCCGATGAGTGCATCGACTGCGAAGCTTGCGTTCCCGAATGCCCCGTCGAAGCAATCTTCCAAGAAGACAACCTCCCGGCCGAATGGGCTCCGTTCAAAGAACTGAACGCCGAAATGGCCGCCTCGGGTCTGCCCACCATCACCGAGAAGAAAGAGCCTCTCGCCGGCAACTAGTTTGCCGCGGCTCAATTTCCACAACTCTCGCCGCCATCCGGCGCCACGAGATTTAAGAGCCTGCGACCAAATGGGTCGCGGGCTTTTTTATTGCGTCTGCAAAATCCAACGTTGGTCCCAGCGATTCAAAACGCCGCTGGCTATGCTGTGAGGTAAGTGAACAAACTGCGAAATCGGAAAGGACCCTTGCATGTCGCGGCCTTGGCTTTTGGCGCTCCTTGTTGTGACGACACTTGCGCCGTTCGCCTTCGGTGAAGACGAACTCTTTGTCGCGAAGCCGCTCACGAAGCCAGGCGAGTTCACGCCGGGTATCGAAGGGCCGCAGTGCAACGCCAACGGCGATATCTTCGCGGTCAACTTTTCCAAGCAAGGGACTATCGGCCGAGTGAGCCCAGAGGGAAAGGGCGAAGTCTTTCTTACGTTGCCCGAGGGAAGCGTCGGCAACGGAATTGTTTTCGACCAGCAAGGCCGGATGTACATCGCCGACTATCCCAAGCACAACGTGCTTCGCGTCGACATGTCGACCAAAAAGATCGAGGTCTTCGGCCACGACGATCGCATGAACCAACCCAACGACGTGGCCATCGACGCGGAAGGAAATCTCTACGCCAGCGACCCCAATTGGAACGACGGCACCGGCCAACTGTGGCGAATCAGCAAGGACGGCAAGGTAACTCGGTTAGGCGAAAAACTCGGGACAACCAACGGGATCGAAGTCAGCCCCGACGGGAAATATCTCTACGTGAACGAAACTGTCCAGCGAGGCATTTGGAGGTACCCGATCAAAGCCAACGGCGCGGTCGGTGAACGAGAGCTGGTCAAACAATTTGACGATCACGGTTTCGACGGCATGCGCTGTGATGTGGATGGCAACTTGTACGTCACGCGGTACGGTAAGGGGACGGTCGTGAAACTTTCGCCGCAAGGAGAGGTACTCAAAGAGATCGACGTGCTCGGAAAGCAGCCAAGCAATCTTTGCTTTGGCGGTCCCGATGGAAAAACGATCTACGTCACCGAAGTCGAACACACGCGACTGGTACAATTCCGCGTCGACAAGCCGGGCCTCGCCTGGCAGCGCGGCCGCAAGTAGCTGGGGCTGACTCAGCGTACGATCGAACTAGAAGGCGGTTCACCTTGGCAACCGATTCGACCGACGCAGCTCCCGCCGCGCCTACGAAGGCATCCGTTGCGCCGGCGTGGGTCTGGTCGATTTTGCCCGCGGCGCTGGTGGCCGCAGCCGCGCTGATTGTTCTCGTGGCAACGATCGCCAATTGGCAATCGCTCGGTCTTTGGCGATGGCCCCTGATTGCTTCGACGGTAGCTGCCCTCGCCGCCGTATTTCTGTTTCGGCGCGAGCGCACGTCGGCCGAACTCGCCGCAATCGACGAAATTGCGGCCGCGCAGCGAGAGCGCGAGCGTGCCGCCAAGGATGAGCAAGCGCTCGCCGACTTGCGATCAACGGTGCTCAAACAGCTCGACAATAAACTCGAGCAGCTGCGCTCGCGGGAGCAATCCCTTTCGGAACAGGTTCACGTCTTTCACCAACTCTGGGAGTTCCCGCCGCCGGTCCAACTGCCAGGGGGAAAAAACGGTGCCGAACCGGCGCCGTCCGACGAGTTCGGCCAATTGTCGCCAGCCGCCATGTCGGCACTGGCGATCAAGGACCAGCAACTTGAAAAGCTGCTGGAAGACGAAACCAAGACCCTTTTCGAACGGATTCGCACCAACTACTACGCGCGCGAGGGAAAGCCCGACCCGAATTTGATGCGCGACGACGTCCTGCGGCTGGTAACGCAAGCGGCTCGCATCTACCAACCCACGGCTTCCAATCCTTTGTTGGAGACGAGCCTGGATCGCGTCCTGAGAGCTACACATCGCGCCAGCCTGCAACTCATGGTCGTGCTGGATGAGTTGCCGATCGGAGTTAAAGACCGCAGTTTTTCGAGCCTCTATCAATATCTCCGCCAAGGGGTTTCGGCGTACAACACGTACAAGCAAGCCGAACCCTATTTCCCCTATTTCAACGCCGTTTACTATGCCGGTCGGCTCGCCATGGGAGCCCATCCCCTCACGCTCGGCGCATGGTGGTTTGTGGGCGCCATCGGGCGCGAAGGCGCGCGGGCAATCGGCGAGCACCTGATTAACCGTCAGGCACTTGTCATCCTGCAAAGCCTGGTACGAACGATCGGTACCGAGGTCGCCACGCTCTACGGCGGCGACTATCGCCACCGCGACCGATACTGGGTGTACGGAACGGAGCTCACAGAACTGGTTGCGGCCTTCCCATGGTCCCGCGATAGCTTGTCGCAGGCGCTCAAGGAGATTGGCAGCTTGCCGCTGCGGAGCGAATACGACCGCATTTTTCTGACTCGCTGCCTGGCGGCAAAAAAATCGGCCGACCCAGCCCGCTACCAGGCCGCGACGTGGCTCTCCGTCACCGAACTTCGCGGGATCGCCGAGCGGCTCGAAAAGTTCGTCGTCCACTACGTCCATGGCCGTTCGAAAGAATCGACCGCGAAGTGGCAAAAGGGGGTCGAGGCCCGCCTCGTCGTGAAGATTCATTTTGAGGGCGCCACCACCTCCGCAACTATCGACCAGCAAAAACGCGATGCCGCGACCGCTCTCGTCGCCTTTCTATTGTCGTGCCGCATGCTGGAGTTGGACGAAGCCATTGGCCGCATGGAGCAATCCAAAACGTGGAAAGGCATGGGTTCCGACGAGCAGTCGCTGGTCCGCGAGGCGCTGCAAGCGACACCTCCCTACGTCTTTGAGCCGCCCGACCTCGATCCCGACGGCTTGCTTGTGACTCCGTTCGTCGAGGATCTGGCCACTCTCACGGCCCAAACGCATCCGCAAAACGAAGAAGCGGACGATCTGGTCCGGCAAGCAGCAATTTACCTCAGGATGCCTGCCGCTAAGGTGGAAACAATCCTCGCTCAATCCAAGCGCGACCACCTGCATACGCAAGCGATAGTACCCAGTGCTCCGTCATTCGATGCCCAACCGGCCCTGGTGAGCGCCCTGCTCGATTTGGCTTGGGGGAGCGAGCAGATCCAGTTCGTTTACGATCGCGTAACAATTCTGTTGCCTCTGGGTCATCCGCCGGAAAAGTCGCCAACCAATGTCCAACGCGTTCTCGTTGGTTTTCCCGATCGAATGGTCCTGATCGAAATCTCTCTCGACAAAGCAGGCCAAGAAACCCGTCCCCGACTCCTTTGGAAATCGGAATCGCCCGTTAAGACCGAACTGGTCCGCAACTTCATGACCCGTCATTGCCGCGTCGTGGGTGGCCAATGGTTGGAGGACAAGCGGTCCTCTCCGGCCGCCATCTCGGTCTCCGGTCCGTTACTGGGATCGAGCGACAACTATTTTCGCCCTCTCTTAAGTTGGCGAACCGAAAAGCCACTTACGGCGTAAGCGATGCGTCCGATGGTTTTCTCGCCTCGGATCGTCGGATAACATTGACAGTGGTTTATTCGAAACCTTGACGATGTCACGAAGCGCGTCAAACTTCCTGGATTCGACGGTTGATTGGGAAGCGATTTGGTTCGCAGGCAACTTCGCATGTCGTTGTCATTGGGAACAGCTCGCCGATCAAATGCCAAAGGAGCTGCTATGTCTGACCCCTCGCCCACAAATCGCCAAGGACTGGCCGGCGAATTCTCGATTTCCTCCCTGATCAGCACCTCGGCGATGGGCCGGCGATCGGCTTTGGCAACCCTCGCGGGAATGGCGGCCGCAGCCGGTGTCGTCGGGAGCCCGACGCGGGGCTTCGCTCAGGAAGCGCACGCCAACGAGGTCTTCCGCCGCCGCCTGCCCATTAGCGAAGAAATCTGGGAACCAACGGCCGATTGGGTGAACAGCGAGCCGCTGACGCTCAAAAAGGACCTCAAGGGCAAGTTCGTCCTCCTCGATTTCTGGACCTTTTGCTGCATCAACTGCCAACACATCCTGCCGGAGCTGGAAAAACTCGAGGAAAAGTACCCCAAGCAACTGGTGGTGATCGGCGTCCACTGCGCCAAATTCGAAAACGAGAAGCGGATCGCCAACGTGCGGTCGGCGGTTCTCCGGGAAGAGATTCTCCACCCCGTTCTCAACGACCCGGAACACGACGTGTGGAACACGGTCGGCGTTAGCAGCTGGCCAACCACCCTCCTGATCGATCCCGAAGGCTATGCCGTGCATCTCCGGGGCGGCGAATTCAAGGCCAAGGAATACGAGGAAATCCTCGACAAGGCGATTCCCTACTACCGCAAGAACAAGTCGCTCGACGAAACGCCGTTGACCTTTAAGGCGGAAGCCAAAAAGGCCGAGACTTCCCCGCTCTGGTTCCCGGGCAAGGTCGTCGCCGATAACGATCAAAAGGTCCTCTACATCGCCGATACGAACCACAACCGGATCGTCATCGCCGATTTCAACGGGAAGCTGATCGATACGATCGGCACCGGAGCGCGCGGCCTTACCGACGGCGACTACGCCACGGCCGAATTCCACCATCCCAACGGGATGGCCCGCGTCGGCGACTGGCTCTACGTGGCCGACACCGAAAACCACGCCCTCCGGAAGATCAACCTGAAGGAAAACAAGGTGGTCACGGTCTGCGGAGACGGCACGCAAGCCTCGGCCGGTTTTCCCGGCATGAAGGCCAGGGGCGCAGTCGGACCGGGCAAGTTTTCAGCCGATCCTAAGAAGACCAAAATGGCCAGCCCTTGGGACCTGTGGGTCCACGACGATGCCCTGTACATCGCGATGGCCGGGCCGCACTTGATTTGGAAGATGCCGCTCGACGAGAAGTCGATCTCCCACTACGCCGGCAACGGCGCCGAGGACATTGTCGATGGCAAATTGAACCCGCCTCGCGGACCGTATCGAGAAGGGGGCGCGTCGTTTGCGCAGCCGAGCGGCCTCACCGCGGACGACCAGTGGCTCTACGTCGCCGATAGCGAAGGAAGCTCCGTCCGCATGGTGCCGTTCGACCCCAAAAAGGACGTCGAAACCCTCGTTGGCACGGCCGACCTTCCCAGCGGCCGGCTTTTCAAGTTCGGCGACAAGGACGGCAAACCCGGCAAGGCCATGTTCCAGCATTGCCTGGGAGTCGCGTACGCTGACGGCAAGGTGTACGTCGCCGACACCTACAACAACAAGGTCCGCGTGATCGATGTCAAGTCGCGCGAAACGACGACCCTCGCGGGGACCGGCAACGAAGGCTCAGGCGACTCGCCTGCCGAATTCGATCACCCCGGCGGCATCTCGATTGCCGAAGGGAAGATTTACCTCGCCGACACGAACAACCATGCAATCCGTGTCGTAAGCATCGAAGATGGCTCGACCACGACACTGACGATCGAAGGGCTCAAACCTCCGGAAAAATCGTCGTCGCGGAAGACTCAGACCAACAAAGCCAAGTCAGGCAAAGGCGACGACGAGGACGAAGACGAGTAGTCCTGTCCGCCGGCAGCCACGCAATCTGCATTTCGGGCCCAGCGGAAACGAAAGAAGGGGAGCCAAAGCTCCCCTTCTGTAACTACCCCTCATGACCCCAAAAGCGTACTACTCGCGCACTTGCTGGAAGTAGTGCACGCCCTTTTTGTTCGACGCCACCACGTCGACCAGGCCGTCGCCGTTGACGTCGGCCATCTCGAATTGCGTGCCGATGCCGCTATCGTGGTCGAATTGATTGGCGGTCCACGTGGGGCGGCCGTTTTCCCGCTTCAGTTCCAGCCAGTAGAAAACAGCCGGATCGTCGCCGCCGGGATCGCCCGTGAAGTGGGCCTTCCAACGCTTGCCGGTCACCAAGTCGGGCAGCCCGTCACCGTTCACGTCGGTTTGCCAGGTGGCGTGCGTTTGCGAGAACGATTTGTCGATTTCGTGCTGTTTGAATTCACCCGGCGCCGTTTGTTCGTGCCACCAAATCCCAAACGCGTGTGGACTGGTGGTGATCACATCGTTATCGCCGTCGCCGTCGTAATCGAAGATCTGATAATTCGCGCCGGCGCCGAATCCGTACGCCGTGAACTTCCAAGGCTTGCCGTCGGTGTCGGCGGGAGCCGTCCACCAGCCAGCGTCACAAAGAATATCGAGCTTCTTATCACCGTTCACGTCCCCCAGCCCCAAGCCGTGCGAGTAACGATTGCTGCCGGGCGAGCCTTTTTCCGAAACCGGGTTGAGCTTCCACGGCGCCGTCGGATCGCTGGTGCGGGTCAGGTAGCCCATCTGTTTATCGGGACCGTCCGATGCTTCGCTCGTGGGGGCGAAGGCGCACAGCAAGTCACGTTTGCCGTCACCATCGACGTCGAGGAACTGCGGACTTTCATTGTTCGTGACAGGCGTGACCACGTAGCGTGCCCAGGGCTTACCTTCGGCCCCTGGATTCTTGTGCCAATACGTAGGCGTTCCCGGGAAGTCGACGTTCATCACGTCAACGAGCCCGTCGCCGTCGAAGTCCTCGGCAAACGTGCAAAAATAGTTGCTATAGCCGCGAGGATCGAACTCCTTCACGTCCTTGGTATCGACAATCGGGTGCATCTTCCAATCGGGCGCGGCATACCACACCTGGCCGGCGATGATGTCCTTCTTGCCATCGCCATTGATATCGGCCACCGCCACGCCTTCGGAACGGAAAGCGGTGTCAAGCTGAGTCTTCTTGAACCGAACCACCGGTTCCTTGGCATCGGCCGCAGGAGCCATCATTGCCACGGCCAAAACCGCGGGAGACAACCATCGAACTCGATCGGCAACCGCCGACCATACTAAGCGAACATTCACGCGAGAGGCTCCGCAAACGAAGGTGGGACGACAACAGGAGTGACGCCGGGCGGGTCGAGAATCTGGCCTGGCCGGACGGCCTTGATTGTAGTCGCGACCTTGGTCGGCGAACAATCAGCCACGCGTGACAGCGTCAAAGAAGGGATCGGCCCGAAATTGGCCTAGCCCGCTTCGTAGCAGGAGACGTCCCGGACATTCATGGCCGCGAGAAGACCGGCAATTCCCAACTGCGTATCGCCCCCGTCTTCGGCCGCTTGAATATCCTGGGCGTATCGCGAGAAGGCCAGCAGGTCGTTAATCACTTCTTGCATCCGCGTCGAAGCGCCCACCACCGTGGGAACCGTTTCGTCCGTGTCGTGTTCCAGTCGATGCACCAAACGCTTGGCTTCATCGGAAAGGATCTTCGCCGTGGAAACGAGCACGTCCCGCGGCGTTGTCACACCCGTAGGGGATTCTTGTGCGACCAGCGTTTGCGCTGGTTCGGACGGATCGGGAGCAATCCGGCCGGCTGAAACCGTATTGGCGAACCACCGCATCAACGCCGTGCGGCTAACGATGCCAGTCGGGCAGCCGCCGCTAACAATCATCACCCCCGGCAAGCTCACGCGGCACAGGAACTGGTAGATCTGAAGCGCGGGCGTCCCTTCGTCGTAGAAGACGACGTTGCACTTCATCACTTCGCGGACGCGTCTGACGTGCCAATCGGAGTGGATCATCAGCGCCATCAAGTCTTTTTCGCTGAGCACTCCGCTCAGCCGGCCGGCGGTATCTACGACGGGTGCGAAATTGATTCGGAATCGCAGGAAGAAGTCGCACGCGGAGCCAATGGTGTCGTCTTCGTTAAGTCCAGCCACCAGCGATGTCATCACCTGGCGGGCCTCGAGCCCCTTGAAGACCGAGGCGGCGCCGCGATCGGTCCCCTTGGCCGCGGCGACCTCGTTCATCGACTGGAAGCTCACCACACGGTCGCGCCCCGCCCCTTTGGCAACCAGCAAAGCCTGGTCGGCCATGTCGATTAGTTGGTCGGGCGACGCCAACTCGACCGTCCGTTCCGCAACCCCAAAGCTCGCGGTGAAGCGGACCTTGCCAATTTCCGTATCCAGTTCGATCGTTGAGAGGGCCTTTTTGACCCGAGTCGCCCAGATCACGGCGCTCTTCTCGTCGGTCTCCGGCATCAATACGGCGAACTCTTCCCCCCCATAGCGACAGACCACGTCGCCGCTGCGGGAATACTTTCGCAGCGTGGCCGCCACAGCCCGAATCGCCTGGTCGCCGGCCGCGTGGCCGAATGTGTCGTTAATGCGCTTGAAATAGTCGATATCGAGCATCACGCAGCTGATCGGAAAGATATGACGCTGCGAAAGCGACCACTCGACCTGGAAGCTTTCGAGAAATGATTTGCGGTTTTGCAGACCGGTGAGCGGATCGCACTTGGCAAGCTGCGTCAAGTTCTGTTCCAACTCGACAACGCGCCGCGCTGCTCGAGCTCGGGCAAGCAATTCCAAACGATCGGCAGGCTTACGGATAAAGTCGTTCGCACCCGCTTCCAATCCCTGCACCAGGTCGTTCGGTTTGGAACGCGAGGTAAAGAGCGTGGCGTAAACGTAATGTGGCAGCGTTTGTGACCGCAGCCATCGGCACAGTTCAATGCCGGTCATTCCCGGCATGTTCCAGTCCGTAATCAGAACGTGTGGACAACGCCGCTCGATCATTCCCTGGGCTTCCGAACCATCGCGCGCCGTTTCGACTTCCCACCCATCCTTAGCGAGGAACGCGCCATACAGGCGCAGGATGGCCGGGTCGTCGTCGACAAGCAGGAGTCGAAAAACCTCGTCGGCCATTGTTTTTTTCAACGTGAAGTGATCTGCAATTGGGGCGTTGCGCGCAGTGCGCCTGCCCGCGCCCTGCCCGTTTCCCTACGGAAGAGTACGTCTTGATCCAGATGCGCACAGAAAGGCGCCACCAATTTCTCAACTTCCCCCAGGACCCTAGACACAGGGGAATGCCTTATGCAATTAAGTGGTACCAACAGAGCCATCGATAGATTCGACGCAAACGTCGCGATCGATCTCTCACCGCTTGGGAGGGGGCACCTTCGGCCCTGAAGCCGGATCAAGACCGCTCACTTTTTTTCGCCAGAAGTCGAGTTCTTCCTGCGAAAGCGAATTCTCGCGTTGTAACTCGTGTTGGAGAGAAGTCCCCCCTTCGATTTGCACCTTCACCGTCAAGCGGCCATTCTCTTGGTACTTGAACCGGACTTCAATCGGCGTTCCTGCCGGAAGCTCAGACGGTAACGGTTTTACCGAGCACTGGCCCAGCTGCGCGCAATCGTCAGGCGACGGACTCTCTCCCTCTAAAATTCGCACCAATACGGACTGCTGCCCCTCGCGCTGCGTACGAAAGATCCGCCGCGCCGTAACCGGGAGCGGTGTGTTGCGCGGGATCACAATCGCGTTCCGCTGCCGACCGGTGGCCCCTTCGTTCGCAACGACCCCCAGGCTGTGTGAGTTGACGTTCTTGATCTTGAATCGCGGGCTCTTACCTTCGGCGCGTTGCAGCAGGATACCGGCGTGCAAGGCCGCGCCATGTGCCACGGCTTCGTCCGGCGATACCGAGCGGTCCGGGTCCTTGCCCGAAAGATCTCGCAACATTTCGAATACGGCTGGCATACGCGTCGAACCACCCACCATCAGCACGCGGTCGATTTGTTCCCACTTGAGCCCGGAGATGCGGAGCGTTTCGCGCGTGGTAAAGGCCGTGCGGTCGAGCAAGTCCTGCGTCATTTCCTCGAACTGCTTGCGGGTCACCTCGATCCGGACGGCTTCGCCTTTGTAATCGCAGCCGATGCTCGCCTTGAGCCGCGCCGAGAGCGTCCGCTTGGCGTCCTCACACTCGCGCCACAATCGTCCGTGGGTGTTGGGGTCCTCGCGGGGATCGATCCCGAACCGGCGAATGAACTCTTCCGCGACAAAATCGACAAGGCGTTCGTCCCAGTCGCGGCCCCCCAATTGCACATCGCCGTCGGTCGCGATCGCGTTGAACTCGCGCCCGCCGATCTGCATCACCGTCACGTCGAACGTGCCGCCGCCAAGGTCGTAAACCAGGATGTTGCGGTTCTCAGGCGATTCCCCCTGCGGGTTCAAAAAGCCTTCCTGAAAGCCAAACGCGACTGCCGCCGCGGTTGGTTCGTTGATGATGTCCATCACTTCGAAGCCGGCCATGTACCCGGAGTCTTGCGTCGCCTTGCGGCGGACTTCGTCGAAGTAAGCCGGAACCGTGATCACCACTTTTTGAAAAGGGCCAATTTGAACCTGCGAATCGCGGCGGATCTTGTCGAGGACGTAAGCCTGCAGCGCCTCAGGCGGAAATTGATTTCCGGCGATCGGCTTGTGGAAGTGCCGCAGGCCGAGGTCGCGTTTGGCACACTCGACAACCATCTCGGCATCGGTGGCGACGGCTTTGACCGCCTCTTTCCCCACGACGACGTGATCTTCGTTTTCAAAGAACACAACGCTGGGCGTGATCTTGTCCCCTTCGGCATTGATGAGCGTTTGCGGCCGCCCCGTGTCGTCGAGCTTGGCCACTGCCGAGAAAGTCGTCCCCAGGTCGATCCCCACCGCCGCAATCTGTTTTTCGGAAGCCATATTTCCAGCCGAGAAAGAGCACCCCGCCGCCACCTTGCGACGTACTTTCAACTTTAGTTGAACGGAAGGTGGGGCTCAATCGCGGGCTGCTTTAAGCCTCAAACCGTGCCTTTCGTCGGCCAGTCGCAGCGACGCTTTCCCAAGGCCTGGTTAGCGTCAGTTCGAAACAAAGGCTACTCGTCCCCCGCTTCCCTAAACCGAAGGCGCAAGTGATCGAGGGCGGCTTCGGCAAATTCGAGTGGTTTGTCCGGAAAGAAAATGGTCACGCCCAATTCCTTGGCCAGTGCCCTTCCTTCTGCGTACGTGAACGGTGGAGGTGAGCCCTTAGGGTGAATGATCGTGACCTCCTTGAGTTCTTTCCATTTGCCCAAGCCTTCCAGGCACTTCACCGTGACGCTGGTTTGATTGAGCACTAACTCTCGGCTCTTGCAACCAGGCGGAGAAAGCGTGGCATCGTTAATCGATGCCCCAGTCAAATGCAATTCACCGGAACCCGACAACAAACCGTCGAGCTTGGGGAGCCACGTTGCATCGACGGTTGGGCCGCCAATTTCCAGCAGTTCAAGAGAGGTCCGCTGCCCCGCCAACTCGAGCAAATCAGGGCCGAACGACGTTCGATCCAAGTGAAGTTTCTTCAACCGCGGCAGAATGGTGACCCACCCGCACTCCTTAGTGATTTTGGTGCCCGACAAATCGAGCGTCTGGATGTTTCGAAAGACTGGCAATAATTTGGCGAGGGCTGCGTCGTCGATGGGGCAGTCGCGGAGAATCAGGACCCCGAGAGGGAGTCGTTGCAACGAGCCCAATCCGTCAGCGTCAACCTTCGCCTGCGAGATATTCAGATGCGACAGTTTGGGCCACTTGCCGATTTCGTTCAAATGTTCGTTGGTGATCCCAGCATCAATCAGAATGGCCGATTCGATTTTCGGAATCGACGGCGGATTGATCAATCGCAACGCCGCGACCGAAATCGGTGCGTGGCTCCAGCGAAAGTTGGTCAACTGCGGAATCAAGCCTATCGAGGAAAGGCCGCTGTCGCCGATCTTCGTGCCATCAAGGTAGACTTCCTTCAATTGCGGGCACGTTGCCAGGACCTGCGCCGTAGTGTCGGTGCAGCCAGGTGAGTTCCAAATTCGGACCGTTTGCAGCCTTTGATGCTTCTGAAATCCAGACCACATCGCATCGGTTGCGCCGGCAATTTCGATCGACGCCAACGTTGGTATCTTGGCGGCGTTAGCCATTCCCTCGGCGGTGGCGCCTGTGAAACCGGATTCAAGGTAGTCTAACGGTACGTGATGGTCGGCGCATACCTTCAAAAGGGCGTCGACATTGTCGCCGGGCTGCTGGCGAATCACCATCGTAAAGAACTGTTGTCGTCCGACTTTGGCAATCCGATCCGCGAGCTTGGGATCGAGCTCCTTACACTCGAGCAGAACGGTGTTCGTCTCGGGAAACAACGTCAGAAACTCGTCGGCGATCTTCGGATCGCACTCGCGATGAACTTGAATTAAACGCATCGGCGACATCGGCGACTTGCCCATCATCCACGAACCGATTCGTCGACCAAACGGAATGGCCTCGAGTCCGGGCCACGGAATGACATCGCACTCGAAGCCGGCTTGCTCACCGTCGGAGCGCACAACGTGACGTTGCTCGATCAAATCCCGCCTGCGCCGTTCGTTCTTTACCTCGCTATAAAACCAGAGTCCAATCGACACACATACCACCAAAATCAGCAGGAGACTTCCGCCGACCAACCATAAGATCAAGCGGAGTTTGCTGCGTTTCGGTTCCGTTTGGACAATGGCTTCGATTGGCTGATGCTGTGGCGGATACGGATAGTTCGGATTGGAAATAGCGGTCCCTTCTTCCCCCAGAACGCAAGCTAGAGAATCCCCCGAAGCGGCAGACATATACCGCGCGACCCAAGCATGGCATGAGCAATCTACCGCGCCTGTTACCAACTTTCCTCATCTGAATTGGCAGGCCGGTTGGGAATTCCAGGAATTCCATGCTCATAGGCCAACATCAGACCGTAAGGTTCCGCAGCGGCTTACAGATGTAGCGATGACACGAAGAGACGTGTGAGATTGCTAACGGGGACCAGCACTCGGTGGACGAAGGACCGTATTAGGTCGAGGCGAAGAATTAGGGCGTGAAGGATCGATAATCGCCACCGAACAGTCGTCGATCCAAGCCTCTCCCAATCCGGTAAGAGCGAATGTAATCGTGATTGGTCCATCTTCCGTTACGGCGCGAAAGAGCGAGAACTCACGCCATTTGTCAACATTACGAAACCGCTCACCAAGTTCCGGCCCGCCTTCCGACGTGAAAACGAGTAGGCCCGCTGTCGGCTGCGGAACGGAAGTCGCAAAGTCTTTCGCCTTGGCGAACCCCGAAACCCGCAGCACTTGCCCCCGTTTCACCCGTAGCGGCGGGCTCGTAATCCACAACGGCGGACGTTCGACCAGAACGGGCGCCGCGTCGAGCCTGCTATCGTCCAAGCGGGCTTTAGCCGACAAGCGAAGCGAGTGCTCCCCGCCGTGCGGATTGCGGGTCGAGAGTTGAACGTCTGTTTCGATCTCCGGCGTTTCGTAACGCCGTTGCCGCCAACCGCCTGCCAGGACGGCCTCCAGGTTTTCGAAATCGCCCCCGGGCATCATATTTGGGCCCGCTGGGACATTTTGCAATCGAATGCGTAACTCGACATGCAGCGGCAGCCAATCGAACGAAGCGCCCGCCGGACTCGCCAAGGTCGAGGTGAACTTCGTGGCTGCCTTTTCCCAAGGTTCGCGGCGGGCAACAGCGACTTCGTTTTCCGCCACGTCGAGGGTTGTGAGAGCCCGCGAGAAATCTCCCGAGGTCACTTCCCGTTGTGAGAGAATCAGTGCCGCCTGAGCTCGATTGAGGTGTTCCGTCGTCGGCTCGTAGCGTTGCCCGAGCACCAACAACTGCTGGTTCGAAAGCAGCGTTTGTTGTAACCATGCTTGCAACAAACGATTGCGCGCGTCGAAGGCAATCGAACGCGTGGAATCCGCCGTTTTCTGCAAATGAGTGACCACCAATGGGTCTTGGGTACTCACGGCCATGGCCACGGTGCCCGGGTTCTCCAGGACGATGTTCATCCCGCTTGGTCCCACGGGTGCGCGGATCGGAGCAATGCCACTTAGCGAGACGCGATACGTTTTATCCGCTTGCGGCACGCCGGGAATGGAGATTCTCCAAGGCTTTGCATCGCCGATGCCAATTTCGAATTGCTGCCCACGTTGTCGCGCCATCGCGACAACCAGCCGCGCCCGTTCGGTTTGCCAGATAACGGCCTCGCACCTGGAATCGTCGACTTCGAGTTGCAAAGGGGGGCCGCCGCCAGAGACCCACGGCTCGATCAAGTTCATCTCGGCATTGATAAGCCGCAGCGATTCGGCCCGGATCGTGGCGACATCGTTCGATTCGGCCAGCGAATGCGACGAGCGAAACCACAGGCCGCGCGCGCCTGCAGCCAAGGCTGCATAGGTCATCAGACGAATCTGCTGGCCATCTACCGCTACGGGTTGTGTGCGACGGGTAACCAGTGCTTCGAGCTGATTCTGCAACGACGCCGGAGGTTCTGTATCGATGGTTGCCCACCGGGGTGAAACTCCACGAGCCGAATCGAATCGCCGGCGAAGCTCGCCGGACAGCTCGGACAATTCGCGCTCGGTTTGCAGCGTCGGCAGCGAGGCCACGAGCAACTCTGTTTCGCGGCCGAAACGCCACCAATCGGTCTCCGGCTGGCAAACAAGAGGTCGCCTGGCAATGGCATCGCGCTTCCGCACTTCGTTCGCCAGGTCCTTAACGGCTTGCAGATCGGACCGCGAGAGGTGGGTTCCCATGTTCCAAGCCAACACGGGATCGAAACCGGTCAAAGTTCCGGTCGAGTTTCCAAAATCAGGCGGCGGAGCAATCAGCCAAACTCCAACACGGCGTGCTTCTTCGATTTGGTCGACCGACGGAGACTCGGCGAGTTTGATCGTGTTGAAGCCTAGCCGCGCCAGAAACTCGAAGGACTCGCCTCGATGCTCGATGGCGCGAACGAACAGAGGGCGTCCATCGACGAGCAGCTTGGAACCGCTGACAACGGCCCGCCGGCGGGCCGTGCTTTTGCCGTCCGAATCGGCCTTGACTGCGGTCTGCTTTCCATAAGTCGGATCGAGCACACCCGCGATTTCCAGGTCGTCGAGCCACATCCGAGTCTCACCTGCGCCGGTGTAACCATTGATGACCAGCATATCTACATAGGCCATGTGGGGATCGAAGTCCTTGCCGAACTCCTTTCGCCACGCGGGAATCTTTTTGATCATCTGCTCGTACAGGGCCGGCACAGCCAGTCGCTGCCAGGCCCCGATTTCTGCGTACGTTTCTCCTTCGATCAAACGGGCAACAGGATTGCCGTCGCGCGGGTCCTTGGCATTGGGGAACACAACGCGCGCCAAAAGACGCACGCTCCCCCGATTCGATTTGACCCAGATACTGGGAACCAGATCCTCCAGCACCGGCGCGCGTTCAATCGTGCGCGTGAAGTAGAGCTTCGATCCCTTTCCCGTCCGGTAGTGCAACGATTCGCAGCCGCTCCCGGTGTGTGCGGTATCGAACGTTCGCTTGTGCTCGAGCACTTGCACCCCGCAGTCGCACTCGGACCCTTTCAATGAGAAGGCGACGTTGGGTGTCTCGAAGCCGTCGTGAAAACCAACTTGAACTTGCCGATCGTTTGGATCGGGCTCAACTGTCGTCTGCCAGCCGCTGGCAATCGAAATCCACAAAAGGCAACATGCCAGGCCAAAGAGGCTGGCTCCCATCCAGCGCGAGGCTTTCCGCGAGCACAGCTCACGAAGCGGCTTCGGCGAAGGGAGCGACCACGACATTCGCAATACTCTTCCGTGAGATGTTGCGGATAGGCAACGCGCCGGCAACATGATTCTTTTGACGCAAAGCACGTGGTTATCAGGACTTGTGGCGACACTCAAGAGCGTTTGTTGCCAAACGGCATCACTTTGGATTAGGCTGGACACACTGCCACTGACGGCTGACCAACGACATAAGACCTTGAAAGAAAAGGACTTACGCGACTTGTCGAGGACGTCGCATCACGGATGGTACGGCACCTGCTTTTTACGACAGACATCAACGATCGACCCGCACAGGAGTAAAGAACGATGTCCGCCGAACCTCGCCCTGCTTCCGCTGTCACCCCGGACGAACTCCCCAAGGATGTCACTGATTTGGCTGCTGCCATCGGCGCTCTGCCGTTTGAATACCGCGTGCGATTGGAACCGTTGATCGGCCGCGTGGTCGATAGTACCAAGCGTCGCCGCCGCATCTTGAATCTTGTCCAAGATGCCCTCAGCCAACTGCGGCTCGATATGAAGTATCTGGTCTTCGACCTGGAAGCCACTCGCCGCGAACGCGACGCTCTCAAGGGCGAGCAAAACTAACGTCTGCAGTTCGACTATTTGAGAGGTAGGGCAATCAGCTTTCCCTCTCTCCCGTTGTTAGTGCGAAAGAACAACACGCCATCCGAAAACGCCGGGATGGCACGAGTGATCGACGGCGACTTGGCTAACTGTGTCCCGCCGAGTTCCAGATACTTTTCTTCCGTGGCTTTGAGCAAGCGCATCTTACCTTTGTCCCCGATGACTATTAGTTTGCCATCGATCGTCAAAGTGTGAGCGACTGTCCAACCGGGTTCGCTCCACATCACTTTACCGGTGGTGGCGTCGACACAGCGATACTCCGCTTCACCAACGTCTTCACGCCCATGCGTTCCATACAGATATCCGTTGAAAAGGACGGGCGTCGTGAACTGGCTCGACAGCGTATCGTCGTCGCCCCACTTCGCGCGTTTGCCTTTTAAATCCAGCAACTTAGCGCCAACGTTATAACTTGCAGTCACAAACAGCCCGTCACCTACCTTGAGCGGGACAGCGGCGTTGACCGTAGGCCCATCTTTACCGAAGGGAGAAAGGAGCGAAGCCTTGCCGGTTTGCGGGTCGATGGCTTGAACATTCAATCGCGTAACGAATACGGCCATCTCTTTGTCGCCAATCGTCAATTTGATCGGCGATGAATAACTGGCCGCATCCTTGGTGGATGTCCATTTGGTCTCGCCGTTTTCCGGATCGATACCAACAACGCCGGCGGTCTTTCCCCCGACGTTCACCATCAGCGTGTCGTCCATCAGGATGGGTGTGCTGCCAAAGCCGAAATACCCGTCGGGCGCTGAATATTCATCTGCCAAATCGCGTTGCCAAACGATTTTTCCGTCGTTGAGCTGAACCTTCGCCAGATTTCCAGCCGCACCAAACACGTAAACCGACGAATCCACCACGATGGGAACGCAACGCGGCCCTTTGTCGGAGTTGGCACCACCTCGATACGTAGCCGGCAAATTCGCCGTCCACAGCGATTTCCCGGTAGCGCGATCGAACGCTTCCACTCGTTCGTCCGCGACATCGCGATGAAACAGAATCACCCGTTTGCCTACCACCACCGGACCGGCATACCCTTCGCCGACGGGAGACGTCCAAAGTGGCTTCAAGTCCTTGGGCAACTGGTCGGGCAACGATTCACCAACGACCTGGCCATCGCGATTCGGTCCCAGGATCTGAGGCCAGTCACCCGCCAGCACGGTTCGCGACAAGTTTGCGAAAAGCGATCCCGCAAGAAGGAGAGCACACGAAACCGCCCCTACCAGTTTGGAGGTAGCCATTTGATGGGAACGTCTCATAGGCGTCATTCCTCAGCCAAAGGAGATCAAGTTCAATTCAAACGAGTTTATGGATCGGCGAGGTGCATAAGTCCAGATGACTTGCCAAACAGCAATGCGAGTGGGCCGAAACGGCACCATTAGCCTGGATTCAATGGTAGCCGTGGATACTTTTCCCACGAAAGATGGGGTCACTTTCTCCTCCATCGTTGCGGAAGGCATTCCTACGGAGGGGAAACCGCACGAAATATCGTTTGAACAGGAAACGCGAAATTCGTGCTTCTTGGATTCGACGGCGATCAACCTCCTCCCCTATAATGCGCCCTGCCCTATTCCCCCTAGCAATGCCGCGATAAGCCAACATTCAGTTCGCTTCGCGCGCCAACCTAGCGAGCATTCCATCTCGCAATTGTTGCCTGCCTTATCTCCTGCTCGAATCGATCGTCGACGCCGGACCGCTATTCGTGGTTAAACAGATTCGACTACTTCCGAAAAAGCTTGGAAACCGCCGCACCGGTTCCCCATGGGCTGGTCGCGTCACAGAACTCGCGTTTCTAGGCGCCCTGTTCGTGCTCGGTTTGACGCTGCTGTCCGACTTGATCATGAGCCACATCGGCCTCGGCGGGGCCCCGATGTTCGATGTCAGCTACGGGCTTGGTTACTGGCTGTACGTCGCGGTCGTGACTTCGTTCTTCTTGATCGGCGGCGGCGGCATGATGATGTCGCTGTTCTACGTTCGGACTTCCGTCGAGCGTCGTTCGGCCTTGGCCAAAAGCGCGGGGAATCTCGACCTCGTCAGCGAAGTCGTCCCAATGCCGCGCGACTACCCCGGTTTACCCCCCGACGAAAACCTTACGAATAGCCCCGGAACGGTTCTCGCTTATCGATTGCCCACGTTCGAAACGCCCTTGTGGCAAAGCCTGATCTCGACCACTTTCGCCCTCGCTTGGAACGGCATGACCATCGTGCTCGCGGTGTGGGCGTGGCGCAGCTACATGGCGGGACGGCCAGAGTGGTTCCTTACCGGCTTGGTATCGCTCTTCGCCGCTGTCGGCATTTGGTCGGTGGTATTTCTCGTTCGCCATGTGCTGTTTCACACAGGCATGGGAGCGACCATCATCGAAACCTCCCACCATCCACTCCGCCCAGGCGGACGTTACCAACTTCTTCTGTCGCAAGCAGGGCATTTACGGATGAAGCGCTTGATGCTCCATCTGATTTGCGAAGAAGAAGCGACTTACCGACAAGGAACCGATGTACGGACTGAGCGGCGCATCGTGTTCCGCTCGACGCTGGTACGGCAAACCAATTTCGCGATTGAGCCAGGCGTGAACTTCGAGAAAGAACTCGAATTCAGCATTCCCGAAGACGCGATGCATTCGTTCCAAACGCCGCACAACGCCGTGGTTTGGAAGCTCGTCGTGGAAGGGCAAGCCGAGAACTGGCCGGAGTTTGTCCGCAGCTTCCCGATCATTGTTTATCCACCGCTCGTCGCGACGATCGAAAGGCGCATCGACGGCAGCTCGACCACGCGTTCGTCGAGCAAGTTGGCAACGGCGATCTCTCGCTCCGCAAATGGAAACTTGACGAACGGGAAAGCAACCATCAGCGAACCGTCCACGGTCAGCATGAAGGCCTCCGGCGAAGTGACAGTCGTCCTTCCGGCTCCCACTCCCGCTAGTGCCAGGCAGGGTATTGGGGCATGACCGATCCGCTGATCAGCGTGACTCTAGCCAACAATCAGAAGATTTTCTCCCCCGGCGAAGAGCTCGTTTGCGAATACCAGGTCGACGCCATCGACGCGGCCGAGATTCTCGCTGTCGAAGCATCCGTCTTGTGGCACACGCAGGGCAAGGGTGAAGAAGACCTAGGCGTGCACTTTTTCGAGCGCCGCATTCCCGCCGAAGTCGAAGATAACGATCTCCGTCCGATGCGGCGGTTTCGCACTCGCTTGCCCAATAGCCCGCTGAGCTACCACGGGGCGATTTGCAGCGTTCGCTGGTGCGTACGGATCCGTCTGTTTCTGAAACGCGGACGCGAACTGTACTACGACTATCCGTTCCAAGTGGGAACCGTTCCGGCGGCAATCGTCGTCGCCCCCATGGGCGAGTAAGCTGGAACTTGCTGCTCCCTCTCGTTCGCCCGCTCGATTATTTCGTCCGCTCGATTATGGACCCGGCCGACAACCCCTTTTCGTCACGATTCATCCGGCCCGGGGCGATTCCCTATCGCTTCCGCAACAGCGATTCTTCCCTACCTGCTCTCTACGCACGTTGGAAGGAATGCGGCAGCGTGGCGCAAATCCAAGGCGATCATGGCTCGGGAAAGTCGACGCTTTTAGCGAGTCTCGCGCCGCATTTTGAAGCCGACCGTTTTCAGCTTCGCACGCACGTCATGGCCGAAGTCCCCCGCGACGTTCGCACGTTGCTCGCCGACCACGGCTGGACGCCGCAGACGGTCGTCATCGTCGACGGTTACGAGCGCCTCTCATGGTGGTCGCGTTGGCAGCTGTGGTTCAAGCGATTGCGAACAGGCGCACGGCTGCTGATCACCACGCACATGGACCTCGGGTTTCCCAACGTTTGCACGCTTCGCCCAACGGACGATGACGTCGTCGAACTAGTACAGCACTTGCAGCGGAATCGGCAAACGCTCGTCGCCGACGACGATGCCCGAAAAGCGTTCGCACGGCATCAAGGCAACGTTCGTGAAGCGTTGTTCGAATTGTTCGACGTCTACGAACGACGAGTTCGTGAAACGCTCTCCTCGGGCAAAGGCGCCACGTGATGACACGCTGGCTGGAACAACTCGACTTGTTTTGCGGCGAGATCACACCGCAGCGAGCGGTTGTGTACGCACGCTGTCCTTTGCCCGAATCACCTGGTCGCTGGACGCTGGCCGGCCGGTTGCGCGGTCCCATGTCGAAATTCGGTGGAACCTTGCCCGCCAATAGCCAACTGCAAGACTTGGGCCCGGGCCAAACTCTATTAGCCAAGACCTTAGTTCCTGACCCTTGCCGCTGGACGCCGAATCATCCGTCCCACTACGTGGCCGATGTCGAACTGAGATGCGACGGCCAAGCGGTCGAAACGCTCCGGCGCACCTTCGCTATTCGCCAACTCGTTGTCCAGAGCGGCGGACTTTTTTTGGCCAGCGAACGGACGATCTTGCGAGGAGCGCACGCCTCGTCCGTGTCGGATCAAGACCTGCCAACCTGGCACGAGGTACCCCTCACCAAAGTCGTCGACCAATGGGATGACGCCACGCTGAGTCAGGCGCTGATCGAAGGTTGCTTGATCGTCGCCGATTGCACGCAGATCG
Source organism: uncultured Pirellulaceae bacterium (assembly GCA_964636985.1). GTDB lineage: Bacteria > Planctomycetota > Planctomycetia > Pirellulales > Pirellulaceae > CAZWSX01. The sequence continues at coordinate 39,517 of CAZWSX010000012.1, read as the reverse complement.
CGAACGACCAACTTCGTGAAACGGTTCGACGACTTGCTGCCCAAACAGCCGTGGGAATGGCTGTCTTTGGCGATGAGACGATCGACTGGGACGCGTTGCGAAAAATCGCCCCCAATCTATTACTGGCAGCAAAAACCAGTGCTTCGTTGGAAACGGCCAAGCCTGACCTCCTCTGGTCGGATGCTGACCCTTGCTCCGAAACCGCCCAGCACCTTTTGGCGGCCAGGCTCCCTATTATTGTGGAGCGCCGACTTCCGGAAATTAAGCAAGCGTCATCGCCCGATGAGGCTCGCCTGGCTTGCGACCAACTCCAGGCCGATTGGGCTCGCTTTGGCCAATTCGCCGGTTACGTTGTTTGACTTCGACACCATGACTTCGACACTATGACTTCGCAACACAAAGACCAACCGACAACCGAAGCCGATCCCCTCGCTCGCTATGCGCGGCAATGGCGATTCGCGCCGCTGGGCCGTGAAGGTCAAGAACGCCTGGCCGAGTCGACCGTCTTAATCGTTGGTTGCGGCGCGCTTGGTACCGTTGCGGCCAACACACTGGTCCGTGCAGGCGTGGGCCACGTGCGGATAGTCGATCGCGATTTTCTTGAACTCAACAACTTGCAGCGGCAAGTTTTGTTCGACGAGCACGACCTTCGCGAAGGGTTGCCCAAAGCCGTCGCCGCCCAGCGGAAACTTCAGGCCATCAACTCCGAGATCGAGATCGAAGGAATCGTCGGCGACGTGAATCACGTCACGCTGCCAACGTGGCTCGAAGGTGTCGATGCGATCGTCGACGGCACCGACAACTTCGACACGCGGTTCTTAATCAACGACGCCGCGTTCGCTCAGAACATCCCTTGGGTCTACGGCGGTTGCCTTGGCTCTGAAGGGCAAACGATGACCATCATCCCAGGCGAAACCGCTTGCCTGCGCTGCCTGATGCCCGACGTGCCGCCGGCTGGCAGCACACCCACTTGCGACAGCGCCGGCATCCTCGGCCCGATCATCAACGTGATCGCGTCACTTCAGGCAGCCGAAGCCATCAAGCTCCTCTCAGGCAACCTCGCCGCGATCAGCCGCAAGCTGATGGTGATCGACGTCTGGGATAGCTCGTTGCGAGAGATCAAGCTCGATGGTTTGCGCGAGCATAGTTCCTGCCCGGCCTGCAATCGCACCGATTTCCCTTGGCTCGATGGCCGTCGCGGATCGACCGCCGCCGTTCTATGCGGACGGGACTCCGTGCAACTCTCGTTTCCCGGCCGCGAGCCAATCGACCTCAAAGATCTCGAGCAGCGTTTGCAGTCCTCGGGCACGGTGCAGCGCAATGCCTTTCTTGTTCGCCTGACCGTCGAAGGCCGCACGATGACGATCTTCCCTGACGGCCGGGCCATCGTCGGAGGAACTAGCGATATCCACGAGGCCAAGAGCTGGTACGCCCGCTGGGTCGGTAATTAGCAATCGGTAATTGGCGCTATCTAGGCGGCGATTACCCCTTGGCGTGTTGCGAGTGCCGCACGGGTTGGTTAGTCTGATCGACATGAACAAATCCATTCTTGCCCATGCGTTGTGGTTGCCCGCGCTCCTGGTGGCGGCCAGTTGTTGGTTGACGTATGCCACCGGCGACGACACCAAAGCCGAGTCCGATCAGGACGTCGTCAAACAGGCCATCATCAATGGCGAAGGCCTCGGCTGGGTCCAGCTCAAGGGTGACGATTTCGAGCGCGTCAACTGCGATCCAGAAACGTGGACCTGGAAGGAAGATGGTTCCGTCCACTGCACGGGTACACCCGTCGGCGTGATCAAATCGAAGAAGACGTTCACCAACTTCGAACTCGTCGCGACCTGGCGGCACCTCAAGGACGCCGGCAACTCGGGCATCTTCGTGTGGACATCCCAAGAGGCACTAACCGGCCTCAAACCGAACAGCCTCCCGCCCGGTGGGATCGAAGTGCAAGTCCTCGATCTTGGCTACGCCGCCCAGTTCGAGAAACAAACGGGCAAGAAGCCGGATTGGTTCACCTGCCACGGCGACGTCTTCCCGGTCGGCAAGGCGAAGATGAAGCCATTTCCACCTGTCGCGCCCGGAGGCGAGCGATCTTTCCCGCGGGCCGAGCGCAGTAAAGGCGTGGGCCAATGGAATCACTATTACGTTCGAGCGATCAACGGCGAAGTTCGCTTGTGGGTGAACGGAGAGGAAGTCAGCGGCGGCAACGAATGCGATCCGAAGACCGGATTTCTGTGTCTCGAGTCGGAAGGTTCGCCCGTCGAGTTCAAGAATCTCCGCATTCGTGAATTGCCGTAGTTCGTTTTGCTTTGGAAGGTTCGTTCCATGATTCGCTCAGTAATCTTGGCGCTCGCCGCCGTTTTCGCTTTTTCGTTCTCGCGTCTGCCAGCCGCCAACACCGATCAGTGGCCCAACTGGCGCGGTCCTCACCAAACCGGCGCGTCCGACGCGAAGGACACGCCCGTCGAGTGGTCGAAAGACAAGAACGTCAAATGGAAGATCACGTTGCCGGGCAAGGGAGCGTCGACTCCCATCGTCTGGAACGACAAGATCGCGCTGACCTATGGCGCCGATGGCAAAAACATCCTGGCGAGCTACAACTTTGACGGCAAAGAACTCTGGACCGCGACCATCGGTAAGGAACGCGCCGGAAAGCACAAAAAGGCCACGGGTGCCAATTCATCGGCCGCCACCGACGGCAATTTGATCTTTGCTTACTTCAAGAGTGGCGATCTGGCCTGCATTGATTGGTCAGGCAAAATCGTCTGGCAACACAATCTGCAAGATCGCTTCGGCGAAGATACGCTCTGGTGGGACCTGGGCACGTCGCCTGTTCTGGCGGGCGACAACGTGATTGTTGCTGTCATGCACTCAGGCGACTCCTTCCTGGCCGCCTTCAACAAGACCTCGGGTGACCTGGCGTGGAAGGTCGATCGAAATCTTGGCGCACCAAAGGAGGCGGCTCAAAGCTACAGCACGCCGGTTGTGGCCCAGATCAACGGCAAGCCGACGATCGTCGCGGTAGGTGCCGATCATGCCACGGGCCATGATGCGGCCACGGGCAAGCAACTCTGGATCTCGAAGGGTCTCAATCCGTCGCAAAACGGCTTTTTCCGTTCCATTTCCGGCCCGGTTGTGATCGACGACATTGTCGTCGCCCCTTACGCACGCGGCGGTTCGGTAACCGGATTCGCCATCGATTCCGCAGGCGACAACCTTGCGGCGGTGGAGAAATGGGAACTCACCAAAGGCGCCGACGTCCCGACGCCTGTCGCCAAGGATGGACGCGCTTACATTCTGAGCGACGACGGGACCGTCAACTGCGTCGACGTCAAATCGGGCAGTACGATTTGGCAAGGCACCGTTAAGGGCGGACGCAAGCCGAACTTAAGCGCGTCACCTGTGATTGCCGATGGCAAGCTCTATGCGACCAGCGAAGATGGCCGGACCTACGTTCTCAAGCTCGGAGAGAAGTTCGAACAGCTTGCCGCCAACACGCTCGATGGCGACGAAACGTACGCCACGCCCGTCCCGCTGAACGGAAAGCTGTTGATCCGCACCTTGAACCATCTCTATTGCGTTGGAGAGTAGTCAGGACGACGCGCTCGCGTCCTTCAAGAGCGTCGACATCCGCTCGTTGAACTGGCCGCGCGTCAGCACCTCGTCAAAGCCCGCTGCGCGAGCTTGTTCGATCACGCCAACATGCACATGCGGCGCGTAGGCAACCAGCTTCGCCGCGGGACAGCATTGTCGGACAACTTCTACCAGCGTTGCCAAGGGAGCATTGCCGCTCGACGAAAGATCGGCGATCACCAGCTTGGCGTCCGCCGCGTCGCTCAGATCGGCCGACAACCCTCGCACCGCCAGCGAAGCGCCCTGCTGCGCCGCTGCGGCTTGCACGCGAGAAGCAAACATCAAATCGGACGAGAGAAAAATCGCGTGCATGATTGAGTTAGACGGCCTCAGGGCCGCGAAGCCCGTTGTCGATCTGAATTGCTTCCAGCGAGGGAAGAACAAAGACTTTTCCGTCTCCAATGGCGCCGTCTTCGCCTGATCGTGCCGCGGAAAGAATAGTATCGATGGTCCGGTCCACGAAGTCGTCGTTTACCACAACCTCGATCACCACTTTCCGCAACAGGTTGCAGGCGTATTCGGCCCCGCGGAAGGTATCCACCTGTCCGCGCTGGCGGGCGTATCCGTAGGCATCGCAAACCGACATCCGTTCAACACCTGCCCGAGCCAATGCCTCTTGCACGGTCTTGAGCTTGATCGGCTGGATGATGGCCATCAGCAACTTCACAGCTGTCGTTCCCCGCCAACGTTGGACATACAATCTACCATGCCACGTCAGCTGCGATTTCGCCAGAGGGAATCGGAATCTTCGTGCGGCAAACGGGCATCGTGCAGCAGCCCAATCAGATCGCGCAGCGTCTTCGGCGAAAGATGCCCCAACTGCTTCTCGTGGCTGACCCGCACCTGGTTGTTTAACTCTTCCAAGAGGGCGATCCCTTGCTCGGTGATCGCCACGTCGACCACGCGACGGTTGTTCGATCGGCGTGCCCGCTGCACGAGATTGCGCTTCTCCAGCCGGTCGACGAGTCGCGTCATGTCTGGCGCCCGGGAAATCAATCGCGATCCCAATAGCAAAGTCGCCATCGATTCGGGGTGGACCGACCGCAGCAACCGCAAAGCGTTGTACTGCTGGGCCGAGAGATCGTACTTGGAGAACAAGTCGTCCTCGATCGCCCGCAGGCGGTCGTAGGTCCTCCAGAGCGACAAATACGCCTCTTGTTCCAGCGAATCAAACCGCGATCCACGGCGACGTCGGTCAGGCGTGTTTTCCATTTTGACCAAAGTACCCGCCAGGCCTCACAGAAACAAGCAAAGTTTGGCGAGGAGCGGCAGGGAGGCTCCATCTCTGCCCAAAGAGCGGCGGGCAACCTATGATGGTGATGCCGATTTGTTCCCTCTTCCGACCTTGTGACAACCCATCGCTTCTCCATGAAACTGGCCTACTTCGACTGCCAAAGCGGTATCAGCGGCGACATGATCCTGGGGGCAATGGTCGATTGCGGGGTCGATCTGGCCGCGCTCCAGGCGGCGATCGATTCGCTCAAGATGCCGCGGCCGGTCACGCTGGTTCGCAGCGAAGTAAAACGGCGGGGATTTCGCGGCACAAAGGTCGACGTCCAGTGCGAGCCGGAGCACGCCCACCGGCATTTGCATCACATCGTCGACATGATCGATGCCAGCGACGTGATTACGCCCAAACAAAAAGACCTGGCCAAGCGCATTTTCACGCGGCTCGGCGAGGCCGAAGCCAAGGTACACGGCAGCACGCTGCGGAAAGTCCACTTTCACGAGGTGGGAGCCGTCGACTCCATCGCCGATATCGTGGGCGCCGCCGTCGGCCTCGATTTGCTTGCGGTCGATCGCGTGATCGTGTCGCCGGTGCCGGTTGGCGGCGGTTCGATCGAAATCGAGCATGGCCGCGTCAACGTTCCAGCCCCAGCCACGGCCGAGTTGCTAAGGGGCATTCCCCTCGCAGCCAGCATCGTCCAAGCGGAACTAACGACGCCTACCGGCGCCGCCTTTGTTTCAACCGTTGCCGACGCATACGGCGGGATGCCCGCCATGCAAATGGATACCATCGGCTACGGCTCGGGCAACAAAGACTTTAAAGTACAAGCAAACCTGCTGCGATTGGTAGTGGGCCAACGAGTGGAAGCGCCCTTAGGCGACCAGGTTTGGGTCCTGGAAACCAATCTCGACGACGTGGCAGGCGAAGTCGTCGGCTACACGACCACCAAGCTGCTCGAAGCCGGCGCACTCGACGTGTACACCACGGGCGTGCAGATGAAAAAGAACCGCCCCGGCGTGCTGCTCACCGTTTTGGCCCCGCAAGAGCTGGCCAACAAGCTGGAAAAAATCATCTTCCGCGAAACGGGGACCTTGGGCGTCCGCCGATGGCTGGCCTCGCGGCACAAGCTGGAACGGCGCGAACAAACCGTCACCACGGCGTATGGACCCGTCGTGGGAAAGGTCGCTGTCCTCACCGACGGCAGCATTAGCTTTTCGCCCGAGTTCGAAGCCTGCCGCAAGATCGCCGAGGCGCAGGGCATCCCCTTGCGAGACGTTTGTGAAGCGGCCATCCGAGCCTTTGGCGAGACTCAGACTGCTCCGCCAGGGGCGCCGGCCGCTCCCGCGGTCTGCCCTCCTCCGCCGCCGGACAAACACCCTTAACGGAACCAACTCGAGCTGCAACCATGGATTGGGAGAGCTTTAAAGGACCGCTGATGACGGGCGCGCTGGGCCTGGCCACGTTTCTGGTCGCCCGGCATCTCTTTTTTCGCCGCGGCCCCGAACCCAAATTCGAGGTGAAAAAACTCCTTCCCGAGCGCGACCGCAATTCTCCACTGGCCGAAGCACCAGTGGAGCTTCTTCGCTGGGAAGTGCAAATGCACGAGACCGCTCGCGATTTGCAGGCCGAACTCGATACCAAGATGCGGGCCTTGCAAATTCTGATGCGCGACGCCGACGAGAAAATCGCCAAGTTAGAAAAGCTTCAAGGCAACGGTGACGGTTCTCGGTAGTCGTGGGCTTCCCAGCCATTGGTCAATTCGGCGGGAGGGTCTAAAGTGAGGTTGCGGCCGTTCGTTGCGGCCATCGAAAGAATGCTTGCCGGGAGCGGATAGTGGCGACTCGTTACGACGCGATTTTGGTGGTCTCGTTTGGTGGCCCCGAAGGCCCCGACGATGTGATGCCGTTTCTCGAGAACGTCTTGCGAGGGCGGAACGTGCCGCGCGAGCGGATGCTCGAAGTCGCCGAGCACTATCAGCACTTCGGCGGCGTAAGCCCGATCAATCAGCAGAACCGCGAGTTAATCCGCTCGTTGCGGCTGGAACTCGATGCCCACAATATCGACCTGCCGATCTACTGGGGCAATCGAAACTGGCATCCGCTGCTGCCTGATACCATCGCGCGCTTGAAGGCCGACGGAGTCCGCCGCGCGATCGCCTATTTCACGTCGGCCTTCAGCTCGTACTCCGGTTGCCGACAGTATCGCGAGAACATCATCGCCGCACGCGATCAGGTGGGCCAAGGCGCTCCCGAGATCGACAAGCTGCGAGTTTTCTTCAACCACCCCACGTTCATCGAGGTGAACGCGGCCAATGTCCGCTCGGCCCTGCTCCAGTTTCCAGCCGCCGAGCGCGAGAGCGCCCACTTGCTGTTCACGGCCCACAGCATCCCCAAATCGATGGCCGACAACTGCCGCTACGAGCTGCAACTCCGCGCCGCGTGCAAACTAATAGCAGAAGCAGCCGGGCATCCGCAGTACGAGCTTCTCTACCAGAGCCGCAGCGGCCCTCCCACTCAGCCGTGGCTCGAACCTGATATCTGCGACACGCTCGAAAAGGTCGCCGACCAAAAGAGTTCCCGCTACGTGGTGATCTCGCCGATCGGCTTCGTCTCCGATCACATGGAAGTGCTGTTCGACCTCGACGTCGAAGCAGCCGACCTCTGCCGCGAAAAAGGCCTCCACATGGTGAGGGTGGCAACCGTCGGCAACGACCCGCGATTCATCGCGATGATTCGCGAACTGATCCAAGAACGAATGAGCGACTCGCCGCAGCGGCGGGCCATCGGCGACCTCGGCCCCAGCCACGACGTTTGCCCCGTAGATTGTTGTACCTACGCGCCGCAACGGCCGCCTTCGACGGGACGACCTAGTTAAATAATCATCTTTGTGTAGATGTCCGGGCGGTGATTGAATGGACAAGATCGAAAATCTGCTTTCGGCCTTCCATTCTGGTGGTGACAAGTTCGCCGTACTTGGACAGATCGAAGACCTGGTCGACGAACGAGCTACTGCCTTTTTAGTGGGCGTGCTACGCGATACGTCGGAAGACGAGCTAGTGCGAGTTGAAATCTTAAAGTTGTTACCTCATCGGAAGGATCGAAAAGCATCTGAAAATCACTTCGGCGACGCCGTAATGCTGATACTCAGAAACAACGCGGACGACGAACTCGTGCGTCAGTATGCGGCAATAGCGATGCGTCGCTTCGTTGAATGCGATGGAGCTATTGAACTTCTTGAAAATGTTGTACGCGACGAATCGGAGAATTTTGACGTCCGGTACAACGCCCTTAGCGCAATCGAGGACAACGCATTGTTACAACCGTGTCGAAATGCGTTGAGTCGGTTGACTTCTGTTCCAGAGTTGGGACGGAGTGCCGAACGAACACTACGTCGATTCTCGTGACCATTTGTTCGGCTGAAGAGTGCCCCCCAAAAAAACCACACCGGTTAGGTGTGGTTCTTATAGATCTCAATCCGCGTCGCTCAGGCACTACTCGCCTTTGCGGAGCTTGTCGAAGTACTCGCTGGCGTTCTCGCGTTGATCGCGAGGGAGCGCCACGTCGTTGATCGCATCGGGCGGAGCTTTCAGGCTGCTCACCACGGCGTCGTGAGCTTCTTGGGTGACTTGGCCCTTCATGTTGGGACCACCCGCATCACCCACGCGAACCGAGACACCCTTTTGCGGCTTGGCACGGACTTGGGACTCGATCGTGTCGACGTCGGTTTCTTCCTCAGGACGTTCGCCCGATCCAGGGCCTTTGCCCTTTCCTTCGCCGCGGCCTTGTTTCTTACCCATCCCACTCTTGCCGGACTTGTTTCCTTTGCCCTTGCCATTGCTATTGCACTCCTTGCAGCCTGCTCCATTACACTTGTCGCAAGCCATGGCGTCTTTGGCTTCGGAAAGCTGATCGAGCATCTCGTCCATGGCTTCCAACTGGTCTTGTTGTTCCTGCATTTCGCCCATCTGGGCGGCCATCTTCGACATTTGCTTGGAAGCTTCCTTCGAATCTCCCTTGGCCAGCGCTTCAGCGGCCTTCTGCAGATTTTCGCTCATCTTGTCGGCGGCTTCGGCCATCTTGCCGTCTTGGGCTTCCATCTGCTCCAGTTGCTTTTGCAGCTTGGCTGCTTCGGCCAGGTTGCCCGCCTGACGTTGCTTCTCGGCGGCTTCCTTAAGTTCTTGCTTCTTCTTCTCGCGTTCGCCCTTGATCTGGTTGACCTTTTCCTTGAGTTGCTCCAGTTGCTTGGCGAGTTGCGCCTTTTCGTCCTGGTTCAGTTCACCCTTTTCGAGCTTCTCTTGCAGCTTTTGGAACTCTTTGGCGGCTTGCATGAAATCGCCCTTCTTCAGAGCGTCCGCCATCTTGTCGGCTGGGCCTTTGGCAAAGTCCTTTAGCTGCTCTTCGAGATTCTTCTTCATTTCGTTCGAAGAAGTCATCATGTCGCGCTTCTTGGCCAACTCCTTTTGCAGGTCGTTGATCTTCACCAGGGCTTCCTTGCGGTCTTCGACCTTCTCAGTGCTCAGCTTGTTGAGCTCTTTGGTGGCTTCCTTGAGGTCTTCCGCTTTTGCGCCTAGCTTTTCTTCCAGCTTCTTCTGGTTCTCCTCCGCTTTGCGCGCGATGATTTCCATCTTTTTGGTGATCGCTTCCTGGAGCAGCTTTTTGATCTCCTTGGAATCGGTCTTCGCCTCGGCCTTTTGCGAAGCGTTGGGCATCAGCAATCCGAAGGCGGCGGCAACAGCGGCCAAGGCCATTGGATAGGCAGGACGCCACAGGTAGTTGAAGCGGAATCGCTCGCGAACATCAACACGTTGAACGCGTCGCATGGCGTCGCCCACCAGGGCGCGGCCCGCTTCGGTTTCCAAATCCTTGCTGCCAAGCGAGATGGTGCTCGCAACGCGTTCTTTCAAGCCGAAGCGACGATCGATTTCGACCGCGGCTTCCATCGAGCTGCGCCGACGCATCACGTTCATGATCACAGCGACCAGCAAGCCAACGCCTGCGGCGCCGATCAGCCACGAAGCCGTCCACCACTGTGGGTCGACGTTGATCACCCAGATCTTAGGAATGACAACCGCTGCCGTGGCAACTGCGAGCGTCGCCAACAGGGACCACGAGAGAGTCCACAGGAAGGCATCCAGGTTCATCCGCCAACGGGCCCGTTCCACCTGTCGCTTCAGCTCGTCCATAGTGCACCTGCGCGGTTTGCCCCCGGTCCCTGGTCAGAAGGCGATCTTCTCTGTCAGAAGATGCTCGTCTTTGCCAGAAGACGCCGGTTGCGGCTGTAGAAAATAAGGGTGATAGCAAATGGGATAAGACGCTATCGAGGCATTATAGGGGGGCTTTTGGCCTAATTGCCACCCTATTTTTCGACAAATCGTCTGTCTCGTGGTCGCGAAATATCCCCTACCCCTTCCATTCGACCCCGAAAGCACAATCTTGTTTCGGAAATGCTCCGATTTTGTGATTTTGTCGTGACCCAAGTGGCATCCGATTTGTAGGTTACGTTGACCGCTCCCCAACGGTTAAAGTGGATAGGTCACTCGTCGCCCCAACCTCTGAGCCCCCCAAATGGCTACCGCAACCGTCGCCGCACCGACATCGCTTCCCTCGGTCTACGACCATCCGGAAGCCGATGTCGTGATCTACGACGGAAACTGCAAATTCTGCATCCAGCAGGTTTCGCGGCTCAATGCGTTCAACAGTGGGAATCGGCTGGCCTTCATTTCGCTGCACGACCCCGAAGTCGCCCGCCGCTACCCCGATTTGACGCACGACATGCTCATGGACCAGATGTACGTGGTCGACCAAAAAGGGAACCGCTACGGAGGAGCCAATGCTCTCCGCTATCTCACGCGACGGCTCCCCAGGCTCTGGTGGGCCGCTCCTTTCGTGCACGTCCCGTTCACGCTCCCGGTGCTGCAGTGGGGCTACAAGAAAGTCGCCGAGCGACGCTATCGCCTGATGGGCAAGGTCGACGACTGCGAAAACGGCGCCTGCGCGGTTCACTTTCGCAAGAAGTAGGCACTCTTGAGGGTAAATCGCCGGTTCGCGAAAAGTTGATCCAGCGGGTACGTCGATCTAACGATAGGGTGTGAAGGCGGCTATTTGAGTGGTAGCGCGAGGGTCGACCGTGTCAACTTTTCGATTCATCCGCGACGGGCAAGCCGGGCGCACCGAACGAGGCCACGCCGTTGCGTCCGGACCGCGGTTTCTCTCGGCGATCCAACTTGTCGACCAACTTCGCTACAGCGAACACCGGATCGAAATCCACTTTCGTGCAGGAACCGGCGCCGTGGGCCGCGATCTATTCACGGCGAGAATCTACGCCTATGGCAACGTGCTAGTTGACTCGCTGAATGGTTTCCGCCAAAAAGAGCAGGCCCTTGCGGCCGCGAAGCGACGGATCGACTTTCTTACGGCCGGCGCGCACCGGAACGTTCCCGGACGCCCGCGATCCTAAGCCTCTTTGCGCTTCGACAAACCATCATGCCCGACAACCCTGAGTTCGCCCCAGCGGTGGGCCATCGTTTTTTTGCCGCGCATTGTTTCAACAGCGCGTGGAGTTTGATCGACAATCCCAGTCGCACCCTGCAAGAAGACGAGCAATTGGTGGCGACGGTTTTTGCTTCGATCTACCACTGGCTCAACCGGCCCGATGTGACCGACCAGAATCTCTCGATCGGGTATTGGCAAGCAGCACGCGTGTTCGCCCTGCTCAATCGAAGCGACGAATCCATTCGCTACGCAGAACTTTGCTTGCACTACAGCGAAGAACTGCCGCCGTTCTATCTGGGCTACGCACACGAAGCCATGGCCCGCGCGGCGGCGGTGGCAGGCGACGCCGGAACGCTAGAGCAGCACCTGGCCATCGCCAAACAGCTTGCAGATGAGGTAACCGATCGAGGCGAGCGCGATGCGCTCATCGCCGATCTGAGAACGATTGCCAGCTAGGGCTCGCGTGGCACTGGCGCCCCTCGCGGCGCCAGTGCCCGTGCGACCAGACCTCGCAAACCCAAACACCTAATAAATGTGACCGCCGTTTCTCCGACGCGAGCATGAACCTCTAGCGAGGCAAACGATTCCGCGGCAAGCGGCTTGGCGATACCCGGCTCGCCGAAGGCAGTGAGTCTTCCAGCGGGATCCGCGGCGGGCGTTCCCGTTGCACGGGTACTTTTTGAGCCGTACGATCCGTCGGCGGCGGTTCGTCATACGAAGGGGGTAAGTCGACGTCTTCCGGGACAGCCACGGCTGGCAGGACGACCGGGCGAGAGTACTCGCCGGTAGCATCCAGGTCGGCTGGTTCCAACCGCTCCCATTGCCAGCGTGGCACCGGATCGCCGTAGCTAGCCTGGCGAGCATTCCTTTCAGCCCGCTCCACTTCATCCATATCTTCAAATCGGCTCTGCGCGCGCAAGCGACGTGCCTCGGCTTGCCAGACTTGGGGGACGAGCGCGACGACGAACAAAATCAACAGCATTTCGCCGGCGATCGATCCGAACCAACTCACAGTTCCATTGCGACGCATAGAACACCTCCATGAGTTCTAAGAAGTCCCGTCGCCAAAAGGTGGGAGACGGCGGGAGCTTCTCTCCATGCGAGGGCTGTGCGTCTAGCAACGCAGCGAACCAGCCCCCGTTCAGGCAGTCCCTCACGACCATCGGCCGAAGATGCGCTTACGGGCGATGGTGGTGGGACCGCGAAAGAAGGCCAAAGCAACCATCGTGCCAATGCCAATTGCAGAATCGTAATCGCGTCGCAAGTCTTGGCGGGACGCATGGTTGCTGACTTTGCGGGCGCGTGGATGCCCGCCTCGTACGTGCAACTATTTCAAGATGTAGCGGCTAAGCTTGGAAGAAAACCACTCGCAAGCTACGGCAAGCTGACAGGCTTTCCATCGTTGGCAGCGGATTCGACTAGCGCGTCGAGGACTTGCTGCGTTTTCAATGCTATCTCCGGCCAATGTGAATCAATTTTGCCGGAAAGCACAATTTCGCTAAAGCGACGGAGCATCTTCACTTCTTGCGAGTTGTTGGCGTTGTTGCTCGTTTCAAAGGCAGCATAACGCTGATGGCGCGGAATCATGTTGAACTGGCAGCCATCCACTTCGAACTGCGGCTGCGTCACTTCAAAGGCGGCCTCGCCTCCAAAGAACGGAAGCACGAAGTCGCGCACGGTAGCAAAACCTTCCGTTCCGCTGAGCACTACCCACTGCTGATTTTGCGCCAGGAACGAACTGAAGAACGAAGCCGTGGTGTCGTTGTCGAAGAACAGCTCGCCCGTGAACTCCATGGGAACGCCCTTGGCATCGCCGGCCGGCTGCGACGCCAGCATCCGCCCCATCACGCGCTTCGGCATTCGATATTGCATCGCCCACAGAAAGAACCGCACGTTGTACCAGCCTAGGTCCCCCAGGCAGCCGAGCGGTTCGAGATCCCGCTGCGCGCGGATGTTTTGTGAAACGAATTCTTCGCCCGCGCGAAAGCTGAAGGCACTCGTCATGCGACGGATTTTTCCGACGCTCGTTCCGTCCGAAAGGACCCGCGCCAACAACGGCAAACGATCACTATGCATGAACATGACGCCGTCCATGAACTGGACACCGTTCTCGCTACACGCGGCGATCATCTCCGCCAAATCGTGGCTATTGGGTGCGCAGGGCTTCTCGCACAGAACATGCTTCTTGGCCTTGGCCGCCTTGATCACCCATTCCTTGCGAACGCCCGTGGGAAGCGGGATGTAAACAGCGTCGATGTTGGGATTGGCCAGCAACTCTTCGTAGGTGCATGCCTTGGGAGCGGGCGCAAACGGAACGCGAGATTGACAGTCTTCGATAAACTGCGCGGCGCGCGAGGGTTCGCGGCTCGCGACAGCGACTAAGGTCCCGTTGCCGCTGCGGCGAATCCCCTCCCAATTCTTTCGAAAGATGTTCGCGGCACCCAAGACACCCCAACGCACCAATTTCGACGACATGCCAGTTCCGACGCTACAAATGAGAGGAAATCGAAAAACAAAACGAGCCGCAAGTGCGGCCGTTGGGTGCGATTGTCGATAGTCCAACCGGCGCCGTCAACGCGCCGTCGCTGTCGCTCGCCACGAAACATGGCAATTTGAAAGCATTCTTCGCCTCACCAAGAAAACGAAGCAGGAAGAAAACCTACCGGCAAGACAATCCATCTACCAAGAAAAGCCAACGGGCGTTGTCAACCTTGGACAACGCCCGTTCGCGGTGACTGCGTAGGCTAAATCGCGCTACTAATACTGGCCGGCTGTCGTGCCGTCCCAGCGACCACCCAACGATTGGTAGGTGTCGAAGTTGATGGCTTGGTTCAAAAAGCTGATGTGGCCGTCCACAAACGCGGCGTTGGCGCCACCGCCTGAGTGATTCGACTTCATACCCCATGCCAGCGACGGGGCAATATTGGGGTCGCGGCAGTTTTCCGTTTTGACGCTCGGCCCGCTTCCGCGGCTCACTTTGACGCTGTTGTTTTGGCCAGCCAACGTGAGGCAGGTAAATCGCTCGCCAATCGGAATGGCAGTGGTCAGGTGTGCTGCACATCCATCCCAGTGCCAGTACCCGCGTCCAGCCGAGGTAGGCAAGCAGTCGCCGAGAATTTCGCCCAGGAAAATGGTTTGCGACAGGCCGTCGAGGCAGTCGGCGTTGCCAATGGGTGGGGTCGACTTCGACATCATCCCCGAAATCAAAGCTTTGTGGCTCAAGAGCCGAATAGGGTGATTCGCGGGAAACTGCGCAACGAAAGTCGCGGTGTCGCCACCAGGGGCAGCCCCGCGAGGGAACGAGACCGGCATGGCATCCCAGTGACCAAAAGGCGAACTTCCGGCTCCCGCCTGTTGTGCGGCCAACAGATCGGTGTAGTTGGGTGCATCGTAGTACACACATTGGGCGCCGCCGATTCGCTGCGATCCCATGCAGGCCGAGTAGCTTGTTTGCTCCCAACCGTTATTACCGTATCGCAAAATCGTGTCGGAAGGGCACTTCATCACCTTTTGGGCGGCGGGCATTTCCCGGAACCTTTTCGATCCGTTGATGGGAGTGCTTCCCGTGTCGTCGCTGTCGACATAGCGCTCGGCCACCGGCACGCCAAGCTCCGCATTCTTGGGTCGTCCCCAAGCAATCTTGTCGGAGAGAATCTTGTTGTCGAGGTTCGGCAAGCAACGCACCACCCAGCTCACGCCCGGTCCGACGAACGGCCCACCTGATCCGCTGAAAACGGTCCCGCCGGTGTCGTACAGGTCGGTATTGAGCCCGTTAGGCGGATACGTTTGCGCCGAATCGTGATACATGTGCAGCGCCGTGATCAGCTGCTTCATGTTGTTGGAGCACTCCGAACGGCGTGCTGCTTCGCGAGCCGCCTGAACAGCTGGCAACAACAAGCCCACCAGTACCCCGATGATCGCGATGACCACCAGCAACTCGACCAACGTGAAACCCGAACGTCTCATGGCTCGCATGGCATTACCCAAAAAGGAAGAGGAGTACGCCCAATCATCTCGCCCGGTAAAGGCCGGTGCGAGTCAGAAAAGCTGGCTTGGCGGTCTTGAGAAAGGGGAGCAGAGCAGCAACATCCTTCGCCGCAATCCCATCGCTCACGACGTACGAAAACCATTGTACCCAACGTGTTTGGCAGCGATCAGTCTAGCCCCTCAACAAAAAGTCGTCAATTTATTTGAATTTCATTTGCGAAAGGGGATCATTTGCCCACAGAATCGAGGCGTTCCTGTAGCTGCTCGCGTTCTGTCAATTTATGTCAATTCCTACTGCGGTTACCCGTCGTAACGACCATTCACGAGAGCCAGCGCAATGTCTAGCGTCCAGCCAAACCAATCGTCGCGCCGTACCTGGCTGGCAACCTCTCTTGCTACGGCTGCGGCCACGCAAGTTCCAAAGCTTTTTGCGGACGAAACCGCTCGGGAAAACCGTCGCATGGTAGATGTGCCCTGGCTGGCCGAAGTCACCAATGCGCCCAAGGAGATTCCCGCCGGTGCTCCGCGTCTGGCTTCGCTGGCCGTCGACGAATCGGGGAATCGCTTCGAGACCTTTGCCGCCTGGCAATCCCGCCGGTTGGCCTTGCAAAAGTTCTGGCTCCATTTCCTGGGGCTGAATCCTACGATCCCGCGAGAACTACCCAAGGTGGAATGGCTCGACTCGACCAAGCTGGACGACGGAATCGTCCGCCAGCGGATCCGCTATTCGCCTCATCCAGGTTGGCCGGTCGAAGCCTATGTGTTGTCCCCCATAACGTCGGACAACACGCCGCCGGACAAGAAGGCCCCCGCCGCAGTGGTGTTCCATCCCACGGTCGACAATTCAATCGACGAGCCAGCCGGCCTCGCCACTAAGGACGGCCCCGCCGATGGGCCACGCGCGCTCGGCCTGCATTTGGCGCGCAAAGGCTTCGTCACCATTTGCCCGCGCAACTATCTGTGGCCCGAAAATCACCGCATCGCCGTCAAAGAAGAGGCACAGCGATGGCTGAAGGAACAGCCTCCCATTGATGGCAAGCGAACCATCAATGGCATGGGCAAGATGCTCTACGACGCTTATGTCGCGATTGACCTTCTGGCGACCATGGAGAATGTCGATGCCAAACGGATCGCGGTCGTGGGTCATTCGCTTGGAGCGAAGGAAGCCCTCTACGCAGCCGCCTTCGATCCTCGTGTCACGGCCGCGACGGCCAGTGAAGGCGGACTTGGGATCGGCTTTTCGAATTGGCACGACCCGTGGTACCTCGGCGCAACGATCCAAGAGAAGGGCTTCGATCACGACCACCACGAACTGCTCGCGCTGGCTGCCCCGCGCCCCTTCCTGAACATCGCAGGCGAATCGGCCGACGGCGACCGCGGCTGGCCTCTCATCGAACGAGCCCACGAAATTTACGCACTCGCTGACGACGTGCCGCGCCTAGGACAGTTCAATCACCGCTCCGGACATCCGCTCAACGAAGAGGCGAGCAAGAAGATGGTCGAGTGGATCGTGGCCTACACGTAGATCGAATGCGACCCCATCGCATAACGCACCAACGGGTGAACTCTTAGCTGATTAAGCTAAGAGGCCCGCCAGCGGTTCAGGTTCGTCCAAAATCATTTGCGGACGGCCATTGTGGTCGACAATGCTCTGATTCGGGTCGACGCCCAATATCCGATAGACGCCCGCTAGAACACTCTTCATGCCGATCGGATTGCTCGTCGTCTTTTCACCGCGAGCATCCGTTCCCCCGAGGATCTGACCGGTCTTAATGCCGGCGCCGGCAACCCACAAAAAGCCCGCATCAGGCCAGTGACCACGCCCATCGGGCGTCGAGTCACCAATCCGCGGCGTCCGGCCAAACTCGCCGCCCATGACGATGACGGTTTCGCTGAGCAGCCCGCGCTCGTTCAAATCGACGACTAGCGCGTGCAACGCTTTATCGAGCACCGGCAACATGCCACGAAGCTGCGTGAAATTGGACGCATGAGTATCCCAGCTGTGGACGCCCACCGTGACCACGGAAACGCCCGCCTCGATCAATCGCCGCGCCATCAGCAGCGATCGTCCCGGGTGTGGCCCGTAGCGGTAATCGCCGTTGCCATAGCGCTCGTGACTGGCCTTGGGTTCCTTCTCCAGATCGAAGGCCTCGCGGACGGCGGACGAAGTCACCACGTCGAGCGCCTTCTGCTGAAAACGATCGAACCCCCGCGCGGCGGCTCCCAGATCGAGTCCGCGTCGCGTGGCATCGAGGTTTTGCAGCAGGCTTTGCCGGTCGTCCATCCGGACGGTTGTGAGATCACGATGGCGTCCCATGTTTTCGAGTGCCTCGTGAGCGCTCGAACCACCAATGCGGACAGGCTCGTGTTCCGGCCCGGCATAGTAGGAGCGTTCCCAATCGAAGGCGTTCTCGATGCTCACGTACGGAGGAATCTCTTTCGCTCCGGGCCGCAACTTGCTGACGATCGAACCCACGGCCGGACGACGGGCTTCGCCCGGGACGAAGGCCCGTGGGTTCTCCTGCCAGGGAAACCCGCTGTAAAACATGTTACCGGTGTGCAGATTCGCGATCTGAGCCCCTCGCAAGATGGTGAACTTGTCTGCGATCTGCGCCTGCATCGGCATCAGTTCGCAGATCTCGATCCCCGGAACGTTCGTCGGGATCGGGCTAAACTCCCCGCGGTATTCGGCCGGCGCGAGGGGCTTCATGTCGTACATGTCGAGATGCGATGGCCCACCGCTCAGGTGAATCAGAATCGCTGACTTGGGCCGCGAAGCCTTTTCGCCGGCCATCGCCCGGGAACGAAAGAGATCGGCCAATGTGAGACCGCCAAACGCGAGAGTCCCGACATTGAGAAAGGTTCGCCGGTTGGTTCTCGGGTTACGCGAGCGTTCGCTTTGGATTCGGAGCATCACTTTCTCCCATTGTCCGACCGGGCGAGTTCACAACGCATCAACGAGATTCTATGCTACGGGGAATCGGGCCAAAAGCCGGAAACACGGAAACTTTGACTTTGCGGGTAGCTAGAATACCCGTCGAGTTTCCCCGTAATCGAACGATGTCCAAGCCCTCGTCCTGCTCCAGGGGTGCCGTATGCAGTGCGTTCGTGTAGCGATAGTTGCGACCGTGGCATTCACGACTGGCCTTCTCACGGCCAACACGTTTGCGGTCGACAAAGGGACGAAGAAGCAAGCCTTCGACATCGAACATCGGCAGTTCTGGACGACCAATAACATCCACGGCTCGCCCGAGCCACCCGATCCATACACCACGGAGAACGCGTTCCCCAATCTGAAGTTGTTTGAGCCCTTGAGTGTCGGCTTGATCCCCGGGCGAAATTCCTTCGGTGTAGCAACTCGTCCCGGCAAGATCGTCGCGTTCGAAATCAAGCCCGATGTGAAAGTCGTTGACGAGATCCTCGACCTGAAGCGTACGGTTTACGCCGTCGTCTTCCATCCGCAGTTCGCCACCAACGGCCAGTTCTTTGTGATGTCGATGACCGAAGTCGACAAGCCCGAGGGGAGCCGCATCTCTCGCTTCAAAGTGAAGGACCCCAAAGCGAAAAAACTCGAAGCTGATGCCGCAGGCGAGGAAGTCCTCTTCGAGTGGCCCTCGGGCGGGCACAACGGCGGCTGCCTCCGCTTCGGCCCCGGCGGATATCTCTACATCGCCACCGGCGACGGCAGCGGAATCGCCGACGGCCTGCAAACGGGGCAAGACCTCAGCGACGTGCTCGGCGCGATCCTGCGCATCGACGTCGATCACAAAGATGCTGGCCGCGCCTACGCCATCCCTAAGGACAACCCCTTCGTCGGCAAAGCAAATGCCCGCGGCGAGATCTGGTCGTTCGGTCATCGCCAGGTGTGGAAGTATTCGTTCGACAAGAGCGGCCGCATGTGGGGCGGCGAAGTGGGCCAGGACCTCTGGGAAATGGTGTACCTGATCCAGCGCGGCGGCAACTACGGCTGGAGCGTGATGGAAGGGCAACATCCTTTCCGCCCCGAGCGAACCAAAGGTCCGGGCGAATTCGTCAAACCGATTGTCGAGCATCCCCACAGCGACTTCCGTTCCGTCACCGGAGGCTACGTCTACGAATCCGATCGCTTGCCCGATCTCAAGGGAGCCTACATCTACGGCGACTACGACACCGGCAAACTCTGGTCGTTCAAATACGACGACAAAACGTCCACCCCTGGAATCGTCCTGGAACATCGCCAACTGGCCGACACGCAGATCCGCATTGTCGAGTTCGCGCAAGACACGGCCGGCGAGGTGTATCTGGTCGACTTCGCCAGCGGGCAATTCAGTCGCATCGTGAAAGCACCACCGCAGGTTGCGACCAAGCCGTTTCCTCGGAAGCTGAGCGAAACCGGATTGTTCGCTTCGACGAAGGACCACACGCCCGCCACGGGGCTGATTCCCTATTCAGTGAACGCGGCCCTGTGGTCGGACGGAGCCGAGAAAGAGCGATTCCTCGCCTTGCCAGGCGATTCGAAGATCGGCTTCGACAGCGTCATCTACCCGCACGGCCCCGACTATCCCGATCTCGGTTGGCGATTCCCCGATGGAACGGTGCTGGTCAAGACATTCGCGATGGAGATGGAAAAGGGGAATCCTGCCAGTACCAAGCGATTGGAAACGCGGATCCTGCAGTACCGCAAGATGCCCGGCAACGACGACGAATACGGTGCTCAGTATTGGTTCGGCTACACCTACGTGTGGAACGACGCGCAAACCGATGCCGACTTGCTGGCGCCAGAAGGTCTCGATCGAAAACTAACCATCAAGGACGCAACTGCCGAGGGCGGCAAGCGCGATGTCACCTGGCACTTCCCCAGCCGCGCCGAATGTGCCCTGTGCCACACGATGGCCGCCAAATACGCGCTTGGCGTTACGACACTGCAAATGAACAAAGACCACGACTACGGCGGCAAAATCGCCAACCAACTCGCGGTCCTGGAAAAGCTCGGCGTCTTCCAAGAAAAGCTCCCCAAGCCGCCGGCCGAGTTGCCGAGCCTCGCCGATTACCACAACGCAAAGGAAGATCTGCAACTGCGAGCCCGCTCGTACCTGCACGCCAACTGCGCCCACTGCCACCGCAAATGGGGCGGCGGCAACGCCGAGTTCGAACTGCACGCCTCGTTCCCCCTCACACTCACAGCAGCCGTGGACACCAAGCCGGGGCAAGGGACGTTCAAACTCACCGACCCAAAGATCATCGCCCCGGGCAGTCCGCAGCGATCGATGATCTTGGAGCGCATGAAGCTCGAAGGCCTGGGCCGCATGCCCCACATCGCGTCGAAAGTCGTCGACAAAGAAGGCGTCGAACTAGTTGAGAAGTGGTTGGCGTCGATTGGCGCGCCCGGCGAATTAGAAAAGCCGGGGGCGAAGCATCCGCGACTGCCGGCGGCGGCTCCAGCACGATAGCTAAGAGTCTGGCAAGATCTACTCTCGATTCGCTCGAAGCCATTCAGCTGAGTTCCACATCGGCAAGTAACCACCGAGTCGCCCCATTACCTGATCCATATCGGGATCGTCACACTGCAACAGGGTCAACAGCCGATCGCCCGTAAGTAGGTGTAAGCGGTGATTGTCCGCTAAGATATCTGCGACACGAAGCGCCCATGTTGGTTCCTGTCTCCAGATTTTCATAAAGTTCACCAGGGCGATGACGACGCCTTTCGCACCGTCGAACTCGATCTGGGAGATAAAGTCGTTGAAACCGTTGAGATTCATGTTTTGATATGGTTGGATGCCGAGCGAACTCACGATCTCGATGCAAAAATCTTCGACGCTGGCCGACTTGCTGCCGTCGATCACGACAACTCGATACGTCGCCGCGATCAGGTGCTCGATCACCGCCTGCAACAGATCGTGACGCCGAAACAGAACGACACCACCGTTCTGAAACAGATTCCAGGTCGGCCAGTCGGCGTTGATTTCCGCGTGTGTGAAGGCTGCCAAAGTTGCCACCCGTCCGCTCGAGAACTGTTTGCTCAGAAATGAACGCGATCCTACCGCGCAAAAAAGTGCCCCCAACGATCTAGCACGATCGCGGGGGCGAACGGAATCTTGCGAACTCCGGTTGCCGTGTTTCTTAGTTTGCGTGCGCTATCAACCTTTTAATTGCGGCCCTCAGCCTAAAGCGTCTTTGCCTTACCGTTAGGCCATCCCCCAGTAGTGTTTTGTGCGCGTCGAACAAATCGACCCGCGAAAGCTGGGGGAGCGGGAGTTGGACCCGCATACAGACGCGACGAAACCGCAACCTCGATCGCACGCTCCACAGCGATCCTCATCCTGGCGTGATAACTTCAACCTGTTTTGACGGCGGCTGCCTCGACCAATTGGGCTACCCCTTCGATTTGCTTCAAGGCCGCTTCGCCAAAGCGAAGACCTATGAAGGGGGCGGGAATCGAACCCGCACTGTCACCGCACGTCGTTTTTGATCTTAAAACTGAGCCTGAACTTACACGCCTTCGTGTCTCGTAATGATATCGTCCGGTAGGACTATTTCGTACCTCCGAAAATAAACGCCAGCAATTCTCCACCGAGCTTTTGCTTTTCCACTTCCATCATGTTGGCTTGTTCCCGGGCAAGCTTGATGGCGTCCTTCAGTTTCTTGATCCGCCCCAAGATGGCGTTCTTTTGCTGCGCCGTAATGCGGCCTGTGTATTGAATCTGAGTCCAAGTACCGACCTGTACGTCTTCGTAGTAAACCTCCACCTGCGCCGGATGCTCCTTGGTCGCTTCGGCCTTCACGTGGTTGCGCGGAATCTTCTTGGTCCGCACCGAATTCGTCGGCCGAGTCTTGAGCAAGTCGGTGCTGGCGTCGTGCTCCCATTCCTCGGCCGGGTCAGGCGTGGGCAACTTCGAGACAAAGCTCTCAACGTCGTTGACTTGCTTTTCCAAGAAGAGGAGCGTGGTTACCGGAACGCCCGACAGCAAAGTTCGTTCGTCCACAACGATGTCGGCCTTCGCTTGCTGGTTGGCCGTGTCTTGTGTGAACGTCAAATCCCACAGCTCGGCCCACTTCTCGGCGGCTTGAGCCGTCAAATCCTTCACCGTTTGCTGCACGCGCTGCGTCTCAGCGGGCAAGCGCTCGCCGTTTTCTTCGTCGTGGGGCTTGTAGTTTCGCGAGCGGCCGTCGAACAGCGATTCTTTCTGCACCAGCTTATAGAGTTCGGTCACTCCCTTTTCGGTCTCGCTCTTGCGGCCCGTGACCAGGGCGTTGATTTGGTTCAGTTTAGGCATGGTTGTCCTTCCTTTGATTGTCGCCCGCGTTTTGTTTTCTAATCAAGCAAGTCACGCGGCGATTCTGGAGGTTCGCTAGTTTGCCGATACGTTAGTCCCCACAGTTTGGTTCGAATCGCCCCTGATTCGTAGTGCGTTATTAGTTTATGGGGCGGCCGGCGACTCCATGAAGCGACTGCTCACCAGGGACGTCGGCCTGACGTGTCCAGGCCACCGCGAGCCCCTCACCAAAAGCGTGGAAGCGAAATGCGAGAAGTGAAGGACGATTTGGCCGTCGAAGGCAAATGGCCGCTGCTGGGGTGAGTTCGCGCAGCGATTGGCTGCTGCCACCGCGATGGAGCGTCGGATCATAACGGCTTTGCCAGATTTCCAGGCCATTACTTTCCAAGACCTAGGCCAGCGATCCCGCGCGTAGCCGTTCTTGTTTTTCGCGGTAAAATGGGTTCAGACGGTTCATGCCGCACCAGGCGCGGCGAGGTCTCCCTTCGGGAATTTCCGTCGCGTCCCTGTTACCCAACCATCGGCCCTCACCTTGCAAGCCACCGAAAACGCAACCGATAACGCCGCTGTCGAGCTGGCGCTTTCCGAGGCGGCGCAGGCCGCGCTGCTTGCGAATCACGTCAAGTGGGCCCGCTTCCGTCGCTGGGCCGTTCCGCTCGCCTTATTTCTCACCACTTGCGTCTCCCTGTTTTTCGTGGGATCGCTCGGCTGGAATCCCATGCGGTACATGGGGCTTGTCGTTGACGACTATCTGAACTGGGGCAGCCCCGGTTGGTTCGGCTACGGGTGCTTCCACAAGGTCCGGGTCGCGCTGGTTCAAAACTGGCAAACGGGCCTCTGGTACGCCGGACTCGTGATCGCCTTTCTTATCTTCCACGAAATGGGGCACTTCATCGCCGCCAAGCTTTACGGCATCCCCAGCAGCTTTCCGATGGTGATCCCGTTTCCGATTACCCCTATCGGCACGCTCGGTGCGGTTATCATGACCGACCAACGTCGTGCCGACCGCAAAATGATTTTTGATATCGGGATCGCCGGGCCCATCGCGGGATTGTTTGTCGCGTTTCCCGCATTGATCTATGGACTGACGCGACTCGACTTCACCAAGGCATCACAAAGCGAACTCCATCTTGGTCTGCCGTTGGTCGCGCAGTGGATCTTGCAGATCGTACGACCACACGGATACGTAGCCCAAACCGACATCGGACTCGATCAGCTCAACCCATGGTTCATGGCGGGTTGGGTGGGGATGCTCGTCACCGGCCTGAATATGATGCCCGTCAGCCAATTGGACGGGGGGCACGTGATCCACGGGCTATTCGGCCGCGAAGGAAAGTGGGTCGCCTGGGGATTTTTGCTGGTGGCAATTGGAGCGTGCATCTCTTCCGGCGCTTACCACTGGGGCGTGATGATCACCTTGGTATTGCTGATCGGCCCCGTGCATCCTCCCACGCGGAACGACCGGATGAAAATCGGGTGGTTTCGAACGCTGCTTGGTTTGGCGTCGCTGGCGATTCCCATTGTTTGCTTCACGTTTCAGCCGCTGATTCCCAAATTAACGTAGCGGAATCATCGGGGCGCGTCGGATTCTCAAGATTCTTAAGCCGCGGTCCTGAAAATGAACTCGCGGCTTTGTCAGGAAGGTTCGCCTCATGCCACTC
Organism: uncultured Pirellulaceae bacterium; assembly: GCA_964636985.1. Lineage (GTDB taxonomy): Bacteria > Planctomycetota > Planctomycetia > Pirellulales > Pirellulaceae > CAZWSX01. Next base: position 15,264 of record CAZWSX010000012.1, on the reverse strand, counting down.
GCCAAAACGTCGGGCGTGGAATCGGCGGACAACACACCCACCTCACGCTGGGCGTGGCTCGTAGCGTTGTATCTGATCAACCTCGCGATTCTCGGCGTGGTGTGCCTCGCATTGATGCACTACCGCGTGTTCAACAGCTTGCGGCATCCGTGGCTGTGCTGGCTGATTGGCTTGGCCGACGCTGAAGTGGCGCTCGGCGCAATCTTGATGACCTTGGGGCCAGGGCCTTATTCGATTCGAATTCCTCTAGGCATTGTGTTGACGGGCATGGGCATCATTGCCAATGGAGTCGTCAACCGGGTCGACGTCCAGGCCACGACGGACACGATCGTTCAGATCATGTTCGCATCGGTGATCCATACGATGATCCTGGTGACTTCGGCCTGGCTCATCTGTCGCCGCCGCACGATTGCCTTCACGCCGCGATTGGCTCCCGATATCTCGCAGGTGCCCTGGCATGTACCGGTAGAAGCCTACGTTTTCGATTTCAACGAGGCTCCCCCGCAAAAAGAAGTTCCACCGCAACACAACGAGCAACAACCCGCACCCGAACCGCCGGTGAGTCTGCCTCGCTTCGGCATCGGCCACGTGCTGCTGGCGACCACGGCCATCGCGATGGTGCTGGCACTGATCCGCACTTTTTTGCCCGAGATCGACTGGAACACCGTCGACTGGTTGGCCGCCACGCGTTTGAGCCCATTCTTGTGGTTCGATATCGCCATTCTGTGCATCCTTCCACTCGGCGTGGTGGTGGTGGGACTTTGGGAAGAAGGGCAGGCCCAGTTGGTGGTCGCCACCTTTGCTGGCATCGCAACTTGCGCAGTTCAAGTGGCGCTGCTTAGCTTGTTCACGGGGGCGTTGCCCGCGGAAATGATGATCGCGGTCGACTTCAGCCGACTGTTAATCCTGCTCGCCAACGCCTCGGCTCTACGAGTGCTAGGCGTGTCGCTCCAGCGATAGCACATCGCTGGCCCGCATCGTGACGGCATTGCAAGCTCCAGCGAATTTGTGACCGGTTTCGCCTTTTGGTGAAAGTGTTGCTGGAAAAGTCAAAGTTGGGGGACTTTGCCGTCGATAACGAATGTAACGATGAAACTATCGTGAGCTGCGGGGTCGTTATGAGAACGCCCGCCTCAATGGATGGCGGCTCAAGGCAGAGCCCCGGTTTCCTCGGATGGTCGTTCCTGCGTTTGGAGCAGTCCCGTCATGAAGACTCGCTGTGTTGACAATCGTATGCGAAACGTGATTTGCGGATTGGGACTGGTGTTGGCGATTTCAGCCTCCACGGGCTGCCAGATCGTCGAGAACGGTCAAACGCTGCCCAGCCCGTATTACTTGCACGACGACGTGCAGTACTTCGCGCCAGGTTCCGAGTTCAAACTCACGAACGAAGCCGCCGCGCTCAAGGCCTATCGCGCCGAAGTCGAAGCCGCCAGCCGATAGTCGATTCCTTTGCGGCGAAATTCGTCGGTCGCAGTTTGTTGCTGCGGCCGTCTGAGTGCTAAAGCAGGCCAACTGCGCGCGGACAAGCTTGTCTGCGCGACTTCTGCATGGCGAACCATATTCTTCCGGCGCCAACCGATTCTTAACGTGCCGTTCCCATACAATGGGTGCTAGCCGCTCCTACGGTCTCTCGTGACGCCGAAAACTACCTCCTATTGAGGTCGCCGATCATGATGGAATCGATTCGCGACAAGCAGGCCATCGGCCGGCCGATGGAGATCCTCCTCATTGAGGACAACATCCTTCACTCCCGCTTCATGCTCGAGGTGCTCAAGCAAAGCGGAATCGTCCACCGGCTGACCATGGTCCGCGACGGAGCCGAAGCCATGGCCTTCCTCCGGCGCGAAGGAGTCTTCGCTAGGGCCCCGCGTCCCGACCTGATCCTGCTCGATCTGCTGCTCCCCAAAATCGACGGTCTTTCGATTCTGGCGATGGTCAAAGACGACAGCGAGTTAAGGGCGATCCCCGTCGTCGTTTTGACCGCCAGCGACGAGGTCGATCATCGCAACCAGTGCGAAGCGCTGGGGGTCGACGGCTTTTTGCAAAAGCCGGTCGATGTTCGCAGGCTATTGGCGATCGTCCGCGAACTGCGGCGTTTCTGGAAAAACGACCTTCTGATCCCGGCCATCGACTGACGGCAGCTCCCAATAGCCCTTGCGAAAGTCGGGTATTGAAACCCGTGCCTTGGTCCCAAGGTATTTGAAACGCCCCGGTTTTCCGGGCCTCGCCCCCCTCTGCCAGTGGGCGAATCCGGGATGTGCCGGATTGTCCACTCAACTAGAATGCGGTGACGGCGAAAGTGTGCGAGCGATGTTCGGAATCGTTCCAAAATTCACGGTCTTCTCACCCGATTGTTTGAACTCGTATGAGTATCTCCAGCGCCGAACCTGAAACGGCAGAATCGCTCACTCCCGAACAACAGCGGCTGCGACAACGAGTTCGCTCGTTGCAGTTGCAAGACTCTCCCTCGTCGGGCGGAGGAATGTCGTCGGGTCGCCTGATCGCCGTCGGCTTGATTGCGGCGATCGTGCTGGGGGGAGCGTGGATGATCTACCGCGGCATCGATCGCGGCATGAAAAAGCTGGCGGCGAACCAAAGTTCGGCCGCGCCAAAACAAAAGTCCGACGCCGGCGACGAAGCCGGTTCCACCGAGGAAGAGCCCTCCGTCAACGAACAACCCGAGGCGGCTCCTCCCGCCAAAACCGCGTCCAAGCAGGCGACGCCTGCCTCCGGCAAGCCAACCACAACGGAAACAACGCCCCGCGTCGCGGCGGTCAAGGCGGGCAGCCCCGTGCTCGAGTCCAAAGGCTATATCCTGCCGGTCCATCGCATCTTGATTAGCCCCAAGATCGCCGGGATGCTCATCAAGGTAAACATCGAAGAAGGAATGCGAGTCACCAAAGGGGACGTTCTGGCCGTCCTAGAGAAAACGGAATACGAGGCCGACGTCGCCCGCGCCGAAGCCGCCGTCGCCCAGGCTCACCATCGCTGGGAAGAGCTGCAGGCCGCCCGCCCCGAGGAAATCGCAGGCGCCCAAGCGGAAGTGGAAGAGGCCAAGGCCAAGCTCGTCGAATACGAGTCCGCCTGGAAGCGCATCCAGGAACTGTATCAAAAGAAGGTTGCCACTCGCGAACAGTACGACACCGAGCAGTCGAACGTTGAAACGCAGCGCAAGCGGATTGCCCGGCTCGAGCAGACCTATCAGATGTGGGCTCGCGGACCGCGGCAGGAACTGCGCGACTCAGCGATGGCTCAAAAGAAGCAAGCCGAAGCCGACCTGGTGAAGGCAAAGTGGAAGCTGGCGAATTGCGAAGTCATCGCTCCCAGCAACGGCACCATTCTCCGAAAGAACGCCGAGGAAGGAAACGTCGTCAATCCACTGGCCCAACAAGGAAGTTACAGCCTTTGCGATCTGGCCGACTTGTCCGACATCGAAGTCGAACTCGACGTGCAAGAACGCGACGTTTCGAAAGTCTTCGACGGGCAACGCTGCTCGATCAATACCATCGCCTACCCCAAGCGTCCTTACGAAGGATATGTATCGCGACAGATGCCGATCGCCGACCGCGGCAAAGGGTCCGTGTCGGTACGCGTGAAAGTGATCGTTCCGCCGGGCGAAGAGGGAACCTATCTCAAGCCCGACATGAGCGCCATCGTCCGTTTTTACGGCGACATCAGCCCCCTCGCGCCGCCCGATGTCACGGAAGGTTCCAGAACGACCGAGGTTTCTCGCAAGCCGTCGCGTCGGCAGTTAGAGGATGACGTTCAATACTTCGAACCTGGCCCTGAGTCGAAGGTGGACAATCCGTTTGCGGCTGTGGTGCCTGGCCGCATGCCAGCCGGGATGAAATCCAAAAAATAGCCGCTGGATCTGATCTTCGCTCAAGACAAGATAATTTCCATCGACGATTTCTCTTTCTCTGAATCCGCATCATGGGTAACGCCTGCGTCACGGTCGAAGATGTCCACAAGTATTTCTCGCGCGGGGGCGAACGCGTCGACGTTCTCAACGGCCTCTCAATGACTGTCGGCGAAGGGGAGTTCATGGCCCTGATGGGTCCATCGGGCTCCGGTAAGACGACCTTGCTCAATCTGATCGCCGGGCTCGACCGCCCTTCGAGCGGGTCGATTTATGTTCGCGACAAGCTCATCTCGCAAATGAACGAAGGGCAGCTCGCCGCATGGCGGACGCGCAACCTCGGCTTCGTGTTTCAGTTCTATCACTTGCTGCCGGTCCTCTCGGCGTTCGGCAATGTCGAGTTGCCGTTGCTGCTCCTCCCCATGTCGGCAGCGCAGCGGAAACAGCAGGTCAACACGGCGCTGGAAATCGTCGGCCTGTCGAACCGGATGCATCACAAGCCGGGGCAGCTTTCCGGCGGTCAACAGCAGCGCGTCGGCATCGCTCGGGCAATCGTGACCGATCCGGCCATTATCGTTGCCGACGAGCCCACGGGTGACCTCGACGCCCGCAGCGCCGACGAGATCCTCGACCTCCTTGGTGAATTGAAACGGTCGCTGCGAAAGACCATTGTGATGGTCACGCACGATCCCAAAGCCGCAGACCGGGCCGACCGCACCATGCACCTGGAAAAGGGAAAGCTCGTCAAAGAAATTTCGGCCTACGTGCCGGCCAAATAGCGATTCCATCCCGAGCAACCCATCCATGGGATTCTTACGACTCATCATCGACAACGTCTTTCGCAGCTTGGTGCGAACGTCGCTCACCATGATCGCCACGGCGATCCTCGTGTTGGTGGTGACGTGCGTCTGGTCGATCTTGCACTTCATGCAGAACGCCACGGCCGAGAAGTCGAGAAATTTCAAAGCCATCGTGACCGAGCGCTGGAGTATCCCCAGCCAAATGCCTCCCAGCTACGCGTCGTCGCTGGCCGACGGAGGAAAGGTCGACGGTTCGGGAACCAAGCCGGACGACACCATGACCTGGTCGTTCATCGGTGGATCGACCGTCAAAGAAGCATCCATGCGGACCACCAAGAACAGCCTGTTTTGCTTCGCCCTCGACCCCGAAAAGCTCGTCACCATGATGGACGACCTCGACAACCTGCAAGGCGAAGAAGCCCGGCAATGGCGCGAGACCGTGAACAAGCTGAAAGGCAATCGCCAAGGGATCATCCTCGGCCACGACCGGCTGCGCGATCTTGGCAAGCAGATCGGCGACAAGTTCACGTTCTATAGCTTCAACTACCGCGGGATCGAATTGGACGTCGAAGTCGTCGGCATGTTTCCCCGCGGCCGTTACGATGCCAGCGCCGCCGTCGACAAAACGTACTTCACCGCGCTCCTCGACCAGTACGCGGGCAAGAACGGGGCGCCCCACCCGTTGGCGGACAAGTCTCTCAATCTCGTGTGGCTCAAAGTGCCAGACACCAATACGTTCACCGAAGTCTCGGACCAGATCTCCAACTCGCCCCTCTATAAGCAGCCGGCTCTCAAGGTCGAGTCCGCCTCAAACGCTATCGCGGCGTTTTTGGAAGGAGTCAAACCGATCCTGTGGCTGATGCAATGGATTCTGGGTCCGGCGATCTTGGGAACACTGGCGCTCGTGATGGCCAACGCCATCGGCTTTAACGTCCGCGAACGCCGGATGGAATTCGCCGTCATGAAAGTGCTCGGCTTTCAGCCGTGGCAGATCCTGTTGATCGTGATGGGCGAAGCGATGCTGGTAGGCATTGTCGCCAGCGCCGGCACCGCGATCTTGATTTATTACTTCGTCAACAACGTGATGGGAGGCATCCCCTTCCCGATCGCGTTTTTCCCGAAGTTTCGTATTCCCGAAGTCTCCATCCTGTGGGGCATCGGCGTCGGCGCCGGAACCGCGCTAGTGGGAAGCTTTATCCCCGCCTGGAATGCCTGCCGGGTGAAGGTGGTCGACGTGTTTGCCCGTGTGGCTTAGTGGCCGGTCGTTTGACGGATGACTGATTGATGAATCCCGCCTTGTTCCTCGTCGCACAGCAAACGGCCTCCGGCGCCGCCACCTCGTACATGAAAGTGATCAACGCGATCCTTTCGGAGTTGCGGGTCTTCGACGTCTCGTTCCTGTTATGGGCTCCGCTGGCGTTTTTCCTCGTCCTAATGCTGTTTTTGCTAGTGGTCGGGAGAGTTCCCATCCAATACACCGTCGGCAACTTGACCACCCGCTGGCAGGCAACATCGCTCACAGCCGCCGCGTTCACCATCGTGGTGGCCGTGCTCGTAGGGCTGGTCGCGTTCGTCAACGGCATCTATGCCCTCACCAGCAATAGTGCCGTCCGCGAGAACATTCTCTTGATGTCGGAAGGCTCCACCGACGAGGGCTTCAGCAACTTGCAGCCCTCCAACGTGGACGACGTCGACTCGCAGGAAGGGATCGCCCGCGTCGACGATACACCGCTTGTCAGCCGCGAAACCTACATGGTCGTCACGCAGCCGCTGCCCGAGGAACTTTGGCGCCGCGGCGGCCCGCGCCGGCGCTTTTTGCAATTGCGGGGGATCGTCGATCCCGTCATCGCCGCGCACGTTCACAAGGTGGGGCTGTTCCAAGGCGGCGAATGGTTCTCCACCGCCGGCGTTCGCGAAGCCGAAGGAGCCGCCGGCAAGCAGCCCATGATCGAGTGCGTCCTCGGCGAGGGGATCGCCACCGTGATGGCCCGCGAACGGCTCGCAGGCAAGTCGGGCGACGACGAGAACAAGCGGCTCGACGTTGGCGATACGTTCCAGCTCAACGAGCGGACTTGGATCGTCACTGGCGTGATGGACAGCCGCGGGAAAACGTTCGACTCCGAAGTGTGGGCCAAGCAGTCGCTGGTGGGGCCCATGTTCGGCAAGTCGTACTACACCTCGGTAGTCGTCCAATCGCCCAACGCGGAAACGGCCGCTCAAGTGCGGACCTTCTTCAAGCAAGACTACCCCAAAGCATCGCTCTTCTCGCAACTCGAGACGGAGTATTTCGAAAAGCTCTCGGAAACGAACCTCGTGCTGTTGTACGGGATCGTCTTCGTCACTGTCTTCCTCGCTTTCGGCGGGATGGCAGGGATCATGAACACCATGTTCGCGGCCGTCACACAGCGGATTAAAGACATCGGAGTGCTGCGGCTATTAGGCTACTCGCGATCCCACGTTTTGGCGTCGTTCCTGCTCGAGTCGATGCTCATCGCGTTGATCGGTGGGGCCGTCGGCTGCGCCATCGGCAGCCTGGTCGATGGCTGGACCACCAGCAGCGTCGTGGGAGGCCAGGGAGGCGGCGGCAAGTTTATCGTCTTCGAATACATGGTCACACCCGCCACGATTGTCGCCGGGATGCTCCTGACCATGACGATGGGCTTCCTCGGCGGCCTGATCCCATCGCTTTTGGCCATGCGCTTGACGGCCCTCGAAACGTTGCGATAAACACCGAAATTTGGCGATTCGCCGTTATTCCGCGCGCAGCGACCAGGGATGCTTTGAGTTTTGACGGCTCGCTGCCTAGAATGCTCGCTTCGCGCCGCGTTCGATCGACGCGCAGCCGCCAGCCCGTTTTTTCCGCCTGCCTGAAGTAGTCATCTATGAGTGGTACCCGGTTTAAGTTGTCGGTGATGATGTTCCTACAGTTTTTCATCTGGGGAGCATGGCTGCCGGCCAGTTTCAGCCACTTCGGCGCCGGGGGATTGGGCTTTACCGACTTCCAGCAAAACCTGCTGAACAACTCCTTCCCGGTCTCGGCGATCATCGCGATGTTCTTCGCGAACCAGTTCGTCGACCGGATGTTCGCCGCCGAAAAGTTTCTCGCCGTCAGCCACTTGATCGGCGGACTGTCGATGCTCGGATTCGGCTTCCTATCGCAGCAATCGTTCAGCGGCAATCAGGCAACGCCCGGTAACTTTTGGCTCTTCTTCGCCTGCATGGCGATCCACTGTTTGTTCTACGTGCCGACGATCTCGGTGACCAACTCGATCGCGTTCGCCAACATGAGCGATCCGCAGAAGGAATTCGGCCCGATTCGCCTGTGGGGAACCATCGGCTGGATCGCCGCGGCCTGGCCGTTCATCTTCATCCTGCTCGACTGGGACAAGATTCCGTCGATGGACAAGGCCGGCGGATTCGTATCGTGGCTCGGAACGGCACTAGGAACCGGCCTGGAAGGAATCGCCCTCCAACGCAAGCTCTCATGGGCGTTTATCACAGCCGGCATCGCATCGCTGGCCTTGGCTGGCTTTAGCCTCACGTTGCCCCACACGCCGCCCAAGAAAAGCAGCGACAGCAATCCAGCCCTGTTCGAGGCGATCAGCTACTTGCAGAAGCCGTTTCTGTTCGTGCTGTTCATCGTGACGTTCCTCGACGCCATGATTCACGACGGTTACTTCTTTTTCGCCTTCTCCTACCTCGGTAAGGTCGGCGTTCCATCGAACTGGATTCAGCCCGCGATGAGCGTAGGGCAGATTTCAGAAATCCTCACCATGGCCATCCTCGGCTACGTCCTCAAGACGTTCGGCTGGCGGGCCACAATGATCACCGGCATCATGGGGCACTGCATCCGTTTCGCTGTCTTCGCTTTGGTTCCCAACCCCTATTGCGCTGTGGCGGTGAATGTCCTGCACGGCGTGTGCTACGCGTTCTTCTTTGCGACCATGTACATCATGATTGACGAGTTCTTCCCCAAAGATGCGCGGACCAGCGCCCAGGGCTTGTTTAACTTTCTGGTGCTGGGGATCGGTCCAATCGTGGCCCGTTCGGTCTGGCCGGCCGTTCAGAACATGTACACGGATCGCTCGGGTGCAACGCCCGTGATCGACTACCGGACGGTGTTGCTCTTCCCCTCAGCCGCCGCCCTTGGAGCCGCGATCTTGATGCTGCTCTTCTTCCACCCGCCGAAGACCGCAGGCGACGCGCCCGTTAAACCACCGGCCGCACATTAGCGCCGGACCGAACGACAAGAAGCTGAGATGCGGGATGCGGTCGCCTACCCTCTGTCGACCATGTAGTCGCTAAAGACCACACCCCGCACGTGGTTGCGGCGAATCGTTTGGTTCACCGCGAGCGAGATCTCACTCCGCAAATGAGCCAGCGACGGATCCTGTATCGCTCCGTAGTCCGCTTCCTTGACGACGCGGATCACCACATCCCGCAGCCGCTGCTGCAACTTCTCCATGAGCATCGTGGTTTCTTCCTGCTTGGCATGGGGAACCACCACGAAAGCCTTAAAGCGAACCGTCACCAGTTCGTAGTCCAGAGGGGACCCGTGGGTAATCTTAAACTCACCGAGCGCGATCTCGGTTTGCTTTTGCGGATCGTTACGCGTCGAGGTGCCTTCCAGAAGCTCGGTGAGCTCTTGAACGGTCAGCGGGCCCAGCTTGGGTCCCGTGGGCGTCGGTGCGTGAGCGTGCTCTTTGGCTTTACCATGGGCGTCGCCGCCGCCGTGTCCCCCACCGTGGTCTTTGCTGGCGCCATGTTCTTTGGCGCCATGATCCTTTTTCGCGCCGTGGCTGTCACCATGCCCCTTTTTGGCATCGTGGCCATGACTGTCGCCGTGTCCCTTGCTTGCGCCATGTCCTTTGCTAGTGCCGTGACTGTCGGTCTTGGCATGGCTGTCCCCATGACCACCGCCGCATCCGACGAAGATGAACGCCAGCACCATCACGGGAAATAGTTGAGCCAGCCTCATGCGATTCACTGCCGTTCAGGTAGAAGGATTCGTCGCGACTTACACGACAAACTTACGTCGCGACGGCGGACCCTGGACCGCGTGAACAAGACGTCCACGCCACGGCGGGATGGGATCGCACCACCTGGCACGGTTGTTCCGAATGCATCGCCTGAGAACGAACGGGCTAGTTGCCCAGTTCGTCGAGCCGTTTTTTCGCCTCGGCCGCCAGGGCGTTCTGGGGATGCTTCTCGACGACGAAGCCGTAGTACTTCTTCGCTTCGGCGATCAATTTCGCCTTTTGCGCGTCGGTCGCGGCCGCCAGTTGCGTTTCGACGCAACGCCCCGCGGCATAGCCTCCCTTCGCTTGCCAGCTTTGGACTTCGGCCGGGGCTTTGTCGCCGCCATAGCCAAACATGACGCGTTGGAATTCCTTCATCGCGTCGGCGTACTTCTTCTGTTGGAAATAGACCTCGCCGAGCAAAAAGCGGGCTCTGGCTCCGCTTTCGCCGCGTGGCGTGGCCGCGGCCTCCACGTAGAGGGGAATCGCCTCATTGACTTTGCCCTGGTTTTGCAGCGACCAGCCCGCCTCGCACTTCGCTTCTGTAATGAGATTCGACTTAGGGTGCTTCTCAATCAATTTCCCGAGCCAGGCGGTCGCGTCACTCCAATGCCTTTGTTGAATCGCCGATTGCCCGCCGTGCAATAAAGTGAGCTGCTCGATCAACGGCGTCGAGGCCGTCCCTTTAGCGGCATCTTGATACGCGGCCCAAGCATCGGCGAACTTGCCTAATTTGAAGAGGCACTCCGCCTTCATGAAAACCGCATCCGCAGCCAGTGCTCCCTCAGGATACTTGGCCAGCTGTTCGTTGAACTCGGCCAGTGCCGCGTCGAACTTGCCTAGATGGGACTGGCACCAGCCGAGCATGTAGATCGCCTTCTCGCGGTTCTCGGCCACATCGCCGGCCAGTTCCTTCGCTTTGGCGTAAGAGGCCGCAGCGGTGGCGTAATCTTTTTGGGAGTATTGATCTTCGCCCACGTGCAAATGCGACTCAGCCGCCTTACTCGACTTGGGAAAATCCTTCACCAGCCGGGCAAACTCCCCAATCGATTCGGCAGTTTTCCCCTCCGACTTAAAGGCCCACGCCAGTTCGTACAACACGCGATCGAGCGCCGGATACTTGGGAAAATCCTTCACGATCGAGTTGAAGGTCGCGACGGCTGCGACATAGTCCCGCTTGCCCACTTCGACCAGACCCTTCTCGTACAACGCATCGGCGCGCTTATCGCCGGAGACATCCGTTTTGAGAAACGCGTTCAGGTCCTCCAGCGCGCCCGCCGCGTCTCCTTGAATGCGCCGGCACATGGCGCGGCCGGCGCGCGTTTCGCTCGCCAACTCGTGCTGCGGGTACTTTTCGAGCAGCTGCGAAAAACTGGTCGCGGCGTCGATGTGCTTTTTCAGCTTGAGCAGCGACCACCCGCGGCCGAACAAGGCGTAGGGAACCAAAGTCGACGTCGGATTCTTCGCCAAAACTTCGTCGTACATGGCCAACGCCGCCGGATAGTCTTCGCTCGCAAACTTGATCTCGCCAAGGCGGTAACGAGCCTGGTCGAGTTGGCTGCTCTGCGGAAGTTCCTTGAGCAATCGCTCCAGTGCGGCGGTCGCTGTTGCGTTCTGGTTCCGCTTCCGCTCGGCACGCGCCAACGCGAGCAGCGTCTCATCCGCTTGTGCCCACTTCGCCGACGCCGCCAGCGACGCCTCGAGCGAAGCTACGGCTTCGTCGTTCTTTCCAAGTTGATACTGGCTCGTGCCAGTCAAATAGTGGGCTTCGGCTTTGGCCTCGGGCGAATCGAGCGAAGGCATCGCGCGGCCGAGTAGTGCGATCATTTGTTCGTGTTTGCCTTGGAGTTGTAACGCAATCGCCAACCGGCGGACCCAGATCTTGGCTTCGGGGTGTGACGCTGAATTCTTAAGCAAGTCGACCAAGATCGCCTCCGACTTGGCCGGCTCGTTCTTGAGCAAATGGCACTCCGACTCGACGTACCGAACGTCAGGCAATAACGCGTCCTTCGGATATGCCGCGACGAACGTAGCCACCTGCTTCAACGCATCGTCAGGCTTTCGCAGTTCCAGCGCAGCAAAGGCGGCGTTGTAGCGAGCTTGCGGAGCGATCTCGTGCTGCGGCAACTCATCGGCCAGCGCCGCATACGCAGTCAATGCAGCCTCACGCTCGTTGGGAAGTTCGAATAAGGCGTCCGCCCGATCCAATCGCAAGGCCGGCCCAAAAGTCGATCCGCCAGCCTTGAGCTTCCCTGTCGGCAACAGCGCGTCGCTGGTGACCTTAAAGGCCCTATCAAATTGCTTCTGCCGCAAATAGGCCTTGGCCAACCAGTGAGCCGATTCGGCCGATTTGTCGTTGGCAGCGGCAACGGCCTGCTCCAGCCAGGTGGCGGCCTCGGCGAAATTCCCCGCCCGATACCAGTTGAGCCCCGCCGCCGAGTACGCTTCGGCCGCATAGGTGCTCTTGGGAAAATCGCGAATCACTTTCGCGTACGCGGCGGCAGCCTCGGCGTTTTTGTTCTGCTTTGCCAGGCACAACGCCTGACGAAATAAGGCCCGGTCGACGTAAGGCGAGTTCGGCGTCGACGCGATATTCGCGAACAACGTGTAGGCCGTGGCAGGATCGTTCAGTTGGAGGACGGCTTCGGCCCGCCGCAGCCGGATTTCGTTGGTCAGATCATGACCTTTGAAATCCTCCAGGAAGCGTTCGTACACCTCCTTGGCTTTGGCCCACGCCGCTAATTCCTCATAGGCGACACCCAACGCATAAAGAGTGTCGGGCCGCTTATCGCTCTTGGGAAAATCCTTGGCCAGCCGCGCGTAAGCCGCTACGGCTTCGTCCTTTTTTCCTTGGGCGTAGTTCGCCTCGCCCTGGAAATAAAGGGCCTGGTCGAGCAACTTACTCTTGGGATGCTCCGAGATCACCGTCTCAAGCGTCGCAACCGCCTTGGGAAGCTGAGCGGCGTCGCCAGCCGTCCCTAGCATCCATTGGCACCAGCCCAGGTTCAGCAGCGTATCGTCCAGCAGTTCGAATTTTGGGTATTTTTTAAGGACCTCGGCGAACGTTTGGGCCGCCTTGTCGTATTGCTTAAGTTGCTTCTGGCAAACGCCCAGGTAGTGTCGAGCTTTAGGTGCCAAAGGGTCGTCCGGGTGAGTGGCCAAAAACTTGGTCCACTCCTCGACGGCAAGATCGAAGGCTTCGTTATTCTGGAAATTCGCGGCATCGGCGTAAGACGCCAAGGCCTCGCTGGACGATTTTGCTTCCTGAGCCATGGCGAACCGGCTATGCACCGCCGGACCGGAAATTGTCAGCAGCAAACACCAGGCGATGACGCAAAGCGGCCGGAATCGGGCGTAGGTTGCCGGAATACCAACCCGTTGGCCTCGAGAAATAGCGAGAATCATGAAGCGGCAGCCTCCGCTGGAGTCCAAATTCGCATACGGGAGCGTTCGTCGTCGTAGCCCCGTTATTGTAAAGCGTTCCCTCCCCGATTTGGCAATCGCTCCACCAGGGAAGCCAGTTTCACCAGTCACCTTACAATCGACAAACTAGAAAGATCCAGCCGAGCGCCGCTTGCGGCGGTCCGCGATTGAACCATGAAAAAAGTACTGGTGACCGGCGGTGCCGGCTTTATCGGCTCGCATCTGACCGAAGCATTGCTGGCACGCGGCGATCGCGTAACGGTGGTCGACGATGAATCGACCGGAACCAGAGGCAATCTGAAAAACGCCCTCGCTTCCGACCGTTTGCGTTTTCTCAAGGGCTCGATCGGCGATCCAGCCCTCCTCCACGAAGCCATCGATGGAGCCGAGCAGGTCTACCATCTGGCCGCGGCGGTCGGAGTCGCACTGATCGCCAAAACGCCGCTCGAAACGATCGAACGCAACATCCAGCCTACGCAGCTGCTGCTCGACGAATTGCGAAACCGCTTCGTCCGCGGTGGTCACCCCGTAAGAGTCTTCATTGCCAGCACGAGCGAAGTCTACGGCAAGAATCCCAAAGCGACTTGGAGTGAGGACGACGACCTCGTTTTCGGAGCGACAACGAAGCCGCGTTGGTCGTATGGCGTTTCGAAAGCCATCGACGAATTTCTCGCGCTCGCCTGCGCGCGGCAGTACGGCATGCCGGTGGTCGTAGGGCGATTCTTCAACGTGGTCGGCCCGCGCCAGAGCGGCGCCTACGGGATGGTGCTCCCCCGCTTCGTCGAGGCGGCCCTGCAAAATCGCCCGCTGGTGATTCACGACGACGGCAAGCAAACCCGCTGCTTCGCGCACGTAGCCGACGTGGTCCGCGCCGTCGTAACCTTGGTCGAAACAACTTCCGCCTTCGGCCGCGTTTTCAACATCGGCAGCGACCACCCGATTTCAATCCTCAACTTGGCCAAGCGAACCATCGCCCTGGCGGGCTCATCGTCACCGATCGAGTTCCAATCGTACCGCGAAGCCTACGACGCCGATTTCGAAGACATCCGCCACCGCGTTCCCGACCTATCCCGAATCCGCGAGGCCATCGCCTACGAGCGGAAATTCGATTTGGACGCGACGATTGTGGATGCGATCAACTGGCGCAAGGCGACGCTACCCTCCTGAGGACGCCAGCAACGGCGGAGGAGAGTCGGCGTGAGTCATCCTTCTTTAGAAATCGAGCCACGCGTCAACGATGCCAGAGATGTCCGTTGGAGGAGAATCGTCTGGCTTGAGTCGGTCAAAGAAGTCGTTGACGGTCTCGGCAACCTTCCAATACCCTTCGTCTCGCATACTTTCGTGATCCCAGAAGTAGACAATGCCATGCTTGTCCACGCACACTAAGTTTCCTCCAGGCGATTCCGCTATTGGCACGAATGAAGGCGGCAGTTCTCCTTCTGTCCGCTTGACATTGTCCATGATACTGAAGTCTCCTTCACCTAGACCGAGCAGCATGTTTAGACTATTACATCCGTTATCTTTTCTAGCCCACGGGTTGGATTCAGCTGCACGAAAAAAAGCACCTTTCTCGAAACAAATTGGTCCACCAAACTCGAGTAGGACTCGTCGGTGTCGCTCCGTAAGCGGGAACAACCTTTCCACCGCTTTTAGGGATGAGGTCACGTCCTTTGCCCTTTCTTCAAACAAACGAGCCCGTAGCAGTTCAAACTTGGCGTCGGTCATCTTCAATACCCTCCCCTGAGATCAGATGCTGATCCGATGTGTGGCACATTGCTATGTAAGTCCATTGGAATCAACTCGATGGTCGTGTTGTTTAGATGATGAGGCGTCAGTCTCGCGTTTCTCAGGTATGTTTCTGCTGCGCTACGACTAGACAATTTGTACTTCTTCATGATGAAGTCATAGACCTTATCAAAGTCTTTTTCTGACCCGTCAAGTTCACCAGGTTGGAACGGGATTCTTCCCTTTGACCAAGGTGTGAATACCGGGCGTCCGTTAACGTATTTTATCGGCTTGTTTTTGGTGATGGCATTGACTTGGGGAAGGTCGGATTTCCAAAAGCCATTGCCGCGTGTCCCACTGATCCAATTTCCATAACTTTTTGGTAGTCGCGATCTTGGATTGACGCGTGGTGCATCGTCCAGCTTCCCAATGACAT
>CAZWSX010000011.1:0-202020 GCA_964636985.1 uncultured Pirellulaceae bacterium | reverse complement strand
TTTGCCAACCCCTGGCCGACATGGCTCGACGGTCCATGGGGACTTGCACTGGGGCTGGGGATCTTCGTCCTATGGTGCATGGCCCTTGTTCCTTACTTGTGCACGCTCCGCCGCGGTTGGATCAAAGGCTTTCAATTTGCCATCGCGAGTTTTTTCCGCAGCCCGGCCTGGAAACTCTTAGTGGGCCTGGCGGTCGTGGGCTCGCTCGTGATCGCCGTCCTCTGGTGGAGCGTGGACGCCATGCGCTGGCAAATGCTCCTTTCCTCGCTGATCGGCCTAGCCGTGGGGGGGGGACTGATTTGGGCCGTCCGCGTTGTGGGGCAAGTTTCGCTTGGCAAAGAAGCGATGGGCTTCGGCGACGTGACGCTCATGTCGATGACCGGAGCCTTTGTCGGGTGGCAGGCCAGCACCGTGATCTTTTTTATGGCGCCGTTAACGGCAATTCTGTTCGCCGTGGGCCAGACGTTGCTTTCGGGACGGCGCGACATTCCCTATGGACCTTATCTTTGCGTCTCGACGCTTGCTTGCCTCTTGTTCTGGAAGAAAATCTGGTGGGAATTCGCGAAGCCGATTTTCGATCAATTTGAAGAGCTTGGCTGGATGCTGATCGCGATCTTTGGCATCCTCATGTTGCTCATGATGGGCATGCTGATGATGTGGCGATTGATCGAACGGGTGCTGTTTCCAGCGCCGAGTGAGTAATTCAGCCGGCAGGATGAATCAACCGCTCTTGGATCACATCGAGAATCTTGCGGCCGACGAGCTCTTTTGTTCCGGAGGACGAGGCGATGACTTCGCCTGACGACTCCATGATTTCGACCTGGTTATCGAGTGAGTTCATCGCTTGCGGGCCGTTGAGCACCATCAGGTTGCAGCTCTTTTTGATGAGCTTGGTGAGGGCTTTGAATCGCTGATCGTCGGTTTCCAACGCGAACCCGACGGCCCACTGATCGGAGCGTTTCTCGGCCCCTAAAGTCGCCATCACGTCGGGTGTTTCGATCAGTTCCAGCACCAGCGGCCCGCCGGTTTTGGAGATCTTGGTTTCGGAGACGCGGCGCGGCTGGTAGTCGCAAGGGGCGGCTGCTCCGATTACGCCTTGGCAGTGATGGAACTCGCGGCGGCTGACCTCGAGCAACTCGTCCGTACTGGTAATCCAATGCACCGTGGCTGCATCGGGATACTTGACTTCCACGGGGCCGGAGACGATCACCACTTCATGCCCCAGTGCCAACGCGGCTCGGGCGAGCGCGTCGCCCATGCGGCCGCTGGAAGCGTTGGTGAGGTAGCGGACGGGATCGAGGTACTGCCGCGTGGGTCCCGAGGTAATGAGAATGCGGGCCACGGACGGACCTCATGAAAGAAGGTTCGAGGAAGGCGACTACTTGCTCGAGATAGCGGCGTTGATCGCCGTAATGATCTTTTCGGGCGCCGCCATGCGACCGGAACCGCGGACCCGGCAACTAAGCCAGCCCTCTTCGGGATCGATTATCTGGACGCCGTCGGAACGAAGTTGGGCAACGTTTCGCTGGACGGCTGCCTTCTCCCACATCTCGGAGTTCATCGCGGGTGCCATGAGCACGGGGCCGGTGAAGCAGAGATAGAGGGTCGAGAGCAAATCGTCAGCAAGCCCGTGGGCGGCTTTGCCCATGAAGTCGGCGGTTGCGGGAGCGATGCAGAACACGCTTCCCTTTCTGGCTAACTCGATGTGGGCCCCCAGCGGGTAAGCGGGGTCGAAGACAGTCCGCGCGACTTGCCGCCCCGACAGGGCGGCGAAGGTTGCTTCGCCGACAAACTCGGTTGCGGCTTCGGTCATCACGGCGGTGACGTCGAGGCCCGCTTGGACGAGCTTGCTCACCATTGCCGCCGTTTTGAAAGCGGCAATGCCTCCCGTGACGCCGATGATGAGATGTGGTTGCGACAAAGCGGTGGCTCTAGACAGCGAGTTAGAAACGATTTCCGATGAATCTTGATTTCGGAAATCGGCGTGTGTGTTCCCCAATCCCTTCCGGGAGCTGCTTTTCTGTCGGCACCTTCGGGCCTTGGAACCTTCGTCCTGGAATCCGGGGCCTTACGGCCCCGGCTGAGATCTGTCGGGCCTTCGGCCCTTTGCCGCCGAGAACCGTTCTCTCTGAGAACTCTGTGGCAAAACGAATTTGTTCGCGTCTTGGAACGAGTCGAATCGCCGGCAACAAACTATTCGCCGAAGTCGAGATCGACGCTTTCGCCTGGGCCGCCGCCGAGATCGCCGGTGATCTTCACTTCGTTGGAAGTATCAAGATAGATTTTATCTTGCAGGATTTCTTCCAGCACGATTTCCATCTTGTTCTTGGTGTCGCCAGCTACGAGAGCCGGGCTTCCGCGTTGCAGTTGCAGCAGGCGCTTTTGCATGAGGGTCGACAGCTTAAAGCGGCCGCCGACTTTGTTGACAACCCGCTCTTCCTTCATTTCTTCCAGCATTTCAAACCTCTTCCAAACGATTGAGTATCCGGCAAATATCGGCAACGGCCTGTTCGACCGTGTGATTGATGACTTCGTATTGATAGCGGGGGAGGTAGGTGAGTTCGCGCCGGGCGACTTCCAGCCGCCTTTGAATCGCTTCTTCTGATTCGGTCCGGCGACCCCGCAAGCGATTTTCCAGTTCTTCTAGCGTACCTACATGGACAAAAATTGTCACGGCGTCCGGGTAGGTCTCCAGGACCGACATGGCCCCTTCGACGTCGATTTCGAGGACTACCCAGTCTCCGGCGTTCAATCCCTCGGCAACAACCGATTTGAGCGTGCCGTACCATTCCCCCCGGCCAAAGACCTCTTTGGCTTCTAAGAACTCGCTCGCGGCCTGTCGCCGGGCGAAGTCCTCTTTCGATAAAAAGTGGTAGTTGACCCCGTTCACCTCGCCTTCGCGAGGCTTTCTGGTGGTGGCGGAAATGCTTACCCGCAGTGGAACCGAACAATCGGAGGCCAAACGACGGACCACGGTCGATTTTCCCGCCCCCGATGGGCCAGAAATGATCGCGATCCGCTCCTTAGGTTTCGCGACGTTCGGCGTTTTCGATCCAGCCGTCATACGTCGTCTTACTCCACGTTCTGAACCATCTCGCGAATCCGCTCGATCGCTGCCTTGGCCTCGATCACGTGCAGCGCGATGGGGCCATCCTGAGCCTTGGAACCGACTGTATTGATTTCGCGGAACAACTCTTGAGTCACAAAGTCGAGCTTGCGCCCCGCAGGCTCGTCCGATTCGACGAGCTTATTGAACTGGCGAAGGTGGCTTTTCAGTCGCACGAGTTCCTCGGAAATATCGGTCCGATCGGCGAACATAGCGACTTCCCGCGCGACGTCGCCGGCCGTGATCGATACTCCCAACTCGGCGACGTATTGATTCACTCGCTCTAGCAGCCGCGAACGGTAGCCTGCGGCGACGTCGGGGGCGCGGGTCTCGATCGACGAAACCGCCTTGGAAATAGCCTCGATGTTTTCCGCGAGGTCGCGCCCCATGGCGTGTCCTTCGTCGGAACGGGACTTGGCCAAGGAGTCCAATCCGGCGACGAGCGCCTCTTTTACGACTGGCCAAAGCTGTTCGACAGCGTCTTCACCGATCGCTTTTTCGCGAACCACGCCAGGCAGCGTTAAAAGGGTTTGCGGATGGATCGTGGCCGCATCGTTCCACTTGGCGCTGACGCGTTCGAGTTGGCGGCGATAGCTTTCGAGGACCACTTCATCCAGAACGTAATCGTCGGGATCGCTTTTGCGGTCGACTTGGATATTCACATTGACCGTACCGCGACGCACTTGTTCGCGAACGACACCTTCGACGAGGGGCTCGAAGGCGGCGGAGAGGAAGTTCGAGCGCGTGGTCAGTTTCAGATAACGGTTATTGACGGTGCGGAGTTCGACCACAACGGCCAAGCCGTCGCTTTGCTTTCGCCCCTCACCGTGTCCGGTCATGCTCAGCAGCACAATCACGCTCCGGAGTTACGATTGAATGGCGAAAATGGCGGGACTCGTTACCTAGAAAACAAGAACGGCGACATCGTTGGACCGCGACCACGGTTACGCGTCCCAGGTCCCGACTACTTGCTTTCTTCGGTCGAAGTCTCTTTCGACGCGTCGGTCTTGGTGTTGTCAGCAGCGGCGCCGCTCGATTCGGTGGATGCCTTCTCAGTGCTCGACTCGTCCGACGTCTTGGCGTCGTTGTCGCCGCCGGCCTTAATGCCTGGGCTCTTATCGTCTGTTGCTTTGCTGTGGTCCTTGCCTTCGGTCGTCTTCTCGTCGGTTTCTTTACCAGTGTCTTTGCCGGCCTCTTTTCCAGCGCCACCCTTGCCGGACGTCTTGGTGTCGGCCCCGCCTTCGACGGCATTGATGGTGGAACGGCTACCGCCGCTCCCTAGGATTTGCGTGCTGCCGAGCGAGAAATACTTTCCGGCGAACCAGCAAGTGAGAATCCAGATTGCGGCCGTGATAATGGTCACGCGAGTGAACATGTCACCTGCCTTGGTGCCGAAGGCACTCTGTCCGCCCATGCCGCCGAGAGCACCCGTGAGGCCGCCCCCCTTTCCACGTTGGACCAGAACCAACAGGATCAGGAAGAGCGAAAGGACGAACACGATCGTCCCGAAGATGAACTTCGCGACGAAATCTCCGGCAGCGAACAAAACCAACATCTCAGCACTCCAATTGAGGCCCCATCATCAGGGGCTAAAGTTCACATCGACAGGGGCGTCCTTGGCCCCGTCTGGCGGTCCTATCGAGGTCGATCGCTTCGATTCGCTAAGCGCCCGCAATGATTCCCAGGAAGCTTTCGGCTTTAAGCGATGCTCCACCGACGAGCGCGCCGTCGATATTCGGTTGCGACAGGAGTTCGGCAGCGTTTTCTGGCTTAACGCTTCCCCCGTACTGGATTCGCACGCGATCCGCGATTGTTGAATTGTACCGATTCGCAATCAATGTGCGAAGATCAGCATGCACTTCTGCCGCTTGGGCGGGGGTGGCATTCTTGCCTGTCCCAATGGCCCAAACGGGCTCGTAAGCGACGATGATTTTGGCCATTTGCTCGTCGGTCAGGCCGGCCAGCGACCCATCGAACTGCGCTTGAACTACCGCGTGAGTTTGCCCCGCTTCGCGTTCGGCCAGCGTCTCGCCAACGCAGACAATTGGGATCAGGCCGGCGGCTAACGCGGCCTTGGTCTTTCGGTTCACGGCCCCATCGGTCTCGCCCAGGATGTGGCGCCGTTCGCTGTGGCCCAGGATGACGTACTTGCAGCCCAAATCGAGCAGCATGGCCGTGCTGATTTCGCCTGTGTAGGCGCCGTTGCCTTCGTGGTAACAGTCTTGAGCACCCAGGCCGACTTGCGTACCGGCCAGCACTTGGGCGACGGCGTCGAGGTGCACGAAGGTGGGGCACACCACAACGTCCGCTTTTCCCCCGGCTTTGACTTGAGCGGCGACCTTTTGGGCCAGCGAAACCGCTTCGGCCTTGGAAAGGTTCATCTTCCAGTTGCCGGCGATAATGGGGCGACGCATCGTACGAAACTCCTAAGGTCTCTCAACAGATCGGCACAACGCCAGCGCGAGGTAGGACGCGGCGTTATCAGGGGAGCGTTAGAACACTAGCCGTTGTCGGCGTCGGGCTTGCGAACGACGGCTGCCACCCGTCGGATCTGCTCAGCCAGTTCGGCATATTGCTCGGGCAATAAGGCTTGGGGCCCGTCCGACTTCGCCTTTTCGGGGCAATCGTGAACTTCGATGTGGACGCCGTCGGCACCCACGGCCACGCCTGCCAAGGCACAAGCGGGGATGATGTCGGGCCGCCCGGTGGCATGGCTGGGGTCGACGATCATCGGCAAGTGCGAGAGCCGCTTGGCCACGGCAACCGCGGCGACGTCGTAAAGGTTGCGGGTGGTTGGGTCGTAGCCCTTGATGCCGCGCTCGCACAAAACAACGTCGGCGTTCCCTTGCGCCAAGATGTACTCGGCGCTCATCAGCAAGTCTTGCACGGTGGCGCTCATGCCGCGCTTGAGGAGGACCGGCTTCTTTGTTTTGCCGACTTCCGACAAAAGCACGAAGTTCTGCATGTTCCGCGCGCCGATTTGCAGCATGTCGGCGTACTGGGCGACGAGCTCCACATTACGCGGGTCGGTGACTTCGGTCACGACCGGCATGCCGTGGGCTTGCCCAGCTTCTTTGAGGATCTTGAGCCCCTCTTCACCGAGGCCCTGGAACGCGTAGGGGCTCGTCCGCGGCTTGTAGGCGCCGCCGCGAAAGATGTTCGCGCCCGACTTTTTGACCGAAGCCGCGATGCGGTGCATTCGCTCGGGCTCTTCGACAGCGCAAGGGCCGGCGATCATCCCCAAGTTGCCGTTGCCGATTTTGACGCCGGCGACGTTAACGATGCTCGACTTGGGGTGCGCTTCGCGGCTGGCCAACTTGTACGGCGGGAGAACGGGCATGACGTCGAGGACGCCCGGGATAGCCGTGAGGGGTTCCTGGCGGATCTTGTCTTCGTCACCGATGACCCCAACGATCGTGCGGAACGTGCCACGGCTGATGTGCGCCTTGAGGTTGAGGCTTTCGAGCCGCTCCAGAAGGTGGCTGATTTGGTCTTCGGTAACGTCGGGTTTAAGGATGATGATCACGGCTGAGCTTCACTTGCGGACGGTTCAACTGGCCAAGGGCGGCGGGAGCCACACAAACAGCACAGTATAGAGGCGAGCTGCGCGAGAGCGGTAAACTTTGCAGTATAAAGGACTTCCGGCTCAAGCGGGAGGGGGCGAAGGGCGCCAACAGATGCTTGCGTGTCGATCTTGCGAAAATCACGCGCCACGGTAAGATTGCGAGTTTCGGCCACCTAAAACGCAGGCGACTTGTGAATGGTCCGCCGCTTGGTCAGGGCCCTTTCACACATTCGTTCAAGGATTCATTCGTGGGTGTCAAGAAGACGGGTAAAGGTCGTCGCAAACTGGGTCGTAAGAAGCGTCGGATGCGTGCACGGATTCGCCACCGCAAAAAATAGTGCGATGTTTGCGGCGTAAAATGCTTGCCGCGCAATGGGGCCGCCGTTTAGCGGCCGCGATCTACACTAAAGAAGGCGACGGTCCTCCGTCGCCTTTTTGCGTTCCCGCTCTGCACGTTCCGAGCCTCTCGCTCGGATTCTCAGGCCATAATTAGGGTGCACCCACGTTCGCGTGAGTTAATATCGTGCGCGCCTATCGGTTGCGAGTGAGGAGGCCACCATGAACAACTCAGTGCAGCGAAGTAATTCTCTTGAGGATTCCCAGGCCCCGGCTTGGATGTCGTGGGTCTTAAGAATCGCAGGGATCTACAACCTGGCATGGGGCGCTTACTGCGTTCTGGCACCCAAGTCGTACTTTCAACTCGTTGGCTTGAAAGTTCCGGACGAGCTGTGGCTGTGGCAGTGCATCGGAATGATCGTCGGCGTGTATGGCATTGGTTACTGGATTGCCGCGCGCGATCCCTATCGGCATTGGCTTATTACGTTCGTCGGATTCTTAGGCAAGTTGTTTGGGCCGATTGGACTCGTCTTCTACGCCTTAAATGGGACCGTCCCTTGGGCGTTCGGTTGGACCAACCTCACTAATGATGTGATCTGGTTGGTGCCGTTCCTATTGATTTTGCATGGAGCAGCCAAAGCCGCACATGCGAGGACGGCTCCCGCACTGGCGCTGGCCGATGCTATGCAAAACTTTCACGATCAGAAGGGAGAGTCGCTTGGGGACCTTTCTCGCTCGCAACCTCGCCTGCTGGTTTTTCTTCGCCACGGCGGTTGCACATTTTGTCGAGAGGCGTTGGCCGATATTCAACAGCAGCGGCAAGCGATTGAGACGCAGGGGCTCGGCATCGTCCTGGTTTCGATGTTGGAACCTGATGCGGCAGGGGACTTTTTCGCGAAGTACGGCCTCGCGGATGTCCCGCGGATAAGCGATCCCGAGCGCCAACTCTATGCCGCGTTCGAGCTTGGTCGAGGATCGCTGTGGAGCATTCTTGGCCCTGTGATTTGGGTCCGCGGGGCGCAATCGTTCGGCGGTCATGGTGCAGGCAAAGTACAGGGAGATGTCTTCCAGTTGCCCGGCGCTTTTGTCATTGCCGATGGCAAGATCGTGAAGGCGTTTCGTCACCAGACCTCGGCCGACCGCCCTGACTACACGGCCATGGCAAGCGAGGCGTGCTCGATCCAACGCCCGGCGCCACAACCAATCGGCACGTGATTGGCGCAAAAGCGGCCCTTTTCGAGGCCCGCTGGTAAACTACTCTTGTCCACGAAAATGGGCCGGATAAGCTGGCATGGATGGATAGCGTCGTCACGCTTGCGAAGGGACCCTTTCGCCGATGTTTTGCCGTGCCCGTTCACTCGCGATTTGCGTGTTGGCTGTAGCAGGTTTTGCCCAAGCGGGTGAGCCGCGCGTCGACTACCAAAGCCAAGTCCGCCCCCTGTTGTCGAATCGCTGCTTTAAGTGCCACGGCCCGGCCACGCAGCAAGGAGAATTGCGGCTCGATCTCCGCGATGCTGCGGTTGCGGCCAATGCGATTGTCCCGGAGAAGTCGGGCGAGAGTTTGTTGCTGGCCAAGATTACGGCTACCGACGAATCGCGGATGCCGCCGCCTGAGACGGGTGATCCCCTCAAACCCGAAGAGATTGCCGTTCTTCGCCAGTGGATCGACGAAGGGGCCGAGTACACACCGCATTGGGCGTTTGTGCCGCCGAAGGCCAAGCCGATCCCCGCAGTCCGCAATACTGCGTGGCCCAAGAACGACGTCGACTTCTTCATTCTCGAGCGAATGGAGAAGGCAGGTCTCACGCCGTCGCCAGAGGCAGACCGAACGACTCTCATTCGTCGGGCATCGTTCGATTTATTGGGATTGCCTCCTAGTACTGCCGAGATCGACGAGTACCTGGCCGATAAGTCGCCCGACGCGTACGAGCGGATGGTCGATCGGTTGCTGGCGTCGCCGCACTTCGGCGAGCGGCAGGCGCGGTATTGGCTCGACGCGGCGCGCTATGCCGACTCGAACGGTTACACCATCGACGGGCCACGTTCGATCTGGCCGTGGCGCGATTGGGTGATTCATGCGATTAACGACGACATGCCGTTCGACCAGTTCACGACAGAACAGCTGGCCGGCGATCTGTTGCCGAACGCGACGACCGACCAAATTGTGGCGACCGGCTTCCATCGCAACACGTCGTTCAACGAAGAAGGGGGGACGGACCCCGAGCAATTCCGCGCTGAGCGGACGGTCGACCGAACGAATACGACCGGGGCCGTTTGGCTGGGGCTCACCGTGGGGTGCGCCCAGTGCCACGACCACAAGTACGATCCTGTCAGTCAGGCCGACTACTACCGGTTGTATGCGTTCTTCAATGCGATCGAAGAACGTGAGCAATCGCTCCCTACGAGTGAACTTGAAGCCCGAATCGATACGTTCCAAAAGCAGCTGGACGAAATGAAGGCCAAGCCAACCGAGGCGTTTGGTCAAGCGAACATCGATATCGATCAGCAAGTCGTCAAACTGCGTGAGCAGAAGCGTGATGGCTATGCGCACTTTGCCGCCCGCGATGTTCGTTCGACGAAGGGGACGAAAGTCCAGCGACTCGATGACCTGTCGATTGTCGCCAGTGGCCCCAGCGAAGCCGGTGAAACCTACGTCGTCGAAGGCTGGCAAAGGTACAAGTCGATTTCCGCAATCCGCGTGGAGGCACTTCCTCCTGTCGACGGAAAGGGAGAAGGCGTTGGCTTGGGTCGCGGCGAGAACGGAGAATTCTTGCTGACCGGCATCACTCTGGAAGCCGCCGACAAGCCGCTCAAGTTCGCGAAAGCATTCGCTGACCGCGAAGCGCCAGGGAACGAAGCCAGCAAAGCGCTGGGTAACGATCCCAACGCTGGATGGTCCGTCGGCGAGACGAAGGCCGATGATCCCGGCGCCTCGATCGTCTTCGTGCTGGAACAACCGGCCGTCGTCAGTGATTCGGTGAATATGCGTTTCACGCTGAAATTCGGCGACAAACCGGCTCGCGCGATGACGCGATTTCGCATTTCGGCGACCAATGGGGAAAGCCCTTTCGTCAACCTTCCGGTCGCGGCGCAGCGCCGACTTGAAAAGCCGGCCGACCAATTTATGCCGACCGATCGGGACGCGATCGCCTCCGAACTTAGAGTCGTCGCGGCGGCCCTCGCCAAAGAAGAGGTTCTGCAGGCAGTTGGCAAAGATCTCAAAGCAGCTCGCGAAGCGATCCCCACAACGCTCGTCTGCAAAGAAGTCGGGATGCCGCGACAAACCTACATCCATCTGCGCGGAGACTTTTTGAGTCGCGGCGCCGACGTTTCACCGGGCGTTCCTGGCTCGCTTTCGTCGGGGGCGGCAGGCGAGTTGAAGACGCGGCTCGATCTGGCAAAGTGGCTGGTTGATGGCAAACACCCGCTCACGGCGCGCGTGATGGTCAATCGCGTGTGGCAGCAACATTTTGGGCGCGGCCTTGTCGAAACCGACAACGATTTCGGCATGCAGGGGTCGCTCCCTACGCATCCGGAGTTGCTCGATAAGCTGGCCGTGTGGTTCGCCGAAAACGGCTGGAGTCGCAAGGCGCTACACAAGTTGATTTTGACGAGCGCTGCCTATCGTCAGGCGTCGGAAATGCGGCCCGAAGTGGTGGCGATCGACCCGCTGAACAAGCTCCTGGCGCGGCAGCAGCGGTTGCGAATCGAGGCCGAGCTCGTTCGCGACGCGGCACTGGCCACGAGCGGACGGTTGACGCAATCGCTCGGCGGTCCGGGTGTGTTTCCGCCTCAACCGCTCGAGGTCTTCAGCTTCACGCAAAACAAGCGTGTCTGGACCGAGAGCCAAGGGGCCGACCGGTGGAAGCGCGGCATTTACACCTACTTGTGGCGGCAATGTCAGCATCCTCTGATGACTACGTTCGACGCCCCCGATGCCCAAACGGCCTGCACGCGGCGCAATCGCAGCAACACGCCACTGCAGGCGCTTCACTTGGCAAATGATCCAGCGTTCGTCGAGTTGGCCGAGGCCTTTGGCGAGCGGATTGTGACCGAAGGACCGACCGATACCCGCAGCCGTGCCGCTTGGGCATTTCGTGTGGCTTTGGGGCGAGATCCGCAAATTGCGGAACTGGATCGCCTGGAAGCGTTTGCCAAAAGTTCGACGGCAGCGGACGAAAATGCGATTTGGTCGCGGGTGGCGAGGGTGCTATTCAACTTGGACGAGTTCATCTCGCGGGAGTAACGACGATGAGCGACACCGATAATCAATACGCAGCTGCCCGACGCGAGTTCCTTAAGAACTGCGGGCTTGGCATTGGCGGCATGGCGCTCTCGGCGCTTTCGCACCAGGATGCTTCGGCCGCGGAAAGCTCCAATCCGCTAGCCGCCAAGCCATCGCATTTTCCCGCCAAAGCCAAGGCCGTGATCTTCCTGTTCATGGCGGGCGGACCGAGCCAGTTGGAACTGTTCGACGATAAGCCCAAGCTCCGCGACCTGCACGGGCAACCACCGCCGGAATCGTTTACCAAAGGGAAGCGATTTGCGTTCCTGAAGGCCGACGCCAAGCTGCTGGGATCGAAGCGAAAATTCGCGAAGTACGGGCAGTGTGGCATGGAGTTGAGCGAACTCCTTCCGCACAAGCAAAAGATCGTCGACGAGATTTGCTGGGTGAAGGGGATGAAGACCGACGTCTTCAATCACGGTCCGGCGAAGGTCTTCCTCAACACCGGATCGCCCCAGTTCGGCCGGCCGAGCATGGGATCGTGGGTGACGTACGGCTTGGGAAGCGTCTCAGACAACTTGCCGGCATTTTGCGTGCTGCAGTCGGGGCCGCGCGGCCCGCGAGGTGGCGCTGCGCTGTGGACGAGCGGATTTTTGCCGAGCGTGTACCAAGGCGTGCCGTTCCTGAAGGGGGCCAACCCCATCCTCGATTTGGCGGCGCCGCCGGGGATCGATCACGGGGAGCAAGGGCGCTTTGTCGACGCGGTGGGTGATCTCAACCGTTTGCGCCGCGACACGGTAGGCGATCCGGAGATCGATACGCGCATCGCCGCCTACGAGATGGCGTTCCGCATGCAAACCAGTGCGCCGGAATTAATGGACGTCTCCGATGAATCGGACGAGACGATGGCCCTGTATGGAGCGGAAAAAGGGAAATCGTCGTACGCAATGAATTGCTTGCTGGCTCGCCGATTGATCGAGCGCGGTGTGCGGTTCGTTCAGCTTTACCACACCGATTGGGATATGCACGGTGGGCCGCTCGACCTGGGAAATGCGCTCGACAACATCTGCAAAGAGGTCGACCAACCGAGCGCCGCCTTGGTGATGGATTTGAAGCGACGAGGCTTGCTCGACGAGACGCTGGTGGTGTGGGGCGGAGAGTTCGGCCGCACGCCGCTGGGGGAATCGCGCGAGACGATCGGCCGCGATCATCACGTTGACGCGTACACGATGTGGCTGGCCGGAGGCGGGACGAAGCCAGGCTACATTCGCGGCACGACCGACGAGATTGGCTGGAGTGCGGTCGAGAATCAAACCCACGTGCACGATCTTCAGGCGACGATTCTGAACCAACTCGGCATGGACCACCTGCGGCTCACTTATCGCTTTCAGGGCCGCGACTATCGCTTGACTGATGTTCACGGAAACGTGATCCGCGATATTCTGACTTAGGCGAGAGGTAATTCTTCCTCTGACTCTGGTGCCAGTTGGAACTTGATCAAACGTCCGAGGTGCCCTGCCGGCCGCGTACGCGGTTCGCGATCGTTACGACCTACGTGCTAACCGCCTTTGCCGTGATCGTTCAGTGGTCGAGCGCGGTTGTGTGGGTGGTGCATATGTTCAAGCCACCTGTACCCGCATGGGTGCTTGTGGGCTGTCCGCTGTTCATGGTGCCCGCTGTGCTCTGGTTGATCCATATTTTCTTTAGCGCTCTCGCCGTTTCGTTCGCTTACTCACGGCTTGGCTCCCTTAAATACACGCCTGAGCTCCCACGAGACTCCAGGCCTGTCGGATGCGGGGTGCGTTTTCCCGGACTTCAAACGCATGGAAAACTAGCAGTCGATGTTCACGGTTGCACTGTCGAGCTGCTCATGATTGGGACTTTTCGCGTGACTTGGAAAAGGGGCGGAAAGATGGAGTGGGTAAGTCTCCGAAAAGCGCGTGTTTCGCCGTCGCGCGATTGCCCACTCAAGCACGACCTGGATATCTACGTTTACTTCTGGGAAGACATGTCGAAAGTGCGCGGGTAGCGGTGTCGCTACGAGTGGCGCTCTACCGTTCCGCTTTGGCAACGTGCAGTTCTTCCGGCGAGGGCAACGGCTCGCGCGTGGCTGCGCTGCCGAACTGCACCAGCGTCACCATGGCTACGATTCCAGCCAACGCGAATCCCTGCGTCACGGTGAACTTTTCGCCGTCGTAGATGCCAATCAGTACGGCGCCGATTGGCGCGACGTTGGTCATCATTCCGGCAAACAGCGGCCCTTGATCGTGAATCAGCTTGTTGAACAGCCACGAGCTGAAGCCGGCGTGGACGACGCCCAGCACAGCGATCGAGGCCAGGCTCCACCAAAAAGTTCCAGCTTCAACGTTTGGGGGACTTGGTGACAGAAAAGCCATTGGTGCCGACGCGAGCGTCGCGACTGCCAGGCTGGTGCCGGTCGTTTCCATGGCCGAGCAATGAGAGAGCTGCTGGCGAACGCAGATGTTCGAGACGGCATAACCAATCGGCACGGTCGCGGCCAACAGAAGGTCGCCGACTCGCAGATCTGTCTGCATGCGGTCCCAGTTGAGAATACCGAGGCAGATGAATGCGCCGATGGCGCCGACGAATTGCCGTCCAGTTGGCATGATGCCGAGCCAAACGGCGGAAATGGCAATGGTCAAGAGTGGCACCAGGCTGACGATCACCGCCATGTGGCCGCTGCCAACGCGTGGAATGATCTCCGGCTGAATGTAGAAGGGCCATGCGAAACCAAAGAGCGCGACGATCAGGATCGGGATGGAATCGGCAAGCCGGAGCTTGCGGCGTTCTCCCAGCAGCCAGAAGAACGTGACGAGAAACAACATCCCACCCAGGACGCGGCCGAATCCGACTGCCGCAGGCGAAAAGCCCAGCACCGCCTTTTTCATCAGCAGGAAGCTGACGCTGAACAAGGCGCACAACAGTATGAAAATGAAGTACGGCATTCCCTGCCAGGACATGAGGGGCGAAGGTGGGGTTCGGTGCGAATTGAGGTGAGATGCCGACAGGCCGTGCCGAAATCGCTTGCACCGAGTACACTGCGAAGTTTACTTGCCAAAGCTTACTCAGCGACGTTGGCAAGAGCCTTTGCGACCCCCTATTTCGACTGGAATTTTGCGGTTTCTACATGCGTATCGGAGTCTTGGCCGATCCTGATGGATGGTACGCACGCGATTTAATTCGCGCGGGCGGCGCTCAGCACGAGATGGCAATCATCCCGTTCGCCGAATTATCGGGGCATGTCGCCGCGATGCAAGCGGACCCGTGTCGCATCACCGTGGGAGAAGTCGATCTCGCCGCCTGCGACGCGATCCTGGTTCGCACGATGCCGCCTGGGTCGCTCGAGCAAGTCGTTTTCCGGATGGACGCCTTGGCGATTCTCGAAGCAACCGGCATGGTGGTGTTGAATCCACCGAAGGCCGTCGAGGCTGCCGTCGACAAGTATCTCACATCGGCACGGTTGGCGCTGGCGGGCATTCGGACGCCACGCACGATCGCTTGCCAAACCATCGACGAGTCGCTGGCGGCGTTCGAGTTGCTTGGCCGCGATGTCATCGTGAAGCCGCTGTTTGGTAGCGAAGGACGCGGGCTGATGCGGATCGACGACGTCGATCTCGCCTGGCGGGCGTTCAAACTTCTCACGGGCGGCGGCTCGATTGTTTACTTGCAAGAGTTTGTGCCCAACGATGGCTACGACGTTCGCGTGTTCCTGTTGGGCGATCGGGCCTGGGCGATTCGCCGCTCGAACCCCGGCGACTGGCGCGCGAATGTTAGCCGCGGCGCCAAAGTGGAACTCTTTCCGCTTACTGATGAACTTGTACACGTGGCACGGCGCGCGGCCGGGTGCGTGGGCTCGACCATCGCGGGTGTCGACTTGCTGGAAACGCCCGGCGGGTGGACCGTGCTCGAAGTCAATGCTGTGCCGGGGTGGAAAGGCCTCGCCAGGGCGCACGATATCGATATCGCGAGTCTGGTTGTCGAGTTCGCGTGCGACTGCGTGCGAAATCGCAAGGCCGCCAGCGGAGCAAAGGCGGGATGAGCCAACCGCTTGAAGTCAGCCCAGAGACTTGCAATGTCGCCGATCGCCTGCGCGAGTGGGCGCGGAATTCGCCTCAGCAGGTCGCCATCGCCGAGCCGCTTGGCAACGGGCGATATAAGCAAATCACGTTTGCCGATTTTGATGCTGAAGTCGATCGGCTGGCCCGCGGGCTGTTGGCGTCGGGCGCACGACCTGGAATGCGGATCGTGCTGATGGTCCCGATGGGGATTCAGCTGATCGCGCTGGTCTTCGCGATGTTGCGAGCTGGTTTGGTGATGGTCCTGGTCGACCCGGGCATGGGGCGCGCCAATCTGCTGGCCTGTCTCGAAGAAGCCAAGCCGGAAGGCTTCGTGGCGATTCCTTTGGTGCACACGCTTCGAGCGATGCTCAACCATCGCTTTCCTAGGGCGGCGTTCTTAGTGACTGTCGGGTGGCGATGGTTCTGGGGCGGCCACACGTTGGATGGAGTCCGCCAAAAGGGAATCGGTGCGACCGATTATCCCTTGCCGACTACCCGCAGCGACGATCCGGCCGCGATCATCTTTACCACCGGAAGCACCGGCCCGCCTAAGGGCGTGCTATACGAACACCGGCAATTCGATCAGCAAGTGGTCGAGATTCGCGATTTTTACGGCATCCAGCCAGGCGAAATCGATGTACCGGGCTTCCCGCTGTTCGCGCTATTTAACGCGGCGATGGGGGTCACGACGGTGATTCCGGAGATGAATTTCACGCGGCCGGCGAAGGCCGATCCGCGTAAGATCGTGGCGGCGATTACCAACTGGAAAGCGACGCAGGCGTTTGGTTCGCCGGCGCTACTTAACGTCGTTGGGCAGTATTGCCGTGACCATGATCTCACGTTGCCGACTTTGAAGCGGGTGCTGTCCGCCGGCGCGCCGGTTCCTCCTCACGTGCTCTGGCACATGCGGAAGGCGATTGCCTTCGATGGCGAGGTTCACACTCCCTACGGCGCCACCGAGGCGCTGCCGATTGCTTCGATGCCGGCGAGCGAATTGCTTGCCGAGACTGTGCCGCTCACCCAGCGAGGAAAGGGGACGTGCGTCGGCCGCCCGTTTCCGGGAATTCGCTGGAAGGCGATCGCGATCGAGGACGGGCCATTGCCTGATATCGCAAGCACGCGCGAAGTGCCGCCAGGGGAGATTGGGGAGTTGATGGTGAGCGGCCCAGTCGTGACGCGACAGTATGTGACGCGGACCGATGCCAATGCCCTGCACAAGGTTGCCGACGGCGAGCGGTTTTGGCACCGGATGGGCGACGTTGGTTATTTCGACGACCAAGGCCGTTTTTGGTTTTGTGGCCGCAAGGCCCATCGGGTAACGACGGCCCATGGTGTGATGTTCACGATCTGCTGCGAAGCAATCTACAACCAGCATCCAGCTATTTATCGTAGTGCCCTGGTCGGCGTTGGATCGCCCGGCAGCCAGCGCCCGGTAATCATTGCCGAGCCTTGGCCGGATAAGTTTCCCGCCTCGGCAGCCGCCGAGCGTGAGCTGGTTCAAGAGCTGATTGCCCTCGGAAAGAAGAGCGAACTGACGCACTCGATCGACGACGTCTTCGTGATGAAGGCGCTCCCGGTGGATATTCGCCACAACGCGAAGATCTTTCGCGAGAAGCTGGCCGTGTGGGCGGCGAGCAAATTGGGCGGGGCAAAAGAGTAGTGCTTTGCCAAAGCCAAATACTCGGGTTCACCATGTTTTGCCGTACGCACACTGGCGTCTTTTGGACGCCAGTGCCACCCGAGGCGGGCAAACTAAGCGCGATGCCACAGTAGCCGGCCGTTCAATCTTCGCGTGGCGGGACCGGCGGCTGATGGACGATTCCGTAGACCATCAGCATGGTCATCCCAGTCAGCACGCCGCTGAGCGCGATGGACGCGATCAGGATTTGCGGAAAGTAGTCGCGCATTAAGATCAACCCGGGAGGTTGATTTGCCTTAGGTTCGCGGCGCGTGACGAGGCCGGTGTTTTCTTCGCCCATTTTCTTGGCGTCGGCCTTCCATTTGTCCCAGTCCAACTGGGCCTGGTCGGTCTTGTACGACTCCAGCAAGACGGTTCGCGAACGGACTACGCCGTATCCGACGAGGGCTTCGATCAAAAAGAAGGCGACAAACCACGGCCAAAGGTATGCTTTGGCGCGTTCTGAAGCGGGCTTTTTCGGTGGCGCATCCATGGCAAGCTAAGCGATGATTTCCGTCACAACCCGCTGGGGTTCGACACCGGTGAGCCGCTGTTCGAGCCCTTGGAACTTGTACGTGAAGCGTTCGTGGTCGATCCCCATCAAGTGCAGAATGGTCGCGTTGAAATCGTTGATGTGGCACTGGTCCTTGACGATGTTGTAGCTGAAATCGTCGGTCTCGCCGTAAACGGTTCCCCCTTTGACCCCGGCTCCGGCCATCCACATGCAGAAGTTGCGGGGATGGTGGTCGCGGCCGTAGTTGTCTTTGGTGAGTGTTCCCTGCGAGTAGACGGTGCGGCCGAACTCGCCGCCCCAGACGACTAGTGTGCTGTCGAGTAGCCCGCGCTGTTTGAGATCTGCCAGCAAGGCACCGGTTGGCTGATCGGTGTCGTAGCACTGGGCCGCGATATCGCGAGGCAGGTTGCCGTGCTGGTCCCAGCCGCGATGCAACAGCTGCACGCAGCGGACGCCGCGTTCGATGAGCCGCCGCGCCAGCAGCGCGCTCGATGCGAATGTTCCCGGCTTGGTGACTTCGGGCCCGTAAGCGGCGAGCGTTTCGGCCGACTCGGTCGAAAGATCGGTCAGTTCCGGAACGCTCGTTTGCATGCGGAAAGCCATTTCGTACTGGGCAATCCGGGTGCGAATTTCCGGATCGCCTAGTTGCTCGAAGTTCTTGCCGTTAAGTTCACCGAGGGCATCGAGCATCGCACGACGATCGGCCGGCGAGACGCCTGGGGGATTCTTGACGTACAGGACGGGATCGCCGGCGCTTCGAAGCGCGACGCCGTTGAAGCTGGAGGGGAGAAATCCGCTGCTCCACATACGCGTGAACAAAGCCTGGGCGGCTGCGCCGGAGGTCCAGATCGGCGTCAGGACCACAAACACCGGCAGATCGTTACTTTCGCTTCCCAGCCCATACGAGACCCACGAGCCCAGGCTCGCTTTGCCCGGCACTTCGCTGCCGGTCATCACGTAGGTGCAGGCGGGGTCGTGGTTGATGGCGTTGGTGTGAATCGTCCGGACCAAAGCCATCTCGTCGACGTGCTTGGCCGTGTGGGGGAGCAACTCGCTCACCCATGTGCCACATTGCCCGTGCTGTGAGAAGGCGAACTTCGACGGGGCCACAGGCAATCGTTTTTGCCCGCTGGTCATGGTTGTGATGCGCTGCCCCATGCGAACCGAGTCGGGCAGGTCTTTGTCAAAGTTTTCTTGCAAGACCGGCTTGTAGTCGAACGTATCGATCTGCGACGGGCCGCCGTTCATGTGCAGATAGATGATGGCCTTGGCCTTGGGCGCGAAGTGCGGGAAGCCAGGCAGCGCCGGGTGCATCCGCTCCGGTTGCTTGGCCGGTTCGTCGGCGCGGAGCGACGGCAACATCGATGCCAGGGCGATGCTGCCGGCCGACAGGCCCGCGGCGCGGAAAAATTGACGGCGAGTCTGATTTAGGCGGAATTCGTCGATGGGGTGCATAGGGAAAACCTTGTTCCGTGGAGAACGCGTTCGGTGGAGAATCCGCGATCAGTTACGGTTGATGGTCTCGTCGAGATTGAGCAG
The DNA here is from genome assembly GCA_964636985.1 of uncultured Pirellulaceae bacterium. Taxonomy (GTDB): domain Bacteria; phylum Planctomycetota; class Planctomycetia; order Pirellulales; family Pirellulaceae; genus CAZWSX01. The sequence goes on along the minus strand of CAZWSX010000011.1, from coordinate 182,978 downwards.
CATGTTGGCCAGCATGGTGTAGGCGGCCAGTTCGCTGGCGGGAGCCTTCGATTTGACGGGGGATTCGCCGACAGCAACAGCCGCTTGCGCGGCGCTGGGGTCGGCGATGTAGTGATTCAAAAACGTTTGTAGCGCACGGAGAACGACCTTTTTCTCGTCGTCGGAAGGCGCTCGCGAGAGCAGCGTGCGATAGGCAAAGTCGACCCGCTCGCTCGGCGTCGCGCCCGCTTCGGCGAGGATTCGCGTGGCAAAGCCGCGGGCCGCTTCGAAGTGCTGCGTGTCGTTCATGAGTTGCAGGGCCTGGAGCGGCGTGTTGCTCCGCTCGCGGCGGGCACAAAGCTGCTCGCGATTGGGCGCGTCGAAGTTGCTCATGAAGGGCGGGGGAGCTGTTCGCTTCAGGTACGCGTAAAGGCTGCGGCGGTAGAGCGATGCCCCGTGGTCCTGCAAGTAGAACCGCGTATTGCTGTCGGAATAGCCAACGGGCTCCCAGATGTTGGGCGGTTGATACGATTTCACGCCTGGGCCGCCGCGAGTTTCGTCGAGCAAGCCGCCGACAAAGAGAGCGTTGTCGCGCAGTTGTTCGGCATCGAGTCGAATTCGCGGTCCGCGAGCCAGGAGCCGGTTGTAAGGATCGCGAGCAAGGACAGCCGGTTCGACGACGGCATCACGCTTGAACGCGGCCGAAGTGAGCATTAGTTTGACCAGCGCCTTGGTATTCCAGCCGCTTTCGCGATAGCTCACGGCCAGCCAATCGAGCAGTTCGGGGTGGCTGGGCGGCTCGCCTTGGCTGCCAAAGTCGTCGCCGGTTTTCACCAGGCCTGTGCCGAAAAACTGCTGCCACAAGCGGTTCACTTGCACGCGCGCCGTCGTTGGATGCTCTGGCGAGACCATCCACTTGGCCAAGTCGAGCCGCGTGGGCAAATTGGGATCGACTGGATTGAGAGGCGGGAACACCGCGGGCGTGCTGCGATTCACGGCTTCGCCGGGCTTATCGTACTGACCACGCTGCATCACGAAGGCATCGCGTTTGGTTCCCAGTTCGCTGAACACAAACGTCCATGCGACGGAGCCTTCGACGGTCGCGGTTGCTTCTTTCGCCAGTTGCCATTGTTTTCGGGCGTCTCCGAGCTCTCCGTCCGCGCGGTAGACGTTTGTCAAATAGAACTGGAGGAGTTTGGTGCGGACTTCGTCGCTCGGGTTGCCGTCGGGGCCTGCCTTGAGGGCCGCGGCCAGTTCGCCTGGGACCTCTGGTGTCTCTTTCCCCTGGCGCGACTTGAACCAATTCGCGAACGAGCTTCGTGGGTCGCTTGCGAGTGGCGATTCGCCTGTGACGCGGAGATTGTCCCACCAACAGTTGCCGCCGACTTGCGCCAGCGTAATGGCCAACACCTGATCGCCTTGCTGGAGGCCGAGGGCATCGATGGGAATCTCTACGTCGGTCCATGCGTCGGCCGGCGGGAGTGCTCCGCGGTAATTAGGGTCTTTGGCGTCGATGCCGAACTTGCTGGCGTCGCCCCAAACCCAGGCACGGTTGGCGCGCGTCGTATTCAGTTCGATTCGAATGGCTTGGGAGGGCTCGTACTTGTCGAGGCGCAGTCCGATGGTGAGACGAGCCTTGCCCGGAATATAGAGCGGTACCAGCGTATTTTCGAACTTGTCGTTGTAGTTCGATGCGCTGCGTTGTTTCAGTGACCGCAGTCCGCGCTGGGGCTCGATCTCGGTGGCCGTCGACCACACCGAGGAGTTACGAGAGTTGCAACTGACTCGCGATCCTTGAGGGAAAACATCGTCCAGCCAAATGTCGTCGATGGCCTTCACGGCGTCGGCGGCTGGTTCGGCGTAGTTTGTTTTGGCAATGACTTCGTCGAGCCTGCGTTTTGCCTCCGCTTCGGCGGCCCGGGCGGCGTCGAGTTTGGCTTGCAGTTCGGGCGTGATTAACTTCGAGATCGGGGCCGTGGTGTTGTTGTTGCCATCCATCGCCGGATCGGACGATGAGTAAAAGAAGGCGTACAACGAATAGAACTCTTTGGTCGAAAGGGGGTCGAACTTGTGATCGTGACAAACCGCACAACCGGCGGTGAGGCCCAGCCAGGCTTGCACCGCGGTGGCCGTGCGATCGACGGCGTAGCGATAGAGAAACTCGGACTCGATCGAGCCCCCTTCGCTCGTGGTCACGTTGCAACGGTTAAAACCGGTGGCCACGATCTGGTCGAGCGTGGGGTTGGGAACCAGGTCGCCGGCGAGTTGGTCGATGGTGAATTGATCGAATGGTTGATTCTTGTTGAACGAGTTGACGACCCAATCGCGGTACGCCCACATCGAACGCTCGTTGTCTAAATGGAGGCCGTGCGTATCGGCATAGCGCGCGACGTCGAGCCAGTGGCGGGCCATCTCCTCGCCGTAGCGAGTGCTTTCGAGATAGCGCTCGACCATCCGCTCGTATGCGCCGTCGGCTTGATCGGCTTCGTAGGCATGCACTTCAGCAGCCGTCGGGGGCAAGCCGGTGAGCGAAAAAGCGACGCGGCGGATGAGGGTTGCTTTGTTCGCCTGTGGCCGCGTCGCGAGCCCTTCTTTTTCCAGACGAGCCAGCAGGAACGAATCAATCGGATTCGCGGCAGGGGCCGAGGTTTTCGGCGGCTGCGGTTTCACAGGGGCTTCGAAAGCCCAGTGTTTTTGATAGGGCGCGCCTTGTTCGATCCACTTTCGCAGCAAAGCTTTTTGGGCGTCGTTCAACGGCCGCTTGGCCGCAGGCGGGGGCATAACTTTCTCGTCATCCGACGAGGTGACGCGATGCCACAACTCGCTTTCGTCGGGTTTGCCCGCGGCGATGACCGAATCTGAACCTTCGGCGATATCTAGCCGTAAATCGGCTTGACGCTTCTTTGCGTCGAAACCATGGCAGGCGAAACAGTGTTCAGAGAGGATCGGCCGAATATCGCGGTTAAAGATCAGCGGCTCGTCAGCGAATAGCGGCTGGCCGCAGATCGGCAGCCAACAAGCCCAAGACCAACAGACGACAGTGACGAAAAGGGATCGCATCGAGTCGTATTCCCGAACAAGGTGGGAGACCGAAGGAATCGGCCTGGCGCGGACGGATCGCGGGGCGGGTTCTAAGCTTCCAGTTTAGTCCATAACGAGGCCGATGGCACTCGCCGAGTTTGTTGGGCCCAAGCCTTTTTCAACGCCGCTTAATCGAACAAGCGCGGCTTGTTAGACTGGTCTAGCGGTCACCAAGCCAACCTGATTTTCCTGTGCATAAAAGACCATCATTGATGAATCGACTTCGCTTGGTGCAGGGCGTACGGATGTGGGTTGGCTGCGTCCTTGTTGCAATCCTAGGCGGGGGGTGCAATTTCGGCTCGAATTCCGGCACTTCGTCGACGAATTCCAAGACCACGAGCTCTTCCACAACGACCAAGCCGCCCTCGGTTTCCAAAAAGAAGTCGGAAGACATCGACGACGACGGCAAGCCGCTGACCCCGGAATCGATTGCCAAGGTGGAAAAGTTTTGCGGCAATTGTCATCGCGTTCCTGACGCCGCGACGAACCCAAAATCGGAATGGCTACGGGAGGTCGCGCAGGGGTTCATGCTGTACGACGAGTCACTTCGGACCGACCTCGAGCGGCCCGATCGAAAGGACACGGTGCGCTATTTCCGCGACAAGGCACCGGACGAGCTCAAGTTCACGCTGGCGAAGGATTTCCCCACTGGACCAACCAACGTCAAGTTTGTGCCCGTCCCGCTGACGGGGTCGCCGCCGGTATCGATCGGCGGGATCTCGCAGATCGAATGGGAGCCGAGCACCAACTCGCTAACCACGTGCGACATGAGTTCGGGCGACGTGCGGCGTTGGCCGCTGGATGGATCTTGGTCGTCGACACTCATCACCGCTGGCATGAATTCGTGTCGCGTGGCGCCCGTCGATTGGGATGGAGATGGTGGAAAAGACTACGTGCTTGCCGAACTGGGAAGCTTTGTCGCAGCCGACCACCTCAAGGGAAAAGTGCAACTCCTTAAAGAGGAGAATGGTGCGTATCATCCGATCTTGTTAGCGGCGGAAATCGGACGCACGTGCGAAGCGATTCCTTTCGACTACGACGAAGATGGCGACCTGGACATTGTGGTTGCCGAGTTTGGTTGGCGTTCTACCGGATCGTTGTTCCTTTTGCGAAACAATGGAACTACAGGTGATACCCCCGAATTCGAAAAGGAAACCATCGACCGGCGCCACGGAGCGCTAGGCGTTTCGCTGGCCGATTTCGATGGCAACGGTAAGCAGGACATGCTGGTGGCGTACGGTCAGGAGATCGAGACGATCGAGATCTTCTACAACCATGGAAAGGGCGTGTTCGAAAACAAAATCGTACGTAAGAGTGAAGACCCCGCATTTGGTTCCAGTTGGGTCTCGGCGATCGATTTCGATCACGACGGTCGCCCTGACCTGCTCCATTCGAACGGCGATTCGCTCGATCGATTTATTCCGCGTCCCTATCACGGCGTGCGGTGGCTGCGAAACAAGGGCGACGGCACGTTCGACGAGCACTTCATCGGTGCCTTGCCTGGCTCCAGCCAGGCGAAAGCGGGCGATATCGACGGCGATGGCGACATGGATGTTGTTGCGATCGCACTGATGTTCGGCGCCGACAAGCTGCCCGATGACACGTTCGACTCGGTCGTTTGGTTCGAGCAAAAAGAGAACCACGAGTGGGTAAGGCATTCCGTCGAACGCGACCACTGCAATCACGCGGTGGTGGAGTTGGCCGATACCGACGGCGACGGGCGACTAGACATCGTCACGGGCGAGATGGGGGAAATTGCCAAACCCCAGCCTATATTGTCCGTTTTTCGCAACGAGTTGGCCAAATAACTCTACGGCGCGCACCACGTGCTTTGGGGTTTGTCGAAGACCTGCGCCTTGGTGCCGCCCGCGATGGCGGCGACTTCTTTCTCTGCGGCTGCCACGGAGGCCGCATCGGGGTGGATTTCGAGCGACTGCTCGAACTTGGTTTTCGCGCCGCCTGCGAGTTTCACCACGCGGCCTTGTTTTCCTTCGAAGGATCGAGGGTTAGGGAAGTTAGTTGCGGGTTCGAGGCCCGTTACGTAACCGTCGGCAATGGATGCGGTGTCTTTCCACTGCGAGAAGCAGGGGAGTTGCTTGCGGTTGTAGACGAGGCTGACGCCTGCCGAGCCGTGGGCGTTCTTGAGGAGGACACGGGTGCGATCGTCTTTGGCTGCCATGTCGAAGAAATAGACTTGCTCGGCGAAACCGGGTTCTGGTGCCTGGTAGTTGTCCCAGCTCTTGATGCTGGCGGCGGCGTGGTCGTTGCGCGGCACGACCGTCTTGGCCGGGACGACCAATCGCGAGCCGCCGTCGAGCAGCGGCAGACCGAAGTTCCAGTGGTATAAAATCTGGGCTTCGGCGGGGGTGGCTGAAAGGTTTTCGATTTCGTCGACCACGGAGAGCGTCGATGAGCCCGGCTTGGTGCGAATGCTGGCTGTGAGTCGCAGTTTCAAAAAGTGGAAGCGGATTTCGTCGACCACGCCGCGAACGACGATCTCGCCTGAGGCATCGTCCCAGGCAATTTGCACGTCGTGCGCTGGAATGTTGGCAATTCGACCGTGAAGAGGGTAGGAGAGCCGCCCGGTCTTTTCGTCGTGTTCCGGCGCACCGTTGCTTTCCAATCCGCAGCGGACCAGCAACTCGTCAAAACCATTTAGCCAACCCAGGCCGCTTGGTTCGGAGATGGGGACCAGCGACGGATGGACTGGGCCCTGGACGGGCGACTTCCAGCCGATCTCCAAATCGCCAAGCCAAGTCTTGCCGATTCCCATGCCGCGCGTGGGAATAACGGAAAATTTGAGTTTTCCGTTATCGACCAGGATCGTTTCGACCCCGCGGGAAAGGCCTTCGGCGTGCTGGCTGACCGTCACTTTCCAGTCGCCTGTCCCGCCGAGATCGGCGGCCGAAACGGTTCGCAGGGTTTCCACTTTTTGAGCGATGAGGGGAATGGAGGCGGGCATGGAGGGAACTCGGGTGGGTGGAAAGGTTTTCGAATCGTGCTTTGGAATCCGATGGCGGCGATTTTACCGATGCTATCCGTCGATCGGCAACCGTTTGGCCGCTGCTTGCGACGAAACCGCCGTGAGAATACAAAGATATCGACCGAAAAACGATCGCGGTACCTTAGGTCCCGCCTCGCCGAGAACGCTAATTTCCTTGGTTTTTCACTACGAGTTTGATCACCACTATGTCCGCCTCCAAAGACGCGTCCGCTAAAGACAACGTTTCCAAGATTCTCAATAGTGCCCTCGACGCTGGCGAAGGTTTGTTGCGGCTGACTCCCACGTGGGTTCCTCGTAGCTTTTTGCATCCCGGACGCCGGCTGAAGCTCCACCCCAACGACTTGTACGCTTACGGTGCCAACCGGGGCGGGATCGACGAACGGTGGTTCTCCAGCACCACCGAAGCCGCCAACGAAGGACGCGTGTGGCACGAAGGCCTAAGCTTTTGCAGCCACGAAGGCAAAACGTTCCTGCTGCGCGACGCGGTCGCGGAAGCGGGTGCTCGGCTGATCGGCGCCACGATGTTCGGCAAGTACAAGCGATGGCCCGTGTACAGCAAGTTCTTCGACAACATGGGGCCGATTCCCCACCACATGCACCAAAGCCAAAAGGACGCGGCCTTGGTCGGGCAGGAAGGGAAGCCCGAAAGCTACTATTTCCCGCCGCAATACAACAACGTCGATAACAACTTCAGCTACACGTTCATGGGGCTCGAACCGGGCACCACCAAGGACGATCTCCGTCGTTGCTTGCAAAACTGGAATCGTGGCGACAACGGCATTCTCGATTTGTCGCGGGCGTATCGCTTGCAACGCGGTACTGGCTGGTTGATTCCGCCTGGCGTGTTGCACGCTCCTGGGTCGCTATGCACCTACGAACCGCAGTGGGGGAGCGACGTGTTCGGAATGTTTCAATCGATCGTCGAAGGGCGCTACGTGCCTTGGTCGCTGCTTGTGAAGGACATGCCTGCCGATAAGCATCAGGACCTCGATTTCATTATCGGGCAGCTCGACTGGGAAAAGAACGTCGACACGCACTTTAAGGCGCACAATTACTTGGAACCAATCGTTGCCGACCAAGGCAACGGCTACGTCGACAAGTGGGTTGTGTATGGCCGTGTTGATGGCGATCAACTCTTCAGCGCCAAGGAACTCACCCTTGAGCCAGGCGCGAAGTGCACGATCAAAGACCCTGGTGCCAGTGGCTGGATTACCGTTCAAGGCAAGGGAAAGATCGGCAAGTTAAACTTGCAGACCCCGGCCATGATTCGTTTCGGTCAAGAGACCGAAGACGAAGTTTTCATCACCCACGAAGCTGCCAGTCGCGGCGTCACGGTCGAGAACACGGGGAGCGAGCCGTTGGTTGGCCTGCGGTACTTTGGTCCCGACGTCCACGCGAAAGTTCCCAGTGTTGGCGACTACGCGAAGAAATAGTTGTTGTTGCTTATTCGCCTGACGGACAGGATTGTCCGCCCTACCAAACGACTTTTAACCTCCACCAGGATTGCACCATGTCGCACGTCAATAACTTTCCGAAACTGCACAACGCTGCCTGGCCGGGCGTGGTCGGCAAAGGGTCGCCCGATGGCGAGCCTTTTATCGAGCTCGAAAAGATGCTCGACCTGACGGCCGCGGCGGAAGTCGACGGAATCAAGTTTGATGGCGTCGATTTGTTCTTGTTTGCCCCGCACGTCGACATCGACAGCAGCGACAAGGATTTGGAGGCGCTGGCCAGCAAGGTGAAATCGCGCGGGTTGGTGGTTGGTTCCGTCGTCGCTCCTGTTTGGCCGCCGACAGGCGGTGGCAGCGCGATGGGTAGCGAAGCGGAGCGGGCCCAGTTTGTCGAGCAAGTTCGCAAAGGTTGCCGGATCGCGAAGAAGCTGCGCGAGATCGGCATTCGCCCGTACGGCATCGTGCGGATCGATAGCGCTTGCGGTCCTGGCGACTGGGCAAAGAACCCAGAAGCCAGCCAGCAGCTCATCGCCGACACTTGGAAGCGGGCATGCGACGTCGCCGAGCAACACGGCGAGCGCCTGGCTGCCGAAGGAGAAATTTGCTGGGGCGGGATGCACAGCTGGCGGCGGATGGTGCAGCTGTTGGAACTGGTCGGCCGGCCGCAAACGCTCGGTTTTCAGGCTGACATGGCCCACACGTTGCTCTACACGCTGGGATACAACGCTCCCGAGGATGCGATCCTTCCGGCCGGTTACGACTGGAAAGATGGCGCGAAACTCGACTCGGCGTTGGCAACGCTCACGGCAGCCCTGCGGCCCTGGACGATCGATTTCCACGTCGCCCAAAACGACGCGACCGTCAAAGGAAGCGGCAGCCACGACAAGACGGGCCGTCACTGCGTGGCGACCGATCCCAATGGCAAATTGAATATCGCCAAGCATGCCGGGCATTGGATGCGGGATAGCTTCGGCAATGTGCTGCGGAAGTTCCGGCACATCTGCTGGGACGGCTGCATGTTCCCCAACGAGGTGATGATGAAGTCCTCGACCTGGAACGATATCCTCCGGGCGATGATTTCGGTCCGTGATGCCCACGGTTGGAAGGAATAACGCTTCCAAACGAGTTGCCAATGTCCGGTTCTGCACCTGAGCGTAGAACCCTCTCGACCCGCGGCGCGATTCTCGCGTTCGCGGTGAATTTGGCGGTGTTCTTAGCGATCCACCTGCACGTCATCGCCGTTGACTATGGTCGCGACATTAGGGTGCTCTGGTGGCGAATTCCCTGGTATCACGGCTCAAATTATCTTCGGGTCTGGGCGTACTCGATTCCCGAGATCGTCGCTCCCATTGCTTGTTTCCTGGCCATGCAATCGGTGGGCTGGTTTCTTCTGCTGGGTGCGCGCCGGCGAGGATTGATCGAGGGGAATATCGCCGTCGGTTTGGTGGCTTTCGCGGCCGTCGGCTTTACCACCGGGCAGCAGATGGGCCACGTTTTTTGGAGGGACGGGGGAGGCTACTTTTCGTGCATGACACCGCTCGCTTGTTTTGCCAGCGTGGCGGCGCTTACGGTTTGTGGATTTCGCGTGGGTGCGACTGATCCAGATTCGCCGGGGCGAATGCGTTTTCAGTTTTCGATTGCAACGTTGATTCTCCTGACAACTTTGGTTGGTGTCACGCTGCGACTGGGGGCGGCCTCGGAGGACGAGTTCGCGGCTTCGTTGTGGTGGACGACAAAAAACGTATCGATTGCCGTGGGGTTACTGGTTTCGACAGGAGGTGCCGCACTCTATTTCGGACTGCCCGGTACCCTTCACTCGAATCGAATGAGTGAAAAACCATTTGGGATCGCTTTTGTAGCGCTATCCCTCGTCGCGATCCTAGGATTCGCGTGTGATCGACTTCCTTCGTCCGACCACAAAGTCATACCGATGTATGTCAGTGTGGCGGCCATGGCTCCCATTGGCATTGCGCTGACATTTCGTGGCCGTTGGTGGGCTATCGCGATGTCGACCATGGCCATCTTCACGGTTGCGGCGGCCCATTCGGTCGACACAGGGGCCATTCTCGTCCACCGCAGATTTTTTCTGGACGCGCTAGCTTGGCTCTACAGCATGGGATGCGTTCTCGTCATTTCCCAGTTGATCGCCATCCCTTGGTTCGTCGCAGGCGTGCGGTCTTACGCCGTCTCGCCGGTTTGGGTGCGCAGGCCCCAAACCGCCAGTGAAAGTCCCGGCGGCGAATGAAGACAGCTCTTGGCACCGACGACTCGATCGACGCACAGGACGTGGGCGGGCGGCACGCGGTACAAGCCCTTGCCGCTTTGGCATGGACCGTCATGACGGTAGAAGTCGTGATCGCTGCGGCGGCGTTGGTGTGGGCAAGTCGGGCCAATGTGATCCGTGAGACTCTGCTCGTCGCTCTGTTCGCATGGCGAGGTGGATGGATCGGACTGTTCTTTCTTTGGAGTGTTGGGGTGGCTCCGTGGCGAGCGTCGCGGGGCCGCTTGGCGATCGTGCTACTGATCGCCCTGGCTGGCCTCGCGTTTCCCGCCATCGCTTTTCATGCTTTTGAGACGCCCGAGCAAATTTGGAGCTTGCTTTATGGTGGGGCCGTGGCTCTCTGGTTGCTGGTGGCTCGGCTGTTTGGGCTACGAATAGGCCATTTTCAACAGTCGCCGCCGCTGGCGAGGTGGCGGTGGTCGTTGCGCACCATCGTTGGGACCGTGACGCTTTCGGCCGTTGTGCTGGGGATCTGGATGGCCATCTGGCGCTCGTGGATGTACGAACGGGAACACAGCAACGCCTGGTTGGTCGGGCTAGTTCAGCTCATTCTCATGGTTTTGATGGTGGCGACCTTTCTCCAGGCAGCGGCTCTGGCGGTGGCGGTCCGCTGGCGCTGGGGGAGTTTTGTGTTGATGCTCTTGGGGCCGCTGGCCGCGGCGGGCGTACTTGTCACGCAAAGCAAAGGAGAGATTGCCGGTGGCGTGTTGTTTGGCGGATTTTGCCTTTCGGCAAATGGCATCTTGACCGTGGTGTTACACTACTATGGTTGGCACGGATTTCTTGACACTCCGATTTGGGACCGTCCTTAAGTGGCGAGGTGCGGAGGCTCAACGCTCCATAACAACCCATGGGTCAACCATCCTCTAGTGACGCGGCGGCAACAGAACGGGACCCGCCGTTTCTATCGACGCTCACTTGGCTCGCGGCGATCACGGTGGCTATCGACGCCGGCCTGATGGCCCTTTATGCAAGGTGGATGGATCATCCGCGGGCCGCCTTTCTCTGCATGGTCGCGCTGTACGCATGGCGCGGAACGTGGTTTGGCATGTGGTTGCTATGGGCGACCTCGGTTACTCCTTGGCGTAAGTCAGGTGGTCTGCTTGCCAGCTATCTGACCGTACTCATGGTGGCGGCGGCCGCGACCTTAGCTATTGGCGGTCTGCCGGCCAACTCCGATGGCGAATTAACCATCGTCTACGGTCTCGAGGTTGCCGGCTGGCTGCTTATTGCGAGAGTGTTCGGGTTGCGAGTCGCCCACACCAGCGCGACGAACGCCCCACCTAGCTGGCAATGGTCGCTGCGATCGTTAGCGGCGGTGCTCACCGTGGCATCGATCATCTTTTGGATCGCGGGGATCATCTGGCGGTACGAACTATACATTCCTGGAAGCAGGCCCGTCGTCTATACAGCCTTTGACAGGATGTTCCTCGTGTCGTCCATGGCCGTCGCGTTCGGCCATGCGATGGCCCTCAGTTTGATTCTGATGACGCGCTTGGGCCGGTACACTGCGTCGATTGTGGGAGCGGTCTCGCTGGTTGTCGTCGTCTGGTTCGATTTTCCGCGCGAGGCATCCTGGATAGTCGGCGAAATTGGCATGACGCTGGTCGGGTGCGTGATCTTTCGGGAACGAATGGAGCAGGACGGTTGGCGAACGCACTTTGAGCTTCCCTTCTGGGAACGGGTTCCCGTAGCGGCGCGTGTTATTCCGCCTCGTCCCAGCGATAGGATGGCCGCGTAAGCGACATGAGACGCCCGCCCGAAATTTCGTTTATTTCGAAGGAATCACCGGAGACGCTGCTCGGTCAAAATCTTTTGGTGTGGCATGCGGCCGTTCATGCGGTGTTGATCCTGGCCAGCACGATTCTCGCGAGGCATCCGGTTGGCGTTTTCGCGCTGATTTGCTGGGGCGCTTTCATCGCGGGCGAGGTTTGCCTGTTCGCCATCTGGAATCGGATTTCGGGGCGGCGGCTCGATCGCGCTTACCGCGTGCCGCGGGAAGAACTCGGCATTTGGGCCGCGGCGGCAACGGGAGCACATTTGATTTGTTTTCCGGTTTCGTTCTTAACGAGTTACATCGCGGGATGCTTTATATGGAGCATGCTGGGAGCCCAACTGGGACTGCGAGTCGCTTCGCCGGCGATGCTTGAAAAACACGAGATCCGCGGACCGCGTCTGAGCCTGAGCCAGTTGTTCGCGGTGATCTCGGGAATTGGCATCGCGTTGGGCTTGTTACGCACCGCGGGACTGCTGATGGGACGCGGATCGCTGGAGTCGCCAGGCCTGTTCATCGTTTTTTCTTTGTCGGTTGCGATGTTGGTCGCTGCTGCTTCGTTCCTTTCGTTGGTTATCCTGGCATGGACTGGTTCGTCGTGGCCCGGCAATGTGCTGGCCATGGTTCTCGGAGGAATCTTGCCGCTAATTGGGCTTTACCTGCTCGCGCAGCAGAGTGCGGAAGAGGAGCAGGTCTTTCCGCTGATCGCTTTGGGAGCCGTGTTGCTGACGCACTCCGTGGCGATGTGGCCCTTTTTGGCGAGTGGCTGGCGGATGACCTTCGCCGTGCCGATTATCGAGTCGTCGCAAGGGATCGTGTACATCAATCAGTCGAAGGCCAACGCGAGTGATCCCCAGCGCACCCTTTGACACCCCGCCGCCACCCAAGCCAAAACCCGATGAGGAACACGAGCCCTTCGAGCCGGGAAACGACATCGGTCCCTGGCGGATCTTGCTGCCGATTTTGTCCTTTGTCTTGCTAGACGCATATTTAGTAGCGTCGACGAAGGGCTGGGTGCCTTACCTGTTGCAAATGGTCAACGATCCGCCCATGCGGGCGGCCATTTTCGCCAGCCAATCGCTCTTGGTGGCCATGATGTACTACGGAAGCGCGCCGACCATGGTGCGTTCGCTCCGGCATGCGCTCGGTGGGCCCAACCGGTTCGCCACCTGGGGCGTCATCGTTGTGTGCGCGGCGCTGCTCGTGCCGGTACTGGGTGTGCTTCCGGAACTGGGCATCGCTCTGATTGGCGGCGTCTTTGTCGGGCTGGCTCTCGATTTGCTCGGGTTCGGGCTTCGGCCTTACGAGGAAGTCCCCGCGATTTCTCGCCGGTTTTCGCTCAAGTCGATGTTCGCCAGCATCGCGCTGGTGGCCGTGCTTCTGGTGGGATTTCGATACACCGTTTCCGAAATCGATCGCGGAAATATCAACGTGTTTCGCATCACGTTGGCTTTGTTCCTTGTGCTCGCCGCATTAGCTCTGGCAGCTTTGGCTGCGATGTGGAGTTGGCCGATGTGGTTGGCATCTGCGGCAGTGTCGATTGTGGCGGTCAATATTCTGATCCGCCACAACGATATGCCGGGCGCCGCCGTTGCGACGGTAGTGAGTTTTGCGCTGGCGATCTCTGCCGCGAACGCCGTGCCGCTCCTTTTGGCCGGTTGGCGGGTCTATCGCAAACCGTACTACGGTTGAAACTCCGCCAAAACCGCTTACGATTTGGGGTTTCGACACGCCTTCACAAGGGCCCTTCGAACAGGGCGCCTCGCGTTTTACGACAATCGTTTACAGAGACTCGCAGATGAAAAACCTCAACATCGGGATGATCGGCTACGGCTTTATGGGCCGGGCCCACTCCAACGGCTACCGCCGGGTCAGCAACTTTTTCGACCTCGAATACAAACCGGTCCTGAAGGCCGCCTGCGCGCGGGATGCGGAGAAGGTGAAAGTCTTCGCTGACAAATGGGGTTACGAATCGATCGAGACCGATTGGCGCAAACTCATTGAGCGCAAGGACATCGATGCCGTCGACATCTGCGTGCCGAACAACCTGCACAAGGAAATGGCGCTGGCCGCCGCCGCTGCCGGGAAAATGATCCTGTGCGAAAAGCCTCTCGCCATGAACACGGCCGAAGGGGAAGAAATGTGCCGCGCCGTCGAGAAGGCGGGGGTTCCCAACATCGTATGGTACAACTACCGCCGCGTCCCTGCCGTGACGATGGCCAAGCAACTGATCGACGAAGGCCGTTGCGGAAAGATCTTCCACTACCGGGCCAACTTTCTGCAAGACTGGACGATCTCGACCGATCTTCCGCAAGGTGGCGCCGCTCTGTGGCGCCTTGATGCCGCTGCCGCCGGAAGCGGTGTGACGGGCGACTTGCTGGCGCACTGCATCGATACGGCAGTTTGGCTCAACGGCCCGATCACGTCGGTGACGGCCATGACCGAAACGTTCATCAAGGAACGCAAGCACAACCTGACGGGAAAGGTCGAGAAGGTTGGCATCGACGACGCTTGTGCGTTCCTGTGCCACTTTGCCAACGGTTCGCTCGGGTTGTTCGAGTCGACCCGCTATGCTCGCGGACATAAGGCCTTGTACACCTTCGAGATCAACGGCGAAAAGGCCTCGATCAAGTGGGATTTGCACGACCTGCATCGCCTTGAGTACTTCGACTACAAGGATGAAAGCAAGCTGAGGGCGTGGCGAAGCATTCACGTGACCGACCACAGCGGCGAGCATCCGTACATGGATAAGTGGTGGGTGCCGGGGCTGCAGATCGGTTACGAACACTCGTTCGTCCACCAAGTGGCCGACTTCCTGGAAAGCCTTTCCACTGGCAAGCCCGCTGGCCCTACGTTCCGCGATGCCTTGGAAACGCAAAAGATCTGCGATGCGGTTTTGGCCAGTGCCAAATCGAAGCAGTGGGTCGATGTTGCTTCGATGAAGTAATGCTTGATAAGAAGCAGTTCAAAGCCGCGCCGGTCGCAACTGGCGCGGCTTCTTTGTTGGCATGCTACGATAGAGGGGTAAGGTTCAGTATTTTTCGAACCGGGTAGCCGGCATGCCGCAAAAAAATCTCGTCGTGTTGATCGTGACGGCACTTGTTTCCCTCGCCTCGTATCAGGTCGCGGCGCACAATCGCTACGCCGTAACATTCGCTGAGACGATGAGCCTGGTCCGCGACAAGTATGTCGACGAAGTGGACCAGCAGGAACTGTTCAACGGGGCCATGAAAGGGATGGCCGAGCAGTTGGACGACTACTCCAGCTATCTCCCTAAACAGGCCAGCGATACCTTCGACGAACAGCTGAAACAAGAGTTCGGCGGCGTGGGAGTGCTAGTCGACTTGAAGACGTCCGCGCCGAACATCTTGGTGCGAGCCCCTCTGATTAACTCGCCGGCTACCACGGCCGGGATTTTGCCCGACGACGTGATCGTGGCCATCGATGGCGTGGAGGCAAAATCGATTCCGGACCCAACCACAAAGATGCGCGGGCCAGCGGGTTCGCCCGTGAAATTGACCATTCAGCGGGCCTCGTCACCGGAGCCGGTCGAAGTTCAAGTCAAGCGCGGCCGCATCGGCATCGAGAACGTCAAAGGGGACACGATGACCAGCGACGGTCACTGGGACTACCGCCTGGCGTCGAATCCCGAAATCGGTTACGTCCGGCTCGACGAGTTTGGGGAGAAGACGGCCGATAGCCTGGAGAAGGCTTTCGAATCGTACGAGAAGGCGGAGCCGAAGGTGAAGGCGCTGATTCTGGATCTGCGTCAAAACCCGGGCGGGCTGCTCGACTGCGCGAAGGAAGTTTGCGATATGTTTCTCGACGGAGGGCGGATCGTCACGACCAAAGGCCGCGGCCGAAAAGTCGAGAAGACCATGGACGCCTCGCCGGGGGTCGCTTTTCCGCGAGATATCCCGGTTGTGGTTCTGGTGGACGGGCAATCCGCCAGTGCCAGCGAGATCGTTGCCGCTTGTTTGCAAGATCACGGACGAGCGAAGGTCTGTGGCGAGCGGACTTGGGGCAAAGGGAGCGTACAGAACGTCGTCCCGTTGGGCGGCGACCGGGGAGCGCTTCGCCTGACCACGGCCACGTTCTGGCGCCCCAGCGAAAAGAATATGCAGAAGAAGCGGAGCGACGGAGAGGACGCCGATTGGGGCGTCCGGCCCGACCCGGAACTAGCCGTCCCCATCACGGATGAACAAACGGCTGCCTGGCTAACGGATCGCGAACGCCGCGACACGAGCGAACTGCGCCGCATCGCCTTTGCGAACGCGGGCCTGCCGAATGTCGACGAGAAACGGAGTGATCCGGCGAAAGAAGGCGCCAAAGTCGAACCCAAGGAGCCTGTCGACCCGGCTTTGACGCGAGCCATTGAGTACCTCGAGCAAGAAATCAAAAAGTAAACCTCTCTGTTGGAAACGATAGCGCATGAAGTCGGCGATCACGATCAGTCTTATTTCGCAAACTCGCGGGGGTCCGTTTGTTTTGTGGGACGACTTGTGGGGTTCGGTCTCCACCGCGGCGGAACTTGGTTACGACGCCGTCGAACTGTTCGCGCCGGGGCCCGACGTCATCGACGACAAGCGCCTCGCCAATGAACTCGCAGCGAAGAAATTGCGAGTTTCGGCCGTAGGCACTGGCGCCGGGTGGGTGATTCACAAGCTGAGCCTCACGAGCTCCGATGCCGCAGTCCGTCGCCAGGCGGTCGATTTCATCCGGACGATGATCGATTGGGGCGCGATCCACTCGGCCCCGGCGATTGTCGGCTCGATGCAGGGGCGTTGGGGCGACGGCGTCGAAAAACCGCAAGCACTAGCGTGGCTGGGCGAAGCGCTCCGCGAACTTGGCGCGCACGCCACGAGTCGCGGGACGGTAGTGCTTTACGAGCCTCTTAATCGCTACGAGACTAACTTGCTCAACAGATTGGATGAAGGCGCCAAGTTCCTTGAGTCAGAGAAAATCGGCGGCGTGAAGCTACTGGCCGACTTGTTCCACATGAACATTGAGGAAACGAACTCGGCGAGGGCGATCGAGCAGGCGGCTGCATCGATTGGGCACATCCACTTTGTCGATTCCAACCGCCGGCCGGCTGGTTGTGGGCAAATGGATTTTCCGCCCATCATCGCTGCTCTCAAGCAGATCGGCTATCAAGGGTACCTCTCGGCCGAGGCGTTTCCGTGGCCTGATTCGCTGACTGCGGCAAAACAAACCATCGCGAGCTATCGCCGGCTTGTTGGCTAAGAAGGTTGGCTAAGACTGCGAGCTAAGCATCAAGATTTACAGCACTCCGTTTTGGGAACTTTTCTTTCATGCTCAAGTACGACCTGATTCATCCGGAAATCAACGCCATCCTCGGCAGGGCAGGGCACCACGCCAAAATTCTTATCGCCGACGGCAATTACCCGGCGTCCACAACGCTTGGTCCGAACGCCACGCTTGTTAGCATGAACCTGACACCTGGCGTGATCAGCTGCACGCAAGCGCTTCAGGCGATTCTTTCGGCGATCCCGATTGAAGGCGCCAACACGATGGGCATTCCGAGCGACGATCCGTACGCACTCGGCGGCGATCCACCAATCTGGGCCGAGTATCGGACGCTGCTAAAGTCCTCGGGAACCGATTGCCCGCTCGTGCCGATTTCGAAGTGGGATTTCTACGAGGCGGTCGCCTCGCGCGACCACATTCTCACGATTCACACGGCGGAAACAGCCCTGTGGGCTAACCTGTTGCTAACGATCGGCGTGCGGAAGCCGAAGTAGAGCCCCAACGACTATCGCTTGATCGCCGCCCAGGTCCAGTGGCGATCACTGGTCGCTTGGACGCCGCTGGCATCGAATCCGAGCGCCAACACCATGGCGCGGATTTCGTCGAGGGATAACGCCGCGTGCAGCGAATCGGCAAACATCTTCTGCTGCGAGGGATTGGCCTCGCCTGCGTATTGTTGGACGAGAGTTTGAAGCTGCGTTAAATCGCACGGGCGCAGTAAATCGCGGAAGAAAAGAGTTCCGCCGCTTTTGGTCACGCGAACTGCCTCGGCTAAGACTCCGGCTGGTTCGGGAATGTGGTGGATGATGCTGTTGGAAATCACAGCTCCAAACATTTCGCTTTTGTAGCCGAGCTTCTTGGCGTCCACTTGGGCGAGTTGAACTCGCCCCACGACACCGCCAATCTCGATGTTGAAGCGGGCGATGTCGAGCATTGCCACGGCTGCGTCGACGGCCATGATGCGGCAGGCCTTGTTCGCTTTGGCCAGCACGATCGGGATCTGTGCGGTACCGCACCCCAGATCGAGGACGTCCGTGGGTTCTGAGCAAAACGAGAGGAAATCGTCGACGAACCGCTGGTTCACTTCGCGGTGATCCATCTCGTCGTACTCGCGGGCCTCCGTCTCGGAGTCCATCACCTCGGGTTCCAGAATCCGCGCCAACGACATAGATCGCTTCCTTTTGCTATCGCGCCCGCGACTTGCACTTTGCATCGCTTGGCCAGATCGCCAATTCTAACGACTTGCACCCGCTTGCCGGCCAAGGGCCAGTTTACCGCGATGGCGATTTTGAAAGGCGATGGCAGCAGTGCTTAGGTTGCTCCAACTTCCATAAGTTGGCTTTCGGGAAGCCGCCGTTTTGTTTCGGAAATTGTTTCGTGAAGAAGACTTACTTCAAAAAAGCCAAACAATCCGCACGGGCGAAAACTCCTCCGATCGCCATTGCCCACTTTTCGCGTTCCGTCTTCAATTCGATCTCGTGTCAGCCCCCGAGACCCCAACGAGCCACTATGAGCCTCAGGAGTTTGGTGATCGCCGTCCTCCTCCCTCTGGTGGCGCATTGCTGCGCGCTGGGCAAAAGCCCACTCCCGGCTCCCGAAACCACGCCGCCCGCGGGCGTTCCCGTCGCCGCCGCGAATGCCGTTCCGACGGCAATTCCTCCGGGCCCAGAAGAGTTACCACCCGCGGAAAAGTCGGACGTAAAACCGCCCACATCGCCGACGAATTCCGCGCCTGATAACGTCATCGGAGAACCCAGGCCCATCGACGAGTGGCTCGCGCCGGAATCGGGGTGGCTGGAAGCCCCCATGCATTACTTCTCGCCGATCGTTGTAAGGGTCTACGAGTGGACGCCCGAATCGTGGCACGATCCCAAGACTTGGGAGCCCTTCGAGGGGAGCGTGGAGCTTGGGCTCAACGGCCAGACGGGTAACTCGGATACCTTCACGTCGCGGTTCGCGGTCAACGTGAAACACGTCACGCCCGAACTGGTCCACCAGGTCCAACTCACGACGATCCAACGGCAAGCCGATGGTAAACGCGTGGGCGATACCACGCTGCTCGACGGCCGGATCGATTTTCCCATGCCCAACACGCCATGGAACAAGTTCGCCCACGGACTGCTCGAGTACGACAAGTTCCGGGCGTTCCGCACTCGTATTTCAGGCGACACCGGCTATGGCTACGAGTTTATCAATACCGATCCGCGATTGCTGATTGGGCGTTTCGGGTTGTCGACGTCGCGCGAAGTCGGCGGCCCCGACGATAGGTTCAAGCCCGAACTTTTGCTGGGTTGCGAATACAAACGGGCGTTCAGCAACCACAGCAAGCTCACGTTCATAAGCACTTACTACCCCAACGTGACCGACTTCAACGACTTCCGTTTGAACTCGCAGGCGGCGTGCGAGTTTTTGCTGTCGAAAGAATTAGGGCTGAGCCTGAAGTCGAGCGCGATTCACCGGTACGACTCGACGCCGTTTAATAAGAAGCCGAGCGACTTGGATTACTCGACGATGTTTATGTGGTCGTTTTAGGGCTCACACGAAAACACAAAGACACGAAGAAGAAAAGGCAAGCAGAAGAGAAAGTAGCATGGACATTCCTGTCCGTGCGCGGTGCAAGTGGCTAAGCTAAGACGCGTTGCTTCTAGAGAAAAGTCATTAATCGATTGCTGATTTTTGATTTTTGAAGTGAGGAGGAGGCAGTCGCTCGGCTTACTCTTGCAGCGCATACAGCACAATGTTCGCGGCGATCTTTGCCGCGTCGTCTCTTGTGTAGCCTTTGCAGTCGGGGGAGTTTGCTTTTTCTAGTGCGCAGCTCAAGTCGTAGGGAGAGAAGACGACCACAAATCGGTCGTCGACCTTGATTCCTTCGAGGACTGGCGCCGTCTTCACGATGCGTGACTTGAGCGGATCGCCAGCGCCGCCGCGGGCTTGTGGGTCGCGGAGTGAAACCGTGCTGATATCGAAGCCGCGGTAAACCTCGTTCAGCATCAGCGGGTGATCGGCGGGAATGGCTTCGAGTTTCGCCTCGGGGAAAATTGCTTCCATTTCGCGGCGGAACGAGGTGGCGAACTCGTTGCTGCCGCAGATCGCGTCGCCCATCAGGAAACCGCCGCGCTGCAGATAGGTTCGCAAGGCTTCGCGTTCGGCCGCGGTAAAGCGAAACGCGCGGCGGCCGTGAATGTAGGCGATGGGGTAGTCGAGCAGCTTGGGATCGTCGGGGGCGAGAATCTGGCGCTGCGCTTCGGTTCGAATTTCCAGGTCCCGTTGGAGCACCTGCATCAAGTTGGCGACGGCGTGAACGGCGTCGTCGGCTCCCCCGCTGTGAGCAAGCTTGGGAATGACCAGCGCCCCTCGCTTGGGCGTCTTGCCGCTGGAACTTTCCCACGAGAGCTGCGGGCGATCGAGCTTTTCTTTGAGTTCGCGGTTGGTGGCATACGCTGCGACGTTGGCCGCAATTGCCACCGCGCCGTCGACTCGTTCTTGCACCGTTTTAGGCAACGCGGTGCCGCGGTCGGGCCGCTTTAACTCCCACAAACACGAGAGATTCTCGGGGCAGTAAACAACGGCAGTGCGGCAGCAGGTATCCAGGCCTAACAGCGGCTTCATTTGTTTTGCCGACACCCGCTGTTCGGCGAACCAAACCGGATGATCGGGCGGAAGGAGTCGCAACTGGCTTTCGGGAAACAACTTTGCCATCAGTCGGCGGAAGCTGGCATCGAATTCCTTCCCGTCGCAGCCGTCGCCATCGCAGGCTTCGGCGAACAGGAAGCCCCCCTGTTCCAGGTAACGTTTGAGCTTCACTTCGTCGGCTTCGTTCAGCTTGAGGGCCTCGGAACCGCTCATGAAGAGGATTGGCGTCTCCATCAAGTCGCCGACCGTGGCGCCGCTCATACTGATGGTCTGCCACGACAGGTCGCGCTTCCAAAGGCGTTCGATGTGCGTGACGACGTTGTGCACACCACCGCGATGATGGTCCCAATCGTTGCTTCCCGGCTCGCCCCACTGGGCTTTGCTCATGACGATCGGTCGGCGCCCCTTCGAAAGAAACAGCAGCGCCAGCGAGGTGCTCACCAGTGGATTTCGCTCGGCGTGATGCTCACCGATGAAACCGCCCCAAATGGGATCGCGACGCTGGCGGACGAGGAACTCGGATACCATGCGGTACCAATCGTAGTGCTGTCCCTTGTGGCCTACGAAGAAGCGGCGGGCCGTCATCCGGCCGACCCGCTCGACCCCGTACAGGTAATACAGGAGGTGGAAGTCGCCATCGATGCCTTCGCCGATCGTGCGCGGGTGGCTATTGGCCTTGAAGTGATTCCCCAGCCATCTTAAGCCGTTTTCGACCGCGTCTTCCTCCCGCGTACTTCCACAGCATCGGATGTTGCCCGAGTCGTCGAACGAGGCCGACAAAGCGTTCACTTGACCGCTCGCGATGATGACCGAGGTGATTCCGGCGCAAGTCATACTGCCGGACGAGTCGCCATCTTCCTTCTGCTTGTAGGTCCACGAACCATCGTTGCACTGACGGCTGAGCCAATAGTCAAGCGCCGTTTGCCACGTAAGGGCCTGGATCTTCAAATCGGGCAGCGTGCGTTTTGCTTCGTAAAGGGCGAGCAGCGCGAACTGGCTGTTGGAGTTGTCGTAGGCGCCGTTGCGTTCGTGACCGTACGTCCAACCGCCTCTCCCGATGCCCACCTGGACTTGGACCGACTCCAGCCACATGGCGTGCTTGCGGATCGCTTCGCTGTAGCGTTTTCCTTCCGGATCCGCAGCGCAAAGGGACATCACAATCAAGGACGACGCGTAAACCATCTCCGGTTTTTGAGCGACCAAGTGATCGAGAGCTTTGGAGACGCGCGGATCGCTAGGCTTTCGTCCGGCGTTGAGCAACGCGAGGGTGCAAAGGGCGCTCAATCCCGCCGGTTGGCCGGGCCATTGTTCCCAGCTGCCGGAGGGTTCTTGCCGTGATAACAGAAAGTCGGCCGCGCCGTCGATGGCCTCGTTAACTGTGCGGGCATCGATCTCGTCCTCAGCCGCGAGTGCCGCGCTGCGGGCGACAAGCGAAAAGGTGAGGGTCGCGACAATTAGAATCCGCGCGACTTTACCGCTTACGGCAACCCTGACGCCGCGCGCGATCCGTTCGGCTGCGTTTCCCATCGCCTTTGCTCCCATGAGTGGAGCTCCCATGCAGTGCCCTACGCCAGAATAGCACAAAGCCGCACCACTTATTTAGTTAACGGCATTACGGAGATATTCGACAGGGGGTTCAAATCGGCCCCGGTCAATTGCTCGACTGGCCATTCACCCCTAGAATCGCCACAGGTGGCTTAACGAAGGTGACAACTCGTTGGGAATGGTCCGGTACGGCCAAGCTGGTTCACCGAATCAGCCGAATGGAACTTTGGCGCTCCATTGCTGTTTGCAGTGCTGGGCGGATCGAGTTGCCGCAATGGGCCGGTTCTGGGGCTCCCGCATCGGAGGCGAATAGTTCGACGTGTCGACTGCCAACAAACCTCGCAGCCTGGGCGAAATCCTCCAAGAATTCAGCCAACACCGCATGATCATGCAGCAAGAGCTGCAAAAAGTGATCGTCGGGCAAAACGAAGTCATCGAACAGATCTTCGCCGCCATCTTCACGCGGGGGCATTGCCTCCTGGAAGGGGTACCTGGCCTGGCCAAGACCTTGATGGTCAGCACGATTGCCCGGATTCTCGATGTTTCGTTCAAACGTATTCAGTTCACGCCGGACTTGATGCCCTCCGACATCACGGGGACCAACGTGCTGGACGAAGACGAAGCGGGCAAGCGCAATTTCCGCTTCGTGGAAGGCCCCATTTTCACCAACATCCTGCTGGCGGACGAAATCAACCGAACGCCCCCTAAAACGCAGGCCGCACTGCTCCAGGCCATGCAGGAACGTGAAGTGACGGTCGGGCGGACCACCTACGAGTTGCCCGAGCCGTTTTTCTGTATCGCGACTCAGAACCCGATCGAACAGGAAGGGACCTACCCGCTCCCCGAAGCCCAGCTCGACCGGTTCATGTTCAACATCAAGGTTGGCTACCCGACGGCCGAGGAAGAGGAGCGAATCCTCTCGCAGACGACCCGCAGCGAAAAACCCGAGATCCGAAAGATCTTGTCTGCCCGGGCGATTGTCAATTTGCAAAAGCTTGTGGGATCGGTGGCGGTGAGCGAGTTTGCTGTGAAGTACGCGGCCCGGCTGGTGCGAGCCACGCGTCCGAAAGACCCAACGGCGCCCGCGTACGTTAAAGAACTGGTCGACTACGGGGCCGGCCCTCGTGCTGGACAATTCTTGCTGAACGGCGGCAAGGCCATCGCCGCGATGGATGGGCGGTTCTCGGTCGCTATCGACGACATTCGCCGGATCGCGATTCCCGTTCTTCGGCATCGTTTGAGCACGAATTTCCAGGCCCAGGCGGAAGGCATGACGTCGGAAGACATCGTGAAGCGATTGCTCAAGGACGTTCCGGAACCGGAGGTTCCCAAGTACACCGAAGGGGGCGCGGGATCGCCACCTCCGCCGCCGCCATCGGGGCAGCGATTCGCTTAACCCCGTCTTACGCGTCGGAGGCGACGGGATATGTCTTCGGTCGAAAAGTACCTCAAGCCGCAAGTCGTCAATCAGATCAAGCGGCTCGACCTGCGCGCGCAGTTCGTGGTCAAAGGTTTCTTGCAGGGGATGCACGCCAGCCCGTTTCAGGGCTTCTCGGTCGAGTTCAGTGAACATCGCCGCTATGCCCCCGGCGACGACCCTAAAGACATCGATTGGCTCGTCTTCGCCAAGACCGATAAGTATTACGTCAAAAAGTTCGAAGCCGAAACGAACATCACCGGCTATTTGACGATCGACCTGAGCGACTCGATGTCGTACACGTACCGGCAGGAGCTTACCAAGTTCGACTATGCCGTCTGCCTGGCGGCCGCGTTGTGTTACCTGATGGTAGGCCAGCAAGACCCCTGCGGGCTGGTGACGTTCGACGAAAAGATTCGCGACTGCATCCAGCCCAAATCGAAACGGACGCAGGTAGGTAACGTCATTTCGCACCTGGCCAATCTCAAGCCCGCGGGCAAAACCGACATCGGCAAGAGCCTGATTCAACTGGCGGCGATGTTGCGGCATCGCAGCCTGGTGATGGTCTTTACCGATTTGCTGGGCGACTTTGAATCGATCGCCCAAAGCCTGCGCCGTTTGCGCCACGGCGGCCACGACGTGATCTTGTTTCACATTGTTGACGAAGCCGAAGCGACGTTTCCTTTTGACGGGTTGATCGAGTTCGAAGATCCCGAGTCGCTCGAAAAGATTGAAGTCGACGCCTCGAACTATCGCGACGAATACCGCCGCGAGTTCGCCGCCTTTCGCGAGAAATGGCGCAAGGAGTGTTTCCAGACGGGCGTCGACTACGTGCCGCTCGATACGAGCATGCAATTCGATAAAGCCCTTGTCGAATACCTCCACCAGCGCAAGACGCGAGGTTGAAGCATGACGTTTCAAAACGCGCTCTTACTTGGCGGAGGATTACTGGTCGCGCTGCCGATCATTATCCACCTGGCGATGCGCCGCAAACCGCGCAGTTTGCCGTTTCCGGCGATTCGGTTCATCCAGCAAAAACACGAAACAAACACGCGGCAGCTCAACCTGCGGCACTGGATGCTGCTGGCGTTGCGGTGCCTGGTGGTCCTGTTGGCGGCGGCGGTACTGGCGCGCCCCTCGGTCGCGGCCGCGTCCGCCGGAAATTGGATTCTGGCCGGTTTGCTGACGCTGGTATCCATCATTCTCGCCTGCGGTGCTGCTGCGGCATGGTCGAGGAAGATGCACAACATCTGGCCGATTAGCCTTAGCGCGCTGGCTGCAACGCTCCTGCTGATTGCGGGGTGGTACGCGCTCACTGCGTCGCGATCGACTAATCCGAACTTTGGAAACGAAGAAGCTCCTGTTGCGGCCGCGGTCGTTGTCGACAGCATGGCCCACATGGACTATCGGCTCGAGAACCGAACGCGGATCGAAGTCGCGCAGGAGTCGGCCAAGTCGCTGATTGCGTTGCTCCCCAGCGATAGCCAGATTGCCGTCGTCGATGGGCGGCCACTGCCGCCGGTTTTCTCACCCGATCGGGGCGCGGCGCAGCAAGCCATTGACCGTTGGCACGCTCAGGGAGGTTCGCTTTCTTTGGCCGATCGCGCGGCGGCGGCGTTCACGCTGCTTTCTCAATCGGAACTCGCCCGCCGGGAGTTGTATCTTTACACCGATCTCTCGCGTGGCACGTGGAACTCCGACGCGACCAAGTTGGCCGGTATCGTAGGAGCTTCCAAGGATGTCACGATCTACGTCATTGATGTGGGTGTCGGCAATCCACAGAATTTCGGCTTGGGGCCGTTGCGGGTCAATCGCGAAACCTTGACGGTCGGCGCTCCCCTTCAAATTGAGACCACCCTGTACGAACTTCGTTCGCCTGGCGAACGGGTGGTGGAATGCGTATTCGAAGTTCCCGATCCGACGCTGCCGGTGGTTCGCGATGGAAAGACCATCTATCCCGGCACCCAAACACGCTATCGTGAAACCATTCCCCTCGGCGCGGGCGATAGCAAGGAATTGCAAATCCGGATCAGCGGGCTGGAACCGGGCGTGCATCAAGGGTTCGTGCGCGTTCTGGGTGAGGACGCGCTCGCGGCCGACAATGTCCGCTGGTTGACAATCGAAGTCGCGAAGCCCCTCTCGGTGTTGGTCGTTTCTCCGCCGGGCGTCGATCAAGATGGATTCGTGGAAGCGATCGAGGATCGATTCGAGTGCAAGGCCATTAGCCAAGCACAGCTAGCTACTGCCGATCTTGATAGCTTCGCCGCGACTTGCCTCTTGGACCCAACGCCTCTTTCGCCCGCGATTTGGAATCGGCTTGCGGAGTACGTCGCCACGGGCCACGGACTGGCGCTCTATCTGGGAGCGCATGCCGAACCGGTCGACTCCTTTGCTGATAGAGCGGCAACGGATGTTCTGGGGTTCCGCGTTGGCGGCGTGCTGCGAGCGCCGGTTCGGACTCCGGGCGATACGTCGATCTTGCCGCGAACACTGGCGCACCCCATGTTGTCGGTCTTCCAGGAGAGGGCGTCGACAACACCGTGGGAGAACTTCCCCGTTCGGTTTTATTGGGGGATCGATCAGCGCAAGCCGGAGGCAAGCGTGGTCGTACCGTTCTCCGACGGCAAGCCCGCGATCATGGAAACCGCTCACGGCCGCGGGAAAATCTTGACGTTCCTTACGCCTGCCACGGAACCTCTGGAACCCGACGGCCGCAATGGGTGGAACGAACTCTGGGCGGGCGAGCAAAACTGGCCCTGGTTCGTGATGCTCAACGAGTCGGTGAAGTATTTGGCGTCGGGAGGAGAGGGACGGCTCAACTACCGCGCGGGTGAGATGGCGTCGCTTCCCAACAATGACGACACGTTTCCCGACCGCTACCAGCTCTTTTTGCCAAACGATGTCCCGCAGGAAATCGCGGCAGCGGACGGAATGATTCAAGTTCGCTTCACGCAGAATCCGGGCCTCTATCGGATGCGTGGACTCAAAGGGCAGCCGATCGGTCGCGGATTCGCCGTCAACTATTCCGAAGACGCGACGGAACTCGCGCGGATCGATCCTAAACAACTCGATCAGTATCTAGGAAAAGGCCGTTATCAATTCGCCAATAGTTCGGAGTCGCTGCAACGCGTCGTCGGCGAACAGCGGGTTGGCAAGGAAATGGGCCCCTTGTTAGCAATTCTGCTGACGGCGTTGGCCGCGCTGGAGCACTTGCTGTCGAATCGCTTCTACACCCAGAAGGAGCGATGACGCCATGACCGAGTGGACGATCGATCCTGTTCCCGGTTCGTACTGGGTGCTTGGCGCCGCGGCGGTGCTGTTTTGCTTGGGCCCAGCCTTTGGCTCGCTTCCACCCCGCCGCAAATGGACGCTAACGGCGCTGCGATTCCTGGCCTTACTGGCGCTGCTATTGATGCTGATGCGGCCGACACTGGTTTCGACCCTCTCTAAAAAGAGAGAAAGCATCATCGCCGTACTGGCCGACTTGAGTCGCAGCATGACCTTGCCGTCGGGTGTCGGCGAAGAAACGCGGTGGCAGAAGCAGACGCAGGCCCTGACGGAACTGGTGACCGCCGCCAAGCAGTTGCCGCCTGAGATCAAGGTTCAGTGGTATGGCTACGGCGATGCTTTGGAGTCGATGACGGTTGAGAACGGGGTCCCGCGACTTCCGGCCGAGCCCGCTTTGCCGCTGACCGATGTGGGCTCGCCGCTCGACGACGCTCTCCGCCGCGCCGCGGGCCATCGCGTCACGGCCGTGATTCTTCTGGGTGACGGAACTCAAACGGCAGCTAATCCGCAGACCGATTCGGTCACGGCTGTCCGCCGGTTGCGCGACGAGTCGGCAGCGCCGCTGTTTGCCTTGCCCTTCGGGCCTAAAGGAACGGCGTCGCAAGGGAAGGACGTCGCGGTTGAACGATTGGACGATCAATTCACGGTCTTCGTCAAAAACGAACTTGCTTTCAGCAGCCAACTGCGGATCGCCGGCTATGCCAATCAAGAGATTCCCGTGGAACTGGTCCTTTCTTCGCACGAAGAGCCGGAGCGTGTGATTGCCAAGACTAAAGCGATTGCACGCGACGACGACCGCCCCGTGAACGTCAATTTCGCGTTCGTTCCCGAGAAGGCAGGGCGATTCAAACTCACGGTTCGGGCTCCCGTTCAACCAGGCGAACTGGTCAATAACAACAACAGCTTGGACGCGTTTTTGACCGTCCGCGAAGGAGGGCTGAAGATCCTGACGCTCGATGGCGGCAAACGGCCTGAATTCGGCCGTCTTCGCCGGGCGATGAACGATTCGCCCGACATGGAACTGGACGATTTGATCATCGACTCACTCAGCCGCAAGGATTGGCCCAAGGATATGGGCAAGACGCTGAGCGAACCCAAATACGACGCCTTCATTCTGGGGAACGTCCCAGCCGAGGCGTTGGGCAACGTCAATCTGAAGGACCTGGCGATTGCGGCGGAGAAAGGGCGCGGCCTGATTGTTGTCGGCGGCTTGCGAACGCTTGGCGCAGGCAACTACGGCGATTCACCACTGGCGGCCGTCTTGCCGATCGAGTTCGATCGGTTCGAAAAGCAGGAGTACGGCGACGCTGATCGCGACGACCTGTTTTTGCAGGGCCCGATTCCGCTTTCCCCAACAGGAACGCACGCGGCAACCCGGCTCGGAAGCGATGCTGACAATGCTGCGATCTGGAAAAAGCTGCCGCCGCTCGATTTCGCTAATCGGATCACGAAAGTCAAGAAGACGCCGGGAACGCGCGTGCTGCTTACGGGGCCAAACAAGGAACCAGTCATGATCGCCGGCGAGTACGGCCAGGGACGCGTGCTGGTGTTCGCCGGCGAGTCGACCTGGCGTTGGGTCATGAAGGGTAACAGCGCCGAGCACAAACGGTTCTGGCGGCAGATTATCCTCTGGCTGACGCGCCGCGAGGACCAGCAGCAAAACGACGTGTGGGTGAAACTCGACCAGCGCCGGTTGGCGCCTGGTTCGCTGCTGAAGTTCACCGCCGGAGCGAAGAGCCCCGAGGGGGACGAACTGGTCGATGCCAAAATCACCGCCACGCTCGTCGCGCCCGACGGAACGAAGTCGGACTTGCGGACGGCGCAAAGCAAAGCGATTCACTCCGGTTCGCAGCCCGTAAAAGCGCCTGGCGATTATGCGATCGAAATCGAAGCGACCAAAGACGGAAAGTCGCTAGGTCAGACGCGAGCCGAGTTCGTCGTCTACCAGCGGGACGTGGAACTTTCCAACCCTGCCGCCGATCATGAGCACTTCGCGCGGCTCGCCAACATCACCAAAGCTCAGGGGGGCCGCGTGATCTCGCCCGACGAACTCTCGGCCGTGATCGGCGAAATCGCCGCCCGGCCGATCGAGCAAGAGATCAAACAGGTGAAGTGGCGGTTAGGCGAAGGACGGCCGCAGGACGGGAGTTTCGACGCGTTGTTGCTTCTGGCGGCACTGATTGTGCCACTGGGTATCGAATGGTGGCTGCGGAAAAAGTGGGGGTTGGTGTAGGACGCAAAGCTTGTCACGCTACTCCACCACCATCACCCCGTTCATAATCTGCCAGTGGCCAGGGAACGTGCACAGGTAGGGGTACTCGCCCGGCTCTTTTGGGGCGCTAAAGTGAATCGTGAAATTCTTGCCGGGCTCGATCACGTCGGTGTAAACCAGCACGTCGCCGCCGGGCGGGATGTACTGTTTCACGCCGCCATCGGGATGGTTGGCCATCGCGTTGGAGCCCGTCCCAACCGCGGCTAATTTGCCCGGCTTGGTGATGGCGATGTTGTGAGGCATTGCATCGGGGTTTTCGAGCGTGAGCGAGATCCGCTCGCCTGCCTTGACGTTGAACTTCTTGACGTTGAAGCGCAGTCCTGTGGCGGCCGCGATTTTGATTTCGCGGCCTGCCTCGCCTGTCGCCCATGGGTTTGGCTCCGAAGGGGGGACGACCACGCCACCTTGAGCGACCAAGCGTTTCGGGACTGCCCGATAGCCTGCGAAGTCGACGTATGCTGGTCCTTGTTTGTGGACCGTGGCGTAGAGATCGAAGGGCTCCTGGCCGAGATCGACTTGCAGGTGAAGCTGATTTACGTGCTGGAGTTGCGGCAACTCGATGAAGAGCGACTTGCCATCTTCCAGCACGCGGCAGATTCCGATTTCCAGCGGATCGTGCCCCGGTTTGGCGGGCCAGGTCGGCGAGAACTCCGGCGAGCCGTACGACGCGGCGTACCGGTAGTTCCACACTTGCGCAAAGTGCCGCTTGGAGTCCTCGGCGATCCTGGGATCGATCGGCTGCTTGAAGCGGACGATCGCACCGTTGTCGCGTAGTTCGACGCCCATCGGCAGTTGGGCATCGTCCTCGATCAGACGGACACGATGCAAACAACCGTCGCCGTGCGTGTAGGTGCCCCACCCGGCCATTCCGCTCACATAGAGCTGGCCATCCTTGGGTGAGAACCGCCCGCGATGGGCACCGCTGGCAAACTCGACAGGTAACGTCCACACCGCCGCCTGCTGGACGCCGTCGACCGTTTCAGGGAACAGGACTTGCGCGGTCCCGGTGCCGAACGAGAACGACAGGAGCGTTCCCCTGGGATAGGCCCAGCGGTCGCTATCGACGAAGCATTGTCCACCGGTCGAGTTGTCGACACCACGCGGGAAGTAAGCGAGTGGCAACATCGTTTCGACACCCTTCTTGGGGCCGCCGAAACCGCCGAACTTGTCTTTGTCGCCGCTGTGAACCGCGAAGACTTGCGAGGCCTGCGTCCAGTTTCCTTCTTGCACGCTGGTGGTCACCATTCCATCGGCCGATAGACCAACGCCGTTGGGATTGCGGAAGCCGGTCGCCAAGACGGTGATGTTTTTTCCATCGGCCGAAACGCGGCAAAGTCCCTGGTTGGCCGACGCGAAATACCAATCGCCAGCGGCGTCGCGTTGCAGGCCGCAGATGTAGTCGTGCCCACCCGCGCTGGTGGTTTGAGCGTTGGAGAAACACGCGTACTCGTCCGCTTCGCCATCCCCGTTGTGATCGTGCAGGCGCGTGATCTGGTCGCGGCCGAGAACGTAGATCGCACCGTCAACAACCTTGATCCCCAGTGCCTGGTGCAGCCCAGCCGCGAACCTTCGCCAACGGATGTGCGAAAGGTCGCCGTCGATGCCGGTGGCGATCCAGACGTCGCCCATTGCAGTGCAGATGGCGATATCGCCGTTGGGGAAGAAGTCGTGGTCCCCCACGAAGATGAGCGACTTCCAAGGGTTGTCGAAGGGGAGCGTGATTTCGTCGCACGCGAAGGGCTTGCTTTCGCCGAGCTTGCCTGCGGTCTCGATGGTTTGCGGCCAGTGCGCAGGGCCGCCGGTAAGCAAGTGCTTGAGCGGGTGTTTGTCGGCCGGAGCCTGAATGCGTTCGAACTTGCCGTCGCGGACCCACGGCGCGTCGAGCATCTCGACACCATCCAGGCGATAACGAAACACGACGCGATTGCCGTTGCGGAAGAAGCCGAGGTACTCGATCTTTCGCGTCTCCGGCTTGGCCGCGGCTTTCGTGATGTCATCGTCTACCGGTTCGCCGTCAATCAGGAGTCCGTGAATCAAGCCGTGACGGAATTCGTCGAAGCGCAGGAACTTGCCGCCCCACACCATCGGGTAGCTGGCCGTGAGAGGATCGAAGCAGGCCGAGAGTTCGCCTTTGTCTCCAAGCTGCACGGCCACGCCCTTGAGAGCGATGACTTTTTCTCCCTGGCGCACGACGCCTGAGAGCAGTCCGCCGAGATCCATCTCGTTCCACCGCGGGTCTTTCCAAACGGTTTCATTCTGGTTACCCCAGTGGCCGAAACGTTTGTCGTCGAGTCCGGGGAACTCTTTCAGCAGCTTGGGTAGGTCCTTCTGTTGCTTGTAGTACAGGGCCTGCTTGGTGTAGTAGTCGTACAGCCGATTGCGATTGACGTGCTCGACCGCGTAGGGGCGCCACTTGGGATACAACGTCTCGCGTGGGTAGTCGTACATCTCCGGCTCGGGAGCCGGGCCGGGATCGTATCCGTGCGACGGCCCGTGGCTGTGGGCAAAGATATTGCCGGCTGCCTTTTGAGCGGCGATGGCGTCGGCCAAGAGCGCCGGGTCTTTTCCTAGTTCGAAGAGGAACCGCAACAGATTGCGGCGCTGTTCGTCGGTCATCCACCCCGTGACTCCTTCGGGCATGAGCGTGCCGGTGTCGTTTCGTTCGTCGATCTCATCCTTGGGGATCACGAAATCCGCGTTGCCCGTCAGATTGCGAAGGACGAGTTCCGTTTGCGACTCGCGAATCTTGTAGCCCTGGAACTGGCGGCCATCGTTGTCGTAGACCGTGGTCAGGGCAAATCCTTCTTTAATTTGCCGCTTGGGCCACAAGACTGACTCGACGACAGCTTCGGGAGTCATGGCGCGGCCGATCGCCGAGAGATCGGGGCCGAGCGTTCCTCCGCCATCGCCTAACTTGTGGCAGCGGACGCAGGCCGATTGGGCCGAGCGGAAGATCTCGCTCCCCTTGCGGGCATCGCCGCGGTTGAGAGCTTCTTCCACGAATTGTTTGACTACGGCTTCGCTGTAGTCGAGTTGGGTCGCCTGGAAATCTGCCGACGCGTAAAGGGCGCTCAGGATCGGCGGATGGTCGTGCCCGCCTTGGTTCATCCACGCGATCGCGGCCTTGGCCGCGGGCGGGGACAGTTTGTTGGTCTGTAGACGTGCGGCCAACGCGGCTGGGCCGTTCTTGATGGCGAGTAGTGGTTCCAGGACTGCCGCGACCTGTTGCTCGGTGGTGACAGGTGCGAGCAACTGCGTTGCTTTGTCGGCTGCCGCGGTGAGGTCCAAGATGGCGAGTGCCGCGACTGCCGCGCTCCGCATTTCGGGCGAAATCTCGTCCGCCCAGCGGAGCAAATCTTCCTTCGCGGCATCGCCTGCAATCGACGAATAGGCTTTGACAGCTGCGGCTCGCTCGAGCGGATCGTTCTCGGTCGCTTTAGCCGCGGCAAGGGCTTTGTCGCGCCAGCGCGGTTGATTGAGCAACCCCGCCAAACGGAAGCCGGCGATCCGCGCCGCCTTGTGGGGGCTATCGATCAATTGGTCGATGACAGCGTTGAATCCTTGCGAGCGCTTGCGCATGGCAACAGCGACCAGGGCATCGAGCACGACGGGCGACTCTGGCGCGGAGGCCACAGCTTGCGTAGCATCGTCGGTAGTTCCGTTTTCGATCAGGACGGCAAGCAGGTTCTCGCGCACCGCCGGCGTCAGTTCGCCCGACTTGAGCAGCTCTTTCACCTGGCCAACCGCGTTGCCGTCGCCCACCGTCGTGAGCAACCGAGCCAGCGCATGGGGACGCGCGCCGAGATTCAATTTGCCGGCAGCCAATGCGGGTTGCCAATGCGGTGCCAAGTGATGCAGGCATTGTGTGAGAGCATAGTTAATTCCAAAATCGAGCGGCCGATCCATGACAATGGTCGCGGCTGCCGCGGCCTCAGCCGATGGAATGGTTGCCGCTGCAATGACGGCCTCCATCCGGACGCGTGGATGTTCATCCGCCGCGCTTTTTTCGATTTTCGCGAGCGCACCATCGAGACGATCGGACCATAGGCCCAGCAACCGCGTGCCCCACGCTCGACGGCGGAAGTCCGGCGACGCAAGCAGTTGGTCGACCAACTCCGGCCGTGGTTCCTCGTGCGCCGCATACACGGAACTCAGCTGGTACATCAAGGCTTCGTCGGCTGCGTCGCCGCCGTGCAAACGCGCCAGAAGGGCATCGGCCGCTGCAAGCGTTGCGGTTTTGGGCTGACGGAACAACAGGTTACGCGCCTGTTCGCGAACCCAACGCTCGGACGACTCGAGTTGCGCGAGCAATTCCGGAAGTTTCATCGCCTCTAGTTTTGGCCGCTTGGTGAGTTCGCGTCCCTTGGCCGTCATCCGCCAAATGCGGCCGTGCGAGCGGTCGCGCCGCGGATCGCGATAGCTGGCTTGATAGTGGCCAATCACCGGATTGAGCCAGTCGCAAATGTAGATCGCGCCGTCAGGCCCGACGCGCGTTTCGAGAGGGCGAAATTCGGTACCCGTGCTGGCGATCAAGTCGCCTAGATCGTCGCTGCGGTATCCGGAGCCATCATCCGACAGACGATACAAGCGGACCTGGTTCGTGAAATAGATGCTCTTAAGTAGCACGCCTTGCAGTTCGGGCGGCAAGTGGCTCGAACCGAGGAACTCGGGCTCCATGCACTTTCCGCGGGAGACGCACAGCCCCGGACCTAGCGACAGCGGATGGAGAGTCGGTACCAACGCGGGCGTGGTGTGCCAGACAGAAAAATCGGCGCCGCTGGCGTGGAACACTTGCCCGAAGTCGTCGAACGCGACGCCCCAGCAGTTCAGGCCAGCCTGGCTTTCGTTCAGGTAGCTTTCGAGCTTCTCCGTGCGCGGGTTGAATCGCCACAGGCCGCTGCGATTGAGTTCTACAAGTCCATACGGCGTTTCGACGTACGACCAGATGTGGTAACCCTGGCTCAACCAAAGGCAGCCGTCGGCCCCCCAGCGAATCGAGTTGATGTTCTGATGCGAGTCGCCCGTGCCGAAGCCGCTGAGCACCACGCGCTGCTCGTCGCAGACACCGTCGTTGTCGGTGTCGCGCACGTGAATTAGCTGCGTGCTTTCGCAGATGTAGATCCCGCTGGGACCAGATGCTTGGCCATCGAATTCGAAGCCCATCGGCATCGTGAGGCCGCTGACAACGCGAGTCGATTTGTCTCCCTTGCCGTCGCCGTCGGTGTCTTCGATGCAAACCAGGTAGTCGTCGGCAATCTCACCGGGCTTCAACTGTGGATACGATGGCGCACACAAGACCCACAGTCGGCCGCGCTCGTCCCAACGAATTTGCAGCGGGCGTTTCACATCGAGTTTTTCATCGGCGAACAGCTCGACTTCAAATCCCTCGCGGACGACGAACCGCGACTTCTCTTCTTCGGGCGAAGCGGCCTGGGGATCGGGACGCGAGGCAGGGGAGGGGAGATCAGCAGGCAATTTTCCGTCCGTTGTTAGTGCGTGAACTACGGCATCACCATGAGCAACCAACGGACGGAACTTGGTCAGCTCTTCCTCGAACGTGGGCGCCTCGGCGGTGGCTGTTGGAAACGGTTGCGTCGTTCGATCACCGTAGGCGAAGGCCCAGTTCATGCAGCGCCAGCCATCGAACCAGACGCGGTTCTTTCCAATGATGGCGGCCCGAACGGCCGCGTTTATCACTGGCGCTTTGGGACGCGAGCTGCTGGTGCCTTGCAGCATCTTCAATGCAATCGCTTCTCCCACCCGTTCGCTTCCCTCGGACGTGTAGTGGAAACCATTTCGGGTGAGGGGGGCTTTACTATCGAGCGACGAGACCGCTTCCGTTGCGTCGATGAATACCAGGCTTCGGGCCTGCGCAAGCTTGCGGGCAATTTCGCTGTACTGCTTCACCTTCTTGTTGAGCGGCGTGTTGTCGCGAACGAGCGAATTGGTGGGCTTTTCGAAAGACGCTGGTCCAATGACAACGATTCGCGGCGTGTTCTTTATGAGCGTATCGAGCAACTCGCCGTAGGCTTTTTCGAAATCCTGAGGCGACTTTATTGTGTCGAGAACTTCGAGTTGGCCAAACCAGGTCATCACGACGGTGGCGCCTGCGGAATCGAGATTTTCTTCCCACGAGCCCCAGTTTTGCATTCGGTTCTGGCGATAGACGGTGTCCCCTTCCCAGGCCATCGAGCGAAATCGTGGCTTCGCTTTGGCGAACACCGTGGCCAGCACTCCTTCCATACCGGCAGTGCGTTGTTCCATGACCGCGTTTTCCGATCCGATCGTCACGACAACGTCGTCGGGCACCAGCTCGAATCGTCCGTTGGTGAAGGGCGCCAGCTTCTTGCGAGCGGGACGTTTCTCGGCAATGCGTCGAGCGGGGCCGCCGAGCGAGTCTCGCTCGGTGTCGGGGGGGGCCGGCAAATCGACGACTCGCAGGTCTTTGAAGCGAATCACCCCCTTCATATTGGGCGAAAGTTCGATGGCGAAGATGCCTCGGCGAGATGCCGCGCGGTCGCGTTCGATGTAGTCGGTGGTGAGCGTTTCGTTGAACCAAATGCGAATCCGGTTGCCCTCGGCGCGGACGCGGTACTCGTTCCACTTGCCGGGCAGGAACACCTTTTTCTGGACGTCGGGCGGAGGAACGGTTAGTACGCCGCGGCCGCGACCGTTTTCGAAGATGCCGCCGTGGTACCCGTCGCCGATGTCGGCTTGTGGGCCGACAATCTCTTCGTCACCAGTCCGCTTACTGCGAAAGTACATCCCGGTATTGAGGTACTGGGTCCCCTCCAACTGGAAGCGGAACTTCAGGTCGAAGTGCTCGTGCTCGCCGTCGCGAAACAGGAACCGAGCGACCTTGTTCACTTCATCCAGCTTGCCGGCGCAGATGGCGCCGTCTTCGACGCGCCAGGCGTTCTTGGTTTCACCCTTCCAGCCATCAAGCGACTTGCCGTCGAAGAAAGGCCTGGCTTCCTTTTCGTTGAATTCATCGGCTGCGCCGGCGACTTGTGAACAGACAGACAAAGCGAAACAAATCAGGAAGGACGCAACCAGACGCGTCATAGCAAATCATCCTCGGGACCAGCGGGCTAGTCTGTTCACGGAAAAGGAAGGACCACTATAAGAGTGGCGCGTGGGCGGGAATCTTTGAAGTATTTAGCGAGCGGCAAACGTTCGCAAGCGCCCTAAGAGGATTTCATTGCCGTTGGGGCAAGAAAGGGGGAGAAAAAAGGTCCGCCAAAAGAAAGTGGGCCAGACAATCCTGTCTGGCCGCGGTGGACTTTCCACTTGCAGAGTCATTGGAGCAGCTAGATTGCTGCTCCAATGTTCCAGGTAAACACTGGCCGCACTCCGCACAGACAGGATTGTCTGTGCCACTTTTTCTATGTCAGCGTTTGAATTGCGATCAAGCCGGCGATGACGCCGATTGCTCCCAGCCAGGCGTTGTATTCGCCGTTGGCTCGCCAACGAGACAGCGACCATTTGAGTTCTGAGAAGGACGGCAGGCGATTGGGAATCAAGCGAGGCGTCTTGGCCGCATACGCGTGCCAAGAGCCGCCGAACTCGCGCGTGAGGAGTCGCTCTTCGTACGAGACCGTCTTGGAATAGATATAAACCAACGGCCCCACGACGAGTGCGACGCTGAGCCATGAACCGCTCAAGATCGCAAAGCCGAGCACCAAAAGGAAACTGCCCGAATAAAGCGGGTGGCGAACCAATGCGTACGGCCCCGACTGCGTGAGTGTTACGCACTTGACCAGATTTCCGGCGGCCCAACTTCGCACCAGCAAGCCCGAAAGGATGGCCACGTAGGCGGCAATCAACCATGGGTTTGCGAAGTTCGTCGCGTTGAGCGGTGCCTTCTTGGCGATCACCTGGTAGGCCACGGCGCACAGTGCCAAAGCCGCCGTGATGGTGACACGACGCCGAACCACATAACCGAGCTGGATGGGAGCAGAAGGGGCTGGCGAAGCGGTCGTGGTGGCGATGGCCATTGGTTGTTGCTTGAGGAAGGAGAATCCTCGCGTCGGAGCGGCACGGCGTGCTAGCGTCTCCCGACTAGAGCGGCGAATTGTTGATCGCCGCTGTTGAGCATTCGCGGGCGGATCATAGCGAGCGTGCTTGTCTAGTCAACAGCAACACACCGATTTGCCACAAGCTGCCCCTCTTTACTTAGTCTTAATCCGCCGACTTGGCGTCGGGCGATTCGCGACGGAAAACCGCCACGATGTCTTCGACCGGCACCACGAAGAGTTGATTGTCGGGCTCGAAATCGACAGGGATGGCGTTCTTGGGGTGGAACAGCACTTTGTCGTATTGGCGCAGCGGCAAGTTGGTATCGTTTTCCACTTGTTGGGAAATCGTGACGATGCGCCCCGTAATGGTTGGGATCTCCGACTGATCGGGCAACGCAATTCCCCCCTTGGTTTGGCGTTTGGGTTCGTCCTTGCGAACGACCACTCGCAAACCAATGGGCTCGACAAATTCCAAAGCTCGTGTCCGGGCTTTCGACATGGGAAGACTAAGCTCAATTGCGGTGGAAGGCTCAACTGCGGTGGAAGGTCAAAAACCTTTCGAAAATGCGTGCGACACGCCCTGTCTCAACAGTAGTCATCGGCGTGTTCGGCGGCAAGCTATCGCATTTCGGCGGTCTGCTGCGCAACAATCGCGCACCAGTATTAGATGCGAATGGCCGCAGAGTGGTTGCTCTTGTAAATTTTTCCTAAACCGGCGAGACTCCCACCCGCGCAAAGGATTGCGCACCTTATCTGCGCTCGAAGAAAATCGGGAGGGATCCCATGAACGCGTTGTGCCTTGTCGTGGCCTTGACACTTTCTGCTGGCGATGATCCGACGCTTCTGGCCTTCACCGCTCCTAACTGTCCCGCCTGCGACGCGGTGAAGCCTGCTGTCGCTCGACTGGTCGGCGCAGGCGCTCCGATCGAGTTCATCGACTACGCCGAGCAACCCCAACTCTGCAAGCAATTCAAAGTCACCAGCTTCCCCACGTTTGTGTTGGTGGCCTACGGCAAGGAAGTCGACCGCATTGTCGGCCAGACGGGCTACGATCGCCTTGTCAAGTTGCTCGCCAAAGCTGCTCCACTTGCCAATGATTCCGTCGCCAAGGCGACCACGGCAGCGAGACGTGGCGAAGTGGTTCGGGCGCAATCGCCTGACGACGAGCCAAAGGGACTCTTTGGAGGTGCGCTGGGGCGACTTTGGGGAGCAGGTGGGCAGCCGGCCCGACGTTCGGAATCGCCGGCACGCCGCGATCCGTTTGCCTCGGGGCGAGGCCGATCCGGCGGCAGCAACTCGTCCGACGATACAGACATCGAAATTGGCCGGGCACCGGCAGGCAGTTCCGATTCCGAACAGCGCGGTACGCCTGCGATGCCCGTCGGAAAGTCTGGACGCCGGTCGTCGCAACCACCGGCGGAGGATGTCGCTGAAGATATTGCGATCGATCGCGATGAACCGGTTCTCGAGCGATCGGCTCCCTCGAAAACGGGTTCCCAACGATTTGCCGCGGCAACTCCCTCCAACCGGCTTCGCAATTCGAGCACCAACAATGCTCGAACGACTGCCGCGAATGACGAGGACACGTACCGCCCGACGCGTGGCGAGAACACGTCCGATGGAAACTTTTCGCCACAGCAGCGGGCGATCGCATCGACCGTACGCGTGAAAGTGATCGACTCGCGCGGTGCATCCGATGGCAGTGGCGTGATCATTCACACGCACGAGGACGGAGCCCTGATTGCCACCTGCGGACACATCTTCCGCGAATCGCAAGGGAAAGGGCGGATCATGATCGACCTGTTCATTCCCGGAGCCTCGCCGGTCGAAGCGGAACTGGTCGAGTACAACATCGAGTCCGACATCGCGCTGGTCGAAATGCGACCCGGAGTCGATGTGGTGGCCACGCCTGTAGCGCCAGTCGGCTACCGAATCGCTCAAGGCGACGCGGTGTTTTCCGTTGGTTGCCAACGTGGACGCGGGCCGGAGTTGATCGAATCGTCCATCACCGGCATCAATCGCTACAAGGCTCCACCGCACATCGTCGTTCAGGGAGCACCCGCGCAGGGCCGCAGCGGTGGCGGGTTGTTCAGCGAAGAAGGTTACCTGATCGGGATTTGCAACGCGGCCGATAAACAAGGCCGCGAGGGGATCTTCGCCGGGTTGCCGATCATCCACGGTATCCTCGACGACAGGAACCTTTCCCGAGTCTATCGCCAGGCGAGCCCCCTCAACCAAGACGGCGCCGTTGCGCAGGCCGACTATGCCGAAGAAGTGGCGCCCGAGATGGACCGCGGAATGCCTGAGGTCGATCCGGCGGCAATCGAAGGCGATGACGAACCAGCCTACCGAGAAGCTGCGGCACGAGAAGTAAACGCTCGCGACCGTCGCCAGGACAAGCGAGCCGACGCTGGGCCGCGTGGCGCTCGGCTAGGCGAGCCAATCGTCGAGGTCGACGAGGGAGAAGCCGACATCATTTGCATTGTCCGCTCTCGCACCAATCCTGGCGCGCAGAACGATGTGCTGGTGATTCGCCAGGCGACTCCAGAACTGCTGGCTCAAATCAACCAGGCGGCAGCGCCTCCACCTGACGCCAGCCGCCCCGCCGACAACGAGAGCGCCGCGAGGATTGCCGGGCGTCCCGATCAAGCGAACCGCCGTTCTCGCCCCAGTGGTTCGTCGCTGCGGCCTCGCGGACCAGTCGTCCGCGGGCAGTCGATGCGGTAACACCGCGACCTTTCCGAGCAAACTGTCGCGATGTGCCGCTGTGTTAGATGGGTAACCGCTGACGGGCTTCGTCCGCCCAGGGGCTCTCGGCCGCAAGATTGAGAAACGCCTGCCAGTGAGTCTGGGCGTCCGCCGGCCTTTCCGCTTCATCGAGAAGTCGTGCTAGGTGGTAGTGGGCATCGGCGTAATTGGCGTGCCAACGGAGTGCCCCTTCGAGGGCGGCGATTGCCAAATCGCGCTGCCCCATTTCGGCGAGCAAGCAACCCAGGTTGGCTCGAGCCTCGACGAACTCCTCGTCGAGCTCGACGGCCATGAACAGCCGCTCGCGAGCAGCCGGGAAGTCGCCTAACCGATAGAGTACGTCGGCCAGGGCCAGGCAGGTATCGGCTTTGGGGCCGCCGGCCGCGAGCGCTGCTCTGTACGCATCGGCTGCAGCCGACAGGTTCCCCTGTGCGTCGAGGTCGGCCGCAATCGCCTCCAGTTGCTCGTGCGAAAGCGCCCTGTCGCCGATGTTTTGCATCGCGAGAGTCGCGGGGGCCTCGTCACGCTCGTCTTGCGTTGATCCTTGAAAATCGAATCGTCGTTGCCCGCCGAGTTCGACGAGGGAGTCGCCACTGCGAAGCAGCAACTTTTTCCCTTCGATCACTACATCTGCCAAAGCGAGTGGCCGCTGGGCATTGGGGCGAACTTCCGCGAGTTCCGCCAAGCGACGGCGGATTGTTTCGAGCGAAGCCCCATTGGTCGACAGTTCCCACAGCCGCTTGGCGGTCGCGATTTCCTCAAACGCGAAGTAGGGCAAGCGATGCACTTCGACAGCGGTTTCGAGCAGGCCATGGCGGTGCCAACCGCGAATGGTGCTGACCGGCGCGCCGATCAAGGACGCTAGCATGGCAGGGGTGTACAGACGACGTACGGATGCTTCGTTCTCGACCAGCCCGAGGCGTTGCCACCAATCGGTCTCGCTGAGGAGTTCGATTTCCCCACGGTCGATGGCCTGGCGAACCGTATCGGGAAGAGCGTTAATTTCGTTTCTACCGGCGTCACCCTGCTCGTCGGCACCAACGACAATCATTTCGACTGCGGCCAGATCGGCATCGACCGGCGTCGCTCCGAGTTTGCGCGCCAGCCGGGCCGCCTCGCGACGATTGACGCCGCCCAGCTTCCCCACAAAGGCGATCCGCTTGCCGTGGAAGGGGTTGGTATTCATCCGTGGGAAACTACCGAGCGGGCAACGAGGCGACGACAACGCTACCCGTCGGTTTTAACGCGAAATGATCTGGCGAACAGGGGCAAGAAACAAAAAAGCCCCGAGCAAATCGCCCGGGGCTTTCGGATATTCACAATCTTACCGTTAGGCACGAGTCGGCTTGGCTGCCGGGCGTCGGCCACCGCGAGGGCCTTTAAGAGCCGGGCCGTCGTCGTTGGCACTCTCGACAGGCTCCATCTCGGCGGTGGATTCTTTCCTAGCCTGTTGCTTATCGACCTTTTGCCAGCCTTCGTCGTCGCTACTGCTCGTCTCCTGTTGTTTTGCC
Source organism: uncultured Pirellulaceae bacterium (assembly GCA_964636985.1). Classification (GTDB taxonomy): domain Bacteria; phylum Planctomycetota; class Planctomycetia; order Pirellulales; family Pirellulaceae; genus CAZWSX01. Next base: position 141,708 of record CAZWSX010000011.1, on the reverse strand, counting down.
TTCGACTTGCTGCCTGGAGCAGACTTGTCGCGAAGATTGGGTGGCCGATCGGCTGGCGTGGGCTGTCCGGCCGGTTCGTCCTTAATGACTTCCACTCCACGCGATTGGGGCCGCACTGAGCCAACCACAGGGCCGCTCACGCAGTCGCTCTCGATCACCGTGGGTTCATCCGCCACATACACCGGCACGCGGCGAGCAACGGTTCGCTTCATGTCGTAGGCAACCCAATTGCCGATCCGCTTCTTGACGGGATACTTGCGGACTTCAATGCGGAACCTGGTCACGGGGACTTCGTACTGCTCTTCGCGCTCCTCGTACGAGACTCGCTGGACCTTGTAGGGAATGTCCCGGACTTGCTCTTCTTCGACGTACTTCACGCGTTGCACCGGTTGCTTGTACGTGACTTGCCGAGTGACCGGCTTGCGGACCGTCACCGGTACTTCCCGGACTTGCTCTTGTGGTTCGTAACGAAGGCGTTCGACGGGCACTTCCCGCGACATCGTCTCGTTGACGAGACGGGTTGCTTCGTAAGGAACTCGTTGCGTGACGACGCGGCCCACCATCTCGGTGCGCTGGCTGGTCACGGGAACAACGTTCGGCACGTAGACCCGATTCACGGCAACCGCGCCGGGTGTTTGCGTGGGCGTCCAGTACAATCCGCCGCGACGAACGTAAGGCGTTCCAGTGGCGGCGTCGACGGCTTCACCTCGGGGCAACCACGAGAGCCGATTACGTGTGCGGCCAGGAAGGTATGTGTAATTGTCGACGAATCCGCCCTGGTCGACGTAGTTCGTTTGGTAACGCGTTACCGGGTCGTAGGCGACGTAGTTCTCGTCGCGGTAGTACGTTTCCGTGACGGGGCGCTGGACCGTGTAGTTCTCGAGCCGCGTTTCAGTCTCGTACACGGGACGCATCACGGTGCGCCGTTCCTGACGCATTTCCGTCTCTTCGACGTAATCGGTTTGATCGACGGTGACTTCGCGATCCTCGGTTTCGTACACCGGCTTGCGGACGACTCGCCGCTCGGTGCGGACCCGATCTTCGTAGTACGGTTTGGCGACCGTTACTTTTCGCGTCCGGACCTCGTTCTCGACGTAGGGTATGCGAACGGTTTCTTCCCGTTCCTCCTCAACGTCGCTGTACTCAAGGCGATACGCGGTATAAGGCTGCTCCTCGTACACCATCTTGTAGGCGACGCGATACGAAGTGCATCCACACGGATCCTGTGATCGGAGCGAGCTTGGGAAAACGAGTCCCCAAGACGCCATCGTCATCGCAGGAATGGCCAGCCAATTAAACAGCGACCTTTTCATCTTTTCAGAACCTTTCATTCAATCCGCACCCCGCGGACCTACACCAGCAATTTCCATTCCCCGTGGAAAAACGCTGGCCGACTCGGTGTGTTTCCACACCTTGGGCGCACCAACTCCTTGTGCGCTCCCCGCAATGAGAAATCTGTCAGATAAACGCCTCCGAGGCAAATCGAAATCGTGGCGTCTCCCTCTCGGATCCTCAACAAGAGCCTAATTGCCAATGACTTGCGTCGATCAAAAAAAGTTCAAGTTCGATCGCGCAACCGCCGACAGACACCTATGTTAAACCTTGACGGCATTGCTGCAAGTGCAGTCGCGACAAGGCTTTACGGCAAGACCCCGCCTGGTCGCTACAACCGTTAAAGCTTTACAATGGGCCTGCAGGTCGCGCGCGATTCTTTGACGATTCTTTACGACTTAGGCAAGTGTTTGGTTCTTGCGCCGCCACTGTGTGGATGCTAGCCGCGCAGGCGTGCGCGGGCCATCTCGCAATACTCGCGGACGCAATCGATCCCCAGCCACTTCATCCCCAAGCGGGCCGCAACGAGGCACGTGGTACCGCTCCCGCAGAAAGGATCGAGCACCAGGCCCCCTTTGGGACAGCCGGCGTTCAAGCAGTTTTCAACAAGCCGCTCCGGAAACACCGCGAAGTGGGCTCCGCGGTACTTGCCTAGCGGGATCGACCAAACCGTTCGTTTGTTTCGCCCCAGCGGGTGAAAGGCCTGGTCCCAGCGGCCGTCGTGCAGGTTGTTATTGCCGTTGTTTTTGCCGGCCTCGGGCGTGCCGCCGCGCTTACCAAAATGGCCGCGACCGCCGCGCATTTTGCTCTGCTCGCTGAACGTCACGTGTGGTTCGCGAACGGCGTCAGCGTCGTAGAAGTACTCGGGCGACTTCGCCAGCAAGAAGACGTACTCGTGGTCTGTCGTCGGCCGGCGACTTTGGGAACTGGGCATGGCATTCGGCTTGTGCCAGACGCAGTCGCTGCGAAGCAACCAACCGTCGGCCACTAGCGCTAAGGCCACGCGCCAAGGCATGCCGAGCAGTTCGCCTTTGTCGTACTTGTCGCCGAGGTTGAGCCACAGCGTTCCTGCTGGTTTCAGTACTCGCCTCACCTGTGCGAACACAGCCACAAGACGCGCGATGTAGTCCTCGGGCGACGTTTCGATCCCAACTTGCTTGGTAGCGCCCCGATAGTCGCGCTGGTTGTAGTACGGGGGGCTCGTCACCACGCAGTCGACCAACTCGTCGGGCCACTTTGCCAAGACCGCCAGCGAGTCGCCGCAGACAATTTGCCCCGACTCGGGTTGTTTCGCCTTGATGCCCGGTGAAATGCGGCGACCGGAATTCTTCGAGCGAGGCACGATACGAAGTCCCTTTCGATCGGAGATCAGATCTTTTCAGCTGTTTGGATGCCGAGGAGGCCCAGCCCCTTTTGGATCGTTCTGGCAGCCAAGTCGCACAACTTCAAACGGCTTGTCTTCAGGGACTCGGTCTCCGCCTTGAGTACAGAGCATTTCTCAAAGAAGTCGGTAAAAGATCTCGCCAAGTCGTACAAGTAATTGGTGAGGATATTGGGGCAATAGTCCGATGGAACTTCGCTCAAAGCTTCTGAAAAACGAAGGACCTGCAGAGCCAGAGCCCGTTCCGCAGGTTCCCCTAGCTGAATCGGCTCCTTCGATTCCCGGATCGCATTTGCGTCAATGTTTCCTCGCCGGAAGATGCCGTTTCGACGGGCATAACAATACTGCATATAGGTTGCAGTGTTGCCTTCGAGTGCGAGCATCTTTTCATAGCTAAATACGTAGTCGCTGGTGCGATGGTGCGACAGGTCGGAGTACTTGATTGCCCCCAGGCCGACGACGCGACCCACTTCTTTTCGCTCAGGCTCGGTCAACGTTGCGCCGGAATCCTTCTCGGAAACAACGCGGTAGGCATTAGCCTCTGCCTCGTCGAGCAAGCCTTCCAGCCCGACGGTGTCTCCATCGCGAGTTTTGAAGGGCTTGCCGTCGTTTCCCATCACGGTACCGAAGCTCACGTGCTTGAACTCGATGTTCTGGTAGCCCCACAGCTTCGCGGCGGCAAACAGCTTGTCAAAGTGCTCCCCTTGTCGGAAATCGACCACGTACAAAATCGCATCCGGCTTCCAGTTTTTCATTCGGAAGGCGATCGTCGCCAAGTCGGTCGTCGAATAGAGGAACGCGCCATCCTTTTTGCGGATGATCATCGGCGCTTCGAAGCCATCGAGGAAGACGCACATGGCCCCATCGCTCTCGCGGGCGAAGCCCCGCTTTTGAAAATCCTCGACAACGTCGGCCAGTTGATGGTGGTAGAAGCTCTCACCGAGTTCGTGATCGAACTTGATGTCGAGCCGGTCGTAAATGCGCTGAATATCGACGCGGCAATGCGGCAGGAACTCGTGCCAGAGCTTCAGGTTCTCGGGGTCGTCGGCGTGAAGTTTTGCGGTTTCAGCCAACACTGCGTTTTCGATATCGGCGTGTTCGCTTGCTAATTTCATCTGGGCAGGCGAACTCTCGAACTTCGCGATCTTTTCTTTGAGGTCGCTCAGTTCTTCCTGCTTGTCGGCCAATTGCTTCTTGGCGCGTTCGAGGTTTTGCGCAGCCTTTTTGTCCGCCGCTTTGTCTCCCGTCGGCTTGGTGGACGCGGCGGCAACGGCTTGCTCTCGCTTTTGGACTTCGTCCGCCAGCGGCGCCAATGCGGCTTTGTTCTCGAAGTAGCCGGTCAACGACCGCACCAGGCGGTAGAGCCGGTTCAATTCGCCTACGGGGCTTTTCGCAAACGCCTCTTTGTCGACAAAGTGTTTGTACCCGTAGATGATCATCCCGAACTGGGTTCCCCAGTCGCCAAGGTGATTGTCGCTGATCACGTTGTGACCGAGAAACCTCAGGATTCGGCACAGCGAGTCGCCAATCACCGTCGATCGGATATGCCCCACGTGCATCGCTTTGGCGACGTTGGGAGACGAGTAGTCGATGACGTAGGTCTTGGGAGTCGCGACTTTCTCGACGCCGAGCCGCTCGTCGGTGAAGGCCTTCTCAAGTTGTTGCGACAGCCAGGCGTCTTTGAGCTTGAGATTGATGAACCCTGGACCCGCGATTTCGACTTTGTCGCACAGATCGGACAGATCAACCGCTTCGACCAACTGCTGGGCAATTTCGCGAGGCGACTTGCCCAACTGCTTGCCCAGCGACATGGCGCAGTTTGCCTGGTAGTCGCCGAATTTGGCATCCTGCGCGGGCCGAATCATTTCGAGCGCGGGTTTAGGATCTGGAACCAGTTTCGATAGCGGTTCGCGAAATCGGTTTCGCAGTTCGGCAAGAATGTTCATGGCGTAGGACAATCCTGTCCGTCGTAAGAAGGCGAAGTGAATTCCCCGATCGCACGGCACCGATCAAATAGTGCCGGTCAAGTTCGGCCCACGCTAATGCCGTTCGATGATGTGGTTCTCGTGATCGAGTACGACAACCTTGGGCTTGTAGGTTTTGAGCTCTTCCTCGTCATAGAGGCCGTAGCCGCAGACGATGACGCGGTCCCCTTTGTACATCAAGCGCGCGGCCGCGCCGTTGACGATGATCTGGCGTTTGCCGCGTTCGCCGGAGATCAGATAAGTCTCGATCCGCTGGCCGTTGTTGACGTTGAGAACCTGGACCTTCTGGTAGACGCGCAGGCCCGCTTGTTCGATCAGGTCGTCATCGACGGTCAGGCTCCCTTCGTAATCGAGCCGGCAATCGGTGACGGACGCCCTGTGAATTTTCCCTTGCAACATTTCGACGAGCATTTGCCAACTTCCCACGACCCAACGGCTACCGAACCTGCGACGGTAAACCTTCGATGATATCCTGGAGAACGCTTTGTGTCTGGCAGGGAGCTGCTGGACGAGGGTGCATTTTCCGCCATTCACCGTCAAATCAGACAAGAAACGGGCATGACAAGTTCACCAGCTTTGATTTCGCAGGTTGCGGCGTTTCTCGATTTATTCGCGCCGCCCGCGTTGGCCGAAGAATGGGACAACGTGGGCTTGCTGGCAGGCGATCCGAGCGAACCAGCCGAGCGAATCATGACTTGCTTAACCATCACGCCAGCGAGTGCCGCGGAAGCGATCGAGCGCCGTTGCCAGCTAATTGTCACGCATCATCCGCTCCCTTTTAGGCCGCTCAAGCGACTGACCGTCGAGCAAACGCCTGGCCGGCTCCTCTGGCAACTGGCGCGAGCTGGTGTCGCGATTTACAGTCCTCACACGGCCTTCGATTCGGCGATCGACGGCATCAACCAGCGCTTGGCTGAGGGATTGCAACTGATCGACGTCGAACCGTTGATGCCGGCGAAGGGGCCGCAGCCAGAACCGACCACCAATCGAATCGGAACGGGCCGCAAGGGAAATTTGAAGCAGCCAATCCCCGTGACCGAGTTGGCCGAGCGTCTCAAACAATTCGTAAGGGTTCGGCAGATTCAAGCCGTGGCAAGGCCTGACCGCCTGGTGCGATCCGTTGCAGTGGGTTGCGGGAGCGCGGGCTCGTTTCTTCCGGCGGTCGCGGCCGCCAAGTGCGATACATTTATCACGGGCGAGGCAACATTCCACACGTGTCTTGAAGCCGAGTCGCTCGACATCGCCTTGTTGATGCCTGGGCATTATGCCAGCGAGCGATTTGCCGTCGAAGAATTAGCGGTGGTCCTTGCCCGGAAGTTCCCGGGAATTGATTGCTGGCCCAGCGCTCGCGAAGCCGATCCGCTGATTTGGCTTTAACGCCCTACGCGGCGGGAAGCTTCAACTGAAACGTTGTCCCAGGCGAACCGGCGACGTGCTCCAGCGTGGCGCCGAGCGCTTTGGCGAGCCGGTAGCACAGAGCTAAACCTAGGCCCACGCCGGGTTGCCCGCCCGCGGCATCTTCGGCCGGTCGTGAAAAAGGAACAAACAGCCGTCGCTTGGCGGCTGTGCAAAGTCCTGGCCCGTTGTCCGAAACGGCGAACGAAACTCGTCCGCCGTTTGTAGAGACAGCCAACGACACTCGTGATAGTCCGTTGGCTGCCTTTCCGTACTTGCAGGCGTTGTCGACGAGGTTGAACAGAATCTGTTCGATGGCACCGGGGTCGGTGCGAACGACGGTGTCGACCAATTCGTCGGGAACTTGCAATTCCCACTTTGCTTCGGATTGAGCGACGCGGGCTTCCAATCGATCGGTGCTGCGGCGAAGCAGTTCACCAACGGTGGTATCGATCTGTCGCTTCTCGGGCCCAGCGCGCTCCAGTCGGGCGTAGAGCAATACGTTTTCGACCAAGTGTGTCAGCCGATCAGCTTCGGTTTGGAGCGTTTGCAGGTACGTTTTCTGAGCGGTTGGATCGGTGACCATCCCGCCTGCCAGCATTTCGGCGTACATGCGAAACGTGGTTAGCGGCGTGCGCAGTTCGTGAGTCACGGCCGAAACGAAGGCCGCGCGACGTTCGCTGAGTGCCAACACGGCCGACAACATCCAGGCAGAGACCGCACCGACTGCGGCCAAGCAAACCCAGGCGACCGAGACGGCGCCCATCATGGGGGAGAGCAACACTTGCCGAGGCTCATCAAACGTTCCTACCTGCAAAGTGACGGGAATCGTCGCCAGCATTCCGCGTTCATCCGCGAATTCTTCGGATTTAATTGGCACTAGCGTCGCGGACGGCAAGAGTTCTTCGATTTCGTGCAAAAGGAGTGGTTGCAGCGCGTCCCAATTGAGCACGCAACCTTGCACCAGCGATTCCCCGCCGCGTTCGACTCGTCGGGCAAACAGGAGTTGGTCTTTGAACCACAGGGCTTTCGGAGGCCCCGTAATTGCAGCGACAAAAGACTCCTTATTTTGCATAGTGTTGCTCATCTGCTGCTGGTAGGCGTTTCCTCGATTTTGCAAGTCGCCCGTTCGCAGGTTCATGGCCGATCTTCCTTGCGGATTCGCTCGGCGCGGACCGTTGGCCGCTTGAACGTCGAGCGAACCATTGGGCTCGTTCGGCATCCGTTGCTGAATTGAAGGCGGCGAGTCTTCGGATTGGCTGGGAGGTCCATTCGCCTGTTGCGGTCCGGCGACTTGGGGGAACGTGACTTGCGGTTCATTGTTGTTTTCGAGGACGCTATTGGCGTAGGGATTCGACAGCGACAGTTGTTGCTCGCCCGAGTTTGCTACCGCGAGAGACGGATACTCTTCTTGCGCTGACTTCGCCTTGGGGTCCAGCAAGAGCTTCTTCAGCGACAGGAAATCGAGCCAGCCATAAGCGGGATGCGGTGCGGCCTTTTGCTGGTCGAGCGAGGGCTTCGCGGAAGGGGCGCTGGGGCTCGGGCCGACTTCTGCATCGCATAGCTCAAAGTACGAAGACACGACGAGCGCGGCCTCGTCGTTGGGCTTTCCGTTGTCGGTAAACGTGTTCTGCGAGCGCGCCATCTCGCGTGCTAATAGCGGTGTCAGAAAGGAATCGAGCCGCCACAGCGCCCGGCCCATGCGTTCTTGTGTTTCCGCTTGTTGCCGGGCAAGTCGCTCGGAGCGATCGAGCTCGAAGGCCTTCCGCGTCAGCCATGCCATGGCCAAAACGACCAGGCAACCGCACAGGGCGTAGACGACCCAAACGGTGTAACGGCGCGCCATGGAATAGAAACTCGACATATAAATTTGGCGATTACTCGCTCATCGCCAGCATATATCCCTTGCCGCGTACCGTCACAAGAACGGCCGGATTCTCGGCGTCGTCGCGGAGCTTTTCGCGAAGCCGGGCCACGTGCATATCGATCGTGCGAGTCGGCAGCCCGCGAGCACTGACCCGCCACACGTTTTCCAGAAGTTCGTCGCGGGTAATGACACGGCGAGCGTTTTGCACCAGGTAGCGGAGCAACTCCGACTCCTTTTCGGAGAACTCGCACCGTCCGCCATCGTGGTAGCGGATTTCGCGGCGGGAGAAATCAGCCACCCCATGCACGAGCTGAGCCTCTTCGATATCCAGCGGCCGGGCAGGGGAGCGGCGGATCACGGCTTCGACCCGGGCGAGCAGCTCCTTCACGCTGAATGGCTTGACGACGTAGTCGTCCGCGCCCAATCGCAAGCCCTCCACGCGGTCATCCTCGGCGCCACGTGCAGTGAGGAGAATTACGGGCAACGTCGGCCGGGCAGCGCGGATCTGCTTGAGAACTTGTAACCCGCTCAGTCCAGGGAGAACCACGTCGAGCAGCACCAAGTCGAGTTCTTGCTGGAGCGCGAACTGGGCGCCGTCGTCGCCGCGGCTGGCTTCGACCACCTCAAATCCAGCGAACCGAAGGGAATCGACGATTCCTCGGCGAATGGCCGAGTCGTCTTCGACCGTTAGAATCCGACGATGGGGCATGTTGTCGCGCTTTGGGAATCGAAAGTCACCAATAAATTTCCGCCATCACTTGGCGACACCCCAATTCTACACGTCGCCCCTGTTCCGCCCCGTAAACGGCACGTAACGGCAGCCGTTCGAGAATACCGTTCGCCCTCGTTGTAGGGGTTTTTCGGCCGTGGGGCGTCAATTGAGACCGGGCAGACTGGGTAATCCTTGACGGCGGTTTCCACACGGTTAGTCTGAAGAGCACCGCGATTTGGCAGGGATTTCCTAGTTGTTCCCGCCTTCTCGCGATCTGGGCAGCCGCCATTGCCCCCCTCAACTGTGCCCTTCAACGTGACATGGTGTGCGCCATGGAAAGCCTGGTCGAACGCGAATTACCTGAGCGCGACTTGAACGAGCGTGAAAATGCTCCCCCGATCGACCCTGTCGGGCTGGTGATGCGCCATAAGTGGAAAAGCCTGCTCGTTGCGGCCGTGATTGGTGTCCTGACGCTTGTTGCGACGGCAACCTCGGAGCCGAAGTTCGAATCGACTGCCCAGCTTTACGTTCGGCTTGGGCGCGAGAGCGTGGCTCTCGACCCCACGGCGACGACCGGCCAGTACGTATCGCTTGGCGATACGCGCGAAAGCGAAATGAACTCGTTCTTCGAGATCCTCAAAAGCGACGAAGTGCTGAAAAAGGTTGTCGAGGAAGTGACTCCGCGAAAGATCCTGGGGAACGGAACGCTGCGTGAAACGCTCTCGAAGATTGAGATTCTGAACGCGATCAATCTCAATCCGTTCCGCATCTACAGCATGGAGGAGCGGGCGGAAAACAAGCTCGACAAATTTCTGAAAGTGCGAACGACCAAGAACTCGAACGTCATCGACATCTCCTACCAGTCGTATAGCAAAGAAGTCGCCCACGAGGTCCTAACGTCTCTCATCAAGCAGGCGAAGTCGAAGCACTTGGAAGTCCACCGCGTGGAAGGATCGAATCAGTTTTTCAGCGATCAGTCGGACTTGCACAAAAAGAAGCTCGCAGACCTCGACGAACGGATCCGGACCTTCAAAACCGAGAATGGACTGGCTTCGCTGCAGGAACAACGGGCGATCCAGCTTACCCAGATTGGCACGCTGGAAACGGAGACGGCGAAACTCCTGTCGCAGAAGCTGGCGCTGGAAGACGAAATCAAGCGCCGCGAGCAAGAATTGCAAACCATGCCCGAGACGCTTGAATCGGAAGTGGTTACCAATCTGCCGAAGACGGCCTCGGACGATATGTTGTCCGAGCTCTACAAGCTGCAACTCGAAGAGAAAAAGCTGCTCGCCAGCCATCAGGAAGATCACCCGAAGGTCCAGCAAGTTCGCGATCAGATTGCGCACGCCAAAAAGGCCGTCGCGCTTGAGCCACCGAAGCCGCAAGTGACGCGAAAACTGAGCGAGTGGCGGGAACGGTCGGCCCACGATCTTCGCGACAAGGTGGCGCAGTTGGTTTCGTTCACGACGCAATACAACACCGTGAAAGGCGATTTGGCGACTGCCCGAGCACGCATCAAACGGATGAACGACCAGGAACTGCAGTTGCGGCAATGGGAGCGAGAGCGGGATATCGCCGAGGTGGCTTACAAGAAGTACCAGGAAAACCTGGAGCAAACCCGTATTGATCGCGAATTGCAGGAACGCAAGATCTCGAATATCAACGTCCAGCAGGAACCGACGCTGAACCAAACGCCCGCCAGTCCGAACATCATGCTCAACCTGGCGGTCGGAGGAATTCTGGCAATTTTGGGCGGAGCCGGAACTGCCGTGTGGGGGGAAAATCGACTTGCGAAGCGCCAGCGAGAGGCTGCCCGCCAAATAGCGCTGGCTCAGTCGTCCACTAATGGTACCTCTACGAATGGAGCGACCAACGGAATGTCGACGGAAATCCCGCTCGGCAGCGAGTCTGCAACCGTTCGGCTGTCGAAGGGCAAAGTCACCTTCGGCGATGTGATTCGAGCCAATATGACCCCAGGCGAGGGGCGTCTCGTTAGCTAAAGCCGTGTACAGTGGCCCTCTCCCGGACGAAGTCGGCAGAGGAAGAAGCTGGCGAAACAACCAAGCCTGGATGCCTACCGCGTTGTCGATGTGCTCATGAATAGTCCCGCAACTCCCGTAGCACTGACCGCAGCACAGCCAGTCGCAAATGGAGAAGTAGTCGCCGCTGGGACTACGGCGAAGCCCCTCGTGCTCAGTGTCGTCGTCCCCTGCTTCAACGAAGAAGGAGGAATCGCGCCGCTGGTCGATCGTTTGCTTTCCCTTGAGCAATCGCTCCACGGCGGCTTGGAAGTTCTCTTTGTCGACGATGGAAGCACCGACGCAACCTTTCAGGAGATCACGACGCTTTCGTCGGAATTGCATCGCGTACGCATCTTGAAGCACGGGCAAAATCGGGGTCTCGCAGCTGCCATGATGACTGGCATCTCGGAGGCCTCTGCCGAGTTGGTTGGAGTTTTGGATGCGGATTGCACGTACGATCCGGCGATCATGGTCGCGATGTTGTCGCACATGACCGACGACGTTGCGGCTGTGACAGCCTCTCCCTATCACAAAGACGGCGAAGTGGTAGCCGTGCCGCCTTGGCGGCTGCGCATTTCGAAGTTCGCTTCGACGCTCTACCGGCTCGCTTTCCAGCAAAAGCTGGCGACCTACACCAGCTGCTGCCGGATCTATCGCAAGTCGGCCGTCGAGAAGATGAAACTGACAAGCCCCGGTTTTGTCGGCGTGACCGAATTGCTTTGGAAAGTCGACCGAGCGGGCGGAACCATCGTGGAGTTTCCCGCGCGACTCTCCAGCCGTGTCGTGGGACACAGCAAACTCAAAGTTCTGCGAACCGCTCGCCAACACCTGGCGTTTCTCAGCAAGGCCGTCGCGCTCCGGTGCTGCGATGCGCTCTCAGGCTTCGCCTCTCCCCGAAAGCCTCGCTAACGGCTTCTGTCTTTCCACTATCACCACATCGAGCCACGTCACGGCTTCGTGCGGGTGTCCGAACAACTTGCGCAGAATAGCAAGTTACATACTTGAGTATCGCAGGCATTCGCTACAATCATGACGAATGATTGGCCACATTCGCGATGGGTTGCCTGTTTTTTGGTGGGCTTTGAAATAACCGCAAATAAGATAGGTAACTGACGCTGGCTTTGCGGCCTTGCACCACCGTGTAGGGTCATCGAACAAGACACACATCAGTGATGATCGGCTGGCGATCAAAGTGTCTCATAAATCGCCAATAGGAGAGTTGGTTTCATGTCGAGTGTGGCTCCATCTAGGGTGATAACCCTTCCTTCTGATCAAGACTCCACCGGACGAACGCTGGGCGATGAAGAGATCGTCGCGGTCACCGAAGCGCTGCGAACTGGCACACTCACCAGCACCAAGGGTGCTTTCGTCAAACGTTTGGAGCAAGGCTTCGCCAGCATCCTGGGATCGAAGGCCTGCCATGCCGCCGCCTCGGGAAGCGGTGCGATCCACTGCGCCATCGCTGCAATCGACCCTGAGCCCGGCGATGAGATCATCACGACGAGCATCACGGATATGGGGGCACTCACCCCCATCTTGTATCAAGGCGCCATTCCGGTTTTCGCCGACGTCGATCCGCTCACCTGCAACGTGACGGCCAAGACGATCGAAGCGGTGATCAGCCCCAAAACCAAAGCGATCATCGCCACGCCGCTGTTCGGCAATCCGTGCAACATGACGGAAATCATGGCGGTCGCCAAAGCTCGCAACATTCCGGTGATCGAGGACTGCTCGCAATCCTTCCTGGCGATGCACGCGGGGCGCTACGTTGGAACTTGGGGCGATATTGGCTGTTTTAGCCTCCAGCAAGGCAAACACATCACGACAGGCGAGGGAGGCCTCGTCGTCTCGGACAACGCCGACTACGCCCGTCGCGTGTTCCTGTTCGTCAACAAGGCCTGGGGTTACGGCGATAAGAACCCGGACCACTACTTCCTGGCCCTTAATTATCGGATGACGGAACTTCAAGGCGCCGTCGCGGTCGCGCAGCTCGAGAAGCTGAAGTGGTCGGCCGAGCGCCGCACCGAGATGGCCGATCGGCTCTCGGACCTGCTCGAAGGTTTGCCCGGGATCCACTTGCCTCGACCCGCCAAGGGCGACCGACACACTTACTGGAAGTATTGCCCCCACGTCGATTCGAAGGTGATCCCCGGCGGTTCGGTCGCCTTGGGTGCCAAACTGAAGGCCGCGGGCATTGCGTGTGCTCCTCGGTACATTCAAAAGCCGGCGTTCCAGTGCGAGATCTTCACCAAGCAACGCACTTTTGGCGAGAGCCGTTTCCCGTTCACTCTGGCTCGGCCTGAAGCGGTCGACTATTCCCGGGAGCGCTTCCCGGGAACCTTTGCCGCTTTGGAAAGCGTGCTCGTCCTTCCGTGGAACGAGCGTTACGAAACCGAACACGTCGAATACATCGCGGGCCACCTCCGCAACGCGGTGAACGAGCTCCTGGCGACCAGCGCCTAAGCGTTAACTTTGAAGGGACTGACTTGTGACGAACGAGCCTTTTCGCTTTGTTTTGATCGGTGCCGGGGCGATTGCCCGGACCTACGTTGACGCCATCGCCCGCATGCCCCACGTCAAGCTGGTGGGCGTGATGGACATCCGTCCGGAAGCGGCTGGCGCGCTAGCGCAAGTTGCCGGTTGCCAAACCTTCTCCGACATCGATGCGCTAACCGAGTTTGGTTCGCCCGACGGCGCCATTGTTTGCACGCCGCCGTCGACGCACGTCGATTGGTCGCTCGACTTGCTGGATCGTGGAATTCACGTGCTGTGTGAAAAGCCGCTGGCGCCAGGGCTTATCGACGCTGAGAAGCTGCTGGAAGCTGCGGCATCGGCCCCTGCGAAGCTTACGATGGCATCGAAGTTCCGCTGCACGCCTGACATTATTAAGGCCCGCGAGTTGATCCAGGCCGGAACGATCGGCAAGCCGATCCTGTTCGAAAACGTTTTCACTTCGCGCGTCGACATGACGCAACGTTGGAACAGCAATCCCGCCGTCAGCGGCGGCGGTGTGCTGATCGATAACGGCACGCACTCGGTCGACATCATGCGGTACTTGATTGGGCCGCTCGATGAAATTCAAGCTGTGGAGGGGCTTCGCGTGCAGCCGATCCCCGTCGAAGACACGGTTCGGCTCTTTGCCCGCAGCAAATCAGGCGTGATGGGGACGGTCGACCTGTCGTGGAGCATCCACAAGGAGTTGCCCCACTTCGTGAGCATTTACGGATCGGAAGGGACGATCTGTGTTGGCTGGAAGGAATCGAAGTTCCGCCGCCAAAGCGATAAGGAATGGACCACCTACGGCCGCGGCTACGACAAAATTGAAGCCTTTCAGAACGTGATGGAAAACTTTGTGAAGGGCGTTCGCGGCGAGGCTGATTTCACGGTCAGCCTGGAAGACGCCTTCGCATCGGTCGAAGTGATCGATACGGCCTACCAGGCGTTGCGAGGCGAATCGTGGCGGGCCGTGCCGAAGCGCATTTCGTCGGCCGCTCGCAAACGCGTCGCGGTGGGTAGCTAACCGTGGCGCCTCGAATCCATCCGACGGCGCTCGTGGAGTCGAATGTTTCGATCGGCGAAGGGAGCTCGGTCTGGGATAACGTCCACATCCGCCACGATACGACGATCGGCCAACAGTGCATTGTTGGCGAGAAGACCTACATCGCCTACGGTGTGAAGATTGGCGACCGCTGCAAGCTTAATGCCTACGTTTACATCTGCACGGCGGTGACCATTGAGACCGGCGTGATGATCAGCGCGGGGACGATCTTTACCAACGATCGCTTCCCGCGGGCGACCACGCCCGACTTGAGCGAACTGCGCGGTTCCGATCCAGACGAAACCACGTTGCCGACTTTGGTCCGCGAAGGTGCGACCATCGGTGCCGGTTGCGTGATTGGCTGTGATCTGACGATCGGACGCTTTGCCATGGTGGGGATGGGAACGGTCGTCACTAAGTCGATCCCGGATTTCCACCTCGTACTGGGGCACCCGGCACGAAGTGTTGGATGCGTTTGCCGTTGCGGGCAAGTGGTCGAACGATGGTCGGGCGAAGTTACCCAATCGGGCACCCGCCGCGTACCTTGTCCCGCTTGCCAGCGCAGCTACGAAATTAGCGGAACAAGCGTTTCCGAATTGCTTGGCTGATCGTTCTCGTTTCGTCCTTCCATCCCCTGGCCGCCATGTCTCGATCTCAAGTAGCTGATCGCTGGTTGGTCGTAGGGGGCGGAATGCTCGGCATGACGCTAGCCCTTCGTTTGGCGCAGCAGGGACGCAAAGTCACGCTACTCGAAAGTGCACCACAACTTGGCGGCTTGGCCGACGCTTGGAAGCTTGGCGACGTCACGTGGGATCGCCACTACCACGTGATCCTTCCCTCCGACAGCTACACACGCGGGCTGCTCGCCGAAGTTGATCTTGACGACCAATTGAAGTGGGTGCAGACCAAGACGGGCTTTTTGGTGGGCGGCAAGTTCCACTCGATGTCGAGTTCGTGGGAATTCTTGCGGTTTCCGCCATTGTCGCTGTTACAGAAGTTTCGACTGGCGACGACAATCATCGGCGCGGCGCGCATCAACAACGGCAAACCGCTCGAATCGATTCTGGTCGAGGACTGGCTCCGCAAATGGTCGGGCAACGCCGTCGTCGACAAGATTTGGCTGCCGCTGTTGCGGGCCAAGATGGGCGAGAACTACCGACGAACGTCGGCGATGTTTATCTGGGCGACCATCAAGCGGATGTACGCTGCTCGCAAGAGCGGAGCCAAAAAGGAAGTCTTCGGTTACGTTCCTGGTGGTTACGCCGTCATTCTCGATCGCCTGCAGAAACTGCTCGAAAAGCACGGCGTGAATGTGGTGTGCAACGCGAAGGCACAGTCCCTCAGCCGATCGCAGACTGAAGACGGACCTGCATGGTGCGCGGAGCTCGCCGATGGAACGTCGCATGCCGGAAGCAACGTCATCGTAACAGCTCCTGCGACAGCGGCAGCTGCCATGTGCCCAGAACTATCGGCTGATGAAAAGGGACGGCTAGAAGGCGTCGAGTACCAGGGCATCGTGTGTACGTCGCTCCTTCTTAAGAAACCGCTAGGCCCCTACTATGTTACCAACATCACCGACCCAGCGCCGTTTACCGCTGTGATTGAAATGTCGGCCCTCGTGGACCGTAGCGAGTTCGGCGGGCGGTCACTGGTCTATCTTCCCTGGTATCTGCCGTCGAACGATCAAGGCTTCAACGACTCCGACGAGATGCTCCGGTCGCGGTATGTGGCGGCGCTGCGAAAGTTCTATCCCCACTTTGAAGAGGGCCATATCGAGGCCTTTCAAGTCTCTCGCGTTCGACGGGTGATGGCTGTTCCGACGCTGGACTATTCGGCCCGCGCCCCGCAAACCGTTACCAGCCTCCCGGGCCTTTTTATCGTTAATTCGTCGCAAATTACCGACGGAACGTTGAACGTGAATGAGACGGTCCGGCTTGCCACCGATGCCATGCCAATCATTCTGAAACATGAACATTGGCCCGCGCCTACCACCAGCCGCCAGGAGGCATCCACGTGACATCGACCGCCGAAGCCAATCCACGCTTGGCGAGTCTGTCGCTCGATTTGGACAACCGCTGGTCGTACATGAAGACCCACGGCGATGCCGACTGGGAAAAGTTTCCGTCGTACTTGGAAGTGTGCGTCCCCAGGTTTCTCGAGTTCTTCAAGACGCGCGGCTGGAAGATCACCGTCTTTGTCGTAGGCCAAGACGCCGCAAGGCTCGAATCGCGCGACGTACTGCGTTCCATCGCGGAGGCCGGACACGAGATCGGCAACCACTCGTTCCATCATGAACCGTGGCTGCACCTGTACGACGACAAGAAGCTTGATCGCGAGTTGCGATCGGCTCACGATACCATTGCCGAAACGACCGGTTACGTTCCCACGGGCTTCCGCGGGCCTGGTTACAGCTTTTCGACCAGCGTTCTGCGGTGGCTTACAACGAACGGCTACGACTACGACGCGTCGACCTTCCCGACCTTCATTGGTCCGCTCGCGCGTTTGTACTACTTCATGGCCTCGCGGCTCTCGAAAGAGCAGAAGAAGGAGCGCAAGCTGCTGTTTGGCTCAGTGGCCGAAGGTCTTCGCCCCGTCGGCCCTTATTACTGGCGCGACGGCGGACAACGGTTGTTGGAGATTCCCGTTACCACGATGCCGTTTGTGAAAGCTCCGATTCACTTGAGCTACCTGCTCTATTTGCAGCAATACTCTCAAGCGGCCGCGCTGGCCTATTTTCGGCTGGCCCTGACGCTTTGCTCGCTGGGCGGGGTTGAACCGTCGATCTTGCTGCACCCGCTCGACTTTCTGGGACGCGACGACAACGTCGGACTCGACTTTTTCCCCGCGATGCGCGTCGACGCGCAGCGGAAGGTCGACCTGGTTGCCGCATCGCTCGAGATGCTGGCCGCAGGTCGGCAGATTGTCCCGATGAAGCAGCATGCCGCCGTTTGTCATTCGCGGCGACTCCGTGAGATTGCAGTTCCAAGCTCGCCATCCCAGTCCAATCGCACCGATCATTCCATGATGGAATCAACCTCGCATGGCTAGTTTGCGGCCTCTATTGGTATTAGGTACGCGGCCGGAGGCCATCAAGATGGCTCCGGTCATTCGGGCCGCGCAGGGCCGGACCGATGTTGCGCCGATCGTGTGCTTTACGGGCCAACACAAAGAGATGGTCGAACCGGTCGCGAACTATTTCGGTTTGCGGCCCGACATTGATCTGGAAGTCATGAGCCCCGGGCAGTCGCTCGCGGCTCTCACGAGCAAACTAATCGAGCGGCTTGATCATACGATTATCGCTCACTCGCCTAGTTGCGTGGTTGCTCAAGGCGATACCACCAGCACGTTCGCAGGCGCTCTCGCAGCCTTCTACCGGCGGATTCCGTTCGTGCACGTCGAGGCGGGGCTTCGCACGCAAAGCATCTGGTCCCCCTGGCCTGAAGAATTCAATCGACGCGCGGCGAGCCTGATTACGACGCTGCATGCCACGCCAACCGACGTCGCAGCTGACGCTCTGCGCCGCGAAGGCATTGCCGAATCGGCCATCAAAGTCACCGGCAACACAGTGATCGATGCTCTTCTGGAAGCGGTCGCTCGGGAACGAGCCAATGACGACATGTACGTGCGACGGTATCCGCAACTTCAAGGTCGGGAATTGATCCTGACGACCAGTCACCGGCGCGAAAATCATGGTGCCGGGCTGGACGAGATTCTGCGGGCTCTGCGGCAACTCGCGCTCGATCGTCCGCAGACGGCGGTGGTGTTTCCCGTCCATTTGCACCCGCAAGTGCGCGCTCAAACGAACGAAGTCCTCAATGGCATCGAGAACGTGCTACTTCTGCCGCCGCTCGATTACCCGGAGTTCGTGTGGATGATGCAGCGCGCGAAACTGATCATCAGCGATTCGGGCGGCGTTCAGGAAGAAGCTCCTTCCTTGCGTACGCCCGTGCTGGTCACGCGAGATACCACGGAACGCCCCGAATCGCTTGCGGCTGGCGCAACCAAGCTTGTGGGAGCGAACACCGAGGCCATCGTCCGAGAGAGCAAACGGCTGCTGGAAGACGGCGATGCTTACAAGGCCATGCAGATTGCAGCAAACCCTTACGGCGATGGCAAATCCGCACAGCGAATCGTCGATTGGATGCTCGAACGGGTGCCGGTTTGAATGTTCGGCAATCGCGCAGCGATCGTTTTGCAATGCTGTCAGTGGGTCGCTGATCGATCACCCATAAAAAAACTTTGATTTCCATTACCGCGATTTGAATCGCCCCTGATGCCGCAGAAGTCGGGTTAGTGGCTGAGAAAACGGCCAACAGTTTGCTTGTGGCGGATTCGCGTCCCGCCCATTTTACCTGACCGGAAAACTTCCACAAAAATGATAGCAGGTGTCAGAAATGGACATTAAAATGCGACCACTAAGGTGCGTTTATGTGACGTTAGCCACGCGCTGTCGGCGCAGTGGAACCTGGTAGGAAGCCCAGCTCGGCATCGCATTACCTCAATTACCAAGAAGAGGTCCCTCAGCGATTCGTTCAAAACTGCCCAGAGTTGCAGCGGATGGCCGCAACAAAAACGTGACGAATTGGTCGTCACGGGTCGGTTTTCGAATAGGACTCCCCACCAGGATTTCCCCGTGCAATCTGACCGCCCCCCATCGAGTACGACTCCGTCCATCGGGTCGCCTCGTTCTTCCAGCAATCCCGATTCGGCTGCACTTGCCGAAGCCGCTGCGAGCACCATTCCCGCGCTGGGAACTCGTAGTGGATGGTGCACCTCGCTCGCGTATTTTGCTTCCGACGCTGCAATGCTGGCGCTCTCGGGATTCTTGGGGCTCCAGGCAGTCTACGCAATCGGCTATTTGGCCTTCGAAGGTCGTCTGGCCATTTTCGAAGGCCAATTCCGGTTGGTGTTGGCGTTCCATGCGATGTTGCTGCTCGTGTTCGCGCTCCGCGGACTCTACACGACCTTCCCGAACAATCCTGTCCTGGAGCTCAAGCATCTCACTACCACGATCGTCTTCACCGCCTTGTGCTGGGTCGCGACTGGTCTGATCTCAGGCGGGATGTCGTGGGTGCCGATGCTCGCGATCATTGCTTCGTCTGCCGTCGCGGTTCTAGCCATCCCCTTTGCTCGCGCTGTGATTCGCACTTTCTTTGCCCGCAAATCGTGGTGGGGACGCCGCGTTTTGGTTTCTGGAAGCACGGCGTCGGTCTTTGCCGTTGCACGGCACATGGAACGGCAAAGTTACCTTGGCTTGCGGCCGATTGGGCTGATCGATACGGGGACATTTCCATCGCTCGAGGTACTTGAGGACAACTCGATCCCGGTGCTGGGGCATGCGAGCCGTCTCACTGAATTGTCGGCGCAAGTTGGAGTCGATACCGGCATCCTGGTGATGCCGCCGCAAACTCTGAACGAATGCGACGCGATGATGCGCGAATTTGGCACGGCCATTCGCCACTGGATTGTGATGCCCGACATGGGCGAAATGCCGAGCTTGTGGGGATCCGGCAGCGAAGTGGCCGGTCAGCCGGCTTTGGCGTGGGGCGATCGCCTTTGCCAGGGAACGCAAAGGTTGATCAAGCGATCGATCGATCTGGCGATTTCGCTGGTGATCTTGCCCGTCGTCTTGAGCGTGATGGGCGTGATCTACCTTGCCATTCGTTTGACATCCAAGGGCCCAGCGTTTTACTCGCAGCAGCGCGTCGGCCAAGGCGGCAAGATGTTCCGCATTTGGAAATTCCGCACCATGCGGCAAGGAGCCGACAGGATCCTCGAGAAAATGCTCGAGGAAAACGCCGAGTTGCGAGCGGAATGGAAGCGGGAGCAGAAGCTCAAGAACGATCCTCGGGTGACGTGGATCGGCAAGTATCTACGCAAGGCCAGTCTCGATGAGTTGCCGCAGATCTGGAACGTGCTGCGAGGCGACATGAGCCTGGTCGGCCCGCGCCCGGTCGAGAAATGCGATATCGAGCGCTATGGCGACTACTTCACTTACTACAGTCGCATCACGCCCGGCATTACCGGACTTTGGCAAATTTCCGGGCGAAGCAATACGACCTACAGTGAACGGATTCGCCTGGACGCTTACTACGTTCGGAATTGGTCTCCCTGGCTCGACCTTTATATCCTCGCATCCACGGTCAAGGTGGTTCTCAAGTGCGAAGGGGCGTACTAGCCTGGAATTGCGGCGGACTTTCTACGTGATCCGAAGTCGCCGACCACTTCCGCCCGGCTGACGTTATGTCCCTATTACGACTCCTGCCGCGCGGTATGGCAACCGCTGCCTTCGCCGTGCTGATGGGGCGAGTCGCCGGTGCGGGATTCGCATTTCTGATTGGCAGCATCCTGCTCCCGCGAATTCTCGACGAGCGCGAGTTCGGCCAGTTCATTGGCGTTCAGACCAAGGTCTTTCTGGTCGCTCTGATCGCGATGCTGGGTCAGCAAGAAGCCGTTGTTCGTTTCGTCTCGAAGTCGCTAGCTTTACACGGACCGGCGGCGGGCGAACGAGTGAGCAAGATCTCGCTGGCTTTGATGGGGCTTGGACTTTTACTGCTCCTGGTTCCGGCATCGTGGTTGATGCCGGGCGACGCGGAAATCAGCCGATACCTGCTGTGGTTCATCCTGGCAGCAGGCGGCGTTACCGTGCAATCGGTACTTGGCGAGACGCTGCGCGGATTCCACAGGTTGGGAATGGCCAGCATGGTTTCGGGCGGAACCATGGGAGGCCCATTTAGCAACCTGTTGTTTGCCATGGCGTGCTGCGTGCCGCTGGTGATGAGAACGCACGCCGACATCAACCAGGTGATGGTCGCGTATGTAGCGGCGATTTGGATACCTGTCCCGCTTTCGGCAGCGCTGCTCTGGTACGTATGGCGGCATCCAGCAAGCGACGAAAAGCGGGCGTCCGATCAGCAACGTGCGATCGGCGACAAGGAGTCGACGTCGTCCGATATCTTCTGGGTAGGCATCACGCTGATGGCGACTCAGTTGCTGGCGTACTGGCTGGCGCAGGGGGACATTTTGATCGCCGATTGGCTGTGGCCTAAAGACTCGTCGGAAGCCTCCATGAAGGCCGGCTATTTCGCGGCCAGGAGACTGGTGCTGTTCGCAGCCATGCCGTCGCAGATCATGTCGATGTCGATCATGGCCCGAATTTCCGATCAGCAAGCGCGCAAACAAACGCGGGAGTTGCAGAACTCGATCCAATCGGCGGCGCTGGCGGCTGCCGTGATCGCAGTGCCGTTTCTGATCGTTTTGTTCGCTTTCCCTGGTTCCATTTTGTCGGTTGTGTCGGGTAGCGAAGCCTATGCTGCCGGAGCCTTCGCCTTGCGGGTGCTGTGCATTGGGCACCTGGCGCTCGTCGCCTTTGGGAATCCGCTCCCGGCGCTCACGATGGGGGGCCATGCTCGGGAAGCCTTGATTGTCAATTTGCTCTCGGCCATGGTCTTGGTTGTGGTGGGGCCGTGGAGCGCGAAGTACTTCGGTACGAATGGACTGGCTGTCGTGGCGAGTGGCAGCTTCGTGCTGCAAAATCTCTTGGGATGGATTCTCGTAAAACGTCAGCTGGGGGTGTGGTCCCATCCTGCGATTCCGGCCGCTGTTTTCGCCCGCAATGTGAGGCCTTCCGGGCAAGAATAATCGACACAATCCTCGCCAGCCTCTAAGTTGAAGAGTCGCCAGGCGTCATCGGTCGGCAGCGGGAGCGATTTCGAGCTTCCGCGATTAGGATTGATGAATCAGCCTATTTGCCTGGTTCACTGCCTGGGAAACGCCTGTTTCATGTTTTCGTTCCTGAAAGTTCCTGCCGGCAACGTCCGCCTCGAGCGACTTTGGTGGCTCAATCCGGCGATCGTGTTCGCCGTGATGATTCCAGGAACAATGGCCCTGGCGGTCTCGCTATCCCGCGACGCGTACTTGCTGTACCGCGTGCCGAAGTACCTGGACGAGTCCCACTTTTTGCTCTCGCTGCTCGCGACCGCCATGGTCATTGGCGGCTATGTGTGGGCGACGCGGACGGGCGCGGCCCCGAAGACCGATATCGGCGAGTACACCAGCCTTTTGACCAAGGCCTTCTTTACCTTTGCGACTCTGACACTCCTGGGCTACACCATCTGGATCGCGGCGGCATTTGCTCGCGGACTGACGCCTGGCATGTTCCTTAAGTTCTTTTCTTCCGCGACGGACGCGGACTTTGGATTGGATCTTAAGGAGACGTATTTCAAGACCATTCCGGGCGTCACAACGGCAGCTCAGTTTCAGGTTTCGGCGATCATCCTTGGTTTGTTGCCCGGGGTCTTCGAACGGCGCTGGGTGAAGCCGCTTCTGGCCGGGTTGATCTGCATGTCGCTGCTTCGTGCGGTGTTTCTTACCGAACGTCTGGCGCTGATCGAAGTCACGGTCGTCTCGGGCGTGATCGCCATGCGACGCTGGGTCCTCGGCAAAAGGACGCAGCGTTGGTTCGTTGTCGCGATGAACGCTTTTCCGATTGCGGCCGTGATTGGGCTGATCGTCCTCTTTGGCACGTTTGAGTCGATCCGTTCGTGGCGGTTTTATAAAGACAAATTCAACTCGATCGCGGAGTTCACGTTGTGGCGCGTGGGTGCCTACTACACGACCTGCCACAACAACTCGGCGATGTTTCTGGAACGGCAAGGTTCGTGGCCGCTGCCGTACTCGACGTTGCAAGCGATGTGGGCGTTTCCCCTTATCGAGAACTCGCCGCTCGGGTACGAAAAACTTGTGGGGTACGATCCCGACAAAGAGTATCTCGACATCCTGCAGCGAAACGCGTCGCCCGAGTACAACAACGAAGGAGGACTGTTTCAGCCGCTGATCGATTTCGGCATGGTTGGGTACGTTGTTTTTTATGTTGGACTAGGCTTTGTCGCGGGGCGACTCTATCGCGCCTACCTGGCCGGGGCCGTTTACGGGCTGCTCTATTTTCCTCCAGTGCTGATGCACATTTTGGAAACACCGCGGTTTCTGTACCTCAACTCGTCGCGCAACTTTCCTACCCACGTGGCCTTCCTTACAGTACTCCTTTTCATTTGGCTGGTCAGTCGCGCCAAGGAACAAGCGGCGGCGGAGTCGCAAGCCGCCGCCGGTGTCGCGTAGCCTATTGATGACGACGCAATAAAAAATGCCGATGGCTTTGAGACCATCGGCATTCGATGAGTTATTCAAACGACGCCTTACGATGGCGGGCCGCTTCCGGGCGTGGGCGACGAACTTGGCGGAGGGCTACCTCCACTAGATCCAGTAGGTGACGACGAGGGAGGAGCACTACCACCGGCGGTTCCAGTTGGGGATGAAGTAGGCGGAGGACTTCCACCGCTCGTACCGGTTGGCGGCGCCATCGGCCCCGCACCGACTCCTGGGGGTGGCGACGTACCCGTTGCGCCGGGCTTGGGGTAACCGCCAGGTCCGGCACCCAGTCCGCCTTGATTGGGTGGACCGGTTCCCGCCGCAGGATTTGGGTAACCGCCGGGGCCAACTCCACCTGGAGGCCCCGAACCGGCGGCTGGGTTCGGGAAACCACCAGCTCCTGGTGCACCTGGAGGTCCGTTGGTCGCCATGGCGGGGAAACCATTCGTTGCTGGTGCGCCGCCGGTGAGCGATTTGGCATAAGTGGCCAAGTCCTGTGACGAAGGAACCGGCAGGAACTTAGCGATTACATCGGCACGCTTGTTTGCATCATCGCTGGTGAGCAATTCCTTGGCTGAATCGGCCCCGACGAACTTGGCGTAAAGCTCTTCGAGCTTCCCATCGTCGATCATTCCTTTGGCATGCCAGTAGCGAATTTCCATCATGGGTCGCAAGGGGCTTACCGCGTCGGCGCCGATATCGGCCAACCGGTCACAGCGCCCCGCGACCATATCGGAGGTGATGGAACCAGGCGGATCTTTCAACTCGATGCGCTTGTCAACTTCCGCAAACAGCGCGCGAACTTCCGTATCGACGGGGTCTTCCTTGCCCGCCTTGCGGATGTCTTCCACTTTCCTGTTCGCCAGCGTTTTCGTGGTGTGGATTCGTTCGGTCTTGGCCTTGGCGACCTTCTTGGGGTCGGCGGGCTTCGCGTCGGAAACGCGCGGAATGTGGAGCAACGAGACCTTCACCTCGGTCAAGCTGCGAGCTTCCTTAGCCGGGTTGATCGCGACGTCGAACTGAAAATAGTAGTCGATCCCTTCGCGCTCGGCTTTTTCGAGCAGGTCTTTGGCCCTTTCCGGGTCGGTGTTGGTGCCCACGAAATAAACGCTGGGCATCAAAGGGCCGGCCTCAACAAACGTCGGAGTACCCGGCGATCCGCCTGGAGCGGCGTAGTTGTGCTTAAAGAGCATGCCCGCTTGATTCGCATTGCCTCCCTTTCCGGCAACGGAATAGGCTTTGAAGTCGTACTCGCCAACGACACCGTCGAACGAGGCTTTGACGCGAGATCCCAGCTTTCCTTGACGGGCTCTTTCAACGAGCGAATTGAGAATCTTTTCGCCTAAGTCGCCGGTGTAGAAAAAGAGTTTTTCGTTGAGATTGCCGGGGACTCGGGCCTTCTCTGTGCCAAGACGGGCCGCTTGCCCTTCGAGGACAGTGACCGTGGTCCCAAAGGATTGAGGATCGCCTTCGTAGACCTTCTTCTTTCCCTTTTGGTTTGTTCCGCGGGCGGGCGGTTCTTTGCCGAGCACAATGTTGAGCCCGATACCCCAGCGAGCGCCGATCGATGGCTGCTTGATAAGGTCGGCCCAGTGGCACTCGTCGGTGATCTTCTTGGCAACTTCGGGATTCGCTACAGCGTCGGCCTGCGCAAGGAGCCAAGCTTCTTTTTCGCGGCCATTCTTAAACGCCAGTTTGGCGAGAGCCCCCAAATCGATCGCGGACACAACGGGTGCTGCGGGGCTTGGATTTGTCGCCCCAGGAGCTGCGCCATTGGGTACGGCAGAGGTTGGAGCCGGGCTACCAGGCGTAGCCATTGGCGGTAGTCCAGCGGCGCCTACCGGAGGAGCACCGGCGGGCATGGGAGCAGCACCGGGCGGCAGTCCAGCAGCAGCTCCTGGAGGAGCGCCTGTGGGCATAGGAACTGCGCCTGGCGCGAGGCCAGCGGGACCCGGGCCTTGGGCGTAGAGTGACGTCGTCACAACCATCATGGAAATGATGGGCCAAATCAGTCGCTTCATGAGAAAACCTCGAACCAATTTTAGGCGAGTTCGAAACGCATTTCGAAACACGCTGAAATGGACGTCCTACGGGCTGGCTTGACTTGGGACATCCTGTCGAAATCGGGCAGGGAGTGCAGTCGGTCTTAATTATGGCAAATCCGACTTTCGGCGTCGAGAAACATTCAACGCGAACTTACCGCTTTTTCGGTACGAAATTTGGCCCCAATCGAGCCACTAGGGCTCCAACCCTAGCAAAAATGGGTGGTCGGGTCGCGTCGTTTTCCGGTCCGAGTATCATTGCAACGTCAAGGCGCAAAAATCACCTTTCCTGCAGGAGGCCGTTCGTTGACACGCTTTTTCTCTCCGATCTTGTTGGCGATCGCAGCCTTAGGATTCTTCGGCCGAATCGCGATGCCCCAGGAAGGGACGATTCCCATTCCCCGGGCTCAAGACAAACCGCCCGGACCCGCCCTCAGCCCCGAAGAAGCACTAAAGCGGTTCAAGGTTCCTGAAGGGTTCTCGGTGGAACTCGTCGCCAGCGAGCCGGACGTGGTCAACCCAGTCGCCATGACGATCGATGAAAAAGGGCGTTTCTGGGTGACGGAGAGCTTCGAATATCCTCGCCGCGAACCGGGCCCTGGCCGCGACCGAGTGAAGACGCTGGAAGACACCGATGGCGACGGCAAGGTTGATAAGGTGACAGTCTTCGCCGAGGGGCTCAACATTCCATCCGGCATCGCTGTGGGGCACGGCGGAGTCTGGGTGGCGAACGCGCCCGACATTCTGTTCATGCAGGACACCGATGGCGACGGCAAAGCCGACAAGCAAGAAGTGGTGGTCACAGGCTTCGGCCGCGACGACACGCACGAACTACCCAACTCGCTGACTTGGGGTCCCGACGGTTGGCTTTATGGTCTCAATGGCGTCTTCAACGCGAGCCGGATCGAGTACCGCGGCAAGAAGTACGAGTTCACCTGCGCGCTATTTCGCATCCATCCCAAGACCCGCGACTTTGAAGTCTTTTGTGAAGGAACCAGCAACCCTTGGGGCGTGGCGTTCGATGGAGAAGGAAGCGCTTTCGTTAGCGCTTGCGTGATTGACCATCTCTGGCACCTTGCCGAGTCGGCCTACTACCAACGCCAAGGCGGCCCGTACCCGCCCTTCACCTGGCACATGAATTCGATCGTGAAGCACAAGCATCAAAAGGCGGCTTACTGCGGCATCACCTACTTCGACAGCGACGCCTATCCCGCTGAACACCGCGAAAAGCTGTACATGGGGAATATCCACGGCAACTGCATCAACGTCGACAAGATCGAACGAAGCGGCTCAACGTATGCGGCGTCGACCGAAAACGATTTTATGTCGACCGAGGATGCCTGGTTCATGCCCGTCGTTCAGAAGACGGGGCCCGATGGTTGCCTGTACGTTCTGGATTGGTACGACCGTTATCACTGCTATCAAGATGCCAACGCCGACCCGAAGGGAATCGACCGCGGCCATGGCCGGCTGTATCGCATTCGCTACAAGGATTCGCCGTACGCGAAGCCATTCGACATGGCGAAGGACAGCGACGAAGAACTCCTCGGCAAGTTGGGTAGCCCTAACGTGTACGTTCGCGACATTGCCCAACGTTTGCTGACCGAACGTGCCAACCCGGAGATCGCAGCAAAACTGCAAGCAATTGCGCTGGACGAGAGCGCTTCGAAGAAAGCCCGCATGCATGCGTTGTTCACGGTAATCTCGAGCGGCAACCTCGATGTTGGCTTTCATGAGAAGTTGCTCAACCACGCCGATTCTGTATTGCGATCGTGGGGCGTGCGAGCCGCCGGGAACCAGCACGACGTCGATGCGAAGTTGCGAGACAAGATTGTCTCGATGGCCAGCGATCCAGCGGCGGATGTGAAGTTGCAAGTCGCCATCGCTAGCCGCAAACTCACGAGCGTCGATGCTCTTCCTGTTCTAGTACAGGTCGTGGCTAACGCTGGGGACGACGCGCTGCTGCCCCATGTGGTGTGGCAAAACTTGCATCCGCTGCTGGCAACGCAAGACCGCCAGGCTCAGTTTCAGACTGAAGTGAAGAAGTACGACCTCACCAAGTCGACGGCACTGAAGCAACTTGTGCCGCGCGCCATCGAACGGATTCTCGCCGCCAAGAAGAAATAGCAAGGAAAGTCATGGCTCGTTTTTTCACCTTTTGGCAAGTTGCCCTGCCTGTTCTCGCGATTTTGATCGCGGGAACGGTTCTGGCCGACGAACCAAGCGGCGCCGAAGAGGACATCGATACCGTCGTCTCGCTGTTTGAGCTGGTCGTTGACGTCGATCCCGATGGCGCCAAGCCGATTCTCCAATCGCTGGCAAACAAAGCGCAGAATCGCGAGCTTGTGGGCGAGCGATTGCAATCGCTCAAGGAACGGCTGGGGCCATTTATCGAGAAGGCCGTTGCGGACGATGCTCATCCGCTCCGCTTCGATGCGGCTTGTCTGGGCGCCGCCTTTCACAGTGGTAAGGCGATCGCCATCGTTAAAAAGGCAGCGGTCGATGCGGCTGCCGATCGTGGCGCGCGCGCTCGCGCGATCGCTGCGATCCTTTCAGCCAACGCGGCCGACGCACTCAAGACCGCTCGCGCGGTGTTGATCGATCCGAAGGCGCCATCGGAGCTTAAGGCGTCGACGATTGCCTCGCTCGGACTTTTGGAACAGCCCGAAGTCGCCGGTCTACTACTTGGCGTCTATGCCACGGTTTCTGCCGACGATCAACCCAAGATTGTCGAATTGCTGACACAGCGCCCGGCATGGGGCAAGGCCTTAGTCGCCGCGGTGAACGAGGGGAAGCTCAAACAAGATGTGCTCAACGTCAACCAAGTCGGCAAGTTGCTGGCTTCGAGCGACGAGGAACTCAAGGAGGCGGTTCGCAAACGTTGGGGTAGTGTCCGGACCGAACGCAATCCGCAGCGGGAACAGGTGGTCGCCTCGATGCGCACCTTCCTGCGAAGCCACTTTGGCGATGCCGGACGGGGACGACTTGTATTCGATCGCGTCTGCGGCCAATGCCACAAGTTGCATGGGGTAGGGCAGGAGGTTGGACCTGAAATCACGCTCAATGGCCGGGCCAGTTTCGAACAACTCCTTTCAAACGTCTTCGACCCGAGCCTCGTTATTGGCGCTGCCTACCAACCGCGAACGGTTGCCACCGACGATGGGCGCGTCCTGACAGGCATTGTCACTGAAGACAACGACCAGCGCGTGATCCTCAAGATGCAAGGCGGCAAGATCGAAACGATACCGCGCGACACCATCGAAGAAATCACCGTCAGCCAATTGTCGCTGATGCCCGAGGGCTTGGAGAAGCAACTGACTCCGCCGGAGATGGCCGACTTGTGGGCGCTGATCACGCTCGACCGACCTGCCGCCGATCCGACGGCGAAACTGATTCCAGGGGCACCGATCGACGACTCACCTCAATGGCAGCCCGCCATCGATCAAGTCGCTAAGGGCTGGCGCGGTTTTGCGATGGGTGAGGAAGGCGCAGAAATTGAACCGAGTTTTCGAGGGCGAAAAGGCGTTCTGCGGACACACCCCTTCGATCGCAATACACCTGCCGTCTTGCAGCGAAAAGTGAATGTGCCGGCCAAAGGCAAAACGGAACTCAAGATTGCCGTTTCGCACCACGACCAGGGGGATTGGCAACTCGCGACGGCTGTCGATGGCGAAGTCGTTTCTCGCGAAGAGATTTCGTCTGGCACGGCCAACGACGGCTGGTGCGAAGTGGTGGTCGATCTCTCGCCATACGCCGGCAAGACGGTCGAACTTCAGCTGCTGAATGTTCCGACCGGTTGGTCGTGGGAATTCGGTTATTGGTCCAAGATCGAAATCGTGACGGCTCCTTGATCGACAATGCCTTGACGGCTGAACTACCTCTCGACTGCTTCCTTGAGTGACACCTATGTCGGCATATCAATTCCCAGCGTCTGCCCGTCCCGCGAAGGCGGGCAAGAAGGATGTTCTGCTAGTCGCCAACGGCGACTTGCGACTGAGTGCGAATCAGCGTTGCTGGCAGGCTCAGGCCGAGATGGAAGCGGCGCTTACGACCGCGTTCGAGGCGCAAGGCCGAAAGCTCGTTCGTGCCCACGCCTATAAGCAGGACGAGCGGCACGGGTTCATTGGATCGCAAAAAGAAGGGATGCAGGTCTTTTCGCAAATTGATCCCCACGCGCCGCTGGTCGTGGCGGAAGCGGTTTGGCAATACTCTCATCACCTGCTGCACGGACTGGAAACGCATCGTGGCCCGATTCTCACGGTCGCCAACTGGTCGGGCACCTGGCCGGGCTTGGTCGGAATGCTCAACTTGAATGGCTCGCTCACCAAGAGCGGCGTCAAATACAGCACGCTGTGGGCGGAAGACTTCGCCGACAAGTCGTTCACGAAGAAGCTGGGCCAGTGGCTCGAGAGGGGCAAGCTGCGGCACGACACCAGTCACGTGACGCCGTTGTCGGATGTGAAGATCCCGACCAAGGAGAGAAAGCTTGGCGAGGCCTTGGCCGACCAACTTCGGCGAGAAAAGGCGATCATGGGGGTCTTCGATGAAGGCTGCATGGGAATGTTCAACGCGATCATTCCCGATCACCTGCTACATCCGACGGGCGTCTACAAGGAGCGGCTTAGCCAATCGGCTCTCTACTACGAAACGACGCAGGTCGACGACGACGAAGCCCTGGCCGTTCGACGGTGGATGGAAGACCGTGGCATGCGGTTCATCACCGGGACGATTCACTCCGAGGATCTGACCGACGGGCAGATCCTTTTGCAATGCAAGATGTATATCGCTGCCGTTCGCCTGGCCGACGACTTTGGCTGCGCGACGATTGGTATCCAGTATCAGCAGGGCTTGAAGGACTTGTTGCCTGCCAGCGATTTGGTTGAAGGGACGCTCAACAACGCGGATCGCCCACCGGTCCGCAGTCGCGATGGACGACGTGTTCTTTACGCCGACCAACCGTTGCCCCACTTCAACGAAGTCGACGAGTGCGCTGGACTCGACGGGCTAATGACCTTCCGTCTCCACAGCGCCATGCGGCAACCGGTCGAGAACACGCTTCACGACTTGCGGTGGGGCGACTGGGACCAGTCGAAGACCACCGACGAATATGTATGGGTGTTCTTAATTAGCGGTTCGGTTCCGCCTGCCCACTTTGTCGGCGGCTGGGGCGGAGCTTCGAGCGAACGCCAGCCGGCCATGTATTTTCCATCAGGCGGCGGCACCTTGAAGGGAATCAGCAAGCCAGGCGAAATCGTGTGGTCGCGAGTCTACGTGGAAGACGACGCGCTCAAGATGGACCTCGGCCGCGCCGAAGCGATTTCACTACCGCAAGCCGAAACCGATCGCCGCTGGAACGCCACGACCTCGCAGTGGCCGATCATGCACGCCGTGACGTACGGCGTGACTCGTGATCAGATGATGGCCCGCCACAAGAGCAACCACATTCAAGTTGCTTATGCGAACAGCCCCGCTGAAGCCGACAAGGCGATGCTCGCCAAGGCGGCGATGGCGCACGCGATGGGGATGGAAGTCGCTCTTTGCGGGACGAATAAAAAAGGAAAATCGTGGGCGTGACGGAGAGAAAGCGCATGGCACGGCTCCAGAGTCTTTCAGTTTTTGCCTTTCTGTTCTCGGTTTTTGGCGCTGCGACCTTCGCCGACTCGCCCCCCAACATCATTATCGTGATGCCCGACGATGTTGGCTATGGCGATATGGCGTGCCTAGGAAGTCCCATCGTCCGCACGCCCTCGCTCGACCAGTTTTGGTCGCAAAGCGTTCGCTTGACGAATTTCCATGTCAGCCCGACGTGCGCTCCGACGCGTTCCGCATTGATGACGGGGCGGCACGAGTTCAAGAACGGCGTCACGCACACAATCTTCGAGCGCGAGCGGCTCACTTTGTCGGCGAAGACGCTGGCGCAATATCTCAAGCGTGCTGGATACACGACGGGTATCTTCGGCAAATGGCACCTAGGGGACGAGGACGACTACCTGCCGGAGAAGCGAGGCTTCGACGAGGTCTTCATTCACGGCGCAGGGGGCATCGGGCAAACCTTTCCAGGAAGCGGCGGCGACGCCCCGGACAACACGAACATTAACCCAGCGATCTGGGCCAACGGAAAGTTCGAAAAGACAACTGGTTACTGCACCGACCTGTTCTTTGATCGGGCGGCGCAGTGGATCGAGCGTCACCGCCGCGAAGACAAACCCTTTTTTGCCTACATCACTCCCAACGCGGCCCACGATCCACATGTTCTGCCCGACGAAGAATGGCAGCACTACAAGGACAAAGTGCCGGAGGACCAAGCCCGGTTTTATGGGATGATCGAGAACATCGACCGGAATTTCGGCCAATTGATGAAGCGGTTAGATGATTGGAAGTTGGCCGAAAACACGCTGGTGATCTTTCTGACCGACAACGGCGGCACGGCAGGCGTCAAGACATTCAACGCCGGAATGCGCGGCGCCAAGGTGACCCCTTACGAAGGGGGCACGCGCGTTCCTTCGTGGTGGCGGTGGCCAAAGCAGTTCCATGGAGGGATCGACTCCAATGCCCTCACGGCACACCTCGATGTGTTTCCGACTATCGCAAAAATCGTCGGGACCGAACTTTCGCCGCGGGAACAACAGCAGATCGAAGGCCGAAGCTTGCTGCCGTTGCTAAAGGGGGCAAGAATCGCCTGGCCCAATCGGTACGTCGTCACGCATGTCGGGCGCTGGGAACGGGGCAAGATTGCCGAAAGCAAATTCCAGCACTGCGCGATCCGCGATGAGCGATTTGCGCTGGTGAACAACAACGAGCTATTCGACTTGAATGCCGATCCGGGACAGCAAACCAACGTGATCGATCAGTTCCCCGAGGACCTGGCACGCCTGCGGGCGGAGTATGACCAATGGTGGAATTCGATCCAGCCCGGCCTTGTCAACGAAGCGGTTCGCGGTCCTAAGGTCAATCCGTTCAAGGAGCGATTCTGGAAGCAGTTCGGCGGCGGCCCCGACGAGGCCTTGCGAAAGCGAATGGACCCCGAGTTTTCTCCCTACTACCGTGAATAAACGGCTGGCGTTTTTGTAAGATGAGCGAAATGAATCCTCTTCACCTTGGAAGGAAACACCATGAGTTCGTCGGACAAAGACCAGTTGCATGATCGCGGAAAGGCCTTGGAAGACCTCTTTTTCCGTGAACGCGACCAGGAACTCCTCAAACGGCTGAAATCTCAGGCCGTTGCATCGGATGCCCAGCACGCCCTGGCCTCGGCCATGGGGCTTACCGATCAGCAGGCCTTGCAGTCGGTTTTGAACATCGGCCACGGGATGCAGGTTCTCACGACCATGGCGCTGCTGCCGCTCGTGCAGGTCGCATGGTGCGACGGCGACGTCGCGCCGGCAGAACGGGATGCCATCCTAAAGGCGGCCGGTGAGCTGGGGATCGCCGAAGGGACCACGATTTTCGAATCGCTCAAGAGTTGGCTCGCCCACAAGCCTTCGCCAGAAGCAGTTGTCGCTTGGAAGCACTATGTCGGCGCTGTTTGCCAGCATCTCGATTCGCAATCGGCATGGTCGCTCAAGCGGGGACTGCTGGACCGCGCCGAAAAAATCGCTGCCGCCGCCGGGGGTTTTCTTGGGCTAGGGAGCAAAATCTCGCCTGCCGAGCGAACTTGCCTCGACGATTTGGCGTCGGCTTTTCCAGCGTAGCCGCGTTCGCCAGAACCAGGACGCGGGGGCAGCGTCTACCTTCGGGGCAGCTGCCGTCTTAGCGGCCCGTCGGCTAAACTGTTTCGTTTTCGCCGCGCCGGCACGAGGTCGGCGCTGGTTACTGTTTTGTATTCGGGATGTCCGTCGTCATGGAAATGGAAAAACTCGTTTCTCTTTGCAAACGCCGCGGGTACTTGTTCCAGTCGAGCGAAATCTACGGCGGTTTGAACGGGTTTTGGGACTACGGGCCGCTCGGAGTCGAACTCAAGCGAAACCTCAAAGAAGCCTGGTGGCGGGATATGGTCACCGGGCACGACGACCTTTCGGCCCCGGCTGGCGCGCCCGAAGCCTATGAAATGGTCGGGCTCGATTGCTCGATCATCATGCACCCGCAAGTCTGGAAGTGCTCAGGCCACTACGACCTGTTCCACGACTTCATGGTCGACTGCAAGGAATCGAAAAAGCGTTACCGCTGGGACCAGGTCCGCGGACGCTGGGTCGAAGCCAAGGGAAAGCGAATCTTCGTCACCACGATGGCCGACGCCGAGCAAGAAGAGCAAGAAACCCAGCAGCGAGCCCTGAAGTTCTTCAATCTGCGGGGCAAGGACGTCGACCAACTCAAGTGGGATGGTGGATTCATTTCGCTCCCGGCTGTAAAGGACCACTTCGCGGAAGTTCTTGGACCTGATTCCAAGGAACTCGGGACCCTCACCGAGCCCCGCGAATTCAACCTGATGTTTAAGACCTATGTCGGGGCGCTGTCAGGTGAAGAAGGGGCTGCGTTCCTCCGCCCCGAAACGGCACAGGGAATCTTCGTCAATTTTAAGAACGTCATCGACAGCACGCGTGTTCGGGTTCCGGTCGGGATCGCCCAAATTGGTAAGAGCTTCCGCAATGAGATCACGCCGCGGAACTTCACGTTCCGCTCGCGCGAGTTCGAGCAAATGGAGATCGAATTCTTCTGCAATCCCAAGCAATCGGCCGATTGGTATCGCTACTGGCGCGACCGCCGGGTGGCCTGGTACACCAGCCTTGGTCTCTCGAGCGAGCGGCTTCGCCTGCGCGAGCACGAGCAGGACGAATTGAGCCACTATTCGGTCGGAACGAGCGATATCGAATACGCCTTCCCGTTTTTGCCGGCAGGCGAATATGGAGAGCTCGAGGGGATCGCTCATCGCGGCGACTTCGACCTCCGCAGCCACATGGAAGGAAAGCTTGACGAGAAGAAGCGGCCGCTGGAATTGCAACTGGGACCCGACGGCAAGCCGAAATGGCGTGGCAGCGGGAAGGACCTAAGCTACCGCGACGATCTCACGAACGAAAAGTTCATTCCGCATGTGATCGAACCGTCGGCTGGGGCCGACCGCGGCGCGCTCGCCTTTTTGTGCGAGGCCTACAACGAAGACATGGCGCCCGACGAGAACGGTCAAATGCAAAGCCGTGTGGTGATGAAGCTTCATCCGCGACTGGCGCCGGTGAAGGCAGCACTATTTCCGCTGGTCAAACGGGATGGTATGCCCGAGATCGCCCAGGATTTGTATCGGGCGCTCAAGAAGAAGTTCAACGTCTTCTACGACGAGAAGGGGGCGATCGGTCGCCGCTATCGTCGCCAGGACGAGGCCGGAACGCCGTACTGCATCACGATCGACGGCGACACGCTCAAGGACCAGACGGTTACCATTCGCGACCGCGATTCGTTGCAGCAGTGGCGAGTGAAAGTCGACGACGTGGTGAGCGAAATCGACAAGCGAATCAGCTAAACATGCTTCCGACACTCAGCCAGGTTTGTTCCCTCTCGTCTCCTTTTGAAAAGGATTTGGAGGACTACGCGGCGGGGCATGTGACGTCGATCGAACTGTGGTTCACCAAGTTGGAGAACTACGTCGCTCGGTATTCCGCGCAAGCGGTTCGTGAGTTGCTCGATAACTTTAAGCTGACGGCCCCGGTCGTTAGTTTTCAAGGCGGTTTGCTGATCAGCCAGGGGGAAGCCCGACGTGAAGCGTGGGACCTGTTCCACAAGCGAATCGCTCTTTGCCGCGAGATCGGCATTGGGACCATCGTCATCGCAGGCGACATCCTGCCGCCGCTCGATCAGGCCGGCCTTGATCGCGTGCAAACGTCGCTGGTGCAAGTTGCTCAGGCGTGTGGGCCGGCTGGTCTGAAGGCGGCGTTTGAATTTCAGTCGACGGCTGTTTTCGGCAACAATCTTCAAACCGCGGCCGCACTGGTGGCCGAGGTAGGCAGCCCGCATCTGGGACTGTGTTTCGACGTCTTTCATTACCACTGCGGGCCGAGCAAGTTCGATGATCTTGGCTATCTGACGCGCGAGAATCTGTTTCACGTGCAGCTTTGCGATCTGTCGGATGTTCCGCGCGAACTGGCTCGCGATGCCGATCGCATTTTGCCGAGCGACGGCGACTTGCCGCTCGAGCCGGTCATCGCCCGACTACGCGAAATCGGCTACGAGGGGCCCGTGTCGGTTGAACTGATGAATCCACACCTGTGGCAAGTTCCGGCACGGCAGTTTGGCGAGATCGCCATCACGGCGCTGCGGCGGACGCTTGGTGTCGCTTCGATGACGGGCTAGGAGATCACCATCATGCTGAGCCGACTCGTGTTGACGGTTGCATTGCTTGGCGTTCTGGTCCGACCAGGTTGGTCGCAGCCGAAAGGGGCTGCGGCGAAAAAGTCTCCGCCGAAGATGACAGGGCCGGTGCTGTTCAATACGGCCGAGGCCGACACCATTTGTGCGGCGCTGCAAGTGTTTCCGCCCGACAATCCTTGGAATCAAGTGATCGAGGATTGGCCGGTTCATCCGAATTCCGATCGCATCGTCGAGTCGATCGGCAAGGACAAGCCCTTTCGTCACAACCAGGACATGGGCTTTGTTCTGGTTCCATCTTCGCAAAAGAAGGTTGACGTCAAGCTCGTGGAGTATCCCGACGAGTCGGACGCTGGACCATTTCCCGTTCCCGACAACACGCCGATCGAGGGTTGGCCGGCCGCGTACGCTCGCGAATCGCTCGCCGCTGTACAGCAAAAGTCGGAGCCCGACAAAGACAGGCATGCGATTGTGGTCGATCCTGTAGGCCGCAAGTTGTACGAGTTCTATCAGATGCGGAAGACGCCCTCGGGCTGGCAAGCGGCCGGCGAAGCCACGTTCGATCTGGCGTCGAACAAGCTTCGTCCCGATGGTTGGACCTCGTCCGATGCCGCCGGCCTTCCGATCTTCCCATCCATCGTTCGCCACGACGAACTGTCGCGAGGAGTCATCAACCACGCCTTGCGGGTGACCGCCCGAAAGACGCGCCGGGCTTACGTTTACCCAGCGACGCACTTTGCCAGCCGACTCACGGATGAAAACCTGCCGCGGATGGGGGAACGCATCCGTCTGAAGAAGGACGTCGATGTCTCCAAGTTCTCGCCGAACGTAAAAACGATCCTCACCGCGCTGAAACGCTATGGAATGCTAGTGGCCGACAATGGTATCGAATGGGCAATCTCCGTTGCCCCCGATGAACGCATCGGCGAAATGCATGCGGAATTGCGAAGGATCAAGGGGAGCGACTTTGAGGTTGTCGAGGCACCGCCGGGCTATGTGCCTCCCCAATAAGTAGCGACCAACCTGGTAAAAACTCCGGTTGAACGTGGACTTTGCCGTGCCTTCACCCGCAATTGCAGCGACGATAGCGTTTTTGTAACGCCGCGGGGAATAAAGGCTTCGCTTGTCGACATCGGGCAATAAGCCGATAATCAGGAAAGCGATTACCATCGTCGGCAGCCAGCGGATGGTTCTCTTTTCTCTGCAAGCGATGCAAGCCGCTTGTGGGAGGACGTAACAAGATGTCTACGACAGCGAAAGCGTTTCTTACCGGCTTGGCCGCGGTTCTTGCCTTGATGCTGGGCAACAACATGGCCAGCGCTCAGCACCATCACCATGGTGGCTTTGGCCATCACGGCCACTCGCATTTCGGCGTGGGTTTCTACGGCGGCTATGGTGGGCTGGGGTATGGGGGCCTTGGATACGGCGGACTCGGTTACGGCGGTTATTACTCGCCGTTCATGACGTATTCGTGGAATACGCCATATCGCCCGGTGATGTTCAGTTCGTATTACTGCGGCGTGCCCACGTACTCGAATTGGTACGTCGGTTCGTTTGGCTATGGCCCAGCGTACGAAACGTACTACCCCTCTCCCTGGTATGGCTCTCCTTACTACTACGCACCGACTTACTATTACTCATCGCCGACGATCATCATTCGCCGTCCCGTGGTCGCACCGCGTAACGCGGGCATTGGTTTGGCGACGGTGACTGCGGCCGAAATCGATCGCCGGGTCGAGGCGGAACGAAACGCTCCCTACGCGCCGCTCAACATTGCCGACCGAGCCCGCGCGTACAAATACCTTTCGCTCGGCGACCAGTCGATGCGGGAAGGCAACTACCCCGAAGCAGTCCGGCGTTATCGCCAGGCTGAAGACGCCTCGCCGCAAATGGCTGAGATCGTCCTGCGGAAGGGACACGCTTATATCGCCAACGGGCAGTACCGCCTGGCGGCCGTGGCCATGAAGCGAGGCTTTTCGCTCAATCACAATATCGCCCGCGATGGCTTCTCGCTCGACAAGCTCTATGGCGGCAACGAAGCGGCCAAGAACGAACACCTTGATAAACTGGCCGAGGCCTCGATCAAAGAGCCGGGCAACAGCGATATCTATTATCTGCTGGGCATCATGCTGCACTACGACGGCTCGCCTGAACGAGCGCAACCGTTCTTTGCGCATGCTCGGAGCAACATCCGCTCAACAACACCGAAGAGTGTCGAGCACCTTTCGCTCTTCGCTCCGCCGAAGGAACCGAAGCTTCCCAAGCTCCCGGCAGCCCCTGCTGAGCGTGACGAAGAATCGCTTGTTCGCTCCGAAATGACGGACGAGATTTAGCAGCCGATCTGGGTTACTGGGCCACCCGCGCTCCCGTCAAAACGATGGGAGCCAGGCGATCCATGGGCTGGTCTGCGGTCCACATCATGCCGCGGAAGACCAGCACTCGGTAGAGCGGGTCGTCGTAGGTCCAGGTGAAGTGGCCCGGGACGCACACGAAGACTCGCCCTTTTCCGACTTCGCGCGTCCACATCTGGGGCTGAGGCTTGTCCTCTTCGACGCTCGTAGCCAGAACTTTCGCTTTGGCGGCTTTGAGGTCGCCTTTCATGTTCCAGTAACTTTCGTCGGGGTTTTCCCACTTCTGAAAGCCGGCCGCGAGGGGATGTTCTTGATCCAGGACCCAATCCCTGGCTCCGCCGCGTGGTTTGGAGCCGTCGGTCCATGCCAGGCCAAGACGTGAAGCTAGTTGCGGGGCATTTGGTCCGGCGTTCAGCGCATAGTGGATAAAGACCAGTCCGCCGCCACGCGCGAGGAACTCATCCATTTGCTCGCCAAGCGCGACAATCTTCTTCTCGTCGCGTTCGAGAAACCAGGCTGGATTCCATGAATTGATCGCGATCACATCGGCCTTCTTCCACTGATCGGCCGAGGGCCAGTCGGTCGCTTCTTCGACTTCGATTCCCTTCGCTGTGGAGAGGAGCTTGGTCCAGCGCGTTCGCCACAAAGGATAGTCGTGAAAGCCTGGCTTGTTGTGGTACGGGTCTTTCTCGGAGGCACACAGCACGATCCGCAACGTTTTGGCATCAGGATCCGGCGCGGCGGTCAGCGCCTTTCCGAGAACCGCTTTCACTTCCTCAATCTTACGTGGAGGAGGCGCGCCTTCGATCATGATGGGCGCCGGCTCCAAGGGAGCATCGTCGGCGCCGTAGCCAGTTGCCATGGCACCCAAGACCACCACGGCAGCAAAGTAACAAGTCATTTGCGACTGTAATTTCACAGGGCGTTCCTTATGCCGGATGAAAATCGGTGCCATCGAACTCAGCGCTTGGAAGGTAAGGTTAACTTAACGAACTGTTTCGTTTGATTGGTGATCGCGGTCTCGGTGGGAAGCCGCTCGATCGAACTAGCTCCGTAGAATCCTTCAATGGGACACCGGGCGAGCATGTACTGGGCATCCTCCGGCGACGCGATTGGCCCGCCATGACAAAGGACCAATACATCGCTACGAACGGCTTTGGCCGCTGACGAGATTTTCTCGACTTCGCGCACGCAGTCGTCAAGCGACTTGGCCGTCTTGGCGCCAATCGTGCCCGAGGTGGTCAGCCCCATATGGGCAACCAGAACCTCGGCGCCGGCCGCCGTCAACAAGCGGGCCTGCTCGACATCGAACGCATACGGCGTGGTCAACAACCCAAGATCGTGCGCGGCAGCGATGCAATCGATCTCGAGTTGGAAACTCATGCCGGTTTCTTCCAGGTTGGTGCGGAAGACTCCATCGATCAAACCAACGGTCGGAAAATTCTGAATTCCCACAAACCCCAAGTCGCGGAGTTCCTTGAGAAACACATGCCGGATCATAAAGGGGTCCGTTCCACAAACGCCTGCGATCACGGGCGTCTTCGTAACGGCCGTCAGCACTTCGTGAGCTAACTCTTTGACGATGTGATTCGCATTTCCATAAGGTAACAGCCCCGACAGCGAACCTCGCCCCGCCATGCGATATCGACCCGAGTTGTAGACGACAATCAGGTCGATGCCGCCCGCCTCAGCACACTTGGCCGAGAGTCCCGTACCGGCACCGCCGCCAACAATCGCTTGTCCGGCTTTCACTTTGGCTCGCAGCTTTTGAAGAACTGTTTCTCTTGAGTTTTGCATTTTAGAAACTGGGGAAAGAGAGTTGCTTGTCATTTTTTAAACGCCGAGTGTGCCGGATTCCCGCCCGACTCGAGTAGTGCAATCAAGTCCAAGATTTCATCAAGCGAAAGCACATCGAGCACGCCCTCGGGCATGGGGGAAGTGCTCAACTGCGAGACCTCCTCGATCTCTGTCTGAGGAATTTCTTTCACGTCTTGAGGCGCTGGCGGGAGCAGTCGTAAGCGCACGACCTTGTCATCCTGACTGACGATGACTCCGCGGTACCGCAGCCCATCGGAAGTGAAGACATCCACAGGCTTGTATTTGTCAGCAACTACTAGAGACGGTTCCACCAGTTCCTGTAGCAGTGCCAAACGCGGCTCCGGGTTTTTGGCCATCCGCGCAGCGACCTCTGCCAGGTCGGGCCCAATGTCGGCACCGAGCCCGCCGAGCCGGTGGCAATTGACGCAGCCGGCTTGGCGAAACAAGGCCCAGCCGTGGTCAAGGGATCGGTCTGTACCGGCCTTAGCCAGATTGGGCTTCACGTCGCCCACGGACCACTTTTGGACGAAACTTCTAGGCGCGTTAAGGGACGCTAGAGCGAGTTGCCGCTCCCGCGCCGCCGCGGCGCGGTGCAGACGATGCGACTTCGCTTCTTCTGACTCGCGGAACTCGATCCAATTGACCGTCATTGGATCAAGAGCAACCAGGCATAACGAATCGACAAGCCCCACCTGGGCCGCCAGGGCAATTGTCACTTTCTCGAATCCCTTTTTGACTGGCAAATTGATTCGCCCCAGGAGATCGCCTTTAGCGGAGTTGGCTCGCAGTTCTAGTGCCCCACCGGTGGGCGTTGCGGCACGGACCGTAATGCGTTCAACACCTGAGAGATCGATGCGTCCGAAGTCGACAATACCATTGCGCGCCAGTTGAACGACAAGCCTTTCGGCCTCTTGCAATTCATCGACGACTGTCCCGCCTGTAATGTGCCGCGCGAAAGCGGCGCGTTGCTGTCTCGAAAGCAGCGTTACGGATTGTTCGACGGTCAGCGGTGGAGCCCCTTCGGCGCCGTTGTCCGTGAAGGAAGCGGTGATGATCCAACGGCGCGAGAAGTCATCGGGCGATTTCGGAAGTGATGGCGCCACGAGTGTGCCGTCGTTTCCCTCGACCACAGTGGACGTTGTTGCGGAAGCCGAATTGAGAACCCAATCGACTGCCGCGCGCGCCTGGTCTAATGTCAGGTGGGATTGCGGCGGCATCTGGTGGGTCCCCCAAACGCCAGTGCCGCCTGTCAGCACCTTCTTGGCCAATCGGTCTCGCGCTTCGGCGTCTAGTTTGTATTTGGCAGCGACAGCGGCATAAGCGGGTCCGCCAGAGGCCACGGTGGTAGAGTGGCAGCCGAAACAGTTCGACTTGCGCATCAGCGTGAGGGCCGGGTTGTCGTCGCCTTCGGAGTTCGCGCGGGCTCTGAGATCGGTCCGCACAATCACGCGCGCAGGCGCGATCTTGCCGTTGGACGTGCTTCCTTCCTCATGATCCTCAACCGTCACGCGATACGCGATGGGCTCGTCCCAGTCAAAAAACGAGCCGTCCGTTGGAGCGTCGATTCGCAATGTGGGTGGAGCGTTCCCCACATGCAGCGGTTTTTCGGCAGTTCCGACGGCGCCGTGAACGTCGCGAACGGACAGGCGAACGTTGTAGCTCCCGGGCTTGTTAAATTCCAAAGCGGCTTTAGCGCCCGTGGCCCGCGGAACTGGTTCGCTGCCCACGTACCACTCGTAGTTCAATCGATCGCCATCTTTGTCGAACGATTGCGTACCGTCCAAGGCAACCGTTAGTGGATGACGCCCCGCTGGAGGAGTCGCCGCAATCCTTGCGACGGGAGTTCGGTTCCCTCGCCGATACGAAATACGCACGATCTGCGAATCGGTGTTGCCGTTCCATTTGTCGCCAAACTCGATCAGGTAGAGCATCCCATCTGGTCCGACTTTCATTTCAATCGGACGGCGAAAGGTGAGGCCCGGGGCAAAAGGTTCGAGCGATTCGAAGTCGCCGTCTGGTTTCAGCCGTACAACCTTGATCCACGATCGCATCCAATCGAAAGCGAGCAGAGTTCCATCGTATTGTTCGGGCAATTTCCTGACCGGGTCGTATTCGGGGCAGTCGCGATAGACGGGTCCCGCCATCGCCGAACGCCCACCGCTTCCTAGCCCGGCGAACTGAGTTGTTTCGCCTGTCGGATACCAGACCAAGGCGGCAACGGGGGGCGGCAGTTCTTTCACGCCGGTGTTGTTGCGCGAAGCGTTGACGGGAGCCTGCGCATCGAACAGGGCTCCGACCTGGCGCGTTTCGAAATCGAAGTTGTGGTAGGCCTCGTTGGGGCCGGTGAACATCGGCCAGCCAAAGTTGCCGGCCACCCGTGCCTGGTTGAATTCGTCGTAGCCCTCGGGACCAATTTTGAACTCGGGATTGATGTTAGGCCCAACGTCTCCCCAGTAGAGCCATCCGTTTTTGGAATCGACGGACAGGCGAAACGCGTTCCGAATGCCCATGCAATAGACCTCAGGTCGTCCCTGCTTCGCATCCGCGAACAAGTTGCCTTGAGGTATTTCGTGGGTCCCGTCAGGACGAGGGCGTATTCGAAGGATCTTGCCGCGCAAGCTTTGCGAGTTCGCGCTGGTCCTCAGCGAGTCGCTCCACTCCTTTCCTTCGCGTTGATCGACTGGCAACTCGGGAATCGGGTAGGAATTGTCACCGGTCCCGATGTAGAGGCACCCGTCTGGCCCCCAGGCCAGCCCGCCACCTTGATGGTTGCAACCCAACTCGGTGTCGATAGGGTATTCGAACAGCTTCACTTCGGAGTCGAGCAGTAAAACGTTGTCGCGAATGGTGAAGCGAGAGAGTCGCATCACACTGCGATGGTCCTGCGGACAAAAGAAACAGTAGACATGGCCCGAGCGATCGAAATCTTTCGCGGCGGCCAATCCGAGCAAGCCTACTTCGCAGTACATCTCCACCGGGACTTGCCCGAGCGTGACGACGCGTTGGTCGCGGGGCGAGTACAGCTTGATGGCACCAGCACGTTCGATGAAGAGGACTCGACCGTCGCTGAGCACCTCCAGTTGCATCGAGTCCGTGCAAGCCGGGACGAGGACTTCTTTTTCGAAACGGTTGGGATCGAACCCCGCGGCAAACAACGAGATGTTGAGTGAGCAAGTGAGAACGAAAGCGCCCAACGCAAGGCTGACTCGATGGTTTGCTGCTCGGAGTGTGGTAGTCGGCACGTCTTCGCTATTGGCGCGGGTGTATACCAGTAGGTGGTATGGAATGCGAATTGCAAAACCAATGCCAGCTTCTCCCGCCAGAAACGAGCACGCTTTTCTTCCGGAAAAGAACCGTGATCCGCCAGCGTGGTTCCATTGAGAAATGGAAACTGTTTCCACGGGTGTTACCATGGTAACACGCTGCGAAACACGAGGAGTCATTCCCATTGACGAGGCCTTGATGATTGAGTTCCTTAGCCAAGCTGACCGAAGAAACCCCGCCGTCGCGGTTGTGGTTGGCTCGGGGCAAACAGCAAAAGCCGCTGCGGCCGCGGGAGCGGACCTGCTGCTGGTTTTAAACGCCGGGCTTTACCGCAACATGGGCTGCGGAT
Source organism: uncultured Pirellulaceae bacterium (assembly GCA_964636985.1). Taxonomy (GTDB): domain Bacteria; phylum Planctomycetota; class Planctomycetia; order Pirellulales; family Pirellulaceae; genus CAZWSX01. The sequence continues at coordinate 98,213 of CAZWSX010000011.1, read as the reverse complement.
CGCTGGCCGCGTTTCTGCCTTATGGAAATGCCAACCAGCAAACCGAGAGTCTTCTCGAAAGCATTCTGCCGCAAGCGGGAACTGTTCCGGTCATCGCTGGCGTCTTTGGCTCCGACCCAACGATCGATCTGTGCGAGTTCTTAGAACGACTCAAGCGATTAGGGGTTACCGGAGTAACGAACTGGCCGTCCCTGGGATTCGTTGACGGTCATTTTCGTGAGGCACTTGAGGAGGAGGGGCTAACGTCCGACAGCGAGCTATTGATGTTGGCGCTCGCCCGGGCGCGGGGCTTGGCCACCGTCGGGTTCGTCCACAACACGTCGGATGCCAAACGATTCGCGGCCGAAAGCGATGCCTTGATCTTGAATGTCGGACTGACTCACGAAGTCGACGATCGCCAGGACCGCCGCGACCAGCTGCAAGCCGCGGCCGTCCGCTTGAACCGGATGCTGGCAGCGGTTCGGCAATCGGGAGAGAAGATGCCCGTCTGCTTGTGTTTTGGGGGACCGATGACGACCGCCGACGATTTTGAAATGGTCGCTCGCCAGTGCAGTATCGACGGATTTGCCGGCGGGTCCGTCTTCGATCGGCTGCCGATTCGTCGCGCGATGGAATCGACCGTCCGGCAGTTCAAAGCCATCTCGCTCGACGGATCCGACGCGACCGAATCGGATCAACTGGGGCGTCTGATCGGGAGAAGCCCCGTGATGCGGACGCTCATGGAGACAGTTCGCCGTGTCGCCCGCTATCACGTGAACGTTTGCATCGAAGGGAATACTGGCACGGGGAAGGAACTGGTAGCGACACAACTCCACCGACTCAGCCCCCGTGCCAACGAGCCTTTTGTGACGTTGAACTGCGGAGCGATTGCGGAAACATTGATAGAAAGCGAGCTCTTTGGGTACGAGCAAGGAGCGTTCACCGGCGCCAATCGCCGCCGCTTGGGAAAATTTGAACTCGCAGATCGTGGCACCTTGTTTCTGGATGAAGTCGCCGACTTGAGCCCGCGAGCTCAGGTAGCCTTGTTGCGGGCGATTCAAGAAGGGGAAGTGGTCCGAGTCGGGGGAGACAAGCCAATCCGAGTCGATGTCCGCGTAGTGACCGCGACGCACCAGAATTTGGAACAGTTAGTGGCTCAGGGAAAATTCCGCGCCGATCTGTTCTTTCGACTGAACCAGGTTCACATTCGCATCCCTTCGCTCGCTGAGCGGCGCGATGACATTCCGATGCTCGTCGAGGAGATTTTGAACCGATTGCGCGGCCGATTGGGCCGAGAATTGACCGGCGTGACGAGCGCATTTCGAGAACGGTTGCTGGCCTATGAGTGGCCGGGAAATGTGCGTGAGCTGGAACACGTCATCTGCCGAGCGGCCATCCTGGAAGATGGATCGGAACTCGGTGGCGCGTCGTTCCGTCCTCACGACGGCTCCGGTGCCGCGATGCCCGTCTCCATGAGTGAGACGAGTCTGATTCAGGATCGTCGCCGCAAAGCTGAGGAAGCTGTGCGACGAGCTCTCGGCAACAAGAGTCACGCGGCGGAGATGCTCAAAATCTCCCGCAAGACGCTTTATGCCTGGCTTAACACGTAGTGTGGCTGCCGATCGCAAGTCCAATCGACGTCTTGATGGGTAGCAGATTTGCCTCTTTTCGCGTTGGGGCGACGCCCCTACCCGCGATTTCGGCCGCGATTTTCCTGGGGCGGCCGGCATGTTCCATTGCCCATGTGACCAGTTCGCGTCTCGCGGCATCTATTGGTTCATTAGCAAATCTACCGCCGAGTCGAAAAACCTCTCCAGCGACTACCTAGGCGGCACGGTGGGTTGCACTGCATCCCTGGGATGCGGCTAGAAAGCAATTCAGTTGATGAAAGGACCGTGTCATGTCCACTCTTCTTGCAATCTACACACTGCTTCACGTCGCCATCAGCCTTGTTGGCATCGGAGCAGGCGTCGTTGTCTTCTACAAAATGCTCTTCGGTCGCGAGTCGAATTGGTGGACGTGGTTGTTTCTGCTGATGACCATTCTGACGAGCGTCACTGGTTTTGGATTTCCGGCGACGAAGGTCACGCCCGGGCACGTGTTTGGCGTTCTGTCGCTGATCGCGCTGGGACTAGCGGTGTACGGAAAATACTCACAACATTCGGCCGGAGGTTGGAGGGCGACCTACATCGCGTCCGCGCTCTTCGCACAGTATCTGAACGTCGTCGTCTTGATTGTGCAAAGCTTTCAGAAAATTCCTGTACTCCATAGCCTCGCACCTAACGGAAACGAAGCGCCGGTCCTGGTGGTCCAAATTCTGACGCTCGCTATATTCATTTTTGTGGGTGTGCGGACGATTCCTAGCTTTGGCGTTCCCGCCAAAGTGTAAAGCCTCGACGATTAGCACTGGAGTTAAACATCATGGCGACCATGCGTGCCGTACAGGTCTCTCGTCCAGGTGGGCCTCTCGAACTCGTCGAACGGTCGATTCCCGATCCTGGTCCCGGGCAGGTGCGAGTCAAAGTGAGTGCTTGCGGGATCTGCCATAGCGATGCGATCACCAAGTTGGGTATTTGGGATGGGCTGCAATACCCGCGTGTTCCGGGGCATGAGGCGGTCGGAGTGATTGATGCGGTCGGCAAAGATGTGCCGCCACGATGGCAGCCGGGGCAACGGGTCGGCGTGGGCTGGCACGCATGGCACTGCGGCTATTGCGACTCGTGTCGGCGCAGCGACTATTACGCGTGCCAGACGGGCATCAAAGTGACCGGAATCGCCTTCGACGGCGGCTACGCCGATTACATGGTTGTCCCAGCCACAGCACTCGCTGTGATGCCCGACGAGTTGTCCGACGTCGATGCCGCGCCGTTAATGTGCGCCGGACTCACCACGTACAACGCGCTTCGCAATAGCGGCGCCCAGGCGGGCGATCTGGTCGCCATCTTAGGAATTGGCGGGCTCGGCCACCTAGGCGTTCAATACGCGGCGAAGATGGGTTTTCGCACGGCGGCAATCGCACGCGGACAAGAAAAGGAAGCGCTGGCCAGGAAGCTGGGCGCCGCGATTTACATCGACAGCCAGACAACGGACCCGGCCACCGCATTAACGAAGTTGGGAGGCGCTAAGGCTGTGATCGCGACGGTGACCAATGGCCCGGCGATGTCGGCGACGGTAGGCGGACTGGGCCCGCGAGGCCGGCTGATGGTTCTGGGCGCCGCGGGTGAAAATATTGAAGTTGCGCCGCTTGCGCTCATTATGGGCCGACGCGCAGTGGAAGGCTGGTACTCGGGTACGTCGATCGATGCCGAGGACACCTTGAGATTCAGCGCGCTCTCGGGCGTGCGCTCGATGAACGAAGCCTATCCACTAGAACGGGCCGCGGAAGCGTACGATCGAATGATCAGCGGCAAAGCGCGGTTCCGCGTTGTTTTGACGATGGGGACTTAATCCCTATTTCGCTTTTGCTTTGCGCGTACGTGCGCCCTTGCGAGCGATGGCGGTTCGCTCGGCGTGGGTTTGATGGGCCATTCTCGTTTTGGCCCCTTTGAGCGCCGACGCGCGGCGTTCCTCGGGAGTTCGCTTTCTTGCGGCCGTCTTGGCTTGCTTGGAAAGTTCGCTTCGTGATGCTGCCGAATGCCCTTCGCGTTGGAGGGCTTTCGTGACCGCGCGAGATCGACGGCGGCTGACCGTCTTCTTGGGATGCTCGCCTGCCCCGTCATCGCGCTCGATATTTTTCATGGTCTTCGCGGAAACACTCCCTTTTTTCGGGGGCGGCAGCTTCACACCGGCTCGTCGTGCTTTGGAAAGGCCAATCGCGATGGCTTGTTTGGTGGAGCGCGCTCCGTGTTTACCCTTGCGGATGTGATCTATCGTTTCGCGAACGAACTCGCCCGCTTGAGTCGATGGCGAATTACCTTCGCGTTTATCTTTTTTAGCGCGCTCCATCGTTTTCTTTTCTGGCATGTTAACGTCCTCTATGTCTATTCGTAGCTGCCGCATTACTCCCATGGGTCGGCTAGTGCCGTTTGAAGTACTGCACTTCCCGCTCATGTTGTTCGGCGGCGGCTCGGGTAGAAAACGTTCCGAGGTTGCGTCGTTTGCCAGTCTTGGGATTGATCTTGCGCGAGTAGAGCCGGTACTCGCCCGACTTAAGTTTTCGGATCATGGTTGCCTTCCTTAAGTTTTGGAATGCTTAAGAGCCATGCTTCTAACGAATCGCTAAGACTCCTTTACTTTTGGGCCGCGGCTAATGCCTCGGTCGGCGTCGCCTTGGATTCGCGGCGATCAGATTGAGCGAAATCGCCTCGCATCGCCTTAAGGGCGTACCGTTCGTAGTCGATTTCGTAGGACGTGCGAATTCCCAAGCTTCGCAGAATAGGAAGCGGAGGGCACCAGCCCTGCAGTGCATGTTGCAGCAAGAAGGTGCCGACGACAGCGGGCAGAGCAAAAAACCGGCGATCGACCGTGGCGCCCAACACCAACCCGATGAGCGAGACGGAGGCTGCGTTAGCCTCGAGTGTGCGCTCAATATCCCATTCGGCTTCGAGTTCGCGCAGCCGTTCGTCGATCGTAGCGGGGCTGGCGTTGCGGTAGCGCGCGATATTCTGTTCGGTTTGATGGCGGATCATCTCGTTCGTGGCGGCACAGGTATTTACCGGAACGCGACTTACGGTGGTGGGGAACATCGCCCTTCTCCTTCGGACTCGAGAGATTGATTGAACGGTAAGATGCGGTGCAAACGTCGTGCCCTTATGCGGCCGATTCTTACCTATCCCTCGAAATAAAATCTCCCAGGGGAATACGTCCGTTTCGCGATCTACAATCGATCTCGGGCAGCACGATTCCTCTGCGAATGCGCGATGAAATGGATCGAAGACTCCGCGATGTATCCTCCGTCTTTCTTATCTTCTGCTTGCCAGGTTGCACAGCAGCACGGCGTCGCGAAGGAAGAGGTATTCACGTGAAAGCGTTTGTCACAAGCAAGTTGGCGTTGGCACTGGCAGGTGGGATGTGCGTTGGCGCCATCGCGCAAGAGCCCGTCAAGACGCCGCGAGCGGTGATCGAGGTCGATCCGAGCACGACGCTCGGAAGCCAATCGCGCTATTTGACGGGAGCGTGTATCGAGGACGTCAATCACGAGATCTACGGCGGTATCTACAGCCAGATGGTATTTGGTGAGAGTTTCCAGGAGCCGGCTGGCTTTCCTGGCGCGATCGAGGGCTTTCGCGTGCTCGGCGGCGACTGGCAGGTTCGCGATGGGGAACTGCGATTCTCCGGCGAATTGGGTTGCAAGCTGGTGAGCGACGTGCCCGCCTTTGAGGAAGGGGAAGTGGGCGTCGAAGTCTTTGCAGATCGCAATGGTGCCAACCTTGGACTGATCGTGTGCGGTGGAAATGCTGCTCGCGGTGCCGACAACTTCGACGGTTTCGAGATTTCGTTGCGGCCGGAGCGTCAGGACGTCTTTCTGGGAAGGCATCAACAAGATTTCCGCCCGGTCACCGAAGCGCCCTGCAAGATTCCACTTGGCGAATGGGTCTCGCTCGTTGCCAAGGTCAAACGCTCCACGATCGAAGTTCTCGTAAACGGCGAGAGCGTGATGACGCGCGAGCTAGGTAAGGACGCGTTGCCGAGCGGCACGTTTGGAATTCGCCAATGGCAGCGTGAAGCCCGCTATCGCAACTTGTGGGTCAAGACGGGCGACTCTGAGAAAACTGCGATTCCATTCAAAGGGCCCCAGGAAGATCAAAGCGTTAGCGGGATGTGGAAGCCGGTTCAAACGGGTTCGGCGAAAGGGACTTTCTCGCTCATCATGGAGCAACCTTTTGTTGGCCGGCAGTCGCAGCAGATTACGTTTGCAGGTGGAGATGGCGCAGTTGGCGTTGCCAACGAAGGCCTGAACCAGTGGGGAATGCATTTTTCCGACAAGGGCCCTTACGAGGGCGTGATCTACGCGAAAGCCGAACGAAGATCCAAGCTTCATCTCGCTCTCGAGTCTGCTGACGGTTCGTCGACCGTGGCCGAGACCGATGTCACGGTGGAACCCGGCCGGTGGCGCAAAATCGAGTTCAAACTTTCGCCAGGTAAGACAGTGCTGAAAGGTCGGCTTACGGTCAGTCTCAAGTCGCCTGGGTCGGTGAAGCTCGGCTATGTTTCTCTGCAACCGGGCGAGTGGGGCCGTTTTCGCGGTTTGCCTGTTCGCCGTGATGTCGCGCAAGGGCTGATCGATCAAGGTGTCACTTTCTTGCGATATGGCGGTTCGATGGTGAACAACGCCGAGTATCGGTGGCTGAAGATGATCGGCCCGCGCGAGTTTCGCCCGCCGTACGCGGGGCACTGGTACCCCTACTCGACCAACGGTTGGGGCATCGTCGACTTTATGATCTTCTGCGAGGCCGCCGGTTTCGAGTACATCCCCACGTTCAATATGGACGAGCGCCCTGAGGATATGGCGGCGTTCATTGAATATTGCAAGGGAAGCCTGAAAAGCGAGTGGGGACAAAAGCGAGCGGCAGATGGCCATGGCGAACCTTTTGCCCTTCGGTATATCCAGCTAGGCAACGAAGAGCGGATCGACGGCGAGTACGCCCGCAAGTTCCGCGGACTGGCCGAGGCGATCTGGCAGCATGATCCAAAAATCACGATCGTCTGCGGCGATTTTCTGTACGGCGAAGTGATTCGCGACCCGTTCCAGTTCCGGGGTAACCCCAGCGGGATCACGACGCTGGCCGCGCACAAAGAGATCTTAGCGCTCGCGAAAAAATACGATCGCGAGGTCTGGTTTGACGTTCACGTTGGGACAGAAGGGCCGCGACCGGACTCAACGGCACAAGGAACGCTGTCGTTTGTCGATGCTTTGGAGAAGATCGCCGATGGGGCGAAGCATCGCGTGGTCGTTTACGAACTCAATTCCAATAACCACGAGATTCGCCGCGCGACGGCCAATGCCATGGCCATCAACCTTTTCGCTCGCGATGGAGGGATCCCGTTCATCTCGTCGGCCAACTCGCTGCAACCTGACGGGCAAAACGACAACGGTTGGAACCAGGGCTTGCTCTTCCTGAACCAATCGCAAGTCTGGTTGCAACCGCCTGGCTATGTGACGCAGATGTACGCCAAACACTACCAACCGGTGACGATCAAGTGTGAGTTGCAGGGGGCCGAAGATCGCCTCGATGTGCTGGCGACCAAGAGCGAAGACGGGGCCAGCGTGGTTCTTCGCGTCGTGAATCCGACCGACCAGGTCGTCTCGGCCGACATTCACGTCAAGGATTTCGTCCCCAAAGAGAGTGCGGGAACGATTGTCGAACTGGCCGGGACTGCGAATGCAAGGAATACAGAGGCGCGACCGCGAGCCGTAGTGCCCGTCGAAAAGGAATGGGAACATGAGTTGAAGTCGGCCAAAGCGCAGCGCGAGTTCCCACCGTTTTCGGTGACCGTCATTTCGCTACGATAGAGCGACATTATCCAACCCAAATGGAGTTTGCTTGTGGACGTTAGCCTGGCGGGGAAGACAGCAATCATTACTGGCGCGGCGTCGGGCATTGGCCGCGCCATGGTGAAGCAATTCCTGGCTTCCGGAGTGGGCCAGTTGGTAGCAGTAGATCTCTCGCCGCCGCCGAGCGACATTCAGCAGCTTTTGGACGCCGAGCCGAAACGGTTCGCGTTCGTTCAAGGGAGCGTGGCGGAAGATAGCACGGCGCAACGTTTTACACAGCTGGCAATGGAACGCTCCGGGCAAATCGACATCCTGGTGAACAACGCAGGTGTTGCGCTGGTAAAGGCTGTCCACGAGCACACGCCCGAGGAATGGGACTTCATCATGAATACGAACGTGAAGGCTCTCTACTTCGCGGCTCGGCACGTTGTTCCAATCATGATCAAGCAACGTCGCGGGACGATTCTGAATACGGGGTCAATTTCCGGGCACGTAGGAATCGTCGGCCAAGGTGCTTATGGGCCATCGAAAGGAGCGGTCCACCAAATGACACGGCAGATGGCGGTGGAGTATGCGCCGCACGGCATCCGCGTCAACGCAGTCGCGTTGGGGACGGTCGACACGCCGATTGTTCAAGAGTCGGCCCGCCAGTTTGGCGATGCGGCAGCGTTCTGGAAGATGCTTCGCGACAAGCACCCGATCGGCCGCGTGGCAACGCCGGAAGAGGTCGCTTGCTTCTTCACGTATTTAGCCAGCGATCTTGCGAGCTTTTTCACCGGCGCGATTTTGTCGATGGACGGCGGGTTCATTGCTCACTAGCCGCTCTTACCAATCGCCGTCCCTGGAAAGCAACCAACGAAAGTCGCCGGACCAGTGGAGCCACTTGTATCCGTGCTTTCCCGGTTGCAGAAATGATTCAACCAGGCTGGCAACTTGCTCCCATCCGTCCGGTGTAAGGACACATTCGAACGACGCAGGTTCTGGAAGAACTACGGTGCGACGGTCCCTGTTTCCAACGCACAGAAAGAACTTGCATCCTGAAACGGCGTCGACTCCAGGCAGGTTGTGAACTTCGTAGTGTTCCTGGTCGCCCGATGCTAATGCGAGTACGGCAGCAAAAAGCTGCTCTATCTCCACGATTTCGAAGTCGTACATCCGGAGCAGCGAGCCGGCGTTCGAGCCATCGGGTAGGAACTCTAGCTTCATCGCTCAGCCTACTTCGCTGGTAGCGGCCCTATGTCATAGGAAGCATGGTGAGCAATGCCTCGGGAGCCGACCAGTGGCAGCAGCACGCCTAGCGCAGCGTCGCGCAACCAACAGGAAAATCGCCCTTCCCACTGCGCGACTTTTCCCAACCGCCACGACTCACTAGTGATTGCCGACGTCCGTTTGTATCTCTCGGATTTGAAGGCGGCAAACGCAGCACCCGGATCTCGAGTTGCCTCCATGGCCCGCGCGAGCGCCACCGCGTCTTCAATAGCGACACATCCCCCTTGGCCCAGGTTCGGCGTTGTCGGGTGGACCGCATCGCCAATGAGTCCGATTCGTCCTTTGGACCAGATATTCGTGGGTGGGCGGTCGACGATGTCACTATGAATTAGCCCCTCCGGCGGCGTGCTGGCGATGATCTCTGAAACCGGATCGGCCCAATCCCGGAACAATTCCGTCACCGCCGCATGATTATCGACGGGATGCCGATCGGCCGGAGAATTGTGAACGGCAAACCAATAGACCCTGTCGTGAGTCAGAGTCGTGATGCCGAATCGTTTTCCTCGCCCCCACCACTCACCGACATACCCTGGCAATGTGGAAGCGGGACGAGCGGAGATGCCGCGCCAGCAGGTGTATCCCGAGTAGCGTGGTTTCTCGTATCCGCTGAGCGACACACGAACAGTCGAGTTGATTCCATCGGCGCCGACGACGGCGTCGGCCTCATCGGTATGGCCGTTAGCAAAACGCACATTGACTCGATTCCCCACTTGCTCGACGGAGACACACTCGAATCCATAGCGGGCCACGCCTTCCGGAAGACACTCTGCCAGTGCAGCGACCAGGTCGGCTCGATGGATCATCGCGACGACCGGAGAGATCTCGATTTGCTTCTGGAGTTGCTCCGTCGAAAAGGAGACCATGACCTTGCGGCCTTCGCTCGTCCGAATCTCGGAACGAACGAGTGATAGGGCGCGAGACCGAACGGCTTTCCCAACGCCCAAGTAGTCGAGTGCTCTTAAGGCGTTCGCCCATAAGCTGATGCCGGCTCCGACTTCGCGCAACTCGGGAGCACGTTCGTAAACGGTTACGTCGATTCCGACTTTCCGAAGGCCAGTCGCTGCCGAGAGCCCCGCGATCCCAGACCCGATGATAATGACCCGCACAATTGACTCCGACAATTGGGGCGCCCACGCGAGGTACACCATGGAACTACCTGGCGAGATCCCTGACTAGGCGTCAGCTAAGCGTTGCCACCGTGGCTTCTGAGCAACGCTGTAATCTCTCCGTGACCGCGCCGATTGGCCCATGCCGATGGCGTTGCCCACGGTGGATCGTCTGGTAAGTTGAGCTTGGCACCGCGGTCGAGTAGCAATTCGACCATCTCGCGTTGGCCAAACTTGGCTGCCCAGCCTAAAGGCGTGGAGCAAATATCCTCATCACGCGCGTGGATGTCGGCGCCATGATCCAAGAACTGTGCGGCATTCTTTGTGTCACCCGTGCGGGCGAACTGGTGCAGCGGGGTGATCAAAAGCCAGTCGGGCTGGCTCGGGTTCATGCCGTGTGCGAACAACAGTTCGTTGAGTTCGTACGTCTTCGCCCCCACTGACCAAGCAGGAAACATGATCCGCGTCGGAAGTCCTGGTTGATAATGAAGTAAAAGCCGCACAAAAGCTTCTTGCCCCTCGCCTGCGGCGTTGACAAGAGCCTCGGGATCGTCGGCCAGCTTAGGGTCCACCGAAAACATCGCGGCCGCCGTTTGAACATCTCCGTAGTAGGCCAGCAAATGAACGGCGCGGGCGGCGCCATAAGAGCAGAGCAACTCGATCATCGGCCGGTCGTCGTTCGAGATCGCTCGGCTAAGGGCGTCGGCGGAACTTTCGACCTCGGGATTTGGATAGGCGCGGTGCTGCAACAGCAAGCGCGCAATCTCGAGATGCCCATTCGCCGCCGCGGAGTACAGGGCGTGGCCCTGCGGGGCGATTCCTTCTTCCGCAAGATTCGGATCAGCATTGTGACAGAGCAGCAGTTCGACGACCTCGATGTGTCCTTTCGCGGCGGCATTGTTGAGTGGCGTTCCCGATCCCACGTAGTAGCTGCTGTACTGCGAGACGCGATTTACCAGTCCGGAGTCTCGATCGATCAGTTCGCGCACGCGATCGATATCGCCGATGTAGCAGGCCGTGCAGATGTCGCAAGCGGCGCCTCGGGCTCGCAGATGTGCCAGCACCTCAGCCGGTTTCACGGGCCAGTCGGTCGGGACATCGCGCCACCCGCGAAAATGGTAGTCGCCGTTGACGAGTTGAATCGGTCGGGCGCCATCGAAACGGGCGGCGTTGATATCAGCGCCGCGGGACAGAAGTTCGTCGATGAAATCGAGCTGTCTTGTCATCACGGCCCAGTGAATCGGCCGGTTGGAGCGTCCATCGCCGACGTGAAGGAGTTCCGGTTCCGCGTTGAGCAAGCTTCGCACCAAATCAAGATTGCGTGCCCGAATGGCCGCCGCTACGAGTTCGCCTTGGGGCGAAGCGCCTTGCCTTGCAGCGATTTTGGCGGCGAGCAATTGTTGCAGTTCGGCGTAGCCACGGTCGCGGCAGATTTCGACCAGGCTATCGTTCACCGCGAGGCTCAGCGGGTCGGCGCCTTGTTCGAGGAGGTAGTCGACGACGGGAATCCGATTCTCCCGAACTGCAAAATAGAGCGGCGTCCGATAAGCATAATGGGTGCGAACTAATCGCTGATCACCAGAAACTAGGTGTTTAACGTCGCTCAAGTCGCCATTGATGGAGGCGCAGAACAAGTCCCACACATCCGTTCCGCGACCGACCGACCACTTGAGTGGAGCGCGGGACGCGAGTTCTTTAGGGCGCAACACGCGAGGCCTCCACGTCGACGGACTTGGCGTTGTTGAAGTTGAATTGCCACTGCAAGCCACCAGTTAGCGGTATTAGATACCATGTCGTAACTTCAGTGGTATTGCGAGGCTATGGGAAAAGCTGCAACCTTCCATCGTAAAAATCTTGCGGCAGCAGGCGACGAATCACTTCGCGGCGCATCGGCGCGAGTCGCAAACGTTCTTACCAGTACTACAGAAGAAATCCGAGTCGGCTAGAATAGACCGCCTTGTTCTGCGTTGTGAACTTTCGCGCCACTTATCTCCTTGTTCAAGGAGCGCCGCGATGGGGTTTTGGGCTTCGCAGTTTCTTCCGGGCAACTCGATCGCGCAGGCAAAATCTGTTGCGGTCGATACTTCTTGCGCTACAGGCAGCGAGCGGAAAACTCTTTTCATCAAAGAGGCTACGAGCAGAGAGCCGGAGGGCTCGCTGACTCTGAACTTGAGTCACCTGGAAATTTCATCGCGCGGTACCACGATATACCGCGCAAACTAAGTCACCACCTTTAGTCAGGAGAAGCAACAATGCAACGAAAGTTTCTGTTCGGCATGGCCGCTCTCAGTGCAGCCATTCTTGCGGTGAGCTTGCTGTTTGCCCAGGAAAAGAATGTCGCTCGTGCCAAAGACGAAGAGGCAGTAAAGGCCGCGGCGCAACAACTAGCCAAAGCCTTTGAGAGTGGGAACGAAAAGGCTCTCACGGCGCTTTTCACGGAAGAGGCGGAGTACATCGACGAGGACAGCGACCCGGTGCAAGGGCGCGAAGCGTTAGCCAAGGCCTATAAGGCCTTGTTCGCCGACCGAAAAGAAGTCAAAGCAGAAGCCAAAACGGAGAAGGTTCGTTTCCTAGGCAGCGACACAGCGATCGAAGAGGGCAGCTTCACTGTCACAGCAAAGGATAGCGCACCTGTCAAAAGCCGCTACAGTGCCTTGCACGTGCGACAAGGAGGAAAATGGCTGATCGCATTGCTCAAAGAATGGGAGGACGATCCGGAAGAGGCAAAGCTGGACGACCTGGCGTGGCTGATCGGCACGTGGGAAACATCGGGCCCTGAGATGACGGCCCGTACCACCTATAGCTGGACCGCCAACAAAGCGTTCATTCGCGCCGACTTTACGATCACGCACAAGAAGGAAGGGGAAAAGCCAAGCTCGGGTACGCAAGTCATTGGTGTCGATCCGGCGGTAGGGCACATTCGCGCATGGCTGTTCGGTTCGGATGGCGGCATTGGCGAATCGAACTGGAGCTGGGACGGCGAGCGATGGGCGATCGAATCGATCGGAACGCTGGCTGATGGTGAACACACGTCGGCATTGAATTTCATGGCACGCGATGGAAAGGACGCTTTTACCTGGAAGTCGGTCGAACGGCACATGGGTGGCGAGCGGTTGCCCGACATTGCAACGGTCACCGTTAAGCGCGTCGCTGAGGGCAATGCGGCAGCGGGTGGTAAGGGGAAATGAGTTCGGTTCGTTTCTCATTTTCCATTCATTTCCCGGAGTAAAACCATGAAGACTTTTTATCGATCCTTGTTTGTGGCGATCGTTTTCGTTTCGCTCGGTGCGATGTCCGCGGAAGCTGGACGCTTTGGCGGCGGCGGACGTGGTGGTGGCGGCGCCCGCATGGGCGGAGGAGGAATGGGCCGTATGGGCGGTGGCGGTATGTCACGCCCCATGGGGGGCGGTGGCATGGGACAATTTGGTGGCGGCGGAGCGCGTATGGGTGGCGGCTCGCCGATGTCTCGGCCAAACTTTAACAACAACATGGCGTCACGGCCTGGGGGCGGCGGCAGTGGAATCCACGGTCCCTACGGCGGCGGTAATTTCAACCGACCCGCAGACGGTGGCGGCGGTCGATTCAACAACGGCTTAAGCGGTGGTCTTAATCGACCCGGCAATTCGCTTGGGATGACGCCCGGCCAAGGTGGATCGGGCGAGCGCCACGTGTGGGATACGCCACGAGGTGGAACCATCTACGGCGGCGGTAGCCGCGGTCCCAACGGTGGACAAGGCGGCTACGTCTACTCCGGCCCTCACGGCGCCGTTTCGGTAGGTGGTGGCAAAGGCGGTTCTTTCACCGGACCTGGTGGTAATACCTTCTCCGGCGGAAAGTCTGGACACGTCACCGTCGGTCCTAACGGCAACGTCCACGCAGGCGGCAGCAAAGGGGGCGCGGTCACGGGACCTGGCGGTAAGACAATTGCACGCGGTGCACATGGTGCGGCGACCGTGGGTCCGAACGGCGCAGCCGCTCACGGCAGCCGTGGTGGCATCGCCACTGGGCCGAACGGCACGATCGCCGGGGCCAGCCGCGGTGGAATTGCCACCGGCCCGGGAGGAAGAACCGTTGCCGGTGGAAGCCGCGGCGGGATTGCAACAGGAGCTGGTGGGACGATTGCCGGCGGCAGTCGCGGAGCAGTGGCGGTCGGCCCCTACGGCGCGGTGGCGGCGGGCGGACGAGGAATCGCTGGGACCGGTGCCTATGGCAGTGGCTTTGCCGGTACGCGTTTTGTGGGGGCGTCTAACCTGGCAGGTCAGGGGGCCTACGTTCGCAACAACTTCGGACACTACAACTGCTTTAACTCGGGATGGTACGGCAGGCATCCAGGTGCCTGGTACGCAGCGGGGTTGGCGAGCGCCGCCATTTGGGCTCCATGCACTTGGGGCATGTACTCCGGTTACATGGGATACCCCGTCGACACCAGCCCGATCTACTACAACTACGGCGACAACGTGACGTATCAGGATGGCAGCGTCTACTACGACAATCAACCGTACGCCAGCGAAGCGGAGTATTACGACCAGGCATCGCAGCTAGTGAATACAGGAACGCAAGCCGCGCCCGCCGAAGACGTGCAATGGCAACCGCTCGGCGTCTTTGCCATGGTGAAGGGGGATGAAACGACCTCCAACGACATCTTCCAACTTGCCGTTAACAAGGATGGCATCCTCCGCGGCAACTACTACAACGCAACCACAGACGCCACGACGCCTGTTGCCGGGTCGGTCGACAAAAAGATGCAGCGCATCGCCTGGTCGATGGATGGAAAGCCTGACACGGTTTACGAGACAGGTGTGTACAACCTCACGCAGGATCAAACGACGATGCTGGTCCACTTCGGCAAGGACCACACGGAACAGTACAAGTTGTTCCGCGTCGAGCAACCTGAGGATGGCCAGACACCAGCCCCGCCGGCAGCCCAGTAGTTTTGAATTTTCAACGTGAACAACCAGACTTTGTCGGGCCTCAACTTGAGAAGGTGATTTCATGACCATTTGGTTTCGCTGGCTAACAGTTGGATTGTTAGCTTGCCTTGTTTATGCCTCGGCAGCGGAAGCCCAATAGAAGAAGCCGAACATCCTGGTCATCTTTGGCGACGACATTGGCCAGTCGAACATCAGCGCCTATAGCCGCGGGCTGATGGGCTTTACGACGCCCAACATCGACCGCATCGGCAACGAGGGGGGCGTCTTTGTAAACTACTACGGCCAGCAGTCGTGTACGGCTGGCCGCGCGGCGTTCATCCTTGGACAGTGCCCGTTTCGCTCGGGGTTGACTAAGGTTGGTGGCGCCGCGGTGGGCCTTCAGAAGGAAGACCCGACCATCGCTGAGTTCCTCAAGCCGCTGGGATTGGCCTGGTGGGATCCAAAGGCGCAAAAGCTCAATCGAATCGAGTTGCCGGGGCAGTCATTCGAGCTGGCAACTGCTAGTTTGCCCGTCAAAGATCGAGCAGCGCCGGAACGTCCTGCCACTCGTCGTATCGGTTTGGCGGTCGCGGCGCTTCTGGCGATCGTCTTGACTACATTCTGGTTAATGTTGGTGAGATATAGCGTCCCTCCCACCGAAGATTCGGAGGCAGCGTGCTTTGAGAAATTCGAACAAGCTTGTCGCACGAGAGAGCCGCGCGCCACGGTCAGTGCGTTGCTGGCTTGGATTGACAGCGTGTTTCCCAGCGAACCGACACCCACCACCGATTTGCTGACTCGTCACTCAGGCGACAACACGCTTGCAGCCGAGATAGCCTCGCTGGAGAACGCCGCTTACCGGCAAGGGGGCGATTCTGCGAATTGGACTCCGGATCAGTTGGTGCAATTGATCCGCGCGGCTCGTCGCGGTCTTCGCAATCCGGCAAAAAGGGGAAATTTGGCTGTTGGCGTGCTCCCTCCGCTAAATCCCTAAAAATTCGGCTGGGTTTGTCACAGTCGAATCTGGTTGGTGTCTAAAGGGAACTTGCCATCTGCCCTTCCAGGATCCAGTTTGTGTTCAACCCATTTAGCGAGATCGCCGAGGAGCACGTCACCGATGCCTCGCTGGTCGAAAGAGTGAAGACCGGGGACCGCTCGGCGCTCGAGACCCTGGTTCTGCGGCATCAAGCGTGGATTTTTAACGTCGCGGTTCGCATGGTGTTCCACCCGCACGACGCCGAAGAAGTCACCCAAGAGGTCCTCGTGAAAGTCGTCACGAGCCTCGGCACATTCAAAGGAGAAAGCAAGTTTCGCACCTGGCTCTACCGCATCGTCGCCAATCACGTCCTCAACATGAAGCGACGCAGCACAGAACAGAATTCGCTCTCGTTTACCGGATACGCAAAGGCCATCAACGACACGCCCGACCTTGACTTGCCGGACCCCAAGGCGATTCCTGTCGACGTGCCGCTTTTGGTCGAGGAAGCCAAAATCGGCTGCACCATGGGAATGTTGCTCTGTTTGGATCGCAAGCAGCGGCTGATTTTCACGTTAGGCGAGATTCTCGGTGCCAGCGATAACGTTGGGAGCGAGGTCTTGGAAATGACGCCCGAGAACTTCCGCCAGTCGCTAGCCCGCGCGCGGCGCGACCTCTACAGCTTCATGCATAACCAGTGCGGCCTGGTCAACAAGAGCAACCCTTGCCGGTGCCCCAAGAAGACGAGGGGGTTCATCGAGGGAGGCCATGTCCACCCGCAGCATTTGCTCTTCGCCGCGCATCGTGTCGAGCAAGTGAAAAACGTGGCCGGAAAAACGGTCCGGCAAATTGAGAATGTTGTCGAGGGACAATACGCGGCGATTTACCGCGACCACCCGTTTCTCCAGCCGGCCGACCAGGTTGATTGGATACGACGTATCCTCGATTGCCAGGAAATCCTGGCGGCGCTCCATCTGAACTAAAAATCGACAAGAGTTGTCACAGCTCTTCCTCATGGGTGTCTACGGGAATGAGGGGCATGTAACCCATTTCCGCCATCCCAATTAAAGTGAGACGCAACGATGACCAAGACTATGTCACCGACCATCCTGGAGTACGTCCGTTCGGTCAACGATCACGATCCAGCCGCGTTCCGGGCCTTATTCGCTGAAGATGCTGAAGTGAACGACGCAGGACGCCAACTTCGCGGAATTGCCGAGATCGTCGCTTGGAGCAACAAGGATATTTTCGAGGCCAATGTGACGTTCGAAGTTCTGGATGTCGCCGAACGAGGATACGACATCGTGCTTCGCACTAAAGTCGACGGGAACTTCGATCGGACCGGCTTGCCTGATCCGGTGGTGATTGACCATTGCTTGCGAACCGAGGCCCGTAAGATTGTTAGGCTGACTTGCCAATTGGCGATTGAGCCGCAGCAACCGCTCGTCATTCCCGGCTCTTGAATTAAGTCGCCTCAGAGCAAGTAGCCATGCGGATGGTGGTAAGGGCGGTTCTTTGTGCGGCCACCGCCCGATTTGGGGCATCTACCACTCAAATTGTTGCAATCCCGCTTTGCGGGCAGTAACCTGCCAGTCTCGTAGGGATGGCAGGTTATGGATTGTCGACCTGCCGCAATGGTGATAGCCGAGCTATGGCATGACAAGGGGCGCCATGAGCGCTCGTCGAAGGCTCGATCACTCGATTCGACTTCACCAGTTCTTTTCTCTTCCGGACAAAAAGGTGCGCCGATGAAAACAAATCTGTGGTTAGTGCTGTCGATGGCGTTCGTCGCTGGCTTAGCGGGGCAAGTAACGGCCGACGAACCCAGTGCCGTACTCGACAAGGCAATCAAGGCAATGGGGGGAGAGGAGAATCTTGGCAGAGCTTCTGTCTCCAACTTGAAGGTGAAGGGGACGTTCAATTTTGGCGGGAACGAAAGTAAGTTCGCCAGCGAATCGACGGTCGAGGGACTTGATCGCTATCAGTCGAAGTTTGAAGGGGAATTCGGCGGCAACAAAGTGCAGGCGACCACGGTTCTCAACGGGGACAAAGCTTGGCGAAAATTTGGCGACTTCAAACAAGAAATGGATAAGGATGCGACCGCCAATGAAAAGCGGACCGTCTACCTGCAAGTTGTCCCCCGCACGCTTCTCGCACTCAAAGGAAAAGACTTCAAGGTCGAATCAGGTGGAGATTCAAAGGTCGGCGACAAGCCCACTACCGTGCTCAAGGTGACCGGTCCGGACGGCAAAGACTTCACCCTGGCATTCGACAAGGAGAGCGGTCTGCCGGTTCAAACAGTGGCGAAAGTGCTCGGCTTCCAAGGGGAAGAGTTCACGCAAGAAAACCTTTTCAGCGACTATAAAGAGATGGCTGGAATCAAGATAGCGACCAAGATTGAGTCGAAGCGCGACGGCGAGAGTTTTCTCAAGCAGGAAATCAGCGAGTTCGCGATACCAGAGAAGGTAGATCCAAAGTCGTTCGCCGAACCTGAGTGATTCGCGATTTGTCCGCGCCCTCGTATTTAGGCCGCCGCAAATTTGCTGGCGGCTTTTGTAGATCAAACCCTGTTGCGCTGCGCCTCGTCCTGCGCTTTGCCGATCGGTCCGGTTGGAATGAGCGGGGTGGGACGTGGTCGCGATCAAACCCGCCCATTGGATGCCAAAAAATCCCTTGATGAAGTTAAGCCCCGGCGGTGCCAGCAGAAGGGCCCGCTCGCCCTTAACCGCCCCGCCAAGAGCCTCGTGCAATTGGACAGCGACTTTCGCAGCCGTTTGTCGAAGCTCACCGCAGGAAAGGCTCTCGACCGCGTTTTCTCCGTCGGTAAGAAAGGGGTACAGCGGGAGCTCGGGATTTTGTTCCGAGAGCTCACAAAGTCGAGCGGAGCGAGTGGCACCCGACGGAGTCATTTTCGTGAGTTCGGGAAGATGGTCCTGATCAACCGCATCAACGACAGCGCTCGCGACGTGGCCGCCGCCACGTTATAGATTAAACCATCTGGATTCGCTTTGGGACCGAATCATGGCGCCTTTTCGGCCTTCATTGTCTCGGCCAGTTGCCGGAGTTGCCTTCGCATTTCGGCCGCAGGAAGTTTGACCTTTTGACCATGGCCAGGCAGCACCCACTCGAACGAGTACTCGGCAAGTCGGCTGATTGACTCCCTCTGCTGCGCCCACGAATGCCAACAGTAATCTTCCGAGGCCGCAAGATGCTGCGTCTCCCGATCAAAATCCAAGTGGTCCCCCGTGAAAAGAAAACGATTCTCAAACAGCAAGCCACAATGCCCTTTAGTATGGCCTGGGGTGGCGATCGCGAGGAAGTCAGGAGCCAGTTCCCACGGGCCGTTGCCATCCAGAACGACTTCCGCGTTCGGCTGCGACGACAATTCATCCCGATGGATCAGCCGCTGGGCGTGAAAGTGGCGAGCGTAACGCTCGGCATCCGCGACGTCGTCCCGATGGGTCAGAAAGATGTGAGAAATACCGCCGAGCGCCTCGAATCGCTTCACCAGCGGCGCGGTGAACTTCGGCGAATCAACCAACCAATTACCGACAGCATGACGAATGAAGTAGCTGTTGCCGCCATAGGACTTTGGGGAATTGTAGCCACAATAAAACACCGGCTCCTCGACAACGAGCGGGAAAGCCGCCATGGCCTCCTTCAGGTCATGGTGCTCGAGACTGCCGATTGATCCTGTCGGGCAAGCCAGCAATGCATGAAGCGCACTTCGCAGAGCGGAGGGCGAATTGGGCTGTTCCTTGACATACGACGTTGCGGCTCCGGCGGCGAATACCGAAGGCGCGATCTGCCGACACGCGTCGCAATCGATGCAGGTCGAGTCGACGAAAAAGTCGCCCGGGATGTTTTCTGCCACTCGTTTCTGGGGATTTGCCATCGCCGGCCTCCAACGTATTCACGCTTTGATGCCGGCAGAATCGGAAAGGAACGCGTGTAGGTGGCTACTTACCAGCGGGCTTTTCCACATGGCCGCCGAACTGGAATCGCATCGCGGATAGCAGTTTGTCCTGGTAGTCGGCCTCGCCACGCGAACTGAAACGCTCATACAGCGCTGTCGTCAGGACCGGTACGGGCACCGCCTCATCGATCGCGGCTTTGATGGTCCATCTCCCTTCGCCGGAATCCGAAACTCGGCCGGCGTACTCCGCGAGCGACTCATCTTTCGCCAACGCGGTTGCCGTTAAGTCGAGCAGCCACGATGCGATCACGCTACCGCGCCGCCAGACCTCCGCGATGTCGCCTAGATTCAGGTCGTACTGGTAATGCTCGGGGTCGCGGAGCGGCGTCGTTTCGGCATCAATCTCGTGGGAACGCTTGCCGATGTTCGCGTTGTGAAGAACGTTCAGCCCCTCGGCGTAGGCGGCCATGATGCCATACTCGATGCCGTTGTGAACCATTTTGACGAAATGCCCCGCGCCGTTCGCGCCGCAGTGCAAATATCCTTGTTCGGCGGTGCCGCCAGGGGCTTCGCGTCCGGGAGTGCGAGGAATCGTCCCCATCCCCGGGGCCAGCGTGGAAAAGATTGGATCGAGGCGTTTCACCACTTCGGGTTCGCCGCCAATCATCATGCAGTACCCTCGTTCCAGCCCCCACACGCCGCCACTCGTTCCAACGTCGACGTAATGAATTTGCTTCTCTTTGAGTTGCTTGGCGCGGCGGATGTCATCGACGTAATACGAATTGCCCCCGTCGATCAGCACATCACCAGGCTCGAGCAGCGGCACCAAGTCGGCGATCGACTTGTCGACCACGGCGGCCGGGACCATCAGCCAGACGGTCCGCGGCTTCTCCAACTTTTTCACGAAGTCCTGGAGTGAAGCTCCGCCCGTCGCTTTTTCCTTCACAAGGTCCGCCACGGCTTGGGGCGACATGTCGAAGACGACGCACTGGTGACCGGCCTTCAGCAGCCGTCGCACCATGTTCGCACCCATTCGGCCGAGTCCGATCATTCCGAGTTGCATTTCCATTTCCCTGTCTGATGAGGGGCTTCCTAAGTGATCGATGCTTCGTAGATGCTTGCAATGGAGCGATCCAGCGCCGCATCGAACTCAACTGCCGACTGCTGGGCCGAGAGGCCTTCGACAAGCGCCCGAGAGAAGCTTGCCACGACGCCGTGGTTTCGGCGCAGTTTGTCGTTGGCGGTATCGCGCGTGTAGCCGCCCGAAAGTGCGACCACCCGTAAGACTCTGGGATGCTTCACGAATTCGGCATAAAAATCATCCTGCTCCGGCAGCGTCAACTTGAGCATGACCCATTGAGACGCCGGCAGCGCGTTGAGGTATTCGAGAATCGCGGCTTTCAGCAATTCCTCGGCCCTGGCCTTTTCTGGGCAGTGGATATCGACTTCCGGCTCAACAATCGGGACCAAGCCCGCGGCGATGATTTGCGATGCAATCGCGAATTGCTGGGCGACGATTTCTTTGATATCGCTGGCGTTGGCCTGCTTAATTAGCGACCGCATTTTCGTGCCAAAGATGCGCTTGACAACGGCCTTCTCGAGAAGCGAAGCCAGCGCGGGCATGGGCTTCATCACCTGGACGCCATCCTTTTCCGGCGCCAAACCTTGATCGACCTTCAGAAAGGGGACGATACGCTTCACGTTCCAGAGATAGTCACCCGTGGGCTGTCCTTCGATGTCGCGGTCCATCGTATTCTCGAAAAGGATCGCCGCGAGAATTCGTTGGCCGGTGAAGCTCGGGCTGGTGATGATCCGCGTGCGCATTTGATGCACGATGGCAAACATCTCCTCCGGGCTGGACCACGCGTTTTCTTTGATTCCGTAATCACGTAGCGCGTTTGGCGTACTGCCACCGCTTTGATCGAGCGCCGCGATGAAACCGTGATCGGACCTTATTTTTTTCAGTTGTTCCGCATTGGGGCAGGTGGTCGACATAACGCCTCCATTCTCGATTGGCTAAGCCCGGCTATCGCGCATTCAGTCTATCAGATGCGCGCGTTTGCTCGGGTTCCCTAAAAAACCACGCGCCGTAAACGTCATTCGCACTTCACACCATGGGGTCACGCGGTCAGCATTAAGCAAAATTCATTCCCGCATTCGGAAACGGGATGATGGCGGAGAAATCAGGGTGAGACCGCGAGGCATCCGGCCTCCGACTAGAATTACACCAGCCCCTTCCTTCTCTCGATTTGCAGAAGCCCATTCCCTTTAACGTTCGAGTCCACTTGCTTTATGACTCAATCTCAACCCTCGCGGCGTTCATTTCTAAATCACTCGTTGTCACTTGCGGCTGCGACACCCTTTGTCGTAAGCGTTTTGCAAGCGCGCGCTGCCGCCGCCGACAAACCACTCATGGCCTACATCGGCACATTCAGTTCGCCCTTGAAAGATGTGTTGCCGACACAAGTCGACCTGCCGCCGGGGAATGGTCGCGGCATCCACCTATTTCAAGTCCATCGCGCCACCGGAGAGCTAACGCCTGCGGGCACCTATGACTTGGGAACAAGCCCCAGCTGCCTCGCACTCAATGAAGCCGGCACGCGCCTCTACTCCGCGAATGAAACTGACAAGGTAGGTGACAACAAGGAAGGCACGGCGAGCTCGTTTGCCATCAATCAGGCCAATGGCAAGCTGGAACTGCTCAACACCGTGTCTACCGGAGGCGCCGGCCCAACCTATGTGAGCGTCCACCCCGGTGGCAAGCACCTGCTGGTGGCGAACTATTTCGGAGGGTCGGTGGCGGTGCTGCCGATACTTCCAGACGGTCGCCTTGGCAGTGCCACGGATGTCAAGAACGACAAGGGCAAGATCGGCCCCACGGCTGCTGCGCACGCGCCCAGCGGAAGCTTTGCCATCAGCGGACACGATCGTACCCACGCGCACATGATTCAAGCCGATCCCTCAGGGCGGTTCGTCTTGCACGTCGATCTAGGGCTCGACCAGATTTTGGTTTGGAAATTCGACGAAAAGAACGGAACGTTGACTCCGGCGAATCAACACATCGTGGTGCTGCCGCCTGGCGATGGACCGCGGCATTTCCATTTTCATCCAAGCGGCCGCTGGTTGTATTCGGTCCAAGAGGAAGGCTCGACGGTTGTCGTGTTCGATTACGAAGCCGCCACCGGAAAGTTGACGTCGCGACAGACGGTTTCCACATTGCCCAAGGGTTTTGCCGGCAGCAACTTCTGCTCGGAGATTCTGGTTTCGGCCGACGGCAAGTTTGTTTACGTGGGAAACCGGTTGCACGACAGCATCGGCATTTTTGCCATCGGTCCGACGGGCGAGTTGACGTACCTGACCGAGGAATGGACCCGCGGCGACTACCCGCGCAGTTTCAGCTTCGATCCCACCGGCGACTACCTGTACTGCTGCAATCAACGGGCAGACAACGTCACCACATTTCAAGTCAACCGGGAGACCGGCGGCTTGAAATTTACCGGCCAGTACACCCCGGTTGGCAATCCCTCGCACATTGTCTTCCTCGATCTCGCCAAGACGAAGTGACGCTCAACAGATTATGACCATGAACGGCGAAATGGCACCTTGGCCGATTTTCAGCCAGGTGCGGGCAGCGTTTTTCATGTTGCTGATGCCGGGTTCGACGGCCATCTGGTTAAGCCCGTCGATCTTGCCGCACTCTTGAAAGTGCTAAGCGAGTAACGGTTCGACAGCCGTGCGCACGTTGCGGGAAAACCATCGATATCCCGCTGCCGCTTCCTCGGCTATCGTACTACTGCTGCTTGGCGAGGTTTGACCCAAGCCAGTTGACGGCATTCTCGATGACTTTTAGCGGCCCCTCTTGCTTGTAGACCGGGTAGGTCTCGTGACCGGGGCGAAAGTAAAACACCCGCCCTTCGCCTATTTTCCAAACCAGTCCGCTGCGGAATTTTTCGCCGGCCTTCCAACTTTCTTCGAAGAGGACCTCGTCGGCGTCGGGGACATGGAACGGATCGGAGTACATCTCGGTTTGTGAAATCTCGAACGACGCTGGCAACCCTTTGGCGATCGGATGATCGGGCTTCAGGACTTCCACCGTGCTTGGCTTGCCGTCTGGACGGTACGAAGGGAACACGCAATTGGGTAGATCGACTCGTACCGTGAGCTGCGCACCGCGCTGCATGGCGTAGTAGGCCGGGGTCTTGATCGAATCGGCCGTGGGAACGAATTGCCCCTGAGGTGCTACAAACTCGAATTTGACCCGGGGGCCATTGGCTGGATCGGGATAGCGGCGGCGGGCATCATCGCGGGTACGTTCGTTCATCGCCTCCACAAATGGTGCCGACCAGTGCGCCGAGTGCAAGGCGATCAAGGCCAATTGACCGCGCTTGATTCGAGCCACGATGTCCTTCGCCTGCTCGGCCGAGATCTCGTCATGCCGCACATGTCCCCACCACACCAGCACATCGGTGCTATCGAGCAAGCTGGCCGGCAAACCTTTCTCGGGTTGGTCGATGTTGGCCGAGATAACTCGCAATCCTGGCTGCTTGGTCAAATAGTCGGCGATCGCGTTTCCCAAAAAATTCTCGTAGGCCTGCTTTTGCGCCGGTTGCTGCTCGTCCCAGACCACTACTCGAATCACAGGCTCAGCCGCCTGGTTGATGCAAGGCCTTCCCACCAGCAACAGAACCAGCCAGATCAGCGATTGTGTCAATTTCATGGAGCCGTCTCGTGCGAAGTTTTTTGATGCGAGTCGATGAATCATTCGTCCGCCCCAATTGTAGTCGTGCCACGGCGGAGTGTTGAGCAAGAACCTACCGCGACGAATTGCCGCCGCTATCCGACGACGATGATTGAGAATCACAGCGATTTAGCATTTCGAGAACCTTGGGATACTGGGGATCCGCCTTCGAAAGGAGTTCGAGGCAGGGCCGGAGTTCCGCCGCGGCAGCTTCGTACTGATGATCCTTCAGAAACAGTTCTCCCAGCGAAATCTTCGCCGGTGCATAGCGGGGATCTCGCTGGAGAGCTTCTCGATAGTGCAAAATCGCGTCGTCGCTTCTGCCGCTATTTGCGAGTGCGATTCCCAAATAGTGATACACGGCGGGCGTAGCAGGTCGGATAGCTAGCGCCGCTTGATAATATCGAACCGACTCGACAGGGTTCGATTCGAGCAATGCATTGCCTAACAGAAAGTTAGCAAGGAAGTCATTCGCGTGTTCCCTTTGCATCCGCTGGCGAAAAGGGACGGAGTCCAAACCAAGCTCGTCCATGAGGTCGCCGATCGTCCGCAGTAATTGCTGCGAGGGCGTGGCGTTCCACGCGGTTTCCGCGAATTGCAAGACGGCCACCGGATCGGACCATTTCGCGGGATCGCGAACTCGATCGCGCCACGGCGAAGAATCGGGATCGGCCTGACGCGCTATTTCTAGCAACTGGCTGCGACGCTGGTCTTCCGCCGCGCACACCGCCCAGTCGTCAAGAGCCGCTACCAGCGACCGGTTGATATTGGAGGCGCGAACTTGCTGCGCGACCCGCGCAGGCTTCGTGAACAGCTGGTCCATGCCGATTTTGGTAAAGACCTCTTTATAGGCCCGGTCGGCTTCCTGCTTATGAAACCGCCGGTCATCCTGCGCACGCGAGGCCGCGACGCGGCGTAGCGCTAGTGCTTCAAGCTCTTCGACCAGGTTGAGGTCGGCGACGGCCCCGTCGATGCGTTTCCGCAAATCGGGAAAGCCGCCGTCGCCTAGCCGCCCCAAGAGGGCTCGCGCCTCGGGGATGCGTTCCTCCTGCGCCAGCTGAATTCCCGATTCGAGCCGACTTGTCAGCCGGGCATGTTCGGCGCGGCGCATGGAACCCAAGGCCCATTCTCTCGCGCCTTCACCGATGACCAGGCCGATCAGCGCCAGCGCCGTCACAACAAGCGCTGCAACCGTCGGGTTGTACCAGACCCATCGCACCAGGCGTTCGGTCCGTCCCGCAGGGCGGGCCAGAATTGGTTCGTGACGGAGAAAACGCTCGAGATCGGCCGCCAATTCGCCGGCTGTCGAGTAGCGCCGCGCGGGATCCTTTTCCAAACACTTCAAACAGATCGTATTCAGATCGCGCGGCACCTTTTCGTTCCAGCGCGACGGAGATTTTGGTTCTTCGGAGAGGAGCCGCCGTTCGACCTCCGAGATCGTCGCGCCACGGAATGGTGGTTGCCCCACAAGCATCTCATATAGCATGGTGCCGAGTGCATGAATGTCGACCGCGGGTCCCACCGCCCCCTTTAAGCCCATGACTTGTTCCGGCGCCATGTAGCTGGGCGTACCGATCCTGGCGCCCGTCCGAGTCAAATCGCCATCGCCGTCCAGTCGCCGCGCCAAGCCGAAATCGGTGATTTTGAGCAACCCCTCCGCGGTGAGCAGGATGTTCGCCGGCTTGAGATCACGGTGAATGACCCCGTTACGATGCGCGAAGTCGACCGCCTGCGCTAGCGTCGCGATCGTCTTGGCGGCATCGCGAACGGGTTGCGGAACCTTCGCGAACTTTTGAGCGAGGTTCTCGCCTTCGACATATTCCATCGTGTAGTAGGGGCGTCCTTCCGACTCGCCGAAGTCGTAAACTTGCACGATGTTCGGATGCCGCAGCCCCGCCGCCGCCTCGGCTTCGCGGACGAACCGCAGCAAGTCCTGCTGGCTGGAATGCGATCCCATCAGAAGCATCTTGAGTGCCACCAAGCGATGGAGCTTGAGATGCTTGGCCTTGTAGACGATTCCCATCCCGCCGCGCCCCAGAACCGCTTGCACTTCGTACCCGGGCACCGCAGGCAAGCCCGTGGGCACCACACCGGGAGCGAGACGCGCTGTCGGAGCCGAATTGGGCAGCAGCGAATCCAGCTCGCCCTTAATCGCGCGCACCTGCTGCAGCCGTTGACGGACGACGTCCAGCAACTCGGGATGATCGGCGCACGCTTCCTCCGCGGTGCACCCCGATTCGAGGATCTTATCAAGCAACTCGTAGATGTTAGTTTTGTCGGACATTCCGTTTCAGCTCTCGATCCCAGCCACGTTGAACGTGGCGCAGGTCTGATCGCAAATTCTCGGCATCCGCGGCGTGAACTTAATCATCGCCCGGCAACGCCGGTTCGGAATTGAGGTCGCTCAGCTTTTCGGCGAGCAGCATCAAGCTGCGATTCAATCGCCGCTGAACCGTTTTGGTAGAGACGTTCAGAATCTCCGCCACTTCGCTATGGGCCATACCTTGGAAACGGACCAAGCTAAAGACTTCACGCTCTTCTTCTGGCAAACCGTCGATCGCCGCTAACATTCGCACCGCATTGGGGCTAAGTTCCGCGCCGCTGCTTTCTTGCGCCGCCACGAACTCGTCTTGGAATACCTCGGCGGACTTCTTCGCATCCAACTGCCGCGCCAGATCGTTCAGTTCCCACCGCATGTGCCGGTTGGCCAGGCCAAAAAACTGGCGGACAGTGGCAGGACGAACCCCGCGCATGGCTTTGAGCAGTCGAGTGACCACCGCACTCAGCATTTCTTCCGCTTGCAAGTTGAGCGGCGGCTGCATGAGCCGCGGATAACTACGCGCCAACAACGAATGGCACAACAGATGAAGACGTTTCACCGTCCGGTCGATGAGCGCTCGCACGATTGGCTCCGACGGCGAGCTCCCATCCAGATTGGCCAACTCAACCAAATAGCGATCAACAGCAATGGTAGTGCGGTCTTCGGTCATTGCGGTAGATTATAGAGTAGCCGCAAATCGCGTTAAATCCCGCAATTTTTGGGGGCAAGTTCTTTCGTCACCGCAAGCCACGCCACCACCGGTGTCTTGGTTCAGTTATCCCAAAGCGGCTCATCCTTTCCCGCGTCCTTTGCCGGCCTTATTGCATCCTCATCCATTCTCTCCCGAAGGGATTCCGGCACGATTTTCGCTTCGGAATGGCTATCAGGGAAATCAAGGACGACCTGTCCACACTCCCGCTCAGTCAGGCCATGGTGGAAAGCAACTTTCTCAAAGTAAAAGGAAATTACCCATGCAAACCATCGATTCCACGCATGATGTCCACGTCGACTATCGCACGCGAGAATTCCTGCAGGTTTTGAACTCAGCTGGTGGGAAACCGCTCGAAGAATTGGAGCCTCGCGACGCACGGGCCGTTCTGACCAACCTTCAGGAATCTGTTAAGGTCGAGATGCCACCCGCCGAGGTGTCTCATTTAACCATCAAGCAAGATGGTCAAAGCGTCGATTTGACGGTTGTACGACCGGCCGGCGCAAAGAACATGGTTCCCTCGTTCATGTTTTTTCATGGCGGCGGTTGGGTACTCGGCGATTTTCCAACGCACGAGCGGTTCGTTCGTGATCTGGTCGCCTACTCAGGTGCAGCGGCCGTGTTTGTGAATTACACGCCTTCGCCGGAAGCCCACTATCCAGTAGCCATCAATCAGGCCTACGCCGCAACCAAATGGGTAGCGCAGTCCGGTCATGAAATCAACGTTGACGGCAGTCGGCTGGCTGTGGTCGGCAACAGTGTCGGTGGCAACATGGCTGCGGTCGTCGCGCTGATAGCCAAGGACCGCGGCGGCCCCGCGATTCGCTTTCAAGTGTTGATGTGGCCGGTCACCGATGCCAATTTCAACACGCCCTCGTACCACCAGTACGCCGACGGCTACTTTCTGACTCGCAATGCGATGAAGTGGTTTTGGGACAACTACACTACCGACCAACTCGAACGGGCCGAGATTTATGTATCGCCGCTGCGAGCGATGACACACGAACTCCGTGGTTTGCCGCCAGCGTTAATTCAAACAGCCGGCAACGATGTACTCCGCGACGAGGGCGAGGAGTACGCACGCAAGCTTGAAGTGGCAGCCGTCGACGTGATCGCCGTGCGGTATAGTGGCATGATCCACGATTGGGGACTGCTCAATCCGCTTAGCCAACTGCCGGCGACACGGGCTTCACTGCTGCAAGTAGGCGAGGAACTAAAGCGGCGGCTTCGCTAACCCATCCCGAAATACGGTTCGAAATCCAAAGACATATTGAAAGGACCAGGCCATGGTGACCAAACAAGCATCCAAGAATTCCCAAGTGAAACCCGCACTGGCAACCCCCACCGACCTGGCGGCAGAAGGCGTTGCCGCAATCTCCGGTCAACTGAGTTCCTTGTTGGCCGACGTTTTCGCGCTTTACGTGAAGACCAAGAATTTTCACTGGCATATGAGTGGCACGCATTTTCGTGATTATCATCTGCTCCTGGACGAGCAGTCGGATCAGATCTTTGCCATGACTGATCCGATCGCAGAACGCGCTCGAAAGATCGGCGGGACGAGCCTGCGGTCGATCGGCGATATCGCCCGGCATCAACGCCTGCAGGACAACGACTCGGACTTTGTCGAAGCGGGCGCGATGCTCGCCGAGTTGACGGCAGACAATCAGCAGCTCACTCGTTTCCTTCGTGAAGCGCACGCAGTCTGCGACGAGCACAACGACGTGGCGACGGCCAGCTTGATTGAAGTTTGGATCGACGAGACCGAACGGCGAACCTGGTTCCTGTTCGAAGCCACCCAGTCGCGATAAATGCACTCGCGGCATTATGAATGCAATGTGAGGGACCGCTCAATTTGGGGGGTCCTTGTTTTTTTCGGTCGGTAGGCCACAAAATCAGGTCCACCTGGTCCGCTCAGTAGTGCAGCCAAGGGATAGCTGGCGTCCGAGCCTCACTTACTTACTTTCCATTTGGGAGTTCCATTCGCGGGGCTTGCCGATTGCTAAGCAGCGGGCCCTGACGATGCACTGCTGGGAGTTCCCGAGCTTTTCTCGGCAGAGAGTAGTCGCCACACAAGGAACCCGACGACAAGCAAATTCGCTACGAACACAAATCCTTTGGTCCAACTGACGCGCTCGTACAGTTCGTACACTTCAACGGGGAGAAAGATGCCACCCGAGATGGCGCCTAACCACTGGGCCCATCGTTTTTGGAACCAGAGTCCTAGTGCCTCCACGTAGTGGAAGAGCGCGTAGAGCACGGCACCGCTGGCCAGGAGCCAGAGCCTCGCATCGGTTATATTCGCAGCTAGGTCGACAAAAATGTGCGGGTAATGATGAGCGGGATTGAGATGAAAGTGCCGCAATAAATGCTCGGCACTTTCGCGCCCAGGCCGGTGGAGCAACGAGAGCAGTCCAATCCCAGCCAATAAGACTAAAGTTCCTTTCGCGCTTTCGAAAATCGCAATCGATCTGAGTCCGGCTTTTGAATCGTGGAGAGGCATGGGGACAACTCGCGAATCGACTCATGGAGCGGTCGACGGCTTGAGGATTTCGATCGGCGAGACTCGCTTTATTCTATCCAGGAGTGAACCTTTCGAATCGAGTGAAGCAGCATCCGATTTCGAAGACCTTCGCCGTTTTTTTCGAATCTATGAAACTGGCAATGTTCGACATCGACGGCACGCTGACTCAGTCCTATCTCGTGGATGGAGAATGCTTTGTACGTGCCCTGGACGATGTGTTTGGTTTTCGCGAGATCCGCGATGATTGGTCGGTGTATCCGCATTGCACCGATTCGGGAATTCTGGCGGCGATTTTTCAGGAGCGGCGAGACCGCCCGCCCACGAGCGATGAGATCGCAGCTTTTCAGTCTCAGTTGGTCTCGCTCCTCGCGACGGCGGCGCTGGAGAGTCCGATTCGGCCGGTCGACGGCGCTCGCGAAATGCTTGAGCTATTGAGCGAGTCTCCCGACTGGGCCGTCGCGCGGGCCAGCGGCGCCTGGGAAACTTCCGCTCGCTTAAAAATGGCTAGCGCCGACCTGTGCTTCTCTCACCTGCCCGCAGCCTTTGCCGACAACGCGATGCAGCGTGAAGCCATCATGCAGGCGTCCCTGGAACGGGCCTTGAAGTTGCACGGGCGAGAAACCTTTGACGCCGTGGTCTATTTCGGCGACGGCATCTGGGACGCCCGCGCATGCCACGCGCTGGGTTGGCGCTTCATTGGAATCGCCTCCGATGCCGCAAAAGCAGCTCGCTTACTGGGTGAAGGAGCCAAGCGGGTCTTCCCGCACTTTTTGCAGGTCGAGGCGTTCCAAGCCACCTTGCAATCGTAGCGTGCTGCGCACTAGTACCACTGGTAGGCGTAATCGTGAAATCGTTTTAGGGCCCGCGATCCTGAGTCCGGTGCCTTATCAAACTCCCGCCAGTTTCCACGGAGTTCAATCAGTTGTCGCAACAGTCGCTTTTCGCAGAATTGGTAGGCCGTCCAACCCATAGTTGAGCGCTGCGCCTCGGTATCGTGGGCCGACATCAATCGTTCGCGGTGCATGGCGCGGAGACCGTCGCGAATGATTTCGTTGTCGCAATCCAACAGTGGCGACAGGTAGAGCCAACCTTCGGCGTCGATGGGATGGACGCTGATTTGCACCGCCGGCGCCGGGTCGCCCGCCAGAATGCGTTGTACGTTGTATCGCATGACGATCGCATCGACGGGTAGCAAAGCGTACAGATAAATCGCCGCGGCCACGGTCAGCAGGTGGCGTCGCAGCAACCAGACGAAGCCATGCTGGCCGTTGATCTTTCTCAAGACAAAAATCAACCCCACCACGACGCACGAGATTCCAAGCAGCCCGACGATCCTCATCCGCGTCATGCCGTTGAAACCGATGTAGATGAACATGCGATGGTACACGGCGATCGCTAAGACGAAATTCTCGGCCGACCACAACCATGCCAATTTCTTCAGGCCGGAGCGTTGAGCGTCGTGCAGAACCCCGCCGCGAAAAATCAACGACAAGAGGGCGGTCGCCAAGCCCAGCGCACACGTCAGCCATGCCGCGCCTTCGTGTGCGTAACCGGAATAGTGAAAGCCTTGCGGAAATTCGCGGAACCAAAGCGTCTGAAACTCGAAGACCAAATAGACGGCGAACAACACGACCACCGCGAGCAGCGTGTTGCGAAATGCCGGGATTAGCGTCGCGGCATTTTCGCCGGTCGGCTTCGCAGCATCTTGGCCAGTTCCGCGGTCGAAATCGTCCCACACGGAGTTCTTCAACACCGGGCGCAGCAGCCCCACCGCCAGGCACGCGACCAACAACCAGAACATCAATTCCCACGCGGAAAACAGCAGCAGCCCATCTCGCAGCCTCATGAGGAGTTGCTCGACTCCTTCCGAAAACATCTGGATCAGGTTTGGGTTCGCGAGGATGAAGATCGAGCCGAAGACCAGCGTCACCGCCAGCGGCAGAAGGAAATTGATCCAGCGCGGCATCGGGCGTGAAACCGACAGCGCAGCGATTGCCTTGAAGTAAATCAACCACCCCAGGCAGCCCGCGGCGAACGTTTGACATCCGAACGCTACCGTTTCCAGGATATGCGGCCATCGGCCAGCAACGGCCAGCGCAAACGAGCAGACCAAAAAGGCACCGACCAGAACGGCGAGGATCGACCCATTCCATGCCACACGCGTAGCCAGCAACAGTAGCAAGCCAGCCGCAACCCAAGTCCAGAGCGAATTCGTCCGCTGCGGCGATCCAAACCACAATAAGCATGGGGTAATCGTCAAGAACGCCGCCACGCCCGAGTAACCTGGCAGGCGATACAAGAGGATGTCGGCCACCAGGACGATCAATAGCACGCAAACAATTTCGCGCCACGAGATCGGCGTGCGATCTGTCGCGGCCTCTCCACGAAACATGGTTTCGAAATACGACTTCGAAATTGTCGTTTTCTCGACCATTTCTCCGCGAGAGACGGAGGAGTCGCTGTTCAACATAAGACCGACCTCGCGTTTCAAGTCCAGCACCATGCCACACAGAAAAGAGGCACCGGCAAAAGGACCACTCGCCGAAACAACGCCTGCTCTTCGGCACCGTCTAGAAATGCTGCCGTAGCCTACGGCGATTCGCTCGTAGAGTGGTTTTTCCCGAAGTCTCCCGGTCCTCAGGCCCAGTTTTTCAATGTATTGCCGCCGACAGCCGCAATCAATTCAGCCCCCAAATCTACAGCCCAGGCCAATACGAGCCCAACGCCCAAAGGGTTCGGCCGTCCACGAACATTAACGTGAATTCGGCGTTCTCGACCCCAATGGCGAAGAACTGAGTCTCCTTGCCGATCGTCACGGGGCGAGCAATTTCTCCGCGTCACCGGCCCATTGATCTGTGACCCATTTGGCGATCCGGTGCAGCTCGGCGAAGGCTTCGCCGCCGTCTCGAGAGCGCGATTCGATGGCGCGGACGCGCTGCAGCGCCTCCCGGCACTCCGCACGTTGCCGCTGCGAGAACTGGCCGGCAGCGCTCATCGTGCGTACGCGATTCGGGCTGACGACCGGTGCGGGTTGAACCCAGAGTCTGCCTGCCGCAAACAGCTTCTGCAGAAAGAGGGCATCGTCGACGGCCTGGTCCGTCGCCCTTTCACCGAAAAGTTCCTTCCCCAGAGCGGCCCGGAAGTCGGCCTCCGTGAGATCGGGATTGCGCGTGTATTCCCGGAAGGCGACCCGGTTGACGCGCGCGGGCAATTCGTTGTACGGAATTTGCTTCTCTTTCAGCCATCCGAATCCGAACGGAACCTGCCGCTTGCCGACGATGTCCGGCTGCCCCTCCTCGGGTTCGGTGGGGACATAGGTGAACACCTCGAACGAGGGAATGTATCCCGTGCAACCCTCGTCTCGGGCGCGCCTGGCTCCGTCGCGAATCGCCGTCGGCGTCTCGCGCGCCACCGCGGCATCCGACCAGATCGCCCCGCGCGCCTCTTTCGTCAGGGTGGCCTCGGGGTGGGCGCTGTGCGGCGTGTAGAACAACGTCCACCTGCGGTCGAAAGGGAGCTTGGCAGCGGTCACCGGCAGCCCCGGCACTTTGGCCCCCGTGAAGTAATGGGGGTAGACCGTCACGATCGCATCGGGATTGTTCTTGCGAACTGCCTCGGTGATTTCTTTCACGAACCCGAACTCGTGCTCGTAGAACTTCGCGCCGCAATCTTTGCAGTGGCACACCGCGTAGTCTGACGACTCGATCATCAGCCCGTCAGCGTTCGGGTAGAATTCGATGCACAGCTCGCGGATATATTCGAGCATGAACTTCCGCGTATCTTCCCGGCCAGGGCAGAGGTTATAGCCCCAGCTATGAAAGCCGAACCTGGCAGTCGTTTTGCCGTCGGGGCCGGTCGCGCGCCAGTCGGGCCGCGTGAGCGACATCTGGTTGACCCCGTCGTACCCGAACGGCGTGAACCCCAGGAGCACCGCCACCTCTTTCGTGTGCGCGTAGTCGATGAGCGACTTCACGAAGTCCGATTTGACGTTGGCGTGATCCTGATTGTACTTCCAGGTCTCGGGAAACCTCCGCGAGCGAAAGCCGCCGCCAATCCAGAGAATGACGGCATTTCCCTCGTCGGCACGGACGCAGTCGATAATCTGCTTCCATTCCTCGAGCCCGAAGGTCGGCATCCGTGAGAAGGTGAAGTAGTAGCCGCGATGGGCGAACGGGCGAGTCGAATCGTCCCCCACGCAAGCCAGTGGAGTGAGCGCAAAGAGCGCGATGAACAGACCAATGAAACGCATTCGTCATTCTCCCGAGGCGCATCCCGCAGGTGCGCCTTCTTATCGGACGGCACGACAATCTGCATCGGAGCAAGGGCGCCCGGAACTTTTATAGCATCGCGCGCTGCTCCTGGGGTTCTCGTGAAGGCCCCTGCCAAGAGGGCCAAGGCTACCACTTCGGAGACTTGAAGGTCTGCTCCGTCGAACATGTGCAGCAGGCCAGGGAAAGCCGTCCGTCTGGAACCGTTTTCATGCTATCAAAAGAATGCCAACGGCATCTCTAACCTCCGCATGGGTCCGACCGCCAGCGCGAGGGCATGCAAGACAAGGTGAGGCGGCCGACCACCGGCCAAAGCGTGTGAGATGAACGTGCGGCGTCCGTGGTGGATGGTCAGCTTGGCCAGACGATCTGGCGTAGGTCCTGGCTAGGCATCGCCGGAAGGTTTGAACGTGTTGGGGTTCGCTCCCTTCTCGACCCATTGGTGCCAGTAGACGCGCCGCGAGTCCTTGGCGTACTCGTTGGTAATGGGTTTGAACGTCTTCAAATCGGCACCGATGATCTCGAAGTCCAAATAATAGGCTCGCGACTCGTCGAGCGAGTAGAACCTGTTCAAAACTTTGAACGACTCCGGCTTGGCCTTGGAAATGCGCCGGCCGAAAACGAACACGTGCCGCCCGTCCGTTGCGAAGGCGTGCTTGAGGACTTGAAAGCTGTTGGGGTCGGCTCCCCGCAGCAGACGTGCATTGCCTTCGCCGCTGTCGTGGAAGTAAACGTTGTTCCGATCCCGTGCATAGCCACAGGGCGACTCGTGGTACTGGCACTTGCCGTCGTCCAGCACTTTGAACGTCGTAACATCGCATTGCTTACAGATGCCCGAGACGCAGTAGACGTTTCGTTTATCCCTAGCGAACAGGGGATTGATGACCTCGAATGAATCGTAGTCCGCTTCACGGATTCGCGAGTAATGGTTGTAAATATGCGCCCGGTCGCAGGCCCATATCTCGTTCAGCCAGCCGAACGAAGTGGCATCGGCGCCAGGAATCTCGTAGTGGCCCCAGAAGACCCGATCTCCCCATATCCAAAATGTGTGCGCGAATTTGCCGGGATCGACTTCTTGCCCTTCGACGAACCGTTTCCAAGACAGCCTGGCCATGGTTTCTCCCGTCAGCGCTCGGTGATGCATAACATTCCGAAGGGGCACGCCTACTTCTGGCGATCAGGGCAATTCTAATCAAACAGGCTTCCGACGCCCCCACCTTCAACCGCCACATACCGGTACGCCGAGGTGATCGAGATGTTCGCATGGCCGACAGCCTCCCGGACCTCGGCAAGAGTTCTCCTGCCAGCCATCCGAGAAGGAGTAGTGCCGCACCACACCCGGAAAGCGTTGGCTGGTGTGGTAAATTAGTCGGCTCCGTCGAACATCAGAGTGGTGATTCAGTCCCATGTTTCCTATCAGCCAACTCTTTTTGAGTGGCACGGGATGTAGCGATGTGTAAGACCATCAAGCAACGCGTGAAGTTCAACGCCCCACCGGCGACCGTTTACGATCTCCTCGCAGACTCGAAGAAGCACTCAGCCGTGACCGGCAGGAAGGCGACGATCAGTCGCAAGATTGGCGGGACGTTTTCGGTCAGTGGGAACGACGTCTCCGGGATCAACGTCGATCTGATTCCGGGTCAACGAATCGTTCAGGCTTGGCGCCATCGACGGTTTCCCGAAGGCATCTTTTCTATGGCGGCTGTGACCCTAGCTCCCACGAATGATGGCGGCACGGAACTCGTGCTGACGCATCGCGGCGTACCAAAAGATCTGATCCCTGAGACTGAACTCGCTTGGCGCGAGCAGTATTGGTCGAGAATCAAAGCCTACCTCGCTCAAGCAGGCAATGAGCGACGCCGAGCGATGCTGTAAAGTTGTGTGCCGGAGCAGCCGAACTAAGTTGCTACGACTCGAGTCGCCACCACTATTGAATCAACTGCCCCGCCATCTGGAGTAATCGAGTGCAGAAACAATTCATCTCACTACCTAATCGCGAATATAACCCGCACGGAACCACCCAAGCGGTTAAGGCAGGGAACCTGATCTTCGTGGGTGGCCAGATGTCGCTCGATGAAACTGGGAATATCGTCGGAACGGACGTCAAGACGCAGGCTCGCAACATCTTCGAAACGTTGAAAAAGGTGATCGAGGCTGCGGGGGCGACGATGTCCGACGTGGTCAAGCACAACATCTACTTCTCGTGCGAAGGAAACGACGAAGAGGTCGCCCGCTTTCTGAACGAACTGGATGAGGTTCGTCTTGATTACTTTACGGACCCAGGCCCGACGACCACGGAAATTCGCGTCGGTCTAGAACGCGAAGGGGCGCTCCTGCTCGTGGATGCCTGGGCCGTGTCGGGGGTGAAGAAGGAGCGATTGAGCCCGCCTGGACATTGGAACTGGGACAAAAAGTTGCCCTTTTCACACGGTTGGAAAGTGGGAGACATGATTTTCGTCGGCGGCCAGCGTTCGTTGAACGACCAGGGAGAAACGCTCGGCATCGGCGACATCGAGATCCAGACTGACCATGTCTTCCGAAACCTGGACACGATGCTGCGGGCCGCCGGTGGCGATCGAAACAGCCTGATGCGGCAAAACACCTACTTCCGTTTCTTTGGACAGGGACGTGAAGTGACGGATTACTGGGAGAAGATGACCAACGTCCGCCGACGGTACATGTCGATTCCATCAGCCGCCGGAGCGGGCCTGCGAATCACGGGTTTCCCTCATTCCGAAGAGTTGATTCAGGTGGAAGGCATCGGGGTGCTGGGCGACAACAAACAGCGCCTGCAGCCAGAAAACCATTGGGACTGGAGCATCCCGAACACGCAGTTTACTCAAGGGTGGCGCATCGGTAGCCTAGCATTCATCGGTGGCCAGATCTCCGCCGACAACCGCGCGAAAGCCGTGGGCAAGGACATGGAAACCCAAACCCGCAACGTCTTTCAGTTCATCCGCAACGTCTTGCGCGAGGGCGGGCTCGATGAGTCGGACGTAGCCAAGCTGTATATCTACTACTATGCCCCAGGCGACTGGTCTCAGATCGAAGCGACTAGATCCGTGATCGCCAAAGTCCAGCGAGAGTTCTACCCCGAACCCGGCCCCGCGGTCACAGCGATCCGCGTTTCCGGCTTCGCCTTTGAAGATCTCCTCATCGAGATCGAAGCCATGGCCGTCTGCCGCGACGACCAGTAGCAGATCTCGCGCTCTAGAGAAGCGAAGGAACAGTCCCGTAGCAGCGGTCAAGCGTGTGGGCATTACCGCTGCAGGATAATGAATCGTCTACGCAATGAACCAGCCACACTGCTTTTGGAACCAAGCGTTGCCGTGTTCGGGGCAAGAATCTTGCGCAGCCCCGAAAAGAAGAAGTACCAGAGGTGGGAGTCGAACCCACACGAGTGTTACCTCGCCGGATTTTGAATCCAGACTTTCACCTCTGCGTCTCAGTCACCACTCTTCCAAAACAGCGGTTTTTTACGCATGTTTACGCCGACGCCTGGGCAATCCGCCCAAAAAGTCATTGTGTTTGAATTGTAGGTGAATTGGGCCTACGTTGCCACATTCTGCCACGGATTTGCCACGGCGATCCTGCAGATCGCCGACAGTACCTATCCCTGCATATTCCTCTGCATTGAAAGCCGCACCGGATACTAGTCGAGAGACTCAAGAGTGGATGCAAATGAAAGTGAGATTTGTGACTACGACCTCTTGGTCCCGAACATGCAGAGCACTTGGCCGGGAAAACCTGAAACTATGTGAAATCCGGCCAAAAATGAAGGGAACGAGTCCCTCACATTGTACAAATTGAGTCCCGAAAGTCCACATTTCGCACAGATCGCAGGGAGTTACGTGCCATAGCGTGCCAAGCTGCGATCTGTGGAAAACGCGCACTTCAATGAAATCGCAAGACGCGCAAAAAAGGGAACTCAGCAAAAGTAGAAGGTGAGTGGACTAATCAATCGGGCCTTAACGGATTACCGACAGAGGCCGTACATATTGACATGTCGTGAGATTCCGATATATTTGAGTGTATGGGAGGAGCAATGGCTATGAAGACAAAACTAAAACTGACCAGTCTGGAAGCGCTCGGCCACGCCGCGGAGTGCTTGCGAATGCTCGCCCATCCGCATCGATTGCGAATTGTGCAAATTCTTCTGCAAGGGCGGTTTACTGTCGGCGAGTTGGCGGAGGCTTGCGATATTCCGAGCCACATGGCCTCCGAGCATCTCCGGCTCATGCAGCGTTCCGGCTTCCTGGCCCAGGAGAGGGAAGGGCGATTTGTTTACTACACGATCGTCGAGCCCCACTTGGCGAACATCATGACCTGCGTCGAGGCGAGGTTCGGCGACAGCAAATAAATCAATCTTTTTTTGGGACACATATCGTCATGTTCCGATATCTCAACATTTAGTTTACGGAGATCAGAGCCATGCCTCAAACCATCACTCCACAAGAACTCTCACAGCTTCGAAAAGCGTCAGGGCACGGTATCGAGTTGATCGACGTGCGGACGCCGATCGAGTTTCGCGAGGTTCACGTCGACTTTGCCCGCAACGTACCGCTGGATCGCCTCGACCCGGCAGCGATTCGTGCCGAGCGCAACAGTTCGGCTGAGCCGCTGTATGTCATTTGCCGTTCGGGCAGTCGT
This sequence comes from uncultured Pirellulaceae bacterium, assembly GCA_964636985.1. GTDB lineage: Bacteria > Planctomycetota > Planctomycetia > Pirellulales > Pirellulaceae > CAZWSX01. Next base: position 59,416 of record CAZWSX010000011.1, on the reverse strand, counting down.
GGTGGGCAGGCTTGCGAGCGACTCGCTGCGTCCGGGCTGAACGTAGTAAACGTCGAAGGAGGCACAGCTGCTTGGGACGCCGCAGGGTTGCCAGTCAACCGCGGGCAAAAGGCGATCTCGCTCGAACGCCAAGTCCGCATCGCTGCCGGCTTTCTGGTGTTGTTCGGCGCGGTGCTCGCCCTGACGGTTCATCCGTACTTCATCGGTCTCTCGGCATTTGTGGGCGCTGGCCTCATGTTTGCTGGGATTACCGATACCTGCGGCATGGGCATGATTCTGGCTCGTATGCCGTGGAATCAAGTTGCCAAGACGTCCGGTGAAACCTGCTCTAAGGCCTAAGAGGAGCGCGCGGTGTGCTAAATCGACCCCGGCGTTCCGGTCACAAAACACTTTTCGAGGATAAAACGATGAACATCAAACAGTATTACCTCGGCTGCCTTTCCCACGCTTCCTACCTCATCACCGACGAGAAGACACACACGGCGGTGGTGGTCGATCCGCAACGTGACGTCGAGCAATACATCGCCGACGCAGCGGCCGTCTGCTGCGAGGTGAAGCATGTTTTTCTGACGCATTTTCACGCCGACTTCCTCGCGGGCCATATCGAACTGCGGGACAAGTGCGGAGCGAAAATCTATCTCGGACAGCGTGCCGAACCGGAATTTGCGGCCACCAAGGTCAAGGATGGTGATCGGATCGAGTTTGGCGATGTGCGCCTGGAGATTCTGGAAACCCCTGGCCATACGCCCGAAGGCATTTCGATCCTGGTGTACGACCTTGCCAAGAACAAGGAAAAGCCGCTGGCCGTGCTGACCGGTGACACACTGTTCATTGGCGATGTAGGCCGACCCGACCTGCTGGCTTCGATCGGTGTCACGGCGGACGAATTGTCCGACATGCTGTACGACTCGCTCACGAACAAGCTGGTCAAATTGCCCGACGAGACACTCGTGTACCCCGCTCATGGTGCCGGGTCGATGTGCGGCAAGAACTTGAGTAAGGATACCGTTTCCACGATCGGACAACAGAAGAAATTCAATTATGCCCTGCAGCCGATGAGCCGCGAAGAGTTCAAACTCATCGTGACCGCCGAACAGCCTGAGGCTCCCGCGTACTTTGTCCACGATGCGATCTTGAATCGTCAAGAGCGGCCAAACTTAGAAGAAACGTTGTCGCTATCGCTGAACGCGTTATCACTCGAGGAAACGCTGCGACTCAAGAACCAGGGCGCACAAATCCTCGATGTCCGCGAAGCCATTGACTTTGAAGGCGCGCATCTGGCAGGCTCCATCAATGTCGGAATCCAGGGAAAGTATGCAACTTGGTGTGGAACGGTGCTCAATCATGAGCATCCCATCGTCGTAGTGGCGGATGCCGGCAAGGAGTCCGAGGCGGTGATGCGATTGGGGCGGATCGGATTTGATAATGTCGCCGGTTACCTGCGAGATGGCATGGATGCCTTACGTGATCGTCCCGACTTGGTCGCCAAAATTGACCGTATCACAGCCGTGGCACTTTCGGATCAACTAGCTTCAGATGCCGCACCGACCGTGGTGGACGTGCGAAGCGAGAAAGAGTGGGCTGCTGGACATATCGCCGGCTCCGTGAATGTCCCGCTGAATCACCTACATGATCGCGCTGGCGAGATTGCGAAAGATCGCTCCGTCATCGTGCACTGCGAAGGGGGCTATCGCTCTGCCATAGCGGCCAGCGTCCTCGCTCAAGCAGGTCGTCCCGACGTACTCGATATGGTCGGAGGGTTCAAAGCCTGGGCAGCCTCGAAGCTGCCCGTGCAGGTGGAAACGACTGTTGACACAGGAGCCTAACGCAATTCGGTCACGGCGAAAGGACGTCTCGTGCTGCTCCTTACCTTACTGCTCGGAGCCCTGGTGGGGTTCTCGCTCGGTTTAACCGGCGGAGGCGGCGCGATCTTCGCCGTACCGCTGCTTGTGTATGGATTGGGTGTGCCGGCGCGTGAAGCAGTCGGAATCTCGCTCCTGACGGTAGGCAGCACTTCCTTGGTTGGCTTCGTGCAGCGGGCATGGCGGGGGATGGTTGAATTCCCGACAGGTTTGCTGTTTGCCGTAGCTGGCATGCTAGGTGCGCCCGTGGGATCGTGGCTGGCTGACCGAATTCCCGAAGCAGTGCTCCTGAGCTGGTTCGCGGTTCTCATGCTATTGATCGCGGTTCGGATGTGGACCAACGCCAACGATGCGGTCGCTCGCTTACCGATCATCATGGACGACAATGCGGGCCCGACTTGTCGGCGTGATCCGGAAGGCAAACTCCACCTCACGTCTACATGCGCCGTCCTCCTCGGATTCGTCGGTTTAGGCGCTGGTGTACTTTCCGGGATGTTTGGGGTCGGTGGCGGATTCATCATCGTGCCGGCACTGGTCATGTTCAGTGGCATGGGGATGCAGCGAGCCATCGGCACGTCGCTTCTGGTAATCACGCTGATCAGCGCTTCGGGCACTGGTAGTCATCTGCTGGCGGGCAAGGATCTTTCATTGGCGACTGCGGGGGTATTCACGGCGGGGAGTATCGCGGGCCTATTTGCCGGAAGCGGACTCGCCCAACGATTGGCAGGGCCGGTCCTGCAAAAGGTCTTCGCCGCGGCCATTGTCGCTGTCGCGCTATATGTCATTTTTCGCACTGTGTGGCACTAAGTTAGGGGAGCAATCATGCGTCGAATAGCATTCGTTTTCGCGGTCCTGGTTACCGTCGCCGCTTATGGGGCCGTTACTGACGTTCCCGTCTTCACCTTCCCGCAGATCGCCCGCTTTGGAGGCATTGTGCGAACGCCCGACGCCGCCGAGCCACCACGTCGTGGAGCAAAGATCGTTTTCGATATTGTTGCCGACAGTAAGCCCGACGAACTGAACAAAGGGCTCGAAAGCGTGGCCCGTTACTTGAACCTCAACTCCGAAGCGGGCCACAAGCCGGCTGACGTGAAATTGGCGCTCGTGCTGCACGGCAACGCGACCAAAGCCGCTCTCGGCGATGTCGCCTATGCGAAACATACCTCCGCGACGAGGAATCCTAACCTGGAACTGATTCACGAGTTGAAGGATTGTGGTGTCGAGGTGTTTGTGTGCGGCCAGTCGCTGGCTCGTAACAACTTCGCTTCCGCCGATGTGGCCGACGATGTGACTGTGGCGGTCTCGGCCATGACGGTCAACGCTAACAAACAGCTCGATGGCTACGCTTACCTTTCGATCCACTAGCGTCCGTTCAGTAGAAGTACCGCAGATGAATACTCGAAGACTTGGAATTGCTTTGTTGGTTGTGCCAGGCTTTCTCATCGCCTCGCCAGTTGCGGCGCAGACGGGATCAGGAAAAGCACAAGCAGCCGATCCACTTGCGTGACCCGCTATTCGCCGAAGTCTTCCGCCACAACACCAGAATCACGTTTGTCTATGGGAAGACGGGGAAAGGGATGCGCGTGACGGAAACATCGGACGATGCGTACGTCGTCAAGCTCATCCAAGCACATGCCGACGTTGTTTCCTTGTTTCTCAAGAACGGATTCGACGAAGTCCGTCGCAATCACGACCTTCCGGCCAAGCCGTAGGAAAGACACGCCATGACTGCCTCAGCGTTCAAAAATCACTACCAGGTATTAATTCTCGGTGGCGGCACAGCCGGTATCACCGTGGCGGCGCAGTTGCGCCGCAAGCTGAAGACCTACGATGTCGCAATCGTGGAACCCTCCACGAAGCATTACTACCAACCGTTGTGGACGCTAGTCGGCGCGGGCGTTTTTCCCAAGGAACAAAGCGAACGCGAGGAAGCGGCTTTCATTCCCTCTGGAGCGGATTGGATTCAAGAGCATGTCGCCGAGTTCCATCCCGATCAGAATTACATCGTGACGCGCCAGGGACGGAAGATCGGCTACGATTTTCTCGTGGTCGGCCTCGGCATTCAAATTGACTGGGAGAAGATCCCGGGGCTGCAAGAGGGGATTGGGCGTCAACAGATCTGTAGTAACTACTCGTACCAACAAGTCGGCTATACGTGGGAATGCGTGCGCAACTTCAAAGGTGGCACGGCCCTGTTCACCATGCCGAACACGGCCATCAAGTGCGGCGGCGCGCCGCAAAAAATCATGTATCTCGCCGAGGATCATTTTCGGCGCTCCGGCGTGCGTGAAAAATCCCAGGTTATCTTCGCTTCAGCGCAGGGAAACCTGTTTGCCGTCGAAAAGTACCGCAAGACCTTGGAGAAAGTCGCGGACCGGAAAGCCATCGACCTCCGGTTTAAGCACAACCTTGCGGAACTAAAGCCAGGTACGAAGGAGGCAGTGTTCGAGCATCTCGACACGCACGAGAGGATTACCATTCCCTTCGACATGATCCACGTCACGCCGCCGATGAGCGCGCCGGACATTATCAAGTCGAGTCCGTTGGCGAACGCTGCTGGCTGGATGGACGTCGACAAGTACACGCTCCAGCACCCGAAATTCCCGAATGTCTTTCCGATCGGTGATTGCAGCGGCTTGCCGACATCAAAAACCGGAGCCGCGATTCGCAAGCAGGCGCCGGTGTTGGTCAAGAACCTTGTTTCCGCAATCCACGGCGAGCCACTGAAGGCCAAGTATGACGGTTATACTTCCTGCCCGATTGTTACGGGCTACGGTAAACTGGTCCTGGCGGAATTCGATTACGAAGGAAAGCCCCAAGAAACATTTCCCTTCGATCAATCGAAGGAGCGGCTTTCGATGTACTTGCTCAAGGCCTATGCCTTGCCGCGACTCTACTGGGATGGAATGCTGCGAGGGCGAGCCTAATAAGGGGTCAATAACTCGTGGACCGTCGCTCGCATTGGGAAAACGTCTATCGCGCCAAGCCAACCACCGAAGTGAGTTGGTTCGAAGCAGAGCCAGCCACTTCGCTTGACCTGATTCAGAGTGTCGCGCCAGGGGGCGGTCGAATCATCGACGTAGGCGGGGGAGCTTCATTGCTGGTCGACCGACTTTTGGCAGCTGGCAACTGGGAAGTGACCGTCCTCGATATTTCGGCCACAGCACTGAAATTAGCCCAAGATAGGCTTCAGGAGCAGGCCAACCAGGTCCGTTGGATTCAGGCCGACGTTACTGAGGTCCAGCAACTCGGGACGTACGACATCTGGCATGATCGGGCCGTGTTTCATTTTCTGACTTCGTCTCAGCAGCGCACCGCATACCTCAACCAACTGCACAGTGCTGTGCGCCTAGAGGGTCACGTCATCATCGGCACATTCTCGCCGCAGGGGCCAGAAGAATGCAGCGGCCTCCCCGTTTGCAGATACGATGCGGAATCTATCGCCGAGACCTTGGGAGCGGGATACTCACTGATTCAAAAACAAGAATGCGTTCATACGACACCAACGGGTAAAGTGCAGCCATTTACTTTCGCGGTCTTCCATCGCCTGTATGCAAATTATTGACGCTCTGGTATCTGCTCGCTGTGGTTTTCGAAAGCGCGCGGAGACGGCTTATCTCAGGCCCGATTTCGCGCGCGCTAGGTTAGGGGTTTACTCTGTTTTCACCCTTGGTAGTGGAAGCGATTGAGATCATCTCGTCTTTCCCGCAGCACGTTTTGCGGCTTTTTGGGCACTTGCGCGGCCTTGTTGAGGTTGCGCCCGAAATTGTGCTATTTGGCCCGACGATTGCCTTACTGTCTGTTGTCAACGTGTTTGCGCTGTCGAGGATGCTGTTAGGCAGCGTCGCCGAGAAAGTGGTGCGGTTGGCCCACTGCCCGGTGCTCGTACTGCGGTGGTAGGGCGAAGTCACCCCTCAGCGCCGGTAGGCCCTATCAAACAGTGGAGCGGGCTTCGGTAAACCACAAAATTGCTGTGACAACGACGGGCATACAGGGAGCAATGCGAGTTCTCCCTCTTCGATCCGGCGGATGTGGCAACGCACCGCGACTAAATCGTCGCCAGTTGGGAAGATGCCCCCGAGTTTGTTAGCAGGGGGATGTGTTACGGCGTTGCCCTCAAACCACCTGCCAACGCGTGGTTAGATAAACAGGAGACCAACATGAAAACGATTCAGGTATACGATAAGCCGATGTGCTGCTCGACGGGCGTTTGCGGACCGAAGGTCGATCCCGTGTTGCCGCGATTCGCGGCCGATCTGCAATGGCTACAATCGCAGGGTCATCGGGTGGAGCGATTCAATCTGGCCCAGCAACCGGCAGCGTTCGTTCAGAACAGCGGAGTGCATCAACTGGTGTCCATGCAGGGGACAGACTGCCTGCCACTCATCGTGGTCGATGGCCATATTGTAAGTCGGCGGGAATATCCAGCACGCGAGATGCTGGCGCTGTGGACTTCGAGCGACCAGGACGTTACCGAGTAAGCGAACGCGAATTCAAGTAGCGGGTGGTGCGGCGGTTCGGCTCGGAATTTCACCGAAGCTTATGGTGTTGCGGACAGGCGAAAGAAGAAGGAAAAGACGGCTGAGTTAGGGCCGATTCCGGCTGTTGCTAACATCGAGAGAAATCATGAAATTCTTAGACCACCCCACTCGCATCCTTTTCTTTACCGGCAAAGGAGGCGTGGGAAAGACTTCGATTGCTTGTGCGGCCGCCGTGCGCCTTGCTGATGCGGGGAAGCACGTTTTGCTGGTGTCCACCGATCCGGCATCGAATCTCGATGAAGTATTGGGAACGCCTTTGGGGCATCATCCGACGCCGGTGCCCTCAGTACTGGGTCTGTCGGCCATGAATCTCGACCCGGAGAAATCGGCTGCCGAATATCGTGAGCGGATGGTCGGCCCGTATCGGAATCTGCTGCCGGCGGCTGCCGTGGCTAGCATGGAAGAACAGTTCTCGGGTTCCTGTACGCTAGAGATTGCAGCATTCGACGAGTTCTCTCGGTTACTGGGTGACGCGAGCGCAACCACCGCCTTTGATCATGTGATTTTTGACACGGCACCCACGGGGCATACGCTACGACTCCTGACGCTCCCGTCTGCGTGGTCGGGGTTTATGGAGAAGAACACGACCGGAACATCGTGCCTCGGACCATTAGCAGGGCTGCAAGCTCAGCAGCAGCTTTACCAGGATACGGTGGGTGCGTTGAGCGACGCGGCTACTACGACGCTTGTGCTGGTTGCCCGCCCGGAAGTGACGGCCTTGCGAGAAGCCGCCCGCACCAGCGGTGAACTAGCGTCGCTCGGGGTGCAGAATCAGCAACTGGTTGTGAACGGAATCTTTGAGGCCAGTGACTCATCAGATCGCCTCGCGGTCGCCATGCAGCGACGCGGTGAGGCGGCGTTGGCGGCGATGCCCGACGCATTGCGGGACCTGCCTCGAAGCTTGATCCCACTCACAACTAATGGCGTGTTGGGTCTCGAAGCTCTCCGCTCCCTTGGTACACGATCCACGTCGGTCGTCGCGAAGAGCGTTCTGCCAAAGTTGGACTTTGCGATGCCCGCGACACTTGGTGCGCTGATGGACGGGCTGGCCGCTCCAGGGCATGGCGTCATTCTCGCTATGGGCAAAGGTGGCGTAGGCAAGACGACGGTGGCCGCTGCGGTCGCAGTGGGCCTTGCCGAACGCGGCTTTCGCGTCCACCTTTCCACCACCGATCCGGCCGCACACCTCGCCGCGACAATTCCGAGCAACATGCTTTCCAATCTCTCGGTGACTCGGATTGATCCCACGGTGGAAACCGCAAAATATTCCTCAGAAGTAATGAAGTCCGCCGGTGCGGGGTTGGATGTACAGGGGCAGGCATTGTTGGCCGAAGATCTGCGTTCTCCTTGCACGGAAGAGATTGCCGTCTTCCGTGCTTTCGCCGACGCGATTGCCGAAGGAACAGACCGGTTCGTCGTGTTGGACACTGCGCCGACCGGACACACAATTCTACTGCTCGATGCGGCTCTCGCTTATCACCGCGAAGTAATCCGCCAGTCGAGCGAAATGCCCGAGTCGGTGGCACAGCTTCTACCCCGTCTGCGTGATCCCGACTTTTCTCGCGTGCTTATCGTCACGCTCCCGGAAGCGACACCGGTTCACGAAGCGGCTCAATTGCAACGTGATCTGCGACGCGCCGAAATCGAGCCGTATGCCTGGGTCATTAACCAGAGCCTATTGCCGCTGACCGTGACTGATCCTGTGCTGCTCGGTCGGCAGAGCTATGAAGCGAAATTCATTCGGGAAGTCATCACAGAACAGGCGACCCGAACTGCTGTGATTCCATGGCAGATGGAAGCGCCGGTCGGACATGCGGCGCTAAAGCATCTGGTGGCCGAAGACGCTGCGAAAGAGATGGTGAGGGCGCAATGAAACCAAAAGTAATATTTCTTTACACGGGCAACCAATGCACTGAAGATTACTTTCTGTTGTGCCCGCTGGGGCTTACCACGCTGCATCTATGAGGGGTCTCAATTATGAAAATCCTCATCGTTGGCGGGGTGGCTGGCGGCGCATCCGCAGCCACTCGCGCCCGTCGTCTTTCGGAAGATGCTCAGATCATTCTTTTTGAGCGTGGACCAGACGTGTCTTTCGCAAATTGCGGCCTGCCCTATTACGTCGGCGGTGAAATCGCCGATCGCAAAAAACTGCTCGTCGCGTCGCCTGCTCTGTTGCGAAGCCGCTTCAATCTCGACGTGCGAACCCAGTCTTCGGTTGAGGCCATCGACCGCGGTTTGAAGCAAGTTTGCGTTCATGATCTAGTAACCGGACGAGTTTACAAAGAGTCCTACGACAAGCTGATTCTCGCGCCTGGGGCAGCGCCGCTGCGCCCTCCCATTCCCGGCATCGACTTGCCCGGAGTCTTTACTTTGCGGAATCTGGCCGATGTCGACCGCATCAAGCAGCGCGTCGATCAAGGCGTGCGGCAGGGGGTCGTGGTGGGTGCCGGGTTCATCGGCCTGGAACTGGTGGAGAACCTTGTCAAGCGCGGTATCGAGACCACGGTCGTCGAATTGCAGGATCAAGTGCTGCCTCCGCTAGATAAGGAGATGACAACTCCGCTCGTGGAGGCGCTTGTGGCCAACAACGTCACTGTCCTGCTGGGCCAGTCGGCGGAGGCATTCGAGGCGACGTCCGGTGGCGTGCTGGTCCACTTGAAATCGGGACGACGACTACCGGCTCAACTCATCATTCTCGGGGTAGGCGTGCGGCCGGAGAACAAATTGGCGGTGGATGCCGGTCTCGCGGTGGGGCCGCGCGGTGGCATTCGCGTTAATGACTTTTTGCAGACCAGCGATCAAGATATCTATGCAGTCGGCGACGCCATTGAGGTCAAGGATTTCGTTTCTGGCGACCCCACGCAAGTGCCGCTGGCGGGACCTGCCAATCGTCAAGGTCGAATCGCCGCCGACAACATTTTTGGACGTTCCGTGAAATTCCGTGGAACGCAAGGGACTGCGATCGTTGGCGTCTTCGACCGCACAGCCGCGATCACGGGCGCTTCGGAAAAGGCGCTGCGACGAATGAACCAGTCGTTTCACAAGATTTATGTTCATCCCTCGCATCATGCCGGCTACTACCCCGGTGCCGAGCCAATGACGCTGAAACTCCTCTTCGCTCCTGAATCAGGGCGAATTCTAGGGGCGCAAGCAGTGGGCGGTGACGGCGTCGACAAGCGGATCGACGTGTTCGCCGTGGCTATCCAGGCCGGTATGAGCGTATTCGATCTGGAGGAAATGGAGCTGGCCTACGCGCCGCAGTATGGCTCGGCGAAGGACCCGATCAACATGGCGGGATTCGTCGCCAGCGGTTTGCTTCGCGGGGACCATCCGCAACTTGATATTGGGACGCTGTTGGCGCTGCCCGCGAGCGAGTGGCCATTTCTTCTAGACGTGCGAACGCCGCAAGAATTCAGTCAAGGAACGATTGCGGACGCAGTGAACATCCCGGTCGACGAGTTGCGAGCGCGATGGCAGGAGTTGCCCGCGGGACGGCCGATCGCAATCTTCTGCCAAGTCGGTCAGCGCGGATATCTGGCAACCCGGATTCTGCGCCAAGTCGGGTTGGATGCCAGCAACCTCGGCGGTGGATTCAAGACTTATCGACTCTACACACTGCAGCCGGAACGCCCTGCACCCACAGCGTAAAATGCCGTGGTGCTTTCTGGACCAGCTTGTCGTTCAGGCAAAGAGAGGAGTGCACATCGTGCAATGGTTGCTCCTGTTCCTGTTTGGTGTAGGCGTTGGCGTGCTCAGTGGATTGCTGGGCATAGGCGGGGGCGTGGTCTTGGTGCCGGGCTTAATTCTGATGTTCGGGTTTAGCCAAGCCGAAGCTCAGGGGACAAGCCTCGCCGTGTTGATTCCTCCCATCGGGATTTTCGCCGCCATGGTGTATTACCAGCACGGCTTCGTTCGCCTGCCGATCGTGGGGTTGCTCGCAGTGGGATTTATCATCGGTGGATTTTTTGGCGCAAAGCTGGTGCCACACGTGCCTCTGGAGCTTCTGCGGATTGCGTTCGGCGTGTTGCTACTTTATCTGGGTTTCACCTTCGTGATGAGCCCTCGCGCCCCGACCGCCGAAACCGCACTACCTTCAGTAATCGCCACCGCGACGTCTGTCGCGATCGCCTATGTCCTTCGCCGCCGCCAACGAAGCAAACAGCCCTTGCCACCGCCGAGCGACGATCGCGACTATCACATTTGATGCCAGAGCGCGGCGGTACGGCATCGTTCTCGCGTCCCATGAAGACGACAATCGTGGTCTCTAACTCGTGCTTGCAAAACTAAGCTTGCTTCGGTCCAGTCTTTCGCCCCTTGGTAAAGAGCCAAGCGATCGATGCCATTGCGCTCGAGAAAAGCGAGCCTAGAAAAGGCTAGTGGATTTCACAGATTCTACAGATCACACGTGTTCGACAACTTGGTCCCGAACCACCTTCGAAAGAACCGGAATCGCGTCAAATCAGGGCATGTCCATTATTTATGCGGTGCAGGATATGCAGGGAATTCACAGATTTCAAGGATTCGTGCAGGGATTTCAACGAGTTCCCTGCACAAGCCTGCATAATCCGCGGTGCGCCACATCAGCTGTGCATTTAAATCGCAACCGGTTGCAGGACTACCGTGGCGGACGGGGCACCGCTGACGAGGTACCGCGCCACGCGCTTTTTCATGGCGGCGCTCTCGATCGTCGCGAACGTTTGCAGAACGTACCGCCGCGCACTCGTGAAAGTTCCCTGGTAGCTCGGTTCCTCTTTTCGCTTAATCGCCTGCCGCAGCCTTTGGGAGAACGGTTACGCGGAGAGCTTCCTTTGGAAGCTGGCGGATGAATTCCTCAACGGGGAGACCTTCGAGAACGTATCGGCCGCCCGAAAGCAGACCGACGCCTGGAAAGAAGATTACAACCGCGACCGGCCGCACAGTTCGTTGGGGTACGTGACCCCACGGAATTCGCGGCCCGCTGTGTGGCTTCCACTCCGGAGAGACCTTCGTCTGCGCCTCAGGCCTCTCCTCCGTTCCAGCCGCACAGCGTTACACAACCAGAACCCTCGTAACCTTTTGTACAGAAAATGGGGGCAGGTCAGCGCACCTTGGGATGGTCTCTTCGATGCTGCCGTCTGACCTCCCGCGCAGAAACCTCTCTACCGCACCCGCTACAGATTGCGCTCGACATCTGAATGCTGATGCTTGCGCACCTCATTAAGCCAGCCTCGCCACACATGTTCCGATGGAACGTTGCCTGCATCGATTTGGGTGATTAGCCGCTCTACACGATTCTCATTTGGACGCTGGAACGCGCAATGGAACCTGGTCACAATTACGTAGGTGCCTTCTTTCAACCAGCGACATCGCAAGTCCACATGATGGTCTTGCAATTTCACTACTTGCCCCGACAACTCCCCGCGCCCGTTATCGTATTCAGATCGCGTTATGTATTGACTGTCATCTACAATTGCGGCTTCTTCGTACTCAGATTGGGCGTTTGTTGCGTATATTCCGAACGGCGGCATTGCTGCAGTCTTTATTACAACCACGTCATTGAATCTGTTGAGATCATGATATACCCATGCCTCTAGCGGCTTTATCTCAGTGTGCCTCATCCACCACACGCCATTGGCTAAAGGCCGCAAACTAACGGGTGAGGCCTCCGGGCCACGCGTTGCCCAAAGGTCGTCATCAGCTTCAAATTCGCCAAGCCCAGCTAGTAGTCGCTCAAGACCTCCTGAATCGACAATGTGCATGACCTTGCCCAGGCCTTTCGGACATGCATCAGCGCATGCCTCGCTAAACAAGTCGAGTTCCGTTGACCAATCTCGCATGCGTCGGGGAGTTTCCAGTGCTTTCTTGATATCGAGTATTGATTGAAAACGCTCTTTTGGGTCATTAGCAAGACACTTCTCAACTATCTCATCGAGCGATTGCAAATCGGGCGCATCCTGGGCCAATCGACGCCGCCGGGTGCCTCGATGATATTCTCCGGTGACAAACCACTGAATAACCTGCCCGATCGCGTAAATGTCCATGCTTGGACTCGCGGGAGCACCCGCATGCTGCTCAGGTGGGGAGCACTGAAGGTTGGCTAGGCGATCTCCCTTCTTAGTTGATCCTTTAAGGTTGAAAAGCTCGGGATCGTAGTGTGCGATTCCAAAGTCCGACAGCCTAAAAGACTGCCCATCTCTCAGAATATTTTGAGGCTTTACATCCCGATGGATAATTCCATGTGCATGAAGGAACTCACAAGCATCCAGAAGAAATCTGAAGAGCGTCTCAACTTCGGACGAGTCTACTTTATCCCCACGCTTTAGATGAGCGCCGTATCGCTTCATTACAATTATTGGAATTATGTTTTCACCGATGGCCAATTGGTCGTGGTCAAGAAGCTGTGCTACAAACGCATTGGGCGGCAGCGACTGTACGTTCAAGTACTCCGCGTTAAACCGTTTCAATCGATCATTACCGGGTGGGATGGCGAGGCATTTCACAGCAACTGCGTGTCCGTGCAGTTCTCCCGCATAAACCACGGCCGTTCCTCCCTCTCCAAGCGGCTTCAGCTTCTCAATCTTCCCTAGTTGTATCTCAAGCGACTTTGTAGCCCCGATTTTCTCTCTGAGCACACCCCGAATATCGAATGGATTATGATCGGCCATGAAACGACCCTACTTACCCTGGGATGATGGACGCATTTTCCAATGACGCCGGGTAATGACGACGGCGCACGCACAACTGACCCCGCACTTTCGCGCAATACTCGCACTCGCCGGGCAATGGGGTCATCTTCGCTCTCGGGCGATCGGACACATTTTCCTAACCGGTCGATACGATGGTGGCTGAGATATATCTAGCCACTTAAGTTGCGTGCACGTCTAGTCTGCAGCCGCCACTAAGGCATCAAGCCTTTCGATTAATCGTGAGTTCGTCGATCTCTCTATTTGCAGTTCGGCCTTTTTCACTTCCACTGATTCATCACAGATTAGATTCGGAAGGAACATTTGAAGCTCACTAACGCTTTGGGAATTCATGCGAGAAAGCTCTTGCTCTTTATACTCGAGCGTCACATTCCGAAATTCATTCAGTTCCTTCTGGCGTCCAGAAAGCTTCATCTCGCACTCAACCATCACGATAGACTTCCATGCTTGTCCCGTTGATGTAAGAAACGGGCGATTTAGCTTTAACCAATCCATTGTCATCCACTCGTAGTTGCGTGCTGACGCCAAGGCAAAAGCGGCTGATTCTTTAAGGCTTGGCTTTACGGAGTTAAACATGACACCAATCAGAAGCTCCTGTACATCGCGATCATGAACAACTTCACTTACTGGCAAATGGCGAATGAACTGCGGCGCGCTGCCTACACAAGCAGCTGCGATTCTTTCCGAACCGGTCATTGCTGACTGGGCAGCATGAACAGCATGTTCGAGTTGGTCACGGGTGTCTTCGATACTGGTATTCGGCGAAAACAAGCCTCTTCGTGGCGCACAATAACCTGAGAGTATATGTTCAATGCCGGCAAAAGCACCACTGGACGCCATTCGACTGCGAATCAGTGCTTTCTGACCACTTGCCCAATGCCTAACCTCTTCAGCAGGCGGCGGAAGTGGAAGATCGAACAACGAACGAATCTCAATCCCCAGAGTTGAGGCAAGTACATCTTGTTGCTGATTTGAGAGCGAGTTAAGAACGCATAACGAGATGAACCGTGTATGCTTAAAGAGCATTTTGTCTTCGATGGCAGCTACCAGTGCCGACAAAGTGTCTCCCGTTCGAAGTGCGGCATCTACAATAACGACGATGTCGTAACTGGCAAGCTGTTTCAGCTGAGTATCGCTCACTGTGAACGCAGGGCCAACGCTGCCGATAGGCACGATAGGCCAGCCGAACATCGAACTAAATAGCTTCGCCAACCTTCCTGCTCTTTGCTTTCGTCCAGCGTGAAATGCAAGAGCCACGTCTTGCCCGCGAAGATCTGACAATGCGGTGGCGGCATGTTCGAAAATGAAGGATCTCGCAGATGGGCTCTTTTTGATGAGGTCAAGTACGTTTACTACGTATGGGTATCTCTTTTGACCAATCACGTAGTCCCGTTTAAGGGCTCCTGTATCGTGAATGTGCTTTGTTAGGTCGTTATCAATGCTCAATCGGCTGGTTTTTATCGGAGCTGCCGACGACATACCAGCGGATGGAACACGCGCAATCTCATAATTTGGTTCGAATCGACGTAGCTGCCGTAACTCTGCTTCAGACGCACGATGAACAAACGCTTCCAAGGAAATCCTTTGCTCCTTCGGCTCCCGCCAAAGGGAGTGCCATTCGGCGCACAATGGTTTCCCTCCGCTTTGATCGATCAGCACTAGCCCTCGAACCCGATGTGCACCTCGTCGCACGCACAGCGCCAACAGCCCGTCAAGAGTATCACCGGAATGGACTACGTCCATTAGGACGATCACGTCTGCGTCCAAGAACTCTTTATCATCGCAAACGACCGTAGGACTGTAATAATCATGCGCTAGCACAACGTGAGGCGTGGGCAATTTCATTTCGCCTAATCGAACTGCGATTCGCGTTCCACACCGATGCATTGCACGACCAAAACACACTAGAAGCAGATCTTTCGAGGTGTTCCACGACATTAAAAGCTCGGTGGCCTTGTCAACGATTACCTCAATGTACTGATCGGTCACCGAAGAGTTTTTGTCATCCGACACAAAGCGGCCAAATTGCCATGACTCGAACGCAACTTCGTTCCCACCAAATACAACAGGCCCTTTGACATGGAGGTGCTCACGCAGCATCGCCGGAACTAGACTTGGCTCATCTCGTTCAGAAGGGAAAAGGTGAATTTGAGAAATATGTGACTGGCTAAGCTGCTCGGTGGGCCACAACTCTTTCTGCTTCATCGCCTTCACGGCGCGACCGTTCGCTTCATGCGCATGAACAAGCGGTAAAGCACTTTGCCCGGAGACTGAATACTGCTCGAATGCCGTCCGGCAGGTCTCGCACCACTCCAAGTGCTGTCTGTCACTTTCGTCGAGCGTCTCCAAACCAGCACCCGCCCGCAAAAGGCGGCTAGGTCGGACATGTGCCTGGCTAAATTGTTGCCAGGCTGTTTCGCGATCTTCGGGCGGGAGTTCGATCAGGTCGAAAACCTGTCCAACGTCGCCGTCATCGCCGTTGGACTTTGGGCTATCGATCGTGTTCACGAGTGCTCTCCAGATCAACTGCGTCGATAAGAACCGTCATCAATGTCTCTCAATGTGTGCGGCAAGCATTTCTTTCAAATCCTTAACTGCTCTACTGACGAGCGATCCAACGGTACCTGGCTTCACGCAAATACGGACTGCGATTTCGTCATAGGAAAGACCGGCTTGGCGAAACTCGATCGCTTGACGCTTTGGAGGATCGAGACGATCGATTGCGGCGTTCATCGCTTCAATTCGCTCGGCATCGATCAGTTTCGCTATTGGGTCAACGACTTCATGAGTGGCGGCATCGCAATTTGGACCCGTTGCAAACCGGCCATCGCCGCGGGGTACCTTCCCCCCGGCTTGAGGATCTCTCTTTTTTGCCTGGACGTGTTTGACGTGATCAACAATCACGTTCGTGGCAATCGCAATGAGCCATGCAAGGTCATCTTGTTCGGGATCGAAGGTCGTCCGGCTTGACCATGCCTTCGTGAACGTCTCCTGGGTCAAATCGTGTGCCGTCTCGCGGTGTCGGACCCTGTTCAGAACAAATCCGTAAATTCTGGGTTCGGCCAACTCGAACATCTCAGCGAAGCGCGCAGCGTCGAGCGATGCGCCCGGTGTGACGCATTGCGCTGATTTCTGCACGTCATCGCTGTCGGAATCCATCCCACCTCGCACGATCGATAGTGTTTCAGCGCACAACGCCCTTCACAGGTACGACATTGGCGAACGATTCTTGCAGCAATTGTCTAGAAAAATCATCTCGCCGCAAGTACATGCGACATAGGGACTTAGGTGCGGCGATGGCCGCGACGATAATTTGCAAGAATCTTGTGGCGATCGCGTACCTGTTGATGGAGGTGGACTCACGTGACTCCGCCGATAGAGCAGTCTGTTTCTTCATTTTAAGGGGTAGTCGATATGAAACCTTGGATTGCAGGGTGGATGGTTGCGGCATTGGTTGCTGCAGGAGCTTCTTTGGTCGTTGCTGACGAAAAAGGAGACAATGCGGGTGACGATACTTGGCTCATCGTGGACGGCATCGACACCCAACACGAACTCGTAGTCAGCACGGACGAGTGCGTCCGGATTCGCGTCGAAGGGATCGCTGGTTCGACATTCGCGAAACCCGTTATCAAGGGGCCGGCCAGCATAGTCGCGACCTATGCGGTGCGACAGACCAAAGACGGGAAGACAATGATTGGCGCTGATGTCCGCGAGTACATCATCAAGCCAACAGGCAAGGGAGCTGTTGCGATCACGACGAAAGTCACGTCGCCCATCCCGGGCCAAGATCCGCTCACGAAGACATTCAAGTTCAAGGTCGAGTGAGCGATTGATCCATCGAGTGCGGTTCACACGAAAAACAGAAAGCCCCGTTGTCGTTGGGCCACCGGGGCAATTCTTTGGCCTCACTGCTATCGACGTTCGCAGTAGTGGTAACTTCCAACTGATGGAAAGGTGCGAGATGCGACCTTAAAAGAAACCCTAGTTTGGAATCGCCTCGTGGTCGGTGAGCCTGGATATAAGGGCCGAACGCCGTCAACCTCACGGACAAGTGTGCCAGCAGGATTTCATAGTTTCGGTGGATAAATGGCAGGTGAAACTCAGCCTTCTGATTTGGCAGCAAGCAAGTGGCCACTCCTCGTTTGCTCGTGTGGCTGCATCGTATTTTTGCTGTTGTGCGGAGGCGCCGGCGCCCTGGGCACTTTCCATTGGATGACGAGGGAAAGGCTCGTCCAGATCGAAGAATCGGGGACGAAAAAAAAGCTCGACCCCATTGGTCGTTCAGGAAAGCGATTGGAGACGCCTCTTGTAGCCGCTTCGGACGACGACGCATTTCTGGCAGGGCTTGTATTGGCCGAATTAAGCCTGCGCGTCTACGGAACGCTCGATTCAGCCGCCGAACAGTCGCGACAACTTGGCTTTGAATCGGGGCGGGCACTAGTCAGTGAGAACTTAGTAGCTTGGATCTGTCATCGGCCTGGCGTGACTGTAATCGTATTCCAAGGAACGACCGACGATCTTGCAGACTGGTTCACTAACGGGAGGATCCGTCGCGAACCTGTTCCGGGTGGTGCGATGCATCGAGGTTTCCACAATGCTTACCAGCGTTTTAAGCCGGCCATCGATGCTGAGATAGCGAAGTTTCCGAACGACCAGATCTGGATCACCGGCCACAGCTTGGGGGGTGCCGAGGCTATGGCCTGCGGACACGACTTGGCGTT
Source organism: uncultured Pirellulaceae bacterium (assembly GCA_964636985.1). Classification (GTDB taxonomy): domain Bacteria; phylum Planctomycetota; class Planctomycetia; order Pirellulales; family Pirellulaceae; genus CAZWSX01. The sequence continues at coordinate 41,609 of CAZWSX010000011.1, read as the reverse complement.
TTCGCAAGGGCGAACGATTGCCGGCATCGTGACTTTTGGACAGCCACGGTTGTTGGGACCGTTGCTGCGAAAGAATCTTCGACCAGTAATTGGCGATCGGACGCTTCGTTTCATCCATGGGCGGGATATTGTTCCGCGAGTTCCGCCGAACTACCGCCACTTCGCCGACGAGATTCACTTTCAGAACGGAAGCTACCAGCGAACCAGCGACCTTGAATCGACACCGGTAGATGAAATCGCGGCAAAGCAGTCGGATGAAGATGACAGGGAGGCAGTTGCCGACCACCGAGAGGAACTGAGGGGAGTTGCCGTAGGACGTCGCGGCCAGACTGCCGGAGTTCAGGCGGCAAACCCCCGAATCGAAGACCACTCGATGGAACACTATCTCAATTGCATCAAGGAGCAGGTTGGGCCCTAGTCTTATTCCATTGGTCATGTCATCGCTTATGCGACGTTACAGTGTTAGTCTGATCGTGTCGAACACCTTGAAAATTACAATCGCGAGATCTCCCATGCCCTTATACAAACACTTGCTGGCGTTGTTCGTTTTGACTCTTGCAGTGTATTCGCAAGCGAGGGGCCAGGATTCTTCAGCGCCACACAGTCCAATTGCTGCTGACGTTTGTGCTGCGGTAACTCGACTGCGAGATACGCATTCCACGAACGCCAACCCATTTGTGGTTCAAAGCGAATTAGACACAGTCATCCGGGAGGGAGGGGGCGGCGCGTGCGCCAGCGCTGCCGCTGTTGATGCGATACAAGTGCTTCGAACGATGGCGGGAAGGGGTGTGCTCAACAATCCCCATCGTGCTGTCCTGGCCGCGTTTTCTAACCAGCCGGAATTGCTTAACGGTAGGGTAACGAATGATCAACTTCGCAGATTAATCGCGTTTTACGACGAACGGTACTTTGATGAAGCGACGATTGACTGCCAAATTCAATCCGCCATAAATTCGCGATATGCCTCGAACGGCGAGCGCTGGTCGGGCGAGCTTGGACCGGATCTCTCGCTTGCACCGAATCAGCTCAAGCTAATTAGCTACACAGTATCCCCCAAAGATAGTGAACCACTCGGTCGTCATTTCGTCCTCCTGGTTGCCAAAGAAGACGATGAAATTGTTGTGCTCGATCCCGCGCGACCTGAAAAGGACCATCGATACAGGATTGAATTTAAGGGCGGTGGAACTTCCCCAAGGAAGCGAGCCTTTCTTTTGCGGCCGCCTGGCGTTCCTCCCTCGCCGAACGTCAGTGAGATCAACACAGTCTTCACGTTTACGGTCGTTGAAGACGGATCCTCAGCGCAGGCGAAAAATGCTTCTCTGAGTGTTGAAGACGTAAAGGCTAGAATCTCGAAGTTAGCAGAGGAACTTAGGCCCACGGACGACTTCGTTTCGCCAAGGGTGTGGCGAAAAAGAGGGGCCGACTTTGGGTTGCCAGCACTTGATCTTCCCAGGGCCTATGGAGGAAGCGAGTGGACGGCGAGCCAAACATTCGAAGTATTCCGGCACGCAGGACGATTCAATTTGAATTTTCGGGATATCGTCGGGGCAGCACACGCACGTGTCTTGTTGAAATCGAAGAACCCCGAGATTCTCGAAATTGTTAAGCAGATCGCGCGTGGTGATGGTTACATGGCTATCGCCATTACTGAACCCGAAGTCGGAAGCAATGTGGCGGGAATCAAAAGTGCTGCAAGAAAGGCGGAAGGCGGTTACCTGCTAAGTGGAGTCAAAAGATTCAACGCGCGACTGGAGCAGGCGAGCCACGTAATCATTTTCACTCAAGGGACGACCGGTAAAGCTGGCAAACTCAGTGTGTTTGTGGTGCCTATCGATCATCCAGGGTTGAAATTAGAGACGCTCACGGCCCATGGACTGACCGGTAACTCGTTCGGAGGACTCACTTTCGACGAAATGTTCGTGCCGGATGCCTACATGGTTGGCGACGACGGCGAAGGCTTGAAGACATTCTTCGAGCATTTCCTCTACTGGAGGCTAATGCAATCGGCAGCAGCTATCGGAACGGGCGAGCAAGCCCTTGAGCAGATGGCCGAACGTCTCAAGACCCGTGAAGCCTTCGGTGGCCCAATTGGTCGGTTCACCCACCTACAGCAGCAGCTGGGGCAGTTTACCATCGAATTGAGGATGGCGACTGCCCTTGCGAGGGAGGCAGCCAAGAGGATCGATGATCATGGCTATGATCGCGAAACTCGCGCACTGATCTGTGGCCTAAAAGCCGAAGGCGTGGAAATTGCCCAACGTGCTGTCGATGCCGCCGTTAGGGCATTTGGGGGCGAAGGCTACTCTACTCTCGTTGACGTCGGAGACCGTCTTCGCGATCTGCATGGGCTTCGAATTGCAGACGGCACGACGGATGTCATGCGAATGGAGGTCGTTCGTCACATTTACGGCGATGAGTTTTGGGATATGGCGATTCAGCACCGTCCTTAACGCCTCATCGCTCGACTGGATTTCCCTGACCGTACCTACGATCTAAGAAATGTTGCATGCTGTTTACTTTGGTTAAGAGCACTCCTGCGTAGACGTCTGTTGAAAGAGTAAGGCGCCCTGAAAAGGAGAGTATCATGTGGTCGGACAACGAAGCAGATAGTGACCTCTTGGGTTTTCAACATTTGGTCGCCACCGTCTGTTCGATCGTCACGAATGAGCACTTGCTCCCGGCAACAATCGGAGTCTTCGGGGACTGGGGAAGCGGAAAATCGAGTCTCTTAAAGATGGTTAAAGAGGAACTCGAAAAAGACAAGTCCGTTCTCATCTTGTCATTCAATGGATGGCTCTTCGAGGGTTACGACGACGCTAAGGCCGCGCTCATGGGAACGATCATTGATGAGATCGTCGATAAGCGTACCCTTGGCTCAACGGTAAAGGAGGTAGCAAAATCGACGGCACTTAAGCTCGTCAAGAAAATCCAGTGGCTCCGAATTGCAGGAGTCGTGGGACGTGCAAGTGCCGGCTTCATGGTCGGAGGCCCCGTGGGTGCGGGCGCGAGTCTGTTCACTGATGGTGCAAAGCTCGCATCGGAACTCCTGACCAAAGCGGACGAAACACTTGAAGGTATAGAGAAAATGACGCCTGGCGATATCGAGAAGGAACTCGAAAACGATCCTGGTAGGGCCCTCAGGAAGGGCATTCGAGAATTTCGAACGGATTTCGCCAACCTTCTCGAACAGACGAATGTAAAGACGCTGGTCGTACTAATTGACGACCTAGACCGGTGCATGCCAGATACAATCATCGAAACACTAGAGGCGATAAAGTTATTCCTTTTCGTGCCTCGCACGGCGTTCATCTTGGGTGCGGATGAACGCCTCGTAAAATATGCCGTGAGGAAGCGATTTCCCGAACTTCCCGGCGAACGAGCCGAAGTAGGGAGAGACTATCTTGAAAAGTTGGTCCAGTTTCCCATTCGGGTTCCTCCTCTTGGGCGAGGCGAAATAGAAAGCTACATCAATCTGCTATTTACTCGAAAGGCGAATCTGGATGCGGAAAAATTCGATGCCGCGAGAAATTGTATCCTCACATCCAATACAGAAAACCTTCTGGGTGTTCGTTTCAATCGCGAGATTGCGCAAAAAATTCTTGGGACCCTGCCGGCGGAGCTTGATGAAGATCTTTTGCTCGCCCAACGAATAGGTCCCGTGCTCGCCAGCATTCTCTCAGGGAACCCGCGTCAGTGTAAGCGCTTCTTAAACACCCTGATTATGCGAAGCGATATGGCAAAGTCGCGGGGGGTCGATCTGAAGAAGCGGGTTCTTGCAAAGCTAATGCTACTTGAATACTTCAAAACGGAATCGTTCAAAAAGCTGGCGGAGCTACAAGCCGAGCAGGGAGGGAAGCCAGCGGAAATCTCCTTGGCGGAGAGCATTCTGCTTGAAGCTGACAGCGACGTCGGGGAAGCAGGCGAATCAAAAGAGGATGGGAATCGTCCCACAAAGAAGGCTGTCAAGGCGCAGCGAGGAGATGACGAGTTACCCTCCTGGTTGTCTGACAACTGGGTTCGCGAGTGGATCAAAATCGAGCCGCGTCTCGCTGAGGAAAACCTCGCGCCATATTTCTATTTTGCACGCGATCATCTCGGTTCACTCGGTGGCGCAATTCATCGCCTGTCGCCTCGTGCACAAGAGATTCTCGCAGAGGTCACGCACAAAAGCGACGCAGTTCGGAAAAACGCTCTCCCAAAGGCCAAAGACTTAGGGCCGAGTGACGCTGCAGCTGTTTTTGACGGACTTGCGGCACTAGTGCGCAAGGACGAGTCGTTATCGTCTGAGAGCTCATCTCTCTACCGTACGATTGACTTCGTGAGCACGAGAATAGAACTCTTCTCACAGCTTCTCATACTTCTCGAAAGTCTAAAACATGATGACATTCCGATCGCTTGTTGCCCTAGAATCAAGCACCTAGCTTCGGACGGCGCAAATAAATCCGCCGCACAGGCACTCTTTAAACGTTGGCAAGAAAGTCCGGTCGAGCGGCTAAAAACCGCCGCAACCAGAGCGCTAAAGGACTATTAGTGAAGATATGGGTACACAGTCTTCATTTCTTGGGCCAGCGGATCGACCGAGCTTATTGCCCAAATGGGCACTTCTCCCTCCGGATACTCCTCCTACGGAAGTGCCCATAACCCCTGGCACTCAGCCCAACGATTCCCCCGCGCAACCGACGCCGACCGTCTCGCCGCCTGCGGTCCCTGTCACACCTCACTTACCATGGCGATCAGCTAAGAATCGACTCGGCGCCGCTGCCAAAGAGAAAGGACGAGGAAGCAGCTTCAGAAAGGCAGGAAAAGCATATGTGCGGGCGATGGGCGGTAGTCGTCGCGCTGCAAACGCCGCGCGTTCAGGAAGGCGGAGCACCGCTTCACTTGGTGCATTCCTTGCAGCGACGATTTCACGGGGCCTTGGCGAAGCACTGCGAGAGCTAAGGCTCTCGTCTCTTGTGGGAAAGGACGTGGACACGGTTTTTGCAGGACTAATGAACGCGATCGCTCCTGACGGAAGTTCACGTGAGGAAATTGCAGGGCGCGACGCTATTTCCGAATCGCTTTGCTTTCTCTATGAAAAACTTGTCTTAAACGACACCGACGCCGATTCGGTCTTTGGAAAGCTCGACAAAGACTTGGTTGAAGAAGCGGTTGTTGTGTCCGTTTCGGCGTATGTGTATGAGCGATGGCTCATCGATCTCGGTCGAAAGATAGAAGAGAAATCTGTAACCGCGGCCGAGGCCGTTCGGCTTGAAGGAGAGATGAAACAGTACGTTCGTGATTCCGTGAAGTTCGATCTCTCGAAACAGGATGTTTTGGAAATGAACTGGAAGGGAAAGGAAGGGCGAGACTTTGTGCAAAAAATCTACGAGGATGCTTACGCTTTCATTGGAGGCTCGAAGTGACCTGGCACCTGGTTTGTAGATTGGGAAATGAGGACACATTTTTTCCCGAAATCGGGGATGAGCCGCGCCTTCTGCTCCCATTTGAGCGCCCGGGCGATCCATGGCACGTTGGCTATGACGTGTTTCGAAAGCTCTCGCAGTTCGCGGACATCTCGCTTAGCGACAAGGTAAGAGACCTGCTCCTTCTAGCTATGTCTGTGTACTCAGCGGACCTTAGAATCCCGCGCAAGACGGGGTCAGATCGCTGGAAACGGGATCTGCATCTCTATCTTCCAGTAAGCGATCTTGAGAAATGGAAAGGCGCAAGGGAAACTGTCGAAAGAACTCTTGAGTTTTTGACCGGCGACGAATGGACAATTGATTTTCGAGAGTCCGGAGGTTGGCCTAAATTAAAGAAGCCAAAGACGAAAAGGGGCAAGAAGAAAAAGATGGGGTCGATTGACCAATTCTGTCTCTTTTCAGGCGGGCTCGACTCGCTCGTTGGGGCGATTGATCTTCTTTCCAGCGGCAACCGTGTGGCACTCATTGGACACCACGGTGCCGGAATCACCAACAAGGTCCAAGAGGGTTTGCTTGAATCACTGATTAAAAAGTTCGAGGATCAAGCGGTGCCATTCATGTTTCATGTGCAGCCGAAGAAACTTAAGGCGAAGGACGGAGAGCCGACAATGCGCTCACGTTCATTTCTTTTCTTTTCGCTCGGGGTTGCCGTAGCTGAGGGGGCAAAGGGTGGAGAAGTTCTCACAATAGCAGAGAACGGACTCATTTCACTGAACGTCCCGCTTGCTCCGTCTCGTAGCGGAAGCTGCAGCACGCGAACAACACATCCACACTACATTGCGCTCTATCGAAAGCTATTAAAGAAGGTGGGACTGAGTACAAAGTTGAGCCTTCCGTATCGTTTCATGACGAAAGGGGAGATGGTCGGAAACTGCAAGGATAAGGGGCTAATCAAAGCCACCGCCCCACGATCAATGTCCTGCTCGCACTCGGAATCGGGACGCTTTCAGGGATTTCGGCCGGGCCAGCATTGCGGTTACTGCGTTCCGTGCATTATCCGTCGGGCAGCGATGCTACGGGCAGGAATTGCAGATAGCACGCCAAATATCGATGTGCTCTCACAAGACCTCGACCATCGGGAAGATCGAGGAAGGGATCTTCGTGCATTCCGAATGGCGCTTGAGCGCGAACACGGGATAACTAAAGTCCGGTCATTGTTTCGCGTGCTTGCGACTGGTCCGCTCGCCCCTGAAGAGGCAGCGAAATTCGCAGAGATGTATCAACGCGGTGTGTCGGAAGTGCGGGCATTTCTTAATCAAGGCGAGAACAAGTGAATGAAGATGCGCTTGAGTACGTCGACGCCCATTGCCACGTTGACCTCTATGAATCACCCGAGGCGATTCTGCAACTCACAAACGAGAGGAAAGTCCACACGATTGCTGTCACAAATGCCCCGTTCGTCTTTGAGTTCACTAGAAAATTGGCAGAGGGCTCTCGATTCCTGCATGCCGCGGTCGGAATGCACCCAGAGCTAGTTGAAGCACACGGTGAGAGAGCCGAGGAGATTCGCCCACTAATTTCCCAAGCCAAGTTCGTAGGCGAAGTTGGTCTTGACTATGTAACGCCGAACGAGGGGCAACGCGAGCGACAGCGAAAGGTCTTTGGACTGATTCTCGAGGAGTGCGCTCTGAACAAAGGAAAGGTCATCACGATCCACGCCCGCAGGTCTGCAGGAGACGTAATCGATATGATAGGTCGATCCTTTCCTGGGACAATCATCCTGCACTGGTTCTCGGGGTCGAAAAAGGAACTTAGACGAGCAGTCGACTTCGGCTTCTACTTCTCCGTAAACCACGCGATGTGCAATTCACGATCCGGAAAGTCGCTGGTCGAGGCGATACCAAAGGACAGGTTACTCACAGAAACCGATGGTCCCTTTACACGTGAGTCTGGTGGCCCGGCTAGACCCGATTACGTGACAAAAACATGCGATCTCGTGGGGCGTGCCTGGAGTGTATCTGCTGCGGAGGCAGCGCGCGTGATTAGGGACAACTTCGGGGTCGCCACCGGGATACATTAAAATTCGTGTCAACGGCGAAGTCCGCAGCAGCTTCGAGCCATAAGAAACTTGCAAACGTTACAAGTCATGAAACGTCAGAATCGCGTGCTCGAGTGGCGGAAGCATCGCGCCCGTTAATTGGCCTCTCACTCCGACGCCGTGACACACCAGATCCTAAGTCTTGTTCGTGTGCCTATTCGTGACGCTTGGCTGACGTTTGAAACGCGTTGGAATGACGCAAAAACCCGGTGTACTCAGGAGGAAACGACTCCGCTCCATGCCGAGCGACATTGTAGTGAGATTGGCCTGGCACGGCCAATCGTGTTGCCCAAATGCTGCCAATGATCGGGCGTCGAGCTTGGAGCAGGCAGTGATGAAAGTCGCGAGTTCGGATGTTGTGGTCGTAGACTGCGAAGGTGAGGGAGATTCGTTTCGAGCACGGAGGCGGGAGGACACCAATAGAACTTTTTTGGGAAGGAATCGCGGACTGGCAACCCTCAACATCGGCAATCCTTCAAACCGTCCTTCTTCCATAAGCGGCTCTCTACCTTCAGCTTCGGAACTGGATCGCTCGAGGGCGCAATCGCCTTGTCGCACAAAAACTTGTGTTGCGACTCGAAAGCTGGTTGCGGGAACGATAGGCAATCGCTGTCTTTAACCGTCACCGATTTACCAGGTGATCTCGCTCGTATTGTTAAGACTTGGGACGCTATCACGATCGCGATTAAACTTGCGATCAATGCTCTGCTCGATGAGACGAGTCACTTTTCGATGGCATCAAGAGGACCACCTTCGGGAATTAGGTAAGTATCCGAGATTTGTCCGGTGCCTGCCATCTGAGGGAACTCGGTCAGCACGTTATTGTCGAACCGAACCTCAATCCGAAAGCGAGTAAGTCGTCCGGTCGCGAACTTCCAGTGAGGGGCGTCAGCGGAACTCTCAATTGCCAAGATCAACTCGGGATCGGTTCCTTCAACGAATGCAAACAAGCAGCCATCGAGGATGTCGGCCGTAGCGCTTTGATAACGATACAATGGCTTAGTAAGCAACCTCAGTTCATACCGATTATCTTCGGACTGGACAGCCACCTGAAACTTGGCAGCCAGGTCGTGCATCTGGCGTTTTCGCTCTGCAGGCGTTCGCGCCGGCACGGATGCTTCTGGCAATGGCTGCCATGTGAAGCCGGGTTTAGCGGGATGCCAAACCTGGCCGCCCTTTTGCTGTGCCTCCAGCGCATTTTGGGAAACGGAGAGAAACTCGTACGCTCTCCGCAAGTTGCCTTTCCCGTCTCTGTATGACATGACGGTTGAGACCACCTCGGGACGATCCTTTCCCAGCCACACGAAAAGGGCTGCATCGTCCACATTGCGAATGGGATAGTTCCATCGCAACACAGGATCGCCGCTTAATGCGAGCTTCTCCGGTGAGTCCGAAACCACCGACAACTCAAAACTCTCGAGGTCTCTTACAATCCTCTCAAGCGATGCTGCCTTCGTGGCTGCCGCATCCTCTTCCGGTAATTGTCCCAGTTGAGCGAACAGCAGCGCGCAAACGGCGAGGGACATGGTTGATCATCCTCTTAGAACTCGCCGATGCGGCGGCGCGGCCAGACGTGATCCTATTTTCTCGGAAGACTCGCACGCGATCAAGCATAAAATCGTCCACGGCCCACGCACCTGTTACCCAATTCGCGGCGTCGTTCGCGGCGGTTTCGTGCCGGCGAGATCAAGGCTGCATATGGGCGACGTTCGCGATGACGCTGCGCGATCAATGCTCGCCCAGCAGAAACCGGAATTGGTTGTCGCCTTCACAGGGGCTAAACGGACCGCCGACAAGGTGCGAAGCGCGAGAGTAGTGGGGGCAATATGGCACTTCTTGGTCCTGGCCAATCGAGTCGACCAAGGAGGGGAATCAGGATTTCTGAAGTACCAGGTCACTCGCCTTCAGGTCAAGCGAGCCGATGAATACGAATCTCACGAGGATAGATGGCAGGGCGAAGTGTCAGTGACGTTGCCTTTAAGTCGTCCACATCGAACAGTCGCTCATGAGCAAACTTTGCCCGATCAAATCGCAGCCACCCCAGGAGCAAGGCCAAGAAGGCAATGCAGTTCAGCGCACGGCGGAGCGTGAAGCGGGGGAGGTAGGACTTCATGCGTGTTAACGAGTGAAGGCTGCCGGCGTTGGGATTGTTCACCTCATGAGAACCAAAGTCACTGAGGTTGGCGCCGAGCGAATTAAAGTTGCTATAGGCACTGTCCCGTAATTCATTCAGACCGGGCTTCTCGATGCCAATTTCCTTGAAAATGGCCGAGATTTGTCATTTGAGTCAAGGTTTTGGCCTCACTTTTACATTTGCGAGACAGTGCCTAACCCGGGAGCGGGAAAGTTCAGCCGCCGGCGGGTTCAAGAAAGTCACCAACGACATATTGCGGCAGATGCACAACGATACTGGTTCCTTGGTCTTCTCTGCTTTCAATTTCGACACTGCCGCAGCTTTGATGCACCAGGAACTGAACAACCGCAAGTCCCATACTGGAATGCATGCGTCGTTTCTGTGCCGCGCGCTGAGGAAGATCAAGGAGCGACGTGGAAAGAGCCGCCGTTATGCCAGTTCCATTGTCACTAACTCGCAATTCAAATTGCCCGTTGACCGCCTTTACTGTAACGCTGACGCGAGTTTCACCTTTAGCTGTATCGCGAAATCGTAGAGCATTCCCTAAAAGATTGTGAAGAATGTGACGCATCCGATTTGGGAACCACAGAATCGTTTGAGTCTGAAGTGAAAGGTGCAATACTGCTTCGGTAGCAAGATGTACGCGCTGTTGCGTGATGAAAACTTGCTCGATTAATTCTTGTAAATCGATGCTCGAAACCTCGTCGCGCGCCAGTGTCGGCCCCGCTTGATCGTTGAAGTAACTAAGCAACTCACGAAAAGAGTGCGTGGTTTCGCGGATTTCCTTTCGAACCGCGCTCCATTCTCCCGCGTTTAGGTCGGAATCCACCAATGGAGAAATTAGAGTCAAGAATTCATTTGCTTCGTTGCGAATCAGATCCTCTCGGATTCGCAATCGGTCAACTTCGACCTCCAGTTCCGCAGCGTAAGTCGATACGAGACTCTCTGCAGCATCTTTATCGAACGTTTTTTCAGACTCAATTTGGGGGGGCATTTCGGAGCACTCCTTGTTTGTATGTTAAAGACTTCAGAACGCGAATCGCTTGACACGAGTGCTAGAGATCGTTGCTCTTATTCAAGTGTACTTTACCGCTGATGAGCAGCCACGTGCCATGAGGATGGGTTGAAAGTATCTTGGACCTGAACCCGCACTTTTTGCACTGCATTCGTGGTGATTTGTGGCTATTTCCGTAACAATGGGGGAAGTCGCTTACGACATGAAGGAGCCAGGTCAAGATGGCTAAATTTTCGAACGGCCCCTGGGAAAGAAAAGGGCCAAATATTTATGCCCCGTCGGACGAAGGGGAAATTTCGATTCGCTATGATGTCGCTCATGTTAACAACATCCATGACGATGAAGGCGAAGCTAATGCCCGCCTGATCGTCGCCGCACCTACGATGTTCAATTTGCTCACCTGTGCCCTATCCGTAATTCTGTCCGCTAGCTGTCGTTTTACTGGTGGAGGAAGTGACCTTCTCTTGTGGTTGTTGGACTGCATCTTGTTGGAGCGAGTCGCAGTCCTGCGCTTCGTCGACGATCGAGGAAGCAAGGCTCGCAGCCTTTACTTTATCCGCGCTGTGGGGCGATGCCAGAGACGGCGAAGCGTTTTCATCAGGAATGTCGTTCGATGGGCTCGCGCGCTGTGCCTCGTTGAGCTGGCGCCTCCGACGCCTAGGAAGGATTTCGAGCAGCTGTTGTGCGACCAACGTGTCGCGTACGGCGAGGCGATCGACGGCCGCTTGCTGGTAGTGCGTCAACTCCTCGGCGGGTTCGAAGTGAAGTGCTTGGCGAGCGGCCACACGATGCTCGGCCAGTGTCCGCAGGAAGTCTTCTCGGTTGGAAGAGGCGATCGGTGATCGCGCTTCCCAGAGGTCCTGGGCCGAGAGTCCGGCGAAGCCGTCGCGGCGCGTGAGTTCATTGGCCAGTTGACGGGCTTGCTCGGCATCGCCGCGAGTCGGCAGTCCGGCCCGGCCGTGTGCTTCGGCGACGGCCTCCTGATAGCCCGCCAACTGGCCGTTGGCTCGCTCGACACCGCCGTTGTAGCTGGGATGGCGGACTGGATTGTAGAGCGGCGCGATTCGGTACTGGGCCAGCGTGGCCTTGGTCCCTTCGTCGCGGAACTGGCTGCCGTTATCGGACTTCAATACCAGCGGCGGGCCATGCTCGTCGAACAGACGCCGGTACACAGCTTGAACCGCTGCCGCCGTGGCTGCTTCGAGTGGTTGCCACGCCAGTTGATAGCGACTGGCAAGATCCTTGATCGAGAGGATCCAGCCATACCGGCCTTCGATCGGCTCTCGCCGTTCTTTGAAGTCAGCCGCCCAGACGGTGCCGGGGGCGAGCCATTTCAACCGTGATTGTTTGCGAGCGCGGCGGCGCTGTTGAACGCGCCGATAGCGGCGATGAAGTTCGCTCAGATCGGAGCGACGCAAGTCGGGGAACGCCCGGCGCACGGCGTAGAGGGGCGTTCCGGCTCCCCGTTCCCTAAGGAACCGCAGGACCGCATTCCGCTCCTGGACCGTAGCCGCTCTTCCCGGTCGACCGCGGCGTGCGGGCCGCTTCTGCCGTTCGGCGGTGCGCCAGCGTCGCGTCGTCCGATCCGAGAGTTCCAGCCTCCGGGTGACCCAGATCATGGGAACCGACTTCCGCTTGGCCTCGGTGCAGGCGGTCGCCACACAATGACGGAGAGCTTGTTCGGCAAGGCGACGCTCGTGGGACCGTGCCTCCCAGTCGCGTCGAACGCGCGACAGTCCGACGTGACAGGCGCTCGTCGCCGAAGAATGGGATCGGCAGCTTACTTCGTTTTTTTTGAAGGGGTGCAGGCCGAGCCACGAAGACGGACCCTACCGGCCAACTCGGCCTTCACGGCGAGCGCCGCAGCCCGCGATTCGCTCTCTCGAAGCTGTTCCCGCAACGATTCCACCTCCTCCTCGCTGGGAGCAGAGGCGACTTTGGCGGGCCGACCCGCCGTGCGTGGTTCCAGTAACGTCAGGGATTCCTGCAGCCACTCGGCACGCTGGCCATAGAACCGCGATTCGCAGATTTGCAACTCGGCGCAGGCCTCGACGACACTCGTCTCGCCCGCCAGAGTCTGGATGAATAAAGCCATTCGCCGCTTGGCGAGTTCCGATCCTTGCAGAGGCTGAAGAAGCCCCACTCCCTGCGGCTTGCGTCCGGTCCGTGACATGAGTCGTCCTCCGGCCAAGAGAGAGTGGCGGGAGAATCGTCCGCCACCCATGGATAACCATCGTTATACGTCAACTCGAAGCCGAAGGCAGCACAGCACTTGCCTCCGGAGCGGGCGATTCCAGAACCTGCAGTCCCTGAATCGCCCTCAGCGCCCGTACGGCAGGACGGCGTTTTCGCTTGCGTTTCCCGTCGGCGGGCTTTTCATCCTTGCCGGGCTTCTCGGACTTGACCGACTTCTCGCTCAAGGCCTGGGCCAAGCCCAGCGAGCGTTCCACACTCCGCACCAGCGCCTGCTGGCGATCGCATTCCCGTTGCAGTCGCCGGTTCTCTCGCTCGAGCGCCACAATCCGCTTCGAAGGATCGACCCGCGGACCACGCGGCGCCGGTTCGCACGCCGAGAGGAGTCCCAGTAAGGCCCGCCGCTCCAACTGGTAGTAACGCGGCAGCGAAGTCCCCAAGGCCTGCGCCGCTTCAGTAGGACGGCGAAGGCCAGCCAGGACTTCCAGGATCGCCGCCGCTTGCCGACGCGCCTGCGCACTGGCCGAAGTTGGTGCCAACGGCTGCGAGTTCCGCACCCGACGAGACTTGGAAGGAGACTTCTGGACTTGCTTTTCAACTTGCTCCGGGGAAGCTTGCGTCATGGATTGTCTCCCGATGAAGCGTTATCTCCTGAAGAAGACTCTCGCACTTCATGCCACGAGACACCCGGTGCCGGCGGTGCCGGAACTTCAACCCCTGGCGGCGCGGCATGCGGGCAGATCGGCTGCGGCAACGGTTCCGCTTCCTCACGTGGGGCCTCGCTGGCAGATCCCGGACCAACGAGTTCCACTTCCTGGCGGGGCTGGCCCGCGCGGGTCAGGAAGACCCGTTCCCCTTCGGCATGCACGCTAAAGGGTTGGCCAGCCACTTGCCCCGTCACGTAGAAGGGAGGGCGAGGCGTCCCCTGACGCGACAACTCGAACGCATTGGCCGCCACCCGCTCCTGCAACGTCTTGAGCACCGTCGGCGCCGCCTGGAAGTAGCGATCGGCCGGAGCCAATCCCTCCACTCCCTGATGTGGACGCTGGAAGTTGTAGTGATCGATGAACAGCCCGATTCTCTGGCGGGCATCCTCCAGATCGAGGAAGACCGCCCGCTCCAGGCATTCACGCCACAGCGTCCCCCAGAATCGCTCGATCTTCCCCAGCGTCTGCGGATGCCGCGGCCGGGCCACGATCTGCTTGATCCCTTGCTGCTCAAGTTCCCGGCTGAACTGGCTCTTCCCGCGCCAGGTCACGTACTGCGGGCCGTTGTCGGTCAGAATCTCCTCAGGCGGACCATAGTTGGCGATCGCCGCCCGCACCACTTCCAGCACCAGCGCCGTCGAAGCGCTGGCATGCAGGCCGTAGGCCACCAGGTAACGACTGTGATCGTCCATGAAGGCGACCAGGAATAACCGCCGGTTCTGACGCTTGAGGACGAACGTAAACAGATCCGTCTGCCACAGTTGGTTGGGCCGCGCCCGTTCGAATCGCCGCACCTTGTCGGGATGGGGCTGGGTCCGCCGCTCTTCCATGACATAGCCCGCTTCGTGCAACACCCGGGCCACCGCCGAAGGACTTGCCGAGAGGGCCGGTCCCCGGAGCAGTTCGTCGCTGATCCGCTGGCATCCCCAATCGGGGTGCGCCTGCTTGAGCATGACGATCGTTCGCTTGCTCACCTCCGAAAGGCGACTCCCTTGCTGCGCGCCCCGCGGCTGCTCCATCAATCCCCCAGGACCCAACTGCACGAATCGCTTCTTCCACAAGTACAGCGTGTGCTTCGAAAGCCCGACCAGCGGCGCGAAGTCCCCCGCCGGTAAACCACTCCGCTGCCAGGCATCGAGAATCAGCAACCGTTCCTGAGGTGAGAACGCGCCGCGAACTTCATCCGGCTTCACCAGTCGCCGAGCCTTCGACTTGCCATCCCAACCCGTGGTCTTGCGGCCGAGGAATCGAGGTGGGCGAACCGATTCGTCCGAAGCCTCGCCCGAACCGATCGGACGGTCAGGAGCGTCAGCTCCGTTCACATCGGAAGTTAAGTCCGAATCCAATTCTTCCAGGGACGACGTGGACGTTTCGACGAACTCCTCGTCAGGGGCAGGTGGCGAGCCGAGATCAGCCTCCTCCCACAATCCCGAGTCGTCTAAACGCTCGCGAGCATCCTCCGTCACATGGTCTGACTCCGTGACACGCTCCGCATCCTCCGCGCCACGCGGATCGAACGGCGCACGTGGCATCGCACGTCGCACTTCGCCCCGCCCATCATTAACCCACCGATCCTCATGACCTTCGTGAACAGACATGATCTTCTCCTGCGGCTATGCCGCGCTCGGAGAAGGTCGTTCCTCCAGTCATTTAAGCCCTGCTAGCGGACAAGATTTTGGGAAAGAGCACAGAAATATGCGTTTTGTCGCAAACTCATCGAGGCAGCCCAACAAATGGGCGTTGAACGGATCTTTACCTTTGCAGCGATGGCCACGCAAATGCATCCACAGCGTCAACCGCGTGTGTTCTGCGCGGCGACTTCAGAAGAGGGTCTGAACGATTTGCGAGGTTCAAAACTGGAGCTTCTCGCCGAAGGCCAGATCGGAGGGTTAAACGGAATTCTGCTAGGAGCAGCGGCCGAGGCTGGGATAAACGGTGCTTGCCTTTTAGGTGAACTTCCTCACATTCTTGCCCACATACCGTTTCCGGCAGCTTCGCTTGCGGTGCTCGAGGCGTTTCGATCTCTGGCGAACATCACAATAGATCTCGCCGAACTAAGCGAACAAGCGCAGGTGATGAATGAGAAGCTTGGAGAGGCGCTCGCGAAAGCCGAGCAATCGCTGCATGAAGACGAACCGGCCCAGGACGAAGAGGAATTCGCGCCGCCTGTCGTTGAACCAAAACTTTCGTCCGTTGACGAACAACGCATCGAACGCCTCTTTGATCAAGCTCGACATGATAAGTCGAAGGCCTACGAACTTAAGCAGGAACTCGACCGACTCGAAGTATTTGCGGATTACGAGGATCGCTTTCTGGACCTTTTCAAAAAGGAAGAGCCAGGCTTGGAAAGTCATGAAGGCGATGCAGCTTAACGGGATCGGAAACTATCGAACGGTGCGCATTCAAGCCCGATTGATCATCCAGGCCTTCGAATTACGTCCCCGAATCAATAGCAACCGTGGGTTTGGGTGACTTTTGATTATTGCAACCGTATGCGAGGTCCCTTCAAAAGTGTGCCAATATCCAAGCGACCGCTTTTAAGCCCGCGACAGCGCATCTCATCTAAGTAGATGATTCCCTCGCTTACTTTTCGCAATATGCGCGTGCAGACGTCGGACTTTGCTTGCTCCTGGCCGGACCAAATCACCCGGATTCTCGCTGTAGCGCTATGGATTGAGCCTCGTACTAAGATTTTCACAGGAGACGAGATGATGGAACGTGATATTCGATAAGTCAGATTTGGTACGGGGCGCCCTTAGTCGGACTGCTGAGGCCGGCAAAGTCCCTTCGCTGTGGAAGCCGTCTCGGCCTCGATATCGTGAACGGCAGGTTTGCAGCTTTTCGTGCTCAGTGACTTCAACCCTTCACACGTCGCCGCCGCAGTTGAGCTGCGACGTTGAGCCTTTGGGATAGGATGCTTTTGACCATGGAAAACATTAAGGAAGGGGCCTGCCAAAGAAATATGGATATCGAGAGCGCCTTCAATGAGCTTACGGTCATTCGGGCGGATATAGTCGATGGCGCGGCTATGTCGCAGGCACGCCTCGAAAAGGTTCACGCGAACTATCGAGACAGCGCCCGGAATCTCTTGCATTACCTTGCGCTCCGTCGCCGCGACCTCCGTCCGTTGCAAATGCGTTTGGCCGCTTTGGGACTTTCCTCCCTGGGTCGTGCCGAGTCGCATGTTTTGGCCACGGTCGATTCGGTTATGGAAGTCCTGCAGCGCCTGATGGGATGCTCCGAGCGGCCACCGATGCAGGGGACAGCGGTCGTCGATTTCGCCCAAGGTGAACGGTTGCTTGCGGAACACGCCGAAGGTCTGTTGGGCCCCGTCGCCCCCGGTCGGGGCGTACGAATCATGGTCACTATGTCCAGCGAAGGGGCGGAGGATTATATGCTCGTTCGAGACCTGCTTCGGCAAGGCATGGACTGCATGCGCATCAATTGTGCTCATGACGATGCTGCGACTTGGTTACGAATGATCGAGCACCTCAGGCGGGCTGAGCAGATGCTGGGGAAGTCGTGTCGCGTGGTAATGGACCTGGGCGGATCGAAGTTGCGCACCGGACCGCTGGAACCAGGCCCAATGGTGGTTCGCATACGCCCCCAGCGCGATGTCTTTGGCAGGGTTATCGCCCCCGCGCGGGTTTGGTTGACCTCGGAGACATTTCCCCAGCCGCCTCCCTCGCCGGCGAGCGTTTGCCTTTCCGTGCCCACGATGTGGCTGACCCGCCTTCGCACGGGCGAACAGGTGAAATTCATCGATGCCCGAGAGGCTAAACGGGCATTTCAAATTGTTGATGTGACCGATCTCGGTTGCTGGGCGGAGGCAACAAAGACAGCTTACATCGTTCCCGGGACGGTCCTACGTCGAGCGCGCGGCATAGGTAAAGGTGAAGTCCGTCGGGCCTCTGTCGGCGAGTTGCCGCATGTTGAGAACACCATTTCCCTACAACAAGGTGACCTGCTGATTCTAACCCGAGACCTCAAGCCGGGTCGCCCCGCGACCTACGACAGCGGTGGACAGCTCCTTACGCCTGCCGTGATCGGCTGCACGATTTCGGAAGTATTCGATGACGTTCAATCGGGAGAATCAATCTGGTTTGATGATGGCAAGATCGGGGGTGTCATCGAAAAGGTTGAGAAAACGCGGGTTCATGTCCGGATCAACCAAGCACGATTGCGAGGAGAGAAGTTGCGAGGCGACAAGGGTATCAACCTCCCCGAGAGTGACTTGCGTCTGGCGGCTATGACCCCCAAGGATCTCGAAGACCTGGCGTTTGTCGCCGAACACGCCGATGTTGTGGAGCTGTCTTTCGCCAATTCGGTGAGCGACGTGGAATCGCTTCAGGGGCACCTAGCACATCTAGGCAGTCGTCAGCCGGGCATCGTGCTCAAAGTCGAAACGCGACGTGGCTTCGAGAATCTGCCGGACATGTTGCTGACGGCCATGCGAGCTCCTCGTTGCGGGGTGATGATCGCTCGGGGCGATCTGGCCGTCGAATGCGGCTTTGAGCGCCTCGCCGAAGTTCAGGAAGAGATCCTTTGGATTTGTGAAGCCGCCCATATTCCCGTGATTTGGGCCACACAAGTTCTGGAGAATCTCGCGAAGGAAGGGATGCCGTCGCGCGCCGAAATTACCGACGCGGCGATGGGAGACCGTGCTGAGTGCGTCATGTTAAACAAGGGGCCGCATATCGTCAGCGCGGTGCGAACGTTAGACGGTATCCTGGGCCGAATGCAGGCGCATCAATCTAAAAAGCGGTCGATGCTTCGGGAGTTGAGGTTGGCCCACACAGTGCCGGCCGAACGGGATGCTTCCGTGGACGATGATTCGACACACACGTGAAAGCGTACTCGTTGATCTCCCGCTTGAAGGTGACCGTCGCATCGTTGCAAGTCGTTCGGCACCAAGGGAAAGAAGGCAGTATGGAAATACCCGCGAAAATATTGCCGGGAGAAGCGCTTTGCAGCATCGCGTCACGGACCTGTCTATGTTTGTGGCCGCGAAGTCTCGACACGTACGTCGCTGATACGAAGGTTCGCGATCTCACTGGCGCGAAGGCCACAACACGTGGCGAGGCGGAACACGATTAGGTTCAGCCGCGTACTCGGTGAGCGCGTCGCCTTTGCGGCGCAAGTCTCCAAGAATTGCAGCCCTCGCCACGCCCACCCTCCGTGCCCCTCCCAAGCAAGCAGCAAAGAGATTCGGGCCGAGCGCTCGAAGTGCGACTTGACTTGGGACTCCCTATAGGTGGCACACGGCGGCTGTGGTGAAGTTCCGAATGACGGCCGTTGCGATTGAGCTAATCGCGGTGGCCGTACTTGTCGCCGGTTTGTTGGTCGGTGACCGGTGACGGGTCGTGGTAAGTCTGGGATGCGGTGAGGGGATCGAGGTAGTTTGACTGCCGCGCATGGCGCTGCGTGCGGGACTGAGGTATGGGACGGGCCTTGCGGAGTTCGGGGAGCGATCCGAAGCCGTGCGTTTCGAGGTATCGCTCGACGCCTTGGACGATGCGGCTGATAGCCTCCGGTCCGGAGCGATAGATCTCGGAGGTGATCATGACGACATCGGCCCCGGCGATCAGCGCTTTGAGGGCGTCTTCCGCGGTGCGAACGCCGCCGCTGGCTGCGAACGAGACCTCGGCATTGCCCATTCGCGCCTGCACGAGGCCGGCGATCGTGGCACCGACGGTATCGATGGGGGTCAGCTCCCAGTTGGTGGTCCATTGCAGATGGTCGAGCGCGACGTCCCAATGCGACTCATGAGCAAACAACACCACGCCCGTTGCGCCGGCCGAGTGGATGCGTTGCACCATGTGAGCCACGTTCGTGAAGTGCCTGGTCGTCTTCACGGCCACGGGAATAGTGACGCTCTGGCAAACAGACTGAATAATCCGGCAGATGGCGGTTTCGATTTCCTCTGCCGGTTGTTGCGGATCGACGATAACCGGCTGCAGGTTCAGCTCAATCGCATCGGCGCCGCTGGCTGCGATGCGCCGCGCGAAGTCGAGCCAGGGGCCCGCGGAATAGCCGCTCATGCTCGCCACGACGGGCACAGTCGAGATCCGTTTTATTTCCTGGATGCTGCTCAAGTACTGGGCGGGGCCGCCATTATAGATTTGCTGACGAAAATCCTGCGCCGCGAGTTCGGACGCCGCGACGCGATCAAGGGGCCACTCCCCTTGAGTCGACAGTTGTTCCTGGAACAGGGACGGAAGTACCACCGCCCCAGCGCCGGCAGCGATCATCTGCCGCAGCTTTTCGGGCTCCAGCGTGAGCGGGCAAGCGCCGACGACTACGGGGGAGGTGAGTGGAAATTTCAAATACTCGCAGGCGATTCGAGATGTCACGACCTGCTCGCTTCTTGGTTGAAGGTGCATTCCGGGTTGCGACGCAGTCCTAATGTTTATCTTAGACGGTACGAGGCTCATTCCAAAATACGCTTGGCTTATGGCGGCGATGAAAGAAGATCGCCACATTCGTGCCAAGGTTCAATTGATTGAGAGTCGGCTGCAAGCGTTGGGCCCCGAGTTTAAGCCGGGCTTCTGGAGTAAGCAATCAAGCGGTGGACTAAAACAATGAACGAGAATTCTCGAATTCCAATGTTCACTGTATTCCAAACAACATTCCCACGGCGTCGTCCTCCACGGCCACCTGGAGATAAGCCGACGTGATCGAGATATTGGCGTGCCCAACTGTGTCGCCGACCTCGGCCAAGGTACGGCCACCTGCCAACGCGTGTGAGATAAACGTGTGCTTCCCATGGTGAATAGTGAGTGTCGCTAGGCGTTCGGCGCCGAGTGACCTACACGCGGTGCGGAAACGCTTGCGAAGCGTGTGACGTGAGAACCGCTTACGCTGTGCAACGGGCGACGAAGAAATCGCCTGCTTGACCCGCTCGATCGCGCTTGCAATCTCGCAAATCCTCAAGCGTCCCAGCGTCCCACCAGAGCGGAACAGTGCGAGGCGTTCCGCCTTTCGCGGCGCCAGCACGAATCCTAATGTGCGGCCGCGAAGTCTCGACGCGAACGTCGCCAATACGAAGATTTGCAATCTCGCTCGCACGCAGGCCGCAACACGTGGCCAGGCGAAAGACGATCAAGTTTAATCGAGTGCTTGGCGAACGTTTCGCTTTGCGTCGCAGATCCTGAAGAACCGCGACAATCTCGCCGCGAAAGAGAATCTTCGTGGGATCAGCGGTGCGGGTGCGATGGGCTTTCATGTTGAATAACTCTTGAAGAATGCCTTAGCACGACAAACAAGGGGAAGTGCGTGATCATGAGTTACCTCGACGTGTGAATAATGCAAGCGAGTTCGGACCCTGTTCGCCCATCTTGGGTCCGGTATGGTAGTTCCTGGCCAGAATGCCCGCCGGGAATAAACCCGGTCGAAGATGGAGAAGATGCGAGCTTCGTTCGCATCCTCCTATCTTCCACAAAAGCGCGCTGCCCAATTCAACCTGAGAGGCAGCAGCCGATGGCGGAACTCCCAGCAGTTGACTCGCCAGGTTTCGAATAAGGGCGGCAAGATGCTCGGGGCTTCCGTTCCAAATGTCGATCGACGCATTGACCTCATCAAGGCCGACATCCAGGGTGAAGAGCTCGGACTCATCCAAGGCGCCAAGCGAACACTTGGGGAGGATCGACCGATTCTTTGCCTTGAATTGGAGCCGGAAGTCACGGGCGTCGAGCGGGGACTTGCCTTGTTCGATGAGCTGATGACGTTAGGTTACAAACGCATGAGGCTATTCATCGCCAACGAGTCTCGTCCCGACCTGATCCTGCGGGATTTGTCGAGCTGGCTGCCGCTGGTCGCAGTGCAAGCTCGAATTCGCGCGGCACAAATCGGTTCGTATGGAACTCTGTGGGCGGAATTCGGCGAGCGATAAGCGCTCGTCGATAAGCAACCGTCGAAAACGGTGTAATTCACTGTCAAATCGTTTTCCCGCTACCCTGGTAGCGCCCTACCCTCTTTCCTCTCTTCCTAGGGTTTCTTTTTGGCTTTGGCGTCGAAGGCAAGGCCGATTGTCACCAAGAATTGCATTCTGCCAAGAAATCAGTTCTTCCCTCGGGCACCACGGAACGAGTTATCCCCAACGCCTTCTCCGTTAAGTAAGTTATCTATATACCTTTAGGTATTGTTAAACAGTTAAGCTCGCCCCAAATCCTTGATTTCTCGACGACAATCTCCTCACTATGCGCCCAATCGCCCGAGTCTTTGCGCCTAATGGCCCGATACCGTTTGCGCCTGTTCGCCCGAGAGTCGTGCGCCTATTCGCCCGTGGCAATTCACACACGCAAACAGGCAGTCTTTGTTTACGCCTATTCGCCCGATAGCGTGCTTAGAGCCGGAAACACGCCTAAAAAGCCGGTAGCTGCAAGCCAAACGATCGCGAATTTGCCGTTCCGGCGCCGAGTTTGAGCCATTTGAACGACTGACTTACGCCTAATCGCCCGAAACGGTATCGTTGTTTTTCAAGCGGTAAGGCCCACCGTAGATGCCTTGTCCAAAGCGGCGCCGCGGATGCCGCCGAAACTCTTTGTTCGGATCGCCTGACGCGAGCTTGGTTCGATTCAGGAAATGAACGCATTCGTCGCCTTCCGCATTACGTCGGATGGACAAGATGTATTCGGGAATCTGATTCGCGTCAACAGCCTTGCGAACGTCGACGGCGAAGTCCGACAACCGCGCGGCGGACCCCGATTTTTCATAGAGCTGCTTCATCGTGAAGCTCCAGCCGAGTTCCTGGGTTCCAGCGTGCTTGCGCGCGACGCGATACAGCCACCGCTCAATTCCGCCGGTCAACAGAAAATAGTCCTCGTGGATCGTGAGCACCCCTCCCCGTTCCGTGATCCCGGTGTACAACCAGTCGGGCAATGTGATGGTCATGCCCGTCGGCTCGCCGGTTTTCTCATCGATCGTCTCGCTCCACCCTTCCAGCCAATGGAACGAACTGAACAGTTTTTTGCCCTCGGCGCGGATGTTGGTCTGCACGGCGGTGTGGGTCAACCGCTGCAAGGCGGCGCGAAGGCGGGCGTAGTCTTTGCCACCTGTTGATCGTCGGATCGCCGAGAGCAAATGATACGGATGGAATTGAATTCGCCGTGAAGGAGTCCCTCCCCTGTCAAGTTGCTCGGTGATCTGCGTCGACGCCCAAATCAAAATATCGGCGTCCCAAATCGTCGCCATGCCGAACTCTTGGTTGGCACTGACTTTCACCCACACATTGCCGACCTGATATTCGATCGGCGTAAGTCGTGGTTTTTTAGCCAAGCTGAAGAAGGGCCGTTCCATCGTGTCGCGCTGGTCGCGAATTGGGATATCGGCAAAGCTCGCCGCGAACAAATCGGGCTGCTGCGAGTCCTTGGGCGGAAGCCGCCTTACCACGTGAAACCTTTGCGATTCAGAGCATTGAACCGCCGGATCGTCGTGAAATCGTATTTACGACGCATCGTATCCACGGAAAATCTCCCTACTCTGCCGTTGCCGGAAATCGCTCTTCGAGGATTTCCCGAATCACATCCGCCATGACCAATTCGCCCACCGCGCATTGCGTCTTGATTCGCTTGTGGAGACTCAAAGGAACATCAATCGTGAGACGCTTGGTCCGTTCGACGGGTACAATCTCACGCTTTTCCACCCAGTTGTCGACGTTGCTGTTGCTCGACGAAGGCTTGCCAGTGAAATTGATTTTCTTCATGCGAGCACCTCCATCACTTCGTCGGCCAAGTCCGACATTTCACGACTGGCCAACATATCGGGATCGAGTTCGTAGACGGTGAGCCCCTGCGTGGCGCTCTCGGCGAAGGGAACGCGCTGGCAGAGGGCGCTCTTTAAGACGGGAAGCGGGTAAGCACGCAAGGCATCGACGACATCCCGTCCGATCGCTGTATTGGCGATCTTCCGATTGATCGCAAATACTTTTTTCAGGTTTGCCTTGTAAACCGACGCTTCTTCAAGCAAATCGATAATCTCTTTGGCAGCCCACACGTCATAGGGCGATGGTTGAACGGGAACGATCACTAGATCACTCGCCATGATTGCGGAGCGCGCGACGTCGTAGACTCTTGGTGGTCCGTCGATCACGACGAAGTCGTAGTTGGCGGCCAGCGCGGGCAATTCCTTATGGAGTGAAGACTTCGGGAGCCCGACAACCGGAAACAAGGCGGGGTCTTTTCGAGCCGCCGACCAATCGAGTGCGCTTCCTTGCGGATCGGCATCAACGAGGAGGACTCGTTTCTTCTTTCGTGCCAGTGCGGTGGCCAAGTGAACGGCGATGGTCGTTTTTCCGACGCCCCCTTTTTGGTTCAAGATCGAGATGACTTTCGGCATGGTCCTCCTGATTTACGATTTTTCGCAGGTACGTCGAATCGTATTTGCGATTTTGCGATTCTTCGTAAGCCATAGGACAACTGCCTGGTGAATGTCAATCGAAATCGTATTGGCTTGGCGCTTGCTCGAAAGCTCCGTCGATTGCCTTGGCGCCGGTCAGCGAATCGTACTTCTGCAATGTCGTATCGCCGTTTCTCTGTGGCGGCGTATCGTCGCACGTACGATTCTCCGTCTCTACGCAAACACGCTTCTCCGTGCTCTCGTAAATACGATTTCACGACAGCACGGAAACACGACAAATCGCCATTACGATTCGTCGTACGATCGGTTTTACGGTAAAACTCCTCCTAAGCTGTGCTTAGGGAAGACGTCTGACATTATTTACTACACGTCGGATTTCGACGCCGCGTTTCGGATGGCGGCTGACGTGCGTGCGGCGCACTGGCGCAGTTGTGGCATGCGGGGCACAGTCGGGCAACTGACCAAAGGTCAGTTGTGACGACACACTTGGTCGTAACTGCAAGCAAGGGATCGTCGCCAATGAGCGACGTGTGTTCGGTCGGAACAACCGACAGCTCACCGCCGTTGCTTCGCCTTGCGGACAAGAAAACGGCGAGCAAAGCGTCAGCCTCCTCGGGCTGTTGGTGCGGTTGTGGATCTCGCTAGAGTCGCACCGTGCATGGAGTACGCGGCGGTATCACGAGCGGCTCCCATTCGCCGAATGGGAAGCCGCAAAGGAATGCCTAGCATCGCGTTGCGGTTCGCGGCGTAGCACGTTGAGCAAAGCCGCCAGCGGCTCAGGCTGGCGGCGTACTGAGAATCGGAGCTGCTATTGCGGTAGATCATTGATCAAGTCGGTTGACATCCTCGACGATGTCGGCGGGATAGCCGATGTCGTTACCGTGATAGTAACGATATTCGGACACCCAGTTCCACACTTTGCCATCCGACCAATCGGGCCGAGCCTGCCGCAGTTCAGGGAATCCCCAGCCGGATGCGATGTGTTTGAGTTCTTCGATTAACAGTTCGAGATCGATGCTGATAGCGTCATTCGCGATCAATTCCAGCAATCGGCCAAAGGTGCGTGCATTGCGTTTTGCCCGCCGTTCACACTCGAGCGGCATGTCCCACCTCCAGTATGAGGTCCAGGCGATCCGCCACCCATTGAGCCGGGAATAGACCTCGAAGGTGTCATCAACACCGTCTTTGCTGCGGTAGACCCTATAGCGGACATCAGGGCGTTTGCTGGTTGGCTTGGCAGGTTGGGTTGCGTCGTCTCGATCGTCAGCCGAATGGGTGCTGTCGATGGGTTTGAAGGCGGGGTTTTGTTCGTTTGTCATGATGTTGTCCTTTCTTGTTTGTGATTCAGGTCGCCTCGTGCGGCCTGATGCTCGCGACCCAAAGCCGCCAAGCCGGGGCGAAGCGAATCGGGCAAGCTGAAAATTGGGGGCGACCTTTAGGGGGAACCAATTTTCTGCTTGCCCGAACCGGCTGCGGCTTTAAGCGAAAAGCATCCAGGCTGTGCAGGGCGAACTTGTTCATCCAAAGAAAGGAATGACCGAGTGAACAAAGTCACGCCACTCCATGCCCAACAATCGGCCCTATGCGGAACCATCGCGGTCACACGACAAAGGCATTTGATTGTGGCAGCAACTCGCGTCGGCTAGGCGACGTTGGCGGACATCGGCTCGCCGAACAGCTCATGGGCGACGGCACTGAGCGTGTTCCAACAGATCCCTATGCCAGACGCATGGTCTTGCTGGATGGCTTGCAGCACTTGCCTCGCTTGGGCTATCGAGAGATCAGGCCGCACTTCACGGACATCGGCGATACGCCATACGATGGCGATCGCGCCTACCTCGGCGAGCTGCTGGTTAAACGCGAGAAGTCGAGAGTGAAGATTGAGCATTGCGAGTCCTTTCCCGTTGCGAGTGGATTGATCGTGAGACTGCACCAAGCCAATCAAGAAGACAAGCGAAATCAACGATTGCAACAATCAAAGTCTGGGAATCCTTCTACAGTGAATCGTCAAACGCCGGGGATGCAAAAAGCTGCCGCCGCACACCGCGATTGACGATGCTTCGCGGTGCTCGTAACTCGGTGTTGGATAGATTCAATAGTCGTCCGGCATGAGGATTGTCGTCACCGAACGGTCTGCTTCTGTGATGATCCAGAATTTGTGCGTACCCGATTCGAAGGCTGAGAACAAACGGCCTTCGTTTGTGAGGCCAACATCATTGAGCGCGGCGTCGTCCCGGCGTACGGCTCCCCAATCACCGCTGGCATGTCGGCGAAGAGCGTTCTCGATTTCGAGCGGCGATAGCTGTTCCCTCGCGTTGGCCGTGATGACGATCTGGCCCAAAGGGAACTTTGGTGAGACGGTAAGTAAAAGCATAGTGAACTCCCTATCTTGGTTGTTATTGAGAATCAAGCAGGCGGAGCCAAAGCTCCGCCCGAAGAGCGATTAGGAGTTTTTTTCGTCTGCTGTGCGAAGAGACAGAAAGCCATCGACGGGGACCATTTCGAGTTGGATGCTGTAGCCCTTGCCGTCATGGTGTGGCCAGGCAGCTCCGATTTTAGTGAAGAAGCCTGGCTTGCCGTCGCGGGGGCGAACGTGATAGGCATAGTGGCTGGGAGTCTTGGAAGCGGTTTGGGTGTCGGACATAAAGTTCTCCTTGGTTTTTGAGTGATTCAGGTCGCCCTGTGCGGCCTGATGCCCAGCGAATCAAAGCCGCCTCAGACGGGGCGAAGCGCATCGGGCCAGCTGAAAATTGGGGGCGACCTCTAGGGGGAGCCGATTTTCTGCTTGCCCGACACGGCGGCGGCTTTACGCCCGGGCATCATCAAGGCCGCTCAGGCGACCGAAGTTGCGAGGATCGTCCCAAGGAAGAACGCCAACGACGCGAAACAGCTACGTTTCCGGCACACTGACCAACCATTCCGCGAATGCTCGAATCGAGAGAACGGCACCAAAGAAGTACCTTGGGCGCGCCCAGCGGAGGACCCTCGCTTCACTTCTTCCTGCTCGTGCGGCGAAACTGAGTCCCCGGCCGATGGCGGTCGAGCAATTGGGCCAGCGATTGCTTTCCCCGCAGTCCCCGCGAGCCTTTGAAGAGTGCCTTGTCGATGGCCCGCCATGTTTCGCCTGGTGCTTCGGCAATGGGGCCCGATTTGGCGACGGGACGGCGGCCGGTGCGGGCCATGTGCGCTTCGGCCCAGAGGAGAATTTGCTTCACGGTGAACTTGGGAAGTTCGGCCAGATTGCGAACGCCGAAGCGGTGCATCAAAAACTTGGCCAGCGAACTCCCTCTTTCAAGACCCCGCTTTCCTTTTCGCAAAGCCATGTCGATCGCCATCCATGTTTCACCAGGAACGCCTTCGATCTTTCCGTAGTTCGCACGCGCGGCCACTTGCCGGTTTTCAGAAAGTGCCGGTGTGCCCACTTGGCGATCTTGTCGGGCACAAGCTTGGGTGGGAATTCCGAGTTCCGTACGCCGCGGCGTTTTTCCAGCAAGCGGGCCAATGAGGACTTGGGCCTCTTGGGCAACCCTCGATAGCCGCGGCACAAAGCTTCGTCCAATCGTCGCCATGTTTCGTCGGGCGCCCCGATCACGGGGCCGGAATTGACATTGGGATAGCGGTCGCGCTCCTTGAAGTGCTGATCGGCCCACTTCAAAATCTGCTCGATCCGAAGGGGAGGGCGAACGGCGGTTTTCCGGAGCCCTTTGCGACGGGACATAGAATATAGGCAAGCGAAGGAATGTAAGAAACGCAGCGAATTGTAATTCGCAATTTCCCGTCGTCACGCCAAAGTAATCTCGCTGAGGAACGAGAACGACACCTGCCTCCCAAAGATTCGCCTCACGTTGCCATGATAGGGTGATTTTGAAGAATTCTTGACGGGCCGCGGCCGACTGGTACATTAACCCCATCGAAACAGCCCGCTGACTCGACGTGAGACCCTGCCCCCCACATCTTGGCGCGGGCCGTTTCGTTTCTTGCCACGAGTCGTCCAATAGCCGGCTATGGAGGTGGGAAAGATCTTGGGCAGGGAGGCCCTTTCGATTCCGGCCATCGAGTAGTTGCGCGCAATCATCGGTTGTGCTACGCCAGCTCTTCCCTGAACCACCATCCACACGGAGGAGTCCCCACATGTCCTTGGTCCGAAAGCCGAATCCCAAATTCCAAGCTGTAGACCAACATGGAATTTTAACCGCAACTGTCCGCGGTTGACGATGGCCAAGCACGTCTCGCATTGGCGTCAACGCCGGTTGTTCGACTTCGACGGCAATGCGGATGCGAGTTTTCTCACGTCCAGTCCATCCACAGGAGCATCCGATGCAGTACAAAACGATCGTTCTGGAACTCTTGCAAGAGTGGGCGAAGGGGCTTCCCAAGGAGAAACGCCCAGTGCTGCTGCCTCTGATGGAAAAACTGGCGCTGGAACTAAAGGACCGGCACCTGACGTTGATCGAGGAAATCAAGAACGCCGACCCGAGAGTCGACTCCTACCAAGTCTCGGCGATGGCGAGCGAGATCGCACTCAAGGAGATGGAGGAACGCATCCTGCAAGCTGCATCGTTCGAGGAGAAGTTGCTCGAAACGGAATCACTTCCCAACCAACCGTCCGAGGACACGTCGAACGACTGAAGCAAGAGCGGCAACGCCAATCGCTTTTTGACCTTGTGCCGACTGATCCGGTCGAAGATCGCCCAGGCCCGCTGTTCACTCATCAACCCGCTGCTCATGGCCCAACTCCCGTTCGGGAGACGATCGCTTCAGGCGAAAAATCCAAGGCTCGTGACATTTTGGCCGCGATCCGGACGCTCCAAGCGATCGAACGAGAACATCGCCACGCGACCCGCGACGAACAACGGATCCTCGTCCGATTCTGTGGCTTCGGCCCGGTCGCCTTGTCAATCTTTCCCGATCCACTCACCGGCCAATACAAGGACGACAGTTGGCGAACTCTCGGCGAGGAACTCAAGTCGCTCGTGAGCGACAGTGAATACGACAGTGCCAAGCGGACTACGTTCAATGCCTTCTATACGTCGCCGACGGTCATCAAAGCCATTCACGAGGCAATTGACCGATTGGGCGTCCCCGATGCGGCGACCATTCTCGAACCTGGCTGTGGGACCGGCAACTTCGTGAGTTATGGTAAGCCGAATTCCCACTTCATCGGTGTCGAGCTTGATTCGATCACGGGGCGAATTGCCAAGGCTCTTCATCCGGGCCACGACATTCGGATCGAGAACTTTCGGGATACACGCTTGCCCGAAGGCCGCATCGACGCCGTCGTCGGTAATGTCCCGTTCGCCGATGTGAAACTCGAGTATCAGGGTCAGCGGCTCTCCCTGCACGATTTCTTTCTGGCCAAGTCGATCGATGCTTTGAAGCCTGGCGGCGTCTTGGGCGTCGTGACGACCCACTTCACACTCGATAAACAAAACGCCGCCATGCGCGAGTATCTCGGCGAGCGTGCCGATTTTGTTGGAGCGATCCGCCTTCCTTCCGACGCGTTTAAGCGGGAAGGAACGGCGGTCGTGACCGATATCGTCTTCTTTCGCAAGCGTCCGCCGGGTGAACCCGCACGGCATGTGGATGACGATTGGCTCCGTATCGCTTCGGTCAACATCGAGGGAACCGACGTCTCTGTAAACCGGTACTTCGTGAATCACCCCGAAATGGTCCTCGGCACTTGGAGCCGCAAAAACACGCTCTATGGCGGAGAAGGCCTGAGCGTCGAATCGAGTGGCGATCTCGCCACGCAATTGCACCAGGCGATCGAGCGATTGCCCTCCTTCGCCAAGATCGGGTCGTCTCGTGAAAGCACCTCGTCGATTCCTTCCTTCACACCGCCGCCACCGGATCGACACATCGACGAAGGGAGTTTTTTCATTGGCGACGACCGCACTATTTACCAGTTGCAAGGAGGCCAAGGAATTCCGGTGGTCTATGGCGGGACGACGTTGCGGTCCGATAGTTCGATGACCGGGCGTCGGCTGGCCGCGCTCATTGGCCTGCGAGACCGCGCTCGCCGCGTCCTCCAGTCCCAGAACGAAGACTGGCATCAAGGCCATCGGGATGACGCCCGGCGGGAACTGAACCGGGCTTACGACCAGTTTTTTACGGCTTACGGCCCCATCAACAAAACGACCTTCGGCGTCACCAGTGACGGCACAACGATTCGCCGGATGCCGAACGTCGTCAAGTTCAAGGAAGATCCCGATGCGATGCTCGTCCTGTCGCTGGAAGAGTACGACGAGACGACGGGAAAGGCGCAAAAAGCCGCCATTCTGCTGCGGGACGTGGTCGGCAAGACGCCGCCCGTCACGCAAGTGCGGAGCGCCGAGGAAGGCTTGCTTGTCTCGCTCAACCAGCGGGGCGTTGTCGACATGTCTTATATCGCGTCGCTCTATAGCAAGCCCGAGTCGCAGGTCATCGATGAGTTGGGAGACCTTATCTTCTGGAATCCGGAATCCCACGCTTGGGAAACGGCCGATGCCTATCTGTCGGGCAATGTCCGGGCGAAACTTGCCCGGGCCGAGCAAGCAGGGCCCGAGTATGCCCGCAACGTCGAGGCCCTCCGACAAGTGCAGCCCGAGGACGTGTTGCCGGGAGACATTGATGCCAATCTCGGCGCACCGTGGATTCCCTCCAGCGACATCCAGGCCTTCGCCGCCCAGCTATTTCGCGTCGAGCCTTCGGAAGTCCCGGTCTCGTACCTCAAGAGCGATGCCTTATGGAGCTTGGACG
Organism: uncultured Pirellulaceae bacterium; assembly: GCA_964636985.1. Classification (GTDB taxonomy): domain Bacteria; phylum Planctomycetota; class Planctomycetia; order Pirellulales; family Pirellulaceae; genus CAZWSX01. The sequence goes on along the minus strand of CAZWSX010000011.1, from coordinate 10,963 downwards.
CCCAGTACGCCGCCAAATCCTCGGTCGCCGCAACATCGGACTACGGCACGCCGCGAGCGAATGGGACGTGGTTGCTTGAGCTTGCCCTCAACATGAAGTCGCCGACGATCTACGACACGATCGAGAATGATCAAAGAATCGTCAACCAAGAGGAAACCGTCGCCGCCCGCGAAAAACAAAAGCTCATCAAGGAACGGTTTCGCGCGTGGATCTTCGCCGATCCCGACCGGACCGAACGGCTCGTGCGGATTTACAACGACACGTACAACAATTTGCGGCCAAGGCTCTTCGATGGCTCGCACTTGGATTTTCCGGGGATGAACCAGGCGGTTCACCTCCGGCCCCACCAAATGGATGCCGTGTGGCGCGGGATGACGAGCGGCAACACTTTGCTCGCCCATGTCGTCGGTGCCGGCAAGACGTTCACGATGGCGGCAACGGGGATGAAAATGAAGCAGGCCGGTCTCATCAAGAAGCCGATGTATGTCGTCCCAAATCATTTATTGGAACAATTCGCCCGCGAATTCATGCAGCTCTATCCCAATGCGAGGCTCTTGGTTGCGTCCAAGGAGGATTTTACGAAGGAACGCCGCAAGTTCCTGACCGCTAAGATCGCCAGTGGCGAGTGGGATGGAATCATCGTCACGCACAGCAGCTTCGAGCGGATTGGCATGTCGCGGGACTATCAGGAGAAGTTTCTGATGGAACAAATCGCCGAGTACGACCAGTTGCTCAGGGAACACGCCGCCGACCGGCGCAGCAATCGCAATCTCATCAAGACAATTGAAAAACAAAAAGCCGCGCGGGCCGAGCGGCTCAAGGATCTCCTGGCGCAGGCCAAAAAAGACGACGGCCTGGTGTTCGACGAACTGGGCGTCGACCACGTCTTCATCGACGAGGCCCATTACTTCAAGAACTTGGAAACGCCCACCAAGATGGACCGAGTCGCAGGGATTCAGACCGGCGGCAGTGAACGGGCCTTCGATGTCTACATGAAGGCACAGTATCTCGACGGGCTTCGGGCCGGGCATGGAGTCACTTTCGCCACGGGAACACCAATCAGCAACACGATGGTCGAGATGTTCACGATGCAGCGGTTCCTCGATCCGCATGGGCTCAAGAGCCGGGGCATCGAGCATTTCGACGCCTGGGCGGCGACGTTCGGCGAAGTCGTCGACACGATGGAACTCTCGCCCGACGGCGCCGGGCTCCGCCCCCGCAGTCGTTTCGCCCGGTTCACGAACCTGCCGGAACTTCAGCAGATGTTCCGGGCGTTCTCCGACGTTCAAACTGCCGACATACTGAATTTGCCCAGGCCGCAACTCAAGGGAGGTAAGCCCACGATTGTCGCTTGCCCGATGTCGGCAGAGCAGAAGGAGTTGCAGCACCAGCTCGTCAAACGATACGAGCGAATTCGCAACGAAAAAATTGATCCACGGATCGACAACGCGCTGGCGATTACGACCGATGGCCGGAAACTTTCAACGGACGCCCGGATGCTAATCGGGGAGGCGGAAGAATTCCCCGACTCGAAAGTAAACCGGCTCGTCGAGACTGTGGCCTCCATTTGGAAAGAGACGGAGTCGACGCGCGGCACGCAGCTCATCTTCGCCGACATGGGTGTGCATCCCACGGCGTGGGGCTACTCGCCATACCGCGAGATCATTCAAAAGCTCATCGCCCGTGGGATTCCGTCCTCTCAAGTCGCCGTGATCGGCGACGCGGAGACCGATGCGAAGAAGCAGGCTCTCTTCGAGAAGCTGCGCAATGGCAGTGTGCGTGTTCTCTTGGGGAGCACCCAAAAAATGGGGACCGGCACCAACGTCCAGAAACGCCTTGTCGCCTTGCATCACCTCGATGCTCCGTGGAAACCAGCCGAAGTCGAGCAACGCGACGGTCGCATCTTGCGGCAGGGGAACGAGAACCCGGAAGTGGCGATTTATCGCTACGTGACCGAGGGTTCGTTCGACGCCTACATGTGGCAGGCACTGGAAACCAAGGCTCGTTTCATCAGCCAGGTCATGACAGGCGACAACGCCGCCAGGCGGGCCGAGGACATCGGCGGACAGGAATTGTCGTACGCCGAAGTCAAAGCGATTGCCTCGGGCAATCCGGCGGTGCTGACGCTCGCGGAGGCCGACTCCGAGTTGCAGCGGCTGGCCGTCCTCAAGAAAAACCATCTCGACGAGCAATACATCGCGCGGCGAAGCGTTCGCGAGTTGCCGAAACAAATCGAAGGCCTCTCAATGCGTCTGGAAAAACTCCGGATGGATCAAAGCGTATTGGCCGAGCACGCAAGCGATCGCGTGGTAGTCGGGAGTCATCCTTGCCATCGCGACGAACTCGTGGACGTTCTGGGCCGGAAGCTTGCTGGAACTCCTGAGTTCGTCCGAGAGGAAACGAAAATGCCGCTGGGCAATTATCGAGGACTTCGCTTCGGCGTGATCCTTCACCCGGCCATGCCCACCGACGTCTATCTCGAAGGGGCTACCGTTTGTTGCGCGCGGCTGTCGCGAGAGCATCAAGGGCCGCGGGCGGTCCTGAACACGCTCCAGCGACTCGCCGAATTGCATGGTCCTGACTTGGATCGGGTCGAAAGAGACCTAGCCATCGCCGAGACGCAACTTCGCGATTACCAGGCGAGATTGGGGCAAGCGTTTTCGCATGACGGCTACTTCTCGGAACTGGCCCGGCTTCGCGATGCGCTCAAGACAAAGCTTTCAGCATCGACCAACGAGCCAAAAAGCGATGACGGTCCCAGTGTGGAAAGTCTCGCGGCAGAGATCAAAGCCCTGCGCGCAGCCAACAGTGTCGAGGCCATTCCTCAACGAACCGATCGCAAAACGATTGCCGCCGAGGAGCCGGTCACGGCGAGGATTCGCAAGCGGGCAACGAGCGGAGCATTGCATGCCGATGCGATAAAGGAGCCGGATACGCGGAAAGCTGGCGAGGCCAACGACATGGAAATAGAAGTCGAAGATGGTGGACCAGCGCCGTTTCAGACCCGCGCGGCGCGAAAGACAAGCCACCGCGAGATCGCTTTTTGATTCCGCTCGCTTCTTGGCTGCTATTGAATTCCCACGCCTCTTGGCTCTCTCTTGCAATGTAAATGGAAAGAGCCCCCGCGCTCATTCCACGGAGCGTGGGGGGGCGAAAGCCCCCGACCCGGAGGGGGAAGGGAGTCAAGGTTGGAAGGATGGAGGGGGCCCCGGTCTGCACAAGCGAAGGGCGCTAAGCCCAAAGCGCGGAAGACCGGGGAGGAACCATCCTTCCACCCGAAGGGCTTGACCTTGGACGCCCTGGGGGAGCCGCTCCCCCCTTGGCTTCGAAGGCCCATCAGGCAGCAAGGGGCGATAGAGGCTCGAAGTGTGATTCCGTTGAGGAACGGCTTTGCGGCGCGGAGCGCCACGATCGCTACATGGAAGTTTTCAAGCCGAAGATTTCAAGCCAATAACACCTGCCACGACCAGAGCGATCGAACCGATCTTCAGCGTCGTGGCCGGCTCCTGGAACACGAAGATGCCGATCAGCGCCACCAGCATCGTACCGACGCCCGCCCAGATTGTGTAAGCGATGCTAAGCGGGATTTCCTTCAACGCCAGGTTGACGAATCCCAGGGCGCAAGCGTAGCAGACGATCATCGTCAGCGATGGAATCGGCTTGGTGAAACCTTGCGAGTATTTCATCGCGATCGTGCCTGGCACCTCGCACCCAATCGCCAACGTAAGCCACATCCACGACATAAAATATACTCGCATCCATTGCCAGAATGTCGTAATCCATAGCTCATGAGGAAGACCAGCGCAACTGCCTATATGATCGCCGCGGGACTGGCGAAGCTCTCCGAGATGCCGCGATGGAAAGGGTATTTCTCCGAGGAAATGGTATCGCTCAATCAAGCGTTCATGCTGCACGGAAGGGACTCCCTGGTGAAGCGGCTGGTCAGCTCGCTGCCGCCGCGGCTCATGATCGGCTTGATGGATCGGCTTTATGTGCCGGGCATGACACAGCACTATCTCTTCCGCAAGCGGTGGATCGAACGTCACGTCAGTGCCGGACTCGATCGCGGCGTCGCGCAGGTCATCCTGTTGGGAGCGGGGCTGGATACCTTGGCATTTCGGATGGCGAAGCAACGGCCCGGCGCGCGATTCCTCGAAATTGATCTGCCGGCAACGCAGCGTGCCAAACTCGCCATCCTGCGACGAGAAGGTTTTGCACTACCCGGCAATTGCCGCTTTGAGGAAACCGATTTGATCAAAACGCCCGTGGCCGCGGCACTCGGTGCCGACTCAAGTTGCGACGCGGTGGCGCCGACCATCGTCGTCTTGGAAGGGGTGCTCATGTACCTCAAGCAAGCCGACGTCAAACGGCTCTTATCGGAACTCGGGAGCTTGTTTACCGGTTCCCTTCAGATCGTGTATGGGGCGCTCGCCGGGCCAGACCATGTCAGCGATCCCTTGAGACGCTTCACTCGCTTCTTACTGGAGCGCGGCGCGGAGCGAACGAAGTGGCATTGTCCGGCGTCGGCGATGCCAGAATTCCTAGAGCAGGTGGGTTTTCAAATTGTCGCCAACACTTCCTACAAAACCTTGCAGCGATCCTACAGAAACGAGGCCGAAATAGCGCAAGTTCCTGAACACGATGAGGATTACTACCTTGTGGCCAAACTGGCACAAGAGCGTCCGAACGATGCCCGATCATCGACAAGCCCACAGCGTTAAGCATTCTTTTAACTATTTGCTGGTACGGTTGCTCCACTCGGCGGGACTTTTTCCTGCCGACTGGGGGAAACCATGCGAAAAACACTCTCGTGCACGATGCTGTGCGTTCTCGCGCTGCCTGCTGCCGCGCTGGCAACGGCCGACCCGGGGTTAGGAGCCGCGGGTTTGGGAGACCTTGGCGATCTCTCGTTGGAGAGCCTCGGCCAGATCGTCACTTCCGTCTCGCGCAAGCCGGAAGATTCTTTCCGCTCGGCCGCAGCCGTCTACGTGATTTCCAACGACGATATCAAGGCCTCCGGTGCGACCCACATCGCCGAAGTGCTACGCGGCGTTCCGGGGCTGGACGTGGCCCGTTTTGATTCGAGCAACTGGGCCATTTCATCGCGAGGTGGAAACGCCTTCTTCTCCAACAAGCTGCTGGTGCAGGTCGATGGGCGCACGATCTACACGCCCCTCTTCTCCGGTGTCTACTGGGATGTCCAAAACCTCCCTCTGGAAGATATCGACCGGATCGAAATCATCCGCGGTCCGGGCGCGGCCCAATGGGGGGCCAATGCCGTCAATGGCATCATCAACATCATCACGAAAAGCTCGGAAGTGACCCAAGGTGGCTACGCCGCCCAAACCGTCGGCAGCTTCGACCACTCGCTGACCGATGTCCGCTACGGCGGCAAGTTCGGCGAGAATGGCTATTACCGCGCGTACGGCCAGTTCACGGCTCGCGGCGCTACCGATACGCTCGCCGGGCCCAGCGGCCATAACGATTGGACGCAAGCCAAGGCGGGATTTCGCTCGGATGTGAAAATTTCCGAGGCTCGAACGGTGACGCTGCAAGGAGACGTCTACGACGCCGATATCGATTTGGATCTGGGCATTCCTTCGCTGACCGACCCCAGCGGCCTCGAATCGTTCCATGACACGATCCGTTCCAGGGGTTTGAATCTCCTGGGGCGGTGGGAAGAAAAACACAGCGCGACCCTGCAATCGAGCTTCCAAGCCTATTTCGATTTCCAAAGCCCCGACTATTCGTCCTTGAAGCAGGATATCGCCACGCTCGATTTTGATTATCAGACCGCTTGGAAAGCCAATGAGCGCCACGACGTGATGTGGGGCGCCGGAGCGCGTTATGTCAGCGCGGATCTGACGGGTTCCAATACGATTTTTGCGAACGAACCGAGCGTGAGGCAGAGTATTTTCAGCGCCTTCCTGCAAGACCAGGTCGCGCTTTCGCCGAAGGAACTCTACCTGACACTGGGCTCGAAGTTCGAGCACAACCGTTTCAGCGGATTCAATATGCAGCCCAGCGCGCGGCTCGCCTGGTACCCCGATAACCGGCAAACCCTTTGGGCAGCGGTTTCTCGCGCCGTGCGGACGCCGAGCATTACCGAGCACAGTGACATGGCGCTCAACGTCCTGGCCCTTCCGCCCGACATGGTGCAACTGCGGAGCAGCCGCGATTTCGATTCGGAAGAGTTGACGGCTTACGAAATCGGTTACCGCGTCAAGCCGACTGATGCCATCACGCTGGACAGCACCGCATTCTTCAACGATTACAAAAAGCTCGCCACGCTGGAACCGGGCGCACCCGATGGCATTTACCTGCCGTATTACTACTCCAACCTCGGAAAAGGAAAAACGTACGGATTCGAGACCAGCGCCAATTGGGATGTCACGCCCGAGTGGAGCTTGCTGGCCAACTACAGCTACATCAACCTGCTGTACGAGCAAGACGCGTCGAGCCTCGATGCGACCTTCCGAGTGAAAGAGGGGGACGTGGCCCATCATCGGTTCATGCTCCGCTCGCAGCTTTATCTGCCGCACGACGTCCGATTGGTGAACACCGGCTACTACGTCGGGCGAGTTCCCAATCAAAACGTCGATGCCTACTTCCGCTTCGATACCCAAGTTCTCTGGAAGGCCACCGAATCGATCGAATTGTCTTTGGCGGGCCAGAACCTGCTCGACGCCGAGCACCAGGAATTCGGCTCGCCCCCCGACGGCACGGCCAACGAAATTCCACGCTCCGTGTATGCTCGCGTGAGCGTTCGCTTCTGAAAGCCACCGATGCATGAAGGAACGTCGCAGAATGGATAGGAAAAAAAGCGTTTGGATCGCCTGGTGGTCACTTCTTCCGTTGCTCGTCGTACCCGTCACTTTGGGCGCGACGGTCGAACTGACCAAGTCGCCGGAGCAAGTGCGGGCGGCCTTTCTCCTGAATATGCGCCGATACGTGTCGGTCGGCTCGCCGCCACGCGGCGCGCGGCAATTCTGTTACTACGAAAAGCGAGACACCCCTTTCGACGAAAGTGTGGGCCAGATGCTCGAGAGCTACCTGGCCGAGGAATTTAAGGGCCAACTTCCCCCGGTGAGGCGGTATCAAGCCATCCGCGATCTGAAGGGGTGCGACGTCTTCTTCATTCCGGCCGGTGAAGACGCCGAGGTCGACAATATCCTGGCCGCGCTCGGGAACGAGCCGACCGTGACTGTCAGTTCCGCCAAGCGTTTCATCTATCGCGGCGGTATGATCGGCTTCGTCATGGAAGAAGGGAGGGTGGCAATGGAAGGGGACCTGACCAACATCGGAAAAAGAGATGTCCATGTCGATCCCCAGTTGCTGGAAGTCATGGTGCGGGTCAACGGCAACCGCGCGCGTCAATCAGGTCAATGAATTTGCAACTCAGACTCGAAACCTTTTCGGGGCTCCAACAGAAACTTTGCCTCGGGGTCGCTCTCCGTCGAATGAAAGCGTTTCATGTCGCCCCATAAGAGGTGCATTTTTAGCCCCTCGTATTCATCCCGAATCGGTATGTCGACGTCGTCGCGAATCCTGCACTCCATCCCGACACTTGTGTAGATTTGACGGTAGAGCCGAATCCGGACCTGGTCCCCGATGCCGAATAGGTAGCGAACGCGGTAGTCGATGCAGCGATCCAGGACCGCGCGGAAGATCCTTCTCGTCGCTTCGCCCTTGCGCAGCGCGGGATGCAAGGCGATTCGATTGAATTCGGCATAGGCGTAGCGATCGAGTTCCATCTCGGGGAAGCGCTCGCGCAAGGAAAAATAATAGCGTCCGTGATCGGGCAAGATATCGTTCTCCAAATCGAGGATGGTCGGCTGGGAGGGAGTGGACATGCGCAGGCAAGCGCCGCCGTAGCAGCGGTTGCCGTTGTGTAGAATCAACATCTGGTGGTCGGGGTCTTCGTAGTTCTCGGCTCCGATCTGCGTGAACTTACGAAATCCCTGGAAGCGGCGATCGCGCTCGTAGAGGGTCTCGCGCAACCGCTTGTACTGCCCGATCAGATCGGGATCGCGCGTGAAACGCATCTCGTAGGCGATCCCCGCGCTACCCATGTTCATGGCCGTGAGCGGTGTAGCGCTCGACGTTTTCGTGTCTTCGATCATGGAGAGCCGCCCATCCTTCCTTCCGATCGAGTCATCACACTCTGCGACGCGCGATCAGGTCATTGAAAAATGGCTGATGTCTATTAACGCTTGATCCCTTCGTCAAGCCTTACCTTGGGCCTCAGCGACCCAAACGGCTTTGATCGTGGCGGTTTATCGGGATCACCCGCGGCTTCACTTCTTCGGCCGCCCATGCGCAAAACGTCTTCTCCACTTCGCGCTTGCCATAGAACCAATGGAGCGCTAAGTGTCGCTCTACTCAACCACAAACAGCGAGGAGTTATGGCCAAACGCAAAAAGATAGAACCCGCCTCTGAAGCGGAAGCACTCGTCGATTCCAATGTTCCGAAGACGCCTGTCGAGGAACCCACGCCAACCGTGTCGATGGACGCACCGCCATCGAAAGATATTTCGCATGGCGATTCCCAGTCGACAGACGAACGTGATCGCAGGACAACCTATCCCGATCCGAACGTGCCATTCTCGATTGCCCACAACAACCAGGCGGGCGTGCAATTGCTGAAGTCCGAGCGTTTCAAGCAAGTCCAACTCGCTTTTCGTTCACCCATCACTGGTGAAATCGAAGGGAAACTTGCCGCGGCGGGTTGGAAATACCGTCCGGAAGAAAGGGTCTATACGAAGCAATACGGTGACAGTGGGGCAGGAGTTTCCATGTTCGAAGCGAAGCGGTTCTACGACGAGCTTGTTGAAAAACTGCTCGACGAAAAAGGGATCTCTCGGAGCCATACAAGATAGTCGTCGCAAAATCACCAATGCGCCGTTAAGGAAGCGGCAACGAATGACGCGTAACAATGCACTGCATGTTACGCATCTTCCAAAACCAGTCGTCCGCCGGTGCCAAGAGCTACTACAGCCACAGCGATTACTTGAGCGAAGGCCAGGAACTGGCCGGGCTTTGGCACGGCAAGGGGGCCGAAATGCTGGGACTGACGGGCGTCGTCGAAAAGAAGGATTTCGATGCCCTGTGCGATAACCTCGATCCCCGTAGCGGCGGACAACTCACGCCGCGCAATGACACCGATCGGACAGTCGGATACGACTTCAATTTCAATGTCCCCAAGGGATTGTCCATTGCCTACGCCTTGGGAGGGGACGACCGCATTCTTGGCGTCGTGCGAAAAGCCGCCGCTGAGACGATGGAAGAAGTCGAAATGGATACTAAAACCCGAGTCCGCAAGCTTGGCAAGCAAGAGGAACGCGATACCGGCAACCTGATCGTCGCCTCTTACCTTCACACCACGGCCCGGCCGGTCAACGGCATCCCGGACCCGAACCTTCACATCCATGCCTTCACGTTCAATGCCACGTTCGATCCAGTGGAGAAACGCTGGAAAGCCGCCCAGTTCCGCGACCAAAAGCGGGATGCGGGTTACTACGAGGCGCTGTTTCATTCGAAGCTCTCGAAGCACGTGAAGAACCTCGGCTATGGCATTGAACGCAAAGGGAAGTTTTGGGACGTGATGAACGTCCCCAAAGAGGTCAGCAAGAGATTCCAGCGGCGGACCGACCAGATCGAGGCTCGCGCCCGCAAAAAGGGAATTGTCGATCCCGATGCGAAGGGGGCATTGGGTGCCAAGACGCGCGATGAGAAAGCCAAAGCCATGACTTGGCCCAAGTTGCTGGAGGCCTGGTGGTCGCGTCTCACCACCGACGAAGCCGCGAGCCTTAACGTTTGTCCGATTCCCAACCTAAATGGGCCGACGATCGAAACAACGCCGTCGCAGGCCATGTCCCATGCGGTCGAGCATTGTTTCGAAAGGGAAGCTGTGGTTCCCGAGCGGAACCTGGTCGCCGCGGCATTGCGCCGCGGTTTTGGGGATGTGACGATCGACGAGGTCCTGCCCCAGCTTGAGCCCCACGGCGTCCTGAATCGTGACTTGTGGGGCCGTAAAATGGTCACCACCAAGGGCGTGCTCAAAGAGGAACAAGCTGTCCTGGAATTCGCGAGGGAAGGGCGCGGCACTCAAAAGCCCCTGCAACCCCATTGGCGCTGTACGCAAGAATGGCTCTCCGACGAACAGAAAGAGGCGATTGGCCAACTGGCCGAAAGTAAAGACCGCGTCCAGATCCTTCGCGGCGGAGCCGGTACCGGCAAAACGACGCTCATGCAGGAGGCCGTAGGCGCCATGGAGTCGGGAGGGCACCAGGTTTTCGCGTTTGCTCCCAGCGCCGAAGCAAGCCGCAAGGTTCTCCGCGACGAAGGTTTTAAGAACGCGACCACCGTCGCGGAACTGCTGGTCAACAAGAAGCTGCAAGATCAAGTGGCTGGGCAAGTGATTTGGATCGACGAAGCATCGCTGTTATCCACGAAGCAACTGCGGCAAGTCTTCGATCTGGCAGGGAACAAAAACGCTCGCGTGATTCTCTCGGGTGACTACCGCCAGCATGGGAGCGTTCATCGAGGAGGAATTCTCCGGCTGTTGGAAACGTACGCGGGATTGCGCCCCGCACAGGTTCACACCATCCAACGGCAGTCGGGGGACTATAAGAAGGCTGTCGCCGCATTGGCGGACGGCGATCTTGAGGAAGGTTTTGACCGGCTGGACGCCCTCAAGTGGATTAAGGAAATCCCCGATGAGGGAGAACGAGACGCCGAGATCGCCCGTGACTTCGTGCATGCCATGGCACAGCCCGGCAACGAAAAAGACTTGGCTCTTGTCATCGCCCCAACCCACCGGGAAGCCGAACATCTCACGGACGCCATTCGGCGAGAACTTCAAGAAAGGGGCGTCCTCCAAGAAGAATCCCGCACGGTCAACCGCTTGATTCCGCTTCACCTGACGGAGGCCGAAAGGACTGATACGGCGGCCTATGAACCG
>CAZWSX010000010.1:0-226774 GCA_964636985.1 uncultured Pirellulaceae bacterium | reverse complement strand
TCATGGGCTAAGAAACTCTCTTACCACCTGGAACAGATTTTGGGGAGCAGGCCAGGGTGCTTCGCGACCTCCGGCTGGAGCTATTAAACCCCTGCCGGGGTATCTGAGCGGCTTGGCAAGTGCGCGACGTACTCTCTGCGTTCTGGCGAACGCAGCTACGGAGGGAGTGGCTTTTGCCGCAATCGGGCCAGACCGCCCGTGTCCACCGTCTTGCCACAATGCGATTTGGATTAGACTCACAATCGCAGGCGCAGGCGTTTCGTCGCCCGCGCCGTACTCAAGACGAGAACGACGATGGTCACGCTAAAGATCTCCGGCGCGGTGAAGCACCCGGTCCATTTGTCGTACGACAATCTGGCGGCCATTCCAGAATCGCACCAGATTTGCGACGTAAGCCGAATCGATCCAAAGCGCCGCGGGGGCGCCGTGAAGCTCGCCGCGCTGCTGACACTCGTCGAACCCGCATCGAACGCCGCCTGGCTTGGATTGCACGCCAAGGCGGACGACTTTCACGCCAGCATTCCGCTGGCCGACGTCCGCGAGAAAGCGATCCTGATCTACTCGCTGGAGGGCGAACCACTACCATCCAAAGCAGGTGGACCGTTTCGCTTCTTCATTCCCGATCACAAGGCGTGCAAAACGCATGAGATCGACGAGTGCGCCAACGTCAAGTTCGTCGACCACATCGAATTGACGGTCGACCGCGGTTTCGACAATCGGCCTCATGATGAGGCCGAGCACGAAGCTCTTCATGAACGCGAGCGGCAGGCGTAGCCGCAGCCTTTCGTAGCCGCGTTCGCCTAGAACGCGGAAGGTGCGGTGTCCATTTCCGGGGCCTCCGCACTCTTGGCGAGTGCGGCTACGAGGCCACTTTCAACTACGGCAGGATATACCGGATGCCGTTGCGGATCGGCTGATTGGGGATGTAGACCTTCGGTTGTCCCCACAATCCTTGCCCCACCACGTAGTTGGTCGGCGGAGCTTTGATCGGGATCAGCGGCGCCCAGCCAGCCTGGCGGTTCGAACCCCAGTTCCAGCCGTTGCGGTTGAAATCGTCTTGGCCATAGAACTGCCCCGGAGCGGCGTAACCAGGCATCGGTTGGATGTTATTGATCGGCATCACCTGCGTCGTCGGGAAGCTGTTGTTCAGCGGAGCGTTGAGCGGAACATTGTTGTAGCCCAGGCCTCGGTTCTGGAATCCAGCGGGATAACCACTCGTCGGATAGTACGGATAGCCACCATTCAAAGTCGGCCGCTGATCAGCAGGTGAAACTTGCCACGACGTGACAGGCCGAGCATCTCCAACCGGACGCCAAGGCGTGGCTTGAGCACCGGCACCCGTCGAATACGAATTGTAGCGGGGAGTTGTGTACTGAGCGGGAGCCGAGTACGTGGGCGCTGAGCCAGGCGAACTAGTCACGTTGCTCCCATAGCGAACATCCACGGGTGCATCGTAGCGATTAGTCGTTCGATCAGCCGGCGCCACGCCATCATAGCTTCCGTCACGCGAACCGCCATCGCGATACTCGCTTCGCAGGGCGACGTCGGTGCGAGGTTGAGCGGCGCGGGCATCGCGCTCGCGGCGACGCACATCGGCTGCTGGGCCAGGCAGATCGGAGCTGACCCAGTCTTCATCGCGGGCCGCGGGCCGGCGGTATTGAGCTTGCGCCTCGAGTGTGACGAGCGACACCACCAGCGTTGCCATCGCGGCGAGCACGATCCTCGTGCCTTTGCTGATGCTTGGTTGATTGATGCGAATGTGGTTCATGGCCTGCTTCCTTTCAAGATCTCCCCCATGTCCTAGAAGAGATGCAACCAATATGCCTAAAGATTCCCTCGCAAAATTCCGAGGGCTAAAAGGCTGGCGACCTTTCCACACTTGCGGAGCTTGCCTTCTTTAGCGAAGACTTGCATCGTTTACGCAAGTTGCGGTGCTGGATCGCTGAAAGTGCTATCGGGTCTCCTCGCGACACGTTAGGTCCGCGACAGCTTTTATGGCAGGCTCGTCTCGAAACTCGTCTCGAATTGAGTTGCCAGCGTGTCACTTTTGCGACACACAAGATGACCGCGGAACTTCCGCGAGTATGGCTTTCTTGGAAGAATCGACTCAAGAGCGATTCGTACCATCACAAGAAATCATGCGCGGGAAATCGCGCGCGGTAGAGCGACAGCGAAGCTGCTGCCGCAATCGTTGCCGCCACACTTCGATACGACTTCGATCCGCCCGCCGTGCAGCTGAACGATTCGCCAACACTTCGGGAGACCAAACCCGAGGCCCCGGCCGGCTTCGCGCCCAGAATAGAACGGATCGAAGATGCGAGCCCTCTGCAACTCGGTTATGCCAGCGCCGTTGTCGGAAACCGTGAGCGTGACGTGATCGCGATCACTTTCCGTTAGTCGCACCTCAATCCGGCGAGGCACGCTGCCTTCGACCTCCACAGCATTTCGTAATAACACCACGACAACCGTTGTCAGGTGCGATGCATCGCCATCGATCGTGATCGGATGATTCGCCTCGAAGACGATCTCGCGTGGACGATTCCAAGTCTGATTGTTGATTTGATTGATGCTTCGTCGGACTACGTCGACCAGATCGACCTGCTTGATGTCGAGCGCCGGCGGTTTGGCGAACAGCATCAAATCCGAGATCATCTCGTGCGCTCGCATCGCTTGAGCGGCGATTGCCGACAAAGCCATGCGGCGTTTGGGATCGGATTCCCCAGACAGTAGCGCCTGAGCGCGGCCGGCGATGTTGGCCAGCGGATTGTTGAGCTCGTGACTGGCGCCGTACGCAAATTCCTTAAGGGCCAGTAGCTTTTCCTGCTCGACCGCCTCGGCAAATCGGCCGGCAAAGGCGGCCGCATCCTCTCGCAGCAAATCGTCGACAGCAGGGCGATCGCCCGCTGTGGTCGCCGCGTCTCCCGCTCTGGCTTCGGACACCGAACACCTCGGCCACTGCAAAAGGGAAGAGGCCGCAGGATAACCCACGGCCTCTTCGGTGACGTCCCTAGTAATCTGTCCGTTTAATTCAGATTCCAGGGTATTTCTATTCTTGCGGCGTAATGTGCCAAGACAATGCACGCCGCAATGACCAAATTTGTTCTGCGGCAAATACGGTCCGTGAATGTAGACCTGGCCTTGGAGTTGGGTGGCACTGGCGTCCCAAAGACGCCAGTGTGCGCACGCGAATGAAAGCCTTGCCTAGCCTTGAAGTACCGGACGATCGATCTCGAGCAAGTCGCAAACGCGCTCGACCAGCGTATCGATCTGGAAGGGCTTGCCGAGGAAGCCGTTCGCTCCGCAGGCCTTCAGTTCGTTGATCTTGTCTTGCTCGACCATCCCCGAGATGCAGATGATCTTCACCATCTCGAGCGTTTCATCGCTGCGAACTCGCTGGCAAACTTCTTTGCCGTTGATGTCGGGCAGCATGATGTCGAGTACGACAATGTCGGGCTGGAACTCCTTCACCAACATCCCGGCGTCGAAACCGTTGTTGGCGGTTTTGTACTCGAATCGCCCGTCGCGGACGAAACCATCGACCATCAGGTCGACCAATTCTTGATCGTCGTCGACGATTAGGATGCGACGTTTGCCGCTTTCCAGAGCGTCGGTCGGGATTCCGTTTTCCCGCATGAAGTTAAACAGCTGGTCGCGCGGAATCCGCCGGAAGCGGCTCCCTGGCACACGGAAGCCTTTCAGCGTTCCATTGTCGAAGCAGCGAATAATCGTCTGCTGACTGACCTTACAGATTTTGGCTGCTTCGCCCGTTGTGAAGACAGTCTTTGTCGTCATGCGCCACGTCCTTCCTGGCTGATGGCGTAACCGGCAAAGGTCGTGCGTCTAAGAGCGATCGCCGGGCCAGAAATGCCCGCTCCCGAACGTTCCTTGTTCGCACTGTCCTATGAATCTCGCGTCGTGGTTGGCCTCAGCGGCTCTAGGCGATCGCGAATTCACGCAAGTCGAAACGCTACCTGATCCGTTTCCCAACTTGCCGGCTACTCACTTCCTGAATGTGCTTCCTATCCAAAATTCCCAAACCGTGGAATCCGAGTTTTTACCTAACCTGCCCGAAAAGGCGCAGATTTTGAAATCGAGTTCCTTCGCGCGAATTCCAACGCGGCAGCGCATCCTTACGGCGGCATGTTTTCCACAACGCGCAAAGACCGCTGTCACCGCTAATTCGCCGAGGCTTCCTATCCCCTCTGTGTTGAAAATTGTACGTAGACCAACAATTCGGTCAAGGCGAACTTCTTGTCATAAATCCATGTATCACATGGACTTACGCCTCTAAGAAGTTTTCTCAATTCAGTCCGCCAGCTAGCAGATTCACGCCCGAACCTACAACCGAAGTCTGGGACGAATGCCGCAGCTGGCGAAGTCAACGCAACCTTGAGAGATGCAAAAGCTGGGGCGAAGCTTAGCAAAGGGGCCAAGTCGCGTCAAAGTCGACTTAGCCTTCGCTTTTTGCCAGAAATCGAGAATCTACGACGCTTACCAACTCGTAGCCGCGTTCACCAAATCGCGGAAAGGGCGCCGTTCTCAAGCATCCTGGCACTCGCGGAGCCACCGCACCTTCGCGAGTGCCACGACGTCCGGTAGCCGCGTTCGCCAGAACGTGGAAGGTACGGCGTCCACGTGCAGGCGGCTACAGCTAGCCCGCCCACACGTAGTGCCAGGCTTCCCGAAAACTCCACCGCGCCACCATCCAAGAATTCGTCCACCGGCGACAAGCTGCGGAACACCACGATTCAGCTTCGGCCGGTTCCGGAATCGTGAGCGCTGTTTTGGCAACGTGCTGCGGTTCTGCGAGGGCCATTAAGCTGGCGGGCGTTTGCTTGTAGCAGTTGTCGATGTCAAAGCGGCCGCCGAAACTGATGGTTTGCGAGGCCAACTCAGCACAGTGAACGCCATCCGACTGCTGTCCGCGGAGGTATCCAAGCACCGAGTAGCGGCGCGACATTTGGCTTTCGAGATAACGCCGCATGTGAGAAATCTCACCCGTCGAATAGGGCGTTTTCGGAGCCAGCACCCAACCAGCGATGAGTTTTTTGCTTCGCCAGGAGCGGTCCTGATTCAGCTTCCCCAACTCCAGCAGGTAATCGTCCCAAGCCACTTTTCGGACGCGGCCGGGCGTGGCTTCGTAAACCATCGGCTTGCCGCTGTCGCGAATCACCACCGCGACGTGGCCAATCGGCGCCTCGGTATAGCGTTCGACGAAGTAGTTGGAGTTTTCAAGAAAGACGAGCGACCCATCTGACGGCGCTGTGTTGTATGTCGCTGGGCCGGCGAACAAAGAACCGGCTGGAAAACCAATGACCAATAAGACCAAGGCAATCCACCGCGGCAACTTGTCCACAGGATGCGACTCCGAGAGATCGCCTATCGCCGCCACCGAAGTTCGGTGATCGCAGCGCAAGCTTCATCATTCGATGATACTGGACAGTTGGAAGTCAAGTTTCAGAAATCACCCTAATGGGTGGAGAGTCGTGAGAGGACTCTTCGGAAAATGGCCGCAATTTTGGGGGCGACCATTTCGGCTACGTCGACTACCTCGTCCGCATCGACGATGTCAGGCGCATCGGGTCGGGCAATGTTGGTGATCGCCGAGAACGCGGCCACGCGTAAACCTAGTCGCCGAGCAAAGAGCGCCTCGAGCACCGTCGACATGCCAACGGCGTCGCCACCTAGGCGACGCATCATGCGGTACTCGGCGCGGGTTTCGTAGTTGGGACCCGTCACGCCGACATAAACGCCTTGCTGCAGTGGAACGTTGACCTCGAAGGCAACCCGACGCGCCAACTCCAGTAGCTCCGCGTCGTAAACTCGACCAATCGAGACGGGCGGCGCCTCGTCTGTAGAACGCGGCTCGACGTCGCGCACGGTTTGGAACATCAGGTTGATGTGATCCTCGATCGCCATCACGTCGCCCGCCGCGAATCGCGGTTGCAGTCCGCCTGCGGCGTTGGTGAGGAACAGCGTTTTTAGCCCCAGCGTCGCCAGCACGCGAATGGGGAACGTGATTTCAAAAGGGGATCGCCCCTCGTACAAGTGACATCGCCCTTGCAAAGCAATGAGCGGATTGCCTTGAAGCTTGCCAATGACAAGCCGTCCCCGATGAGCCAGCGCCGTGCAGTTCGGAAAGCCGGGCAGATCGCAGTAGTCGATCGAGGCTGCATCCTCGAGTTCGTCTGCTAAGTCGCCCAGTCCCGTTCCCAGCACGATCGCAGTGGTGGGAATGGTCTTAACCCGGCCGCGAATCACATCGCGCGACTTGGCGACCAAATCAACCCCCTCAGAGCGCGAAACGGATGAGAGAGGTGATGCATCCATGACAGATGAAATAGGCAGAGACGAGCCGACTCGCGCGGTATCGACGTGCATTCGGAATCCTTCCGGTGCTGCGAATAGCTTTTGAAATCTATCTCTTCTCGCCGGCCAACACGCCCATAACTAGCGTGCGGAGTTGCGGTTCGGCAGCATTGGCGGTCGCGATGATCTTCGGGACGTCAGCCGGTTCGAGCGCGTCGGGCAAACACATATCGGTCACGATCGAGAACCCGACCACACGCAAGCCGCAATGGGCAGCGACGATAACTTCGGGAACAGTCGACATCCCAACCACGTCGGCGCCCATCAGCCGCAGCATCCGGTATTCGGCTCGCGTTTCCAAGCATGGCCCGGCAACCGCGACAAAGACGCCTTGGTGGACCGCAAAGTTGTTCTTTCGTCCGACTTCCAGGGCTCGTTCGACGAGTACCGGATCGTACGGGCGGCACATGTCGGGGAAGCGGGGTCCGAGACGATCGTCATTGATGCCGAACAGCGGATTATCGCCCATCAGGTTGATATGATCGTCAATCACCATGATGTCGCCGCACCGGTAGTACGGGTTCATCCCGCCGCAAGCATTCGTGACCACCAGCAGTTCGGCACCGAGGTGCCGCATCACCCGCACTGGCAGCGTGATGTCCTTGAGCGCGTAGCCTTCGTACTTGTGAAAGCGCCCTTCCATCGCCATGACCGGAACGCCCTGGAGCATCCCGCATACGAGTCGCCCGCGATGGCTGGTGGCGGTCGACCGGAGGAAGTGGGGAATCTCGGAATAATCGAACGTCGCCTCGACTCTGATCTGCTGCACGAGCGGCCCCAGCCCCGTCCCTAAGATGATTCCGGCCTGCGGAACCTTGTTCCAACGCCCGCGAATAAGATCGGCCGCTTCACTGACTTTGTCGAAAAGATCAAGCATGGTTCATTCAATTGAGGCATAAGAAATTTCAGACAGCCACGTTACCCGAAACGAAGCGAAGTCGGTAGGGTTTGGTCGAGAATTTCCCCACGCGTCACTCCAACTCAATTCGAACTACATTGCGCCCGTTGCCAACCGCAAACCCACGCGACACGCCAGCTCGAAATCAGCAACGTTGAGCGCTTCCGTCACCATGTGCTGATTCATCTGGCCACAGCCAAGCGTGACGGCAGAGATACCATGAGCGAACAACCAGTTGCTATCGAGACCGCCATTCGAAATGGCCAGCTCAGGAGCAGCCCCAGCCGAGACAACCGCTTCGTGAGCGGCCACTACGCTTGGCGACTTGGGATCGAGCCGGTAGGACTCGTAGTCCATTCGCCGATCGATCGTCACGCTCCCCGATTTGCCAGCGACGTTCTTCACTTCCTTGGCCGCTAGTTTGAACTGATTCTCGATCTCTTTCGCGATCCGTTCGCGGAATTTGGGATCGTGACTGCGGGCCTCCGCGCGGAGCGAAACGCGATTGGTCACAACGTTCGTCGCGTCGCCACCGTTGATGACGCCCACATTGCTCGTGCCGCGTTGTTTTCCTTTGCGGACATCGCCGTGCCAACCTTGTCGATGAAGTTCCGCCATGGCGATCCCCGCGATGGCAATGGCGCTCACGCCTTGTTCCGGCGCGCCGCCTGCGTGACTGGCGATTCCATGGACGTCGATCGTCATTCGATATGCCCCCGTTGCGCCGATCGTCAACTTGGCAGGCGAGCCGCCGTCGAAGTTGAAAGCGAGTTCCGGCTTGCCCAGCAGCTTGTGATTGACGAATCGTGCCCCGAACAGACCGATTTCTTCTTGCACAAAGAAACAGAGCGTGAGAGGTGGATGCGGAAGTTTCCGCTCCAAAATTTCGAGAGCCGCCAGTAAGACGACCGCGACACCGGCCCGGTCGTCAGCGCCCAAACCTGTGTTGGGATCGGCCGATCGAACAAAGCCGCCGTCGCGTTTTGGCCGCGAGCCAACGCAGATCGGGACCGTATCGAGGTGCGCCGAAAGCATGCGTCGCGGACCTTTGACCGTTCCGGGAAGCTTGACGATCATGCTTCCCAGTTTGCCGTTCACAGGAGAATCGGCCGGCGGCTCGTCGAAAACAATGGCTGATTCGGGAAGACCCGCGGCCATGAGTTTCAAGCGAACATATTCCGCCGCGCCAGCTTCATCGCCGCTGCGACCGGGAATGGCCATCAAGTGCATGACCACATCGAGGGCGCGAGCCAAATCGGGTTCGTGCCCATTGACCGATACCCGCTGCGGTCTGCCAGCGGTAGACGAAACCGACTTCTTCGAGGAAGCTTGACTGGCCGGCTTGCTTGCGGCTTTGCTCGTTCGCGGCTTACCAGTTGGCTTGGACGTCGGCATGGGGTGTGTACCTTGGTAGCGTTGGTGATGGCCAAAGTTTCGCACGCTAAGGCAAGACATGCCACCCTTTGAGCGAGTGGATGAGCGAAAAATGTTCAATTCGAGAGGACCATGAATGCGGGCGTTTCTCGCCGGAATCATGCAAGGTTCGCTGGCCGCGGCCGCGGTGCACGATCAGGACTACCGCACGCGCTTGCGCGCAACCTTGGACCGCCATTGGCCCGAGATGACGGTTTACGACCCCTGGGCCGATCACACCAATTCGCTCGACTACTTGCCGGAGCGGGCCCGCGAGGTTTTCCTCAAACACAACGCTATGTGCGGCAAGTGCGATTTGGTCATCGCCTACGTCCCGCAGGCGTCGATGGGTACGGCGATCGAAATGTGGGAAGCCTACCGGGCGGGTGTTCCCGTTGTGACGATTAGCCCGCTCGCGCTCAATTGGGCCATTAAGTTCACCAGTCGCGTTGTTTACAGCGATTGGGAAGCTTTCGAAGTCGATCTCTCGAGCGGTCGCTTACGCCGCCTGTTCGAACAATGGCAAATCGAAAGAGCGGACGGCAAAACGAAGATCGAGTAGACTAGAAGTTTTGGCCCGTTGCTCTTGCCACCTCACCTCGTGAACGCCGAATCACCTAAGCCACTGCCCCACATTCTCGACGTCTCGCCGGCGGACCTGGCTTCGTTTCTGGCTGAACGGGGACAGCCGGCGTTTCGCGCCAAGCAAATCCGCCACTGGCTGTTCGAACGCAGGGCGGAATCGTTCGACGACATGAACGATTTGCCAAAGGCCCTTCGCGCCGAACTGGCCGCGAACTTTCGCCTTTGGACGGCGCAGATCGTCCGCAAGAGCGAAGCCACCGATGGTACAGAAAAGCTGCTGCTCCAGCTTGCCGACGGCGGACGCATTGAGTGCGTGTTATTGCGCGACGGACCGCGCCGGTCGATTTGCATCAGCTCGCAGGTCGGCTGCGCAATGGGGTGCGTCTTCTGCGCGAGCGGCCTTGATGGAGTCGATCGCAACCTCACCCACGGCGAAATTGTCGAGCAGATGTTGCGACTTCAGCGGCTCCTGCCCGCCGACGAACGCTTGAGCCACATTGTCGTCATGGGAATGGGCGAACCCCTGGCAAATCTAAATCAGGTGCTGCCCGCTCTCGACGATGCCAGCCGCAAAGATGGTCTGGCGATCAGCCCGCGGCGGATCACGATCTCCACGGTGGGGCTTCCGACAGCGCTCGACCGCCTGACCGACGAGTGCCCTAAGTACAATCTGGCGGTCTCGTTGCATGCACCTAACGACGCATTGCGAACGCAGATTGTACCGGTCAACAAAGCGATTGGATTGCAAGAGGTTCTCGCCTCGGCCGATCGCTACTTCGATGCCTCCGGGCGGCGCCTCACTTTTGAATACGTTCTGCTTGGCGACCTGAACGACAGCCCCGAACATGCCAAGCAACTCGCCGGCATCCTGCGAACGCGGACCGCGATGCTGAATGTGATCCCCTACAACCCCGTCGCTGGTTTGCCGTACAAAACGCCGAGCGAAACCTCGCAGCAGCGCTTTCGCAAGATCTTGGAAGACAACGGCGTAAACGTGCAGTTTCGCGTTCGCAAAGGCGATGCGATCAACGCCGCCTGCGGCCAGTTGCGCCGCTCGACGCCAACCGACGTCGTGTCGCTTGGTGTCTAACGGCTATTCGTCTAACCGCTATTCGGGGCGGACCAGCCTTTTTTCCGCAGTCCGTCCGGATCGTTCCACAACGAGCGTGAGTTCATCAAGATTCTGGGAAAGGCACTCATTCCACTCGCCAGACGAGCGAGGTGAATCTTCAGAGGAAACCCCAATCCGATCGCCCGGCTTGATATCAGCCTGCTCGGCGATGCTTCCGGCGACGACGTGAGTCACGTACAGAGACTCTGGTTCGGCGTCGTCAAACCGCCAGGAAAAACCCCACCGCAACGGTGAACCGGCGAGCGTGACGCGTGCCGTTTGAGCGATTCCTCCGCGGATAAATCCAAGGTCGATGGTCTGCCCCGCTGCCGCCACCCTCGCCTTCATATCGGCGTCCCCTTCGAGTGGTTCGCCGCCAAATGTGCGGATTCGATCTCCCGGTTGCAACCCCGCCTTAGAAGCAGGCGATCCCGCGACGACACTCTCCACCAACAACTCGATCGTCGGCCGCGCAACGGCTTGCCAGCGAAGCCCTAAACGCGGCGCAGGTCGCGTCTTGCTTTCGAACGCGATTTGATGCGGTTCGCTCTCCGTGCGCGACTTCTCGCGAAACGCGAAAGGCTGATCCATGTCCGCCCACGAGACGGCCAAATCGAGGATAAATCGCGTGACATCCGTCAACCCTTTCTGGTTGATCAGATGCGTATCATCGGATGGCCGGTGGTATTCCTTGTGCAGCCCCGTGTGCACCATCACCGTGGGAATGCCGCGACTGTAGAACTCCCAGTGGTCGCTGTCCGCTTGCAGTTTCCAGGGGAACTCCAGCGGCAACTGCGACCGTTCGTTGACCTCGCAGAACCATTGCCGGAATCCAGCCGCCGAACGGGAACCGTGAACCTCGAGATTCTTTCGGCCCGTGGTGGCATCGCCTAGACGGCCGATCATATCGATGTTGATGTTGCCGATGACCTTGTTAAGCGGCCACGTTGGATGTGCCAGCCAGTGCTTGGAGCCGTGGAGCCCGTCCTCCTCGCCGTCCCAAAAAGCGAGGATGATCGTTCGCCGTGGTTTTTTCTTCAGCGATTGGATCGCCTCGGCCAACTCGATGAGCCCCGCCGTGCCGCTGGCATTGTCGTCGGCGCCGTTGTGAATCAATCCCAGCGGACCAAAGCTGTTCTTCTGTGTCCCGTAACCGACGTGGTCGTAGTGGGCACCAAGCACCAGCGCCTCGCTCTTCAGCCGCGGGTCGCTCCCTTCGATCACGGCAATGATGTTCCGCATCGACTGGCGAAAGTCTTGCACGAACGAACCGTTGTCTCCCAACGGCGCCACGCCGATGCGGCGCAGCTCGCTGACCACGTAATTCGCCGCCGCGCGTCCGCCACGGCTTCCGGCGGCGCGGCCTTCCAACGTGTCGTCGGCCAACGTGTTCACGTGCCGCATCAATTGTTCCGGCCGGATATCGTCCAGTGCTTCTTCGAGCGAAGCAACGTTCGACGTCGAACGTGGGCTTGCCGGCGAACTCCTGCTGGCGTCTCCCACGACAGGCTTGTCGGCAAAGCTGGTGATGCTGGAAGCGGATGCGATGCCAACGACAGCAACGAAAGCTGTGATCGCGCGAATTCGCTTCGCATTAGCGGTCACATGTTTGTTCAACAGGTAGAACATGTCAAAATCTCAGCGTCACACACCCTGCATTTCGCCCATTTGTTCTCGAGCCGTCTACCCGAGACCATCGCGTCATCTTTTGGAAACGGCAATGCGAGAACGCCAATCGAGAACAATCGTTTGGCTCGTTGAACTCGTACACAATCGTTAAAGAATCCCATGCCTCGGGGCAAGTGCAAACACCACTCGGCGTTGTCTAGACGCCCCCGACTCGATGGTACGACCACAGCATCACGCACCAAACGCCATAGAAGATAACGGCCGAGTAAACAAGCGTCGCAATGGTCCAAAAGACTTTGGCCGGGGTCGAAAATCCGCGGCACGTCCAAATGAGCGGGATTCCCAAAAACATCATCGCTCCGAACACGGCGGCGAGCACCATCCCAGGCCGGTCCCGCAACTCCGTTTCGTTAGCAGCACCGGGGAATTGCCGCTCGATAGCGGGGCCGGCGACCGCCGGGTCGAGCGGTTGCCCCTTCCGATCCACGCCGCAGATAAGGCAACCCGGCCAGATGTCGCGGACGAACGCCCCGCACGCCGGACAAATGGAAATGGCCGGCGCTGCCATGATCACATCGTTCATACTCGGCGAACTGAAAAAGGTTAAGCGGAGATGCGTCGCAAGATTTCTTCAAGGCGACGCCGGTAGTCGTAGTATTGCACTTCCAGAAGGTGTCGTGGAGATGCGACGTAGCGAATCCCGCCCGAAACTTCCACCCGCCCCTGTTCCCGTTGTCGAGAAAACCACTGCGCGCTCGGCAAGTTCGCTCTCTTCGCCTTCCAATACGCGGCTGCGATTTTGGTCTGCAAATCCGAAAGGCACCAGATCCCGCCGTCGGGCTGAACCAGCCCCGCAAAAACCAAATCGTCACGCTGCGGGTGAAAGGCATTCAAATGCAGAATCAGCCGCCCTGCGTTATCCTGCCACCACGATCGATCGAGAAACGGCATCGTGATCTGGTAGCCGGTCGCGAAGACAACGGTATCGAACTCTCGCTCGCTTCCATCGGCAAAGAGGGCCGAATGACCTCGAAAACCCTTTACGTCGCCGGCGACTGCGATCCGCCCGTGACCCACGTGATACAGCAGTTGCGAGTTCACAATCGGATGGGTTTCGAACAGCCGATGGTCGGGCGACGGCAATCCATATCGTGCGAGCGGCCCTACCGCGGCATACAACACCGCCGATGCCACCCATCTCCGCATTGTCAAAGGAAGTCTCCACCGATGAAGCCGCTGGGCGCACTCGTCGGCTGGCTTGCCGAACAAAAACTTCGGCAAGAAGTGATAACCGCGACGCAGGCTGAGAGTCACCGACGCCGCAACGGTGCTCGCCTCCACGGCAATATCGCAGCCACTGTTGCCGCCCCCTATCACCAACACGCGTTTGCCAACCAGCTGGCCTGGAGCTTTGTACTGTTGGGCGTGCAGTTTCTCACCTTGAAACTCTCGCGCCATGTCCGGCCACAAGGGATCCCAGTGATGTCCGCTGGCGACCACCAGAACGTCGAATTCTGCTCGCGATGATTCGCCGCCTTGGGCGCTGGCGATTTCGAGCGACCAACCACTGGTCTTAGGCTCGGCGCGAACAACCTTCGTTCCAAAGTGAATCAGCTTCGCCAGGTCGAATCGCTCGGCATAGCTGCGAAAATACTCCATCACCTGCGACTGCCGCGGGTACGCAGGCCAGTCGTGAGGCATTGGGAAATCCGTGAACTCCGTAATCCGCTTCGACGAGATCAAATGCGTCGAGGGCAGGACACTGCTGTGCGGCGACCCAAGGCACCAGTTTCCGCCCAGGTCGCAATGCCGCTCGAAGACGGCCACGTCGGCGCCGATAGCGCTAAAGTTCCTGGCGGCAGCCAGGCCGCTTGGCCCGGCACCAATCACGGCGCACCGAAGTCGCCCCGTCTCGCGAGTTGCCATGTTCAGCCTACTCACAAGACAAACTACCTTCCGCCCATCGGTTGCACAGGCCGGCCATGCTGGACCGCCCACTGCGAGCCACTAAGCGACGAACGTAGGCCAGCCAATGCTGCCACCGCGGCGATTCCCCAGCCAATCGCGGGCGGTTGAACGACGATGGTCAACAGCAAGCCGACTGTCGCGAGCACCCCCAGCGGCCATCGCTGAAGCACTCGCGCAAAGAAGGCCGTTCGACCGATACCTACCAGAAGGAGCGCCGTCATCCCCCACAACAGCCAAAATACCGCAGGCGACGACAGCCACCGCGTCCACTGGATGGGGTTGGTTTCCGCTTGGCTCGTCGGTTGAATCCGATACCAGATCGACTTCTCGTCGCTGGTGTCGCTCACCAGCGACCAGGCGGGAGCATCGACCACCGCAACCGCACGATCGTTCGATACTAAAGTGCGAAGAGCCTGTTCGATCTGGATTCGCTGGGCCGCAATATCGCCAACCGTTGTGGCGCGGGTCCCGTTCGCGTTGAGCGAAGCATTGCGGCGGACTGGCTCAACGGCGTCGAGTTCCGTTGCCAGCCACCCGGCCCATGTTCCCAATTCCGTATTGCCTCCCTGGTTCACCGCGCGATCGGACGCGGCCGAGATACCATCGGCAATGGCTGCTAGCCACGTCTGGGCCGCTTCCGTCTCGGGAACCGAGACCAACTTCGCGTCGGCAGCCACCCGCCGCCCCAATCGCACGTACGTATAGGTCGCTTCTGTGTCCGAGACGCGGGCCACGGCGCTCGAAGGTTCATCCGAGCGAGAAACAAGATATCGCACGACCACCGTTTGCGAGAGCCATGGCGTATCGAACGCCACGCGAAGACGATCTCCCTCCATCACGATGGGTGTGGCCATCGAGTTAAGGTGGACGCTCAGCAAGTCCGCTCCCTTCGGCAAGTCGATGAGGACCTCGCGCCGCCGATCAGGCTGCAGGAGAAGAGCGGCGACGACGAGCATCTTTTGAGAGTCGACAGCCGTCATCGAAGCAATCGTGCAAGGTGCGACTAGCTGCGGCTCGCGCTCGTCGGACGAGCGAATCTTGGCGACAAAGTCGGGCGAAATCACACGACAAAGCAGTTCGTTGCCGGACTCCGTGGGAGAGACTTGCAGCCCGCTCAAGTTCCAATCGATCTTTCGTCCGCGACTTTGGAGCGGCAACACCACCTCGAGCGCCGCCGTGGGAATCCCCACGATCGAGGTCGCCGGAACGGAGAAAGTGTCACCCGCCTGCGGAACCAACGGTCCGGTGATACGCCATTTCCCTTCTCCTTTGAGCGGCCGCTCGAAAATCACGCGCACGCGCTGCCGGCGTTCATCGCCTGTTGTTTCGCGAACAATTCTGGCGGGCGGTTCCGTGACGAATGGCCCCTGCCAGACCGAAGAGGTCTCGAAAGCGATTTCTTCAAGCGGGTCCTTAAGTGCCTTAACGTCCAATTCCAGCGACGCGTTCCAGCGGGCCCCTTCCGGCGACACGCTGAGCTTTCCTTTGGCTTCCGCGTCGGCCCGGTTCTGAGTCACCACCGCTTGGATCAGCGGCTGATCGACCATCGGACCATCAAGATCGGAATCGTATTCGTAGGTCGCCACTTGCCGAAGCCCCGTGTCATCCAGCGCGGCGTCGACATTGTTTTGATCGATTTCTCGATAGACCAAGATCGGCCCCATCTTGGCCATTACCTTTGGCGAACGGGTGATCTCGACTCGTTCCGAAGTGACAGTCGCTCCTAAGACGCGGATTCTCGGAAGCCCCGCTGGTGCTTCGCCGCTGGGAGGAACCCATCCTTCGATCTGAAGTCGCTGCGTACTGCCTGCCGACGTGGTGAGTTGCAACGTCGCGCGTCCGGGCTCGACCGGGAAGAATCGACTAGGGCGTTCCGCCGAGCCTTCGATGACCCGTGCTGATTGCAGAACAAAGCCAACGGGGACTGCCAATTCGTATTGATAGACCCCAGGCCCCAAGTTCGACAGCGTCGCTTCCCACTTCAACCGCGTCGCCAGGCTGGTTAACTCCATGCGCGTTCGCACGGCTTGCGTGGTGTTGGGAGTTCGCCGACTCACCGTGAAGGTGACAGTCCCAGCCCCATCCCCCAGATCGTACGCCGCATCCAGCGAAGGGGGGCTCTCCTTCCAAGCCTTACCGAAGGTATCCACATCGATGGATGCGCTCTCTCGCAAGGGACGAGCATCAACGTTGGTCGGAACACGGACCCCCGTCCAGTAGCGCGTCATCTGCCCTTGTTCGATGGTGAACGGAGGTATCACCACAGTGCCGGTGCCTCGCGCCTTGGGAAGCAACCACGACGAAGTGATCACCGCTTCGGTCATTGGCCGCTTGAATCGCCAGATCAACGTTCTTGTCGCGCGATCGAGTTCCACCGTCGATTCGTCGTCGATTTTCGTTCGAGGGAGCCAGGCAAGGTTGCCGTCGAAGCGAATTCGGACCTCTTTGAACGGAACGTCGACAGCCTTCACCAGCCATTGCGTTTGCACTCGGCACGATCCCGGCCGGACGTCGAGAAAGGTTAGTTGGTCGTACGACTTTCGCCCCACGATGGATGACTTCGTCCAATGCAGAGCGAGCCGCGAAGATTTGGGGAACCGAAACACCGCAACCGGACCTTCCCGATCGGCATAGAGGTCGGCGGATCGATCGTCGCGATAAACTTGCGACAGCTCTCGCAACGGGGCCGAAACATGGACTTCGCTCATAGGGCAGGGGGGAACGGATAGAGACAACCCGATCGTGTCCCCGCTCACCACCGTCGCAGGTTTGGAAACGATTTCCAAACGTAGCAAACCTTTCCCCGGCGCCGCGAGTTGAAGATGCGTTCCGTTGTCGTTCCAAAAAGGAACAACGCGCTGCCCGTTTATCCGGACGGCATCCGGAGCAAGCAGCCATTCGCGTCGTGAGAGGGGCAAGCGAATTTCGGTGCGGTCTTTGAAGGTCTCGAACTCGAATAGCGAGACCATCTCGCGCAGTTCGCTCCCTTCGATTCGCAACCGGTACTTGGCACCGACCAGCAACCACGGAATCTCAGTCGAATTCGGCTGCTTCGCACGCGCGTTCAATAGTTTGAGGAGCTGTCGGGGCACTTGGATGTGGTCTTCGTACGGCTTGCCTTCGTCGTCGATGGGATCGAACACCACAAAGATTTCCGTCTCACTTGCAGCATCGGGCAATTGCCCATAGGCCACCAGTGTGGCCAGTAAGGCCGCCATCACCGTCACGGTCTGCGCCACCAGAGGGTTGACCAGGGGCCGATGCTGTCCCGCCGTGAGCGGCATTCCACCCAGCAGCCCCCAACTCCCGCCAAAGCAAGCTCCGAGGAAAACCAGGAATCCAGTTCCGGGCAACACGCTTTCGATGACAAAGGCAAGGCTGACCGCCACCACGCCTGTCATCACAAACATCCGCACGCCGCGCGAAGCAAACCATCGGGCTGCCAATGTCGCGCCTAAGAACAGCGCTGCTAAGAGTGCGAAGCGGACACCCCGATCCATAACCACCACGCGAGGCTCGATCGCTTGGGTCCCGGTGCGACGCAAGCGGTGCCACGTCTCGTTGGAAGCGACATCGGCATAGCGAGGCAAGTTGGTCGGCGAAATGCGATCGATAGTGATCAACTCCCGAATCGAATCGGGCCAGAATCCGTCCTTGCCGCGCTTCGGCGCTGACTCGTTTGAAATGGCTCCCAGCGGACTGCGCCACAACGCGCCAAATAGCGACTGCCCGACTCGATCGAGCGTCCAATCGATTTCCCACGGGCGTGACGACCACGCCTGTACGTCGCGGCTTGGCGGCCAATGGACCTCTAAGTCGCGGCGAATCGCAGGACTCGCGAATGTCGGCCAAAGCTGGCGCTTGGGGACAATCCGCGTCCCAATCTGGTCGAGCGAACGAAAGACAACTGCCACAAAGGCCCGCCGCTCCGAAGCCGGTAGCGAAACCTCAATCTGGCCCTGATCGACTACCGATTCGATCGGCAGCGAGCGCTCATCCAGCAGGATGCTCTCGCATTTTGCACCGGGCGGAAGCGTGACAACAAACGGGGCGCCGCCGCGCGGCTCGACTTCGCACGCCAGTACATTTCTCACCATCGATTCGCCGGTCGACCAGATGTGCAGTTCCGCGCGATGCAGGATCGGCTGCCAACGTTCCGCGCCGCCGTTGAGAGAAACAGACCATGCCGGACTTGCCGCTGGTTCGTAGCGAAACAGCCGGCGCCGAAGTCCCCGCTCCTCCGACGAGGCAGGCAAATCAAGCTCTGGAACAAATCCCGCGCCCCCTTCGGCAATCGCGACGCTCCCGCCAAACGGTTCCAGAATTGAGGCCGTCCCGGTTTGCGTGGCCGCCTGCGGGCAACTCAGTAACGGGGGCCGGACCGTTTCCTTGAGCAGATCGCCTTCGGCAGCAACCTCGCCTGGCGGACCCTGGCTCGCGCGCCCCGACCATTCGCCACGCACAACAAAGGGAACGTCCGACGCGCTCGCAAGCGTCAGCTCCCAAAATTCCGTGTCCCGCGAAGCGGTACCGGAATCGACCACTCGTGCTTCCAAGTCGCCGCCGCCAACGAGCGTCCAATCGATTTTTCCGCCGGTCGACGGCGAGGCCTGAACCAGGAGCCGCTTCAGGCCCGACCCCTCGGGCACAATGCGAATATCTGCGGCCTGTCGCCACACGCGGTCGTCGAAGCGGCCTTCTACCGCAATACTCGCCGAAAAGCGGCTCGTCACCGGCAGTCGAGCAATACGAAAATCGGCCGGCGATTGGGTTGCCACAATCATCGCCGAAGACCCCGCCGATACGGACTCGGTCAGTTTTCGAATGGCATCAGGAGCGACGGTTGCCTCAACCCGACGAGCGTTTTCGCCCGAAACCCATCGCAGCGATCCAAAGCCGCTATCCGTCGTGACCACCACGTACGACGACGCAATCCCCTGCCGGGCGTCGTACACGGGAACCAGAATCTCTTGGTTGAAGATCTCTTCGGCCCCTCGCGGGCGGCGCGATTGAATCGTCAACGATCGGGAACGGTTTTCCGCACCTCGCCGCCAGCGCAAGCGAATCGACGAACTACCGGCTGGATCGACGTCTACCCGCTCCCAGTCCTCCAGCGCGTCTTCCGGTTCGGAGCGGATCGAATCGACCACCCAAGGTGATCGCAATCGCAAATCAACGGTTCCGTCGACTAGATCCGAACTTGCATTCGATGCCGACCACGAGACGATCGACTGCGCCGTCCACTGCTCGTTGGTCAGTCGCACGGCGGTTGTCAAATCGAGGCGCGGGTTGGCGTTTCGCACATCGGCCCAGTAGGTGACGTCGGTCGTGGGTGCAAAACATTGAACCTGCCTCGTCCCCGTTGCCGAGCCTTCAGGGCTGGGAGCATTTCCCGTGATGGCCGTTTGGAGTCCGTCGGTTACCACAAAACGCCGGACCGCAAGCGTGTCGTCGAATCGAACGGACCGCAAACCAACCTGCCACTGTCCTACGGCTGGAATAAAACGTGGAAGATGTTGGTTGGAGCCCAGCGATGTCCGAGCACGACCTTCGACCACAAAAGCCCGATCTTTGCCGATCCACGCTGCCGACGGGCGAATGACGAGTGTCGATTCCGGCGTTTCACCGTTGGGCTCGACAGAAAAGGGGATTGGCTCCTTATCCTGACGCACCGCCACGACTTGCAGCCCGCGCGGAATGCCAAATCGCATTTCCGACAGCGGTCCGCCGAGAGCATCCAAAGTCCACTTCGAGGCGAACTCGGTAACTCCGTGAGTCACGCTGTAGGACGTTTCCTCGTAAAGAAACGTGTTTTGTTCCGCTTCCAACCGGGCTTCGATGCGGCGAAAGGTGAGCGCCGTCTTGCCGTCGCCCGGTAGTTGAATCCGCCATGCCAGGTCGTGATCGGCCTCGGCCGAATCGATTCGCAACGGCTCAACCACTCCCCGCGACGCGTCCAGCCGCCATCCACTCGGCGCTGAGAGGGTCAGGGTATGGACTGCGGCAACAGGAACGCTGAGGTCGAAAACGGGCTCGCCGCGCGAGCTATCGCCAGGAAGCGCCGACCAATCGAAGACGAGCGGCGCATCGCGATCGGCAACCAGCATCCATCGGTCGTTCTGATCGCTCCCGAAGAACGGCTTGACGGGTGGGTCCAACTCCCAAACGGCATCGCGAATCGCAAGCGAACAATCGTCGAACGAAATGGCCCGGCTTGTTACCGCCTCCACCTGGTGCGCCTCGGCTGGCGCACCGCCCGCGGCGTTGGGACGCCGCATCAAGAGCCTGGCCTTGCCATCGACAAGCCGCGTTCCATTGAAGTGCGCGCGGTATTCACCACTGGCAAAGCCCGCACCTGGAGCCGCTTCGGCTGGCGTCCGCGATTGCAATTCTTTGATGAGCCGGTCGAACTTCTCTCGCTCGAGCGGGAAGTATTCCAGCGAAGGTCTCAACTTGCGGATCTGCTGAACCTGTTGGTCCAACAACGAATACGGCGTTCGCTCCCGCCGATAAACAATGGTTTCCTCTCCGCACGTAACGGAAACCATCGCCGAAATAACCAAGCCAGACAAAACGAACCAGTTCGTTAAACCGGTCGGTAAAAGAGAACGCGATGGCGAATGGCGCGCGATCATGGATTCACGTCGACGCCTTCTGTGGATTGCAGAACGGGCGACTGCCCGCCTCCCAAGCGGCTCGAGCCCAACTCGCGTTTAGCCGGCCTCGACGAAGCAGGCGACGGAACGTTTGACGGCGTGGGAACGTTTCGCGCCGAGTTCGTCACAGGCGACTCGACAGTTCCCGCATCCGCGATCCCAAACAGCCACCCGGCAATCTCGCGTACCGCCGCCGCAAAAGCGGCCAGGACGGCCGCGATGGCGACCAGCGGGGCGATAAGCGTCATTTGCAGTGCGGCCAGCACTCCCACACTTGCGACGGCGATCAGGAGCCACCAGGACGATCGGCGCAGTTGAATCCCCAGCCATGCCGAGAGGAAAACACCAATTGCGATGCCCGCTGCCAGCCATCGACCAGGCAACAGCGATAATGCGACCGACGGCGGAACATCGAACGCGCTCAGCGCATACTTCGGCGGCGACATGCCTTCGTCGTGGGGCACCGTCAAGCCGATCCAACGGCGCGCCTTCTCGACGTCGATGGCCGACGTACTTTCACCCATTCCAAACGGCCAAACCGTTCCCATCTCCGACGTAAATCCCGTCGGCGATGTGAGCATCCATTGGTCGTTAGGCGGTGTTAAATGCCAAAGAAACTGACGCGGACGGGCATCATCGAGCGCCACCGGAAAGTCGATGCTCGTTCGATCATCTTCCCGCTTGAGCAACCACGCTTCCAAAACATAGGTCCCCTCGAAAGACCGCTGAGCAGGCAACTCGATTGCCAGGCGGTCTCCGATGATGGTCGGCGCGACCACGCGGCCGTCCAACAGGAACGCCGTCTCGGCGAAGTTGGCGGGATTGATTTCGGTGACCACCCGCGAGCGGTCGGTCACCAGCCGCCACACCACGTGATCTCGCCGCGAACCCTCGGCGAGCCATGTTTGCATCCACGCACGTGGAATGACGGTGCTATTTTGCGAGGCCCCGGCGCCTAAGGACAACGTTAAGCCGACCGATTCGCCAAGGTCCTCGTTAGACAGCGCGAGCCGATACTTTCGGCTCGATTCTGCGGTCGGGCGACTTAACGGTTTGGAGGTCAGATTCAAAAAAATAGGACCGTCCCACTCCACGTACCCTTGGCCACTGGTCCAGCGAACATCCCCATCGAAGCGAGGGCTTACCAAGGGGAGTTCAAACGGAGCGGGTTTCTGCTCCGTCGCCTCGGGAAACGCGATTGCGTAGCTAAATCGCAAATGAAGATCGCGCGGAGGGGTTTTGCCCAAAGCGATCCGGAATATCGGTTTGCCGTCGACCTCTACGGTTTCATTGGGAACAGGCTGCCCCTGCAGCGTTACCGAAAAAGATTCCGCGCCGGCTGGCGGAACGATCGAAAGCTCCTCCGTCGTGCCGTGCGACAACCGGGCTTCCCACAGTTCCTCGACCGCCAATCCTTGTCGGTTCGCCACGGCCTGCACTCGCCTGGTGATGGCTAATTGTCGGACGGCGGAACGGACGGCTCCCGAAAAGTGGGCTCCCTCGCCGGTCACGTTTTCGCGGTAGACGAGCGTACCCGACGAAGCCGAACCGCGCGTTTCTGCCGAGAGACCGCGAACCTCATTGGGAACCACCACCACGTTCGCGTCGGGCCGAATGGTCCAGTTTGCTGGCGTTAGCGAGACCCCTTCAACCTTGGGCACATCGAATTCAATTCGCCCTTCCAGGATGGGTTTGCGTGCGGTGACTCGAACCGTCATCTCGCGGCCGTTCCCTAAGCCGATCTCAAGTTTGTTTTTACTGGGATCGCTTGGGCTAGTGGCACTCGCCTCGTCGTCCGTCGTGACCTGCGCCTCGCTGGGCGAGACGCTTTCTAAAACCCACCCGGCTAGATCAATGGTCAAAGGAGCTTCCCGAACTCCGCGAACGCGAAACTTGAAGGTCGCATCGAGCGTGGCTTGATTTCCTTCAATTGCGACCGTGTACGCCGGCTCGCACGAAACGCGCGCAGCCTGCCGGGCAACCGTGGCTGACAATTGGTACGGCTGCGATGTGAACTTATAGCTCCCCACACTTCGGCCATCAGGTACGGCCGTCGCAGGTGCCGTCGACTCGTTGCGAACGACCGATTCGTCCCCCGAGCAGCGAACGTCGACTGTGGTCGGTGCGGTGATTTCAACAGAGCCATACTGCTTGACGGCACCCAAGACGTCGAAACCATCCAGACTAAAAACGGCGGGCGCCGTATTGGCTACAGGCTTCGCAGCGACAGCCAGCGCAATTTCGGCCGGCCATTCGGGCGCGTTGGCCTCCAGCGACAGCCGCAAAAATTCCGCATCGCGACTCCACTTGGGGACGAATTCCGCAAGCGAACTCGGCAAGTCAGAAAGGGCCACCCGTTCAGCACGCCAAAGCGGCTGTGTCGTGTTAGGGGGAGTCCACTGCGCGTCATTCGGCAACCGCACGAACAGGGTTCGGGCGGTGCTTCCAAGCAACGGGCGAATGCCGAGCGAAGCCTCACCGGTTGCCGATTGGGGCTTCTCTATCCGCCATACCACATCGCAGCTGACTTCGACCGTGCTCCGGGCCGTGGAGGCCGAGGACGGGGTGTCCTTCCATCCAAGAGCCATCTTGCCGCTGGCTCCCACAATCTGGACGACCGATTTGTCTCCTTCAACGCGAGACGTCAACGATCCTTCGCCCGATGAAAGGCTGGGATCGTGAACCGCGTTGGGCATCACGACGGTCAGGGTCGATTCGTTGGCACGCGGCCACTCGAATTGCATCCGGTTCTCTTCCGACGGCGCTTGCACGCTCGTCGTGGCCTCGAGCGCCAACCGGTGGATTCCCGGTTCGGCACCGCGAAGCCAGGCCACATAACCGTGCAGGTGATTGTCGTAGCTCAAAAAGGCTTCGGTAGGACCTTCGTATTTCAGGCCCGACCGCAGCGCCATGCCCTGCAGCTTGAGCGGAACCTTCACCCAACCCGGCTCGCGAACGCGAACGGCGAAATCGCACGTCCACTCGCAGTGCAGGTCGCGAACTTCTCCTCGCCCGTTCGCCTTTTCCAGCGTGTACTTGGGGGGCGTGTCGCGCCCCTCCCCTTCCGACTTTTCCAGCAACTCGTGGAGCCGTTCGAACGAGATATCAATGACTTTGATGTATTGGCCCTTGGCGTTGCGAACCCACATCACGCCCGGCTTCGATTCCTCGACGATTGGATTGGGGCGCGGTTCGTCGTCGGAAGGCTCGCCCGGCGGCGCGGGCTCCTGGGCCCACAGAAGGACCCCGGCCGTTCCCAAAGTCAGAAACGCCAGCAAAAACATCCATGCCGCAACACGCCATTGGTGGCGAAGATGTATCGCCAGAGCGGGGTGTTGCCGATCGTTTTGCATCACGACTCCTTGAAACCGTTACGCCAAACGGGATTACCGGCCGGCGTCCTCGCCATGCCAATACCCATCTGGCGAAGTCGTTTTCGGCCCATGCTAGCGATAGATCGCTGCCGGGCTGCGAACGCAACTTCGAACGGTTTCCCGAAACACGTTACTCGCGTCGGCACGCCGAAACGTTCACCGAGGCGTCGATAAGTCAAAATGAGGAGAACTGCCACGTCGGGAAACGCGACAGCCAGCATTAAGTTTATCTGGCGCGGGGTGCGAGTCCAAATCTCCTCACCGAGGCAACGCTCCCGACCGGGGCCGGACGGGAACGGTTAGCACCATTATGACGAGGGTAGGGCCTTGAATAAACCAAGCATCTCCTCTTGAAGCGGCGACGTGGCGGACACCAGGATTTCGGGCCGTTCGGGGCGGATCTCTCCGCCCCCAAAGCCCACCGCGACGCCCCCGGCTTGCCGAACAACCAGCAGTCCTGCGGCGACGTCCCACCATCTGACGGATGTCGCCCAGTAAGAATCCAACCGGCCGCAAGCCACATAACATAAGTTAAGGGCGGCCGATCCGAACCGGCGAATCCCCTGGCAGTTGTGCACCGCCTCGATAAATCGCAGCACTTCGATCGAATTGCGCGGCACCTTGGCCGAAAAACTCGCCGCCACCATCGCGTTGGCAGCCGTGGCGCAACCGCTCGGGCGAATCGGCTGGCCATTCAAAAGGGCCGTTTTTCCAAGGGCCGCCGAGAAACACTCGTTGGTCGTCGGGTCGTAAACAACGCCTGCCTGGACCTCTCCGCGCCGTTCCACAGCCACCGAAACGGCGAAATTGGGCAAGCCATGGACGTAGTTCGCCGTGCCGTCCAGCGGATCGACCACCCAGCGATACTCCGCTCCGCTGGCCGTTTCGATCGCCTCGGGGTCCTGTTCTTCCCCCAAAAAATCGTGGTCGGGAAACTGGCCCGCAATGGCAAGGCGAATCGCTCTCTGCGAGGCCAGGTCCGCCTCGGTTACCAGGTCGTTGGGTGCCTTCTCCCGTGCGTTGATCTTGTTTTGCCACTTCAGCAGCTCTTCGCCCCCGATCCGGGCGACCTTTTCGCACCACCACTGCAAATCGTCCACGTTTGCCGCTCCTTTGAATCGCAACTGCAACAGGCGTAAGAGTATGCGACAAGATGGGGCGGCGAAACCATCGCCAGCCAAGATGGAACGTCTTCTCCTTGGCCTTCCTTACGATCCGGTCCAGCCAATGCTCGTCATCACCCCTATGGGGCAAGAAATAGGGTGGTTTCCCTCACGCAAAATCCTGGACATCTGGATTGGTTTGGTTACATTACCAGCGGAGACAGAGTTTTTTACTTTTTTATTCTCACAGAGTGGGTCGCGCCTCAGCGGGCATTCGATCACCTCAAATTCGGCCTCTTCTCTGTTCCGGCCCCGTCACTTGCTCTAGTAAGCGACGGGGTTTTTTATTGCGCACGAGAGATAGCGCACGATCATTTCGTCGGCCGCCGATGTGGATCGTCATCGGGTAAGAACCACATCATCCAACGTTCGGCAGGAGTTTCGCTCTGCTTGGTTTCTGCCGCATGCGAACCATTGGTCGGATGCTTGGGCGGCTCGCCAATCTGGATTTGCAAACCTTCGTTGCGAACATGATCGAAACGCAGCACTCCTTGCAGCGACTTTCCCATCACGCGCACGCGCCACTGATTTTCCGTTCGATCAACCCACTCGAATGTTCCCTGATCGATGCGTTTCACACGACCGCGATTGCGCGCGACCTCTCCTTCGTACTGCAAGTACTCGATGCGATGGTTCGGCAGCCGCTCGACCAACTGCGCGTGATCGGTTTCCGGCGTAAGAGGCACAGCGAATGTGATGAGACTGTCGCCGTCTTC
Organism: uncultured Pirellulaceae bacterium; assembly: GCA_964636985.1. Lineage (GTDB taxonomy): Bacteria > Planctomycetota > Planctomycetia > Pirellulales > Pirellulaceae > CAZWSX01. Next base: position 200,892 of record CAZWSX010000010.1, on the reverse strand, counting down.
CAACATGACGTCGTAGTGCGTAGGCCGAACATAGTCACCCGGCGTCTCGTGCAACAGAACGGCAAATCGTGGCATCGGGGACTTCCTTAAGAGGTCGAAAACATTGTAGCCGCACTCGCCAAGAGTGCGGGGCCCTGCAAGTTCTGCCGCAGGCCGCACACCCCTCCGCATTCCGGCGAACGCGGCGACACCTACACGGTCGGCGGATAGCCCGTGCGATGAATGGTCGACAAATCGTCCAGCCACGCATCGATGGTCGTCGCCTGGTTGCCATTGGAGTCGATCGCGAGCGTCGCATCGAGGCAACGTTCCAACCCGTGCGAAGCCCCCTCTCCTCCTCCAATCCACCAGCGCGCGACGCGATCGGCTGTCTCGTCGACATCGCGATCCATCGGCGAAGCAATCTCGCCGCAACGAAGCAGCACGGCGCGATAGAACGTGCTGGCGAAGTCGACCACCTGGCGAAATCGAGCTCGCTTCGCCGCGCCTTCCTTACCTGCCTCGTCAATGAACTCGGCCACGCTCTTGGCCAGCGTGTTGGCATCGATGTCGATGTTAGCCAAGGCCGAGAGAAACTCCTTGCGGAACTCCAGCACCCGCGGCTCGACGAGTTCCACCGCCTTGGCGACGCTGCCGCCACTCAATTCGGCGGCATAGCGGGCGCTCTCTTCCGAAATGGCTAAACCTTGTTCGATCAAGATCTGCGCGACTTGTTCGTTGGTCAGCGGTGAGAATCGTACGATCTGCGAACGCGAGCGAATCGTCGGCAATTGCCGCTGCGCGCTGGTGCCAATCAGAATCAGAATCGCCCCCGGCGGAGGCTCTTCCAACGTCTTGAGCAGGCAGTTGGCCCCTTCCTCATTGAGCGCGTCGGCATCGTCCAAAATCGCAATCCGCCGGCGGCCCGAGGCCGGCTTCATCGAAATGTTGTAGCAAAGCCCCGCCCGCATCCGGTGCTGGGCATCGCCAATCAACAAAGCGACTGGAATTTCCGAGCGATCCTCAGGCTTAGCGATCAGATCGAGATCCGGATGCGTTCCCGCCGCTACCTGCTGGCAAGCGGGACATTGCCCGCAAGGATTGAGCTCTGCCGGGTCGGATCGCTCGCACAGAAAGGATTTGGCTAGTTGCAGAGCAAACCGCCGTTTGCCAATGCCCTCCGGGCCAACAAACAGAAACGTGCTGGCCAGCCGTCCCGAATCGATCGCGCGGCGAAATCGCTCCACCGCCGCGTCATGTCCCACCAATCCGAGCCATGCCATGCCGAATCTCTCGCGGGCGGCTGAATCTACCAATCGCCGCCGGTGAACATGGTTTGTTCGCGATCGGGACCGACCGAAACAATCTCCACGGGCTTGCCCACCAATTCGCTCACGCGCTTGAGATACGCCTTCGCACCCGCAGGCAAGTCTTCGATGCGGCGGACCTTGGTCACGTCGACTTCCCAACCAGGAATCGTTTCGTAAATCGGCTTCACGCGCCGCAAGTCGTCGGCGTGCCCAGGCAGGCGATCGGTCCGCTTGCCATCGAGTTCGTAAGCCACGCAGATCTTCACCTCGGGCAACAGACTCAACACGTCCATCATCATGAGCGAGATGCAATCGATGCCGCTCAACCGAGCTGCATAACGAACCGCCACGGCATCGAACCAACCACAACGTCGCGGCCGGCCCGTGGTCGTGCCATACTCGCGGCCTAATTCGCGGATGCGTTGGCCCGCTTCGTTGTCTTGTTCCGTCGGAAATGGCCCGCCCCCCACGCGCGTGCTGTAGGCCTTGGCGACGCCGATCACCTTGTTAATCCAGCGGCCGGGAACTCCCGAACCAGCCGAGACCCCAACGCCCGAAGCATTGCTGCTGGTGACGTATGGGAATGTGCCGTGATCGATATCAAGCATCGAACCTTGCGCCCCTTCGAACAGGAGCTTCTTGCCTGCTTCCACGGCATCGAGCAAATAGTTCGTTGTGTCGCCAACGAAGGGTTCGAGCCGTCGAGCGTATGCCGAGTACTCATCGACAATCGCAGCGGCATTAAGAGGCGGCTCGCTGTGATTGGCGAAGCCCGAGAGAAATCGATTCTTCAAATCGACAATCTCGTGCACCCGCTTTGAAAAGTCGGGCCGGAACATATCGCCCAACCGAATCGCGTTGCTGCGGCCGACCTTGTCGCGATAGCAAGGACCAATCCCTCGCAGCGTCGTGCCAATGCTTTCGCGGTCGGCGGTCCCAACATTCGTCGCCTTGTCCTCGGCGATGTGCCACGGGAATACCACGTGTGCCCGCTCGCTAAGCATCAGGTTCTTGCCGACTTCGACCTTCTTCTCCAGCAGCGAATCGATCTCTTTAAGAATCGTTGGCGGGTTGACCACCACCCCAGGCGTGACGACGTTCATCACCTTCGGGTTCAAAATCCCGCTGGGAACGTGATGCAACTTGTACGTTTGATCGCCGACCACCACGGTATGGCCAGCGTTTGCCCCTCCTTGGTAGCGAACGACGATATCGAAGCGGTGCGTGAGCAAGTCGACGAGCTTTCCTTTGGCTTCGTCGCCCCACTGCAAACCAATCACGCAAGTCCCAGTGCCGGGCATGGCAACATCTCAATCAAACGGAGGAATTCCCCAAAGGGCAAACCCACCAATGTACGTCTCAGGACCGGATCGGACAACGCGGTAGAGCGGGCAAAGACACCCGTAAAAAGGCAGTTCTCGAGGCAATTTGCCAGAATTCGCCAAGAGTGCGTCCGGGGGAACGTTCCGCTCGCGGGCAAATCGGAGTCATTGGCGCTCGAGCCAAATCAGCCTCGATGGTACCTCATCCTTGTAAACGGCAAGTTTGCCAGGAATGAATGAAACCACGATTCCGAAGTTGGCAGAGAGCAGCAATTCTTCGACGACCTCCGGCGTTACCACTTGGCGATCGAATTTGGATTCAGACGCCATGACACAGCACATGGTCGCGTCGGACGTTTCATGCAGACTCGGCGATGCCGCGATGAAACGGCTGTCGAGATCGTGAACGAAGCGATGGTTCAGGCGATCAAGAAACGCAGCGCGTTTTTTGATCGATCGAAGTTGCGACAAATATCTTTCGCGGCGTTCGTGCACGATGAAGGAGGCTATCAAAGCCTCCTCATGCACCCGTACAAGAGATTCTGAGTCTAGCGCCATCGTTACGCCCGGCAACTCTTGCTGATGGCGGCCGTCAACTCAGCTCGCCTTCAGCTTCTCCGCCTCGGCCTTCAGCTTGGCGATTTCGCCTTTCAGCTGCGTGATCTCATCGGGATCGTCGGCTTGCTTCGTAGCTCCGGCGAGTTGCTTTTCCAGCATTTGGAGCTTTTGGCGGATCACTTCCATCCGCTTTTTCGCCTTGGTATCCATCGCAACGTCTCCACATCGAGGCCTTACACGTTGGGTTAGGAACGCGTTAAGTGTAGCCGCAGCGTTTGCAATGCGGCAATCGCGTGGAAGCCCGATAGCCCAAAATAGTCCCACAGCAGCATCAGACCATCGTTGTATCCGCCGAGCACAATTCGCTGGTGCATCGTCCCTACGATGGTCGCCGCATCTCCTCCCTCGCGGAATCGTTCGATAAAGACTCGCGAGCAAACGCTCGCCTGGTCGTGGCCGCAGTCGAGAATCCGACCCAGCAAGATGGCGGAGGTCGATTCGTTTTGCTGGAGCGCTGCCGCGACAAACTCTTCCATCGAGGCGGGCGGAATCTCGATCTGAATCGCGCCCCGAAGCGGACTCTCGTCAATCGGTGCCGGCAAGGCCAACAGCTGTGGCGCCGACGACGAAGCACCATAGGGCGGGGGCATCGGCGAATCAACGCCGGTCGCGTCGTACTCGCGCGAGACCTCCAGTGGATCGGTTCGGTAGGGTTCGCTCCCTTCGGATGCCGAGCCAGATATCTCAAAGTCGCCTGGCAACGCACTCAAAATCTGGTTCAAGTGCGAGAGCTTCATCCCCATCTGTTCGTACAGGGCTTCGATCTCGCCGAGGTACGAGTTTCCCCTCGCGTCGTCGAGAATCTCTTCCTGATTGTCAATCACCCGCTCGGCCAGGCGCTGCATCAGGATCTCGCGTGCCTGCGATAAAATGCGATGGGCGTGCTGCGGTTGGCTCATGGAAGACTCGTCGTGCTGCCGAGCAGGGAAGGTGGGAATCGATGCCTGCAAGATCTGCGAACCAGTCTTGAGGCTATTCGACCCGCCACCCCGCCACAAGCATTTCTGCCGGCGAAACACGCCAAAATCCGGGCAACCGCACACCCGCGGCCGATTCCCTCGGAACGACCCGAAAAGTTATCGAGCGGGTTCGACCCTACTCACATCCTGCTGAATGGCCGGCGTTTTGGTTTTCGGAACCCGATCGACAAATCGCAACACGCCGCCGATCAACACCATCGCGAGCGCGAGAACCAGGTTGACGTTCAACCAGAAAACACGTTTCGCCTGGATTTTTTGGGCCAAGCTCGATCGTCCCATCAACAGTTCAGCCAGGAAAAAGATGGGGAGCGAAAGCAAAAACTTGATTCCTGCCAGCATGTTGTAATTCGGCCCCTTGAGCGACAAGTCGTAGTTTGCTGGGATCAGCGCCATGTTTGCCAAGCCGCTTACCAGCAGGAGCAGCGTCGCCCCGCGAACGAACATCCCCCAGCGAACGCGGACTGCTTCGTGCACGTTCTTTTGTTGCTCGTCCGGCAACAGTTGCAGCGTCGGCGCGAGCGCGAATCGCATGAAGATCGCGCTCCCCATCAACGTGATCGCGCCCAGAATGTGCATGTAACGCAACGTCAAAAAGACCCAATACATTTGTTTTCCTTGTCGTCTATGAAATGTGAGTGCTTAGTGTTTTGTCTCGTGGAGTTGCTTGGCAAGCGCCAATGCTTCCCCGCGGTCGTGAATTTGGTCGAGTAGCTGTGCGTCACGGACGGCATCAAGGATGCTTTTGAATTCTGGTCCGGGCCGGAGCCCGGCGGCGATCAAATCATTCCCCGACAATAGTTGCGGCGGGTTGAGTTTTTCCTTGGGCCAGTTTAGCCGCTCGCGACAGAACGTAATGCCGGCTTCGGAACCGCCCCTCAGCCTCGTCTTCACGCCTGCTTCCGCCACGGCCAGGGCGGAATGGCTCCAGACTTTGGTCAGAATGGGTTGGATGCGAGGCCATGGAAGCGTATCGGCACGGCGCAATTCCCCTGCGTGCTGGTAGGCAAAGATCGCCTCACCTATTTCGTCGTTGGCGAGTTTCCAACATTCACCAATCATGGCAATGGCAAAGCCTCCTGCATTTGGCACATGGATTGAACCCCACGGCCAAAAGAAGGCTGCCAGCGAAACGGGAAAGCTAGGTGCGTTGCTCAATGCTTCGACCATCGCGATGCTTTGTAGCCACAAGTCGTCAAAGCGAATGTCCGACACATCGGTGGGAACCTCCACCAACCTTTCCTTAGGAAAAATGAACTCGCGAAGATTCGTTTCGTCGAGCCACTTTAGCGCGCGGCCACGGCGAGGAAGAACCATGATCCGCCGCATCTCGGCGGCGATTCGTTCCGCGCTCACACCAACGATTTCGCTGGCGTGGTGCTGGATCGCCGTGTGCGTCGCCTGCTCAATCTCAAATCCGAATGTCGCAGCAAAACGGACCGCGCGGAGCATCCGCAATTTATCTTCCGCGAAGCGCTCTTCCGGATTGCGAATCGCGCGGATCACTCCGCGCTCGAGATCGTCTTGACCACCAACGTAGTCGACAACTTGTTCCGCGACCGGATCGAAAAAAAGCCCGTTGATCGTGAAGTCGCGTCGCTGGGCATCGTGTTCAGGCGTGCTAAATGTCACCGAATCAGGATGCCGCCCGTCGCTGTACTGCCCGTCGGTGCGAAACGTGGCGACTTCAATATGTCCAGCGACCTTGGGACCGACTACCGTCATCACGCCGAACGACGCCCCGATGGGGATGGTTCGCTTCTGTCCGAACACATTGCGGATCTGATCCGGGCGAGCATCGGTAGCGACGTCGTAATCTTTCGGCTTGAGCCCGAGCAACTGATCGCGTACGCAGCCGCCTGCCCACAGAGCGGTGAATCCCGCCTCGCGCAATCGTCGAACCACGTCGACGGCGAACTGGCGCTGCGCAGTGGGTTCGAGAGTGGGCATGGGAAACGACGCGACCTTAATAAGTGTGAACGAGCAGATTCTACGAAATTGCAGTGGCAAGGCGGGATAACCGGTTGCGTTCGAAAGGCAAAAGGGTTCTTCTGAACCGTCTCGTACCGATTTAATCGATTTCTCGAACAACTCTTCACAACAAACGCGACATGAATTCCGGTCAACAGGTTCCGTGGGAAGTTTCCGTTTCTAACGTCCATCAAATGCGAACCGATGGCCAGGAATTCCTCCTCTTGGACGTCCGCGAGCCAGGCGAATACTCCACCGCCAAGATCGAGAACTCGGTCCTGATCCCGATGCAGCAACTTCCCACTCGGCTGGAAGAACTGGCCGCCTGGAAGGAAAAGCCCCTTGTCGTCCATTGCCACCACGGCGGCCGCAGTATGCGGGTGACCCAATGGCTTCGCCAGCAAGGGTTTACGCACGCCCAAAACATGGCCGGCGGAATCGACGCTTGGTCGCAGGAAATCGACAAGAGCGTACCACGGTATTAAGTCGTAGCTGCGTTCGCCAGAACGCGGACGGTACGGCCTCCACCAGGGCCAAAAAAGTGGCACAGACAATCCTGTCTGTGCGCGGTTGGCCTTCTTACATTGGGAAATTGGAGGGCTGCAATCCATCGCGCCGTAGCCGCGTTCGCCAGAACGCGGAGGGTTGGCGCTGCATAACCGAAGAGGCTCGAACCGCCCGATACCCAGACTCCACCTCCCGCACTCTTGGCGAGTGCAGCTACCTTCCATAAGCCATATCAAACCCCACCACAAAAATCGCCGCGTCCACAATCCCGTGCGACAGCCAACAGCCCGCCAGTCGCCCCGTCTTTTGATACTGAATCGCCCAGATAATCCCGCCGCAGGCTACCGCAGCCGACAGAAGCCACGTAAACGGATTCGCCATCCCAAAAAACTGACCCAAGATCAGCACATGATGGGCAGCGAAGGCGATGCACGAAACGGCCACCGCCACGCCCACACTTTGCCTGCGACGCAGTCCCTGGAAGGCAAACCATCGCCAGTAATACTCTTCCAATCCCGAGTGAACGATCGAGTAGAAAACGCCTAGCGCAATTAAGGCCAGCGGCGAGCTCACGCCAATCGAGGCCATCTTGTTTCGCACGGCTTCGGTGACGCCGGAAGTCGCGAACCACTCTCGCAACCATGCAAAGTGGAATCCAAGCATGCCGGCGGCGATTGCCAAGCCGACCACGGCGCCCACGGCAAGATCGGTTCCGAATCCAATCTTCGCTTGGCTCGACGGCGTTTGGGGCATTGTTGCCCGCCAGGCGACTGGCAAAAGGAACTGGACTCCCTTCCCCACTCCGTATGCCAATTGCTGCCAGATCGCGGCGGCACCGCCGAGCCCAACAAAGTAAACCGCGGTCACAATCGTCGGGACGATCAGCCCCGCGACAAGCAACGCGCTTTCAAGGGCCGATGTTGGAAATTCCTCGCGCGTTGGGCAACCCCAAATGCCGCCCAAAATGCCTCGCGCGGTGGGTTCTTCGGGTGATCGGGACATAGAACACTCCATCTGGTCGACACAACGCGCACAACCGGCACTCAAATGCCAGACGGCGGGAGATCGCGTGAAAGGGGGGTGGCGTCAATCTGCCGATCGAGCGTCCGCGACCTATCTTTCCTGTACTAAGAATTCGTTTGCTTTCGCCGGTCATTGTGAGCTCCGACATGTCTGTTGCCGATGCCCCCAACCCTCACTCGAATTCGTCGGCGCCAGTCGTAACCGGACCGGGCGGAAATACCTCGCTCAACGCGGCCAGCCTCCTGTCCAAGCTGATCTCCGACGACTCATTTCGTCCGGCCGAGCCCAAGAGTATTCCCGAGACGGGCCTGTCGGCAACCACGATCGAAGAACTCGCCCTCAAGTACCTGCTGGTCATTGGCAGCGCCCCAGGGCGAAAAATTGCCGAAGTAGTGTGCCTGCCGTTTGTGTTGTTTGAACCTCTCTACAGTTCGTTGCGGCAACGCCAACTGATCTCGTTCACGGGCAACGCCCCGCTGAACGACTACGTCTACACCCTCACCGACCAAGGACGAACCCGTGCTCGCAGCGCGTACGAGGCCTGTAGCTACGTGGGTGCCGCGCCGGTGCCGCTGGTCGACTACGTGACCAGCGTCGAAGCACAAACCGTTCGCAACGAAGCACCCAAACGCCGCCATTTGGAAAAAGCCTTCGGCGGCATTTCGGTCGAACCGAACATGTTCGAGCAACTCGGCCCGGCGGTGAACTCCGGTGCCGGTATGTTCCTTTACGGAATGCCAGGCAACGGCAAAACGACACTCGCCAAGCGGATCACCGCTTGCTACGGCGCCGAAATCTGGGTGCCGCAGGTCATCACCGAAGACGGCCAGATGATCAAGCTGTTCGACACCGCGTTTCACGAAATCATTCCGCCGGCCGCGGGTGGGTTGCTCAAGCAAGCCGACTATGATCGCCGCTGGATTCGGATCCGCCGCCCCACGGTCATCGTCGGTGGCGAATTGACGATGGAGCAGCTTGAAATCCGGCACGACACGCGTTCGAACGTGAGCGAAGCCTCGCTGCAACTCAAAAGCAACTGCGGCTGCCTTTTGATCGACGACTTCGGCCGGCAGCGCATGCAGCCGATGGAGCTGCTCAATCGCTGGATCGTTCCGCTCGAAAACCGGATCGACTATCTTGCTCTCGCAACGGGCAAGAAGATCACCGTCCCCTTCGAGCAGTTGATCATCTTCTCGACCAACCTCGAGCCCAAGCAGCTGGCCGACGACGCCTTCTTGCGGCGGATTCCCTACAAGATCGAAGTGGGAGATCCCGATTTCTCCGAGTTCTGCAAGCTGTTCCAGTTCGTCGCTAAAGGGCTGAAGTGCCAGTACAACGAAGACGCCGTGCGGCACCTGGTCGACAAGCACTACACCCCCAAGAATCGCCCTCTCCGCCGCTGCCAGCCGCGCGACCTGCTCACGCAAGTCGCCAACTACTGCCGGTACAACGAAATCCCGCTTGAAATGAGGGCGGAGTATTTGGACAAAGTGGTGCCAAGCTACTTCACCGTCACCGGGGGCTAAACGCAGCGCGAACGGATACTGCAGTCATCGATTAAACTGAGAACCATTGCCCCTCCAAGGTGGACAGGCGATGGTTCTTTTGTTTGAGTGCTCGCGATGACCGCTGGACGTTCGACCATCTTTCTACTCGCGATCGGAATGATCGGTTTCGCCGGTTCGGCTTGGACCGCCGAGCCAAGCGACATCGCGGTCGACTTCCAGCGCGACGTTCGCCCGATCCTTGCCGAGGCCTGTTACGCTTGCCACGGCTTCGATGCCGAAGCGCGCAAAGGCAGCCTCCGGCTCGATACGGCCGAAGGCATTCAAACCGCAGGCGATTCGGGCCAGCCGGCAATTGTTCCGGGCGACGCGAGTGCCAGCCCCTTGGTGGCTCGCATCACGTCACAAGACGCGGCCGACAAAATGCCGCCGCCCGACAGCGGCAAGAAACTCAAACCGGAGCAGATCGAAACGCTCAAACGCTGGATCGCCGCTGGGGCTAAATTCTCGAAGCACTGGTCGTTGATTCCGCCCGTCAAAGCACCGCGGCTGCAGGTAACGCAATCCGATTGGCCTGCAACGGACTTCGACGCGTTCATTTTGGCCAGACTCCAGCGAGAGGGCCTGCACCCCTCGCAAGGTGCCAGCAAAGCGACTCTGGCCCGCCGGGCCGCGCTTGACCTGACAGGCATTCCTCCTGAACCGGTCGTTCGCGATGGATTTCTCGCGGATGAATCGCCCGATGCTTTCGCTAAGTACATCGACAAGCTCCTCGAGTCGCCTCGCTTCGGCGAACGATGGGCTCGCCACTGGCTCGACCTCGCTCGCTACGCCGACACCAAGGGGTACGAGAAGGATCTCTACCGCCCGATGTGGCGCTATCGCGATTGGGTGATCGCGGCCTTCAACGCCGACATGCCGTTCGACCAATTCACGCGCGAGCAACTGGCCGGCGACTTGCTGCCGGGCGCCACCCGCGACCAGATCTTGGCCACGGCCTTCCATCGCAACACGATGTCGAACGACGAAGGAGGAACTGACGACGAAGAGTTCCGACAAATCGCCGTCAAGGACCGTGTCGATACCACCATGCAAGCATGGATGGGCCTGACGATGGGCTGCGCCAAGTGCCACAGCCACAAGTACGACCCGATCGCCCAACAGGAGTACTACCGCTTCTACGCCTACTTCAATCAAACCGAAGACGCTGACCGCTACGACGATCTCCCCAAAATTCCTACACCCACGAGCGACGAAGAGCGCCGGCAAGATGAACTGCGACGCCAAATCGCAGCCCTCGAAACGAAGCTCAAGACGTTAACGCCGGAGCTAGGAGAACAGCTCGCGAAGTGGGAAGGGGAAGCCAAGGCCCAGCTTACCTGGCAAGTCTTACAACCGACCACAATGCTCGCCACAAGCGGTTCGCAACTCACTCTCAAAGACGACAATTCAGTCCTCGCACAAGGACAACCGCCCGAAAAAGAGACGTATGTCGTCCGGTTCAAGGTTCCAGCGGCCGCGGGCAGCAATTACATCATTGGTGGATTGCGTCTGGAAGCATTGCCCGACCCCGCCAATCCGCGTGGCGCCGCCGGTCGGTCGCGCGACGATGGAAACTTCGTACTCTCGGCCCTGCGTTTTGCAGCTCGGACACCCGACGGCAAGCAATTCGATTTGCCGCTGGTCTCGGCCGAGGCCGATTTCGCCCAGGATGGTTATCCGATCACGAATGTCCTGAACAACAGCGACCTCAAGAAGAAAGGCTGGGCGATCTCGCCAAAACTCACCGAGCCCCACACCGCCATCTTCGGCGTGGCCTCCCGCGATTTGCCACCGGAAACAGAACTCACCATCTCGATCATCCACGAGTTCGAATACAACTATCCCGGCTTTGCAATTGGCCGTTTCCGATTGTCCACCACCTCAGGACCGGCGTCTCTCAAGGCCATTCTCGACTTGTCTCAAGACCAGCGATCAGCCGAGCAAAAGCAACAACTCTTCACGCACTTCATGACGTACGCCGCGGCGACCAAGCCATTGCGCGATGAACTCGCCGCACTTCAGGCATCGCTCGCAGACATTAAACCGGTCGAGACGCCGATTCTGCGTGAACTCCCCACCGACAAACAACGCGTCACTAAGCTTCACAAACGCGGAAACTTTTTGGATGTTGGTGATACCGTCTCGCCCGGCGTCCCTGCCGCGCTGCACGCCTTCCCAGGCGATGCCCCGACCAATCGCTTAGGCGTCGCTCAGTGGCTGACCAGCCGCGACAACCCCCTCACGGCCCGCGTCGCCGTCAATCGCGTGTGGGCCCACTTGTTTGGTCGCGGGTTGGTTGAGACCGAAGAAGATTTCGGCGTCAGTGGGACGACTCCTTCACACCCCGAAGTTCTCGACTGGCTCGCGGTCGAGTACATGGACAACGGTTGGTCGCTGAAGAAGTTGCTCAAGACGATTGTCCTAAGCAGCACCTACCGGCAGAGCGCCTTTGCTTCGCCAGAACTCATCGCCCGCGATCGCGACAACCGGCTGTACGCTCGTGGCCCGCGATTCAGGCTGGAGGCCGAATCCATCCGCGACCAGGCCCTCGCCGTGAGCGGGTTGCTTAGCCCGAAAATCGGTGGGCCCAGCGTCTACCCGTACCAGCCCGACGGATTGTGGAAATCGACCTACAACAACGACAAGTGGCAAACGAGTCCCGGCGAAGACAAACACCGTCGCGGCATCTACACCTTCATCAAGCGGACCACCCCCTATCCGCAAATGATGACCTTCGACGGCTCCAGCCGCGAAACCTGCCTGGTCCGTCGACCTCGAACAAACACCCCGCTCCAAGCGTTGACGACACTCAACGACCCCGTCTTCGTCGAGTGCGCCCAGGCCCTGGCTCGAACGATGTTCGCCGCTGGCAAGTCGCCCGAGGAACAAATCGCCGCCGGCTTCGTGCAAGTGCTCGGCCGCGCGGCGAAGCCGCAAGAGATCGAGTGGCTGGTTGCCCTCTACCAAGAGCGCGTCGCCGCCGGCAACAAAGATCGCGAAGCGGCCGTTCGTCTGGCCACCGACCCGCTCGGCCCGCTCCCCGAAGGAACGCAGCCTGAACCGCTGGCCGCCCTCACAGCCGTTGCCAACGTATTGCTCAACCTCGACGAGTTTCTGACCAAGGGATAAGTTTCCCGCGAGTTCAATCATGTCCGACTTTCTCCGCCGCCAACACGCGCTCTCCCTCACCCGCCGGTTCTTCTTCGGAAGTGCCGGAATGGGCCTGGGCGCAATCGCGCTCCAGCACCTTCTCGCCGACGAGTTGCCCCACGCTTCGGCGAACGCAAGCACCAACCCGCTAGCGCCTAAGCCGCCCATGATCCCGGCCAAGGCGAAGGCGGTAATCTATCTGCACATGGCCGGCTCGCCGTCGCAGCTCGACCTGTTCGACTACAAGCCGACCCTCATCAAGCACAGCGGCGAGCCTTGCCCGAAAGAGTTTCTCGAAGGGAAGCGTTTCGCCTTCTTGCGAGGCGTTCCCAACATGCTGGGAACGCCCTTCAAGTTTGCCCAACATGGTCCGCAAGGCGCATGGCTGAGCGAGAACTGGACGCATCTGCCAAAAGTGCTCGAGCACGTCGCCATCCTCAAAACGATGAGCACGCCGCAGTTCAATCACGCGCCGGCGCAGCTCTTTTTGCACACGGGGACCACCATTCTCGGCGCTGCCAGCATCGGTGCCTGGGCAACCTACGGCCTGGGCTCCGAATCGCAAGACCTGCCGGGCTTCGTCGTCCTCTCCAGCGGCGGCAAAACGCCCGACGCCGGAGCCAGCGTCTGGGGGAGCGGCTACTTGCCGACCGTCTACCAAGGCGTCCAATGCCGCACGCAAGGTGATCCCGTCCTCTACCTTTCGAACCCCGGCGGCCTCGATCGAACCGGACGAAGGCAAACGCTCGACGCTCTGCAGGCCCTCAATCAGCAGCAGGCCCAGGAGATCGGCGATCCGGAAACGCTGACTCGCATCGCGCAATATGAGCTCGCCTATCGCATGCAAGAGAGCGTCCCGCAGGCGATGAACCTCGCCGACGAACCGCAGAATATCCTCGACATGTACGGCGCTCGCCCCGGCCATACGCAAGAGGAACTCGACAAGGCCGCCGACGTGCGGACCGTCTACAAAGGGGACGACCCAACATTTGCCAACAACTGCCTCTTGGCCCGGCGGCTCGTCGAACGTGGCGTCCGCTTCGTGCAGCTATACGACTGGGGTTGGGACCACCACGGCATCAGCCCTGGCGAGAGCATCGACCAAACGCTTCCCATTAAGACGCAGCAAGTCGACCGCGCGCTGACGGGACTTATTCTCGATTTGAAGCAGCGGGGCCTCCTCGATAGCACGCTGATTGTCTGGGGCGGCGAGTTCGGCCGCACGCCGATGGCGCAGAACACCAAGGCCGGTTTCGTCGGCCGCGACCACCACCCCTACGCCTTCACCATGCTCTTGGCAGGCGGCGGCGTGAAAGGCGGCCAGGTCTACGGCGAGACCGATGACCTTGGCTATTACCCCGTCGAAAAGCCTCTCACCATCCGCGACCTGCAGTCCCTGATTCTGACGCAGCTCGGCCTCGATCCCGCGCGGCTGGCCTATGCCTACCAAGGACTTGAGCAGCGGCTGATCGGGGTCGAAGGAACCGGAAAGGTGCCGGAGGGGTTGATTTAGGAATTCCCCACGGAGGGGACGGAGAGAAAGCGCTGGAAACAAAGAAGTTCTTTTCAGGTCGACGACGATGGTGAGCATGATACCTTTCGCGATACAACGCTCATGAACAACCCTTACCAGCCACCTGCCGACTGTCTGGTCGATGTCGCCGCAGGGCGGCCGCGCGGCGTCTCCATTCTGGCCATTCTCACGGGCCTTCTCGGGTTGACGTTGTTAGGGATATTTCTTTTCCTGCTGATGAACTGGCGAGAGAACAACGAGTACTTCCTGCGACAACGAATGGCGCCGTCCGTCTTCTGGGTGCTTTTGGGACTGATGGTTGTACTTTCGCTGGCGTCATCGATCGGGATGTGGAGAGGCGCCAAGTGGAGCTGGTGGATCGCCTGCAGTATTCTCGTGATGTATGTCGTGCAGAATCTCGGCACTGCGGCGTCGATTGCAATCTCGAAGGGGGTGACGGATTTCGACACGCTCTCCTTGATACGATTGATGAGATCGCTTGTGCTGGGCGCCGTTTTCGTTCTGATACTTAGGTATTGGCGAAGCTTGCCCGTAAGAAGGTACTTTCAATTCGAGAAAGCAGGCGGGAGCGTCGCGATTCTTTTGTCGGGCCTAGTTGGAATTGGAATTGTCGTCGCGGTCACGGTCGTTCTACAAACACTTTTTCTAATCCGAATGCGCCAGGGCTAATGGAACTGCCGTTCCGGGTTCGCGCTCTCCATCCGTCTCGCAAGGCTGATCTTTTCTGTAAGCCTTTTCATCCCAGACGGGCATGCTAAGGGTTGATTTAGCTCGCGACTGAAAATCAGGGCGTCGCGGCATGCAGGCACGCGCTCTTGATCGCGTGATAACTGGTAGGGAGTCGAATCACTCGGCCCGCCAGGGAAATCGCCGTCGGCAAATCGCCATCGGTAACCAGGACCAACTCGCGCTTCTTCACATCGTTCGGGTCGAGTTGAATCGCGGAAGCGGCACCCACACAATTGATCACCGTTCCTCGGCGCATCATGCGGCTGTCTTTGGTTTGCAGCGAATCCAATTCCGCAAACGACGAAAGGACCCACGTGAGCAGATCGGACTCAGGCGCCGACAGGTTGCAGTAGCCGATTTTGGAAACCTTGGTTGGCGCAGCTTTCTTAGTCGCACTGGCTTCCGCAGAGGTCTCATTGGCGTTGAGCTCTCGTGCCACGTCTTCGATTAGCTGCTCGGTCGATACGACGTTGAACATCTTCAAAACGTCGTGCGGCGGCAATTCGACGGTATCCCACGAATGCCAGCGCTGCGACGCACATTGGCCGATTACGACCGCCGTCTTGAGCAACGCAACCTGGTTTTGCAGTGGTTGCGGCAATCGGCTCACCGCTGCAAAGCTATCGTCGACGTACTGCAGCGGTTGGACCGACTCAGGCGGTACATTCCAACTGCACAACAAGTCGCCCAGCGCGGCGGTATGCGAGATCGGAAACACGGAGCGTTCCACCTCGGACAGCGTTCGCCCCTGCATTGCGAAGCTTTCGATCATCCGTTGGTAATGCTGCGGAAAAAGAGTCCCCAGCAGCACGCGTCCCATCGGATGAACCAAGGCCGAGATGCTCAACCCGTCGTCCGGCTGTTCCCAATGGGCCAGCCGGCTCAGATGCGTCAGCGCAATTTGAGCCGCCTGTCCTTGGCAGCGAGCCGTCTCCGCATCGAGCCACGGCAGTACGGCGCTTGTAAAGGCCCGCAGAGCGCCAACCACAATCGCTACATGGCCGATCCGCTTGGTTCCCACCACGCCAACGGCGTCTTTGAGGCTCACCGCCTTGGGCCGGCCCGCCACGTTGCCCGCTTGATTTGCAACGCGGATCACTTCGCAACAAAGCGAGGCGTCGCGTTCGATCAGCGGAACGAGGCTGTCGAGCGGCGTCCCTTCCTGTGCAAGCAGCGCCGATAATTCCAAATCGGCGCTTGAAATCGGGAGGACATGCTGTGCGTCGCGCAACCGCCGCTCGAGCTCCGCCAGCGTGATAGGGCCCGGCGTTTTACAACTCTCGCTCGCGTGGTCGACAGAGTGGCGGCGCCGTGAAACCAACCCCTTCATCTTGCCGGCGAAGGCGGCGTAGTTCGTCGGCTTGTAGACGATGTCGTCTACGCCCCGCGTCATCAAGTCTTCCGCCATTCGCGGATCGTCAACGCTGGTGTGGACCGCAATCACCGGCGGCGTCGTTTGATGCAGGAGTTCGACCGCCAGCGAATGCCCGTGGCGTCCCGGCATTTTCAGGTCGGTCACCACCAGGTCGAAACTGTGCCGAGAAATCTTGGCCAAGGCGTCGTTGCCGTCGATGGCATGGCTGCACTCGAAGCCCGCGGCCTCCAGTCCAAACGCCATCATCTGACGCGAGATCACGTCGTCATCGACAACCAGTGCTGTTGTGGACGAAGTCGTCATGATGGGCATCTAGCGGCGTGTGGCGTTAGCTCGAACAACGGGAATAAACGCCGCGCAGCGCTCCCATTCGCGGCGCAGCTCGTCAACTTTCTTCAGGACGCAATCCATCTCGCCGCTGTGGCCTGCCACCTCGATGTCGGTGGCGATTCCCTGCAACACGGTGGCGCCAAGGATCGCCGCCGCGCCGCGAAGCGCATGGGCAACATCGGCGGCGTCCTTGATTTTGCCTTCCGAGGCATGCCGCCCAATGGCATCGACGCGCTGCGCTCCTGTCGCTTCCAGTTCGGCCAACAAGGCTAAGGCGAACGACTGGTTGCCCATGCACCGCGAGTGCAGCAGCGCCGTATCGATCGGCGGCAAGGTTGCCTCGCAAGTCTGGACACCATCCCGAGACATAAGCGTGTTCGTAATCTTTTGGAGGAGTGTGAGCAGAACCCGGTAATGAAACCTATCTTGAAGCCCACCACCCGATGGCGGGAAAAACGAAGATTGGCAAATTTTGCGCAGAGAGAGGATACGAACGAACGATGGCACGGACATGCAAACAGACGATGCCATGGCAATCGCTACCGAATGCACAGTCGGCAAAGGCAGTACATAGAGCGACTAGCGACTCAGGAACCTCGCCAGAACGGCTTGTAACTGCGGCAATAACAGCGGCTTCAACAGGTAATCATCCATACCCGCCGCCAGGCAACGTTCGCGCTCGCCATCCAGAGCAGTCAGCGCGATCAGTGGCAAACGGCCCCGAAACTCCCCGCCATCTTCACCATCGCGAATCGCGCATGCCACCGCGAAGCCATCCATCTTTGGCATCTGGCAATCCATCAGTACCGCGTCGTAGCGGGTGCGTTTGAGCGCTGCTAAAGCTTCTTCCCCATCAGCCGCCACATCACAAGTGCAGCCGATGCATCTCACTAGTTCAGCCACGTAGAACTGATTGACGCGATCGTCCTCGGCGACCAACAGGTGCCCCGAAAGGAGTTCCGAGGCCGAGCGGGAATCGAGATCGCTAGTCAAAGCCATAGCTGTGGATCTTACGCTCGGCACTTCGTAAAGGCGGCTTGGGCGCCGCTAAACAAACCTACCTTGCCGCAATCGCCTCCGACGGGTGCTGGCCCCAAAATGGCCATCGCGAAAACCCGTACAACCCCCAAATTCCGCCGCTACTTCTGATACACTGCGAGCTCGCGACGGAGAAATCCGTCCCGTTATCTTGAAAATAAACTCGCTTATCGTCGCCCAAGGGATTTCCCATGTCCATCTCATCCGACCAAATGCAATCGTGGTGTCGCCAACTGCTGGGAATCGAGACGCGACCCGATCTTTCGTTGCAAGACTACCTGGCCAGCGTGCCGCGACTCGACTCGCTGGCCGACGTTCCTTCGGGAACGACAGTCCTGGTCCGCGGCGATACCGATGCCAAGCCAGGCAAGACCATCGGCGAAGGAGACGTCCGCCTGCGCTCGATGGTCGAGACCCTCAAGTTCGGCCAAAGCAAGGGCTGGAAGCAGGTCATCTTCGGCCACATCGGCCGCAAGCCGGAAGGCTCGCTCAACAAGGTCGCTGCCCGTTTGGGCGAACTCCTGGGCTCCCCCGTCACGCTGATCGGCGATTGGCTCGACGATGCGACCGGCAACGTTCTCGATGCCGCAGCGAAGCAAGTCAAAGACGCCCCCGCGGGCTCGATCTTCCTGCTCGAAAACACCCGCAAGTACACGCTCGAAACAGTTCTCTGGAAGGCGAAAGAAGCGGACCTCAAAGGCCTGGCTCCCAAGCTTGCAACGCTCGCCAACTCGATGGCCGAGAAGTTCGGCGACGTCTACGTGAACGAAGCCCTCTCGGCCGGCAGCCTCGACTCGTCGAGCACCATCGTCCCGGCCGCGATGAAGCGCGTGGCGCTCGGCAAATACATTGCCAGCGAATTCGACGGCCCGATGCTCCAATGCATCCAGGCCCACCTGGTCGTGTTCAGCGGCATCAAGATCGACAAGCTTGACGACATGGACGCCATGATCTCCCGCGGCAAGATCACGCACGTCTTCAGCGCCGGCTCGCTCGCAATGGCCCTCACCAAGGCGGCCGCCGAACTCGATGGCGCCACGTTCAGCCTGGGCGTCAGCGAAGACCCCGCCCATGCCGACAAGCCTTACTACATTCCGCCCGAGCGAATCGAACAAGCCAAGCGGATGGTGACGCACGGCCGCAAGCTGGGGATTCAATTCACGTTCCCTGTCGACTTCACGTTGGCCGATGGCTCGGTCGTCGAGAAACTCGGCCCCGGGATGCAGCAGTTCGACATCGGCCCCAAGACCAGCGCGCTGTTCGAAAACGCGATCGGCGACTTCATCGACGCCACCGTGAAGAAGGGCAAACCGGCGATCGCCTTCCACAACGGCGTCTTCGGGATGTTCGAAGACCCGAAGTTCGAAGCGGGCACCAAGCACTTCATCGGCCAACTGAAACGACTCAAGGATGCCGGCGTGAAGGTCTACGTCGGCGGCGGCGAAGGGGGCACGGCTCTGGAAAAATACGGCCAGCCCGACTGGGTGACCCACTGCTTCACCGCAGGCGGGACGGTGCTCAATGCTCTGGGGAGTGAGCCGATTCCGTACTTGGTTGCGCTGCGAATGGCGAATAGGCGGTAGCTCCGCCTTGTTGTGGGGATGTCTGGCGGTCGTGCACAATAGATGGTCCTTCGACCTCTATTCGTGGTGCTGCCATGTGTTTGCAGGATCCTTATGAACTTACTTGTCCAGACTGCGAGCACCAGTTTAAGAGGTCGCTCGCTTCAATTCGCCAAGAAGTTCTAACGTGTCCAGAATGTGGCGCCAGCCTGGCGGCGATTCGAGATCGGATCGAACGTCATTTCACGGATACTCACTACTTCATGGAAGATCTCGAACGCATGGTGGCGATTCGCCGGGAATTCAGAGTCGCCGTCCCAGACCCAGAATGGGAACTGTTAGCGACGTTTGCCGACGCCCACGCGGATTTGATCCGCCGCTTGGAGATCAACAACCAGAATCCGGCACAGACTCAACTAATTTGGAATAGGTTATGCGCAGCAGTTCTCGCTAATCCTGAGTGCCGCGTAAGCGAATCTCCGACCCCTTCGACACCGTTCATAAGAACCAAATTCTCGACGGTTTACGTGTGGTAAGGCGGTCAATTGCCGCGCCGACGTCATGTAAACTACCGTCATGAACGCCTATGAAGTGCTTCGCGACGTTCACCACCTCGGGAGCCGGATCTCGGGAACGGTTTTGACTCGGGAGGAACCCGTTATCAAGCACGGTGTACCTTTTGGCAATCTCGCGATAAAAACAGACTCGGCCTATCCGGCGTTACTTGGTTACTCTGCCCTGGTCGATCATCCGTCGATGTTCTCGCCGATGATCATCCCTGAGGTCGGGGCGCGTATCGATGCCGTGGTCGTCAACTTCGTCGACGGCACGTTGTACCTCAGTGCAAGGCCAAGCGATCTGAAGGAATCCTCGGTTCTTAGATATCAGCAATACTACGACTACATCGGCACGTTGACCGTCGGGTATGTCGTTCCTGGCGTCGTCAAACAATCTGTTGCGTTTGGCCTCTTTGTCGACATCGGTGGTCCGTTCATTGGCCTGATTGACATCGGTCACACCTCATTCAATGGTGGCGACCCGCTGCCCCGTGACCGTTCCAAATGGCCTGCGGTGGGTGACGAGATTTACTGCGTAATCAGTTACTTCCGATTCAGCAATCAACAGATTGGGCTTGGGTGGGCGCACGTACTCGGTGGGTAGCGCGGGCCTTCTGCGTTCTGGCGAACGCAGCTACATGGGCGACTACTCGCCGCGCCAAGCACACCCGCCGTTGCCCGCGACAATCTCGCCGACTTTCCACGTCTCCATGCCGAAGTCTTCGAAGATGCGGCGAATGGTCGTTTCGTAGTGGGGGTTGAAGACCAGGGCCAAGCCCAGTCCCATGTTGAAGACCTTGTCCATTTCGTCGTCCGAAACGCCGCCGAGGCCGCGGAGCCATTCGAAAACTTTGGGCGCCTTCCAGCTATTGCGCTCGAGAATCGCTTTGCAACCAGCGGGGATAATCCGCTCCAAATTGCCGTGCAAGCCTCCGCCCGTGATATGGGCGATTCCGTGAACGACCGTCCGTCCCTTGTAGTAATTCAAAACCCGCCGCACTGGCTTGGCATAAATCCGAGTCGGCGTAAGCAACGCATCGCCCAGCTTCTGATCGAGTGCCGGCACAAAATCGTTGCCGCCGAGGCCGTTCATGTCGAACACAATCTTTCGCACCAGGCTGTAGCCGTTGGAGTGGAAGCCGCTCGAACCAACGCCGAGCACGATATCACCCGGTGCAATCGACGCTCCCGTGATTACCGACTTGCGTTCCACGACGCCGACGCAGAACCCGGCCAGGTCGTAATCGCCGCGGGCGTACATGTCGGGCATGATCGCCGTTTCGCCACCCATCAGCGCGCAATCGGCTTCCACGCAACCATCGCTTACTCCGCGGACGATTTGCTCGAGCTTGTTGGGGTCGTCGTGCGACATCGCCACGTAGTCGAGGAAAAACAAAGGCTCGGCGCCGCAGCAGATCGCGTCGTTGACGCTCATGGCCACCAGGTCAATCCCGACCGTGTTATGGCGATCGCAAAGCGTAGCCACCTTGAGCTTGGTCCCGACGCCGTCGGTGCACGAGACCAGCACCGGCTGTTCGTAATTGCGAGCAAACAGCTTCGACGCGAAGTCGAGTTGAAACAGCCCGGCGAAACCGCCGTCGAGCTTCATCACGCGGGGAGAAAACGTCCGGTGCATGAGCCGCGGCAGGCGGGTCATCGCCTCGTCGTAGACTTCCAGGTCCACACCGGCGTCTTTGTACGTTACGCTCCCCATGGCACGTTTCGACTCGAAGATAAATGGGAGGATTGAAAGGCAGCATGCAAAAAGGCGGACGATCCTAGAATCGTCCTACTATTTTGCAAAATAACCGATTTCCTTCTTGTCCGCGCGGCCAATGGATTCGATTTGAAACTGCCGGTAAACTTACAAGGCTTGAAACCAGGAAATGCGGCCGCAGCGGGAGCCACCAGACCATTTGGCCTCGCAAAATCGGGGCAAAATTGCCGGGCCGCATCAAGACGTCGCTGATTCTCCACCCAAGCCGATATGTCATTGGACGGACTCAATCCCCCCCAACGCCAGGCCGTTGAAACGCTCCGCGGGCCAATGCTCGTTCTAGCCGGGGCCGGATCGGGAAAAACGCGGGTGGTCACCTTCCGGATTGCCCGCCTGATCCAAAGCGGAATCTCGCCCGATCGCATTTTGGCCGTAACGTTCACCAACAAAGCCGCCAACGAAATGCAGGAGCGGATCGCCAAGCTCCTCGGCAAACGAGCCAAGCTGAAGCCGCAGATTTCGACGTTCCACTCGCAGTGCGTCAAAATTCTTCGCCGCCAGATTCCCCGGCTTGGCTATCCGGAAAAGTTTGTCATCTGCGACCGCGGCGACCAGGAGAGCCTGGCCCGACAGGCGCTGAATGAAATTAAGGTCTCCGGCGAACTCCTCAAGCCCAGCGATTTGCTCTACCTGATCAGCCAGTGGAAGTGCAAATCGGTCCGCCCCGAGTCGGCGTCGTCGAAAGCGACCACCGACCGCGAGCACCTGGCGGCCATGGCCTACCGCCGCTACCAGCGATCGATGAAGAACGCCGGCGCCGTCGATTTCGACGACCTGCTCCTCCTCACGGAAGAGCTGTTCACCTCGCACGAGGATGTGCGACTGGAAGAAGCAGGTCGATTCGACCACTTGCTGGTCGACGAGTATCAAGACACCAACGGCAGCCAGTATCGAATCGTGAAGGCACTCGCCAAGGATCACAAGAACCTGTGCGTGGTGGGTGACGACGACCAATCGATTTATGGATGGCGTGGGGCCGAAGTGCAGCACATCCTGCGATTCACGCGCGATTGGCCGACTGCGACCGTGATCCGGCTGATGACCAACTACCGCTCGACCAGCGCCATTTTGAATATGGCCAACCGGGTAATCACGCTCAACAAACAGCGGCACGATAAGCAGCTTGAGGCCGACCGCCCCGGTGGCGAGCAGCCCAAGATCATGCAGTATGCCAACGAGGAAGACGAAGCCCGCGGCGTGGTCACCGATATCCAGAACCGCTGCCAGGAACCCGGCATCGAGCCCCGCGACTTCTGCATCTTGTTCCGCACCAACGAACAGCCGCGGGCGTTCGAAACCGAACTTCGCAAACAGAAGGTTCCTTACACGCTGATCGGCGGCAGTTCGTTCTACGACCGCAAGGAAGTGAAAGACATCCTCGCCCTCTTCAAAGCGATCAACCACCCGCGCGACGAAACTTCGCTCCGCCGCATTATCAACACTCCTCCGCGTGGGATCAGCGATGCCGTTGTGGAAAAGCTCGTAGAAACCACGTCGCAGCGCGCGACCAAGCTGTGGGAAGTGATCTCGCATCCCGAATCGTTGCCGAAATCCATCCCCGTGAAGGCGGTGGCAGCGATCACGGCTTTTCGACAGTTCATTTCGGATGCGCGTGAACAGCTCAAGAGTGGCCAGTCCCTTTCGGATTGGGCTCGTGCGTTGATTTCACATATCGACTATAGGGCCGAGATCCGCCGCCATTTCTCCAACGTTGAGGAACAGGAACAACGCTGGTCGAACGTCGAGGAAGTCATTAACGCGGTTGCCGGCTACCAGCGCGAGGCGACCCAGCCGTCGCTCGATACCTTCTTAGACGAAGTGAGCCTTGGCGATCGGCAGTTCGACGACGGCAAGGAGAAACAACTCGCCCGCAACGCCGTGGTCTTGATGACATACCACAGCGCCAAGGGGCTCGAGTTTCCTCAGGTCTACATGGTGGGCATGGAGGAAGGGATTCTGCCCCACCATCGCAGCGTCGCGGCCAGCGAGCAGGCGGTCGAAGAAGAACGCCGCCTTTGCTACGTCGGCATCACGCGAGCAAAAGAGCGGCTCACCATGACCATGTGCCAAACTCGCTTCAAATGGGGCAAGCCCCGCGACACCATCCCCAGCCGCTTCCTCTTCGAAGTGATCGGCCAGGCCGATTCCCACGCGGCGATGGAAGCGATCAAGAAAAGCCGCGAGGCGGCCACCAAGCGCAGTGGTTAGAGATTCACCACGGAGAGAGGCCATTCTTAGCACTCGATCTGCTTCCTTCTCTGTGTCCTCCGTGCCTCCGTGTTTCAAAATCCGGCAGATGAAAAACACAGAGCCACAGAGGTCATAGAGAGAGAACAAGACCTGATGCGGTTACAGTTTGTCACCCGCTGTAGACGCGCGGATCGTTGCCATCTACCTTCTTGGCATACCTCTCCAACGTATCGGCAATCTTGAGATTGAACCATGAAATCCGTCCCCATCGACAGCGGCATGTTCACGCAGCATCGCGAGAAGCTGAAAGGGATGCTGCCGCCTGGATCGCTGGCGGTGATCTGTTCGAACGACGTGATGCCGACCAACGCCGATGGAACGATGGGCTTCCACCAGAACGCGGACCTGTTTTACCTGACGGGGATCAACCAGGAAGAAACCGTGCTGGTCCTGTTCCCCGATGCTTTCGATGAGAAAACCCGCGAAGTATTGTTCGTGCGGCAATCGAGCGAACTCTTGGAAATCTGGGAAGGGCATAAGTTCACGAAGGCCGAAGCAACGGCAATCTCGGGCATTAAAGAGATCCGCTGGGTCAGCGATCTGCCGGCCGCCCTCCATCGCTTGATGAGCGAGTGCAAGCAGGTTTATTTGAACGGCAACGAGTATCCCAGCGGATCGCGCGATGTGGAGACCCGCGAACTGCGCTTTGCCCGCGCGCTGCGGCATCAGTATCCGCTCCACAAGGTCGAGCGGCTGGCGCCGATTCTCTCGGCACTCCGGCTTGTGAAGTCGAGCGGCGAACTCGAACTGATCCGCAAAGCTTGCGGCATCACGCGCGCGGGCTTTTTGCGATCGCTCCAGTTCATCAAGCCAGGCGTCAACGAGGCCGAGATCGAAGCCGAGTGGGCTCACGAGTTCATTCGCCAAAAGGCGACATTTGCTTATCCGCCGATCATTTGCTCCGGCGCCAACAATTGCATCCTGCACTACAACGCTAACGATCAGGTTTGCAAGAAGGGAGAACTGGTCCTGATGGACGTCGGCGCAGGCTACGGACAATACGCGTCTGACCTCACGCGCACCGTCCCTGTCTCGGGTAAATTCTCGCGACGCCAAAAGCAGGTCTACAACGCCGTGCTGCGCGTCTTCAAAAAGATCGTCGCCGCCATGAAGCCGGGAGTCACTCTTAAAGAATTGCGCACGATGTGCGAGAAGCTGACCGAGGAAGAACTGTTGAGCCTCGAACTGCTCAAGCCCTCCGACGTGAAGAAGCAAGACCCCGCCAATCCCGCCTTCAAGAAGTACTTCATGCACGGCGTGTCCCACTCGATGGGACTCGACGTCCACGACGTCGGTGCGGTGAGCGCAACGCTCGCTCCCGGCTGGGTGGTCACGTGCGAACCTGCCATCTACATCAAGGAAGAAGGCTTCGGGGTCCGCATCGAAAACGACATCCTGATCACCGACAGCGAACCCATCGACCTGATGGCCGATATCCCCGTGGAAGTCGACGAGATCGAATCCCTCATGCGCGGCGAATAGCCCAAAACGTAGGCCGGACAATCCTGTCCGGCCGAGGTGGGGCATCCCTTCTCTAAAGGCATAAGAGCAGCCCATACGCCGTGTCTCAGCGCCCCATGCCTACCGGATTGCCTGTGCCACAAAAAAAGTAGGCCAGACAATCCTGTCTGGCCGCGGTGGACTCTCCCTTATCAAAAGCCGCCAGAGCAGCGAATTCGCGGCTCTCAGAAGCCCTCGTGACCCTCCTCCGCACCTCGCAGAGACAGGATTGCCTGTGCCACTATTGCAAGAAAGCCTCGGCACAGCGCTAAGCGAAATCTGCGTTTTTCTGCCAGGATTTGACAGTCTCTAACGCCAGATTTAGCATAGTGGGTCTGTCCGTTACCAAACCTACCTTGATAGGGCAGAGCAGACTTGCAGCGCCCTCGCCGCACGTTGATTCGCACCATGTGAGACACCCAGCCGGGCCGGGATGGGAAGATCCTTCCGGTTCATGCTGAACAGCCTTACCGATTGGCGTTGCGGCCTTTGGAGTAACCCATGAAAAAGCCGGAGATGAAGGTCTACAAGGACTTGTTGGTGACATTGCGGTCTCGGCTCCGCGGCGATGTCTCGGCGATGAAAGATTCAGCGCTGGGTTCCTCGACCGACGACACTGGCGGAAACCACGCCAAGATGCCGATCCACATGGCCGACGTTGGGACCGAAAACTTCGAGCAGGAATTTACTCTAAGCCTCATGGAGCACGACGGCGCCGTGCTGGAAAAAATCGAGTCGGCCCTCGAGCGCATCGCCGACGGGGTTTACGGCGTCTGTGTCGAGTGCGAGGGAAAGATCCCCAAGACGCGACTGGACGTACTCCCCTACACGCCCTACTGCATCAAGTGCGCAAGCAAGACCGAAGTCAAATAGCTCTTGCCACGGGTCTCGAACTGAGAGACCTCAGTCATCAGGGCAAGGATCGCCCATGGTAGATGCATCCCGGCGGGTAACTTCCAAGCAAACGACATCCGACGTTCCATCGCGCGCCCTGTACCGAGCGCGATGGATCGGATTTTTGACCGTTGCACTATCCGGATGTCTGATCGACTTGGCCACCAAGTCGGTCGTCTTTGCATGGCGCGGGTTGCCGCCGAGTTCGCCGTATTGGGTGATCCAAGATCACCTCGGCATCGAAACGGCTCTCAATCCCGGCGCACTGTTCGGCATGGGAGCCGGAATGACCTGGGTCTTTGTCACTCTCTCGCTTTTCTCGATTGCTGGAGTTGTTTATTGGCTCTTTGATGCCGGTGGCTGGGAAGAACGCGTGTTGACTTATGTTCTGGCCGTGATTACCGCGGGAATCCTCGGCAATCTCTACGACCGCTTGGGCTTATGGCACGCGGCCGGCACGCCGGAGGAGTACAAATACCGAGTTCGCGACTGGATTCTCTTTCAACTCCCGTCCGTTCCTTTGAGAATCCTCAATCCGTGGCCCAACTTCAACTTGGCCGATACATGGATCGTTTGCGGCGTCTCTGTGCTCTTCGTCACATCATTCGTTACTCGCCAAAACGACACAAAGGCTTCTTAAATTCGCTTCAAATGGCAGCGAGTCGGTAGCACTTGCAAAAGGACGTGGCCTCGACGATTACAGAAACGAATGAAGCGGCGGCCAACGCTATACCCACCTCTTTAGGGTAGTTTGACATTCGATTCTCCTTTGCTAGATTTACCGTCGCGAAGGTAGCGGAAAAGACGGAGACGTTGTTCCAAAGTGCAAACGCATTACGGGCAAGTGATGAACCACTCGTCTCGTAGGCAGCGATGAAGTTTGCATCGGACCGACTCGGTTTTCCCTTTCCCAGCTTTCCATCGGTCGCATGGCATGGGTTATGCTTGCTAGGCGACTCGCCAGCGGATGACGGAGAACGTCCCGTCCCGAGCAACGGACTGTCGCGAAACCACTTTTGGAGTTGCCACGCCATGACGCGGACTCATCGGCGGCACGCTCCCAGGGGCTCTCGCTGCTTAACGGGCAGGCGATCATGAAGCTATCTCGAACCGTTGGATATGCCGTGCAAGCCACTTTGCAGCTTGCCAAAAGCGATCCAACCACGCCTGTTCCATGCAGCAAGCTTGCCGAAGCCGGCAAGATGCCCGAGCGATTCTTGCTCCAGATTCTGCGCAATCTTGTCACACATGGAATCCTGAAAAGCACACGCGGCGTGGATGGCGGCTACTCCTTGGTTCGAGCGCCCAACGATATCTCGCTGCTGGAAGTGATCGAAGCCATCGAAGGACCTTTCGACGGAGGGGCCACCACCGGCGAAGGGCTCGCGCAAGATAGCTCGCGGCTTCTCAAACAGGCGCTGTCCGACGTGACCGATATCACGCGCCGCCAGCTCGAAGGCATCAAATTGGCACATCTGTTGCCTGATCCAGCCGAGGGGGGAGCGCCCAGTTCCCCACCGAGCGACGCGCCACCGCCGGAAGACGCCAGCTGATTCGCTTAACTCGCCCGGCGCGATGTTGAAAATTTCTTGCCCCTCATGCGATAGCAGACGATCGGTTTCGTTGACATGACGTTTGATCTCGACTCCAAGCTCCCGGAAGAAGTTCACAACCGTTGGCGATTGGCTCACACCATCGCTCAAGAAGCAGGCCTGGAGACTCTTCGCTACTTCAAGCAGGACGACTTGGCCGTCGAGAAAAAGTCGGACGCCTCGCCCGTTACGGCGGGCGACCGCGCGTCGGAAACGCATCTCCGGCAGGAAATTGCCAAGCATTTTCCCTACGACGAAATCGTGGGCGAAGAGTTCGGCTACACCCGCGGCGACTCGGGCTACCGTTGGATTTTGGATCCCATCGACGGCACCAAGAGCTTCATCTGCGGCGTCCCTCTCTACAGCACGCTGGTAGGCGTCGATTACCGCGGCGAAAGCAAGATCGGCGTCATTCACATCCCGGCGACTGGGGAAACCGTCCACGCCGCTATCGGTGGCGGCGCCTGGTACGAACGTCCGAGCGCGCCTCGCAAAGCAGCGCGGGTTTCGTCCCGATCCAAGTTGGCCGATAGCATCTTCGTTCTCAGCCAGGTTGATTCGTTCGAGAAAAGGCAGGCGGCCGAAGTTTTCACGCGCCTCCAATCCGAGTGTTATGTCACGCGGACCTGGGGCGACGGATACGGCTACCTGATGGTGGCCACCGGCCAGGCCGACATCATGATCGACCCCATCATGAACGTTTGGGATGCCGCCGCGATCATGCCCGTCATCGAGGAGGCAGGCGGCCGTTTTGTCGACTGGCAAGGAAACCGCACCGTCCATGGCGGCGAGGGCCTGGCGACGAATCTGCACCTCTTCGAAACCGTTCTGGCAGCGACTCGCAACGCGCCTCCCAATCCGTTCAAGCCGGCCTCGGCCTGATAGATTCTCCGGCACCGTTAAAGTTTGCCAACAGGTTCTCAGTTGCCGCGCAACATCTGCCAGGTGCTAGCAGGTCAAACTTACAACCCTTGTAAGGCCACGGACCAAATGTCCAGTAAGGGGTACACCTGCGTCGACTAGGGTAAGTCTCTTCTCAGCAATACTTTACGAATTCTTCGCCAACCGCTGTAACAAATTGGCACGTCGTTCGCTTTGCATTTCTATCATTACGATCCCGCCTTCTCCTTCTCGTCTATGCAAAGGAATGTCACAGATGCTAGTCCTCACACGGAAGACGACTGAAACCATCCGAATCGGCAATGATGTCACCATCACGATCTTGCGAGTGAAGGGACAAACCGTCCGCGTGGGCATCGAAGCCCCCCGAGACGTCCGAGTGGTTCGCGGCGAGTTGCCCACCAAAGACGGCGACAACGAAACCGACGAAGACGAGCCCACCGAAAAGGTCGAGATGCCGGCCACCGATACGCTGGTGATCCGCGATTCGGCCGCGAACGAACCTCAGAAAGTCATCGAATTCCGGTTTTCGCCGACCCGTTCACCCGAGCAGACTCTGCCGCTTTCGGAAAAGAGCCGCGGCGGTTCCAGCCAAGGCAACTCAGATCATAGTCCCAATAGTGTGCCGGGAACCGGTCCCCTCTCCGGCCGCGTTTTACGGAACCGCCTGCCGATGTCGAGCCTTTCGCTCGAAGGGACCGTCACTAAGCGGTAGTTTTGCCCTCCGCGGTTCAAGCCGAATCGCGGCAGATCGTTCCAGGAAATTAGTGTTGGAAAGCCCCCTTTTTCGTGCTTAGAATGAGCGCGAAGTCCTTTCCAACGGGCGCCGGTGCGCCTCTCCTCTTCTCCTGGAAAGCTCGTCTATGTCTCGTCTCTTTTCGTTTCGCGCCTTTTCGTTTAACGGCTTGAGTGTTCGTCGATGGCTCGTGTGGGGTGTCGCACTTAGTTCGCTGCTCGTCTCGCTGACAGCGCGGGCGTGGATTCAGTATCAAAGCGACCAGATCCCGCCGACCGATCTGGAAGTCGTGCAGCGTTTTAGCGGCGGAACGCTGATGATCTGCGGTGGCGGACGCATGTCCCCCGAAGTCCTCTCCACCTTCATCGCCTTGGCAGGCGGAAGCAAATCACGGCTCGTCGTGGTCCCTGCCTATGAAGCGAGCGCCGGCGATATCGAAGAGCTCAAACAGTGGTGGCACCAACAAGGGGCCACGACCGTCGATGTTCTCTACGCTACATCACGCGACGAAGCCTCCCAACCCGAATTCTCAAAGCCGCTCGATAGCGCTACCGCCGTCTGGCTCACCGGCGGAGAGCAGCGGATCTCGGCAGCCAAGTATGTGGGCACAGTCGTCGAAGACAAGATTCGCCAGGTGGTCCAGCGCGGCGGCGTGGTTGGCGGAACCTCCGCCGGCGCAGCCATCATGAGCAAGCGCATGATCGAGCACGGCAAGGATGTCGCGATCGAATCCGCGGGCTTCGACTTGCTACCCAATTCGATCGTCGACCAGCACTTCCTGCGGCGCAATCGCTTGCAGCGGATGCACTCGATGCTTGCGAAGTATCCCGGCGTCACCGGCTTTGGCGTCGACGAAGGGACGGCGCTCGTGGTCGCCGTCAATCGCGGAAAAGTAATCGTGATCGGCGATAGCTACGTCTGCGCGGTGACGCCTGCCTACGGCGAAGCAGTCCCACACTTCGCCATTCTCAAGCACGGCGACGAATGTACCCTCGACGGCGTGCGAACCGGCAAGGAGCCGATCACATCGCGCCTGGCGGTCGACGATCTCTTGGCTTGGGAGTAAGCCACGTTGGCGCAACGCGTTGGGTGGCACTGGCGTCCAAAAGACGCCAGTGCCACCCATCTAGTGCAGTCCATCGACTCTAGCGATTCAAGTCGCTCGGTGACGGTTCATCGTCAAACGGCGGCGGCAGCTCCTCGGGCCTCAGCGTGCCGTTAGGGCCGGGCAGGGGAGTGGCCTGCGCGGGACCGGGCAATGCGTTGATCCCCGGCGGCCCCAAACGGTTCCGCGACACCTCGTTCCAATGGTCCAAAAGAATGCGGCGAACCTCGAGCACCGCCCGCGGATGACGATGGACGCTCGAGTGCTCCGAGTTCACGTAGATCTCGCTTTGCGCGTCGTCTGCGTGGGCGCTCTCTTTGGAGACCACGCCGTCGCCTACTTCGCGTTGCAAGTCCCACGACGATTCGTCGAGCACGCCCACGATGTTGTGGTACTTCACCCAAGCGGCTCGCGGCGCCCCAACCATCGCACCGAACACCGGCGACTGCGGCGACAGCGAATCGAGGCTGGTATTGCAGTCGAGGAAGGCCGAGTCGCGGATTGCGCTCTTGTTTTTTTGCAGTAGCGTTTTATTGACGTCGGCCAGCATCTCGGGAACGCGAATCAAGCTTCGCCCCAGGAACCGCGTGTACTCGTTGGCAAAGTCGCTGCCGCGGTGCGGTGTGGCAATCGTAACCACGCGCTTGACCGATTGGTTGGGGTGAAAGTACAGCGTCCGCTTGAGTTGCTGGCGAGTTTTGTCGTCGATGTCGAACTCCGTCAGCGGCCGGTCGCTAACCAGGTGCCAGAAGGCATCGGTGCTCTCGATCGTTTGCATCCGCGAAACAAGTCCGCCCATGCTATGCCCGACCAGCACCATTTCGTCGCACAAGCGGTGTTGATGCTCCGGATCAATCAGCCCGCGAACTTGGTCGAGCGAGTCTCGCAAATCAGCGGCGCTGTTCCAAAACGGCTGCCCTGTCGGATAGAGGTAGAACCAAAACTGGTAGCGGTTGCGAAGCTCCGGAAAGGCTCGCAAGTCGTTGAACATTTCCATCCACGTCAGCGGGTTCGACCAGAGGCCGTGCACCATCACCACCGGAATCCGGTTGGGATCGTACGGCTCGATCATGTACATCCCTTTGATGTCCGAGACCGCCTGCGGGCGAAACAGCCCCAGCGTCGGATCGGTTCGTTTCGCGAGCGCCGGGTTCTGCAAGAAGAACGCCAGCGGCGTCGTGAGATCGGTCTCGAGCGGAATTCGCCTCCCCTGCACATCGATGTCGCTTGCCCACAGTGGATCGATCAGTTCCAGCGAGCAGCGGCTCACGCCCGCATTCTCGCGGGAATGACGCGGTGATACGCGCAAGAACGCCGTCGTAGCGAAGCTGAGCCCCGGCGGGTAGAACCGCTCTTCGGCCATGTGATCGGGTTTGTAGCGCTTGCGGACAGCGATTAGCGGAACTCCCAAACCAAACGTGTGGTAGTGGTTCTTAAGTCCCCCCTCGACCTGGTAGTCGTTCACAAACTCAAGCCGTTCGATGTCCTCGGCCGGCCACGAATTGTGCGAGACAATGTCGATCTCGAACTTCCGCTTAGGCGTGTTGATGGTGTGCACTTTGCCCGGCACCAAGGCGCCGTTCTTATTGGCGATCCGCAGCACTCCTTCGAGCGCACCGTTATAGATGTCGCATGCCTGGCGAAACTCGGGGTCGTACGGGTTGCGAACCTCGTCGAACTGCGCCGACGTGAGGTAGTCGTAAGCATTCGCCACGGCGATCGCGTAGTAGTCGACGGCGTCCTCGTGATTCCGCTTGCCGTCGGCCCGTTTCGCCATAACGTAAGCAAGCTCGGCACACGAGTAGAACTTCTCGGGCGTCGGCTCGCGCTGCGCGTAGTCGAGCAATTGTTGCAGAGCGGCCTCGGGGCGCTGGCCCTGCACATCAGTCAGCGCGTATCGACGTAGCAACTGCTCCGTCCGCGGCGATGGTTTCGGCCCGCTGTAAGAAACCAATTGAAGCGTGCCCGCCAAAGGGTCCTTCGGCGCGCGACGCACCGACACGTAACCCAACGACTGACAGCCCGACGCGAGCAGGCAGCACGCGACGAACGCGACGGCCCAGAAGCGCGTTCCTGTCCAGCACCTTCCGGCGGCGCGCGATTCGCGCGGCCGTAAGGTTCGAGTTGCTGGAACGAGAGACATCGGCTTTTGGGCTCAAGTGAATGAATACGAACGCCTGCGCGCACGATCGCGGCGAGTAGATTACGGACGGGCGTGGCGATGGTCAATCGAGCCATCGCCGATGCATTCACCCAGCTAGCAGTGCTGATGCTGTCTGACAGCACGACCACCCAGAAAGGCGATTTGGAGTAGAAGTCGACATTGCGATGCGGTGCCGCGCGCGATAGTTTTCGCCGTCACCGTTTCGACCCACTTCCTTGTTGCGCCGCGATTCCGCCGGAGCCGCCCTCCTTGAACGCCCGCGTTGCCTACCAACGTTGCTGGTTGCTCGTCCTCGCCGTGACGATCGTCCCCTCGTTGGGATGCATGGAGGGGCCCTTCAACGGCTTCGGCAGGTGGAACCCCTACATCCGCAAGGAATGGGACGCCGACGACGCTTACGCCAGCCACTACTACATCAAGCGCGACCGCATCGTCGCTCAAATCAAGCAAGCGGGCCAGTTGGGGGCCGAGCAGCAACGCAAACTCGCCGCCGATACGCTGCAAGCAATGCAAGACGAGAAAAGCCCCGTGCTGCGCGCCCACATGGTGCAACTGCTGGGTAGCCTGACGAAGACCGAAACAGCCGAAGGCCTCAAAGCCGCGCTTCAAGACACCGACGATCACGTGCGAATCGAAGCCTGCCGCGCACTGGCTAACCAATCGCCTTCGGTTGCGGTCGAAGCCTTGGCCGGAGTCGTTACCAAGGACGAAAGCCTCGACGTTCGAATCGAAGCTGTAAAGCAACTCGGAAGGTTTCCCAAAAATCAGGAAGTCGAGAAGGCCCTCGCCGTGGCTCTCGACGATCGCGATGCCGGCCTGCAGTTTGCCGCCGTTCATTCACTGGAATCGGTCACCGGTAAGTACTTCGGCGTCAACGCCGACAAATGGCGCGAGTATCTCGAAGGCCAAGATCCCGCCCAGGCGGAGCGCCCGCTTGTCAGCGAAAATGTTCGCGACTTGTGGTACTTCTAAGAAGCCGAATCTCCGCCGCAACGACGTCGACTGCGATTCCGACTAGGATGGATCGAATCGCTTTCTAAAAGCATTTTGCCGAGCTACTGGATTCATTAGGTCGTTCGATCGTGGCCAAGCCTCAAATTGTCGATTGGTACGACTACCCCAAGTACTTCGATCTGGCCTTCGTATCGGAAACGGCCGATGAAATCGCGTTTCTCAAGGCTGCGTTCGACAAATACGCCACCGGTCCCGTCCGCCGCGTCGTCGAGCCAGCCTGCGGAAGCGGTCGACTGATCGAGGCCCTCGCCTCGCGCAAGTTTGAAACGCTCGGCTTCGATGCCAACCAGCGGATGCTGGAGTTCACCGCCGCGCGCCTCAAACGGAAAAAGCTTGCAGCCAGGCTCTGGCAGGGAGACATGGCGTCGTTCAAAACGCCTCGGCCTGTCGATGCCGTTGTTTGCACCTTCAATTCGTTTCGGCATCTGCTTACCGAGTCTGCCGCCAAGGGATTCTTGCGTTCAACGGCCGATGCTCTGCGTCCGGGCGGTTTGTTGATCTTGGGGCTGCATTTGTTGCCCGACGATGCCTCGGACGAATCGTGCGAACGTTGGAAGGCGGCGAGCGGAAAGACTTGTCTGACTGCGACGCTTCGCGTTCTTTCGACAGATCGCCTTAAGCGGTTAGAAACGCTGCGGCTATCGCTGCTGGTACGCAAGCCAGCCGGCGAATTTCGCATCCGTTCCGACTTCACCCTCCGGCGATACAACGCGAAGCAGTTCAAGCGACTTCTCGCGAGCGAACCACGACTCGAACTGTGCGACACGTTCGATTTTTGGTACGAGATCGACCAGCCACTCGCGCTCGACGACGAAATGAGCGACATCGTGGTGGTGCTGAAAAAACGCGGCGTTTCATAACGAATTCGTTCGAAACGCCCCGAAAAACCGAATGATTCATCTCTCGGCAATTCGGATTAAGGCGTAAACTGGCGTTAGAAGGCCGTCGCCAGGTGAATGGCGCGGCGCCACGCTACCATCGAAAGTTGGACCACATGGGGCAGTCGTACGTCGCAGTTCGCTCGACCTCCATTGCTTTGGCAATGTGGCTGGTTGTGGTCTGCGTTGGCGAGGCCGTTGCGGTCGATATCCTGACGATCAAAGACGGCGGCGTCGAGCGAAAACTAGCCGGCAAGATTCTCGTCGAAGCGCAAGACGGCGGCGTCTTGCTGCTTGCAAGCGACGGCGAACTTTGGCCCATCGAAGGGCCCGATCTCTTAGAACGAGAGAAGGACGAGAAGCCCTTCGCTCCACTGGGCCAGGCCGATCTCGATTCCCAATTGCTGTCGAAGCTGCCTCAAGACTTTCGCGTCCACCACACGGCCCACTACACGATTTGCTACAACACCTCGTTCGTTTACGCAAAATGGGTCGGCGGACTCTACGAACGGCTTTACGGCGCGTTCTTCAACTTCTGGACCAAACGTGGCATCAAGCTCCACGATCCGGAACTCCCGCTCGTGGTCTTGGTGTTCGACAGTGCGGAGTCGTACAAGCTCCATGCAACACGCGAGTTGGGTGGAGAAGTCGATTCGATCATCGGCTACTACAGCCTCCGAACCAACCACGTCACCACGTTCGACTTGACGGGCGTCGAAGGTGCAGCCAACGGACAACGAGCGTCCACTTCCGAGCGCATTCAGCAAGTTCTTTCGCAGCCCTCGGCAGAACGCAATGTCGCCACTATCGTTCACGAGGCCACCCATCAACTCGCCTACAACACTGGCCTGCAAACTCGTTACGCCGCGATCCCGTTTTGGGTCAGCGAAGGTCTGGCCGTTTACTTCGAAACGCCCGACCTCAAGAACACCAAGGGCTGGCGAAGCATCGGCGGCGTGAATCGATTCAACCTCGTGCAGTTTCACCGCTATTTGCCGCGGCGTCCAAAGGACTCGCTGCTGACGATCCTCACCAGCGACGATCGGCTCCGCTCGCCCGATACAGCTACCGCCGCTTATGCCGAAGCGTGGGCGCTCAACTACTTCCTGTTCAAGTCGCGCGGCGCCAAGTACGTGGAGTACCTCAAACGCCTCTCGGAATATCCGGCCCTGGAGGAGCAAACGCCCGAAGAGCGGGTCGCCGAATTCAAACGCTTCTTCGGCGACGATTTAGAGAAATTCGACGCCGATTTCATCAAGGTCATGCAGAAGGTCGACTGACTAGCTGGTCCGCTTCGGGATTTCGAGTCCCATATCCCCCAGCATCATCTTCATATCGTCCCAAACGTATTTCTTGGCGTCTGGATTGCGCAGCAAATACGCCGGGTGGTACGTCACGACAACCTTAGCGTTGTTCCACGAGTGGAACTTCTGCCGCATCTTGCCTACCGCGACGTTCGTCTTCAGGAGCGCTCGCATCGGCGTAGCCCCCACGCACACGATGTACTCGGGCTGAAGAATCTCAAGCTGCCGCTCGAAAAACGGCCGGCAGTTTTCCGTCTCTTCGTCGCTCGGTACGCGGTTGTCAGGCGGACGGCACTTGAGCACGTTCAGGATGTAGACATCTTCCCGCCTGAACCCACAGGCTTCGATGATCTTCGTGAGCAATTGTCCCGCCTTGCCGACAAACGGTTCGCCTTGGCGGTCTTCGTCGGCGCCAGGAGCCTCGCCGAAAAACGCGATCCGTGGCCTGACACTCCCCACGCCGAAGACAGTTTGAGTGCGACCGCGGGCCAACACCGTGCAGAGCGTGCATTTTTCGACTTCGCACTTCACTACTTCGAGCGCTTCACGACGCTTTGCATCCGTCTTGGGAATGTCGCCGCCAAAATCGAGCGATCGTGAAGCCTTGGAGGCACGTTTGGCCACGTCTGTATCCTGTGAGGGGTTTGTTAGGGGACGGGAGTCACTCGCGGCCGGCGATGCAGCCGGGCGAGCCGGTGATGTTGCAGGGCGGGCCGGTGGCGGTTGAAGCGGCCGCTCGGAAAACCGCGACGGCCGGGGTGTTTCCACCACCGTGGCCTCGGCCACATCCGTTTCGATCGCCGGATGCTCCACCGCGAACGTATCAAGAGCCGCGGCGATTTCGGCCGGCGTTTTCAACAACGTTTCCAGACCGGCGCGGCGGTACGACTCCAACTGCTGCAACAGCACCCAGCGCCAGCGATCTTTTTCGGTTGGTGAGGAGGGCATGGACAGGGGAGAGTAAACTATGGCGTTCGTGGACAGCGTTTCTTCGCAATCGCTATCTTATCGAATCGAAGGAAAACGTCGCCCCCTGATCTACCGAGCCACCGTCGGCACATGCTGGTCGTCCCTGTTATCGATCTTCTGAATGGCCAGGTCGTACGGGCGATCGGCGGCCAACGCGACGCGTATCAACCGTGGCTTAGTCCCATC
Source organism: uncultured Pirellulaceae bacterium (assembly GCA_964636985.1). Taxonomy (GTDB): domain Bacteria; phylum Planctomycetota; class Planctomycetia; order Pirellulales; family Pirellulaceae; genus CAZWSX01. The sequence goes on along the minus strand of CAZWSX010000010.1, from coordinate 164,094 downwards.
GCCAAATACAGCCGCCGACTCGAAGACGTCCTCGACGGACTCTGTGAAGTCGTTTTCCATCATGCGATTTACGTCGCGGATCTGGACGCGATCACGGGGCAAAGTCAGGCCGGCGCAAAGCCTTCCTACTTGGATGTCCTTTTCAGCAAGACGCCCTATTTCTTGCTCGATCGGGGATGGGCAGATCCCGCCTGCCTTTCTGAGTTTTTGGCTCCCCTGGGAGCGGCGGCGCGCGCAATCCATCCCGTTTTGAGCACGGAAAGTATTCACTGCCCGGACGACTTACCTGAAATGGTCAAGATTTGCCGGTCGGCAGGGCTGCAACCGGTGCTAAGCCTGGATCTCAAACAGGGCCGCCCCATCGCATCGTCCGATTCGTGGAAGCAAGCGGACCCGCTGGAGATTGTCGATTGTGCCGTCCAGGCCGGTATTGCGTCGGTCATCGTGCTCGACCTCTTCGACGTAGGCAAGGCACGCGGGGGAACCACCATCGCGCTATGCGAGGCCATTCACCAGCGATATCCCCAGTTGCCATTGGCGGCGGGTGGGGGCATTGGCTCCTACGATGAGTGTTGCCGATACCGCGATGCCGGTTGCAATGCTGTTTTGGTCGCGACAGCCCTGCATACCGGCTGCATCACGCGTCACGACTGCGACCGTCTGCGTTCCACCTGTTGGGAACTTCCGTTCTTAAGCCCTTAACTTCGGATTTATCGGTTCCCCGTTCGTCACAGTGCAGACTTGCGAGCACTTGGCCGAAACCATTGGATGACGTTGCGCAGCATGGATGCTTTCGCCGTTGGAATTCTTGCGAAAGTGATCCCATGTTGCGAAAAATCGCGGTTGTCGGTTTGTTCGGCTTGGCAGGCCTCATTGCTTCTCCGGCTTGGGCCACCGATATATTCGTCGACAACCAGATTGGCGACGACCACCGCGAAGGGCGCACCTTCGAATCAACCGGCGAGCTTTCCGGACCGGTAGCAACCATCGGACGCGCCATCAAATTGGCGCAGCCTGGCGACCGCATCGTCCTGGCCAATACCGGCGAGCCCTACCGCGAGTGCGTCACGATTCAGGGGTATTACAAAAGCGGATTCGGCGCCGCATACCCGTTCACGATCGAAGGGAACGGAGCCACGCTTGATGGTTCAGTAGCGATTGACGATACCGAGTGGGAAAGCGTCGGCCCCGATCTGTGGCGGGCTCGCCCCAAACGGATGAGCTACCAGGTCCTGCTGCTCGACGGCCAGCCGGCCAAGCGGATTCCCGTCGCTCGTAGCAGCAAGAAGATCCCCGACTTGCAGCCGCTGGAGTGGTGCCTCGTCGAAGGCTTTATCTACTTCCGCGTGGAATCGCGTCGCTGGCCTGGCAGCTACTCGCCGGCGTGCGCGGGGCATCCTGTCGGCATCACTATTTACGATGCTCGCCACGTGTTGATTCGCGGCCTGACGGTCCGCGGCTTCGCGATTGACGGGATCAACGCTGCCGACAAAGCCTTCGAGGTCCAGCTCCAAGAAGTGCTTACCCGCGACAACGGCCGCAGCGGTATCGCGGTGTGCGGCTCGTCACGGGTGGCGATCGACAATTCCGCCTCGGAGTACAACCACGAGTCGCAGCTTCACGTCGAAGGTTGGTCGCACGTGAAGCTGAATGGAACGGAACTCGATGCTGAGACGGCGCCAGCCATCGACAAATCGCAATCGGCCGAAATCATCGGTGAGCCTGTGGCACCTAAGAAATAAGGCTTTGCCTATTCCTTGAAGGTCCGCGACGAGGCCTTCTCGTCGCTCGGAAAATCCTTAGGCAGCGGAATCGTCACTTTGCCCGTTGCGGCCCATTCGGTGCCGCGTTGCAGCAACGCAATAAAGGCAACGCACGATTGCGAATCGACGCCGTGCCCCATCGGCGTATGGAAGCAGCGGCCTTTGCCGTAGGTAACGGTCATCAGCATCGGCTCGTGGCGGCCGGTCCCCCCTTTGTCTTTGGCGGCAAAGGCCGTCGCCAAAACCGTCATGTTCTCGCCCGGGCCACGCAGACGGTCGTACAACTCGTCGTTGGTATGCATGAACAACTTCGGCACACCCTTGGTGATCGGGTGATCGCTATCGCGAACGATCACCGCGAACGGATGCTGGGCGCCGTGGCTCCCACCGTTGCCGGCCGACGTATCCCGAATCTCCTTACCATCTTCGCCGTAGTAAACGTAAGGGCCGCTCTTCTCGCTGCGTCCGCCCCAACCGCCGAGACCGATGATCTGGTTGTACTCGGGCCAATCGCCAAAGGCATTGTTGGCAGCGTGAACGGCGACGAATCCTCCGCCCCCTTTCACGTAGTCGACGAAGGCTTTTTGCGTCGCTTTGGGCCAATCGGCGCCGTTGTAGTTCGAGACGACCACCTTGTACTTCGAAAAGTCGGGCTTGAAGTCCGGGTCAGTCCCTTCCTTCTTGGTGGTCGCGACGTCGACAGTGAATCGCCCCGTCTCTTCGAGATACCGCTTCATCATCTTGGTAGTCTGCGGCCAGACGCCGTGATTGTTCTGCCCATCGACAATGAGGACCGGGATTTTAGGCTCATCCGCGTGCGTTGCACCAACCATGACAGCGGCAACAACGAACACAACAAACAGCGTCAACGTGCGAATCATATCGATGGACTCCAATCGAGATGGCGACAGCCGGGAGAATCGCTCGATTATGATCGCCAGACAAGCGCGGCTCAATCGGACTCGGCACTTTCATCGGCGGAGAGCACAACCCATCTATCTTCTCGCCGCGAAAGATCCGCCGTCATTTGCTGCGCCGCTGCCAGATGCGCGTCCCCTGGTGGAACCGTAATGGTTGCGCGGCGAGACGTCGGACCGGTCACTTCCAGATCGATTTTCCAAGCGTCACGGGGAAGGCAGCGGGCAACTCGCTCCGCCCACTCAATGATCGTAAGATCGGCCTGTTCGAACGACTCCTCAGGGCCAAGTTCCAAAAACTCGTCGTCGTCCCGAATGCGATAGACATCGTAATGGTGAAGCAGCTTCTTTCCACGATGGACCTGGCAAAGGACAAACGTGGGGCTCGTCACATCGCGTGGATCGAGGCCAAGCTCGGCCGCGACCGCTTGAACCAATCGCGTTTTACCGGCTCCCAGTGTGCCATTGAGCGCAATGACGGAGTGCGTCGGCAAGTGCGTGGCCAGCAGCTTGCCCAGCGCATCGGTACCAGGCAAACCATCGATATCGAACACCATCTGGTTCACGAGTCAGCCCCGTGCTGATAACCCGTCGGCGCTAGCGGGCGACGGCCCTTCTTGTCGACGCCCCACAATCCTCGTTCGGCCACAAAGCGGCCGATTCGTGTTAGCGAGAAACGACGCCGCTCATCGTCGAGCAGCCGCGCCGCCTCTGTCTCATCGACTGCCAGCAACAACTCAAAATCCTCGCCATCACCAAGTGCGTGTTCGAGCGGACTTTTGTCGTCATCCAACAAATTCGCCTCGCCACGGATGGGGATCTTGGTCAGGTCGAGTTCGATGCCGCAGCCACTAGCCTCAGCCATCCGCGAAGCATCCAGGGCCAGGCCGTCACTCACATCCATCGCGGCTTTAACCTGCGCACGCCACTGCAACCAGGCAGCCTCATCCAGTCGCGGTTGAAAGTTGAGGTGGTGACCAAGAATGCTCCCGCCAAACTGCCCCGTCGCAAGCAGCACGTCGCCAGGTGAAGCGCCACTTCGCAGCCACGCTTTTCCCGCCGGAACCGTTCCCAAGATCGTGACGCTGATGCTCAGCTTGCCATCCCACGTGTTCGTGTCGCCGCCAGCGATCGGACAATGATAATGGCGGAGGATCGGGAACATCCCCGAGTAGAGCTTTTTGGCAAGTTCGAAGGGACGATCTCGCGGCAGCATCAACGAAACGAAGGCCGCCAATGGTTTGGCCCCCATCGCGGCAATGTCGCTGAGGTTCACAGCAATCGCCTTGCGGCCGATCTCTGGGGCGTCGCCGATGCCTAAAAGGAAATCGGTACCATCGGCAATCGCATCGGTCGTGACGACCAACTCGTCGCCCGGCGGAACGCGCAGCACGGCAGCGTCGTCGCCGATCCCCACCGGGATCTTTTCCGGATCGAGGCTCTCGCGCGACTTCAGCCACGCAATCAAGGTCGGTTCTAGTGAGTCGGACATGACAACGCAAAACGAGACGGAAAGGGACCGTTAGTCGCATTTTTCAGGATACCCCCTCGTGCGTTCTTCCGCTGCTCCGATTGACTTTCGGCAATCACGACATTATGTCTAAATAGAGTAGCTCGTCTTGTTTTCCGCTCAGAATCGCTGGGAGCCGCCATGAACTACCCGCTTCGAACCCTCTTCGCCATCGCGGCGTTTTTACTCCCTTGGGCCGGCACGTATGCCTACGGCCAGGTCGACCCCAACACCCTGGAACCCGACGAGCGGCTCAAGCTCTTTCACGCGTCGGTCGCCAACTTCAAGATCACCGTGGACAAAGAGGGCCAGCCCCTCACGCTCCGCGAAAAGCCGCTGATGCGGTTCACCAACGATATCGGCGGCGTTCTCGACGGCGCCGTCATGATGTGGACCTCCGGACAACGCCCCATGGTCGCGGCACAAGTCTTCGTCACAGGCGACGGCGTCTGGCTGCACGAGTTCCAATCGTTCGCCGATCAGCCCCTCAAGCTGACGTCCGAAGGCAAAACGATCTGGCAACCAAAGAAAGCCGGCGGCAAATGGCAGGATTTTGCGAATGCCCCCGCCGTCGAAGCGACGCGTAACGGTCGGCTCAAACAAATGAAGGACCTTGCCGACCAGTTCTCGATCTCCGAGGATTTTCGCGTTCGCGTAGGCGACAAAGATACCAGTCGCTACGAGTTGCGCCGTTTGTCCGCCCCGATGTATCGCTACGAGGAATCAAGCGACGGAATCGACGGCGCCGTCTTCGCCTTCGTCCACGGAACCGATCCCGAGGCTCTGCTGACCATCGAACTGCAAAACAACGGCGGAAAATCAACCAGCCGCTTCAACTTCGCCGCCCTCACCTGTTGGGCCATGCAAGCCAAACAAGGCGACAAGCAAGTCTGGTCCGTCCCCGAAATGTACGGCAAAAGCGCTCAGGACCAGCCGTATCACCTATGGGTCTTCAAACCCGACGCCAGCGTCCTGAAAAAGTAGAGGAATTAGCCACAGAGCACTCAGAGAGATCACAAGAAAAGTGGCACAGACAATCCTGTCTGTGCGCGGTTGGCTTGCTCTAGCAGGAAGATGAAGAGCAGCGGTGAGACTTTCACTTCCGAAATCAAAAATCATCAATCATCAATCGCCTGATCAATCTGGTTTTATCCTCCTTTCCATCTCGGCCCTCTCCCACTCAATACTAAAGCGGCTCCCTGCCCAACAACCGCTTCAGCCGGCGCAGGTGCTCGCTAGCCGGCGAACGATCGCAATGATTTGGAATCACCCCGTCCAAGTCGAACGTCAGCACGCGCTCGGCGCTCTTAGGATTCTGTTCGGCATCGGTGTTGAGTACGTACGGCGGATACCAGGCTCGGCCGCGATAGCTCACGATCAGGTCGCCGGTGAACATCAGCCGTAACTTCCGGCAATAGAAGCCCATGTGGCCGGGCGTGTGCCCTGGTAAGTGCACGGCCTGCAGCCCTTGCCAGATGTCGATCTGATCGCCATCGTCCAGCAAGCGATCAGGCGTGAACCGTTGAAAACCTAAAAAGGTCCGGCCCAGCGCTTCGAGAATGCCCGTGATCCGCGACCACCCCGTGTATCGCGGGCGGCCAACGTAGTACGCCGCGTCCAAACGCGGCGCGGCGATCCACGCTCCGTAATGCTTGGCAAGCCAGCCGACGTTGAGAATGTGGTCCAGATGCCCGTGCGTGACAACAATGCCCCGCACCGGCTCGTGCTGCCAGCCACACTTTTTAAGCGCCCATGCCAGCAATTTTGGCCCGCCGATAAATCCGCCGTCGATCAGAAAGAGGCCGCCAGCGTCTCGCAGCACATAGAAATTGATCCCGGGCGAACGGAGTTGCAGAAGATCGTCGGGCCACTTGGAGGCGTTAGGCATGCGAGCAGGATGAAAAAGATTCGGGTACGTCGCTCGAATTGTCGCGGAAGAGGTGCATGCTTACCACCCATAGGTGGATAACGGACTGCGGTCGTCGGAATTCGATAACGGCGTGAAGACGCCGCGTGGCGAACGGATTCGGTCCCGCTATTGTCTAATACATTATCTTTTCAGAAACCCTCGACGATTCTTCACGCATTCAATTTCCTCGCTGCCATAGTCCAAAAGGACTAATCCGCAGGCGATTGCGATCGGTCATAATCGGCGAAACGAGTTGGAGTCTGATCCGGGGGGTATTGGCAATGAGTATCCGTTGGTATCTGCGATCGCGTGGTCGGTCTCCTTTGGCACCGCGCGACGACGCGTTTGTTTTCTTCTTGGACCAAACCACGAGTTCGGTGGGGCGCTCGCGCGAGTCGCATCTCTGTTTGAACCATCCCAGCGTTTCACGCCGACACGCGGAGTTGACGCTAACGCGAACTCAGTTGGTCATCCGCGACCTGGGGAGCAGCAACGGCACCTTCGTCGATGGCCGACTCGTGGCGACGTCGATGCTCCGGGTAGGGCAGGAGGTCCGCTTTGGAGAAATGGCTCTCGTGGTCGGCTACGAGGAACAAGAGGAGGATGACAAAACAACGCGCCGCAATACGCTCCGAAAGGGCGTTGCGACCGCAGCGCACGAGGCCCATAACAACGGGGCGACCACGCAGATCATGTCCCCGGCGGCAAGTTTGATGGATCGCGCGAAAACGCTCACCGAAGCACAGTCGCGCGTGTTCCACTGGTTGGTTCGCGGACTTTCGGAAAAGGAAATCGCGTCGCAACTTAAATTGAGTCCCCGCACCGTCCACAACCACATCCAGGCGATCTACGAACACCTGGGCGTCCACAGCCGTTCGCACCTGATGGCGCAATTCCTCGAATCGCAGCACGAACCTTCAAACAGCGAATAGTGCCGCGGGCGCTACATCACAATGTCCCAATCGTCCTCTTGTTCGAGGTCGTCGTCGCGTAGCAAAAAGACAGGGCGTTGCGGTTCTTCGTCCTCGTGAGCTACGGGACAAATTCGCGACCAACGCTCGCGAAGAATATCGATCGCGTCGGCCGGGGTCACCGCCTTCCATTTCCCTTCCGGCATCGGATGGGCTAGTCCCCAGTCGCTCAGTTTGTTCACCGCGTCGCCAATTTCGAAATCGACTTGCTGCTGAGTCTGTTTCTGAATGAACTCCTCCGCCTTGGCGTCGATCTCATCAACCGACATCCCGCTTTCGCCGCCGTGTTCGCGAAGCACCAGATAGCCGATCAAAGCCTCGCGGAACTCTTGTTCCTGCGCTTCGTCCAGCAACCGAAAAAAAACGCCGGCGTTGCTGTCGAGGTTTTGGTAGTACAGGTTCCGCGTCAGGTTGAGGTGATACCGGTCGCGGGTGTTCATGTATCCGTAGAACGACCGAATCCCGTAACCGATGAAGCCGCCCGCCAATCCCAACAACGTGAGCAACCCTGCGACGCCAACATAGGCGACGAACAGGATTCCCATGATCAACTTCCAGAGCAAGAGCGCCACTCCGCTCACCGTCGGCAGAATGATCTTGGTCTGATCGAACCACGACATCCGAACTTGCGTGCCGGGCAAAAGCATCTCCAAGTCGGCCTTGGGGATGTTCTTGAAGATCTTGAGGTGGATCGTGTTCACATCAACTTGCGGCGCCAGGTTCTTCTTGTTCTCGCGCAGCTTGAATGCCAGGATCAGCCGCTGATACGACGGGATTTCGATCATCGTTTCCCGAAACGGCGGCCACGCACTCCGGGCCTTCCGCTTGATGATCTTTTCGCCGCGGGCGTAAATCTCCAATCGCTCGAAAATCTGAAAATCAACCTCCAGGTTGAAACTCCAAGGCGTCCCTCGATCGAGCGCCGACATCAGTTCCGTGAGCGGCAACCGCTGGTAGTTTGCTTTCGCGACCAAGTGCGCAAGCTGACTGAAAAATTTCGTCGACTCGGCACTGCGGGCTTTGGCGTCAAGTCCTCGCTTCAGCGACGTGTCGCCATCGGGGTCGAACGGCGTGTAAACGTCCTTGATCCGCTCGATGTCGTCCAGCATCTGTGCGTGGATCACGGCATCGAGCGAAGCCGCAATCTGCGCCACCAACGGCCGATCTTCCGGCGATACCCAGGCCGCATCCAACACGAGCAGCTTCAGGTCCGCCTTTCGCAGCGGAATAAATTTCTCCCGCGGGATGGGCGGCAAACCGTCAGGATTGCGGGGCGTCTGGTAGGGATCTGTTTCCGCCAGTGCGCGCTTCGCCGGTGATGCGTCGTCCGTCGACTTTGTCGAAGCCTTGCCTGTCGACGACGTGTCACTTGCGGATAGTGGCGAGGATGGACTCACACGATCGTTTTGCATAACGGAATGAAATCGGCAGAACAAACCGGGCGGAAAGTTCAAACCGCTCGCGTTGCCGTAGGGGACAACGTATCCTAGCGGGTTGACTCGCTATAGGCCAATTCTCCCTTTAATCCCCGCCGTTTTGGCAATGCTGGCATTGACCATCCATATTTCCGATGCTCAGGCAGGCAGCAGCGTCGCGCAAGCCATCAAGCAAACGGCTCCTGCCGAAAGCTGGAATAGCGTCAAACGGTTGATCGCGGGTCGCCGGGTCCAAGTCAACGGAAACCTGTGCGTCGATGAAGGCCGCCGCTTGACGGCCGGCGACGTCGTCAAAGTAACCGAGGCAGCCGGTTCGCGACCGATCACTGCCCGCGATATCAAGCTGGTGCATGTCGATCGCCACGTGGTGGTCGTCGATAAACCCGCTGGCGTCACGACCGAACGCCATCCGGAAGAGAAAACATGGCCCGCCCGGCGGAAGCAACTGCAGCCGACGCTCGACGAATGGATCGCGACTCTCCTGGCCGAAGAACGGCGCGTCCCAAAACAGCCGCGCGGCGCCCCTTCGCACAAGCGCCGCGATGACTCGACCCCTTCGGAACCCGTGTTCGCCGTACACCGGCTCGATCGCGATACAAGCGGCCTGATGGTTTTCGCTCGCACCCGCGAGGCGGAGTTGGGCTTGGTGCAGCAATTCCGCAAGCACACCGTCACCCGCCGCTATGTGGGGATCGTGCATGGCCATCCGGGCGAGCGGACCATCGAAAGCGACCTTGTGCGGGATCGCGGCGATGGCCTGCGCGGTAGCTTGCCCGCGGGTAGCCCGCGAAGCGAGGAATCGCAGCACGCTGTCACGCACGTGCGGCCCATCGAAAAGCTCGGCCCCTATTCCGTGATCGAGTGCCGGCTGGAAACAGGCCGCACCCACCAGATCCGCATTCACCTTTCCGAACTAGGACACATGCTGTGCGGTGAAAAGACCTACACGCACGCGATCGGTGGCAAGCCGCTGGTCGACGACAGCCGCGCTCCGCGCCAGGCCTTGCACGCCGTGGAACTCGGATTGATTCACCCAGCGACCGGCGAGCGATTACAGTTTATCTCGGGGTTGCCGGACGATTTGCGAACCCTCCTGAAACGGCTGCAGGCCGAAGCGATGCGTCAGGCTCCCGGCGACAAGCCACAGTCGTAATTGAAAACACTACCTCTTGTTGGACACGTTATCCCACCTTAGTGAAGAGAGCCCGCCATGAAACCAACTCGCCGCGAAGCCTTGAAGCTTGGAACTCTTGCCGTCACGGGAGCGATGGCTGCGTCCCATTTGCCGCAAGCGACGGCAGCAGAGGATGCGTTCGATTGGAAAGCAGCCTACGTCGATGGCCATTCGCATATCTGGTCGCCCGATGTAAAGACATGGCCTTTGGCAAATGGCCAAACCGAGAAGGATCTATCACCGCCCAGTTTCACCGACGAGGAAGTCCTCAAGGCAGCGCAAGCCGTCGGAGTGGGACGCGTCGTTCTGATCCAGCACCACATTTACCACGGGTGGGACAACTCGTACTTGATCAACGCCTACAAGCAGCATCCCGGTCGCTTTGCTGTCACGGCGATGGTCGACGAAACCAAGCCCCACGTCGATGCTCGGATGCGTGAGCTGAAAGAACAAGGCGTTCGCGCCTTTCGCATCACCTCGCTGATCCGTGGCAAAGATGCGTGGCTGGATGGCCCCGGCGCGGACCTGATGTGGAAAACAGCGGCCACCACCGGGCAAGTCCTTTCGACGCTCATTAACCCCGAAGACCTGGCGGCCATCGATCGGATGTGCGCCAAGTTTCCCGAGACAACGGTCGTGATCGATCACTTCGGCCGCCTCGGAATGGACGGACCGCCCAAAAAAGGGGACCTCGATTCCTACCTGGCGCTGGCCAAACACAAAAAGGTCTATTGCAAGCTGAGCGCGTTTTACGCGTTAGGCTACAAGAAGCAGCCGCACGATGAATTGATTCCGATGATCAAGCAAACCATCGACGCCTACGGCGTGGAACGGTGCCTGTGGGCCAGCGATGCCCCTTACCAGCTGCAAGGAGACAACAGCTACAAGAGTTCGATCGATCTCATCAAAGATCGTATCGGCGGCCTCTCCGCAGGCGACAAGAAGCAACTTCTGCGCGAGACGGCGCTCAAGGTCTACTTCTAAGAACCGTTGCGCGTGAACCTGCCGAAGAAGGCCCGTAAACCGCTGCCAAAGGTTCGGTCTTCTTCGTGCCGCCGGCGTTGATCGCGGTAGTCGTCGAGAGTCGCTAGCGAGCTGACGCGTGCTGTTTCATCGCTCAGGGCAATCTCTCGGCCTGTTTCCCGAGCGACGAGTGATTCGATCCCCTCTCGCGAAAGTTCCTCGCGGGAGAGCGAAATCTGCCGAAGCGGCTCCTCGCTCGGTGGAACAACAGGTTTGGCGCTTGCCACTTCGTCCGGCGGCAGATAGATGGCCCCGGTTTGGAAGTCGACCACAAACGCGATCACGCCTGGCACGAAGAAAAGCAGCAGCCCTAAGCCGTCGAGCGCGGCGACCTTCCAGTCGATGTGGTTCGTGCGCGGCGCACCGATGCGGTCGCGGTGGAGCATCGTCCCGCAACCGACGCTGACGCACGAAGCAAGCCCGGCCAGGCCACCTAAGAATTGGCGACGTTGCATAGGTGCCTCGCAAAAGTTGCGGCAAAGATCACGGCATAACCAGACGCGATTCAGATATCGGCAATCGGCGCGGCCGCGTCCAGAGTAGTTTTTCGCACTTTGGATTTGGCGCCTCGGGTTTGCGGCGAACCGACTTGCGCGCCAGCAGCGGCCAAGAAACGCCGAACGGTGCCGGAGCGTTCGCTCCGACACCGTCGGCGATGAATTCCGCGTTTTCGATCCGCGTCGGCTAGTTCGTGCTAGTAGCACGCAAGCCAAGGTTTTCTTCTTCTTCTTCCTGAATGATAATGCGTGGCGTTACCATCATCATCAAGCTTTGCGTCGTACGACCGATCGCCGTGTTGCGGAACAAGCGGCTGATGTACGGAATGTGCTGCAACATCGGGATACCGAATTCGTTGCGGCCTTCGCTCAATCGCTTGATACCGCCGAGGAGGACCGTGCCGCCGTCGGGCACGCTCACCGTGGTCGATACGCTCGTGCTGAGGAACGTCGGCAATTGAACCGTCGTGCCCGTCGAGTTGATCGTCGCGCCATCGGTAACCGTCTTCTTCGGATCGGTGGGGTCGACCTTAACCGTACCCGAGTTCGCGGTCGTGCTGCCGGCGAACGTGAACGTTTCCACGTTGCCGATCTTGCTGAACATCGGTACCAGGGTCAACCGGACATACTTGCGGTCGGGCGAAACAACGGCTTGCACGCTCAGCGTGGTACCTTCGTTCAGCACCGTCACAACAGGCTGGTGGGCGGCGGCAAAGTCGCCGACCACGGGAATGATCTGCGTGATGAACGGCCGGGCGGCCGTGTCGTTCACGAACGCTTGCTGACCGTTGTACAAAGTCACCTTCGGAGCTTGCAGCACGTTGGTCCGCGTGTCGCCTGCCGAAGCTTGCAACAGGAAGAAGACTTCGATGTCGCTAAGCAAGGCAAAGCCAAAGTTGGCCGCATTCGCCGGTTGGAAACCGCCGAACTGAGGTACCGCCGCCGCAAACGTGTTTTGCGTGAACGGAATATTCAAGTCCGTGGTGGGCACGGCGTCGCCGCCACCTGTGTTTTGCAAACCAATCACGGTCGACCTGGGGATGCTATCGCTAGGATTGGGCACCGACAGGAAGTTCGGGATGTTCGTCGTGGCACCGCTGGTGGCACGGCTGTACGGCGTATCGGTTCCAATGCTGAAGTCGAAGTCGATGCCCACCCGCTCGAAGAAGTTGTCGTTGAGGGTGATAAAGCGAACTTCGATGGTCACTTGCAAGTCTTGCAAGCGTCGCAATTGGGCGAGGAGGTCAGCCAGTTGTTGGTGGACTTCCTGCGTTTGGCTCACGATCAAGCTCAGGTTCAAGGGGAACGGCGAAATGCGTCCCGGTCCGCCGGCTTCTTCCCACGAGTCGGGCGAGATGGTTTCTTGCACCAGGTTCATCAGGGTGTCGAAGTCGGCTTGGACGCCGCCACCCGCGCCACCTGGACCATACCCGCCCACGCCAGCCGAAGGTCGGCTGTCGACCACCGATTGCAGGTTTTGCAGCCGGTCGTTCATCGACATCTGAGCCATAATCGAGCTGCTTCGCGCTTGCGAAGCGGCTTGCAGCGGCGTGGTGCCCAACTGCGGAGCCAGGTCTTCGGCCTTGATGGTCATGGCACCACCGGCGTTGGCCAAGCCTCGATTGAAGTTGGCGGTGTTCAGGCTGTCACGCAGGGCAGCCGGCAATCCCATGTTGTAGCTGGGATTGAAGTTCGGAATCGGCATCACCAGGTCCGCGACGTAGTACGTGCGGGTGTAGGCCGACGAGCCCTTGCCCGCTTCGCTGGTGATCTTGAGGACGTCGTTTTCCACGACGTACGTCAATCGCAGCGGCGAGAGGATCAGGTTCAGGAACGATTTGAGCGCAATCGGTTGATTGAGCTTCAAGGTGACGGGATAGTCCGAGGTAACGGCTTCGCCGCGAAGGGCTACTTCGTCGACATAAACGTTCACCCCTGCCACGCTGCCGATGTAGTCGAGCACCTGGCTCAACGGACGATTCTCGAAGTTGGCATCGATCTTCTCGAGCAAAGCGCGTTCGATTTGCTTCTCGGATTCCGACTGGCGGCGATCCTCGTCGCCCTTCTTCCGCATGGCCGAAACGTGCTGCCAGCGAGTGGGGTTGTACAGGATCGGGTTGTTGTCATCGAACGGGGTCGACGATTCGTCAACGTTGCCCATCGCGATCGCGTAGTTGCGTTCCTTCTTGGCGCTGATATCGTCATCGCGCCACTTGCTCATCAGGAAGTCGCCTTTCCACTTCAGCTGGCTGGCGATCGACGTTCCAGGAGCCAGTTCGCCAACTTGCTTGGCGATGACCTGGGCTTCCGGATAACGCTCTTCTTCCACTAGCTGATTGAACTTGTCGGTCAGTTCGGCGATCTTTTGCTGCGTTTCGAGCTTCGTGGCGCGATCGCGCTCGAGCTCGGCTTCTACCCTTTGGTTGTCTTCGCGGAGTTTGAGGTCGTGCGCGAAGCGTTTGATGTAGGCTTCCAACTCATTCGAGCTGCGGTCGACGATCGTCAACAGGTGACGCTTGCCGGGGCCGTCGAGGTCGGCTTGCTCCACGCGTTCCCGCAACTTCTTGAGTTGAGCCAAGGCGGCGCGGGGATTTTCGTTGGCCAGCTTTTCGGCCGCCATCCGTTCGGCGGCGACTTCGCGGACCATCTTTTCGTAGGCCACTTTCTTGGCGGCGTCGACATTCTCGATCGAGGTGTCGCTGGCGCCTTGAACGCCTTGTCGCGGAGCGGCCGAGGCCCGCAGGTAGGTCAGCTTGTCCTTGACGACTTGGCGAGTGCGGGCATCAAGCTCTCCCTCGCGACGCCAGGCTTGCGTGAACTTTTCGATCGCGGTCTCACGGTCGCCCGCGGTTAAAGCGGCTTCGCCGTCGCGAATCAGCTTCAAGGCGACCGACGACGTTTCGATCGGATCGTCTTGGAAGGGCTCGTCGGCGCGGACCGGCTTCACCTGCGTCGAGTCGGAGTCGGGGTCGTACAGGCTCGGAGAAACACTGTTCTTCGAGTCTTCGGTGCCACTAGCGCGGCGAACGTTGCCTTCGCGGCGCGAGAGTGCCAAACGAATCGAGCTCACGATTTCGAACGGACGGCGCTCGGTTGGGCCGAAGGCGCTGTCAGGCAGGTTCATATCATCGGCTTGTTGAGCCAGCGCGAGCGCCCCTTCCAGGTTGCCGCGGTCAGCCTGCAGGCGGGCTTGTGCCAACAGCTTTTGGGCTTCGGCCTTGAGCGACTTAGCCGACGAACCAGAAGCCTTTTGGACGGCTGGATCTCGATCGGTGCGCGCGGCTGGCGAGGTATCGCCGAACGCTTCGCCCAGTTCTTGTGCCGACTTGGCATCGCCCAGCAACCGATCCACATTGGGATCGCCGGGGATTTCGGCAGGCGACAAAGCGAATGGCGACTTGGCCACACCTTTTGCCAGCTTGCTTACGTTGACGCCAGCCGCTTCCAGGTCGCTAGCCAACGAATCGGGCGAGTATTCGCCGGCTTCGAAGGTCGCGCCGCAGGCTCGCGCCCGTTGCCAGCACGAAACAGCTTCCGCGATGTCGGCTCCGGCCAATGCCTCTTTGCCTTGTGCCAAGGCGGCTTTCGCTTTGGCCTTGGCGGTATCGGTCATCCGATCGACGACGCCGCCATCGGTGCCGCCGAGAGATTCCATCACCACCTTGGCTTTAGCCAGGTCTTTGCGGAGTTTCTCGGACGAGTCGCTGACTCGTGCCTCGATGATGTTCAACTTCACGCCAAGGCCTTCCGCCTTGGTGCAAAGCTGATCCGCCTTGGCCAGGTCGCCCGACATCATTGCCGCGCGACCTTGCTTGAGCAGTTCGGCATATTGTTTTTTCGCGTCGCCTGCTTGCCCGGCGGCGGCGCGAGCGACGAGCCACATTGGCCCGTCACCGGCGACAACAACTGCTGTCGCCGAGGAGCAGAGCGTCCATGCGAGCGCCGCTCCAATCCAGTGCAATTTCTTGCCCGCTTTCAAAGCTTGTCTCCTTCGTTAGAGGCGTCCTTTGGCCACCGGCGTTGCGACGGAGTAAATCCCACGCACGCTGCTTGATCCGCTCGAGCTCGCCAGCAGTGCACCATTTGCCCCGGCATGCTTGCATAAGCACGCTTGCAAAGTGTGACCAATGGCGACGAGCTATCGGGCTCCAGCGGACCTTGCTTCCGCACAACACCGCTTTGCCTTCCACGCGGAACGCCCGCGCAGCGCACAAAGCCTTTCGGTTGCCGTGGTGCGAGTGATACTTGGGCCAAAAATCGAGGGTCAATGTCAACCAACGGGCACAAGATCAGTTTTGCAAGAATCCACGAGCTTCTTGCAACTCGTTGTCGCATAACGCTTTGCGCGCAAGCGACTAAACCACTTTCCACACATCGCGCCGCGCCTTGTAAACGTTGCAATTGCAAAAAAATGACTTGAGCGAAAGTTCACGTTTTTCACGGAAATTTTCTCGTCAAATCCTTGTGCAACGCGGTGCCACAGCGATCTGCAGGGAACCATCGAACCCTCTGCTTTTGCCGTGTTTTCGCAGCGAAAACGAGGGTCGACACTTCCAGCGGCGACAATAGGGACCCGCCGCCAGAGAAGAGACGGAGGTTTTTACAAACCGACGCGTAAGATCTGCCACGTTCGCCGCCATCGATCCCCTCGTTACCAAGGCGTTACTGGGGAAGAAAGCCAGTCGCCTTAAACTTGATGGTGTGCAGGCGAAGCGGTCGCCCTGCGGGCAACACTCTCCAGCGAATCGAGAACACGATGATCTGTTCCACCTCCGCGCTGTCTTTCTCTCCTGCGCTTCGTTGGACCGCGGCGGCAGCGGTCCTTTTCATGACTCAGCAACTCCTCGCGGCCGATCCGCCTGAGAAGGCAAAGCCACCCGAACCGCTCGACTTCAAGGCCCAGCGACTCGTTGTCTTCAAGGACGGCTACTGCATGGTCATCAAAAAGGCGATCGTCCCAGAAGGGACCGATGATTTCGCCTTCACCGACGACGTCCCCGATGCCGCCGTACTCGGCTCGTTCTGGGCCATTCCCGATCAGGGAAAATTCGCCGCAATGTCCGCTGCCTGGGTGGAAGACGTCCGCGAAGAACAGCAAGAATTCCCCGCCACCCAAACCCACGACCTCCTGATCGCCAACTTAGGGCGCGAGGCCAAAGTCACTTTGAACGACGGCCGCATCGTCACGGGCGTGATTCATCACGTCCTCGCCAACACGGTCGACGTTCCTGTCGCCGACCTTGCCCACGCCACAAGTGGTGCGGTTCCGTCCGCAGCCCTTGCGAGAGATCTCGCTATTTACCGCGGTGGATACCGCCCCATATCGCCGTCCGATGGCAGCGTGCCGGGATCGACAACCGAACGGACCGTCGCCACGGCGCAAGGGCAATCGTTTGTCATTCGCACCGAGGAAGGCGACGTCATGCTGCCCGTTAGCGACGTCAAATCGCTGACCGTCAAAGACATGAACTTCAAAGTCACGCGGAAAGTCACCACCAAAAAGAAGACCAAGCGGATCACGTTCCGATTCTCCAAATCGCCACGGACTGGCGTACAGCGTCCCAAAGAAATCGAGCTGATGTACTTCCGCCCCGGCATTCGCTGGGTCCCTACCTACAAAGTCGAACTCGCCGCCGACGAGAAGAACGCCATGGCCAAAATGCAAATGCAGGCGGAAATCCTCAACGAGGCCGAGGACGTAGAGAACGTGCCGGTCGATATCGTCGTTGGCGTGCCGAACTTCCGCTTCAAGGATACGCCCAGCCCGTTTACGCTCGAGAACGCATTGCGGAACGCACTAAACGTCGCTGCACCCCAAATCATGGCCAACAATCGCTTCCAGCAGATGAGCAACTCGATGATGAACCAGGCGATGCCGATGAACAGCTACGGCACCGCCGACATCGAAGGTGGCGGAGTGAGTCTGCCGCCCGAACTCACGGCCGGCGGCACGCAAGACTTGTTCGTTTACAAGATTCCGAAGCTCACGCTTCTTCGTGGCGAACGAACGGCGGTCGATATCCTCTCGGCCGAAGTTCCGTACAAACACGTTTACACGTGGGAAGTCTCGATGCGTCGGACCGGGAACGACGCCGCACCGGCAGGGGCGATCAACTCGCCGCTGCAACTTTCGCAAAACACCGTCTGGCACCAAATTCAGTTGGTCAACACAGGCACCGTTCCTTGGACGACCGGAGCCGTGATGATGACTCAAAACGGCCAACCACTCTCGCAGGAGTTGATGACGTACACGCCTGTGAAGGGACAAGTTCGCGTGCCCCTGACGATCGCCGTCGACTTGCACGGCAGCCAGAAGGACGAAGAAACCAACCGGACCCTCCAAGCCGTGAATTGGGGCAACCAGACGTACGCCAAGATCGAGAAGAAGGCGACTCTCGCGTTGAAGAACTCTAAATCGTCGCCCATCGACATCGAAATCACCTTCCGCACAGGCGGCAAGGCGACTAAAGCAGGCAATGATGGCAAGATCGCCATCAATTCGTTCCGCGGGGACGATTGGGAAAACTATGCCGGCCATCCTGCGGTGAACAACAGCTCGACAACCGTGTGGAAGGCGACGGTAGAACCTGGAAAGGCGTTCGAGTCCGACGTCGACTACCACTTTTATTCGCTGCAATAGCTTTCTCGGGGCCTGATCGGCCTCAAACGGGGTGAACCCGCGCCGAAAAAACCGTCTTGGGGCGTAAACATGCCCCTCGACGCGTGGCAGCGGGCCACTGACACGGTAAACTATCGCCACGCCTGGGTCGCAATCGGCGGCCTAGGCAACACAACGATGGTTTACCAGGTCATCCACTCCATGTTCAATCTGTCGGGAAAAGTCGCCGTCGTCTCCGGAGCGGCGCAAGGAATGGGCCGCGCCACGTCGCTGGCGCTCGCGGAAGCCGGAGCCGATGTCGTCCTGATCGATCGCAATCGCGCCGGTGCCGAAGCCACAGGCGAAGCGGTTCGAAAACTCGGCCGCAAAACGCTCGTCACCGATAACAACGTCTCCGATCCCGCCGCGATCACGGCGCTCTTCCAGGAAATCGATGCCATCTTCGGCCGCGTCGATTTCCTCGGCAACATCGCCGGCGAAGGGCACTTGGCCCGACCCGAAGAACTGTCGATCGACGATCTCCACCGCGTCCTCCAAAATCTGGTTGTGGGGCGCTTCGCCATGGCCCAGCAAGCGGGACGACGGATGATCGCCCAAGGTCGCGGTTCGATCATGAACATCGGATCGCTAGCCAGCACGACCGCTCTTGGTCGCGGGCACATTGCCTACAGCATGGCTATGGGCGCAGTCGTTCAGATGACACGCGAATTAAGCACCGAATGGGCGTACAAAGGCGTCCGGGTCAACGCAGTCTTGCCCGCTCAAGTCCTCAATCCGGGCCTGGAAGCGCGGATGGCTGAAGATCCGACCCTCGAGCGGCGATTCCTGCGAGGCATCCCCGCCGGCCGCATGGGAAGGCCCGACGATATCCGCGGTCTTGCTGTCCTGCTGGCGTCTGACGAATCGGAGTGGATCACCGGTGCCATCATCCCGATGGACGGTGGCAACATGGCCATGAACGGCGGCGGCACTCCCGGGCATGAACTCGCCGCAGTTCAAGGATGGAAGGGAGGCAAGAGCTAATGGTCACCAAACAAGCAAAGCCTGCGAACACCACCACGCACGCGATCTCCGACGACGTTCTGCTGCTGCTCTACAAAAAAATGCAGCGCATCCGACAAACCGAGGAAGAACTCGCCCGCTGTCACCAACGTGGTTTGGTACTCGGCGCATGTCACACCTATGTCGGTGAAGAAGCAATCGCCTCGGGAGTGTGCGCCCATCTGGGACCACGCGACACTGTTTTCTCGACCCACCGCGGCCACGGCCACGCCTTGGCTAAGGGGATGCATCCTGGAGAGTTGATGGCCGAGTTGTTCGGCCGCGCGACCGGTTGCTCGCGCGGCCGCGGCGGCAGCATGCACATCTTCTCGCCCGAGATTGGCATGATGGGGACCAGCGGCATCGTCGGCCCATGCATTTTGCAGGCCTGCGGCGGCGGCTACAGCTCGAAAATTCTCAAGTCGGGCCACGTTGGCGTCGCTTTCTTCGGCGATGGCGCCAGCAACAACGGAGCCTTCCACGAAGGGCTCAACATGGCGAGCATCTGGAAGCTCCCCGTGCTCTTCATCTGCGAGAACAACCAGTACGCCACCGAAGTCGCCTTCTCGTACGCGAGCGGTTCGCCCGACGTGGGGACGCGCGGTGCCTCGTATGGCATGCCCGGTTTTGTACTTGATGGCAACGACGTCACAGAGATCTACCGTGTCGCCGGCGAAGCAGTCGCCCGGGCCCGTCGTGGCGATGGGCCAACGCTGATCGAGTGCAAAACATATCGCACCCGTGCCCATGCCGAAGGGATGGGCGATTTCACCTACCGCACCCGCGAAGAAGTGGAAGAGTGGAAAACGCGATGCCCGATCGCGCGTCTTCGAAAGCTGGGGTCAGAGCGCGGTCTCGATGCCAAGCTCGACCACATTGATGCGGAAATTGCCCATGAAGTGAGCGAAGGTCGCAAAAGTGCCGAAGCGGCACCATGGCCCGATGGAGTCACAGCCGCCGACCACACGTACGCCGCGCCATCAAAGCGGACGATCCCCAAGCCCAATACTTCGAGCGAGCGAAACATCAGCTACTCCCAAGCGACGCTGGAAGCTCTCACCGAGGAAATGGCCGTCAACCCAACCATCTTCGTGATGGGCGAAGGGATCGGCAAACGGGGCGGGAACTTCGTCACCACCAAAGGACTCTACGAAATCCACGGCCCCGATCGCTTGTGCGACACGCCCATTTGCGAACGCGGCTTCGTCGGCCTCGCGTGCGGCGCAGCGATGACCGGCACCCGCCCCGTCATCGACTTCATGTTCGCCGACTTCGTCATGGATAGCATCGGCGAAATCGTCAACCAGATCGCCAAGATGCAATACATGTCGAGCGGCCGGCTCAAGATGCCCGTGCTCTTGCGCGGCTGCATCGGCATCGGCCACTCAGCCGCGACTCACCACTCCGGCAGCTACTACGGCCTCTACGGCCAGGTCCCCGGATTGCGTGTCGTCGTTCCCTCCAGCCCCGCCGATGCCAAAGGCTTGCTCAAGCACGCCTTGCGCTGCGATGACCCCGTCCTGTTCCTTGAACACCGCGAGATTCTGCAAGTCAAAGGTCCCGTGCCCGAAGGGGACTACGAGATCGAGTTCGGCAAAGGCCGCGTAGTTCGCGAAGGGAAGCACGTTACCGTCGTCGCCCTCGCCCGCATGGTCCATCAAACGCTCTCGGTCTGCGACGAACTGGAGCAGGAAGGGATCTCAGTTGAGATCATCGATCCGCGAACCGTTTCGCCGCTCGATACCGAAATCATCTTGCGATCCGTCGCCAAGACCGGACGTTTGCTGGTTGTCGACGAACCGCCTGCTCAATATGGCTTCAGCGCCGAGATCGCCGCGCAGATGGCCGATATCGCCTTCGACCAACTCGACGCTCCAATCAAGCGTCTCACTGGCGTCTTTTGTCCGACGCCGTACAGCCCGCCACTGGAAACGGCCGTGGTTCCGCAACCCGCCGCCATCGCTAGCGCCATCCGCGAACTCATCAACGAATAGCCCGCCATGCCGCACGAAATCCAAATTCCGCGTTTGGGATGGTCGATGGAGGAAGGAACCTTCGTCCGCTGGCTCAAACAAGACGGCGATCAGGTCAACGTCGAGGACCCTCTCTTCGAGCTAGAAGGAGAGAAGGCTCTGCAAGAGATTCCGTCCGTCGAAGCCGGCGTCTTGCATATTCCCAAGGGATCGCCGCAAGGTGGAACTGTCGTCGCGGTCGGCACGCTGATCGGTTATCTGTTGCTCCCCGGCGAAACGCCCGACTCGATTCCCAAGACGCCCGCTGCACCGCCACCCGCCAAAAAGCCGGCTCCAGCCAAAGCGGAAAAACCTGCGAGAGCGCAAGGTGCCGCGCCCCCTGTCGAAGTCCCGACAAACGGTCTCGCACCAGCGGCGCCCCCCTCCGTGCGCCGACTTGCCCGCCAGATGGGCGTTCCCTTGAATAGCCTGATCGGGACAGGCGGGCTCGGCCGCGTCACCACGGGCGACGTGACCGGCCGAGGCGGTGCCTCCGCGCGATCCACCGTCGCCAGTCCGCGAGCACGACGCGTCGCCAAAGAATTAGGCCTCGACTGGACCAGCCTGGCCGGGACGGGCCGCAACGGCCGAGTCCGCGAAGCCGACATTCGCGAAGCCGACGTCCGCGGCCAACGATCAACCAACGGCCACGTCGCGTCCAAGCCGTCTCCCTACGCCGGCCTGCCGCCGCGTCGTCGAGCCATTGCCGAGCGGCTCAAGGCCAGCCGCGATCAGACGATTCCAGTCACCCTCACGACCATCGCCGAAGTCTCGGGTTTGCTTCGCCTGCGTGAGCAATCCAAAAAGGCAGGCAGCTCGGTCGTTCCGGCAATTACCGATTTGCTGGCCGTGGTCGTGGGAAAAATTCTCGCGCAACATCCCGAGATGGCCCACCGCTGGAATCCGTCGCAAGGTTCACTTGAGGCCGTATCGGCCGAGGCGATCGACATCGGCATCGCCGTCGATACGCCCCAAGGACTGCTGGTCCCGGTCGTCCGCGGAGCGACCGCAAAGCCTGTCGAAACCCTGGCCGGCGAAAGCAAAAAACTGATCGAACTAGCGCGCGGCGGAAGACTCGGCGCTGCCGACATGCAAGGCGCTGTCATCACCATCACCAACCTGGGTGCGCAAGGCATCGACGCCTTCACGCCAATCATCAACTATCCTGAGATCGCCATCCTGGGCGTCGGCGCAATTCGCAAAGAGCCGGCCTTCGATGCCGACGGCAAAGTAGTGGCTGCACAGCGGATGACGCTCAGCCTCACATTCGACCACGCCGCCGTCGACGGAGCGCCTGCTGCGCGATTTTTACAAGCAGTCGCGGCAGCGCTGGCCAATCCAGCCGAGCTGATTGGTCCCAGCAAGTAGCCCTCATTTCCCTTTGCCCGCGATCCGCGCCGCCGGAAGTTTGAGCGTGCCTCGCCAAATCTGTGGGTCGCTTACTTCCTTGCGCCCTTCTTCGGGATCGACCGTGAACGTTCCCGACAGGAAGTAATCCTTCGGGTCGTCGTCATCGATCACCCATAGCACGTTCAAATGGGGACAGATCGCTTTCGCCCCAGGGCGATAGATGCCGAACGGGCTCGCTCGCAGGCGGATCGTGGCATCCGTGGGAAGACTGACCCACTCCGATTTGGGCACGCCGCCACCGAATGCAAAAGGTTGAGAGTCGACAGGCGTACCGTCCGCATCACGGAGCTCGCAAATCAGCCCGGTCTTTGTCTTGCCGCTGAAATCAGTTTTGCCGAAATCGCAATAGATTCGCATTCCCTGGCCGCGTGCCTCGGATGCGTCTCGCAATTCGACATAGACAGTAACCTCCCGGTGCTCCCCGCGTGGTCTCTCGGCCAGCACGAGCCGGCCGCGAACCGCGTAGCCACGGGTATCGGTCACTGGTTCAGACCAATCGCCGGCGGCAATCTCCTTGGGCGGCTCGCCTGCGAGACAAGTTCCTATTCCGGTCAAAACCGTCGCCAAGAGCGTCAAATTCAAGGGTTTCATGATCTTGGTTCCTTTGCGATCTCCAACAAGAAGACGGCTATCGCCCCCTGATCGTTCCTTACAATCACAGATTAGTGTGGGATTTACCCGTACGATTCAAACTTTCTTCTTGCTGAATTTGCCGTGCTTCCATGGTACGACGTGGCGAGCGCACTCTGCCCAATCGTTCCACTGCGCATCCAGATAACGGGCTGGCTTAGCGACGATATCCGCCCATGTGGTCTTGGGAAAAACGATCACCTGCTGATGGTCGGGGTCCCACTGGCCATATAAGCGATAGTCCGGAAGCCACGCCAGAATTCCTTCGGGGCCGTAGGCATCGCACTCGTCGACTAGGTCGACAGCCCGAATCGAGTAGTGGCCGTCCTTGCCGCGGTTGGGGTCCTTTTGTCGCTCGGGAATTGCGTCTGTGTCGATCGTGAAGGAAGAAATCACAAGATTTTCGAGTGTCTTAAGCCTAATGGGTCCGACTTCCGATTTGGAAACGCTGTAC
Source organism: uncultured Pirellulaceae bacterium (assembly GCA_964636985.1). Lineage (GTDB taxonomy): Bacteria > Planctomycetota > Planctomycetia > Pirellulales > Pirellulaceae > CAZWSX01. The sequence continues at coordinate 140,728 of CAZWSX010000010.1, read as the reverse complement.
TTGAGCCGGGCTCCACTCTGCAAAAAGGCGACCAGATCTTTCGGGATTCGCAGGTCGCGCGGGTTTGTTGCCGGTTTGCTATTCGACTTCGCGACTCGCACCATCTCCGTAGGCCAACCCAGTGGCGGCCCATCCGGCCAAAGCGGCCCCAGTAAATCGGGAGGCATTGGAGTGGTGCTCTTCCATTTCCTGGTCTTAGATTCACGTGCGAGCAACTTGAATTCTTCGCCGACAATGGCGGCGAATTGCCGGACCAGGCCGGAGCGTTTGCTGGATTTTTCGAAGTACTCCACAGCTGACAGCGCGGTTTGGAATCCTTCGTCGGCGAACAAAGCATCGTTCTCTCTCGCCGCAAACGCCACCCTCGCGGCGGCGAAGGGGACCTCGTCAACATGCTCTTTTGAGAAGGTGATCTTATCGGGCGCGTTGCCATAGACTTCCATCGCGGCCAGGCCGGCCTCGTTGAGGCCCGGAGTTGTCTTTCCCTGAGACGCCGCGACCTCGCCCATTGCAATAGCCGCTTCAATGGCGCGATGAAACTTCGCCGGCGCTTTCGCCCAAGCCTCCAAATAAAGCGGCTGAATGCGTCGCACAGCACGTGCCAGCAGCAAGACACGCGCAAAGCGCGGAAGACGCTTCAAGTCTTCCTGTTTTGGGATCGCCGTTTTGGGAGTCTTCACGTGAATCCGGTCCTTTTAGAAATAGTTCGGCAAATCGACCAGGCCTGGTCTCAGACTCCCTCGCTTCGCTTCTTCAAACCGTTAGCTTCCATCCGCATGTAGTCGTGGATCATTTTTCCCGCCATCCAACCCACGGCGAACGAAATCAGCCCGCTGAAAGTCAACCTGAGCACGACGCACGACCCCGTCGCCGTCGGCTCGATCCAATGCTCGCCCAGCGATCGCAGACCGAAGCTCTTGCTTTCCCAAGCGAACCCGCGGTCAGCCTGCCAATCGGTGACCGTCCAAACCGTCGGCGAAAGGCCAGGCTGCTCAACCCGCGCGACACCGCCAACAACCAACGGCTTCTTATCCAAGATTTCGATTTTGCGAATCGACGCAGTCCACTCGTGCCACCTTTCCACGTCACGCATCACGTGCCACACCCGTGCCGGCGCGGCGTTGATATCAATCGAGGTTTCGAATGTCGACATGGCGATTTTCTAGTGCCTTGCATCAACTGGCGGATGCGGCTCACACCTTGCCCATCGTCAAGCGGAACCCAAACAGACGCAGCCCGAGAGTGTACCCAAGTACGATGAGTGAAGTAGCGATGTTGATCGAAGCCAAGGTCGCGAAGGTAAGGTCATTTCCATAACCGAACTTCGCCGCTGCAAGCGTTGGAAGTTCCACGGCCCCGTGACCACTGATCGAGAATCGAGCGCGTCCCATCGCCACATTGTGGTGCGCGATCGAAGCCGCCAGGTTCTCATCCGCGATTTCGCTCGACATTGGTAAAACTCCCATACCTCGCTAGGGGCCCGGACTTGTCCCTGTTCCTTCCCTAACTTGCGAGAGTTGGGCCGCACGCCCTAATGTCAATCGAAAGCCGAAGTAGCGCAGTCCGAGACAATACACCAAGGCCACTATCGCAGCTGCGAAATTGATTGACGCGATGTGGAAGATATCTGGGCCGCTATCGCGCAATCCCACCACTTGCATTACGGGATATTCTAAACCCGTGACGATCAAACCAAACGTTGCCGCCAAAAGGCACGCGATGGGGCGGTCCACTAACGTCGCCAAAGCGATCGGAATCGACACGAGCATGGCCGAAAGCGCCAGATACAGGAACAGCGCGAATGCAAAACCGGGGCCGGGACTGTCGATTCCCAGCCAGTTGATCAAAGATTGCGCCGCTCCCAGCGTGACGGCGATCATGGCCGTAAAGACCATCATGTGGAAAATACCGAACTGAATTCGCTCGCTCACTAGAGTTGCGCGTTCTTGCGGCGCAGCGAGCCGAAGTCCGTTGGTGAAACGCAATATCCATAGCGGGATTTGTATGGCGAGTGTTTGTGCCACCATGCTGCTTCCCACAACGATCGCCACGTCGTCCGGAGGCCCGTTCGTTCGAAGAAACAGAATCGCCGTCGCGACAACCAGAACGAAGACCCAACTCAGTACCAATGCGATGCGCAGCCAATGGGGTCCGGTACCAAGGCTTGCCCAAATGCTGGCGGACGTGGTGTGACCGAACAGAAGACCGAAAAGAACGGCGATAAAGATATAGTTGATGAAATCATTGCCGAACGGCTCCGGCAAGATGGCGATCACTACGGTAGAGCCAATCGCGTAGGCGATCGCGGCAAAATGGCCAACAGGGATCAATTTATCCCGCGAAGGTAGCGACGTTCGCTCAAGCAGCGAAGGTTTCAGCGACTCGGTTGTTTCCATCTCGATCATATTCTGCCGCGTTTCTCGCTAGACCGCGAAAGTTAGACGCGTCGCCCCAAGGTCAACCGGAATCCAAAAAAACGCAGCCCGAGCGTGTATCCAAGCACCACCAGTGACGTCGATACGTTGATCGGAGCAAGAGTCCAGATATTTAAGTCGTCGCCGTAGGCCAACTTCGCCACAGTAAGGATCGGACCTTCCATGGCAGTTACGCCGGCGACAAGCAGAGCGGCAATCACCATCGCAATAATTGGATGGCGGTCCAGCAGGCTTGCTGCGGCGACCGGAAGCGTCACCAAAACGGTTGCCGTTGCGATAAACAGATAAAGCGGCAAAGGGCTTTCTGTAAAAAGGCCTGCCGCGGCCGACCATTGCACCAAGCCCCGAACGACCGCTAGAACGATTGCCAGCATCGTAGTGAAGGCGATCAGTTGAACGATCCCAAACTGCCTTCGCTCTCCCGTGTGATGAGGGGTCTCCGTTTGGGACGTGAGTTCGACTCCAAAACAGACCCGCACGGTCCATAGCAGGAACCGGGTCAAAATCGCCTGCACCATGAGCACCGCTGCGATGATTACCGCGGACATGGCAATGGTCACCGTAGTAGTCGGGCCAAGTTGCGCAATACGACCTGCGAGCGCGGCTACCATCAACAGCATCCAGACCAGACCCAAATAGGTACGAGCATGGGGGCTTCCCGTTCCAAAGCTCATCCAGATGCTGGCGCAGATGCTTTGCCCCAGAACAACGCCTAGGAGCACCACGACGGCGATGGCTCGTGACCATGGTTGGCTGTTGGGAGGATGCCAAAGAACAACGATGCCGGCACAGAACACGACGTAAGCAGCGGCGAGTGCATAAGCGCCGACGAAACTCCGCCTACCGGCTCCGCTTGGAGCCTCATTCCTTTTTCCGACAGTTGCCAGCGAATCAGGTTGGATTGTTTCGCTCACCATTGGCGTTTCCTTTTCTCACTCGCCGGCCGATGCGCTTGTTGCAGCTCACATGGTCAATCGGAATCCAAAAAATCGCAGCCCGAGCGCATAGGCCAGCACAACAAGCGATGAGATCGCGTTGGTCCAAGCGAGGATGGAGAGGTCGAAGCCTTTGCCATGCGGCAAGTTCGTCGCATGAAGAATGGAAAGTTCCACCACCGTTGCCGCGGCGACAAAGAGCGCGGCAATCATCGTGGCGATGGCCGCATGGCGACCAAGCAGGATTGCCGCTGCGACGGGAAGCGTGACCACAACGGCCGCGGTGGTAAGAAACAAAAACAACGGCGCGGGGCTTTGCCAAAGAACATCGTACACGTAGAGCAGTTGCACGAAGCCCTGACCCGCCGCGAAAACGACACCCAGCATCGCCGTGAAGGCCATCATTGCGGCGATTCCAAATTGAACGCGAGTCCCGCCGGCCTGCTCCGGAGTTCGAATGGCGAGTTCGGTCCCGAAGCACACCCGAGCGGACCACAGTAAGACCCGGATCAACACCCCCTGAATCAAGAGGGCGACTCCAACGAGCAATGCGAACACGGGGACCGTCTCCCAGGGTGCGGCGGCGGCCCATGCTGCACGAATCGAGTACACAACCACCATCAAGACCAACCAGGTCACACCCCAGTTGCAGCGAGTTCGGTAGCTTCCCGTCCCGAAGTCCATCCAGAGGTTCGCGCATGTGTTGTGCCCCAACAAGACGCCAAAGAGCATTGCCATATCGACAAGGCCAGAGGGCACCGGCGCCAGCAGCACGCCGCCAGCACTTACGACAACGTAAGCAATCGCAAGGGCATAAGCGCCTAGGAGCCGGCGTTCTTCGAGCCGGCTCGTGGCATCGTTCATTTTCCCAACAGGTGCCAGCGAATCGGTTTGGATCATTTCGCTCGCCATCGGCGCATCCCCGCTATCACGCACCACTCTTTTCGCCGAACCAGCCCGCAATCTTGCCCGTAGTATAAAATGATTGTTCCCAAGGCGGTTGGGCCCCTTTTCGGGTGCCCACGCCCCCTTTCTAAGATTTGGGAGCAGCGGCCTTTCACGAGGTTCGGCCGCGACAGGATGTCTCTCGGCACGACGCCACCCGGGCGCTTTCGAACTAGTCGTTGCCACCCAACTCCCATAGTCGGGATGTAACGCTCGCATCGAATGGGAAGCGCGAGTTTTCACGCCATTTTTTTGACGGTGTGCGAACTGTGATTTATATTCCCGTGAGCCATTGTTTGCGCACAGTGGACTCTCCCCGGTTGGATTTGCAACGTGACTTGCTGACGTTTGCGGTGACCTTGCTGCTTGTAACAGTGGCACAACGTCTTCCGCTGACACCGATGGACGATCACTCTCGGGCGGGACGGAACGAATGACCTTGCAACGGACTTCCATTTTACGCTGGCTTGCTGCCTCGCTAACCCTGCTGGTTGGCTTCTCGCTAGCGCTCCCCTCCAACCTCTATGGGCAAGTGAGGCCCGTGGCCGACGAGGTTGTCGAGGCACCTGGTGACGAAGTTAAAGTCACGCACTCGATCGACGATCTGCTGACGCAGGGGCAGGACCTGGAAGAGCAAGCCCGCTGGGGCGAAGCCCTCAACCACTACGAGCTAGCCGTCAAAGAATTCCCCGGCAACAAGCACCTGGAAGACCGCATGGTGGTGGCGCGCGTCCACTTCGACGTCCAACGCCGCTACGACGACGAGAGCTTCCGCGAAGTCGTGCTGAAGCTTACTGAGCGCGAAGCTGCCGACCTCTACGGCGAAGTCCTGCAAAAGATTCAAACGCATTACTACGGCCCGCCTAACTGGTCGGAACTCTTCCGCCGTGGCCTGATGAGCTTCGATATCGCCCTCACCAAGACCACTTTCCGCCAGGCCAATCTGAAGTCGGTCGATGTCCGAACCATCGATCAGTTCCGCCGCGAGCTGCAACAATCGCTCGCCAACGTGAATCCACGCGATCAAAAACAAGCCCGCGAACAGGCCCTCTGGGCGGCTCGCGTAGCCAATCAAAAACTGGGTCTCCGCCCATCATCGGTGCTGGCGGAATTCCTCGCCGGAGCAACCTGCAGCCTCGACGAATACTCAGCGTTCCTCACGCCTAGCCAACTCGACGAAGTCTTCTCGCAGATCGAAGGGAACTTTGTCGGCCTAGGCGTCGAACTCAAGACCGACGCCAATCAACTCCTGATCGTCAGCGTCATCCCAGGCGGACCGGCGGGCGAAGGTGGAATTCGCCCCGGTGAAAAGATTCTGGCTGTCGACGGAAAACACATCGGCAAAGAAGGCAACGACGTGACCTCCGAGCAAGCGGCCGATCTCCTGCGTGGCGAAGAGGGAAGTTTTGTCGACGTCGAAATTGCCGGGCGAGACGGCGAAGTCCGCAGCCTTAATTTGAAGCGTCAACGCGTTGACGTTCCCTGCGTCGAAGGTGCCCGGATCATCGATGCCGAAGGTGGCGTGGCCTACCTGAAACTCACCAGTTTCCAAAAATCGACCAGCCGCGACGTCGATGAGGCCCTCTGGCGGATGTACCGCGAAGGGATGCGGAGCCTGGTGATCGACCTGCGAGGCAATCCCGGCGGCCTGCTAACTGCCGCCGTGGAAGTGGCCGACAAGTTCGTCAACGAAGGGACCATCGTCAAGACTCGCGGCCGCAGCAGCCAAGAGGACTACGACTACAAAGCGCATCGCCCGGGAACGTGGCGCGTGCCGCTGACGGTTCTGATCGATGGCGATTCGGCCAGTGCCAGCGAGATTTTCGCCGGTGCCATCCGCGACCACCACCGCGGCAAGATCGTCGGCCAACGCAGCTACGGCAAAGGTTCCGTGCAAGGAATCTTCCAACTCGCGGGTGCTTCTGCCGGCGTTCGCTTGACGACGGCCAAGTTCTATAGCCCCGACGGGCACGAGATCAGCCGCCGCGGCGTCTCGCCCGACCCAGGCTTGGCCGTGCGAGTGGCGGCAAAGCCCGTAGTAGAATCGCCTCGGTTCTCAACCGCGACCGAAATCGATCCCACCGACGTCGCCCTGCAAACAGCCCTGGCAACAGCCCGCCAGATCGCCGTCCCAGCAACCTCACAACAAGCCAGCCGCCGCTCAACCTCCAAGTAACTGCTTGAGTGGCACTAGTGGCACAGACAATCCTGTCTGTGCGTGGTGCAGTCAGCTATTCTCAACCAAATCCGAGAGCAGCTAGTAGCAACTGCTCGCACACTGGCGTCTTCAGGACGCCAGTGCCACAAAGTCAGCTCTCACCCTTACGCAAACCAGCTCTCGCCCACTTTCGCGTACTGGATAGCGACCTTCTCATTGAGTTCAGCGCCCAAACCCGGCGCATCCGTCATCGGGATCCGCCCCTTCTGAATCAGCGGACCCGGCACATCGGGCCGAAGCAGCAAGTCGCTCCAAAACGGCACATCGGCGCCGTGGAACTCGAGCGCCACGTGGTTCATCAGCGTCGAGCACACGTGGGCACTTGCCAGTGTTCCCAGCGGCGACGAGATATTGTGCGGCGCATAGCGAATCCCCTGCATCTCAGCCAGTTCGCCAATCCGTTTGCCTTCCAGCAATCCGCCGCACTTTTGCAAGTCCGGCGCCACCAGGTCGACCGCCCGACTGGCGATCAAATCCCAAAAGCCGTGCCGGCGGTTCAGGTTCTCGCCCGTCAGAATCGGAATCAACCCCAAGGCCCGCAACTCGGCGAAGTCCTTCACATTCTCCGGCGGGCAAGGGTCTTCGAACCACATCAGGTTCAGCGACTCCATCGCCCGTACAATCTTCGAGGCCTCGGTCGGCGCGAACCGCCAATGGCAATCGACCGCGATATCGACCAGCGGCCCCGCGCCGTCGCGAGCCGCGGCCATGCACGCCACCATCATGTCGATCTCTTGCGACGTCAGCGGGCGGCTCAACTCATCGCCGGTCGAAACAACGATCGAATCGATATCAAACTTGAGCGCGTCGAACCCCGCCGCCGCCATTTGCTTGGCCCGCTCGCGGTACATCTCAGGCTCATAACGAACATCGTGCTGCGGCTTGCCTTGCAGCACATCCGTCAGCCACTTGGGCTCGCGGGCTTCCAGCATCGGCCCGACGCTCTCGGTGTTGTCGCCGGCGTGGCAATCGCAGTAGATCCGGACCTCATCGCGGACTTTGCCGCCGAGCATCTGATAGATCGGCACCCCGTAGTGCTTGCCGACCAAGTCCCACAGTGCCGCTTCGATGCCGCTGATCGCGTTGTACAAATAGCCGCCGACCGCGCCGGCACCAGAACCTGCACGCCACAGCATCCGCGCCAGACGATCGACCTCGCGGGGGTCGCGGCCGATCAACAGCGGAAACATGTCGTGCAGAGCTGCCGTCAAACCGGGGGCGAAAAAGCATTCGCCCGTTCCGTAGGTGCCGTTGTCGGCCCAAATTCGAACGTACGTGTAGTCGTAGTTGGCTTCGACCACGGCGGTCGAAATGCGTTCGATTCGCATCGAAAGTCTTCCAAAGGGGAGGTGGTGGGAACAAATACTCACTGGTGGGAAGTCGATAGAATACACTGATTGAACGCGTCTCGCACAAGTCGGCGGCGCGTCCTTCCTTTTGGCAAGGCCGATTTCGCGAGGGGCCAACTTTTCCGTGTCGAGCACTCCACCCATCTCCAACTCCTCGCCTGCTCCGCCGACACCGCATCCGCCCAAGGAGAACTCGTGGGCAGCGGGAGACGATCCGCATTACCGCGACGCGATGGCCTCGCTTCAAAAGAACCTGCGGCAAATGGAGGGCGTCGGTGCCAAGGAACGCGACCAACTCACCCAGGAACTCGATGGCCTGCGGCAGATGCAGGAAAAGCTGGCTCGCGGGCGAATCGAGATCGTCGTCTTCGGCGAGATCAGCACCGGCAAATCGGCCCTGATCAACGCGCTGGCAGGGTCGGAACTCACCTCGGTCAACGTCCAAGGAGGCTGGACCAAGGAGATCGGCAAGCACGACTGGGCTACCAGCGGCTATGCAGTGCCGGGGCTCGAAAGCTCCTCCGTCCACCTCGTCGACACCCCTGGCCTCAACGAAGTCGGCATCGACGGCCGCGACCGCGCCACGATGGCCTGTGAGACCGCCCGCTATGCCGACGTGATCTTGTTTGTTACCGATTCGGACCTGAACGAGATCGAGTACTCCGCGCTCCTGGCGCTGGCGTCCGTCAATAAGCCAATCTTGTTCGTGCTCAACAAGATCGATCTTTACACCACGGTGGAACGTGAGCGGCTTGTGCAAATTCTCCGCGACGAGCGGCTGGCACAGCTGATTCCCAAAGAGAATTTTCTTTTGACAGCGGCCAATCCCCGCGAGGTCGAGTACGTCGTCGAAGGGCCCGATGGTCGCGTCGAAAGCAAATGGAGAAAGCCACCGGCTGATGTCGAGCAACTCAAGGCCCGCCTTTTGGAAGTGCTCGAGAAAGACGGCCTCTCGCTCCTGGCCCTGAACGCCGCCATGTACGCCGCCGACAACAGCGACCGGATCGCCTCGCTACGGATCAAGCTTCGCGAAAAAGAAGCAATGGCGACGATCTGGAGCTACGCCGTCATCAAAGCCGTCGTTGTAGGCCTGACGCCGCTTACCTTCTTCGACGTCGTCGGTGGCATGGCGACCGATATCCTGCTGGTCGTGGCGCTATCGCGAATCTACGGCCTCAACATGTCGTGGTCGCACGGCCGAGGACTCGTAACAGCGATTTTCGGCGCCGCGGGCTGGTCCTTCCTCGCGACCACAGCCGCCACTTATGTATTAGGAAGCGCCTTCAAAGGGCTGACGCTCGGCTTCGGCACCGTGATCGCATCGGTTCCGCAAGGAGCCGCAGCGGGCTTCGGCGCCTACATCGTCGGCCAGGCTGCCCGCTTCTACTTCGAACACGGCAGCAGCTGGGGCGGCGAATCAGCCAAGGCGGTCGTGCAGCGCATCCTCTCCGAGACCGACCGCGACTCGGTGCTGGAACACCTCCGCGAAGAGATTCGCAAGCGGATTCAGGTCAACCGGCACGCGAAATCGTAGTCTTTTGCAGGTGCCGCGATGTTGTCTTCCTTCTTACGTTGGTTCGGCAAGGGAGGAAGCATTCACGAACGCCTTGATCTCGAGAAGTGGATCAAGCTCTTTCCCTTGGACGGCATGGCGAGCTTCCTTCACGGCCCCACACTCACCGGTCCCGGCGAAGTGGCAATGGCCGAGCAAGTGAAGCGTGAAGCGATCAAAAGCGGCCGCAAGTTAGGCCAGGCCCTGCCGGTTGATTTGATCGTTTGGAATTGGGGCGACGCGCCTTCCAACTCCATCACGAAAGTCGGCGGCGTACCCTACAGGTCTGCCGACCGCCCTTGGCCAACCGCCGGGTCGGGCGAACCGCTCACCTTCATCGCGCAGTTCTGTTTTGCGGATTCAAAAGATATCCGCTCCAACCTGCCCGGCGACATCCTGCTGATCTTCGGAACAGAGCCAGGAAGATCTGAGGAGTGCATGCAATTCGAGTGGGTCAACTTGAGCAACGAGAAGCTCATCGCTCCGGCCGAAATCCCAAAAACGGCATGGGCAATACAACCCTGCTTTGGATCGCTACATCGAACAAGCGAGTTCCCGGATGCGGACCCCGATGCCTTCGAAGCAAAGTCGCCAATCGACTCCTGGGCCCGCGGTGGCGCAGGCACAAAAATCGGAGGAATCGCCGGGGAGGTATACGACTACTCGATCCATCTAGACGAAAGCGACTCGGACAACCCAAGTGAGGAACACGAGTGGGCACTTTCGATGATCGAGCGCGAGAAAACCAAAGGCGACCTGTTGTGCCGGCTCGATTCAATCTGCCCCGGACCAAAATGGCCGTTCCTGAATCTACCGGAAAGCAATTGGCGTTCCTTCAACGATGCCAACCTCCTCGTCATCGAAGATGCCGGAGCCATTGAAATCTTCATCAACCAGGACGGCGACATCACACACGACACGTCGAGCGGGTAACTCGCTAAACCGCGACAGCGGTTCCATAACCCCTGCCGGGGTAACGCCACGAGAACAATTGAGCGCCAACGTTCTTGCCTCGAAACGACTTCCGCCGTAGGAATCTATCCGACCGGCCACGCTTCCGCGTCTGCGCACTTTATCCATCCGCACGAGAGGAGTGGCCGCTCGCGCCGTGTCAAATCACATCTGCGCGCGGAACGCTTCCGCGGCTTCGGACCATGTGCACCTCCGACGCCGAGCCAGCAATCCAAAGCAGAACCGTTCCTTGACAATCTGGTTGAACGATTCTCGTAGAACCGGCCTCGCGAAGATTTGCCCCCTTCGCGAGGCTGGGGTGGGCAATTGCCGCGCGCACTCCTTCTTAGTGCCTTTGTGTCTTCGTGTGAGATTTGTCTCTTTCCCCTCTCCGGTCCCTCCCGGGTCTCCGCGGTGCACTACTCTTTTGCTTTCGTCGCATAGGTTCTGCCCAAGTAATCGGCAATCGCCCGCCGCACTTCCAACGGATCGATTCCATTGGTGTGGCGATAGATCACCTTGCTGCCGGGCGCGATCAACAGCGTGTGGGGCAGGGGACCTTTCCAGTCTTTGTCGAGCAAGTCGGCGAACTTGTCGCGGCTGGCAACCGCCGAGATGTAATTCGTGCTCGAGATGTGCGCGTCTTTCAGCACCTTGAGCGCATCCTCTTTTTGCTCCAACTCGTCGATGGTAATCGTCACCATCTGAAACTTGCGCCCGCGGTACATCCGGTTCATGGTGACGAACTCAGGAAGCTCCACCAAACACGGTCCGCAGGTAGTCGCCCAAATGTTAACCAGCAGCAGGTTCTCGGTGTCATTTTTCACCAGCTTGGCAACGCCTGCTTCGTCGAGCGGCTCGATCGAGACCGGCTCCTTGTCCCACTTGGCTAACGACGCTTTCGCGTCGGCTCGCTTTTCCGACCACTTGGTCGAGCAGCCAAACGTCCGCGTCTTTTCCACGGGCACCTTCTTGCCCGCTAAGACCGCATCGAGCGCGTTCCGCGCGTCGTGGCTGGTAGGCGTTTTGACCTCGGAATCGTCGATTCGCCCCACATAACGGAGCTTGCGATCGGCGTCGAACAAAAACACCTGCGGCGTAGCGACAACCCCATAGGCCAGCGAGACCTTCTGAGTCTCGCCGTCGTAAAGGTAGGGGAACTTGAAGCCGCGCTCCTTCGCCCGCAACTTCATATCCTCGAACGAGTCGCTCACATCGGTGAACCCGAGTTCATCCAGTCGCACGCCCTGGTCGTCGTTGGGCGAGATCGCTACCAGCGCCACGCCGCGATCCTTGTAGTCGGCATGAAGCTGCGCGATCCGCGATTCGTACGCCTGGGCCGTCGGGCAATGATTGCACGTGAAGACCACCACCAGCACCTTGGCGTCGGCGAAATCCTTAAGGCGATGCTGCTTGCCATCGACGCCCGGCAAATCGAAGTCGGGCGCCTTGTCGCCGATTTCGAGAGTTGTGAAGCCGGGCGGCTCGGCCAAGGCAACTTGACCGAGGACCAACAGACCAACCAGAGCCAAGGGGAGGATTCGCATGAGACAGCTCCGAGAGACGATCGGGTGCTATTCTGCCTTTTCCACCTTCACCAGCGATTCCACAAACGGCACAATGTGCTCGGCGTACGTAAAACCGTTTTTTCCGTACTCATCCTTCTCGTTGTCGAATTGCTTGGCCAGCTTTCCGTCGCGGCCGTAAACCTGAACCACCGGAATCGAGGCGATCCCCACCTTCTTGTACAGGTCGGTGTCTTCTTCGCGGTTCATCAGGTTACGGAATGTGGCCTTTTGTGCCGTAAGAAATTCGAGCACTGCGACCTTCTCTTTGTCGTGAGGGTCCAAGCCGCTGTAGTTGCAGTTCAGCGAGAGGCACACGACATCGTCGCCGTACTTCTCGTGAATGGCCACTAGGTTCGGAAACTCTTTGACGCAGGGCACACAGAAGGTCGACCAGAGGTCGATCACCACCACCTTGCCCTTGTGTTCAGCAATGATCGCCTGCGTTTCTTCCCACGATGCGACATCGAGTTGAATATCTGCTGCTGCTTTCGGAGGACCGGCCTGCTTGGCATCGCCCGCGGGTTCGTCCTTACTTGTCGAGTCCTCGCTAAGTTCCTCCGTTGCGTTTGTTTGGTCGACAGCACTCTGCGACAAAACGTCGCTCACCCGATCGAGATTGTTACCCGGTACGGCCTTAGGCGGAGGGCTGCTCTTGACAGTTGGTGGGGTCTGTTCGCAGCCATAGATCAGAGCAAGGGACAATACCGCTGCAAGCGCGCAACATGGCGCCGAATGCCGTGCGAATGAACTCATTTTTCTACTTTCGTCAGGCCGGCAGCAGTCGCGGCCGGTTCGGGATCTTCGTAGGGGAGGGCTTTCAGGAACTCGACCAGGTCTTTGACTTGCTCCGGCGAAAGGTGGCTCGTCTTGCCGTGCCGATCTTCAGGATTGCACTTGGTTAACACTTCTTCAAGAGTTTCGGCCTTGCCGTGATGCAGGTAGGGAGCCGTGCGATAGACTCCCAGCAGCGTCGGCGTATCGTACAGCGGGCCCATCTTCTCCGAAGGATCATCGCCGCCAGTGCCGACGTCGTGCTTCAGGATTTCCAAACGCCGAACCGAATCGGTGTACATCGGGCCGGAATGGCACTCGGCACAACGCGTCTCTTTCGCAAAGAAAACTTCCTTGCCGCGCTTGGCCGATTCGTTCAGGCCGCTCTTGGCAAAGGGGCTGAGCGGATAGGTATGCGAATTGGAGTAGATGGCCAGGGCATCGAGATCCTTCGATCGCCCGCTGTTAGGATCGCCTAGTTCGGCCGCCAATTGGCCAAAGATGAGACCGCGACCTTGCATCAGTTTGCCGCGGATGGTGTGCTCGAAATCCTGCACTTCGTCCCGGTCGGCCGACCAGTGAATAGGATGGGTCCAGGCCATTCCGGCGAGAGATTGCGTGTTGCGCAGCCCTTCGGGATTGTGCCACGTGCGGCCGTCGGGCTCGCCATCGGGATGGCAGCTCGAGCAACTGATCCACTTCCGAGCCGACATCGGCTGCTGAGCGGAATAGAACAGGATCTTGCCCCGAAGCATCTCGTCGCTTTTGGGGTACTCGGTGACGTCGATTCGCGTGATCGGCTTGAGCGAGCTGGCATCGTACGCCGTCACCTTAAAGTCGAGCGCCGTGTACACGTAGAAAGTCTGGTTATCCGGCGAGACTCGCACCCCCCGCGGGTTCTTACCGATGTTGGGCATGTACTTGCGATACTTGATTTCGCGATAGTCGTCGTCGACCACGTTACAGGCGAACATGTCGTCCGTCCCGGCAAAGACAACATAAAACTGCTTCCCGTCGGGCGAGATGGCACAGTCCCAAGGGTTCGCCGTGACCAAGGCGCCCAGGAACGAATCCATCGGGATTCGTCGACGCCGCTTGGCATCGGGGTCCGTCGCGGGCTGTGTGTCGATCACCGAGACGTAAGGAAAGATGGAGCCTTCCCCATGAACGGCTATCACCCGCGAACGAATGTGTGTTACGTAAGCCTTCGGACGCGAAGGATGAACGATCACTTGCCGTGCAAGGTTGTCGTTGCTGATCCCTTCCCAGCGGTCAGCTTCTTTGCCGCTGGCGACATCCAGTGCGATCACGTTGCCCGTGTAATATTCGGTGACGAAGAGCCGCCGCTCATCAGGAGCGAGCGCGATGCCGCGGGTGAATTGCCCAACAGGCAGGTCGCGAGTGACTTGTTGGGTGTTGGCATCGATCTCGACCACGCGACCAGGAAAGTCGAGCGTGACAAAGACCTTGCTTCCGTCTTGGGTGCTGACGACGCCGTAGGGCTCGTCGAAGACATCGACTTGGGCAGTGACCTCTCCCTTGTCTCCATCGACGAACACGACCCTGTCGTCGCGGTAAACAGCGATCGCCAGTTGGTGGGTCGTCCCGAGAAAGGCCACCCCTTCGGGGTGATGGCCCACCGGGATTTCGTGCAGCTTTTGGTGTTCAGGCAGCGCAACAATTGTCACGGTACCGCTGTCGCGATTCGTACAAGCGAGCAATTTGCCGTCGGCCGAGATATCGAGCAGGCTACTGCCGCTTCCCGCGAAACTTGGCAACACAGAAACCGCGACTGAGAAAATTGCCGCGCAGATCGCGACCAGCCGGGCCAGAAAACCACGCCGCATGAGAGAGCCTCGGTAAGAAACAACCCCGCTTCCTTGATAAACAAAGAAGCGGGGATTGAGCAATGTGCAAATAGATGGGTATGTTCCCATCAACTTGCGCCTATTTGACCAAGTTGCCGGCGTCGGTAACGAGCGCCTTGATCTTGGTTTCGTTCAGTTCGCCCTTGGCGAGAGCAACGTTCGTCTTCACTTTGCCTTCGCTCCAGGTCATCACCGTGGTGCTCGAGTCCTTGGTGATCTTGTACTCTTCGGGGCCGGCGTTGCCGTCGAAGATGGTCAGCGGAATGTTCTTAATGCCGTTTTGCTTGGCGATTTCTTCCAGCTTAGGGGCAACCTTGTCGGCATCTTCCGTCAGCACGATGACGAAAGCGGCCATCTTCTTGTCCTTGTTCGCTTCCACGACTTTGTCGACTTCGCTGACCAACTTGGCCAGGTTCTTGTCGCTGGCGTCGCGAGTGAACACGCCGACCACCGGGCGATTGCCGTATTGGCAGCGGTAGCAGAGCGACTTGCCGGCGCTGGGGCCGGTGATGTCCTTCACGTTGAAGGCGGCAACGGCATCGCCTTCCTTCAAGCATTCCGAGTCAGCGGCCTGAACCATCAAGCAAACAGCCGCTACGAGGGCGATGCCCAGCAGAGCAACCTTCTTCATAACCTTCTCCGAACTTCTGGAACCTTCCTTCGTCAGCAGCTACAGCGCCGCCGAGACATGGATAAATTCTCTGACACCCGTTAGAACAATTCAAGATGGCGCATTATCCGCGGTTTTACGCGGTTTCCACTCCCCTACGCGGAGTATCCCGCAGTTTGAGAGGCCAGCGACTAGCCCGCGCACTGCCTCACGAGCTCTTTCCACTCGCGGGTGACGGCCTCGTCCGTCTGTTCCATCACCTCACCGCGGCACAACGCCAATTCGGCCCCCGCCTCCGTCATTTGGTTGAACTCTTCGATCAGGACTCGGGCGAGAGAAATCCGAATGGTGTACGTCGGCAAGCAGTGTTCGAAAGCCGCGGCTAAGGCACAGCGATAAAGCGAAACGCGTTCCTTTGGCGAATCGACAAAGTCGGCCAGTGTTTCGGTGAGTACCGGATGATCGCCGTACTTTTCGCGAAGTTCGGCGATAACCACTTCGAGCCTAAGCAGGTGACGCATCCGTGCTTTGTCCCGATAGGCGAGCGTCGCATTCATCAGCGCATGGCCGGCGGTTCTGACCTTACGCCACTCTTTTGAGGTGAACGGGAACGGGTTCACACGCAAACCTCACTCTAAGTCGTCTCGTCAGGGCGAGGTAGTCGAACGTGCGGAATCAGGCGTTCCTGGCTGGCGCCGAACGCTTTGTAGTTCTCTCGCGCCTCCCGCAAGCTCAGTGACCCGTTTGGCCCGCCTCGACACTGGTCCGCGTCGTGATCATCCTGTCCGTCGTCTTCCCAGAAGCAGATTTCGCAGATCTCATACGTCGCCCGCTCGGTGAGCGTCTTGCACCCACAGCAAGGACATCGGAGCGGCAAATCATGTGGTTGGGTGTTCATTGTGGGTGAACAGACCCGCGCCAGGGCGCAAGGTTCGGTTATGTCGGCCTGGGAGCATTGCGTGGCTAGTCGAAGATAGGGAATCTCACACGTTGCCAATCCATGGGCTGGCCTGAGGTGAAGTCGAATCGCATTTCGATTCTAAAAGTGACATTCGTTTTCCCTTTCCAGCGTTGCATTTTTATGAACGGTGGCGGAACGCTACCTTTGGGCGGGAATGTCCGCTCCGGGTCGAAACAAGGGCTCTTGTAGTCGTCTGTCGATATTTCTACGTAGCCGAACCTTTCAGTCCGACGAATCACTCCGGACTGAATTTCGGTCAGGTCAAGATGCTGGACCTTCCACGAACTGTCATCGCCCCAGGCGCATCCCCACACAAAGCCGAACTCACCTGAGGGCCATTCGAGATCCGCGGTCCAATGCGCACTGCCGGGGATGATCGACTCGTCGTGCAGGTCCCACCAATCCGGAACGTAGAACCCGACTGGACAAAACCCCATCTCCGACGGCGACTCTTCGGCGATCACGACACCGGTCGAGAGATCCAGAACCGATGTTGCTGTGTAGTCCCGAGAGATTAACGCGAACTCGCGAGTGCCTTGGCGGAATGGCTCGAATGTACCTAGCAGGCCGTAGTTCCGCTCGTACTCACACACCTTTTGGGGTTCGTCTCCCGCGCTTCCCCGTCGGAAGACTTCCACAATCGCGCTATCCCACGTCCCCGGTCCATGTTGCTTTGGCGTGTCCCTGACGAAATAGCGATCGCGGGGCTTAGGTCTTGAAGGAAACTCAAAGTCTATCTCTACGGTGACTTCACGGATCACAAATCCAAGATTGTGGTATTGCTCGGCCCAATTCCGGCCATTCATTTCCCGCAATCGGAGCTTGGCGATCGCCGCCTCTGCCTCGGCGACGGTATGGAAAGCCCCAAAGAAGATATCTTGCTCGCGACCTTGGTGAACGCCGTAGATGCGATAGACAATGTCGCCCCGCATCTACTAGTCCTCCAACGCGTCTCGACGACCGAACGTGCGGTCGCCCACCGCTACTTCTTCTCCACCACCCAAATATTGCGATACCGCACCGGGTTCCCGTGATCCTGCAAATAGATCGGGCCAGGAGCGTTGCCCGGCTGGACGGGGGCGGCCGTGGTGTTGCGGTCGCCGGGGAGTTCCACGTTGTCGTGGATTTTGACCCCGTTATGCAGCACCGTGATCCGCGGGTTGGAGATCACCTTCCCATTATCGTCGTACTTTCCGGCGGTGTAGTCGATGTCGTAGGTTTGCCACGATAGCGGCGGCAAGGCCATGTTCACGTTGGGATCGCGGACGCTGTAGATCCCGCCGCACTCGTTGTGCTTCCCTTCTAGGCCGAACGAGTCGAGCATTTGCACCTCGTAGCGGCCCTGCAGGTAGATGCCGCTATTGCCGCGGCCTTGGCTGTCGTCTTCGGGTTGGTAGGGGATGCGGAACTCGATGTGGATCTTTTGATCGCCGAACTTCTTTTTGGTTTGCGTTCCAGCCACCAGCAGGCCGTTCTCGATCTTGCCGTTTTCCCAGTGATCGGTGTTCTTGCCGTCGAACAAAACCGTCGCTTCCTTGGGAGGCTTCGCGCCGAGCGTGGGACTTTCACGGAGGACCTTCGGAAGGACGCCGATCTCGACGCCTTTGACGGTGACGGTGGCCGTGCCACCTTTCACGAGGGCGGAACCTTCGTCGCGAGTGAAGAGGATCTGGTCCCCTTCGCGCTTCCCATCCACCATCACTTTCGTGCTGATATCGGCGCCGTCGCCTGGGAGGCCGCCTTGGTAGCCGTAGCCGCGGAACTGCCCCTTGCCTAGCGCCACCACTTGCAGGCCGATGGTGATCTCGCCGTCACCATCCTTATCCTTGAGAGTCCCCTTGTACTCGCCTTGCAGGGGGAAGTCGTCGTCGGTCTTATCGGGATCGGTATAGGCGGGACCGGCTAAAGCCAGGGCGGTGGCCAACAAGCACGGAACCGCAAGCCAACAGATGGGGCGAAACCAGGCGCGCATAGGAGAAATTCCTTGTAGAGGGACACGGGCCGATTCAGGCGGCGAACTCGCGTTCGATTTGTGCTCCTAGGATACTTCCTGGGATGTGCATCCAATAGCCTGCATCGCTGGTAAGGAGCAACTCGTAAGCGTCGGACGACATCGCGTCGACGATGCTCAACACGTCGCTAAGCGGCTGTCCCAGCAAATGGAACGAAACATAGTGCCCCGGTTGCACGTGCTTGGTTTCATCGTCGCCGGCGAATTCGATCGCCTTGGTCACCACCTCGCGCGGCGTGCCTGACTTCTTCTCGCGCAATGGCGATCCATCGACCGCCCAACGGAAACTCGCCTTCACATTGTCGACGGGCGAATCAAGCAGATTGGTCATCCCAAAATGCAGTTCAAAGGTGGCTGCCGAGAAATTGGTGACCCGCAGGAACTCGATATCGGCGAACTGCCAGTGCATGGCGGCGTTCTCCCGCAGAGCTGCTTATGAATGGATTGGTCCATTCTATGCGAGCAGGAACCGGGATTGCCAACAAAACGCGCGCTGATGACTTTAGGAAACCGTTAGCCGATGGCAGGGCCTCCGCGTGGTGGCGTACGCCTTTGTAGCCGCACTCGCCAAGAGTGCGGTGGCCCTGCCAGTTGGCGCCAGGTGATTCAGCCCGTCTTGCCTATGCAGAGTCAACCCTTCCGCGTTCTGGCGAACGCGGCTACGTCTCGGTTCCCCAAATGGTGACTACCACATGACGCCGCCCGCCGCGGTCGCGATGTTCGCATAGGTAGATCCCTTGCCAGGTCCCCAGGAGGAGTTGCCCGTTGCCGATGGGGATGCTGACCGAACTCCCCATCAACGAAGCCTTCACGTGGGCGGGCATATCGTCGGGGCCTTCGATCGTGTGAACGTAGGGGAAGGTTTCGGGAACGATCCGGTTAGACGCCATTTCCATGTCGCGGCGGACGTCGGGATCGGCGTTCTCGTTGATCGTGAGCGAGGCCGAGGTGTGCTGAATAAAGACCTGCATCATCCCGGTTTTGAACTTACTAAGGCCCGGAACTTGGGACGTGATTTCGTCCGTAACAAGGTGAAAACCCCGAGGGCGTTCGCGGAGGGAAATGCTGGTCTGCAGCCAGGACGACATCTAGTGAACCCCAAAAAACGGGCCAAAAGGATCACAGAAGCTTAATGCTAGCGGGATTTTTTGCGGCATGGCGGAAAAAACTTTTCCGAACGCCGCGATCCCGCTGGTCGTAGAACGTGGATGAGGCCCAAGGGACTCGCCAAGCCCCACTTTCGTTTATGCGAATTTGTTCCCCATAAGGCGCATGTTGGGGTGGCGATTCGGACTCACGAAACGCGGCGTTTTTAGCGCCGTCAAAGTCTCGCCAAGCGGCTCGTTTTACGGAAGAAAAACGACCGTGCGCGCGACGGGGGAAATTCCGCAAAGCACGTTTGAGGTGATTCAAAAAAACTTGACCTGGTCTTCACGACGAACATAATTACTCGCTTCCCAAGTGCGCTGTAACGTCACATGGGGAGCAGTCGAGGATGACGACTTAATCTTGGTCAAGAAAGTAGACCACGGTTGTATCTGCAGGGCGACGACAGGCATCAAGTTTGGGACGTTTTGAGACGCGCTTTGAAGCATCAAGTCTGAATCACGAGACGACAGCGCACCGGTGCGAACATGCATATCAGTGCGAAACCGTGATCTAGCTCCGAGAGTTCGCCCCCAACCAGTAAGGGAAAAACAGGCCGGCCATGCCGGTCTTTAGGACATTTTTTTAATTGTTGCCGAAACGGGCCTCCATAGACGGCCCGACGGCGATCAGGCAAAGCAGTCAGGAGAAAAGAATGAGCAACTGCAAGAACGTGTTTGAAGCGATTTTGAAGTACGGCCACGATGAGGATTTCAATCCCGAACCGTGCAGCGGTTTCGCCGCGACCGACGCCCCCGCCGGCTCGGCCGAGAAGATCGAGATCCTCCGCCGCCGCATCGAAAGCGGCCTGCCCCTCTGGCACGAAGAAGACCGCTGCGATTACAGCGGCCTGACCGGCGCGATCCGCCCTCGCGAGTAGTCACTCGCGGTCAGCAGACCGATCAACGCGATATCAGTCAACGAAAGCGGGCTCCAAGTGGAGCCCGTTTTTATTTGCGTCGTATGAATGAAACTGAGGGGGTCGCGAAGCACCCCGGATAGCCCCTTACGCGCCCGGGCCGTATGCTTCGACAAACTCTTTCAAGCTTGCTTCTGCCGTGGCAGCGTCTTCGGCAGCCGTGTCGCGATCGCCTTGTGCTTTGGCCATGACCGTCGCGTTCTGCGTTTGCTGGGCAGCGGCCAGGACCAGTTCCATCGCAGCCAGCTTGGCCTTGGTGGCCGTGACGTCGGCGTTGAGCATCGCTCGGCGTTCCACCAGGCCGACGATCTCGCCTGCGATCTTATTGACTTGTGCTTCGATACCGGCTGCGGCTTGCGCTGCCTGATCGGCCGGCGCCTTCTTGGCGGCAGCAGCGGCGTCGCTGTCGGCCTTCACCTTGGTGACCCGCTCGACCTCGGCGAGGGCTGCCTTGTAGGCGTTGGCCTCGTTCGTGGCGATCGCCGTCGCGTCGGCAGCTGCTTTTTCATCGGCAGCGACTTTGGCCTTGGCAGCGGCGACCAGGGCTTCGGTGTCGGTAACAGCCTTGGCGGCGGCAGCCAATTCGTCGGACGTCTGCTTGAGGGCTGCTACGGCTGCGGCTTGCTCGTCGCCAGCGGCCTTCGCTGCGGCTGCCGAGTCCATGACCACTTTGGCGAGCGCTGCGGCTTCGGCCGAAGCTTCGTCGATGGCCTTCTTCGCGGCGGCTTGGTCCGCGGTCAGTTTGTCGGTCGTTGCCTTGACTGCGGCCTCTTTCTCGGCCGATACTTTCGCGGCGGCTTCCTTGGCCTCGCTTGCGGTTTTGGCAGCGGCTTGGGCCTCTTCCAGTTTCTTGGCGAGGGCCGTGAGTTCCGCCTGGCTCTTGGTTAATACGTCCGCGGCGGCGACCCGTTTTTGTTCAGTGTCCTTGGCGGCGGCATCTTTCGCGGAAGCGGCATCAGTTGCTGCCTTTAGGGCTGCCGCGACGTCGGCAACGTTCTTCTCGGCGGCCGCGAGTTCGGCTGCTGAGGCCTGCTGAGCGGCACTGGCGGTTGCCAGTTGAGCTTTGGCGGCCTCGAGCCGAACCGCCAGCATGGGCGGGTTAGGCGTCAGCGTGGCGATTTCGGTTCCTTGCTCGTGGTCCCACATCTTGATGTTGCCGGCCCAGTCGCCGCCGATCACTCGTTTGCCGTCGTGGGTGAACGCGCACTTGAGGGCGTCGTCGGGCATGCCGAACCCTTTGAGCGCGGCGCCATCGCCGTTCCAAGTCCGCACGGCTTTATCGCGGCCCGAGGAAACCAGTCGTCCATCGTGCGTGTAACTGACCGAGAACCCTCCACCGCCGTGCGCACCCCAGTTCTTGATCTGGTTGCCGTCGTTCATCTCCCACAGGCGAACCGTGGTGTCTTCGCCGGTCGTTGCCACAACGTTGCTATCGGGACGCCAGGCGACGTCGCAAACGGCGCCGTTGTGGCCGCGAAGGCTCAGGTACTCGCGAGCGGTGGCCGACTCCCAAACGAAAACGCCGCCTGAGCGGTCGGTCGACGCCAGCAGCACGCCATCAGGGCTGAACGCGAGGGAGTAGATCCAATCGGTGTGTTTTTTGATCTCGAAGAGCTTTTCACCAGTGTCGATCGCATAAATTCGGATGACCTTTTGCGGACCGCCTAGCGCCACCATGGTTTGCGTGTCGTTGATGTCGGCTGCGAGAACCGAATCGAGTTCGTCGCCGATCTTGGCCAGCCGTTTGCCGGTCTTCACGTCGAACAGAATGACATAGCCCGATTGGCCTCCGCGTCCGCCGGCAGCCAGAAGCACCGAGCCGTTGCGGCTGAACTTGAGGACATAAGGCGTGCCTTCAGGAAACGGCAGGACGCCTGCGCAATCGGCGGTATCGGTGTTGTAGAGGACGATTTGTTTCGGAGCACCAATCGCTGCCAGCGGCGCCCAGGGACTGGCCGCAATCGCGGTGGCGCTGCCTGTGCGGCCCGCGGTGTACAGCGGCTGGCGAATCACATTTTCGGGCATCGGCGGCGGGCCTTCGGGCCGGCCCGTCGTGGGAGCGGCCGACATCGCTGCCGACTTCTTCTTTTTGACTGCTGCCTTCGAGCCGGCGTTCTCTAAAGCCCCTTGCTCGATCCATTGTTTCAGCAGTGCGAGCTTCGGCTCCGGAATCCTGTCTTGATTCGGCGGCATGAAAGGCTGGTCGGCATGCGTGACCAGCGCGTACAGGCGGCTGATATCGGTGTCGCCTGCACCAACGACGTCGCCGCTCGATCCGCCCGTCATGGCAGAGGCGTAGCTATCGAGGGCCAGGCCCCCCTTCTTCTCCCCTTGGTGATGGCAAGTGAAGCAGTGCTCGCGAAAGATCGCGCGAATGTGTTCGTCGTAGTTGACTTTGGCGGCATCCTGCGCGATCGCGAGCGTTGAACTCAGGGCGATGGCAGCGACCGACAGCGAAGCGAAAAGGTGGGCAATCTTCATAACGTCAACACAAGGCTGAAGGCGGGAAGGAATTAGCGATTTGCGGAAATTAAATGTTCGGGGGCGAAGTGTTTTGTGGTACGCACACTGGCGTCTTTGGCACGCCAGTGCCACCCGAACGATTAGTGGTTGCGACTAGTGGTTAAACAGGAACTCGCGGGAGTTGAGTACGGCCCAGAAGATGTCTTCTAGGCCTTGCTGGGGATTTTCCGCTTGAGCGACCAGTGCGAGCAGGCCCTTCATCTCGTCGGGGTTCGGCTTGCGAGACAGCGAGCGGATGTAAATCGAATCGATGATCTGATCGGGTGTCTTGCCGGCCTGGAGGGCCTTGGGCACAAAGCCACCGCCAGCGATCTTTCCTCCGATGGTCGAGCCGTTGAGCATGTGCAGGGCCTGGCTGAGCGTCGGCTCGGTCTTGGCCTCGCAGGCGCAGACCGTGTCGCGGGTGGCGCGGCCGAACGTTGTCAGGAAGTAGTTGCTATTGGTGCCGTCGGCGATTTGCACCGCTCGCGAACCGAGCGGCAGCCCGGCGAACTTGTCGTTCACCGACGTCACCTGGCTGATGCAGTCGAGCAGCATTTCGGCCGGGATGCGGCGGACATTGCCGTGGGCGAAGTTCCGTTCGTCGGTGGCGTTCGATTCGTTTCGTCCGGTCGAGCGTTGATATGCTTCCGAGTTGCAAATATCGCGAACAAGCTGCTTGAAGTCGAACTTATACTCGACGAGCTTCTTGCCCAGTTCGGCGAACAGTTCCGGATTGACGGAGGGATTGCTCACGCGGATATCGTCGACCGGCTCGACGATCCCCTTGCCCAAGAAGTGGGCCCACACGCGGTTGGCCACGCTTTCGGCGAAGAGCGGGTTGTCGGTCGAGGTGAGCCACTTCACCATCTCCTCGCGGCGGTCTTTGCCGGCCATGTCGGGTTGCGCACCACCCAAAAACTTAGGAGGCATTGCACGGCCGCCGACAGGGTGGGCGACTTCGCCACCGCCACTGTTGAAGACGATGATCTCGCGATAGTCTTCCCCTTGCTTGCGGCCGATCTGCGAAAAGAACGCCGCGAAGCTGTAATAGTCGTCCATCGTCCAGCGATCGAACGGATGGTTGTGGCACTGGGCGCACTGAGTGCGAATCCCCATGAAGACCTGTGCCACGTTCTCGGCAGTCTTCAGTGTGTCGCGCTCGATTTGGTAGTAGTTAGTAGCAGGGTTCTTGAACGTCCCGCCATTGGCTGACAGAAGTTCGCGGACCATCTGGTCGAGCGGTACGTTGTTGGCAATCTTGTCCGACAACCAGCTGTAGTAAAGGAATGCCGATTTGCGGCTCACGTTGACTGTCGTTTTGATCATCAACAACTCGGCCCACTTCATGGCCCAGATTTCGGAGAATTCTTTCCGCTCCAGCAAACGATCGACGAGCTTGGCCCGCTTGTCTGCCGCGGGATCGGCCATGAAGGCGGTGTACTCTTCTTCGGTGGGGAGCAGGCCGGTGATGTCGATCGTCACGCGGCGGATGAATTCTTCGTCGGTGCAGATGCCGCTAGGGAGCAGTCGTAGCTTCTTGTGCTTGTCGCCCACTAGGTGGTCAACGTAGTTGCCGCTTTCTGGCGGTGCCGTGTATTGGATGTCGCGCGGCAGCGCCAGCACCTGGCTGCCGACCGTGTGCGTGTCGTAGCGAGCCATCACGAAGGCCTCGCCACGGTTCTTGGAGGTTACCAAGCCGTCGGGCGTGATCGGCGCCGAGTTGTCGTTGTTGGTGATGAACGTGGCCAGCGAAGTCACATCGCGGTCGTGACCATCGGCGAACGTCACGCGAGCGATGAACTGCTGCGTGGCCCCTTCGCCTTCGAGCACCGCATTCGGCGGGAAGACTTCCAGCTTGGCGATCTTGGGCGGAGCGGCGGCGTCTTCGACCGCACCCGCTTCGAGCCATTGCAGGATCGTGTTGTAGTACGGGCTATCAACGGCGAATCGCTTGCCGCCGGTGTGGGGTACGGAGCCAACCGACTTTTCGAGCAGCAGGCTTTCCTTGGGAGCTGCCAGGTGGATGCGGCGCGATCCGATTTCGCGCGTCACGCGGTAGTAATCGCCTTTGGGATCGAATCCGAATAGCGACAGACGGAAGCCATCTTTACCGCGAGCGGCCCCGTGGCAGCTGCCGGTGTTGCAGCCCGAGCGAGCAAAGACCGGCATCACGTCGAGATACCAGCTGATGGGCCGGTCGACGGTGGCATCTTTCACTTCGATCGTCGCGGCGGCGTGGTGGCCTTGGTACTCGACGTCGAGCGTCGTTTGGCCGTCGGCCAGCGGCGACAGCATGGCGTTTTCCAGCTTGGCCAGCGCTGGGTTCGCGAGTTTGACGGTGGATTGGGCCGTGACATCGAGCGTCACGCCGTCATCTCGTGTCGCGACGACCACGTAGCGCTGTGTATCGAGCTTGGTGTTGAGATGAACGTCGCTGGGATAGACGGCGATGCTCGTGATATTGCCGGCCGCGTCGGCTCGCATTCCGGCGAGCGAGATCAAACCAGCCACAAGCACGGCCAGGTGTGTTGATTTCAGTGACATCTTCGAGCTTCCAATTCCGTTCACGACGAATCTGTTCCGGTAGCTGCGGTCGCCAGACCGCGGGGAATCGACGGTGTTTTGAGGGGCACCACGCTCTGGCGAGCGCGGCTACAAGCTACTTCTTGTCGCCGGCCTTTTGTTGTTCTTTTTCGAGCCGCAATTGTTCCAGCCGAGTCAAACGCTTGGGCGGAGGAGCATTTGCTTCGGGCATTGGCATGGGAGCCGCAGCCGGTGGCGGTGGAGGAGCATTCGGCTTGGGAGGCAACGGCGCATCGACGCGGATCTCGCCGCCGCCGAGGGTGTGTGTGACCGGTTCTCCTTCGTGTTGGAAGATCGTGCGGCACACAAATGGATACTTGCCTGGCTTGGCGGCCATAGCATCGATCTTGACCTTGAACACGAGGTCGGCCGTGTCCTTGTTGAATTCGATCGCTTCGCTTGTCACGCCGGCAGGCAAACCGAGCAGTTCGGCCTTGGCCTGACCTGCGAATTCAGCCTTCTTCTCGACATGGATGACCACTTCGGTATCCTTACCGAGTTCGGCGGCAGCCTTCTCGAACGCGAGGTTGTAGAACTGATCAACCACCTTGAGCGGTGTCAGTGCCGACGAGCATTCGACGGCTCCATTGATGTGGCCGGCGCGGCCAATGACCACGATATCCCAGTTCGCGACCGGAGCGTTGCCCGCGGCCGTAAGCGGGATGGTCGCTTCGTTCTGCCCTTCGGGAATTGTCACCGAGCCCGATGAACCAACGCCGCCTGGGTTGTAGAGCAAGAACACGTTGATCGGTGCCTTGTAGCCTTCGGCCCTTGTCGCGACGACTTTGATATCGAGGTTGCCGTTGCGCGGCAGCGGGGCCTTCGGGACGACGGCTTCGATCTTGTAGGGGATCTCGTCGGCAAGGACCGTCGCCAGTTTGGTGGCATCGTGGCCCCAGACGTCGACGTTGTTATCGCCGCGGACCAACATCGTTCGCTGGGCGATCCGCCCGACGATCGGCAAGTTGGCATCGGCAGGGCGACCGATCACATCGACCAATCCACCGCCAGGCTGGGCATCAGCACCAGCCGACAGGAAGACTACCGTATCGCCGCGATCAGCAGCGATCGTGGTGGGTGGCACGACCAGTCCGGCTGGGAGTCCGGCTAGTTCGAGATTGAGCACGCCGCCGAAGTTTTCGCGGGCGGCGTTGATCATGATCGCCATCCGGTTGTTCTTGTGAACGGTCAGCGTCGTCGGAATGTACTGCTGACGCTCGGGGACAATCATCGTGAGCTTGGGCTTCACTTCGGTGATTTCGATGCGATACACATACTGGGGCCCGCCTTGTCGAAGTTGGTCGACCATGTAGACCACGTACTCGCCGTCGGCCGGGATGCCAATTCGCATGTAGCTATCGGGGCCGGCGCTGTCGTCGTTCGAACCGAGCACGCCTGCCTTGTCGTTGTAGACGTTCATCACCGAATCGAGCGGCGAGCGTAGCGGCTTGCGGGCGTACACGCGGAAGTCGAGTTGCTGCCCGGCTTTGGCCGTGAACTTGAAGAAGTCTTGATCGCCCGGCTTTTCGATGATGCCATTAATCGCCAACGGTGCGGCGCCCATAAGTGGCGCTTGCCCGAAGCCATCGTTGACCACGTTCGGGTCTTCGTTCGCCGACGGGATGTCGATTACCCGGACCATGTTGGCCGACGGAGCCAAACCTTGGGCCGTTTCGGCGAAGGCGGGATAGGCGCCGGCCGTGAGTTGCGATTCGTCCGTTGGCAGTGCGATTTGGCCATCGAAGTCGCCCGCGACGTCGCCAATCCAGCGAACTTGAATCGTTTCGCCCGGTCGGCCGCCCGGCGGGAAAACGGCCAGTGGTCGCGGGATGTTGCCGACGTGCAGGCGATACTTGCACTCGCCGTTGCCGCCGTAGGAGCACTCGCGAATCTGAATGATGTACTGTCCGTCTTCGGGCGCCACCACCGATGCCAGGCAATCTTGGTTGAGCAATGCCGCATCATCGCTACGAGCCAACTCGAACCGGGCGGAGTTGAGAATCGCGAGGTAGGGATCGAAGAACGTATTCCCGAGCCGGAGGCCTTCCAGTTCGGCCGTGATGCGTTCGCCCTTCTTCGCTTCGACGACGAAGTGGTCCATGTCTTCGTTTTCGACATAGCCGTGGACAGTTGAGTTCATCGCGATGGCTTGGGGAGCCTTGAAGTCGTTGTTCGGTTCGACTTCGTTGACGACGGGCAATCGGCCGACGGTGAAGGTGCGGAGGTTGCTCACGCCGGTCGCCGTTCGCAATCGCAAGGCATGAATGCCGATCCGGCACGAGGGATCGACTTTGACCTTCGCTTTCACGGCGCCGTCGTTGACCGGTTCCAAGCTCTCGACCGTGAACCCAGGCGAGTAGAACAGGATCTCCTTGGCATCTCCTAATCGCGCGCCGCCGAGGACAAATTCGAATTCGGCACCTGCCTGAAACCCGTTGGGTTGCAAGCTGCCGAGCGCCGGCTCCACAGCTATGGCGTTTTGAAAACAGGCTGCGGTTGAGAGAACGATCGCAGAAGCGAGTGCCAGGCGAGCGAACATGGACGTGGGTCCTTTCATCGTCGTCATTCAATTCAGGCGTCGACCGCTAGGACAGTCTTCGCGCGTTGCGTAGGAGATGGTTAGGTGGGATTGGGATTCGCCCGGGAGGAGAGGGCGGGGCGGGAGTGCCAGTTCGGAGTGCCAGTTCCACGGCACATGGTTCATTGTAATTAAAGGGGCAATTTGCCCAACCAAACGGCCACTTTCGGGATGGTCCGCTTGGATTCTTTATTCCCAAAATAGCGAGTGGAGCTTCGCACGCCGCGAAGCCAAGGCAACGGCGAATCACCATCGCGGTTGCCGTGCAAAACGTAATGTCCGTATCAGACCAAATCGTTACGAGATGATCTTCTCGATGACCTTGCCGCCGTCGCAGATTTCGATGGGGCGATCGCCGGGGGCCATCAGTTCCTTGTCTGCCACGATGCCGAGCTGACGGTAGATCGTGGTGGCCAAATCCTCGGGACCGACCGGGTCGAGTTCTGGCTCGCTGGCCGTTGCGTTCGATTGGCCGTAGATCATGCCACCTTTGAACCCGCCACCCGCCAACATGACGCTGAACACCTTCGGCCAGTGGTCGCGACCCGCGGTGGCGTTGATCTTGGGCGTACGGCCGAATTCGCTGGAGACCATCACAATCGTCGTAGCGAGCAAGCCGCTGCGATCGAGGTCGGAGATCAGAGCCGAGAGGCCTTGATCGAGTGCCGGAGCCTGGGCTCGCATGCTGGCCGTGATCTGGTTGTGCATGTCCCAGCCACCGTAGGTAAGCGTGACATAACGCACGCCGGCGGCGACCAAGCGGCGGGCCATCAACAGCCGTTGGCCAGCTTGATTGCGGCCGTAGGCATCGCGGACGTTGGCCGGTTCGGCATCAATGTTGAAGGCTTCGCGAGCCGTCGACGAACTGATCAGGCTATACGCCCGGTCGTAGAAGGTGTCCATCGCCTTGACGTTGTCCGACTTGTCCTTCTTGGCGAAGTAGTCGTTGACAGCTTGGAGTGCCGTGCGGCGGCGAGCAAACCGGTTGTCGTTCACATCGCCTGGCAAGTTCAGGTCTTGCACGCGGAAGCCACCTGCGGCGGGGTCTGCGCCCAAGCTAAACGGGGCGAACGACGAGCTCAGGTAGCCGTTAGCGGCGAATTCGTTCGGAACGCTCGGCACACAAACGTAAGGAGGAAGGTTGTTGCGTGGGCCGTATTCGTGGCTGATCACGCTCCCCATGCTGGGGAAAATCAGGGCCGGGCTGGGGCGATAACCCGTGAACATGTTGTGCGTACCGCGCTCGTGGGCGGCTTCGCCGTGCGTCATCGAGCGGATCACGCAGAGTTTGTCGGCCAAGCCAGCCAATCGCGGCAGCGACTCACTGAAGACTTCGCCGGTGTTGGTCTTGGCGGTCCCCATTTCGCCGCGGTATTCGAGCGGCGCGTAGGGCTTGGGGTCGAAGGTTTCTTGGTGAGCGCATCCCCCGGGGAGAAAGATGTGGATCACGCTTTGGGCTTTAGCTTCCAAGAAGTCGTAGTGCTTCAGGTCGGCCATCGCCTCGCGGCGTTGGAAGAAGTTGGCCAG
The DNA here is from genome assembly GCA_964636985.1 of uncultured Pirellulaceae bacterium. Classification (GTDB taxonomy): domain Bacteria; phylum Planctomycetota; class Planctomycetia; order Pirellulales; family Pirellulaceae; genus CAZWSX01. Next base: position 111,296 of record CAZWSX010000010.1, on the reverse strand, counting down.
CGAGAGGCCCAATCCACCCACGGCGCCAACAGTCAACACATTCCGTCGCGACATGCTGTTTCCACGGCAATTCATCGAATCAACTCCAAAATCATCGGTGGGTTAGCGGGTGGTTTGACCCGGTCGATCGGGCACGTGCCCGTCGAGGGGAGGAGGTACTGTTCGCCTAGGTTGCCGGAAGGTCGTTGTCGAACCCATGTTCGACAAACGGTGATCCGGTCGAGGTGGGACCCGCAACGTCGACACTGCAACTGTCGAAGGAGCGGATGTTGGGAGGGGATGGTCTCTCGGCTAGAAACTGCAACGCATCCAAGCTGAGCGATTCAACACATCGTAAAACGGCCAGTGGGGAAGTGTCAAACAGGCGGCACGATATTCATGCCTGTTTAACGAAATCCGTTACGGCCGCCTTGAGGATGCTAGCCGAGGGCGTTTCATTCCCTCTGGCCGAGTTGGAACGGCTGGCCGGCCTAAAAGTCCCCGAAAAATCGCGAAAATAGATCGGCGTTGGGCGATCTATCGGCCTGTAGGTCCACCCAAAAGAGCGGGTGTCGAGCATCGCCTAGGATTCTTTTGACGCTGCTTTTTTGGCCGGGTCTCGCTTGTAGCCGGCTATTTCCTGATTTGGATCGTAAACGTACGTTTCGGTCCCCGAGTTCACCTTGAATACCAGGTGCCCTTCGTCGTCGAACCCGACGAACCGCATTTCTCCCTTTTGGGGTACGAAGTAGTTCTGGCCAGGAATGTAGCGCCTTTTCGGATCCATCGTTAAGTCACCGGGAGCGAGGGGCTCAATGGGAATCTCAGCATTTTGTTGCGCGATTGTAACCTAACTAATCATAACAAGAAACGAAAAAGGCCCGCCAACGATTCTCGTTGGCGGGCCGCTTCGTGCTGCGTTATTTGCAAAGAGCGGTTAGCCCGCTTTTGCGATGGGGGGTTCTTTGGAACTCTTTGGCTCCAACTCTTCCCTTAGTACGACAACGTCTGGCGGGGCATCGATTCCCAGCCGAACTTTGTCGCCCGAGACCCGGACTACGGTGACAACAATGTTGTCGCCAAGACGGATCTTCTCGGCTTCCTTCCTGGAGAGAACCAACATAGGGGGCTGCCTCCCTGGCAGGTGGTTAAATGAAATCACATGGGTTTAGACTCAAGTCGTGTCGTTCTTCTTAACCAACTCGTTCTGCTTAACCAACCTCGCGTTCCACATCTCGTCGTTTGGAGTCCGGGCGTTTGGAGTCGGCAAGTTCAGGGACGATACGGCGGCCGATGCGCTGTCCGTTCGATCCGTAAAACAAAACCGAATTCGTACGTCGTTCCCAGATGGCCGTGTACCTTACTTGTCGGGGACCAAACAGGCAAAAGAAGGTGCCGCAGGGTCGTCCGGAAAAGGTCAATGGCTGCTCTGAGAACGGGAACACTCCTTGCTCTAAGTTCTGGTCGCGGCAAATCTGCTCGTGGACAAAGGTGCTAACTTCATTGGTGAAACAATCGATTACTGGCTGCTCGACATGTGGCATGATGTATATCGCTCCGCTAGGGAAAATCGCACGTCGGCGATCCTTTGCAAAAGCGCGCCCATCACGACGGCCTGGAAGTCGCTTTCAATCAGTCACTTGCAATCAATCCTTTGATTTCGGGTTCGCATCCATCGCGTTGCTCGCGACCGCAAATGGTGGTGGCATCCACGCACGCGGACAAAGCGGGAGAGAGATGCGAAACGCGAACTTCCGCAGGGTGTGGTCCTCCTTGAACCTGTTGGGACTTCCAGTGGCCGCGTTCTCTTGAGGCAAACGCATCAAGGGTGGCGGCTTTGACGAAGGCGTCGAGATCGCCGATGGGGCGAGTTAGTAGTTTTGGACAAAGTAATCTATCGGTGCTGGCACTGGTTGCGTTAACCCCATTTTCGCAATCAATCAGGCAAAGCTGTTTCATCGTGCGCGACCGCGCGGACCGTTCATAAGATGCGGCGCGTGAGGGATGCGCGCTCGGAGTAGAAATTGTTAAATGTTCGCGCGCGAAGATATGGAACCCCGGCAGGGGTTCAGTCACCTTAGCCGGGCGGTCGCGAAGCGCACCCCCGGAAAGCGAGCACAAATGGTTCGGCATCGCGGCAGCGATGCGACGTGGGAACCGTGCCGAGTCACGGAGGTTTTTCGACGGATCAGCGGATTCGTGTGCAACCCCATCCGGGGTTGGTTTCTCTTGCGTCAGCTGACCGGGGGTGCGCTTCGCGACCCCCGGCTACAGCTATGGAACCGCTGTCGCGGTTGAGCGAAGCTACAGACATATTCTCCAAACGTCTCGGCGATTTTCGTTTCTTTTTCATCGCCGCAATGGAACATAACGCGGTGTCGAAACGTAATCGATTCGTCCGCGGCCACTGTGTGCGATCGAGTGTTAACAACCGGCGCGTAACTCTGGCAGGAGTTCGGAACACCATGTTGATTGCTCCAGGCATACACGATCGAACGTCGCGACTCGTATTGGTCGTTCTGGCGTCGTTACTCCTTGCGAGAACGACCTTTTCCGACGAGCCGAAGCCTCAGCCTGCGCCGCGGATTCAATTTCCCAACGACGCAAAGCCGGGAGACGTTGCGATTTCGCTGACCGATGTGACGCGAGATCGTGGCGACGGCAAGGATTTGCGCTGGAAATTGCGGCTGCGCATTACCAATAGCAGTGATCGCAAACTGGGACTTTGGCGTGGACCGGGCAATGGCGATCGCGAGTTTGACCAAAAACTTGCGTTCGAATGGACCGATGCGAAGGGGCGCGCGATCCACCGCCAGGACTATCGCTGCCGCCCGGTATTCTCGCATCGCGTGATCGCGCCGCCGAAGGGATTCGTGGAGTGGACGATCACCTATCGATTAAACTCAGATTTTCCATTTACCCCAGATTTTCTGGACGTCCTGAAGGAACGCGCTTCAAAAATGGAGGGAGGCGCATCATTGCCGCTTCGGTTTCGCGCCGTCGCGTATGGACCGATTGCCGTCGAAGCCGATTCGGTACGCGAATTCACAGATACCGGCCATCTTTATGACTACTACCTGCAAGTGAAAGACGCCGAGGAAAAAGGGCTTCCCAAACCTAAGTACGTTCCAACCGTAGTGGCGTCGTCAGACTGGATTGAAGTCAAACAAAGCAAAGGCCAAACGGAGTCCAAGTGATGGAGTACGAGGACAGCAAGGTCGAGTGGTCGTCGAATGTTGCCGAGGTCAAAGTCGAGGGCTCCCGTCGCCGATTAGATCAGCGCGCTACTCGCTCTTCGCGTATTCCTCGAACATCTCGGCGATCTTGGCTTCTTTTTCGTCGCCGCGGTGGAAGATCACGCGGTGGCGGAACGTGAGTGACTCGCCTGCGGCCAGGGTGTGGTCGCCGCGATTTTCTTCTTTGCCGGTGAAATCTTTCTTGCCGAAAACGTTCGCCGCAAACAGCCCGTAGTCGCGGACGTGCCAGTAGGTGGGGAAGCGAAAGCTCTTGGGGTGATTCAAGATCGCGATGCCAACCGTCTCGCCATCGACGGGGCCGTGGTAGTCGACCCACTTGGCGGTTTTGCCCCAAGCGTCGCCATCGATGTCCCCCTCGCTATTGACGATGTGCCCACCCTTTTTTGAGTTGACGTCCATGCTGGTGGGGACTCGGATGCCGAATGAGCCTTCTTTGGTATCGCCGAACTTGGTCCCCTTTTCGCCGGCCGTGAGCGAGACGTCGAAGTCGATCGTCAGGTCGTGGTCCGTTTTCTTGATGGTGATGCGGCGTTCGTCGCTGCATGCCTTTTCGCCGCTGGGCGCGAGCCAATCGTTGCGGGTGCGAATCACGGCGGTGGGGCCACCCTTCACTTCGACGAATTCGCGATGGACGATATCGCCGTGCCCTTTCTCCTCGTCCCAGAAACTGGTGCCATTCACGTCGCCGTGGGTGAACCAGAGGGAACGTTGGTGGATATGATCGCGCTTCTCATCGGGACGGTCCTTGTCCAAGGGATAGGCCCGCGTCATTTCCTTGCCGTCTGGGCCCATGATGGGCCAGATGATCGGCTTGGCGCCTGATTTGACGTGGTATCGCAGGACCAGCTTCCCGTCGGATAAGACGTCGACGCCAGCGTCGTCTTGGCGAACTTCCAAATCGCCGGCAAACGTCGCGTGGCCCGATACCAAAATCGCCAGTGTCGTGATGAGAGTGCAGAGCAACCGACTCATAGAGAGGAATCCTTGTGGCAGGGAAGGGCCGCCAAGTTGCAGGTGGGTAGGTGACGACGGCCCGTCACAAAGTTTACTTCCGATTGGTCTGACTTTCGAACCCCCGACGGTACTCCTCTTTGGCCGATTCCTTGGTCAGAAGCTGAATCCCCCGTTCCAGAAGGGTTTTCGCCTCGTCCTCCTTTCCCTGACGATGAGCGCAAATAGCGGCCATGGCATACGGCGCCGGCACAAGCGGGGCGATTTCGATCGCCGCGCGATAGTGTTGTTCAGCCGCGGCAAAGTCTCTTTTGTTCAACGCGGCGCGGCCGCGTAACGCGCGCAGGGGAGAAGTTCGTGGATTTTGCTCGATCAGTTTGTCGAGCACCTCGATTGCCGCATCGTTTTCCCCATTCGCAACGGCCATTTCGGCGAAGAAGGTCCGCGCTACTTCGCTGTCCGGCATGGCGTGCAGTGCATTTTGCGCAGCCGCATAGGCCTCGGGGGCGTTTTCGTCCATCATTTTGATCTTGGCGATCGCGAGCCATGCTCCGCCGTCGCCAGCATCGCGCTCCACAGCTTCGCGTAGCAACATCATGGCTTCGCCACGTAACTCGACAGGGTCCCCGCGCCCGACGGCTAAAGAGATGGCCACACCGCGATTGCGCTCCACATCTGATTGCGGAATCCGTTGAGGTCCGATTCGAATTGCCTCGAGGAAGCGATCAAACGTCGCCATGGAATTTTGTTTAGCCGGGGCTTCCGCAGCGGGCGGCACGCGAGGAATGGAATGGTCGGTCAACGACGTGTGATTAAAGCCGGTCGCGTCTCGCTGAGGCATGTGGCATGTAGCACAGGCGTCTTGGTTCGAGGCTCGCTTTTCGGCGCTCTCAGAACAGGATCGATCGGTGTGACACGTGAGGCACTTCGATCGGAAATACTCGCCGGTAATCGCCTTCTCCGGCTTTTCGTGAGGGTCGTGGCACGATGTGCAATCGAGTTTCTCGCCGCTCTTTTGATAGCATTGACTCTCGAGCATCTGCGCCACATGACGCGCGTTTCCACCGTCTTTGCGTGCACCTTTCCAAGCGTATTGAGTCATGAACTGATCGATCGGCAACCCCGGGCGGTAATCGTCGAACGACTTCCCCTGCACAGCCACTTCCGCATCGCCAAAAAAATGGCACTGGCGACAAACGTCGATCCGCAACTCCTGAGAAAGGTGCTTTGGATTGACGATCGTATGGTCGATATCGTCATCTATCTTGAGCGTGGCTTTGCCTGAACGGTAGGCAACGTGGGTTGAGCCGGGGCCGTGGCAACGCTCGCATCCGATCGATAGCGAGCGTGTCTTATCTGGGATTTCGTAACCGTTCGTTGTGTCGGACTTGTGTACCAGGCCGTCGGCATGGCATTCCACGCATCGCTCGGTCATGGCGCGCCGGCCACCACCAGACATATCGAATCCTGCTGAGATTCCCCATGCCTGAGCACCCGTGTACCAACTAACGGGCGATTGGTAGAGACGATCACCATCGACGTGCCAGTAGGAACGGCCTAGCGATCCAGAACCGACAGCGATTTGCAGTTCAACTTCGTAACGAGCGGGCGGAAATTCTCCTTTGGGTCCTTCGATACGATGGAACATGTGCTTCCCTTCTTCCGCGATCTCGAAGGTAAGCCCTTGATCTTTGAAGTGCGTAGGAGCCGTGTCGCCAACTTTTTCGATGACCGTCGCCTGCTCGACCCACTCCGACGAACGTCCCATCGGGTGTTGGCGGAACTTGGCCTCAATATCGGCGTGGCACTCGATGCATGCGGCGTCGCCCACGTAGGCGACATCCAGCTTTGTATTGACGAATGGCGACTCAAAGGGAAGAACGTCGTCTTCAACGACCGCTGTCGACCGAGGCTTAACTCGGTCAGTCGATTTGGGGCGCGTGAACCAGACGCCCGCTACCGCGAGCCCCAGAAGAAGGAACCCACCGACTCCATACCACCGCGCGTCGAAATAGGGTTCATTCCCCAGCCCATCGTCCACGCTTCACCGCTCCGAAGAGTTTCAATTACTCGAAACTCAAATCGTAAGCGTCAGCACCAAGTCGGGCAATTTATAGAACGACTCAATGAGCGACTTGCACCGCGCTTTGCGGTCGCGAAAGAACGAGTCGTCGCATATTGTTTGGAATGCGCTATTTAATAATTGTTTTAATCTATGTGTTGGCCGTATTGATTGCCGATCGTCCCGTTGGGTTAGCGATTGGCAGTCTGTTCAGCCGGCCTGTTGTTCGCTGCAGCCTTGGCGGCGGCGACTTCAGGAAAGAACTTGTCAAAATCGCAAGGCTCGAAGTTGACGAGTTGATCGTCGGCCTCAAGGATACGGTGGCGATCCTGTTCGCTGATCGCCCAGTTGAAACTGTGCGTGCTACGGACTGTTTCTTCGCGCGTGCCGAAATATTTCCCTGCAGCCTTAATCTTGCGTTCGATCTCGGCGGGCACCAGGCCCTTGGTTGCCAACTCGCGATTCAGTTCCATGCGAGGGAAAGGCGGAAGGCCAGGTTGCATTGCGTCCAAACGAGCCGAGTGATCCGCAAAAATACGGTACTCGCGTTCGGCACCCGCGACCTTCGGTTTGACGCCCGTGGCGCGGTAATTGAGGACCTTGCTGTTGAGTCGCAACTCGCCGACCGCGTCGATGAAGTTCACCTCAAAAACGGGAGCCTTGGCGAACTCGAACAGGTCCGACGTGGTTTTCATTTTTTTGTATGCGCCGGCGAATTCGACCGCGTCCGACGTTTCAACGACGCACTTGAGTTTGCGGGCAGGATCGAGCAAGGTGATCTTTCCCCGACGATGATCGAAAATCGTCGTCTGCTTGGGCGCGCTGACCTGAAAGTCGTAAACCAATCCTCGAACGAAAACGGTCAATGTTTCGTAAATCGGTTTCGTCTCTTTTTCCTTGAAGACTTCGTTGATGACGCGGAACTCGAAGGTCTCGTTGGCAAGTACCCGCGAAGTCGATTGCAGTCCTCCTGCGGCAACGCAGCCCATAAGCATCCCCATGCGAGCCAGGGTGGAACGGCGAGATAATCGGGAGGTGGACATCGAACGGACCCTCAGACATGTCGCGTGGAAACGGCGTTACGTGCGACCGTGCAGGCGCAGCGATAGTTGAGAGCATCTTCTACAGAAGACATCAACGGACGTCGAGATCAGTCGGCCTTCCGCGTTCTGGCGAACGCGGCTACGACTTGCTATGCCAGCACTTCATGCAGGATGCGGCCGTTGGAGAGCCGCATGGGGCGGTTGAGCCGGTCGCGCAGATCGGTTGCCGGATCAATTCCCAATTGCCGCCACAACGTTGCCAGCACGTCTGCGGGAGAAACGGGCGATTGCAGCACTTCGCTGCCGTGATTGTCGGTCGCTCCGTGAACGATACCGCCACGAACGCCGCCGCCGGCGAGGGCCAGGCTGTAGGCGTTGGGCCAGTGATCGCGGCCACCATCTTTGTTGACGCGCGGCGTGCGGCCGAACTCGCCGGTGTTCACGACCAGCGTCGAATCGAGCAGTCCGCGTTCGTCCAAATCGCTCACCAGGGCCGCGAAGGCCTTGTCCATCGGCGGCACGATTTGGTGATAACGCCCCTTGAGGCCGCCGTGGGTGTCCCATTCCTGGTTGAAGGCATTGAAGGCCACGAATTGCACGCCGGCTTCAATCAGTCGCCGCGCTACGAGCAGCGATTGCCCGATCTTGGTGCGGCCGTATCGATCGCGAATGGCGGGCGACTCGGACTCGATATCGAGAGCTTGGCGCACTCGCCCGTCAACGACCAGGTCGTAGGCGCTCTTTTGCAAGTGGTTGTAGCGCTCGTCGAGATCGTGTTCGAGTAATCGCGCGGCAGCGTCGAGCCGCGACGACAAGTTCATCCGCTCGTCGAGCCGCTGTGTCGTCATTCCCTGGTTGAATTCGAGCGACAGCGGGCGGTACTTCTTTCCATTGGGATCTCCTTCGATCAGGAAGGGATCGTTCACGCTTCCCAGGAAGCCGCCGTATTGGCCTGGCATCCGGTTCGATGGTCCCGGAATGCTGAGCCACGTGGGCAACGAAACGCTGCGGGGAACTTTGGGGATCTCTCGCTGGAGATAGTTGAGAACAGCGCCCGGGCCGGGGAAGTCGTCGGCGTGGGCCTCGCGGTCGTTATTGGACTGGTTGGTCGAGCCAGTGAGCGCGATGTACGTTCCGGCAATGTGATTGTTGAAGTTGTGGGTCATCGAGCGGATGACGCACAGCTTGTCTGTAATCTTGGCTGTCTCAGCCAACAATTCACCGAAGCGGATGCCGTTGGTCTTGGTAGCGATGGTTTCGAAGGGCCCGGCGATCTCGCGGGAGGCTTCCGGCTTGGGGTCCCACAAATCGTGATGGCTGGCGCCTCCTTGCAACATGATGAAGACGCACGCCCGGCGCGTGGGACTGGGCGCCGCCAACGTGGGAGCCGCACCGGCAAGAACGCTCACGGCGCCCAATTGCAACAAGGTGCGACGATGGCAGAGTGGCGAGACGTGCATCTTTGATTGCGATCTAAGGTGGGAAGGAGATCGACTTAAGGCGGGGCAAGCTTTGAGACTACTGATAACTGCCGGGCGATGCAAGTTGCTTCCACCAGCCTCGGTCAAACGCCGCTTGCCTTTTAGGCCACAATTCGTAAAACCAAAGGTTTCCGTCTCTCGACTGGTGGTTCGCCATTTATGGCCGTTTCTCGCAGCAAGCCATCCGCAAATAAGTGGCTCGGCAAAATCCACCATGGCGATTGCATCGCCGGAATGAAAAAGATTCCCGCGGGTGCCATTGATTTGGCTTTTGCCGATCCGCCATTCAACATCGGGTACGACTACGACGAGTACGACGACACCCGCGACCACAAGGAATACCTCGATTTCTGCCGCAAGTGGATTGGGCAACTCCACCGCGTGCTCAAGCCGGACGGGACCTTTTGGCTGGCCATTGGCGACGAGTACGTTGCCGAGCTGAAAACGATCAGCCAGGAAGTGGGGTTTCGCATCCGCTCGTGGGTGGTGTGGTACTACACGTTCGGCGTGAACTGTAAGAACAAGTTCACGCGCTCGCACGCGCACTTGCTCTACTTTGTGAAAGACCCGGCCAAGTTCACGTTCTTGGCCGATGAGCCGGCCAATCGCATCCCGTCGGCTCGACAGCTTGTCTACAACGACGCCCGGGCGAATCCCAAGGGGCGCTTGCCGGACGACACGTGGATTCTTCGCCCGCAGGATATTGAAGGCTGCTTCGGGTCAAGCGAAGACACGTGGTACTTCCCACGAGTGGCTGGCACTTTCAAAGAGCGGGCTGGCTTTCACGGCTGCCAAATGCCCGAGCAATTGCTGGGGCGGATCATTCGCACGTGCAGCAGGGAAGGGGAGAAGGTGCTCGATCCCTTCTCAGGCAGTGCAACTACGGTTGCGGTTGCTAAGAAGCTCGGCCGGCAATTTGTGTCGTACGACATGTCGAAAGAATACGTCCAACAAGGGACCAAGCGGCTCGAGTCGATTCGCGTTGGCGATCCACTCGTTGGACCCGCTGACCCCACGACGAGCGCGCCTTCGACGGTGAATGGACGTAGGCTCGAAGATCGGGGGAAGACGGTAGCCCAGAAGGGTAAGGCCGCCCGCTCGCCGCAAAAGGACTTGCCGCTGGCGAAGTCCGTCGCCAAGTCAAATTCGAAGCGTAACAGTAAGCCCAACGGTATCGCTCGCACGTTGCCGGGAATCGAACTCGGCGAACCTTAGCCTCTAAGGCTGATTCGGTAGAGGCGGCGGCAGAGGCTCGGTCGAGTAGGTCGGGAACGGTGCGTTCTCAGGCAGCCCCATCCCTGGCAGTCCGACATTGGACGGCAGCGGCTCGCGCTCTTTTGGCTTGATGAGCGGCGTGAAGTTTCCTTCGCGCGCGTTCTGGCGGAGGCGTTCGCCGTTGGCAATCAAGCGATCGGGGGCGACTGCTTCTTCGGGGACGAGTTGGAACTCGAGCACGCGTTCGTCGCGGATCTCCCAGGGGTAGATGTTTTCCGTCACGAAGTCGATTCCGGGATACTCGTACCACGGCGCATTGACGTTCTGATACACCGTCTCGGTGCGGTAGCCATCCTTCACCAGTGTGACTTTCCGTCCAGCGTAGTAGGTGAAGTAGGTCGAGACCGGCGTCGTCCCGATTTCCTGATCGTCGACGTAGACCTTCGCCCCGGGTGGGTTCGATCGCACGGTCATCCGTCGGCGCACACAACCGCTTTGGCTTACAAGGCATAGCAAAATCATGCCCGCCAAGAGCAGGTTGGTGGATCGACTGATTGGCAACGAGATGCGCGGCATCGAGCGAATCGCCCCGGCCCCTGAATAACGAACCAAAAAAACTGATTCTGGAAATCGAACTGATCGTGAGTTTTCTAGCACCGTCCCGAAGCCGCCTTTCTGTCGGCACCTTCGGGCCTCGGAAGGTCCGGATTCCGATATCCGGGGCCTGACGGCCCCGGCTAAAATCTGTCGGGCCTCCGGCCCTTTCGGCTCTCTGAGACCTCTGGCTCTCCGTGGCTAAAAAAGCCGGAGTCGCTTTCGCCTTGGTTCTCAGGTGCGAAAACAGGGCGGAACTTTAGCGATTCTCGAAATTTCTCGTAAGTCCGACCGCCGCAGGCGTGAAGTCTCACGATAGCAATGCCCGCGCGGCTATCCTTTAGCGAGCTTGCGGAGGACCTCGATCCCGCGGTCGATCGTCCGCTCCGAGGCCGCATAAGAGACGCGGAAATGCGTATCGCGGCCGCTGAAGATGTTGCCTGGGATGATCAGCAAGTTGTTTTCGATCGCCTTGGTGACGAACTCGCTCCCCGTTCCTTTGGGCGCTTTGGGGAAGGCATAGAAAGCACCGCCGGGTTGGGCGACTTCATACAAATCGGAGATGCCAGCAACGAAGCGATCGCGTTTGCCGCGATAGCTGTCGACGTAGCTCGACATGTTGTAGTCCATCGCGACGGAGGCTGCCCACTGCATCGGCTGCGGCGAGCAGACGAACGTGTACTGCTGGAGCTTGACCATGGTATCGATCACGGCGGCGGGACCGTGGACGATTCCCACCCGCCAGCCCGTCATGGCGTGGCTCTTGGAGAAGCCATCGATCACGATGGTGTCGGGGTTGAACTCGGCCGGCGAAACGAGCGGCGCGTCGTAGCAAAACAGGCGATAGAGTTCGTCGGAAATGAGGGCAATGTTCTTCTTGGCGGCTAGCTCCGCCAACGCTTTGACTTCGCTCTTTTGAGCGACGATACCCGTCGGGTTGGCGGGGCTGTTGAGCAGGATCAGCTTCGTGCGGGGCGTGATCGCGGCGGCGACCTTGTCGACGTCGATGCGGAAGTTGGGATAGGTATCAATCACCACCGGGACGCCGCCGACAAGCTTGGTGAGCGATGGGTACATCACGAAGTAGGGATCGAACATGATCACTTCGTCGCCGGGGTTCACGAGCGACATCATGGCCAGCACCAAGCCTCCGCTCGAACCGCTGGCGACAAAGACCTTGCGATCGGGATGTTTCCACTGGGCGTCGAGCTGCGCTTGCAGCTTGTCGCGAAGGACGGGCATCCCTTGCGTGAGCGAGTAGGCATTCTTGCCGCCGCGGATGGCATCGATGGCGGCTATTTTGATTTCCTCGGGGACATCGAAATCGGGCTGGCCGATCGAGAGGTTGATCGGGTCCTTCATCTTGGCGGCGAGGTCGAAGACCTTACGAATGCCGCTGGAATCGAAGGCGCGGGTACGATCGGCGATCCAAGACGAGGACATGTTTTTTCAGTCGAGATGAGATGGTCGCCGCATTCGAATGAACGCGGCCGATTTGTTCTTGTAGCTGCACTCGCCAAGAGTGCAGATGCCCCGCAAGTGGATGCCCCTCTTCTGCGTTCTGGAATGCGCGTTCTGGCGAACGCGGCTACCAGTTGGCCTTGAAGAGGTTATCGGGCAAATTGCCTTCGTTGTCGAAGGGGAGGGGCCGCGGCTCCTTCAAAATCGTCAGGTCGCTACGCGACTGGGCCTCATTCCAATACGCGACGGAGCACTCGACTTCCGACAACTCCAGCGTGTTGTGAATCCAGATCAGCTTGGACGTCTCGGCGGTAACCAGGCCAACGGTCGGAATCGCCTTATCGATCAGTTCGTAGTCGGTGGGGAAGTGGATTGGCACCATGCAGGCGGTCACGTGGCCCGCTGTGAGGCAGTTTACCCAGGTGTTGTGATTATCGGTCTTCTCGACGACGCGCGAGCGGCAGAACTCCGCGATCCCAATGCCCGAGGCGTTGCCGTGGGTCTCCTCGGTGAGGTCGCGGACGATGATCCGCTTGACCTTGGGGAATTCGAAGTCGCGTGGTTCGTGGTCGTTGTACTTGCGGCCGATCACGTTGGTGTCCATGCCCGTGCCGCTGAGGTTCTTGCCGATCTCGTCGACCAGCAACACGTCGGCCAGCTTAAACGGCAATCGCGGCAGCCATTCTTTAGCGATGCAAAGGAGTTCCGATTCGCGGGCTTCGAACTCGTGCGACCCAACGGCCTTGATCAGCCCGGTTTGGTCGTAGGCGTTTTCGACGATGCCCAAGCCGGCGAGGATGCGGCACTTGTCGAGGACTTCTTTCGCGACGCTGCGGATGATTTGAGCGAAGCTGTAGTTCTTGATCACCTGGTGATAGATGATCGCTCCGTTGTGCTTGCCCAGGCCGATCAGCATCATCTTCATCAGACCGCTTTCGACATCGCCGGCGAACATGGTGTGCGGCTTGATTCGCCCGACGACCAGCACGTGATCGGCGCCGAAGGCGTTCTTGTCGAAGTGAACCGGAAACCCTTCGGCGGCTTCGCAGACGATCACGGTTTCCATGGTCGCCTTGATGGGGCAGCCCATGGCTTCTTCGGTGACGCCGTAGCCCGCGATGAGTTCCTTTTGCCCTTCGGCCGTGCCGCCGGCGTGGCTTCCCATGGCCGGGACAATGAACGGCTTCGCTCCGAGCAGCTTGAGGTGGTCGATGCACGCCTTGATAATCACGGCGATGTTGGCGATCCCGCGGCTACCGCAGGTGACGGCCACGCTTTGGCCGGGCTTCACGCGTTTACCTAGGTCGAGCCCGGTGAGTTCCGCGTTGACCGTGGCGGGGATGTTCTCGACGATCGTGGCGGGAAAGTTCTGGCGAACGCGGAAGGTTTTCGGGATGTGCGACATGGCGTCGATTCAAAGAAGAAAGAAGGGCGCTTGCCCGTAACTGTTTGCCTGTAAAAGGGCCTATTATGACCCGTAACGGCCGAGTGTTCCATCCCAAGCGCGAACCCGCGGATCACCCAATCGGTCGATAAAGCATGAATGACTCTCTTACGTCCACCAGTAAATTCCTGAGTTTGATCCTCAGACACCAACCCGAGACAATCGGTCTGGTGCTCGACGAAAACGGCTGGGCCGACGTCGAAGAGCTGTTGCGGAAAGCAAACGACTACGGCCGACCAATTTCTAGGCCGCTTCTGGAACGCATCGTCGCCGAGAACGACAAAAAGCGGTTCGCCTTCAATGAAACGGGCGAGCGGATCAGGGCGAGCCAGGGGCACTCGATCGAAATCGATTTGGCACTAACGCCGGTCGAGCCTCCGCCGCAACTCTTTCATGGCACGGCGACGCGGTTCGTCGAATCGATCTGCGAAAAGGGACTCATTCCGGGCAGTCGCCAGCACGTTCATCTTTCGGCAGATCGCGAGACGGCAGTCAAAGTCGGCCAGCGGCACGGTAAGCCGATTGTGCTATCAGTCGATTCGATGGCGATGGTGCAAGCAGGGCACGTGTTCTTTCTTTCCGCCAACGGTGTTTGGCTGACGGATCATGTCCCCGCGGAATTTCTGACATTCCCCACCTAGGTCGCCAGCGTCGCTGGCAGCAATTGACCTAGTGCCCTTGCAATAGGGCTTCTAGAATCCCGCGCTCGGTTAGGTCCGTTTCCGCCGCTGCGCGCCATGAGTGTACGCAGCGAAGTGGAATGTTTGCTCTCGCGCCTTTCGCGAAATGGAATTCGCCATGGCTAAGAATCGTGATCGTCAGCGAGTTACTCGCAATATCGAACAAGCCGACATGGATAGTGACGTCGATATCGAGACGGACACGATTCTGGAGCGGGACGATGCCGCTCGGGAACTCGATCAATTGTCGCGCAAGCGGCCGGCGCGGAGCATGTGGCCGCGATTCTTGATGATCCTGCTGTTGTGCGTGTTCCTTTCGGTGGCGCTCGCGCCGACGATTGTTTCGCAAACGTCGCTGGGACCGAAGCTGATCGCCAACGGAGCCAAGGATCGCATCAACGGAACGGTGAGCGTGGCTGCCGTCCGTATGGGCTGGTTTCGAGCGGTGAGCGTCGAAGGCTTGTCGGTTGTCGACGACGATGGCCAAACGGTGGCCGAGGTCGAATCGATCAGCCTCAGCAAGGGCCTGTTCGGCCTGCTGACGAACATGACCAACCTGGGAACAATCACCGTCGAGAAGCCGCGATTGATGCTTTCGGTCGGTGCTGAATCGAGCAATGTCGAAGATTTGCTCATGCCGATCCTGCGAGCCAAAAGTCCTACGCCGCCAACGACGCCGGCCAACCCGGGATCAGGCGGCGGTGCCGCGGGGGTTGGAATCACGGCGACGGTGGTCGTGAACAAGGCGGAAATCGAACTCTTCGAACGCGAATACGACAAGAAGTGGCTCGTTGCACCGCTGGATGCCAAACTCGAAGTCTCGGCCAACCCGAGCGATCCGCTTGTTGCTGAAGTCGTTGGCCGCGTCGATGACGCCGCCTTCCAAGCCAATGTGGCTCTGACCATGAAGCCCGCGGGCGGCAGCGCTTCGCTACCGGATGTGGAAGCGACGCTCGAAGCCGAGCGTTTTCCGCTCGCCATCGCTCAAACGGCGCTGGAGCGAGTGCTTGGCAAGTCGGGAATCGACGGCCAGTTCAGCGGCAAGATGACGCTGGAGATGGCTCAGAACGCGCAAGTCCAGCGAGTCGAGTTCAAGGAAGTCGACGCCCGCAACGTGATGTTCATTGCCACGAAGTACATGGGGGACGACGCGATCTCGATCGAACGGCTGACGGCCGGTGGTCAGGCGTCGCTCGACCAAGGCATTTGGGACTTGAAGGAGCTGCGCGTCGATTCGGACGTTGCCGCGCTCCGCGGTGAGGGACGACTGTGCCTTGCCGACTTAGGCGGCATGGGAAAGATCTCCGACAGTGATTGCGATATCAACGGGCGGATCGATATCGCCCGGCTGGCTAAGATGTTCCCGCAAACGCTGCATATTCGTGAAGGGATCGAATTCACTTCGGGCGAGGCCGATTGGTCGTTGAAGACCGACAAGGCTCAAGGGGACCGTACACTCGTCGCCAAATTGACGACGCGCAAACTGGCCGCGCTCGCCGAGGGGCGGACCATCGAGTGGGATCAACCGATCACGCTGGACGCGCGCGTGAAGCAAGAAGGCGATTCGTGGCGGGCCGAGAAGTTGGCCATCAACTCGAGCTTTTTGACTGTCACCGGAAATGGTGCGCCGCACAAAGGTAAGCTGTCGCTCAACGGAAACCTCGATCAGCTGGTGACGGAGATCGAGCAAATTGTCGACCTCGGCGCCATCAAGATGGCTGGCCAGTTCAAGGGGCAGGTCACTTGGGATATCGACGATCGGCAAAGCATCGACGTCGATTCTGAACTCGCGCTGACGGGCGTCGAAGTCGCGGCTCCTGGCATTCTCCCCTGGCGGGAAGATGAACTCAAAATTGAAGCCAAGGCCGGCGGACTGCGAATGGACGAGGCCGGGATTGGTCTCGCATCAGGCGAAGTGACCGTTACGTCGGGCGAAGACCGTTTCACGGCGATCCTTTCGGAAGGCGTTGATAAAGTCTCGACCGAAACTCCGCTGCCCGTGCGGTTCGAAATGGGAGGCGACCTGGCGACGTGGATTCCTCGCGTTCAAGCGTTCGTGCCGCTGAAGGGATTTCGTATCCAAGGGGGCATCGATTTGCGCGGCGAGGCGTTGGCTTCGGCCTCGCGAGTCGAACTCGAACAAGCCAAGCTGACGGCCAGCAACCTGGAAGTGGCCGGCAACGGGCTCAACATTCGCGAACCACAGGTGATCGTGGAAACGAGCCTGGTGTGGGATACGCCCAGCGGGACGCTGACCACGCCCTCGACGCGCTTGCAATGCTCGAGCGTGAGCGTCGGCGCCGAACAGTTCAGCCTGCAAACCAAGGCCGGCGCGATCAAAATCGCGGGGGGCGTGGGGATGCGAGCCAATGTCAACAAGATCATGAACTGGGTGCGAGACCCAAAGAAACCGGTCACGGGCCGTTATTTGGGCGACCTGGTTGCTCAGTCGCAGTTCAACTACTCGGGCGGCGTTACCAAGGCGACGCTGACGGGAACGGTTGAAAACCTGACTTTCCAAACCCCGCCGGCCGCGGCGCCGCAAGTTCAAGGGGCGCCTGTGAAGACCGTGAGTCGCACGCCGTGGACGACCGTTTGGAAGGAGTCGCAAGTCACATTCGGCGGCGATGCCTCGTACGACGACAAGAAGGACGGGCTCCAACTGCAAAAGCTCGACCTGCGAGCCGGGACAACCGCGATCCGCGCCACCGGTGCGATCAGCCAACTCCTGTCGCAATGCCTGCTCGATCTGCAAGGTGATATCGAATACGACCTCGCCGACTGGAACTTGAAACTCAAGCCGTACCTGGGCGACATGATTGCCATCGAAGGACGCGGCAAGAAGGAGTTCGAAGCCTCGGGGCCTCTGTTCGGTGCCAAAAGCGCAGGCGACTCGGGCAATAACAATGCTTTGCTGCCGCTCGGATTGGTTGCCAAGGCAGCGCTGGGATGGGATCGGGCCGACGTCGCTTCGTTCCCCATCGGCGCGGGCGAACTGGCTGTGACGGTGAAGGAATCGATTGCCACGGTTGCCCCGCTCGAACTACCTGTGAGCGATGGCTTGGTGCGGATCTCTCCCGAGATCATCCTCAAGGGGGATGAGTACTTTATCGCCCAGGACAAGATTCGTTTGATCGACAAGGTCTCGATCACGCCACAAATGTGCGAGACGTGGCTTAAGTACGTGGCGCCGCTAGCGGCGAACGCGACCCGTGCCGAGGGGCAGTTCTCGCTCGATCTGGAAGGAGCGGCGATTCCGCTCTACACGCCGACGCAATGCGATATCCGCGGCGACTTCACCGTCCACAAGGTTCAAATCGGGCCGGGTGAGCTGGCTCAAAAGCTGATTGCCGCGGCCACGCAGGTCAAGAAGATCGCCGAGGGGAATTACACCGAGGCGCTCAGTGGCCTGATGGCCTCGACGCCCGCTGCTGAAATGTCGCAAGCGCAGTGGCTCACGCTGCCGCAGCAACAGATTCCGGTCGAGGTAGTCGACGGCCGCGTTCGCCACGAGAACATGCGGATGCAAGTGAAGGACATCACCATTCGCACGACGGGCTCGGTGGGGATCGCCGATCAATCGCTCGAGATGACGGCCGAGATTCCAATTATGGACGCCTGGATCAAAAAGGAAGCGCTCGCCGGGCTGAAGGGGCAAACCATCAAGATCCCCGTTCGCGGAACGGTTACCAAGCCGCAACTCGATACACGAGCGCTGGTGCAATTCCAAAAGCAGCTGGCGACTGGTGCCGCGACCAGCGCCGTTCAAGGGGAGATCGACAAGGGGATGAAGAAGGCTCAGGACGCCATCGGCAAGAAACTCGGCTTCCCAACCGGTGGCGGAACGACCAGTTCCAATCCCGCTGCCGGCGCCGCACAGGCCGTCCAAGAGAAAGCCCAACAAGGTGTCGACATGGTCGAGGACGGGATTAACAAAGCCGAAAAGAAAGCCCAAGAGGCGATTCAGAGCGGCTTCAACAAGCTGTTCGGGAAATAGTGCGCGTAGCCGCACTCGCCAAGAGTGCGGTTGCCCTGCAAGTGGTGACCGCACTTCCCGCGTTTTGGCGACCGCGGCTACGTTTGGGTGGCACCAGTTCTGAGTGCAATTGGCCTGTAAGTGGTGGGCCGCACTTTCCACGTTCTGGCGAACGCGGCTACGGGGTGGGTGGCCCCTCGTCGAATCTACGGTTTCTATCAACAATAGAGACTGTGATGGAAAACGCGCTCGGCGATGCTGCCAGGGCGACGGGTCGCCTTCGCTACAGTTGGCCAAGGCGGCAATGTTTTCCCTCCATTGTGGATTCCGTCCAACGACGGACGATGGTTGGGCCATGTTGTCTAAAGTGGGAATTGTCTGCTTTGCCTCGAGCTACGGGATCGCCCTTGCGCTCGAAGTCTCGCGGCTTTTTTTTCGCGCGCCGATTCGATTAGCGGTGATCCTTCTATTCGGCGTGCTGGGATTGGCAACTCATACGATCTATTTGATCGTCCAGGCGAGAAACGACCTCGCTGCCGCGCCGTTATCCAGCTGGTCCCAATGGTGTTTAGTGGGAGCTTGGCTACTGACGGCCATCTACCTGTTCATGGCGGCCTCGCGTCCCCAGACGGCCCTGGGGGTATTCCTGTTGCCGCTCGTGTTGGGATTGATTGCGCTTTCCACGAAGGCGGACAAGACACCGTTCGCCCGCGAGCAGGCGATGGCGATTTGGGGAACGGCTCACGGCGTCGCGCTGCTTTTAGGGATGGTGGTGGCGGCGCTCGGCTTTGTAGCCGGCGTGATGTACCTGATTCAGTCGTACCAGCTGAAAAAGAAGCTGCCGCCACAAGCCGGGCTGAAACTTCCGAGCCTCGAATGGCTTCAAAATGCAAACAAGCAGGCGCTGATTGGTTCGTCGTTTTTGGTGGCGATGGGGCTGGTGGCGGGAGTCGTTATGAACGCCATTCGCCAGGCCCGCGATACTCAGGCCGTACCGTGGACCGACCCGGTGATTGTGACCAGTTGCGGCCTACTCGCGTGGCTGGTCGCCGCCGTGACGTTTGAGATTCTCTACAAGCCTGCCCAGCAAGGCCGCAAAGTGGCATACCTGACGATTGCCAGTTTTGCCTTTGTTGTGGTGGCGCTGATCTTTGTGGTGAACAGCAATTCACAGCACGCGGCGCCCAAAGTATCGACGTTTTGGCGATCGCCGGCGATCCAGAGAGGAGCCTCGACATGAGACTCCAAATGGTCGGCTGCAGTCACCACCACGCCAGTGTGGAGTTGCGCGAACGCCTCGCTTTTACGCCTGAGGCGGCGCGCGAGGCTCTGCATCAACTGCGGGATCGCTTTCCCGATGCGGAGGCGGTTTTGCTTTCGACCTGCAATCGGGTCGAACTCTACGTCGCCAGCGAACACTCCGAGGCTTGCCCGTCGCATTCGGACGTCGTTCACTTCCTGGCGGATTTTCATAAGCTCAACGCGGACGATATTTTCGACGACCTCTTCGAACGGACCGGCGAGGACTTCGTTCGCCATTTGTTTACCGTCGCGGCCAGCCTCGACAGCATGGTGGTGGGCGAAGCGCAGATCATCGCCCAAGTGAAGCAGGCGTACGATCTGGCGACACGAGAGAATAGCGTTGGCCCGATTACGAACAGCGCCTTTCAGGCGGCGCTACGCGTTGCCAAGCGGATTGCCACCGAGACGGCGATTCAGCAGAAGCGGCTTAGCGTTCCGAGTGTCGCCGTGGCAGAGTATGCCCGGCAGTTTTTTGAGCGATTCGACGACAAGCGGGTGCTGGTGATCGGCGCCGGCGAAATGGCGGAGGAGACGCTGCGTTATTTGGTTGATGAAGGGGTCCGCGATGTCACGATTGTGAATCGCACGCTCTCTCGCGCGGCCGATCTGGCGGCGAAGATGGTCGGCAAAGCCGAGCCGTGGGAGACGCTTGGTCACCACATTTCGGAAGCCGATTTGATCGTCAGCGCGACGGGCGCGACCGAGCCGATCATCACATCGGAATCGTTCCATTCGCTCCATGCCAAGCGCTTCCAACGACCGCTCTTGATCCTGGATATGGCGGTGCCGCGGGACTTTGAAGCCACGGTTGCCGACTACGTGGGCGTCTATCTTTATGGCGTCGACGATTTGAAAGCCGCCTGCGAGCGCAACCGCCAGGAGCGCGAGCGGGAGTGGCCCAAGGCCGAGAAGATCATCGAAGACGAGACGGTGCGGTTCATGAAGGACCTGCACCATCGGGCGACGGGGCCGACGATCAAGCGTCTTCGCGAGCGGGCCGACGAGATCAAACTCGACGAAATGGCACGGCTCTACAACAAGCTGGGCGAGATGGACCCCAAAGCCAAGGCCGAGATCACGAAATCGTTTGATCGACTGATCAATAAGCTGCTCCATCCGCCGCTGGAATCGCTGCGGGACGAGGCCCAATATGGCTCGCCGCATGGATTGCTGGCGGCTCTCAAGCGGCTGTTTAAGCTGTCCGACTAGCGGCTGATTGGAATCGCCTCGAATTGGGTGGAATTTGCTTGACACCCACCGGCCGCGAGCGTCACGATATCGCGAAGTGCCGGAAACTTCTTGTTTGTTTTCAACGGGCTCCGGCCTAGTGATTCAAAAAGGAGGCGCGTCAGATGGCGAGAGTAAGCACGTATCTCCACTTTGCGGGGTCGGCAGAGAAGGCCTTCAACTTCTACCGGTCGGTTTTCGGGGGCGAGTTCGCGGGGCCGATTCACCGTTTTGACGAAGCGCCCGAGCTTCCTGGCCGGCCACCGCTCTCGGACGAGGACAAGAAGCTCGTCATGCACGTCGAGCTGCCCATTCTGGCTGGGCATGTGTTGATGGGGACCGATTCGCCGGAATCGATGGGGTTGCCCGTTTATCACGGCAACGACATGCATATCAGCCTGGAACCTGACACGCGAGCAGAAACCGAAAGGCTTTTCAACGCGCTGTCGGAAGGGGGCAGCGTCGATATGCCGCTGCAACCGATCTTTTGGGACGCTTATTTCGGCAGTTTGACCGACCAGTTCGGCATCTGCTGGATGTTCAATTGCCGCAGCAAGGTTTAACCGGCGCTGCAGAGCGCGTCCGCGAGGATAAAGTGTTGGCTGTCGAAGATGCCAACACTGTGAAAAGTAGTGAGACCGGCGGGGCTCGAACCCGCGACCCTGCGATTAAAAGTCGCATGCTCTACCAACTGAGCTACGGTCTCGACCTTCCCTGTATTCCATAGTCACGGACCTAGGCTCGGAAGCCTTGGTTCGCAGGGAATCCCAGATTCTAACCGCTGGCTGTTTTTCGTGAAGGCGGGCAACGGCGGTGTCTGAGGGGGACGGGACGCCCGTGGGAGCGGTCGTTTCGCTAAAATGCCGTTTTAATGGCCAGTTTTTCGGAAGAGGTCCGGCCGTGACGGCACGCATTTTGGATGGCAAAGCGATCGCGGCGGGGATCGAGTCGGAAATTGCCGCGCGGGTTAAAGCGGTTCGTGAAAAAGGTGTCCTCCCGACGCTGGTTGCCGTGCTGGTTGGCGACGACCCAGCGAGCCAGGTGTACGTTCGCAGCAAGCACAAGGCGTGCGAGCGCGTGGGGATGGGGACGCGGGTGATCACGCTCCCCGCGAGCACCACGCAATCGGAGTTGCTCAAGCTCGTTCACGAATTGAACGCCGACGCGGCCGTGCATGGCATCCTGGTGCAACTCCCGTTGCCTAAACACATCGATACGACCACCATCCTTGACGCGGTCGATCCGGCGAAGGATGTCGATGCGTTCCATCCGCACAATGTGGGATTGATCTCGCAAGGTCGGCCCAGGTTTCTGCCGTGCACGCCGCACGGCGTAATGCAGATTCTGGCGCGGTCGCAGATTGAAGTCGCGGGCAAGCATGTTGTCGTGCTAGGACGAAGCGACATCGTCGGCAAACCGATGGCGATGCTGCTGATGGCGAAGGATGGCCCCGGCGGACCAGGCAACTGCAACGCGACGGTAACCATCTGTCATAGTCGCACAAAAAATCTGCCGGACGTTTTGCGCGAAGCCGATATCGTGGTCGCGGCGATCGGCGTGGCTCGGTTTGTGACGGCCGACATGATCAAGCCGGGAGCCGTTGTCCTCGACGTGGGGATCAACCGCGTCGACGGCAAGCTGTGCGGCGACGTGGACTTCGAATCGGTGGCCAACGTTGCCGGCGCCATCACGCCGGTGCCAGGCGGCGTAGGGCCGCTCACGATTGTCATGCTCTTGGAAAACACCGTTCGCGCGGCGGAGTTAACGCTGTAGCCGCGCTCGCCAGAACGCGGAAGGGCGGCGTGGCGTTATCTAGAAAGCTGCGTCATCTGATTTGCTATCTGCACTTTCCGCACTCTACGCGAGTGCGGCTACGGCGTTAGCGGTGCTCTCGACGCCACATTGGGTGGCACTGGCGTCCCTCAGACGCCAGTGAAAAGCAACGTCGCTCACCCTGGCGTCTATTGGACGCCAGTGCCACCCTTATCACAGCTACATCGCGCGAAGACCTGACAGTCACAACGAATGCGCTTGGCCGCTTAGGAAAAAGGAGAGCATTGCCCGCGTGTTTTCGGTTGAACGGTCTTCCATTGAGTTGGCTGATAGCTATGATTCCTATGGCAGCACGGCGTGGCAAAACTTTCTCGGCAGCCACGTTTAGCTGTTCGGACAAAGCAACTTAGGTCGATTCTTCGCATAGCGGTGAATCGCTTGAATCGCTAGTATCCGCGGCAGTCGCTTTCGCCCGATGCGGCTAACCCCCATCGGACCAACGCGTCCTCTCTCCAACGGCAGTTTCCGTTCTTGATGGGAGTGGGACCATGATGCGCGCATCGCGTCTTTGGCAGTGGCTTTGGCTTTACTTTTTGGTGGGCCTGGTGCCCGCGATTTCCTTGGCGGAAACGCCAAAGGTTGAGCCATCTCTCTTTCGTAAATCGGGCATCCGATTCGACATCTGTTTGGGGCGGCTAATGCTCGGCCGCGGTTATCCAACGGGTTCGCGAACC
The DNA here is from genome assembly GCA_964636985.1 of uncultured Pirellulaceae bacterium. Lineage (GTDB taxonomy): Bacteria > Planctomycetota > Planctomycetia > Pirellulales > Pirellulaceae > CAZWSX01. The sequence goes on along the minus strand of CAZWSX010000010.1, from coordinate 88,117 downwards.
TGGAATATCGATAAGGCTGGTGCGAAAGAAGCGCTGTCGACGCAGAACAGTTCGCCCGCGTCGCTGGAATACAAATGGGCCACGGGTGCCGAACAGGTGCAGTTCCAGTGGTTCGGCAGCGGCAACGTCGAGCTGACGCGGGTGGTGGGAAGCGTGAAGACGACGTACACGCAGCCTAAATCCGGCTGGGTGACGCTCAAGGTCGCGCATGGCAACGAGCAGCCCACGGTTGTTCAAGCTGCCCATTTGTGGCACTTGTGGTTGATCGCACCTGATGCCTGCGAAGGGAATCTCGCGCCGGCACTGGCGACGATTCGTCCCGATTGGGAGATCTCGCATTGCCTTAACAATGCCCTTCGTGAATTGGATTCGATTTCCGAGAGCGATCTCGATCGTCGGCGCGAGGAGTGGTCCAAGCAGGTTTCTGAGTTGGCCGACGCTGATTTTGCCAATCGCCAGCGGGCCGATCGGACGCTGCGCCGCGGCGGAATTTCGGCTTGGAGCTGGCTGGCGCAGGCCAATTTGAGCCAACTGGACACCGAACAAGCCGAACGGGTATCGGGAATCTTGACCGACATGCGAGCCCAAGGCGACGACACGCCGCAACGCCTGGCCGCTTGGATGGCGGAAGATCAGGAAACGTGGCTCATTCTGATGAGCGATAAATCGGCTGCGCGCCGCGAGCTGGCGAAAACGCAGCTGGAAAGGCTGCTGGGGCGGACGCTCGAATTCGATCCGCAAGGAAGCGAATCGACTCGCGCGAAGCAATGGGCCAGCATTCGCGGCCTGGTCGAGCGGCGCTAAGCGGCTTCGCTCTTAAAGAGCAGTTACTCTTCCAGCGTTCCGGAGTCTGGTGTTCCGGCGCGGGCTCGTTGGCAGAGCGATCGTAACTCTTCGACGTTGCGGAGGATTTCTTCTTCGGGCCAGCTGTCCTGCACGCATTGTTCGAGCGTCGCAGCGCTCTCGGTAATGAGTTGGAACCCATAACTGCCGGCCGCGCCTTTAAGCTGGTGCGCAACTCGACTGAGCCCCGCCATGTCGCCGTTGCCGAAACATTTGTCGATGGCCGCCCAGCGTTCGGGAAGCTCTTGAACGAACATCTCCACCAGTTCGGCCAAGTCGGCATCGCTGGCCAAGGTGGAAAATAGTGGTGTCGCCGAGGTCATGATTCTGGCCGCTCAAAGAAGGAACATCCGGACCAGCAACTGTAGGTCGAGCGTGTGGCTTTTCATCTAGCGCCTTGGAATGTGCGGCAAGCTGCACAGAAAGCCCGGATTCGCGCGCACCAGAGAGGTGTTTGTCCTGCAAAGGCGTTACAGGCGTCACAGTCGGATGGGAGGGTGAGGGAAACGGCGAAAACTATTCCCGTCAGCTAAGGCGTGCTTGCTAAGTAGACGATAGCTTCCAGTGAGATCGGCGAGCATTTGCCGATTGCGCGGTTACCCCCGTAGCGTTCGCGTCCGAGATGGACCACCGGCCGACGGCCATGCCTTCCGGCGAACGACGGACACCCACCGCGACCCCCCCGTAAACAGACCAACGCGATTTGGTGTATTTCGCATTTTAGACTTTTGAGGAGTCCTCGGAATGAATCGTGCATTTTTCCTTTCGATCGCTGCCGCATTGTGTTTGGCCGGTTCGGCTTTCGCCGACTGCGGTAGCTGTGGTTCTTCGTGCGACGCTGGTCCTTCGTGCTGCGAGCAAAGCTGCTGCTGCCCGTCGATCTGCGACCGGATCCATGCCCGCCTGGCTTGCCTCCGTGCTCGGATGTGCCAACCTCGCTGCTGCAAGCCGGCTTGCTGCGAATCGAGCTGCTGCTCGGCTCCTGCTCCGACCTGCTGCAACGAAGCTCCTGCCGCTTGCTGCTCGGCTCCTGCTCCTAGCTGCTGCGAACCGACCTGCTGCGCCGCTCCTAGCTGCTGCCAACCCAAGTGCTGCCGTCCTTCGCTGTGCGATCGCCTGAACGCTCTCCGCGCTCGGATGTGCCAACCTCGCTGCTGCCGTCCGGCTTGCCACAGCCACAGCTGCTGCGATTCGGCCCCTAGCTGCTGCGGCTAGTCCGGCATAGCTGTCGGCTCCGAGCTTAGACGCCACTAAGGCCCTCGGACGCTTTAGACAACCAAAACAACACAACGGGTTCTCGAACGCAATCGAGAGCCCGTTGTGCGTTTCTTGGCGACGGAATGGCGCGACGTTAGACTGCCTGTTGGTCGGCTTGAGCCAAACACCAGTCCGCGCCGGAGTCTATTTATGCCGAAGGTGGATGCGCGACAATGTCTCGTCGCGGTTTCTTGCTGTATCGCCATGTGCGGTTTCGCGAGTTCGGCCGCGGCCGTAGACCCGAGCGGGAAATCAACAAGCCGGTTGTTTAGCGAAAGCTTCGACGATTCTCAATTGCTCAAGCGCCAGTGGTACGACGGGAGCAGCTTCGCGATCTCCGAAACCCAGCGCTATCAAGGCAAGGGTTGTATCGAATACAGCTGGAAAGCCAACAGCACCAATCCGGCGAATTCGTCGGGCATGCGTCGTCTTTTTGAGCCCACGAACACCGTCTACCTGCGCTGCTACATCAAGCTTTCAAAAGGTTGGGGTTGGACCAGGCGAGACTACCATCCCCACCTGATCCAGTTCATGACCACCGAGAACGGGGCGTACCACGGGCCGGCCAGCAGCCATCTCACGGTTTACGTGGAGCCGTGGAACGGGAAGCTGCGCTTGGCGGCACAGGACATTCAAAATAAGGACGCTCCCCACGGACTCACTCAGGGAGAACTCAGGGGAGGCTTCAACGGCCGGTCGTTCGACAGCAAGGACAAGCTCTTCATCGACGATGCGTGGCACTGCGTGGAGGCGATGTTCCAGCTGAATAGCCTCGACGCCAAGGCGGACAAGCCGGTCGCCGACGGGGTCGTGCGGGGCTGGTTTGACGGCGAATTGGTGGTCGAGCAAACGGACGTCGTTCTGCGTTCGACCGATTTTCCGGATATGAAGTTCAACCAGTTCCTGTTGCTTCCGTACTTTGGACCCGGCTTGCTGCCCCACGCGCAGACGCTATGGATTGACGAATTAGCTGTGGACACCAATCGCATTGGCCCAGTGGAAAAACCGTAGCCGCGATCCAAGGTCCGTTTGCTATGTCGAAATCTCTCCCCGCAGAATTCAAGAGTTCCGCCGGCGCCGTGATGCTCGGCGTGCCCGCCGGGACGTTCACCATGGGGAGCCCTGAATCCGAGGAGGGCCACCAGATTTGGGAACAGCAGCGCGAAGTTACTTTCGCCAGCGACTTTTACTTGGGCAAATTCCCGGTCACGCAGGCTCAGTACGAAGCGGTCACGGGCACGAATCCGACGGAGTATGAGCACGTTGCGGATGCACCGGTTTCTGGGGTGCGCTGGGAAAAGGCGAGCGAGTATTGTCAAACGCTCACGAAGCTCGACCGTGACGCCGGAGTGCTCCCTGGCGACTGGGAGTACCGATTGCCGGTCGAAGCGGAATGGGAGTACGCCTGCAAGGCGGGAAGCTCGGAGCCACGGCATGGCCCACCGCTGGATGTCGCGTGGTATCACGACAATGCGGACGAACAGCCGCACGTAGTCGGCCAGAAGCTGGCTAACGCGTGGGGATTTCACGATATGCTCGGCAACGTCTGGGAATGGTGCCAGGATTGGTTCAGCGTGGCGAGTTCCCTGCGTTCCGTTCGCGGAGGGAGCTACTACAACAGTGCCCGCTTCTGCCGCTGTGCCCAGCGCTCCGGCTTTAGTTCGTTTCCAGGCCGCTATCTCGGCTTTCGATTGCTCGCCGCGAAGGCGGGCCCGCTGGAATTGAGTCCGCCGATCGACGGCTTTCCGAAACAGGCCCAACCGCCATCGATCTTTGATGCCATCGACGCGAACGATTTTGACCTGGCCCTACGAGTAATCACGGCTGATCCCACGGCAATCGAGTTGCCCGATGGCATCCCGCCGCCGCTTCACGATTGCATCTACTACGACCGACCCCAGTGGCTGGAGTGGCTGCTGGACCACGGGGCCAACATCGAACGCCGGGAACAGGACTACGGCGCGACGCCGCTGACGAGTGCGGTCGTGATGCGGCAGAAGCGAATTATTCCGATTCTGGTTCGTCGTGGTGCGAAAACGGAAGGGGTGCTGAAGCGGGCTCTAGCCGGGTTGGCCGGTGCCTACGAAGATGCCGATGCCAGTCTCGAGCGGGAAGGCTACCGGGAAATTGTGGAATTGCTGAAAGGGCTTGGTGTTGGGGAGTAAGCGACGAAACACCGAAGGCTAAGCGGGTTCTCGCATACAATCGAGAGCCTGAGGTGCGTTCCTTTGGGTAGGCAATATCAGCCGATCTGCATTCGCGAATCACCAAGGTACTTGGCGCAGAGTTCGCTGTGTTCTGTGAGCCACGCGGTTGGATCGAATGCGTATCGGTCCTGAAACGAGCGGGTCTCCATCCTCATCATGTAGCCGTAGTTTTGATTGAGGAGCAGTCCGAGGACTGGTGTGGGCGACGAGAGGTAGGCACTAATGCACTCCTTCAGTACGTCGTAGTTGGAGTTTTCTTTGTCTCCGCCGTAGCTCATGGTGAGCCGTCCGCTGCTTGCGACCAGAGGGTCGCCTGTCTTTCCCTTCGCACTCTGCAGCATTCTAAGCGCGCCTTGCGGAGGCATCCCGAATGCCCAGTTTGAGGCGATCGTTCGGATCGCCGCGGCACGAGATCCGTCATGATCGCCAACGCGGCGCAACTGGCTGGCAAGAGAGAACCAATACTCGGCATTTTCGGAGAAATCCTTGCAAATCTCTCGCAGTTTTGGAATGGCTAACTCAGGTTGCGTTTGCAAGAAAGGCTTCACTTCTCGGAAACGTCGGGCAACAGATTGTGGATCGTCGACCTCTTCGTCACCTCGTCGACCTTGGTTCCGTTCAAGCCATTTGACGAACAAGTCCACACTGGAAAAGGCGACTTCGATACCCGCTTCATCGTGGACCATGTCGCACACGATCGGCTCACGGTCCTCGCAGCCGTATGGCCAATAGAGTCCGAAGCAGTCGCCATTGCCAACTTCGGCATTCCACACCGGGTGAAACCCTAGTGGTGGGTAGGCTCCTCCGATTCTGACATCGTCGCCGGCAAGGCTGAGGGCATCAATTTGCGCCGGGCGTTTCATGGGAATTCCCTGGTGCCTACGTTCGCAATCGCAACCCCTTCGGCAAGCTCTCGCCGAACGCTTGGCTCTGAGCAGCCAGGTCGAGTTGCCCGCCAGCCTTCACGAGTTCGATTTGCTCGTCGCTCGCTTTTTGCCAAGTGAGCCATTCCACGAGTTGGTCTCGTGAGGATTGGGCGATGTCGCGGTGGCGGTCGCCTGTTTTGCGGGCGAGTTGGACGATCGACCAGAGGGCCATCGATTGGTTGGCTTCGCCCAGTGCCGCGTCGGCTTCCACGAATTCGGTGACTTTCTTGGCCCAGTTGGCGGCGACCTCCGGTGAGAGGGCGACGTTGAGGGGACCATAGAGGGGCATGCGGGCGCCGAGGCGGCCGATGGCCCATAGGATGGGGCCGCGAAGGGTTTCGAGTTTTCGCTTTGGCAACAGGTCGAGCAGCATGCCGCCGAGGTCCGATTTGGTGCGGCTGGGGAGCAGTTCGAGGGAACCGAGCAAACGCAGGATTTCGACCGTCTCGTGGGGACTGAGATTGGTCTCGACGACTTTGCCGCCGCCGGTGCCGGCGTTGCGTTTGTGGAGTGCCTTGATGGGGGCGAGGAGCGGTTCGGCGAGGGCCTTTTGCTGACCCGAGGTGAGGCCGCCGCCGATGCGTCGCCAGAGGATGAGCGATTCGGTCCGGCTGGTTGCGGCCGAGTGCGCTAGCTTGCCTTGCACGAGCCGCCACGATTCGCTGACGCGCCAGTCGTCGACGGCCATGCCGTAGCCAGGACGCAACGCGAAGCCGAGCAAGTTGAGCCAGCGGGCTTCGTGCAGGGGACTCTTTTTTCGCCCGGCTTCGAGTTCGATGAGCTTCTCCCAGATGCGCCGCAGCAGCGATGGGGGCCATTGCGAGCGTTCGATCGCCAGGGCTTCGGCCAATCGTTTGGGAAGGGTCTCGGGTGTTTGCGTTGATGCCTCTCCAAAGGTCGATTCCAACACGGCGGCCGCGGCGTTCCATGCTTCTTCGTCGAGAACGCCGGCGGCCTCGCCGGAGGTTTGCACGGCGTCCATCTCGGTTTGCGTCGCGCTGCGAACGTCGAATTGCAATCGCCAGCGCCGCGTGCCCGATGCTTCGGCGCACCACAACTCGAGCGTGCCGATCTCGCTGAGCTTGGCCTGGATGTGGACCTGGAGCGTGCCGCGGTCGCTCTTTCGTTGCGTCCGCATGGCCGTGCGGATGGGGGGCAAGGCCGACATTTGTTGCGGGTCGACTGTGATCAACTCGCCTGGCTGGTCGGCCAGGCGGAGGCTCGACGAGTAGAGCGGGAACTCCACCGGCTCGGAAATCAGCATTTCCAAGGGGCGGTTCGCGATGGTGAATTCCTGCCCGGGTTCGGCGAAGCCGGGCAGCACGCAGATGGCCGAGGGTGGCTCGGAGTCGACGCCGAGATAATACGAGCGAGCCAGATTGGCCGTGATCTTGACCCCTTCGCCGCGGCGGACCATCCCGTAGTAGGCGGCGCCGTGGGCGACGGCCAGGTCGAGGCGCTCGTTATCGAGCACCATCGGCTGCCAAGGTTTGCCCACGGCCGAGAACCACGACGACAAGACCTCGATCAATCGAGCCTTCATCGCAGGCGATTCGAACATTCCGCCGTTGAACAGCACAATGTCAGGGCGGGCGGGATCGATATCGGTCGGCGCGGTTGTCGTTGCATCGTCGCCAGCATGGCGGTGGACGCTGAGAAACTGGGCCAGATACTTGGTAATCGCCGGGTCGGGGGCGTATGGGAGCCCGAATTCTTGGAAGCCGCTGCGACGCGACTGCGGAACGGCGTCGAGAGGGACTCGCGGCAAAAAGCCGTCGAGTAAGACGGATTCGACTTCAGCGCGCGTGGTCTTGGTCGAGAGCCCGCCGCCGATGAGCTTGGACCCGGTGCCGGCCAGGGCAATCGTCGCTTGCTCGGGCGGATTGGGGCCGAGCAGCGACTCCTTGGTCTGTCGGCAAACGCGAATCAACGTTTCCCACTGCCGGGGATCGAGCTTTCCTTGTTGGTTCAGCTTGCCTTCAACGTGGTGAGCGAGGGCCAAATCGAGATTGTCGCCGCCTAGGATCAAGTGCTCGCCAACGGCCACACGGTGAAACTGCACTTTGCCGCGCTCGCCACCGCGGACGCGAATTAGCGTGAAGTCGCTGGTGCCGCCGCCGATGTCGCACACCAGGATCTTTTGGCCAGGCGCGACGAGCGATTCCCAGTTCTGCGAATGCTTGTGCAGCCAGGCATAAAAAGCGGCTTGCGGTTCCTCGATGAGGAAGACGCGTGAAAGTCCTGCTTTTGCTGCGGCCTCGACGGTGAGCTCGCGGGCCACTTCGTCGAACGATGCTGGCAGCGTGATGGCCAGGTCCTGCGATTCGAGCGGGTCATTGCGGTGCTGGTGGTTCCAGGCGTCGCGAATGTGTTTCAAGTAGCGGCTGCAGGCTGCGACGGGCGAGATGCGATCGACATCCTCGGCCCCGTGCCATGGCAGGATATCGGCCGTTCGGTCGACCGCGGCGTGGCACAACCAGCTCTTTGCCGACGCGATGGTCCGGCCGATGGCTTGTGAGCCGAAGTCGCGGGCAAAGACCCCTACGACGTGGCTGGGGTTGGATCGCTGCCACGGGAGCTTCAGCGTGCCCGCGGAGACTTCACCGGCGGTCGGCTGGTAGTGGAACGAAGGGAGCGTCTCGCGGGCTTCGACTTGCCCGGTGGCGACGAGCTGAGGCACGGGAAACGTGCGACATCGCCACGACGTCTCGCTGGTATCGACATACGCGACGGCCGAGTTGGTGGTGCCCAAGTCGATGCCCACGACGTAGCGACTGGGGAGCGGCGCGGCGTTTGGGTCGATCGACATAGAGGGTTATTCGTGGTCGGCGTCTTCGCGAACGCTAAAGGCGAGCTTCCAGCGATGAGGCGTCCGCGTGCTCGCACACGAAAGCTCGAACACGCCGAGTTCCGTGATCTGGCTGTGGAAGCGGACGGGGACGCTGTCGGTGTCGAGATCTTCGCTGGCGGGCAGTTGTGCCTCCAGCGAATCGGTCTCCGATAACTCTTCTTCGTTCCAACTTGCCAGGACTTTGCCTGGCGGGTCGTCTTTTCGCACCGATGAGCTGAAGAATCGAAAGTGGGCGGGTTCGCCAACGATCAGCCCGACTTCGGCGCCGGGGACATCGATCTCGGTCCCTTCTTCCATTCCGAAGGGAACCACGCACACCGCGCGAAGCGGACGCGGTGCGCCGGGGACGGCGAGGCCGGCCGTTTCGATGCCGACGTAGTACGACCGCGGGGCGCCTCCGCGGATGCGGATACCGCCGCGTTGCTTTGCCCAACCGTAGTGGGCAGCGCCGCGAGCGACGGCGTGGTCGAGATCGTGTTCGCCTTCGAGCGGCTTGGCGGGTGCTTCGGGAAACCATCCACCGAGCACGCTTAGCAATCGTGATCGCAGCGTATCGGCCTTAAAGACGCCGCCGTTAAACAGGACGTGTGTTGGCTGGATCGGGCCGCTGGCGCCGCCGTGGACGGAGAGGAAGTTTGCTACGTGCCGCGTGATCGCGGTGTCGGTTTCGTAGGGAAGGCCGATGTCTTGGAAGCCCGACGAGCGTCGTCGCTGCGGCTTGTCAGCGACTTTCGTTTCGGGGAAGAAGCCGCTAAGCAGCATGTCGGCGACGGTTTGGCGTTCGACGTCGACGGTGACGGTTCCGCCGATCAACTTGCCGCCGCGGCCGAGGATTGAGATGGGATGCTTTTCTTGTCCGCCTGAGGACAGGAGAAGTTCCTTGGCGTCGCGGCACTTGTGCCAGAGGGAGATCGATTGCCAAGGGTCGAGCTTGACCCCTTTGGCTTCCAGGAGACCCGCCACGTAGAAGGCGAGCGCCAGGTCCATATTTTCGCCGCCGACGAGCAAGTGCTCGCCGACTGCCATCCGCCGCAGGACCAATTCCCCGCCTTCTTGGGCGACGGATATGAGTGTCAAGTCGGTGGTGCCGCCGCCGACGTCGCAAACTAGCAGCGTGTCGTTTACCTTGAGGAGCTTGCGCCAGCGGTCGCCGGTGTCGTGCAACCAGGCGTAAACGGCTGCTTGCGGCTCTTCGAGCAGCACCGTGTCGTCAGGCAGCCCGGCAGCGATGGCTGCTTCGCGCGTGAGTTCGCGCGCGGAAGCATCGAACGAGGCGGGCACGGTGAGGACCACCATTTGCTGCGCGAGGGGTGCTTCGGGATGTCGCTTGTCCCACTCGGCCGCGAGGTGGCTGAGATATCGCTTGCTGACCGCGACAGGAGACACCTTCGGCACGCTTTCCGCGGTCCACGGCAGGATTGCCTGATGGCGGTCGACGCGGCTGTTGGAGAGCCAGCTTTTCGCGGCGGCGACGGTGCGGTCAGGAAGGTCTGCCCCTTGTCGGCGGGCGAATTCGCCGACCACAAGCTCGCTCTTTGGATGTCCAGGGACCGAAAGCGATGGATCGCCGACCTGGTTCTCGAGCGGCAAGTAGGCAAACGATGGGAGCGTCGAGCGGGCTTCGACGGTGTTGGGTGCAACGAGCTGGTCGATTTGCATCAATTCGACGGTCGACTTCTCGGCGTCCAGCCTGGAGAAGGCGACCACGCTGTTGGTGGTTCCTAAATCGATCCCGACGACATATTGAGCGGACATGAGCTTCTTGCAGTGGATGTGTTCAGTGATATCTGATTAAGGGTCAGAGGGGTTGACTCGTTCAGACCTCGACTTCAGTGGGAGCCAGAATCGACGCCGACTCTGCTTTGCCGGTCCAGGTAGGGAGTTCGCAGCGGTTCGCCTTCCAACCGCGGTGTACAATCTTGCCACGAAAGGGAGGATTGCCGTTCACGTTGCCGGTTAGCCGGATTTGCGAGGGGTCGTAGCCGCTTGCTACTTCTTGCGGCGCTCCTTCGTCGACGGACGATAACGGGGCGATCTCGAACATCCGCGCCAGCACCTTTTTGGTGTCGTTCAAAACGCCACGGGCGGCGCCGCCGATTTGCTCGTCGGTGTAGGCGTCGAGGCTTTCGTAAACGAGGTCCAACAGGCGGGACTCGCGCTGGAGCGTATCGAGCAGGACCAGGGCCTCGCTGCGGGAGGGCTTTTTCGGCGCGGGCTCGGGAGCCTTGGCGGGCGTCGCCGGGGCCGGCAGTTTGCCTGGTGCCGTGTCGCCTGAGAGGAGTTTGAAAATCGCTTCGGCCTTACTGGCATTTCCCAGGGCGGCGAAAAAAGCCTGAACAGCGACTCCCAAACGTCCCATTGGCGATCCCCTAACGACAAAGCGTGCCGATGCGTGTGTGCGAATCCTTTAGTACATAGGGACTTAGGGGGAGTGTCAACCGGCGGCGAACGGAGTCGGCCCAATACGTTTCTTGCGATTTGGCGAAACAATAACTTGACACGCAGGCGTCGCCCGGCAGATAGTAACGTCAAGGCTCAGCTAGACCCGCTTCTATGGCGGGCCAATTCGCAGAAAATCCGGTGTTAGAAAATCCGGGCAGGACAACGATCAGGGCGGTCGGCAGTCGCCTTTCGTTGAAGATTCCTTTCAAAGGTGAGCCTCATGTCTCGTGGCATCGCAACAACTCTTTGGGTTGCATTCTTGGGTATGACCCTGGTCGCGCTATCGCAACCGATTGCTTCGGGAGCCGATCCCGATTCGCCTAGCATTGACGATCATTTGGCCGCGGGCGAATTTGGCCCGGCCCTGGTCGCGGCAGAAAAGTTGCCTGTCGCCCAAAAGAACAAGGCGATGGCGCAGATCGCCAATGCGCGGCAAAGTGCGGGGCTGCCGTCTTTGGCGACGGCAACGGCTTTTTCGAATTCAGGGGGCCAGTTCGGCGGACCTTTGAGTTCAGCGCGTGGCGGAGGCGGCGTGCAGGCCGACTTCGATACGCTGATGAACCTGGTTCAGGAAACTATTTCGCCTGACTCGTGGGAAGAAGCAGGCGGCCCGGGACGTATTTCGCCGTTTCCGCTAGGCGTTCACGTTGACGCTGCCGGGTTGCTGCGACGCATCGCGCCAGCGAAGGGCGAGAGCACCTCGCTGTTGGCAACGCGTTTAGCTGCCTTGCGAGCGAAGGATGGACGCGATGTTCGTGCGGCCACGGCGATGCGAAAGGTCTCGCTCACGCGATTAGAGCGAGCCATTCAAAGCCGCATCTCCGCGGGACTGAGCGCTGACGATGCGATGACGCATCTAGCCGGACTGCGACGCGTGGAATACTTGTTTGTGTATCCCGAGACGGGCGACATTGTGATCGCTGGTCCGGCGGGCGACTGGACCACCGATGCCGAGGGCCGAACGGTTGCAGTCGAACCGAGCGAAGTGGAGCCGGCCGGAAAAGAAACAACGACGCCTGTTTTGCACCTGGACGATCTGCTGGTTTTGCTTCGCCAGGCCAAGTCGCGAGGTCCTTTCACATGCACGATCGAACCGACGACTGAAGGCCTTGCTGCCGCTCAGGAATACTTGGCCGAAACGGGTAAGAAGCCGCTTAAGGAAGGGAAGGGGGCTCGCGACAAGTGGGTTAAGGGGCTGCGCGATGCTCTTGGCAAGCAAAACATCAAAGTGGGTGGGATTGACGCTCGGACGCGTGTGGCGCGGACGATTGTCGAAGCCGATTACCACATGAAGCGAATCGGCATGGGCCTGGAACGTGGCGTTCCAGGTGTGGTTAGCTATCTCGACTCGATCGAGTTGAAAGAAGGCGAAGCCGCACCGCCCATGGATGTGCTCCGCTGGTGGTTCACGCTTGCCGACGTTCCTCCTAGCACGACCGAAGAGCACAACGCGTTTTCGTTCCACAAGGGAAGCGTTCGTGTGCTGAGCGAGAACGAGTTTCTCAAGGCGACGGGGGAGATTGTTTATACCGGTGAAACGTCGGAGCGGAATCTCAAGTTCGCGGGCAGCTTTACTAAACACTTCGACGCTCTGGCGCAGAAGTACCCGGTGTACGCCGATTTGCGAAACGTGTTCGACCTGGCTCTGGTGGCGGCGCTAGTCGAAAACCATGGCCTGGCCGACCAGGTCGGCTGGCAAATGGGATTGTTCCTCGACGGACAGCAATTGCCTGTCGAACTTGGCCCGATGCCGAAACAAGTCGAGTCGATTTGCAACAGCCGCCTCGTTAATGGCAAGCAAGTTGTCGCGGGCGTGAGTGGCGGCGTGGAAGTCGACATGCAGAACCTGGTCGGCGACAAGTTGAAGGTTGATACCTATGGCACGCTCAAGGCCGGCCGCGGGGAATCGACGCCGAAGAAGGTGGCTAACGATTGGTGGTGGGACTAGGGAGAGGAAAAGTAGGACGGACAATCCTGTCCGTCGGCGGTTGACTTCTTTGTCAACTTGACACGAGAAGCTATGGGTGGCACTTGGTGGCACTGGCGTCCGAAAGGCGCCAGTGTGCGAGCAAGTTTTCTAGCTACTCTCGAATCGGCTGAGAATAGCTGACCGCACCGCGCACAGACAGGATTGTCTGTGCCACAGCTGTGGGGCCGTCTCAACCTTGGACGGACAGGATTGTCCGTCCTACGCTGAAGGTTGTGGCTGCATCGTGGGGGTGAAGGTGAACTCGTCCCCTTCGTAGTCGATGCGGACTCCTTCGCCTTCTTTGAGCTGACCTTTCAAGACTTCCGTGGCCAGGCGGTCTTGCAACCGTTGCTGGATCACGCGCTTGAGCGGGCGAGCCCCGAATTGCGGGTCGTAGCCTTCGTTCGCCAGTTGCTTTTCCGCGGCAGGCGTTACTTCGAGCGAGATGTTCTTCGCTTCCAGCAACTTGTGCAGCCGGGCAATTTGCAGGTTGACGATCTTGCCGATCTCGTCGCGATGCAGCGGGTGGAACACGATGGTCTCATCGATGCGGTTGAGGAACTCGGGGAGGAACTTCTCCTTGAGTTGATCTTTTACCGCATCTTTGATTTCTTCCTCGGTGCCGCCTTCCTCCGTGATCCGCTGGATCGCGTGGCTGCCGATATTGCTCGTCATCACCACGATGGTGTTGGTGAAGTCGACCGTGTGGCCGTGATTATCGGTCAAGCGGCCGTCATCGAGGACTTGTAGCAACGTGTTGAAGACGTCGCGGTGGGCCTTTTCGATTTCATCCAGCAGGACCACGCTGTAGGGACGTCGGCGGACGGCTTCGGTCAGTTTTCCCCCTTCTTCGTAGCCGACGTAGCCTGGAGGTGCGCCGATTAAGCGGCTCACGGAGTGCTTCTCCATGAACTCGCTCATGTCGATGCGGACCATGGCTTGCTCGTCGTCGAAGAGGACTTCGGCGAGGGCTTTGCACAGTTCGGTTTTGCCGACGCCTGTCGGACCGAGGAAGATGAAACTCCCGATGGGCCGGTTAGGATCTTGCAACCCCGCGCGACTGCGACGAACGGCGTTAGCAACCGCTTCGACGGCTTCGTCTTGGCCGATAACGCGCTGGTGGAGTCGTTCTTCCAGGACGAGCAGCTTGGCCCGTTCGGTTTCGAGCATCCGGGTGACGGGAATGCCGGTCCAGGCCGACACGACTTCGGCGATTTCGTCTTCGGTGACGAACTGGCGCAGTAAGCGGCGATCGCTGGCCTTCTTTTCGGAGGCCTTATCCGCCTTGTCGTCGTCGGCTTCGATCCGCGACTTGAGCTGCCGGCGCTTCTGATCGAGTTTGAACAGCTCCTGGTAGTCATTCTCGGGAACGACTTGACCGGTAGACTGCTTGTCCTTGATGCCGGATTCGAGGCGTTGGTACGACAGATTGACCGCGTCGTAGTCCTTGCGGATTTGCGCGGTATCGCCCATGCCGGCTTTTTCGGCTTCCCATTGTTCGCGGAGGCTGGCCAGCTTGTGTTTGAGCTGCTTTTGCTCTTCTTCGATGTCGGATAGCTGATCGCGGGCCGAGTCTTCGGTTTCTTCCTGAAGTTGGCGCTGGGCGATTTCCAACTGCCGCAGGCGGCGCTGGACTTCGTCGATTTCTTGTGGAACGCTTTCGAGTTCCATGGCGATGCGGCTGGCGGCTTCGTCGACCAGGTCGATCGCCTTGTCGGGCAAGAAGCGGTCGCTAATGTAGCGATGCGAAAGCTGGGCGGCGGCAACAAGCGCGGCGTCCTTGATCTTGACGTTGTGGTGCGCTTCGTAGCGCTGTTTGAGACCGCGGAGGATGCTGATGGTGTCTTCGACGGTGGGTTCGCCGACAAAAACAGGTTGGAAACGCCGTTCCAGAGCGGCGTCTTTTTCGACGTGCTTGCGGTACTCGTCGAGCGTGGTCGCACCGATGCAGCGGAGTTCACCGCGAGCCAAGGCAGGCTTGAGGAGGTTGGCGGCGTCGGCTGCGCCTTCCGCGGCACCCGCGCCGACGACGGTGTGGAGTTCGTCGATGAAGAGGACGATTCCGCCGTTAGACGAGCTGACTTCTTTGAGGACTGCTTTGAGGCGGTCTTCGAATTCGCCGCGAAATTTGGCCCCGGCGATCATCGCACCGAGGTCGAGCGCGATCACCTTTTTGTTCTTGAGGCTTTGGGGAACGTCGCCTTGAACAATGCGCAGGGCCAGGCCTTCGACGATGGCTGTTTTGCCCACGCCCGGCTCGCCGATGAGGCAGGGGTTGTTCTTGGTGCGGCGCGAGAGGACCTGGACCACGCGGCGGATTTCCTGATCGCGGCCGATGACGGGATCGATTTTGCCTTGCTCGGCTTTGGCGACGAGGTCGATGCCGTACTTTTCCAGGGCTTGGAACTTCCCTTCGGGAGCCTGGTCGGTGACGCGTTGATTGCCGCGGAGCTCTTTGGTGGCAGCTTGCAACTTTTTGGCGTCGACGGCGGCCAGGTCGAGGAGGCTCTTCGCCTTGCATTCGACTTTGGCCAGCGCGAGCAGCAGATGCTCGGTCGAGACGAACTCGTCCTTCATCGCGTCGGCTTCTTTCGTTGCCGCGTCGAGGACCTGGACGAGTGCCGGATTGGGCTGCGGCGTTTGCGTGCTGCTGCTGGTCGAGAGCTTGTTGAGCTCCGACTCGACCATCTTGGTGATCCGCGGAATGCTGGCGCCAACTTTTTCCAGGATGGGGCGCACGAGGCCTTCGCCGTCGTTCAAGAGTGCCGACAAGACGTGGAGCGAATCGATCGAAGCATGCTTTGCTCCGGAGGCCGCTTCCTGGGCGCCGGCGATTGCTTCTTGAGCTTTGTGGGTGAGTTTTTCGAATCGAAATGCCATGAGGAGAGCTCCTTGGATCACAACCAACGGAGAGACGAGTAGGTGGGAATCGGACCGTCTATTCTAAAGCAACTGATATGCCGTGTCGTCGATTGCCATTGCGGCAGTGAACGATGGCGCGGCTGCCAAAAAAAGAGCCGCCGGAAATTCCGGCGGCTCTCTCCTGATTCGGCCAAGTCACGATTGGTCGAATTATTTACCGTCAACTTATTTATCTTTGACTTCAAACTCGGCGTCGATCGCGTCGTCGCCGGGGGGCTTGGGAGCCCCATCGGTCTCCGGAGCTTGCCCTGCCGCTCCACCCTCAGCACCGGTCTTTTCGTAGATCGTCTTGCTGAAAGCGTGGCTGGCTTGCTCGAGGCTTTCGATCGCGCTCTTGATGGCCGCGGTATCGGTTCCCTTGGCAACTTCGCGAGTCGATTCGATCGCCTTTTGCAGCGGGGCCTTGTCGGCGTCGCTGAGCTTGTCGGCGTTTTCCTTAATCGTCTTTTCCACCGAGTAGCACAGGTGCTCGGCCTGATTTCGCAGGTCGGCGAGTTCCTTGAGCTTCTTATCGGCCTCGGCATTCACTTCCGCATCGCGACGCATCCGCTCGATCTCTTCTTTCGAGAGTCCCGAGCTTTGCTTGATCGAGATGTTGGCTTGTTTGCCGGTTCCCAAGTCGCGGGCCGTCACGTTCAAAATGCCGTTTTGGTCGATGTCGAATTTGACTTCGATCTTCGGCATCCCACGCGGGGCGGCTGCGATTCCGGTGAGGTCGAACTGGTCGAGCAAACGGTTCTGCTCGGCCATCGGACGCTCGCCTTGGAACACGCGGACCGTCACCGCCGTTTGGTTGTCGGCCGCTGTGCTAAAGGTTTGCTTCTTTTCGACGGGCACCGTGGTGTTACGTTCGACAATGGGCGTCATCACACCGTGCTCGGTTTCGATACCGAGGGTGAGGGGCGTCACGTCGAGCAGCAGCACGTCTTTGCGTTCGCCGGCCAGCACGCTTCCTTGGATCGCAGCGCCCACGGCGACGACTTCGTCAGGATTAACCCCGCGGTGGGGTTCCTTGCCGAAGATGTCTTTCACCATGCGTTGCACTTTAGGAACGCGCGTCGAACCGCCGACCAACACAATTTCGTCGATGTCGCCAGGCTTCATCTTGGCATCCGACAAGGCCTGCAAAACAGGCTTGCGGCAGCGATCGATGAGACCGTCGATCAGTTCTTCGAACTTGCTGCGGGTGATCGTCGCTTGCAAGTGCAAGGATGTCCCGCCTGCTTGCGCGATGAACGGCAGATTGATGTCGGTTTGCGGCAGCGACGAAAGCTCTTTCTTCGCCTTTTCGCAAGCTTCTTGCAAACGTTGCAGCGCCATCGGCTCCTTGCGGAGGTCGATCTTGTGTTCCTTCTGGAACTCGCCGGCAACGTAAGAAATCAGGACTTGATCGAAGTCGTCGCCACCGAGGTGCGTATCGCCGTTGGTGCTGATGACTTCGAAAACGCGGGTACCGCTTTCGCCACCTTCGTCGGCGACTTGCAGGACCGAGACGTCGAACGTACCACCTCCAAGATCGAAGACGACGATCTTTTCGTCCTTCTTCTTGTCGAGGCCGTAAGCCAGGGCCGCGGCGGTCGGCTCGTTGATGATCCGAGCGACTTCCAAACCGGCGATGGCACCGGCGTCTTTGGTGGCCTGACGTTGAGCGTCGTTGAAGTAAGCCGGAACGGTGATGACCGCCTTATTGACCTTGTGGCCAAGGTACGATTCAGCCGCTTCTTTCAGCTTCACCAGAATCTTGGCCGAGACTTCTTGCGGCGTGTATTCTTTGTCGTCGACTTTGACGCGAACGTATTCCGAGGGACCGCCTACAACCTTGTAGGGGACCATCTTTTCTTCCGACTCGACTTCGTTGTGACGACGTCCCATGAACCGCTTGACGGAGTAAACCGTTTTGGTGGGATTGGTCACCGCTTGCCGACGGGCAGGGTCGCCAACGAGAACGTTGCCCCCTTCCTTGTAGCCGACGACGCTGGGAGTAAGGCGGTTGCCTTCAGCATTGGCGATCACCTTGGGTTCGCTCCCTTCCATGACCGCGACGACGCTGTTGGTGGTTCCGAGGTCGATACCGATGATCTTTTCGCCAGTGCTCATAGAGTTGCTCCGCAGATGAGAGGTGGGACTATTTGTTGGTTGGTTCTGTTTGTTTTGGTTTAAGCCGGAAGTTTATTAGCCGAGGCTTCATTAGACTCCCGTCGCCGCCCGATCGCGCGGCTGCCCATAGGAAAGCAAAGTCCGTGCCATTGATTGGGGAGGGGTGATTGCTTTTTCGCAATCCCTTGTCGCGTCGATACTTACGGCGATCCGCGATTGGCAGGTGCCGCAAAGTGAAGGGGAAATCCGATTCCCTTCTGCCAATTTGACGCACCTAGACGAGCCAGGTCCTGAATGGGTGAGCCGTCAAAATCGATTCGGTCGGCTGTGTCATTTCGACAGTGGAGTGGCAGCGCCTAAACTAGGGGACTCACGGCGCCGACCTTCCAGCGCCCGACCCGATCAAGATAGACACCATGAGTAAGAAGCCTAGTGCCAAGGGAGCGACGCCGGAGGACCTGCGTCGCCAGATTGAGAAAGCGGATCGCGAGCTTGTCAAATTGGTCGCCAGTCGCACCGAGTTAGCGACGAAGTACCATCGCGCGCGTGTTGCCGAAGGTCGCCCGTTGTTTGATCCTGTCGAGGAGCAGGAACTGCTCCACAAGGCGATCGACGGTGCCAAGGGAACGCCTGCCGAACATCACCTTCGCGCGATGTGGCAAATCTTGTCGAGCGGCGCCCGCTCGGCAATTAAGGCGACGCGCGTCGCCTATCTGGGGCCGCAATACAGTTACAGTCACATCGCGGCGATCGAGCATTTCGGCACGCAAATGGAACTTGCGCCGGTTGCTTCGATCAAGTCCGTTTTCGAGGAACTGGTTCACCACACGGCGACGTACGGCGTCGTCCCGATCGAAAACTCGACCGACGGGCGGATCGTCGACACGCTCGATATGTTTGCCCGCAATCCGGTGCGGATTTGCGGCGAGGTCCAGCTCAAGATCCATCACCAGTTGCTGGGGCGTTGTACGCGGTCGGAGATCACGGAGGTCTACAGCAAGCCGCAGGCGCTTTCGCAGTGTCGGGAGTGGCTGGGCAAGCATGTACCGCAGGCGCGGTTGGTCGAGATGACGAGCACCACGGCTGCTGCCCAGCTCGCGGCCGAAAAGCCTGGCGCAGCCGCGGTTGCCAGTTTGCAGGCGGCCGAGGCGTACGGTCTTAACGTGATCGACACGAACATCGAAGACAATCGCCACAACGCGACACGATTTGCGGTCCTCGGAGGACAAGAACCCAAGCGAACGGGCAAGGACAAAACGGCCATCATGTTCGAGGCGCCGCATCGGCCGGGTTCGCTGGCGGACGCGATGGGCGTTTTCAAACGCAACCGGCTCAACATGACGTGGATCGAGTCGTTTCCGATTATTGGAGCCCGTAACCAATATTTGTTCTTCGTCGAGTTCGAAGGGCACCAGTCGGAATCGCGGGTAAAAAAGGCTTTGGAACAACTGAAACCGAAGACGATTCGCTTGGAGACGCTTGGCTCGTATCCCAAGGCTGAGCCTGTTGAATAGTTCTGCAAACAGAAAAAAGCGAGACGCACAACATGGTTTACATCCTGTCGGCTCTGGGCGTCGTAGTTGGGCTGCTGGTCCTGTTTTTCATCATCGTGGCGCTTCGCTCGAGCGATTTTCGGATGGCTCGCTCGATCACGATCAACGCTCCGCCAGCGGCGGTGTTTCCTTTTGTGAATGGGCTGCGGGAGTGGCAACTGTGGTCGCCGTGGGAGAATATCGATCCGAATTTGAAACGGACCTATTTCGACCCGCCGTCGGGTCCTGGGGCCGCCTACAGTTGGTCGGGCAACAACCAGGTGGGGGAAGGCAAGATGACGATCAAGTCGGTGGAGACCGATCGCAACATCGACATTAAGCTCGAATTTCTGCGTCCGATGAAGGCGAACAACGATGTCACGTTCACCTTCGATCCTCAAGGAGGTGCGACTAAAGTCACCTGGGCGATGACGGGCCAGCACAACTTCATGGGCAAGGCGTTCGACCTGGTGATGAATCTCGACAAAATGGTCGGCAGGGACTTTGAAAAGGGCTTGGCCAAGCTCAAAGAGGTGGCGGAGAAGGGGAGCTAGGGGAGGCCTAGGGAAACTTCGGAGGTGCCCAAGCTGACTTGGCCGTCGGGATAGCGGACGAACTTGCTTGGGAAACGGATGCTGAGGAAATAGTTTTTCGACGAGTTCATCAGCCGGGCGAGCTCCTGTTCGATGGTGGAACCCGGGGGTGGGACGATGGTACCCGGGGCATCGTGAGGTACCCCTGCTTCCCATATTTTCTTAGATCCGTCCATCAGTCGAATCGAGTGGGTCCGTTCCGTGACGCTAATCGTCCGAGCGCCTTGCAAGACGCTGCCGTACGAAACGGACTTGGATTTGCCCATCTCCGTTTCGCAGACGAAGGCGATGTTGGCGGAGGGAACGACCTCGATGCCGACAAAATCGGCTTCGACTTTGAACTTGCCCGATTCCGAACTCCAGACGCGCCGCGCCTCGTCCCCGCTCGCGGAACGGACGACGAGAGCGATCATACAAAACGCTGCGCAGAGTGAGATAAGGCGCGCAGCAAATTGCGTAAGAGCTTTTGAAGAGTTCGCCAAGTTCACGACGCATTCCCCCCGGAGAGCGTCCGATATGAGGCTCCGAATAGTTTAGCCAAGGCGGGGAGTGTTCACCACGGAGAAAAGGGGCAGCGGAAGTCTTCACTTCGAAAGTCGCAAATCATCAATCATCAATCGCTTGATCAACTTACCGATCGATTAATCGATTGATGATTGCTGATTTTTGATTTGTGAAGTGGGGCTTTCTTGCCCGTAGCCCTTTCTTTGAGTGCTGTTTGGGCCTTTACTTCCCTTTGGCGACCTCTTCACTGGGGCTTGGCGCCTTGATGCCACCTAGCGGGCGGCACCAGAAGTCGGGGCTCCATCGAAGATCGGTTACCTTGGCGTCATTGGCGGATACCGCGTCGCGAATTTTCCGGTAGGTCGGCAACTCTTGTAGGCCAATCGAGTTACGGTCTGCATTGTTCGAGAAGTCGTTTCGCTGAAATGTGCTCCATCTCACGGATTCGATGCCTGGCCGCCACTCGCCGACCGGATAAGGCATGTCGAGAGTCACTCGGAGCGTATTCGCCTCGGACTTTGAGTCTTCCAAGGCAACGTTGGAGATTGCTTTCAAGCCCGATAGTAGATTCTCTGCTGATGCCGGTGTGGCATCGACCTCAAGGATGACGTGGCCAAACAGATGCAGGTCGTCCGTCGAGATCGAGTAGGGGCTGCTTTTCAGAGCGGATGTGAAGTCGCTCAGCCGGACGTCCTTCTCGAAGGGAAACGCGATATTCCACGTGCCCGAGCGCTCGAGGAGAGTGACGTCGTACGATTTGGACCCGAAATGCTCGCCAAGCTTTGCTTTGACTAGCTTGGCGCACGCCGGCGCATTTTCAGCGGTCACGCCATCGACGGGCAGGAACACTACCGGCGGGCCGCCGGCCATCACGGGTGCCGTCGCAAGCAGAAATAAGACCGCAGCCAGCCCATGAGAAATAATTCGAAACATGGGAGCATCTCCGTAAGAGCAAGAAATCGAACGTGGAAAAACGCCTCTCTTCCTGAACGATATCGCTGTCGCTTACGGCGGACAAAATGGTTTATGTGTCGTCCTAAAACGGAAATAGATGTTTAGGTGCGACGGCGCACGTCAACTCGGTCGAGTCTGCCACGAATCGAGAATAGAGAGATCGGGTCGAGATCGGCCATGGAAGGGCAATCACTTCACCGCGATGGGCCGGCCTGGTAGTACAAGACCCCCACCAGGATTGCAATGACCAATGCGATCACGCTAAATCCCTGGCCGATGAGTTTGTACGGCAGTTCGATTTGCAGCGACATGCCGACCAAAGGCACCAGGAGTGCAAAGGCAATACCCAGTGCAACCCAAGTCACCACTGCAATCACGACGGCAATGACTCCTCGCATACGTGACATCCTAACGTTGTCTTTGCACCGCGTTTAGCGGCAAAACGCTTACGTCGGTTGGCTTTGGTGTGGCGATTCTCGTTGCTACAAAGTGCACGCCAAGTACATAGCTAATAAGACAACGATCGCGAGAGCCGCCCACGTCAGCAAGTCGACGGTCACAGCGATTAATCCGCGCATATTCCAAATCGCTCATCGCGGGAAGTCTATTCACCGAGTCTTTCCTCTAAGGCCCGCCGGCCGTCAGGTCCGAACTTCCCAGGCTGATCTTGCCTTCGGGATAACGGACGATCGTTCCCGGGATGTTGATCCCGAGAAAATAGAACTTCGACGTGTTCATGGTTTTGGCTACGTGTTGCTCGACAGTTTCACCTTGTTGCAAGTTGATGAAGAAAGGAGCCGAGTGGAAATTGTTGGCCTCCCAGATTTTGGTTTGGCCGTCCATTAATCGGATGCGGTGGGTCTTTTCGGTGACGGTTACCGATTGTTCGCCGCCGCCAAAGAGACGGTAGGGAACGGTTTTCGATTTGCCCATCTCCGTTTCGCAGATGAAGGCCATGTTGGCCGACGGGACGACGTCGATGCCGACCTTTTTCAAGTTCTCGGTAACACCGCGAATGATCTCGTCTTTCTCGGGGCCGTTTTCGTTGACCACCAGTGCGACCTGACCGCCTGGCTTAAGCACGTACGAACTTGGGGCCAGATTCTGAACCGCCTTGATGGCGGCATCGTGGGGAACCTTGGCTCGCGCGATGGCTGCTTCACCACCGGGGACTGCGGTGCGATACCACAGGTAACCCTCGCGCCAATGCGGTTGGTTGTTCCAGCCCGCTGGATTGTTGTACTGCCACGCCACCAGGTTGGCCGGCAGATTGACTAAGAGAGATCCATTCAACAGAACGTAGTCGGGGGCAGGGAAGTCGATGCTGTTCGGCGCCACAGGACTTTGGAAACGAACGCTGCCGATCGCCTTCTGCGATTCCAGGTCGAACGCGACAACCGCGGCGGCGTTCGCGACGGCGAGCTGCTTGCCGTCGGGGCTAAAGGAAACGACGTTGATCCATTCCTCTTGGCCGTTGAGCTTGCCGACGACTTTGCCGTCGGCTGCATCGATGATGAAGACATTGCTCTTCTGCGTTACGGCCAGGTACTTGCCCCCACGGCTTACTGCCCACGCACTTTGGTGCGGCTCGGTGGTCACGGTGAACAAGAGCGAGGCCGAATCAGGCGTGAGTTGCCAGAGGTCGATATTGCCTTTGGTGGAGCGCACGGCGACGCGATCGTTCCCGACGAACCGGATTTCGTTTTGATAGTCCCAGTGTTCGTCTTTGGCGAGCGGCAGCCAGCGATAGAGCATGCGGAGGCCGCCGTCGCCGAGCGACATCACATGCAGTTCGATTCGGTCGCGGTCGTTCTCGTCCCAGCCGATGAGCAGCTT
Source organism: uncultured Pirellulaceae bacterium (assembly GCA_964636985.1). Lineage (GTDB taxonomy): Bacteria > Planctomycetota > Planctomycetia > Pirellulales > Pirellulaceae > CAZWSX01. The sequence continues at coordinate 65,184 of CAZWSX010000010.1, read as the reverse complement.
TCCGTCTGGCGACGCGAAGCGGGGTGTCGTGGTGAAGCCGAGTTTCTTGGCGCCCTTCGGCTTGCCGGTTGTCAGATCGTAACGGACAACGAGGGGCCCCTTGGGGCGATCTCCCTTGTCGAGAAAGGGATTTCGCAGCATCGCGACGTACTCACCGCGCCCCCACAAGAAGAGGCCGTTGTCCAAGCCATCGTGGAACGAAAACCGCTTTGTCTCCGGATCGGTTTCGACTCGCTTTGGTTTTGGAAGCGGAATCGCTCCTTTGACTTTCACTTCGACGGCTGGTTCCGGATCGGGCTGGTAGTTCCAACCATCGGGTTCGACGAGCAGGTTGGTTTCGACCGAGTCTCGCCCCGGCGACTCGATAAATCGATTGGTGTCGCTGGAGCCGGTTTCTTTGGCTGAGGCCTTGGTTTTGGCTGTGGCCGGCTTTTCTTCGTCGCCGTCGGCGGCGGCGAAGGGATTATCCTCCATCTCGCTGGCCAGCTTTTCGGCGGCCTTCACATCTTCGGACGAGAGGTTCGCCAGCTTGACCTTGATGATCTTGCCGTCCTTCGCTTGCTTGAGGACCACTTCGCCTTCTTCGATGCGGACGAAGTCGGCCTCCAATTTGAACTTGCCCCCTTTGGAGGTCCAAGTGCGGCGCGTTTCCTGCGCGATGGCAAGCGACAGGAACGTGCCTAGCAAGAACACGGTGATTCCTGCGGCGAGAACGCGGCCTGTAAGAAACGAGACGGACTTCGACGAGTTCGCGTGCGACACAAGCCACCTCCAGCAAACGTTCTTGACGGAAGAATTCCCTAGAGTCTAGCTAACGGCAACCTTGCCTGGCAAACAAATGCTCTGAACTCACCCGGGGCAGGCTTGGACTCTTTTCGCTCAACGTTCGCACTCCTTCCGCCTTTGTGATTTGAAGGCGCGGTTGGTGAATTCTTCCGGCGAAAAACAGGTTCACTTGACATATTCCAACATAGGCATATAATCCCGTCATGCCGCGATCGAGATGTTCGCGATTGAGACAGCCGCGGATCACGCACTCGGCTTGTACGTGGCGGCACAGGAGTTGCCGTATGTTCCCCTTGAACGGCGAATGGCCTGAAACGGTGTACGAGTGGTTTGAGGCCGTTGAGTGCTTTTGGGAAAGGCAGCTCGATCGCATCAAGGATCGCGCGGAACAACTGGAACGCGATCGACGGTTCAGCGATTAACTACGTCCCGATTTACCAAACCTGTTTCCAGGAGATTGCCATGGTTAGCGCCATCGACAACGAAACCATCCACACGATCGACATCCGCAAAGAGATCTTCATTGCGGCGCCGCCGGATCTGGCTTTTGAAGCGGTGCTTGAGGAACTGGGACCGGGGAGCACGATGCCCGACGGCAAGGCGTTCCCCATGAAAATCGAACCGTGGCCCGGCGGGCGTTGGTATCGCGACCTTGGCGAGACGGGCGGTCATGCGTACGGCCACTTGTGGGGGCACGTGCAGGTCATCAAGGCGCCGGCGCTGCTGGAACTCGTTGGCCCGATGCCGATGTCGTATCCGGCTATCAATCACTTGCAATATCGCCTTAAGGCCGAGGGGCACGGGACGCGGCTGTCGCTGATCCATCGGGCCATCGGGCTGATTCCGCAAGAACACCGCGACGGCATGCCTGAGGGGTGGGAACAGGGGCTCAAACGCATCAAAGAAATCGGCGAACTCAAGGCCAAGAATCGCAAGTAGGTTTTCACGACTCGATTTTCATTTATTCGCTAATCATCCAAGTTTTCAAGGAATCCATTTATGACCGCCAATGCCTCCTCCGTTACCGAACATCGCGTTGTTTCTCGCGATCAATGGCTTAAGGAACGCATCGCGCTCCTGGCCGAAGAAAAGGACCTTACCCGGCGGCGCGACGCGCTGGTGAAGAAAGTTCGCGACCTGCCGTGGGTGAAGGTCGACAAGGCCTACACGTTCGATGGTCCGAACGGCAAGGTCTCGCTCGCTGATCTGTTTGGCGATAAAACGCAGCTCGTCGTCTACCACTTCATGTTCGACCCGACGTGGTCGCAGGGGTGCAAGTCGTGCTCGTTTATTGCCGACCACTACAACGGCATTGTGATTCACTTGGGGCATCGCGATATTTCGTTCGTGACGGTCTCGAAGGCTCCGATCGAGAAGATTCAGAAATTTCGCGATCGCATGAGCTGGACGTTTCCTTGGGTCTCGTGCGGAAACAACAGCTTCGGCCACGACTATGGGGTCTCGTTCAGCGATCAGGAACTGACCGACGACAAGGCCGTGTACAACTACACGGGCAAACCCTATCCGATCCGCGAATTGCCCGGCCTCTCGGTATTTACGAAGGACGCGAGCGGCGATGTGTTCCACACCTATTCGGTGTTCGGCCGCGGCTTAGAGGATTTTCTTACCGCCTATCGGTACATCGATCTGACGCCGAAAGGGCGCGACGAAGCGGAGACTGGAGGCATGGGGTGGCTCCGACATCACGACCGCTACGACGACGTCGAGTTTGTCGACCCGTGGGCGGAAAAGCCAGGCATTACTGGCCCGCTCGCCGCGAAATAGTCGTCCGCGTGTCTTTCGGTTGAGGAATTGCCTTATGAATTGCTGCTGCAACGATAGCGCCCCCGTAGCGCCGCCGGCATCGAGCCCAACGCCTACGTCATGGTTGCGGCGCTTCTTCGCGATTTTCCAGTGGGCGATTCCTCTGGCGACACTGGCGCTGGTTCCCAAGTGTCCGGCGTGCGTCGCTGCCTATGTGTTCCTGTTCACGGGCATCGGGCTCTCGTTTCAAACCGCCACCATGTTGCGGTGGGGGCTGATTGCGTTGAGTGTTGTGCCTTTGGCCTACCTTGTTCTCAACACCGTCCGAGCCGCTCTAGCGCGCCGTCTTGTGTAATTGTTGCGGCGCTTGTTTCTGTAGGAGGGTATTCTCCGAGGAGGATTGGCCTAGACTTGTGGCGCGAGCTCAGGCGTCACTTCGTGAGGGAACCGTTTCGTCCCTGGTCAGTGTGAACAGCGTCACCTCGGGACGTGTATTGAAGCGCACGCGCATCGAGTGCCCTACGCCTCGGCTGATATACATACGCCGGCTGCCGGTGAGTTCGAATTCGCCGGCGGTGTAGCGGCGATTGCGTACCGGCAGCACCAGAGGCGGAAGAAACGGCGGCCGGCATTGTCCGCCGTGGGTGTGGCCCGCCAGGATCCAACCTGAGTAGCCGTCCCAACCGTCGCAGTCGGCGACGTCAGGATTGTGAATCAGAGCAAGCGACGCTGCATCGGCAGGCAGCTTGGACAGCGCGTAGCCGACGTCGAGTCGATCCGCCCATAATTCGTCCATGCCGACAATTGTGAGTCCTTGGACACTCGCGGTTTCGTTCCGCAGCATCCGAACGCCGGCATCTTCGGCGCGGGCAACAACCCAGTTGGCCAAGTCCGCGTTGTGCCAGCCTGGGCCGTAATCGTGGTTGCCGAGAATTCCAAAGGTGCCAAGCTTCCCGCGCACCAGTTGGGAAAGGAGACGGGCGGCGCGATCGCGGCGGTTGGTGTTGTAGCTGATGATGTCGCCTGTGTAGACGACAATCTCCGGCGACAGGGCTTCGACTTGTTGAAAGACCCACAACAGATAGTCGTCATCGACCTTAGGGCCAATATGGAGATCGGTCAGTTGCGCGAGGACCGCCCCTTCCAACTGCCGCGGCAGATTGTGGATCGGCATGGGGCGCCGGACTACTTCGAGCCAATGCGGCTCGATTCGCCAGGTGTAAAGGCCAACGGCGCCCACGCCGGCGACGGCTGAGAGAAATTGTCGCCGAGTAAAAAGGCGCCTGCGCGTCATGTGATCTCCTGCGGGTGGTCAGCTCTTCATTCTAGTCGTCCACCTCAGACCCTCAACAAGCCGCGGAACCCCCTGGCGGCATAGTAAGACTGTACGCCGTTGTGATAGGTGAAGACATGGTCGTAGCGGCGATCGCAGAAGAGGGCGCCGCCGAGCTTCCGAATGGCGGAAGGTGTTTTGACCCAGCTTGACGTTTTGGTATCGAACTCTCCAAGCGTCTGCAGCTCCCGATATTCTTCTTCCGTCAAGAGCTCGATCCCTATTTCGGCGGCCATATCGACCGCGTTATTTTCTGGTCGGTGTTCCTTCCGCGACTCCATGGCTTCCCGGTCGTAACAAACACTTCGGCGACCACCAGGACTTTCCGCGGAGCAATCGCAAAAGGTGTATTCGCCGGTTTTTTTGTCGTGGCCGATCACATCCGGTTCGCCACCCGTTTTTTCCATTTCGCTCAGTGGCCGCAGCTTTTCGGGATGCGCTTCCAACCTGGCTTGGACCTTGGCCCACTGGAGCCCTTTATGACGGCTCATATTCTTTTCGAAACGGGCTTTCAATATTTCGAGCAGCTTGCCATGGTTCGCTGGCGAGGACTCTTTTTTTGTCTGAGCGCTCTTCATCGCGATTTCCTCTCGTTGCGCCAAAAGCTGATCCGTCCTAATGGTTGTCAGTCGCCAAGCCAGCCACTACGAGAGCCAGCTGCTTGAGCATCTTGGCCCAGCCGTACTCGGCGCCGCGAAATGCCTGTTCGCCCCAGGGCTGCGAGACTTCGAAGCCGGAGTGCTCAAATAAGAGCCGCGTTCCTTGGCCGTCGGGCTGGAGTTGAAAGGTGACTCGCGAGTCGGCGAGCCCGCCGGCGGACCAGGAGAATGCGAGCGTGCTGGGTGGTTGGCAATCGAGGACTTCGCAATGCACCGTCAAGCCTTCGAAGCCAGCTTTGGGATTCGGCGGGACGCGGAACGTGAAGTGGTGGCCGATGCGGGGCTGGAAATCGTTGGGATACATCCACTCGGCCAGCGTGGCGCTGTCGGTGATGGCCTTCCACACTTGCTCGCGCGGTTGCGGAAGCAACATTTCGCGCTGGATTGCCTTGCTCATTCTTTGCCCTTTTTGGATAGCAACTTTTGCAGTCGCCCCAGGTGGTCGTCCCAAAAACGCTCGTACTGAGCGATCCACTCCCGAACCGGGCCGAGCCGTTCTGGAATCAAACGATAGTGGCGTTCGCGGCCTTGCCGCTGCTCGGTGACCAGGCCGGCTTCGAGCAAGATGCCTAAATGCTGCGAGACGGCGGGGCGGCTCATGCGAAAGTGTTCGGCAATCGCGTTCACCGAGCGGCCTGATTCGACGAGCAAATCGAGCATCCGGCGACGCGCCGGATGGCTGATGGCCGTGAAGACAGCTTGCTCCCGATCGGCATTCCGTACCATGGGCCGGTCACCTTCCCAACCTGTTGCGTAGTTAGTTGCTCGCTTCTTCCGACTCTTTGGCCTCGTCGGCCGCATCCTGGGGAGGCTCCGCGGGCTTGGGCGGTTCGACCGTGGCGAGTTCGTAGCAGACCGCTTCTTCCGGGTTGCGGACGTAGAGCCTGTTTCCCACGACGACGGGATGGTTCCAGGTCTTGCCGTGCATGGCGGGAATTTTGGCCAGTTCTTGGAGCTTATCGGGAGTCGCTCGCAGCAGGACGAGATCTCCTTTCTCGCTGACGACGATGATCAGATCGGAGTCGGCCAACAGGATGGCCTGGCCCTTTTCGTAGCGGCCCCCTTTCCACTTGCGCTTGCCGTCTTTGAGGCTGATGCAACTGAAAATGCGATCGTCGAAACCGTAGGCGTAGCCTTTGTGGACCACCATATCGTTGAAGTCGGATTTCATATCGAGCGACGTCCAAAGCTCTTCCAGCTGGGGCGCGTTGTCGTTCATCGATGCGTGAACGAGCCGGGTCCCGGTGCCGAGTCCGGTGGGAATGACGATCTTGTCGTCATCGACCACTTGCGGTTGCAGGGCCCGGTAACCACTGTGTGGCCACTTATAGGTCAGGGCGACCTCGCCAGTGTCCGGGTGGAAGAGGTGCAATCCCACTTCGGACAGCAACGCCAGGTAGGTTGTCCCGAGCACGTCGAGGGGCTGCACCGAGGAGTACGACATTTTTCCCGCCGGCGCGTTCCAGGCGACGTCGCCTGAGGCAACGTCGAAGGCGAAGATGTGCCCTTCCGGCGCGCTCTCGTTGCCTGCGTACACGATCACCCTTCCGTCGTGCACGACCGGGGAGGAGCTGAAGCCCCACATGGGGGCCTTGATCTTGGCGACCTCTTCCAAGTTCGCTTTCCAAACGACTTCGCCGTTTTTCGCATCGAGCTTGATGAGCTTGCCATCGGCCTCGAGTGCGTAGATGGATCCCTCGTGAATGGTGGGGGTCGCACGCGGACCCAACCCGCCGAGCGGATCGAAGAATCGCCCTTTGTCGGAATGGGCCCAAACCTCCTTGCCTGTGTCGGCGTCGTAGCAAACGACGTATTCGAACTCACCCCGTTGTTCTTGGGTTACCAGAAAGGGGCTCGCTACCGCGAACGAACTCCATGCCGGTCCCACGGCGATCCGCCACAGCTCCTTTGGCGGATGTGCTTTCCAGTCGTCGCTGAACCTCACTCCGTGCTGGGCACCGTCGAAGTTAGGGCCCCGCAATCCTGGCCACTCCGGATGCAAAAATGCCTCCGCGGCCGTGTCATCAATGGGCGCATTTTTAACTGGCTCACCGTGGCTGCTTTGCGCGCTACGTTCGGCGAGGAGCCGATCTTCCGCCGTTGGGCTCCATCTTGGTTGGATGCCGAACTGGAAGTTCCCCCACGCGCCATCGGTTTTTACGAACAATGTGGCGCTGCTCAGCAGAGCGGCGATCGCCAGGGAATACCACAGGCGGTTCTTATTGAGCGTCCGACCAAACAGGAGCGCCCCTAAGGCGAAGCCGCCCAGGGTCATGGGGATCGTCATCACCATGATGATCGGGCCTCTGGTCGAGGCGTCGCTGAAGGCCGTGATGGCAACGAGGATTAGCACGATGGAAATCACGCCCATCAATCGCTCCCACCAGCGAGCGCGGCTGACCAAGGCCAACCACAGCAAGATGCCGAGACTCGCGAGGAGGGGCCCGAATGCGCTGACGAGCCAGATGTTCGCCGGCGGATTCGGCAGCAAGTCGGGGATCGCACGAGCGACAAACATCAGTAGAAGCAAGACCAGCGGAATCCACACTCGCCAAGGTTTTGTCGGATCGGCGGCCGGTTTAGACGGCGCCGCCTCTTTGGGTGGCTGTGCTTCGCTCATGGTCTGGCCTCACTTGCTTGCAACTTGCTGCCTGGAATGGAGCGTTCAATATACGTAAGTAATCTCTTACCAGTCAAGTATTGCCAGAATCGGGAACACCTGTTTACAGTTCTCTCCCGACTTTCTTCTCAGGCAGCTTGATAGATTTTCGCGATCTGCCTATGTTCATGACGCCGGGGCATCAACGATTCACTCTCTCCCATTGGCGCTGACGAATGGATCGACTTCTCGTGTTGGTGCTGGTAGCGTCGAGCCTTGGCTGCTCCCCCGCGGCCAGCACCTCTCCTAAACAGGCCGTCGCCGGTCTGTCGCGGGCAACAACGCAGCTCGACGCGAAGGTTCTTGAGAAGATTGATGCGTTGGTAGATTCGTCCCTTTGGAATCGGGACCGGGTTTTTAAGATCGTATGCGAGGAGTGGCGTAAACCGGGTGAACTGGACGAAAATTCCGTTCGACTGGCAATCGATTCGAGCATCGATCGCTGGCGAACGAGTCATGCGGATTGGCCCGAGATGACCGATTGCGATCGGCTCGACCAGGCGTTCGCCAAGTTGAACGAGCTGGGCGTCGTGTCGGTCCATAATGCCGGCGACACGGAACGCGATGGTTACGACGACTTTCGCGGCATCTATGCAGGTCATCCGAAGCAGGATGAGCTGATCGGGTATTGTTTTTATCATGGCCAGGACTTGGAGCGGGTCGTTCGGGGCGGGCCGCTCTTTCTTTCGTTCGGACCTTGTGATGCGGTGCTGGAAAGGTCCAACGGGCCGAAGATCGCGCAGATCATCGAAACGGAGTTATCGGAAGTAGGCCTGATGGTGGAGTGGGATTGCCGGTTTTCTAATCGCCTTTGCATTCCCAAATTTGCTTGGCAGCGACGTTCTCCTCCTGAGACGAAATAGTCCGCGTTTCATGGCAATGTGAATGCCAAAAACAGCCCTCGCCGTTCTCTGGACTTGAATTCGCCAAATAGTAAAATCGACCTCTTTGACGCGACTATTTGGCCCTTGGGGGCGTCGATCCAAGGCCTAACCGCTCGCCATTCCTCCGAAGAGTGGCGTCCAGCGGTAAATCCATGAACTCACCTGGATTCGCTGCGTGGCAGTCGTAGACGACATTCTCATTACCTCGGAACTGGTGCGCCGGCCTGCCCGCGCGCCTGATTTCGAATCTGAGAACCAAGCCCTGGTAGCACTGGCCACTGTGATGGCCGAGTCGCCGAAGGGTGTCCTGCAACAGCTGGCCGAAACGGCTTTGAAGCTGTGCAAGGCAGGGTCCGCCGGTATCAGTGTCTTCGAGTCGGACAACGAGGAAAGCGTGTTTCGCTGGCGGGCGACGGCTGGCCACTATGCAGCCTATCTGGGTACTACCACGCCTCGCACGTTTAGCCCGTGCGGAACCGTTCTCGATCGCAATGCTCCCCAATTGATGGTGGACCTGGTCCGAGTGTTTCCGTACGTCGCGGAACTTTGCCCGCCCGTCCACGAAGTTTTGCTGGTGCCGTTCCATCAGGATGGCAAGGCCGTTGGTACGGTGTGGGTGGTATCGCATTCGGCCGAGACGCAATTCGACTCGGAGGATCTCCGGCTGGTCACAAGCTTGACGCGCTTTGCCGGCGCGGCGATCCAAACGTTGACGCGGCTCGAGCAGGCTGAGGCCGCTGAGCGTTCGCTGCGGGAAAGCGAGGAACGATTTCGAGCGCTCGTGACAGCCAGTTCCGACGCGGTCTGTCGCATGAGCGCCGATTTCAGAGTGATGCGGCAACTGGTGGGGCGCGAGTTTATCGCCGACACTCGAGAGCCGAGCGTGTCGTGGCTGGAAACGTATGTTCCGCCCGAGGATCATGCGCTGATCCGGCAGACCATCGAAGAGGCATTGCGCCATAAGCGCGGCTTTCAAATCGAGCATCGCGTGGTGCGGGCGGATGGATCGATTGGCTGGTCTTATTCGCGCGCGATTCCTGTTCTTGATGAACAGGGGACGGTCGTCGAGTGGTTCGGGGCGGCGAGCGATGTGACGGAGCGGAAGCAAGCCGAGTCGGGAACGACACGGCTCGTCGAAAAGCTGGCCTTGGCTTTGGATGCGGGCAATCTTGGCACGTGGGAGTGGGACCCGGCCACCGACAATATGGTCCTCTCCGCCAAGGCAGGCGAGATCTACGGGGTCGAGCCGGGGATTCCGCACAATCGCGAGCAGCTGCGATCGCTGCTTCATGAGGCGGATCGCGATTTAGCGCGCCAGACCGCCGCGCAAGCGATGGCCGACCGGGTCGACTACGACATCGAGTACCGAGTGCTGCGCCCTGGTGGAGCGCCGATGTGGGTCGCCGCCCGCGGCCGCGGCGTGTACGACGCCGACGGACGTTTGCTGAGAATGCACGGCGTGGTGCAGGACATCACGGCGCGGCGAGGATTTGAGGATGGGCTTCGCAAACAGTCTGAACGGCTGCGGTTGCTTTGGGAGGCCGCAGCAGTTTTGCTGACCACCGAAGAACCCGACGCGATGATGCGCGGGTTATTCAAAAAAATTGCGCCCCACTTCGGACTCGATACGTACTTCAACTTCATGGTGCACGATTCGGGCACGTATTTGCGATTGGAATCGTGCTTAGGCATTCCCCAGGAAGTTGCCAACACCATCCAGCGATTGGAGTTTGGCCAGGCTATTTGCGGCACCGTCGCGGTGAACAAGCGGGCCATGACGGCGACGTGCATCCAGGATTCCGACGACCCGCGCGTGCAGCTTGTCAAAGGCTTCGGCATCCGCGCGTACACTTGCAACCCGCTGCTCGCGGGCGATCGGTTGCTTGGCACGTTGTCGTTTGCCAGTCGTACGCGCGACACGTTCGAAGCGGACGAGGTCGAGTTCCTGCGAACCATTTGCCACTATGTGACCGTGGCCTACGAGCGGCTGAGACTTATCCAGGAGCTACGCGAAGCAGACCGACAGAAGGATGATTTCATCGCACTGTTGGCGCACGAGTTGCGCAATCCATTGGCTCCTATCCGCAATGGCCTGCAAGTGCTGCGGCTGGCCGATGGCGATGCGGAACAATTGAACTGGGCCCGCGACGTCATGGATCGCCAGTTGGCGCACATGGTACGGCTGATCGACGATCTGCTCGATATCTCGCGGATCAATCGCAACAAGATGGAATTGCGGCGCGCGAGGATATCGCTCAAGGAAGTTGTGACGAGCGCGGTCGAGACGGCGCGACCGCTTCTGGATGCCGCCCGCCATGAGCTTACGGTGGCGCTGCCGGCGACGCCCGTCGCACTGGACGCCGATCTCACGCGGATGGCGCAAGTGTTCGCCAACCTGCTCACCAACAGTGCGAAGTATACGCCGACCGGCGGGCGAGTGTGGCTCTCGGCGGAACGCGTCAACAGCCATATCGAAGTCATGGTGCGGGACACTGGGATCGGAATTCCCGCCCACGCGCTGCCAACGATTTTCGATATGTTCAGCCAGGTGGATCGCGGTCTGGAGCGACGAGCAGGCGGCCTGGGGATTGGCCTCGCGCTCGTGAAAGGGCTGGTCGAAATGCATGGCGGAACGGTATCGGCCGCGAGCGATGGGGAAGGACGCGGCGCGACTTTCACCGTCATGTTGCCTGAGGCCGAGCGCTTGGAGACGTCGCGCCCCGCGAGGGCCGAGTCGCAAGTTCGCGGGCCGTCCCACCGCATTCTGGTGGTGGACGACAACAAGGATGGAGCGGAGTCGCTGGCGACCTTGCTGCGTCTTCTCGGTCACGAGATTCAAACCGCCCATGACGGTTCGGAAGCAGTCGCAGCGGCGGAGGCATTTCTTCCTGACGTCATCCTGATGGACGTTGGCATGCCGGTGCTCAACGGCTTGGACGCGACCCGTCGCATTCGAGAACAGCCCTGGGGTAAGGAAATCACGATCATCGCCCTCACCGGTTGGGGGCAAGAAAACGATCGGGAGCGCTCTCGTTCCGCGGGCTGCGACGGCCACCTGGTGAAGCCGGTGCCGCTCAAAGATCTTCAGGCAATGCTAATGACGCGGCGAGGGCGCGCGGATTCTGAGTAGCGTAGCCCCTTCCAGGAAGTCGAGTTGACGGGCCGTTACCCGCGAGCCTTCGCAATTGGAAGTGCTTGAAGGGCGATTTCTGCCGTGGCCGTTAGTTCGTCTGCCGAAGCGCCACCCACGGCCTGAACGGCGATGCCGTAGGAGACGGTCGCCACGTAGCGGGCAAGATTTGCGGCATCGATTCCTCGCGGCAGATCGCCCTCCTCGATTGCTCGTTCGAATCGTTTTCGGAGCAGGGCTTCGCCGCCGCTGCGCTGCTGCGCCATGGCCTTTTGCAGGGCATGACCTTCTTCGCTGCACGCTAGGGCGCCTTGGACGAGGAAACAACCACGCGGATTGCGCGGATTGCGGACGAGAGCGATGTTCCCGCTCCACAGTTTTTCCACGACCTTCCGGGCCGTCGGCTCTTCGAGTGCGGCCCGGACGTGGCTTGCCTGGACTTCGACGTAGCGATCGATTGCCTTGCGGAAGAGGGCCGCTTTGTCGCCAAAGGTCGCGTAAAGGCTAGGGCGGTTGATTCCCATCGCTTCCGTCAGGTCGGTGAGCGAGGCCCCTTCGAAACCCTTGCGCCAGAAGACTTTGAGGGCCTGATCGAGTGCCTTTTCCGGATCAAATTCCCGCGGCCGGCCTGCGTGCATCGCTCCGTTCTCCCCGTTCAAGAAGATTACTGTACTAAATGGTACATTATTCCCGCTTGACTATCAAGGACGCGGCGCCTATTTTGTACTCATCGGTATGAAACTGTTTCCGCACAACGAAGGAGAGAAAGTTATGTCCCAGAAACTCGCCGGGAAAGTCGCCTTGGTCACCGGGGCATCGAAAGGGATCGGGGCCGAAATCGCCCGTCGTTTGGCCGCGGAGGGCGCGGCGGTCGTCGTGAACTACGCGTCGAGCAAGGCGGGCGCGGATAAGGTGGTTGAAGCCATCACCAAGGCAGGCGGAAAGGCGGTTGCCGTTCAGGCGGATGTGGCGAAGGAGGCCGACGTCAAGCGACTGTTCGCCGAAGCGACCAAGGCCGTCGGCCGCGTCGACATCCTGGTTAACAATGCGGGTGTCTATGAATTCGGCGCCATCGATCAATTCGAGGAATCGCAGTACCGCCGCATGTTCGATCTCAACGTCCTTGGGCTGTTTTTAGCAACGCGCGAGGCTGTGAAGCAATTTGGCCCAGACGGCGGGAATATCGTGAACATCGGGTCTGTGGTCGCGACTTCGGCGCCGGCCGGTGCCTCGGTCTATAGTGCGACCAAGGGCGCGGTCGACACCATCTCGTTGTCGCTCGCCAAGGAACTGGGGCCGCGCAAGGTCCGAGTGAACTCGGTGAATCCTGGCATGGTCGAAACTGAGGGAACGCATTCGCAAGGCATCACCGAGAGCGAAATGGCGACGCAGGTTAAAGGGCAAACGCCGCTGGGACGCCTCGGCCAGCCGCAGGACATCGCTTCGGTTGTTGCGTTCGTGGTCTCGGACGACGCGGCGTGGGTCACGGGGCAGACGCTGGTTGTCTCGGGCGGGTTTCGTTGATCATTGTCCCGACAACTAGCCCCTTGCGCAAATCACGCACGTTCCGCCGGCAAGGAATAGTTCTTGGATGGCCGAGTACAATGTTCGGCTATGCGACTCTACCCTGCTCAAATGGCCGTTTGGCTTCTCTGCGGCGAATGTCTTCCTCGCTTCGCGGAAACGGACTACGACAGCCTGGCCTCACGCATTGAGGCAGGCCACGACGGGCTCGTTAAGCTTTCGGGCAAGGACTTTGGTTACGATTTGCAAGCTTGGCACGACTACTTGAAAGAGTCGCGCGACGGAGGCTATACCTGGGGGCGGAACGTCGATTTGCCCCGCATCATGAAGCAGGCGCTCGCGTCGGCGGAATGGCATGAGGCCGTGCGCCAAATTCAGAGTGCGACTGAAGGAAAAATCGCCGATGTCCCAGACAAGTGATTCAAGTGCTGTGATCAGTCGCGATCGGCTCCTGGCGGGTAAGCAGCCTTAGGAGCAAATCAGGCGCGGCATCGTCGAAATCTTTGGCGGGAACTCCTCCATGCGAGTGCGCGTCGTCCCACCCAACGAACAGTGGCCCCAATCATTTCTCGCGGCCTCCGAAGAAGTCGCCGCGGTGATGGGCGACAACCTGCTTGCGATCCACCATATCGGAAGCACGTCTGTCCCAGGCATCTATGCCAAGCCAATCATCGACATGCTCGTCACCGTGCGAGATCTGACTCGATTGGACGCAACGGCTGAGCAGATGAGCACTCTCGGATACGAAGGCCTTGGCGAGTTTGGCATCACCGGTCGGCGCTACTTCCGCAGAAACGATTCCAATGGCGAGCGGACGGAGCAGGTTCACGCCTTCGAAACTGGTTCGCCGCAAGTGCTGCGACACCTGGCGTTCCGGGATTACCTGCGAGCGCATCCGGAACCCGCGGCCCAGTACTCGGATCTGAAGCGTCGCCTGGCGGAAGCGCATCCCAACGACGTTGAAGCTTACATGGACGGGAAAGGTAGCTTCATCAAGGACGTCGAAGCGAAGGCGCTGGCTTGGATCGAGGGAGTCCGAATTCGCACCGCGGCGCGCCTTATTCTGCTCGATGAGGCGGGGCGGGTCTTGTTGTTTCGCTACACGGAGGGATTTGGCCGCGAGTGGTGGGGGACGCCGGGCGGCGGCGTCGAAGCGGGTGAAACGCTGCGAATGGCAGCCAAGCGAGAGGCCCGAGAGGAGTTGGGGCTGGAAGTCGACGACCTCTCGCTGTTGTGGGTCCGACATGCTTTTTTCAGTTTTGCCGGGCGACCGTTATCGCAGACCGAGACGTTTTTTCTCGTCCCGGTTCATGGCGAAGTCGTGTTTAGCCGTGAGGTGGAAGAAATTCACGGGAACGAAGGCATCTTGGAAATGCGTTGGTGGGATGTGCATGAACTCGAAAACACCGCCGAGCTGGTGTTTCCTGAAGATTTGGCAATGAGAATTGCTGGCATTCGGCAGGGGTAACGTCGCCGCACGTATAATCGAGGGCATGACAGTCAAAGAAATCCTAGCGCAGCTTGAATCCCTTGGCGACAAAGCCCGCCGTGCCCATAACACCAAGGCCGGCGCGCCCGACAACCAGTTCGGCGTGAAGTTGGGCGACATCCGAGTGATCGCCAACAAGCTCAAGAGCGATCACGAACTGGCGCTCAAGCTTTGGGAGACGGGCAATGTCGAAGCGCAGTTGCTCGCGACGCTGATCATCAAGCCTAAGGCACTCTCGGCCGACGAGGTCGATAAGTTGACTCGCTCCGTCACCTGCGCGCAGGTGGCGGACTGGCTGAATTCTTACGTGGTTGCACAGCATCCCGAAAGGGAAACACTGCGCGAGAAGTGGATGAAGGCGAAGGACCGCTGGGCCGCCCGGGCGGGTTGGAACTTCACGGCGAGCCGCGTGAACAAAAAAGATGACAAGGACCTCGACTTGCCCGCGCTACTCGATCGGATCGAGAAAGAGATGCCGAAGGCGAAGCCGGAGGTGCAATGGACGATGAACAATACGCTCGCCGCCATCGGCATCCACCATCCCAAGCTGCGTAAACGCGCCGTTGCGATGGGCGAGAAGATCGGCCTCTACCGCGACTGGCCCGTGTCCAAAGGATGTACTATCCCCTACGTGCCGGTTTGGGTGGAGGAAATGGTGAAGCGGCAGGGGTGAAGACTGAAGAACAGTAGGACAGTCGACAGCTTCCACTGCTCTATTCGCCGCAGGCGAATCCGGTGAGGAACGCGGCCAGTTCATCGAGCGTTTCAAAATAGGTTGCGGCATCGGCGTGCGGCTTTCTGACTAACGCGGCTTGGAGCCCGACTGCCGTCGCACCTTTTATGTCGGCCGTGATGTTGTCGCCGATCATCCACACCGATTCCAACGTGCCGAGCGAAGCGACCACGTTTTGAAACGCGCGGGGGTGAGGTTTCTCGACGCCCGTTTCTGCGGAGTTGAATATCGCTTCGAATAAGTGGCCGATTCCCAAGGCGTGCGCGATTTCAGCAAGTTCGGGGACGTGGTTGGACAGGATGACATGTTTCCAACCGGCTGCGGCTAGAACCTTGAGGCTTGGTAGCGTATCGTCAAACAGTGCCCAGCTACTGGGATTGAGATAGGCCTCTCGAACGGCTTTACAAAGACGTTGCGCTTGCGCGTACTCCAGCCGCAGTCCTTCGCAATACGCGCGGACGAACACGGGGTAGATCGCCTGCCACCAGTCGTCGGCGCTAACGCCTGAGTCACGGACGTGGTGTGGTTCGTGCCAGGGGAAGCCCGTCTGAAGGTACGGCCTGATCGACTCTGGAGTCGCCTCGTGATTTGGTAGCTCGCTCGCCAGAGCTTCGAGAAGGGCGCCTGACCACATGCCTTTGCGCTCGGCCAGCGTTCCGTCAAAGTCCCAGATGAGGTACCGCATCGTCAGCGTGGATGCGCCTATCCAAAAGAAAAGAGCAGGAGATCAGTGGAACAGTAGACCGCAGTGGAGCCCACGGCGTTTTCTACTGATCCACTGGTCTCCTGCTCCACTGCTCTATTCGCCTTCGGCGAATCGGGGCGACAAGATTTGAACTTGCGACTTCTTGGTCCCAAACCAAGCGCTCTAGCCAGGCTGAGCTACACCCCGCGGTTGAGTTTTGTATTTTGACTTGTTTTCCTGCTTTTGGGAACGGGGGCGAAAGGGCGTTTTCGTGGGCGCACTCGCCGGGAGTGCCCGTGGTCCTGGCGGTGGCTGCCGCACTTTCCGCGTTCTGCGCGAACGCGGCTACATTATTCCACGCCCAACTGCTGGCAAAGGCGTTCGAATTCGTCGTGGCTGGCGAAGTGGAGGACGAGTTTTCCCTTGCCGCTGGCCGTCGACTTGATCTCGACTTTGGTCCCGAGTGCCCGCTTGAGTTCCGCTTCTAGGGACGCGATTTGCTGGCTGCGAGTTCGCGCCTTGGCTGGTTTTGCTTTGGTTGCAGTGCCAGCAGCGGCGGACGTGGTTTCGAGATCGTCTTCCGGGATCCCATCGTCTAAGGCGATTTGTTCCTGGACGAGGCGTTCTACGTCGCGGACCGAAAGATCCTCCGCCACGATTCGCTGTGCGAACTGGACCTGCCGGTAGTCGTCGCCGAGGGGAAGAATTGCCCGGGCGTGCCCGGCCGAGATCGTTCCCTGGCGAACGGCGTCGAGGACTTCGCTCGGCAGTTCGAGCAATCGCATCAGGTTGGCAATGGTCGAGCGGTCGAGCGTGAGCCGCTTGGCCAGATCTTCTTGAGTGCACGCATGTTCACGTAGATATCGTTGGAACGAAAGGGCCTTCTCGATTGGGTTGAGATCTTTGCGTTGTAGGTTCTCGACAATGGCAAGTTCGGCGACCAGGCGATCGTCTGCTTCGCGAACTCGCGCGGGGATGGTTGCCCATCCGGCCTTGGTGGCTGCGCGGAGTCGGCGCTCGCCGGAGATAAGTTGCCAGCGCGTTCCGACCCGACGCACCAAGATCGGTTGCAGCAGGTTGTGTTCGCGGAGGCTCTCGGCGAGCGAGGCGATCTCGCTCTCGCTGAAGTCGCGGCGCGGTTGGAAGGGATTCTCGTCGATCTGCTCGACGGGCAAGTGGATCAGGTCGCCGTCCGCCGGTTCAGGTGGAGAGGCGATGGCGACGGCACCATCGTCCATTCGGAAGTGCGGCGCGGGCACCGCGCTGTTCGAGTAGCCATGCGTGGCCGGAGCGGGAGCGACTCGCTCCAACTCGATGCTCGGCGAAGAGAGAAGCGATGCGAGACCTCGTCCCAGGCGGCGTTCTTTAGTCACGTTCCAGTACCTCCATGCACAGTTCGATATACCCCCGCGCGGCGCGGCTGCGAGGGGCGAAGTCGATCACGCTTTTTCCATGACTCGCCGCTTCGCTGCAGGCGACATCGCGTGGGATCACCGTTTCAAAAACAATCTCGCCGAAGAAGTCGCGGACTTCGCCATCGACTTCGTGCGTCAGTTCGAGTGAGGGATCGTACATCGTGAGGAGGATTCCGCCGAAGGCCAATCTGGTATTGGCCGACTTCATCACGTCGCGGATCACCTCGATCATCTGCGTCAGCCCCTCCATCGCGAAGTACTCGCACTGGATGGGCATCAACACCTCGGTCGAGACTGCTAGTGCTGCATGCGTGAGCTTGCCCAGCGACGGTGGGCAATCGAGCAGCACGTAGTCGAACGACGTTAGCCCGTTGAGCAGATGATTGCGGAGCAGGGCACTGCTGGTCTCATCGCCGTCGGCCAGCGCCGCGATATCTCGCACGCCGCGGCAGCCAGGGATTAGCTTGAGGGTCGGCAGATACGTAGCGAGCATCGTCTCGCTGAGGGGCTCTTCACAGACCAGCGGATGGCGTGCCGCGGGTTGGCAACCCAAGCCCGTCGTGGCATTGCACTGGGGATCGAGGTCAACAACGCAGACCTTCGAGTCAGCGTGAGCCAGCGCAGCAGCCAAGTTGAGCGTGGTCGTCGTCTTGCCGACGCCACCCTTCTGATTGGCAATACATATGAGCCGAGCTGATGACACGCAGACGCCCCGGGAGTCCAGTTAGATGGGACCAGGATAACGGCTGCCCGTGTTTCGGCGGAGATGAGTTTTAGGTGCTAGCGGGCAAGGCTTCAGGCCTCAGGCTATAGGAAGGAAGCGGCCGAAGGCCGCAGGGATTCTTCCTCCCTGGGGCCTGGAGCCTATAGCCTTCCTCCACTAAGCGCAAGAACCGCTTACTCGTGCAGCGATACAACAAGCCCGCTCAATAGCTTGGGATAAAAGTACGTACTCTTTGCTGGCATGCGTTCGCCGTGTTCTGAGATCAGGCGAACGTGCTCGACCGTGGCGGGCATCACCAAGGCCGCAAGTTGGAACTTGCCGCCAGTGCCTTGTTGGCCGGTGGCGTCGCGGCCGGCGGTGTCGCCTTGGGTCAGCCCCTCGATCACTTCGTCGACCGAGTGGACGTACATCGGCTTGGGGAGATTCGTCAGGCCGAGCAAGTTTTCCATCGCCAAGCGGTGCAGGATCGAGACGCCTAGGCCCTGCCAATCGGTGCTGTGGTCGGTCGACAGGGCGGCCATTTTTGCTTTGCCGGCTGCTGAGATTTCGACGGTCGTCCACTGATCGTCGGCCGCTGTGTAGAAGGCCAGTTTGTCCTGGCGACCACTGCTGGCGATGCCCGCCCAAATTGCCTTAGCCGCAGCGGGACCCTTACCGGCAGCGTTGCACGTGAAACATTCGCCCAGCTTCGCAGTGAGTTCCTGGGAGGTCATCGGGGCAACGCCCCGGAACAACCGGTGGGTGGGCAGGACGATCATGCCGGGGTCGCTCATCCCAACGCACATGGTGAGGACGTAGTTCGCCGGGTGGCCTTCGGGGAGTTTGCCGCCGGCAGCCTGGGCGAGTTCCGCCTGGTAGTTACAGGCGGTCTCGTAGCGGTGGTGGCCGTCGGCGATGAACATGGGACGCGGATCGATCGCGGCCGAGGCGGCGCCGATCGTTTGGATGTCGTTGATGGCCCACAGGCGGTGGACGACGCCGAGATGGTCGACTGCTTCGACGGGCGGCTTACCTTGGATTGCCTTCTCGAGGATGTCTTGGACCTCGTTCTTGGGATCAGGGTATAGGCCGAAGATCTGGCTGGCGTTGGCCTTGAGGGCCTTGGTCAGGAGGAGCCGGTCGGCCTTGGCCGAGGCGTGGGTTTCTTCGTGCGGGTAGATTTTCCCTTCACCAAAGCGTTCGAGCTTCACGCGAGCCATGAACCCGCGGCGCGTGTAGGTGTGGCCTTCGAAGTCGAACTGCTGGTGATAGACGTATAGGCTCGGATCGGAGTCGGGACGCATGACTCCTTCCTGCTGCCACTGGCGGAGGTACCGGGCCGCCCGGGCGTACTTGTTGTTGGTGTCGTTGTCGCCTGGCTCTTCCCGGTTGAGTTCGATCCGAATGAAGTTGGCCGGGTGCCGCTTGTAGAGTTGGTCCTGGAACTCGGGCGAGATCACGTCGTACGGAGGGGCGATCACGTCGCTCAGCGAACCGACATGGCCCAGGTTGTAGCGGAGTCCTCGAAACGCGGCGACGGTTGGCATAGCGGCAGTCCCTTCAAACAATTGGAAAAGGCCAATGTCGCGCAGGACCGGAAAACCGTCAAGGACGGGCAAGTGTTTCACGGGAAACAGGAGGGTTGCGGTAACTCTGCGGGCAGTGTTGCGACTTCGCGAAACGGCTTAGAACAGAAGGGGCAGAGCGGTGCTGTTCCGAAAGGCCCGAAGGGCCGGCAGATCTTAGCCGGCGGCGTAAGCCGCCGGTCTGTTGGCGCCGAAATGAAGAAGGCCCAACGGGCCGACAGATGAGGTTCGCTCATTTCTGTCGGCCCGTTGGGCCTTCGATTTCCTTGCGATTGCGAACCGTGCCTTACGGGCACGGCTGAGATTTGTCGGGCCTTCGGCCCTTTCGAACATTTGCAAAGCTGAGCCCACACCGGGGCCCCGCACTCTTGGCGAGCTCTTGGCGAGTGCGGCTACGGCGTGGCGACGACTTCGATTAGTACCGGTAGTGGTTCGGCTTGTAGGGGCCGGCAACGGGGATGCCCAGGTAGTCAGCTTGCTTGTTGCTGAGCTTTGAGAGCTTCACGCCCAGGTAGTCCAAGTGCAAGCGGGCCACTTCTTCGTCGAGTTGCTTCGGCAACACGTGGACGCCGAGCGGGTACTTTTCTGGCTCTTGCCACAGGGCGAGTTGGGCCAAAACTTGGTTCGTGAACGACATGCTCATGACGAACGAGGGGTGACCCTTGGCACAGCCCAGGTTCACCAGGCGGCCTTCGGCCAGCACGATGATCGAGCGGCCGTTGGCGAACGTGAAGCGGTCGACTTGCGGCTTGATCTCTTCTTTCTTCACGTCCTTGGCGCCGGTCAGAGCGGCCATGTCGATTTCGATATCGAAGTGGCCGATGTTGCAGACGATCGCTTCATCGCGCATTTGACGCATGTGGTCGAGCGTGATGATGTCGCAGCAACCGGTGGTGGTGACGAAGATGTGACCTTGGCTGGCCGCTTCTTCCATCGTGACGACGGGATAACCTTCCATAGCGGCTTGCAATGCGTTGATGGGGTCGACTTCGGTGACCAGCACGCGGGCACCGTAGCGTTGCATCGAGTGGGCACAACCCTTGCCGACATCGCCGTAACCAGCGACGACGACAACCTTGCCTGCCACCATGCAGTTGAGCGCACGCTTGAGACCGTCGGCCAGCGACTCGCGGCAACCGTACAGGTTGTCGAACTTGCTCTTGGTGACCGAGTCGTTCACGTTGATCGACGGGATCTTGAGTTCGCCGCGCTCGTGCATCTGCACCAGGCGATGCACACCCGTGGTGGTTTCTTCCGAGATGCCTTTGATGCCCGAAAGGAGCTCAGGAGTCTTTTGGTGGACCATGGCCGTGAGGTCGCCCCCGTCGTCCAGGATCATGTTGAGCGGCTTGCCATCAGGGAAGTGGAGCGTCTGCTCGATGCACCAATCGAACTCTTCGTTGTTCATGCCCTTCCAGGCGTAGACCGGAACGCCCGTCGCGGCGATCGCGGCAGCAGCCGGATCGTGCGTCGAGAAGATATTGCAGCTCGACCAGGTGACTTCGGCCCCGAGGGCGGTGAGCGTTTCGATGAGGACGGCGGTTTGCGTCGTCATGTGGAGGCAACCGGCGATGCGGGCGCCCTTGAGTGGCTTGCTCGCTCCGTACTTCTTACGAAGAGACATCAGGCCGGGCATTTCGCCTTCGGCTACGCGAATCTCTTGGCGACCGAGGGCCGCTTCGTTGATGTTCGCAACTTTGTAGGGAAGACGTTTCGATTCAACCGTCGCCATTCGATCCACTCCAAATAAGGCCAGTCCGACGCACGTACGCAACGAGAGA
Source organism: uncultured Pirellulaceae bacterium (assembly GCA_964636985.1). Classification (GTDB taxonomy): domain Bacteria; phylum Planctomycetota; class Planctomycetia; order Pirellulales; family Pirellulaceae; genus CAZWSX01. Next base: position 44,053 of record CAZWSX010000010.1, on the reverse strand, counting down.
GCCCCCAACTCGGGGGAGCGTCGGGCGAGGCAAATTACAATACGGACACCATTATGCGAGTAAAGGCTTCTGTGTCACTAGTACCTAAATGAACGTTTCCTGAACGAATGCAGGAAACCACGCCAACATCGAACCGAATTTCGAAGGCTTCGATAACCGAAGGGGATCACTTCGCGGTGCGGCTGCGGAAGGCCTCGGTCGCGTTGTGGACGAAGGTGTGAATCAGATTGCGGGACTTAATGCCGGGTTTGGTTTCGACCCCGCTTGCCGTGTCGACTCCGTCGGCCCCCGATTCCAGAATGGCCTGCTGTACGTTGTCGCCATTGAGCCCCCCCGCCAGGAGGACTGGTAGTTCCGCCTCTGCCGCCGCGCGAAGTTCTCGTGAAGCGCCGGGAATCGCCGGCCAGTCGACGGTCTTGCCCGTCCCGCCGTATTGGCCGCCGGCAGCTGCTGCGTCAATGAGGATGGCTTCTGGAAGACGACCAAGCTTCCGGCACTCCGTCAGGTAAGTGCATGCTCTAGGTAGCCATTCGGGATCGTTGCGAAAGACTTTGATGATCCGCGGTGCTTTGAGCGAGACCAGGAAGGCGGGGGGCTCGTCGCCGTGCAACTGAACCGCGGTCAGCGAAGCCCCATCAACCATTCGTTCGATCGAGAGCTTGAATGAGTTGACGAAGACGCCGATGAGTTGGACTTTGCCGCCGACGGCCTCGGCGATTTCGGTGCTTCGTTCCAGCGTGACACATCGAGAACTCTTGGAATAGAAATTGAGTCCGATGGCGTCGGCCGATTCGGCGACGGCCGCGAGGGCGTCCTCAACCAGGGTGACCCCGCAGATCTTGGTACGAAACATGATTGCCAACCGTCAAAGAGCACCCAGCTTCCAGCCTCTGCATGCAAGTATCAATCATCAAGCACGTTTCGTGAAGTGACCGATACGTTTGATACGGGTGCATTTACCGAATCTCCGTCAGGACGACGGAGCAGCGATTGCGGAAACGCCGCCCCGAACACCCGGGTCAGGGATGACAGGATGGCTTTGCCAGCGCGCGGCATTTCGGACAACGTGAGTGCCGAGGGGCGAAGAGGTCCTTCGAGCGTCTATGCCGCCACCGTCGTAGGATTGACGGTCCTGATGGCGTGCCTGGTGCTAGCTCCCGAGCCGATTGAGACCTACACCGCCGAAGCGGTTGTGCGATTCACCGGCGCGAAAGGTACGAGTGAGGGAGAAACGCTTGTCAGTTCGGCCGAACTGGCCGACTGGTCGCGCGAGGCGCGTTCGACTCAGGGATCTGCACTCGAATGCGCGATCGAACAGTCCTCGCCTACGTCGGTCGCCGTTCGTCTTTTCGCGACGAACGCTCGATCCGCCTTCGCGGTGAGCGACGTCACCGAAGCCATCGACGGATTGTCGACGGAAATTCCCAACGCCGCGGCCGAACGACTTGCCAGTGCCAAAGGGGCCATCCAGCGCCGCTTCGAGACGGCCGAGCAACACTGGAGTGAACTGCAAACGAAGCTCGATCGCCTCACGCGCGAGCGAACCGAGGACCTCATCGAATCGACTCGGCAAATGGCGCTTACCAAGCAGCAACCTCCGCCAACCCCGGTAGAAACGCCCGAAGATCCCCAGCGAGTTCGCCTTGAGAAGGCGGTCGCCGAACGTCAAAGCCATCTCGCGGAACTGCTCCGAACTCAGACCGACGTGCACCCGCAAGTGATCGAGGCCAAGGAGCGGCTGCACGAGGCGCAGTCGGCGCTAGCGGCACTTCCGACTCGGCGTGCCCCTGAGGTTGTGAAAGAAGAGCCGGCCGCGGAGTCGCCTGCAACCACCGTTCGAAACAGCGAGTTGGTCGCGGCGCGCGAACGCATCAACAAACAGTTGGAAGGGGCTGAGACCGAGCGGCTTCACTGGCGAAAGGAGCTCGCTGCGGCTGCGGAACGGGAACGGAGCGGCAAGGTCGCCGTTGCCGTGGTGGCGCCGCCGCAGATCGTTGCGCGACAGGGGGGAACTCCCTCGGCAACTCGGATCATGGGCTACCTGTTGTTGTCCATAGCGGGGGCCATGGCGATGTACGGCTTTGCCGAGAAGTCGGAGCGAGCCCGCCGGATGTCGACCGTCGACGAAGTGGAGTCGACTATTTCGCTTCCGGTGACCATGGTGCTGCCAGGCATGCGGAGAATTGATAGCGAAGAGTCTCCGCAGTTACGGCACGTCCTTGGGCGCGCGACCTCGGCCTGCGAGGCAGGGCTGGCGCTGGCGGCTGTGGTTCTGCTGGTCGCGAGTCTCTTCGGGCAGTCACTCACGGTAGCGCCGACGCAGGATCCGCTCGGCGCGCTGGCCGAAGCGATCGATCGCACTCTCGATTCCGTTCGACGCTAGCAGCTTAGAGAAGCTCTTGGATCACGGCGCCGTGATCGACGGCGATCGTGGGGCGGCCGCTATAGTCGAGGAAATGGACCGAGGGGTCGATTCCCAGGCAATGGTAGATCGTGTGGTGGATGTCGCCTGGCCGCAGCGGGTTGTCTTTGGGCGCTTCACCCTTGCGGTCGGTTGAGCCGACGATGCGGCCCCCTTTGACGCCGCCGCCACCGAGCAGGCAGAACATCGAGTTGCCCCAGTGGTCGCGACCTGGTGTGCCCATGCTCATCGGCGCACCACCGTTGCCGCCATTGTTCATTCGCGGCGTGCGACTGAACTCGCCGCACAGGACGACGAGAACGTCGTCGTACATTCCTCGCTCCGACAAGTCGGTGAACAAGGCGCTGACGAGTTTGTCGATCTGAGGCAGGTAGTTTTCGTATCCCTTCTTCAGGTCCCAGTGATGGTCCCAGCCGCCGAAGTGGACGGTGGCGAACGTGACGCCCGCCTCGACCAGGCGGCGTGCTAGCAGGGTCGATTGACCCCAGGAGGTTCGGCCGTAGCGATCGCGCGTCTCGGGCGACTCCTTCGAGAGATCGAACGCATCTTGGGCGGCTTTGCCTGTCACCATCTCGTACGACTGTTGCTCGAAGCGATTCATCGCGTTGAACTTGCCACTGCGATCGACGTCGCGCCGGACGTTGTCGAAGTGGGCGAGCAGCGACCGCCTGTCCTGGAGACGATCGATGTTCAGTCCCGAAGCGATGTTCAGGTTGTTGACCTTGAAGCCATCGCTGTTGGGGTCGCCTTCGGTTTCGAAGGCGTCAAATTGCGAGCCGAGATAGCTCCCACCGAAGTAACCTTGGCGCAGGCCAACGCTCATCGCGTAGGGAATGGCGACATAAGGGGGAACGCCCGGCTTCCGCGAGCCGGCGAGTTTCGAGGCGATGGCCCCCAGGCCCGGATTCTTAACCGTGTTGCTGGCGCCGCTCACACCGCTGAGACGCGACGTCAACATCCAGTGGGCACCCGAAAAGTGGTCGCCATTGTCGTGGTGCAGCGAGCGGACGATCGAGAACTTGTCCGCGCACTTGGCTTGCAGCGGAAAGAGCTCGGTGATGTCGAAGCCGGGGACGTTCGTGGAAATCGGGTTCCAGATGCCGCGGACCTCGGGCGGCGCTTCCGGCTTCATATCGTACATGTCGAGATGGCCGGGACCACCGTCGAGCCACAACAGGATCACGCTGGTTTTCTTCTTGGGCTTGCCGAGTTCCGCCGAAAGTTCCCGAGCTTGAAGGACTTGCGCCAGGCTGATGCCCGCCATGCCGGTGACGCCAGCCGTAAGAAAATGCCGCCGCCCGATGCCGTCGCAGTATTTGGCCGGGGCCGAACCGAGGTCGAGGCGAAACATGGCAATGCTCCTAACGCGGGGGGAAGTCGTCGCAGACGATCAAGGAGGGGTGTCGTCCGCGGAGGCGGGACCACGAATTCGTTTTCTGGATGAAAACGAATCGACATTGGCCTATGTATTATAAGGAGAGCCGTTCTGGCGGGTCAACAGCTGCGCATTTGCCCCTTGTCGCCCTGTTTCCTATCCTAAGAAACAAGTTGCCCTGTCGTTAGAAACGCAGCCACTTCCTTTTCCCGGCCTGTTCAAGAAGTCTTCCCATGCCGTTTGATCCTACCGCTCCCGATGGCACGACCTTTTCTCGCCGTTCGGCAATGGCTTGGACCACGTTGGCGGCCGGGGCCTTCGCCGCCACGATGGCCAAAGCCGATGATCCGCCCGCTCAGCCGATTGAGGTCGACATTCGCAAGCGTGCCGCAAAGCGGTACGAAATGAAAAAATCGATCAATCTTTGGGCCTTTCCCTATCCGGAAAAGATGACGCTCGAAGAGTGCTTGCAGCTGGCCAAAGACGCTGGGTTTGACGGGATCGAACTCAACTACGATCTCGACAACGACCTTTCGCCTAAGGCGTCGACTGCCGACCTGCTGGCCATTCGCCGAACGGCTGAGAAAATCGGCATCGAGATCAGCGGCCTTTGTTCGTTCCTCTTCTGGCCGTATCCGCTGACCAGTAACGACGCCACGCGGCGCAATCGGGGGATCGAACTCGCCGGCAAGATTGCCAGTGCCGCCCACGATCTGGGGACGCCTAACGTTTTGCTGGTGCCGGGCGCCGTGCACATTCCATGGCGAACCGACTACGAGCCCGTCCCCAACGACGTGTGCGAGAAGCGGGCGAAAGAGGCCGTCAAAAAACTGGCCACGGCCGCCGAGCGGCTCAAGGTGACACTCAACATCGAGAACATCTTTTTCAACGGCTTTTTAATGACGCCGATGGAAATGAACCAGTTTGTCGACAGCTTTGAGAGCGAGAACGTGAAGATTCACTTCGATACGGGCAACATCAGCATGTTCCAGTTCCCGGAACACTGGATCCCGATCATGGGGAATCGAATCGCCAACGTCCACTTCAAGGAGTACACCAAGAAGGGGACCGACTACTCGCTGGAGACCTTCCGGCCGCTGCTCGACGGAACTACGAATTGGCCGGCCGTGATCGATGCCTTCGACAAGATTGGCTACAAAGGGTGGATCACGTTCGAGTACTTTCATCCATGGCAGCATTATCCGGAGGCGTTGATCTATCAGACGTCGGACGCTCTCAACCGGATGCTGGGGAAGGTCTAGGCACTGGCGTCGTCTGCTGTAGCCGCCGTTCGCCAGAACGCGGGGAGTTGGCGCCGCTTCGCGAGTTGCCTGGATCCCAACGTCAACCTACCGCACTCTTGGCGAGTGCGGCTGCGGAGCGGGGTGCGGCGGGATGAGATACTGGTGCTATCACGCGAATTCATCGGCTAAATCGATCCGAGATAGGTTACGACTGGAAGTCTTTGCTATTGCCTTCCCTTTCTAGGGGACGTACTGTTCCGCACGTATTGGTCGCCTGTCGACCGGCGTGCTTTCTCCTTTGTGTCTTCATCCACCCCTCGCTTCCACGAACTCCATGCGCAGTCTCAAGCTGATGCAGATCGTTTCGGGAACCGGTTTCAACGGTGCGATGAAGTATGCGCTCGACATCATTCAGTTGTTGCGCAAGCAGGGGCACGAAGTCACGCCGGTTTGTTTGCCCGACAGCTGGCTCAGCGATGAACTGTCGCGACTGGGCATCGCCAGCGTTCCTACCGAGTTGAATCGCTGGCCATCGAACGACCTGAAGTCGGTCGCCAAGATCTTTCACGACGGGCAGTACGATCTGGTTCACACGCACAACAGCCGGGCGCACGCTTTCGGCTCGCTGCTGCGAATGTTCCACGGCGTTCCGTGCATCGCGACGGCTCACCAGCGCCATTTGCAACTGCATTGGCCGTTCAACGATTTCATCATCGCCAACTCCGATGCGACGCTCGATTTTCACCGCACGTACCACTTGATTTCGAAACGTCGGAGCCGTCGGATCTATTGCCCGATCGATACCGAGCGATTCGCCCATGTACCGCAGGAAGATGTAGTCGCCATGCGACGCCTGTGGGATGTCGGCCAGGACGATTTGCTGCTGGGCACGATCGGGAACATTATTCCGCGTAAAGCACAACGCGTTCTCATCGAGGCCATGCCGAAGGTTCTGCAAAAGGTGCCTAAGGCGAAAGCGATTATTGTCGGCCTGGAAAACGGATCGTACGCGGCCGAGTGCAAGCAGTTGGCCGACGAACTGCACGTCTCGCACGCGATCCGCTGGGTGGGCTATGAAAATCGTGTTCCCGCGGTGATGCACGCGATCGACGTTTGCGTGTGCTGCCCGCGCGAGGAAGCGTTCGGCCTGACGGCTGCCGAGGCCCACGCTGCCGGAAAGCCGGTTGTCGCGACCAACGTCGGCGGCTTGCCCGAGATTGTGCTCGACGGCGAGAACGGGTTCCTCGTCGAGAAGTACAACCATGTCCAACTTGGCGACGCGATCACGAAGCTCCTTAAGAACTCACAACTCCGCGCCGACTTTGGCGAACGCGGCCGCGTTCGCGCTCAGCAGTTGTTTGGCGTGAAAGAGCACATGGCGATGCTGGAAGGGGTTTACGAGCGGGTGCTGGGGATCTATGCCCGGCCTGCTCTTTCGGCTCGGATCGCCCGCGCGATTATTGGCGAGCGACGGGCTTCGTAGCGAAGGCTATTTCGCTTCTTTCGCAGTCTCTTTAGTGCCAGCATCTTTTGGCGCGGTGTCGTTTCCGTCACCCAAATAGGCCAGCAGATCCTTGATCTCGATCAGCGTCAGCCCTTCGACGAGTTGTTCGGGCATGATCGACGTTTTCACCTCTTCGCGACTTTCCAGATCGCGCGGGTGGACCTGGAACTTCTTTCCTTTGTCGTCGACGTAGTTCACCGTTCCGTCGACTTCTTCGCCGACGTAGAGACCCGTTCGCGAGAGGCCGTCGTTGGTGGTCACGCGCAGCGGCGCGAACTGTGGCGCCACTTCGGCACTGGGGCGGAGGATCGAGCCGAGCAGCCTGGCTCGCGTCATCGTTCGGCCAATTCCAGTCAGGTTCGGACCGACCGCAGCGCCACGGCCTTCTGACTCGTGACACGAAGAACAGCGGGCCTGACGGCTGAAGAAGACTGCGCGTCCGCGATCGGCGTCCGCTGCCCCCGACCCTGCTTTTTGGATGGCTGCGAGCCATCTTTCCGTATCAGTGGGCGTGGGTCGGCTCCTTGCAGGAACCGCCTTGAAGTAGAGCATGCCGAGGGCCTCGTCGTCGCGCGGCTTGGCGCCATTCTGTCGCCGTGACTCGCTGACCTGGTCCAACTCGGGAATGTGGTCGAACTTTCCGCGTAGTTGCCGAATCGCGGATTCCGCAGCGGAAATCTGATCTGGTCGCGAGTCCTTAGCGACTTTGATCAACAAAGACCGGCTGGCTGCATTGTCTGGCGTCACCGTGGCAATGGCTTCGGCGCGAATCGCTGGTGGTTTTGCTTCATCCTCCGCGAGGCTTCGGATGCGTGCGATGGCGACTGCTTCGGTGCGATCCCCCAGCTTACGGACGGCTTCGGTCGCCAGGTTTTGGTCCTTCGACGTCAAAAGTTCTTCAAGCACTTCTAGCTTGAGCGCGGGATGATCGGCCCGCAGCATGCGGAGGGCCATCGTTCGAAGTTCGGGCGGATTCGCCCCATCGACGACGAGCTTGACGACTTCCTCCTCGCCGCGAGATTCTTTCGAGGGATCGTAGGGCTTGTCGCTCAATACCTGCAGCGTGGCGAGAGTCGCTTCGAAGACTTGCCGATTGGTGGTGGTCTTCATGGCCTCGCGCACCTGATCGCTGAATTTCACCAAGCGCTTGTCGTGCACGTAGTTCAAAGCGACCATGCGGAGGTCCATATCGGGATCGGCGAGCCACTCGCTAAGTTCGGGCGGGTCTTGCTCGGTCGCTTCTCGGACAGCCGCGACCGCGTAGGCCAGCTTTCCCTTGGCCGTGGTTGGGGGCGAGGTGTTGGCTGTTCTGATCTGCAACCGTAACTGTTCCACGCAAAGGTGGAACAGAAAGGGATCGTTCGTCGCGAGCGCCGAATCGATGGCCTTGTTGGGATGAAACGATCGCAAGACAGGCTTGGGAAAGCGTCTTTCCTTGAGGAGTTCCGCGTAGTTCGGAATCAGTTTGAGGGCCAGGTAGGACTCGTGCAGAGGGGGTGTTTCCTTCATCCAGCTGAAGTCGTCGGCACTGGTCGCCATGTTGATCAGGCCGGCTTTCATCGCGTTTCCGAGGGGGCCGTCGGGAAGGTCATTCGCGCGCTGCTTGAAGGCACTCTCGGTCAGCCACCACAAGATGGTTTTCGTCTTGAGTTCGTCGGGCTTGGCTTCACCGTTTTGGACGACCGGCAACGTCTGCAGCGGCCGCACCTTGGCACCCTGAGGGGCCCGCATCCAGTTGGTCTGGAAGTAAGCCCGCATCGCCGCGACGCGGCAATTCAAGTCCGGGTTTGTGTTGATGGTGTCGTGAAGCGCCTGCCACGCATTGGGCTGGTTGTCCTTCTCAGCAGCAATGGTGTGGAGGGCGGCTTCGCGATAGATGCGGTCGCTCGAATTCATCGCGGCTTGCAGCCCCTCAATATTGTCTTGGGAAAAGTGCTTTACCCGATCGGCGACTTCGGGGCCGCATTTGCCTTTTACGCTTAGCCGCCACAAACGCCCCTTCTTGTGGAGCTCGTAGCTCTTGTCGACCCAATCGCTGAACCAGATGCTGCCGTCGGGCGCGATGGCCATGCCGGCGGGGCGAAAGTTCTCGCCGCCGCTGACCAGGACCTTTCGTTCGGCCGTGAACGAAAGGCCGCGCGGCCTGAGGGGATAGCACTCGATGCGATGGTCGCCCCAACTGGTGACCATCAAGGCGCCCCGCAAGTCGTCGGGCCATTGGTCGCTATCGGCGCCGACGATGCCGCTCGGTGCTTCGCCCGTGCCGGCAACCATGGGGAGCGTGCCGGGCAACTCGCCGTTCCAGGCCGTGAAAGGATGGACCCCTTTGCGGCCGTTGCGGAAGCGATAGCCGTAGTCTCCTTGCTCGACGATGTGGAGCAGCCGGCACGGTGGGCGGCTGTCGGGGTCGTTGTCCACGACAAAGAGTCGATCCAACGGATCTCGATACATGGCGAACGGATTCCAAAATCCCGTTGCCACGCGGCGCAATTTGGAGCCGTCGGCTTGGCAATGATAGACGTTTCCCCCTTCGCCGCCGCCTGAGAGGGTTGTGCCATCGCTGGCGATCAGCTTGTAGTCGGCGCCGAGGTTCTCGCCAAAGCCGAAGTAAACGTCCCCGTCCCAGCCGAATGCAAAGCCCGAGAGGCCGTTGTGAGGATAGTTGCCCTTGGTTTCGAGGTGCGCGATGGGGACTTCCTCTGCGGCGGTGCCATCGCCATCCCAGTCGCGAAGCCGAAAGATCCGCTGCCGCGTGGCGACGTAGACGCTTCCATCGGGGTGGACCCCCAGATTCATGGTATGGGTCGAGCCCTCGTGAAAGACCGTCGGCGAACCGGGATTCTTCGGGTCGAAGGCCAAAATCCGGTCGTGTTTGGGACCGTCGTAATCCTTGGGAGGAAAGTGAGTGTGGCTCTCGATGACGAGGACGCGGCCGCTTTTCTCAACCGCGACCCCGGTAGGCGTCATTAACTGGGGGCTCTCGGCAATCAGATCGAGTTGCAGCCGGTCGTCTAAGACCTTGGGCATCTCCTGGCCATTGGTTGTTGCCAATCCAGAAAGAGAAGCTACAAGAAATGCGAGGACTACAAATCGCGCCATGAGAGGGTCCCAAAAGATCGCCGCTTGCCAACAACGATGCGTTGCGGGTCATTCTGATGGGGGAGCGCGAGAATTGCTATCCGCAGGGCGATTGGAAACGGGCCAAGCGCACGACGTCAGACAGACGTGGGACGAGAGAAAAAATTCGCGGGCAAGGATTTGAACCTTGACAAAGAGAGCCAAAATCTCTTGTGCTACCGTTACACCACCCGCGAGCGGTTCCCAGTGGAGGCCAATGGCGACCCTGGAAAGGGATGTATTTTACGGCCTCTCGCCGTTGTGACAACGCCACTGCTGCGGGGCCAAATCGAAGGGCTAAGTCGTTGTCCGGCAGGGAATTGAGTCGCTAGAAGAGACCCGCTGGGCAGAAATGTGTTCGCGAAAACTCACGGTTTTCAGAACTGCGAGCATAACCCCGCTTAGCTGCCGCTCGCCTTTTTAGGCTTCTCGGCCTGTTTCTCGTCGATTTCATCTTCCTTGGCAGTTCGTTTGGCGACGGCGAAAGCGAGCTGCTCGAGTTCCATCGCCAGGTCGACCCCGATCTGTTCGACGTGCGGGGGGAGCGTGAGCGTGACAGGGGCGAAGTTGAGTATCCCTTCGACGCCGGCCTCGCTGGCCAGGTCGGCGACCGACTGGGCCGAGGCCGCTGGCACGGCCAAAACAGCCAACCGAATTCCCTTTTGAGGTACCTGCTGTTTGAGGTCATCCAGTGCGAAGATAGGCAACCCTTCGGCGGTCTTGCCGATCTTCGTGGTGTCGGTGTCGAAGATGGCAACCACGCGGAAGCCTTGGTGACCAAAGCCCTTGTAACGCAACAAGGCGCGGCCCAGGTTGCCGAGGCCAATCAGGGCCATGGGCCAGTCGCGGTTGGTCCCCAGAATGTTCCTGATCGCGTCGACCAGCTCAGAACAGCGGTAGCCGATCCCTGGGTACCCAAACTGCCCGAAATAGGCCAAGTCCTTGCGAACCTGGGCGTCGGTGAACCCCAAAAGCGCTCCAAGTTGGGTGGAGCTGATGGTTTGCTTGCCGTCGCGAAGCAGGCACTGGAGCTCGCGAAGGTAAAGCGAAAGCCGCGAGACAACAGCCTTGGGGGGCTGCGGGGTTGGATCGTCGTCGTTGAGCTTCGCTCGGCCGATTGACATTCGATTGAGAAACTTCAATTGGTCTCGTGTGCTTCCACAACTTCTTTTTAGTCGAGGCGCCCACCAGGGACAAGGGAAACGCGGCGATCTACCCCCTCAAACGACGAGAGCGGGGCCCTAAAGGACACCCGCTCGATAGCTTTTAAGTTGGCTTTCGGTCTCACCCCTCTTCGTAGCCGCACTCGCCAAGAGTGCGGCAGGTTGACGTTGGGAGCCAGGAATTCAACTATCCTCGACGAAGCGACGCCAACTTCCCGCGTTCTGGCGAACGCGGCTACAGCAGACGTGGTCGCCCACAACCAGTTTGGCCTTATTCGGTGTACAGCGTGGCGTCGTTGAGCCACACGTTGCCGCTGGCGGCGTGATACAGCCAACCGGTCGAGCCGTCGGCCGTCGTCGGCGGGTTGGTCGATGCCGTGCCGACGCTGTTTTTGTTGTTAATCGTATTGAACGGCAGCTTTTGCAGGTAAGGACCGTAGGGATAGGCGGCACCCGTGCCAACGGCGCCGCTGGCATCGGTGGATTGGGTCAGCTTGTCGAGAGCCGAAGGTGGCGAGGCATTGTGCTGGCTGCGGTACATCTGCGACATCCCGCGAAGGGTCGACAGATTGAACTTGGCCGTGTTGGTCTTGGCATCGTCGGTCGCACTGGTGAATTGCGGAACGATGGCCGCTGCAAGGACCGCCATCACGACGACGACGATCAGGATTTCAACAAGAGTAAAGCCGCTTCGGTTTTGCTTAGACATCGCTCAATGCCCTGGTTTGACTTTTTGCGAATCAGTGATCTGGGAGACGAATTCGCTTGCATCCAACTAGTAGCTTGAGCTTACAAAGCGTCAAGAAAGTGAGGTGTTTTGCGGCTTCCCCCGAGAGGAGGTTCTCCATTGGAGTTGGAGAGTGACGCCTTTGGCTACCAATCCGAACGTAACGATTGGGAGGATTTTGCTAATTAAGTGACTTAAGCGACCAAATGAATCGCTCCAAAGTCATGGTGGAAGTCTGAAGTTGCCGATAACTCTTGCCGAAACACGGTGGTCGTTTGGCGAACCGTGCTATCACGCACATCGGCGGGTCCGACTCGACATTTGGGACGAGTTCAAACATCTATGTACGAAACTAAGTTCCATCTGACGGCCCGCCCCTTCGCCCCCTCCCCCAAGGCGGATGTCTACTTCCCGTCGGCTGGCAACGAGGCCGCGCGGGCAGCTGTCTCGCGGTGCCTGACGCGGGCCGAGGGAGTCGCGCTTCTGATTGGCGGTCCTGGCCTGGGCAAGTCGATGTTGGCTCGCGTTCTGGAGCGCGATCTGCGACCGCAGATGACTAGCATTGTGATCAACAGCGCCGGCTTGTGCACGCGGCGGTCGCTCCTATCGACCATTGCCGCTGGGCTCGAACTCAAATGCGCCCCGCTCGACGAGGGCGATCTGCGGATGGCGATTGTCGACCAACTGGAGTCGAAGGGTGCTAGCAATGTTGCGTTGCTAGTCGATGAGGCACATACCTTGCCGCTGCGGTTGCTCGAAGAACTGCGGCTCCTTACGAATGCCCTGCACCACGGCGAACCGGGCGTTCGCATCGCCCTGATTGGAAACACGCGGTTGGAAGAGCGAATCGGCAACAGCAAGTTGGAGTCGTTCGCCCAGCGAGTGGCTTGCCGCCAGTACTTGGCGCCGTTTACCAAGGGAGAGACAGGCGAATACATCCGCCGCGAACTCTTCCGCTGTGGGGCCGACGGCGACCGGCTGTTCGACGCAACTGCCGCCGCGGGCGTTTTTGCCGCGACAGACGGCATTCCGCGATTGATCAACCAGATGTGCGATCACGCACTCGTACTGGCCGCCGTATCGGGGTTGGAGCGGATCGACCGCGAAGCCATCGAAGAAGCCTGGGCGGACTTGCAGCAACTGCCGGCACCTTGGAACGAGTCGCGTTCCGACGCAGCAAACGTCGTCGAATTTGGCGAACTTCCCAGCGACTTCGGGCGAGGCGAATCTGATTCGCCGCCTGACGCGATCTCGCAGGCGGAGGCATCGTTCACCAAGACGTCGAACTCGATTTCCTTGTTGGCTTCCGACGACCTCTTGGAAACGCCCAACAGCTCGCCAGTGGAACCTTCGCGGCCGCGGCAGTCGTTTTCCCGTTCACCCGAGATCGAGTTGGTGTTCAATGCCTCGTCGCTCCTGTCGGGCGAGGGATTCACGGAAGAACTTTTGCTCGACGTGGTGCCGACTCGTCCTGTGGTCGAAATGGGGGCCTCGTCTCGAATTTGGTCCGAGCGAACCGAGTCGGCGATGGAGAAGCCAACGTATTCAAATGGGCCGTATTCAAAGTCGCCGGCCCAGGGTTCCGTCGTGGAGTCGGTCGTCGAGTATGTCGGGTTGGAACAAGACCCAGGCGACATGAACGAAACGGCGATCGCCGGAAATATGGCGGCGGCTGCGACCAATAGCGTCACGCTATCGCAAATCGACGTGCGGCAAGATTGCCACGAAGATCCGTTCGACGCGATTGCCGGCAAGCTCGCCGAGTACGAGTCGAGCCGCACAGTCACCAGCCGAATGAGCGAAGCCGAATCGTCCGCGGCGTCGTCGGTGCTGTACCGCGAAGCACCGCGATTCGATCCAGCTACCGACCCGGTCTTTCCCAATCGCGGCGGCGCGACCTCAAGCCAATTCAACGCAAGCGGGGCTGATAACGAGTCGCTGCCCATCGCCGCCAGCCCTTCGGCCAACTCCACAGCCCGGCCGGCGCGATTCGGCCGATTGTTTACCAAGTTGCTCAAAGGCTAGTGTCTGTCGCGGGCCGGACGACGGCTCGCCGCTCTGCTGGAAAAATAAACCATGAGTCGCATGCATAAAGCCCTGGAGAACCTGCGACTCGAAGGGCAAACGGCATCGCGAGTTCAGCAGTCTCGCCGGCCCGTTTCGCCGCGCGTCGCGGCAGCGATCCGTTCGAAGTTGGCAAAGACCACGATTTCCGAGATCCTGTCGCCTCCAACTTTGCTGTTTTCCGCGCCGCTGCTGGCCGGACACGAGAACGACTGTCTATCGGTTCACGAGAAGACTTCGGTGCCCGTGGAAGCACCGAGCAGGGTCGAAGCGCCGACCAAACCCGATGTGTTAGCCCCGGAAGAGCCACCGATTCGTTCCATTGCGATCTTGGGAGATGACATCGCTTCCGCACGGGGTCCAGCAGCTTCGCCCGAGGACCGCAGCAACGCCGTGTTTGCCTCGTTGGCGTCGGAGGCTCGGCGGCCCATGGTGGTAAACAAGGTGGTGGAGACAGCGGCGCCGATTTCTGTTGTTGTTCGTGACGATAGCCAGGTTTCGTCCAGTCCGGCGGTTGTGCAACCGACGCCTGTCGTGGCGCCCGCCGACATGCTGCTAAATGCCATCGTTTTGAAGCGCCCCTCACGGGCGTTTCGCTTAGATCGACAAGCGACGGATCAAGTAGTTGTCTCTAAGGCGACCGTCGAATTGCATCAACAGGAACCGCCACCGCCCGCCCGCGTGGTAAATGACACCGCCGCGAATGACATCGCCGCGAAACAGGTCGCCGCCACCGAGTGGGAACTCGAGTCGTCTCGCGAACTGGCAGACTCCGCGCGCTACGGCCAGTATGCGGAAGTCTTGCGGTGCATCCGTCGCGATGTGCGCTCAACCAAGACGCCCATCATTGCGTGTTGCAGCGTCGAGGCCGATGCGCAAACGGCAGACCTTGTCCATCGAGTGGCAACCATTGCCGCCAAAGGAGAGACGGCGAAGGTCCTGATCATTGACGCCAACCAATCGGCATCTCGGATGACCGACGAACTAGATCTCGCCGATGTTACTGGCTTTATCGATGCGCTGTCGCGAGGCATGTCGGTCGATGATCTGGTTCGGCCAACTTCTCAGCCAGGCATTTTCGTATTGCCGTTGGGTGATGGCGCCGTTGAGCACCTTGGAAGTGCTCGCAAGCGGCTGGCAGCCCTCGTGCAGCGCTGGAAGAAAGAATACGGCCTTGTCCTGATGGACGTTGGTCCGATGTCCGCGCCGCTGGCTGGCCTGATCAGCGGTGGCTGCGATGGCGCCTATGTCTCGGTGCAACTCGGGACGACGCTTGCGGTTGAGGCCGAAAAGCGGATCAAGCAGTTCCGCACCGATGGCGTCAATCTTCTGGGCTGTATTGCTCTGCAGCCCCAGTGATTCCGCTTAGGCGGCGGTGGGGCCTTCTGGAACATTCTCGTCGGGCGTGGGGTCAGGCGTCGACAATCGTGCCTCGCCTGCCACGTAAATCACCGACAACGCCGCATAGAACAAGGCCATCGCGATGAACATCGCGACGTAAGGCCGAAAGGCGAATCGCTTCGCGAAGTAGATGATCTCCCCAGCGAGCGGCGTGCCGACCAGGTTGCCCATGTCGAACGCGGCCAGTGCGAGAGTGGTCCCCAGTCCGCGGAGGTCTTTTGGAAAGGCGATGCTGATACCCCCGACTACCGCGGGGAACAACAGCGCGTGCGCCAGACCCAGGAAGAACGCAGGAACGATAAACCAGCCGACTGACGTGATTGTCAGGTAGGACAGAACGCTGATCACCAAAACGATCGCGCCGGCGATTGTGACTGGGAACGAGCCAAATCGCTGCGGCCACGTTCGAGTGAGCCAGCGGAAACCAAACGCGGAAATGCCGTAGGCCACGAAGAAAGTCCCCACGCCTTCGATCCCGATCTCGACTGAGTAGGGCCTGACGTAGTAGGTGGGGAGATTGAGCCCCGCGCCTGTTACGAACGACATCACCAGCAGAGGCCAAGGTGAATAGCGGCGCAGCGTCTGCCATAAGGGTGGATTCTTGTGGATCGAACCTGTGCGTTCTCCCTTGGCGCCAATCAAGGTCACCAGCCAGGCCACGGCGAAGATCGCCGAGCATGCGAAAATCCACCAAACGATGGCCTGGCGCGTTGGTTCTTCGCCGAGGATGTAGTCAGCAAAGAGCGGGCCGAGGGCCAAGCCGATGAAGCCCGACGAACCGAGCGTTCCGACTGCTTCTGCAACTCGGTGCAGTGGAGCACGTCGGGAAACGAGCGTGATCGATGCGGAAAAGTTGCCCGCCACGGCCATCCACATGATGAGTCGAACGACGAAGATGTACGGCGAACTGGCCGAACTGGCCGTCGCGTGAGCCAGCATCATGGCCGTCGTCACGGCCAGGCAGAATAGCCAGACGAAGCGCGCTCCCACGCGGTCGATCCATTGCCCTTGAAACAGCCGGGCAACCATCGCCCCCATGGCGCCGAAACCGACAATCCAGCCCATCCGCGTTTCGTCGCCGCCGATGCTCCGCACGAAGTCCGAGTAACGAGCCAACATGCTCAGCGACATCATCATCAGAAAGTTGGCCAGATAACACGACCAGAAGACGGAATCGTAGACAGCCGGTTCCGGCGGTGGCGGCCCCTCGTCGGACGACGGTTCGGGCAGCGACTCAGAAAGATTCGCCTCAGAATGAGGAGATTGAAACGACGCTTCCTCGCCGCCGGATCGTATTCGACTGGGCCCGGCGGATTCCATGATGAGGTGACGTCGCCGGAGAAGGGAGAGGAAGAAACGAGCCGCAGCGGCGGTTTTCGGCCGCTGGGATTGCGGGTGAAACCAAGTCCATCTAGTTTAGCCAGATTCGCCGCGATGCGGCGGACCCGTCCTCCTCCTTAGACAACGACAGCCTTGCCAAGTTCGCAAAATCGCCTTTTATTCACACTGGCGACGTACAACGAAATCGAGAACGTCCCTCGATTGGTCGCCGAATTGCGCTCCATTTGTCCTGATGCGCACATCTTGGTGGTCGACGACAACTCGCCCGACGGGACCGGAGAATGGGTCGAAACGCAGCAAGCCGTCGATCCCCATCTGCACCTTCTGTCGCGTCCCAAGAAGGAAGGGCTAGGAACGGCAACTATTGCCGCGATGCGGTATGCCGTTGAGAATGATTACGAGGTGATGCTGAATCTCGACGCTGATTTCAGCCACAATCCGATGTACATCCCGCCGATGCTGGAGTCGCTCGATGAAACGCCGGCGGCCGACATTGTGATTGGCTCGCGCTATGTTCCTGGTGGTGGGATCAAGCACTGGCCGTTTTCGCGATTGCTTGGCAGCCAGCTGGTCAATCTTGCGACCAGATGGCTCCTTTGGCTCTCACCAAAAGATTGCAGCGGCGCCTATCGGGCCTGGCGGATTGCGTTGCTCAAGCGGATGCCGCTCGAGGCAATCGCCAGCCGCGGATATGCCTTTCAGGAAGAATCGCTGTGGCACGCGCGGCGATTAGGCGCGCGGGTTCGCGAAGTCCCCATCGTCTTCGGCGACCGGGAACAGGGGAGATCGAAGATCAATGCCAAGGAAACGGTGGCTGTTTTGGGCATGATTCTCCGTCTTGGCGTGCGGACCTGGCTGCTTTGGCAGTAGAAGAGAAGGCGCCAGGCTATAGGCTCCAGGAAGAGCAGCGGAACGAAGAGCGAGCATGCAGCAGCCGCCAGGTTGAGGCGCCCTTTCAGGGCTTGGAATCACCTTTCCCCTTTTTCCCAGGGCGGCGCTCACTGCGTTCGCTCTGCCCTGGGCTCTGGTTGGTTTGCCCCGTTGGGGCGACCCCGAAGCAAGCGTTGATTTGCGGGGCTGCTGCACTCTTGGCGAGTGCAGCGACTGCATACGCACCTTCTCCTCTCTCCCTGGAGCCTGAGGCCTGACGCCTGGAGCCTCCTCCTAATCGCTAGCACCGTTTTCCATTGCGGAACTGGCTCATGCGTCATGATCCGCGGCGATTGCCTTAACCGCTTTGTTTCTCCTTTTTGCATGCACGGTTGATGCGGACGATATCACCTGGACGATCCAGCCTGTGCAGACACGTGAATTCACGTGTTCGTCCTAGCTCAAGCAACCCTCCCATTTTGTCGATGAAGATTGAACGCCTGGGCGAGCGCGTTGGATTGCGCCGTCGTTCATGGCGAGCCGGCATGTCCCGAGCCAACACCGTGGAAATGGGCTGACATTGAAGGGCGCGTGGCATTGGACGCCTGCATGGCGAGCGGTTCGCCAGACCAGATTCGGAACCCCCTCTCGGAATCAAACGTCAACGAAGGAGACAGAGTCATGAAACAGATTATTGGAGCGGTTATCGCCGCGGCGTTTGCCGTAGCGTTTTCCGCCAACGTCGCGATGGCCAGCTGCTGCGGAGCTCTCAGCTACGCTCAGTGCGGCAATTGCGATCCGGCGTGCGAGTGCGCGCCGCAGACTTGCACGGTCATGAAGACGTGCAAGAAGGTTTGCTACCAACCGCAGACCGTTACCTGCTACAAAACATGCTGCGAAACGATCTGCGAAGATCAAGTTCGCACATGCACGAAGAACGTTTGCGAAACGGCTTACAAAGACTGCACCTACACCACGTGCAAGCCGGTTTGCGAAACGCACTACAAGGAATGCACCTACACGGTTTGCAAGCCTGTGTGCGAACAACGGACCAAGGAATGCACGTACACCGTGTGCCGCACGGTTTGCGAACCTTGCTCCAAGGAAGTGTGCTACACCGTTTGCCGCCCTGTGTGCGAGACTCACCAAAAGGTGATCAACTACACCGTGTGCAAGCCGGTTTGGACCACGCACTGCAAGCAAGTTCCCTACACGGTGTGCAAGCCGGTGTGGGAAACCAAGACCCGCGAAGTTCAATACACCGTTTGCAAGCCGGTGTACGAAACAAAGCAACGCGTGATCAACTACACGGTCTGCAAGCCGGTTCAAGAAACTCGCACCAAGACCGTCAACTACACGGTTTACAACAAAGTGCAAGAAACCCGTTACCGCACGGTTAGCCGCGTGGTCTCGGAACAAGTTCCTTACACCAAGGAAGTGACCGTCAACAGTGGCGAATGGACCACGCAAGAGTACGAAATCCCCGGCAAGACCATCTCCCGCCAAGTCCAATCCCCGGGCTCGTGGGTGTGGGATGCCTCGCGATGCTGCTGCGTGTACTGCCCCGGTGAGTGCAAGACCGAATGCGTTCAATGCCCTGCCACCAAATGCACCAAGAAGGTTTGGGTTCCCAAGTGCGAAACCAAGACCATCCAATGCTGCAAGACGGTGTGCAAGACGGTTTGCGAACAATGCCCTTACACGGTGACCAAGTGCGTTCCTGAGTGCAAGACGAAGGAAGTTTGCTACACCGTTTGCAAGATGGTTCCCGAGTGCCGCCAAAAGGTCTGCAACTACACGGTTTGCCACATGCAACGTGAGTGCCGCACCAAGACGGTGTGCTACAAGGTTTGCCACATGCAAAAGGAAACCTGCTACCGTAACTGCACCTACCGCACCTGCCACATCGAAAAAGAGTGCAAGCAAAAGGTTTGCAACTACACCACGACGAAGATGGTTCGCGAACAACGCACCAAGACCATCAACTACATGGTGAAGAAGGTCATTCCTGAAACTCGCACCAAGACGGTGACCTACAACGTGGTCAACTACGTGAACGAAACTCGCACCAAGCAAGTTCCGTACACGGTGACCAAGATGGTTCAAGAAACCCACACCAAGCGGGTTCCTTACACCGTCGTGAAGCCAGTGGAATACCAAGTGACCGTGAAGGTTCCTAAGACGATCACCAAGCAAGTTCCGTACACCGTGACCAAAATGGTTCCGGTTGTCACGTACGAACAAGTTCCGGTGACGATCTGCAACTAGCATCGTAGGTTAGTTGCAGTAGCCGAAGCTGATTCCCTTCGGCTTAGCAGCCTCGGATTCTGGTCTCCAAACGCTGTCTCCAAACCAATGGCCCGGTCGAACGCAATCGACCGGGCCATTGTTGTTTCTTGGCGGAGGCCAAATGGGACGCCGGGGAGAATTCACCGCTGAGACCCGGAGAGACCGGAGAGGAGGAAATGTGGCCCCGACGATTCTGCCTGTGCGCAGTGCGGACGGCAATTCGAGAAGGGGAGAGGGGTGAAGGGGAGATTGGGAGAGTGGAGTCGAGAAAAGAAAAACGGGCAGGATTGTCCGGCCTACTTTTCTTTTTGCCCACGAATGTCTTGGATCAGGTGAAACAGTTCGAGCGCTCGGTCGATGGTGATCCCTTCGTGCTGCTCTTTGGCGAGCGGGTGATCGGTCAGTTCCAGTTCAATGCGGGGGCGAATCCCATCGTCCCGGATGTGGACCTCGGTCTTGAGATGAAGCGTGGCGGGATAGACCGGTAAGTCGGTGCAAAGCCAACCAAAAAAAGGTCCGATGTGGCTTCTCTTGGCAACCTCGTAGTGATCCTGCCAAATGAAGAAATTCTCTTCCTTGAGCGAGACCCACACTCCCCAGGTGAAGTTTGTGTCGGTTTCGAGGATCGGGATTTCCAGGCAACCGTGCAAAAAAAAGAACTGGTCGGCGATGACGCAGCTGTCGGAGGTCAGAAAAACATCTGTCTCGCGGCGATCTTCCGGCACATCAAAATACGTTGTGGGGCGATCGGTGTGGAACGCCGGAAATCCATCGTGTTCCTGGTTACAGCGCGTGCAGTGGAACTTTGGCATGGTGGCGCACACTTTCCCCGGGCCATCTCTTGGATTACTGCTTCTTCGCGTTGATAGTCGATCGAAGGGTATCCAGATAGGGATCGCCACCAACAAACGTGTCGATCCGATCGACCGCGGCGAGTGCCTCGTCGAACTTTTTTTCGAAGATCAGGCTGGGGAGGCTCAGCACATCAAGGGCAGCGTCCTTGGGATAGAGACGCCGGAAATCGGCGGTGGTCGCACGTACGTCGTCCCACTGCTTCGCCTTTTGAGCCAGACTCCTGCGCATCAGAAGGACCGTCTTTTGCTCCTGCATTGACCTCGGCAATTCGTCGTAGATTGCCTTGAACGTGGCGTAGTCGTCTGCCTGTACCGCTTTCATCAAGTCACGAAACTCCGCGGCACAAGTCACGAAGTCACTTTCCGTTCCCAATAGGTTTTCGATCACCGTGCGGTTCTGGCTGGCGGCGATCGGCAGAATCTGTCGCCGATTCATCGCCGATATCCACTCGCCTGCACCCAGAACGTACAGATCGTGAACCTTGATCTTGCCATCCATTCCCTTAACAAGTTTTAGAATGTGATAGTTAGGGATCGAACTGCCGCTCAGACGAAAGACGGCGGCATGGTCGGTCCCATGCTGATGAACGCGAAGCAAAGTGTATTGCCCGCCCCTTTTTACAGCCTTGGCCATGGGCCCTAAGACCGCTTCGGTGCCTTGTGGGCCCGCGAAGTTTGCTTTGAATTGCTTGCGATAATCCTCTTTCGCCGTGATTCCAGCGAAGGAGATGTCAACGAGAGCCTTAAGGTCGTAGTGCTCCGCGAGTTCTGTCCATCCTTCCTTGGCGGCGGCTTCGATTTCTTGCGCTACCTCGACGACCTCACCACTGGTGACGACTTCGCCGAGGAGCAAGCCGTTGGCCGGAGGAGCCTCCTTGGGCGCGTCCTCGGCTCCTAGAGTCGACCAGAGAACAGCCACTAGGCCAAACGCCCGAAGGCAAGATGCGATCCAGCGGCCGAACATGAGTAAAGCCTCGAAAAACGAATGAAGGCCCTTAGTTTCCCTTTTCGAAGCGCGCGAATCAACAGGCGCGCTATTAACTGGCAAGCTGCCAAAGAAAAAGCCGGCGAGGAATTCGCCGGCTACCACGAGCAGAAATGTGTAACGTGTGGAGCGCTTACCGCGAGGCGTCGAGCGCCTCTTGCAGGCGAGCCTTCGGCTGAGCGCCCAGGAATCGCTGCGTCGGCTGCCCGCCGCTGAAAACGATCAACGTGGGAATGCTTTGGATTCCATACGTTTGGGCAACTTCGATGTTGTCGTCAATGTTCACTTTGACGACTTTCGCCGCGCCGACGTTTTCGTTCGCGAGCTGATCGATCATGGGGGCGATCGCGCGGCAAGGTCCGCACCAAGGCGCCCAGAAATCGACGAGCACTGGTCCTTGCGCCTCGAGAACTTCAGTTTGGAAAGTGGAATCGCTGACTTCGTGTACGTTACCGGCCATGACTTGGGCCTCCTCTAATCTAAAACCCGCGAACTCGTTGCCCGCTGCTGGGTTCGTCAACGTTCGCAACTTGAATTGGTTACCATTTGTGATGCCGGGCTGACGCTGGCGTTTCACACGCCTGGGAATTGTAGCCATCAGTGCCGATTGTTTCGAGGACGGCGCGCTCGATCATTAAGAAATGCCCATTTTTCGCAGCCGCGCGCCCGGCGCGAACCCGTGGGCCGACAGTCGGTCTTTTGCCCCAAAGGGAAAGCCGCGATGTACGAGTTTTTCGATCATACGGCTGACTTGGGGCTGCGAGTTTCGGCAGGGACTCTGAACGAACTCTTCGCCGACGCCGGCCGCGGATTCGCCGCGATGATCGCCGGCGGGGCGATGCCCTCCGGTGAGGCTGTCGCTGCTGTCATCGAATTGGAAGTAGACGACCTGGAACTGCTCCTGTTCGATTGGCTGCGCGAATTGCTCGACCGTTTCGAACGGCGGCACGAACTGTTTGGCGAATTTGAAGTCGAAGTCTCCGAGGACCAGGGGGAGTGGCGCCTCACGGCACGCTGCAAAGGCGTGGTTACGGATGCAAAACGCATGGAATTGGAACACGAAGTGAAAGCGATCACTTATCACGGACTATTGGTGGAACAAACGGACAACGGCTGGCGGGGCGAAGTCATTGTCGATATCTAAGAACGCGCCCATCGCAAGCGAGCATCATCATGGGTAAGACAGCATTCGCTGGACCGCTGGAACGCGTCAGTGACGTGTTGTGGCGGATTCCTAAGTGGTACAAGCACGGAATGCGCGTCGACGGCCTTATCTACGCCGACGACGAACTGATCGAACTGATCCGCAACGACCAGTCGCCGGAGCAGGTGGCGAACGTCGCCTTTCTTCCTGGTATCCAGCAAGCCAGCTTGGCGATGCCCGACATCCACTGGGGCTACGGGTTCTGTATTGGCGGCGTCTGCGCGACCGATCCGGCCGAAGGGGGTGTGATCTCGCCGGGCGGCGTTGGATACGACATCAACTGCGGCGTGCGCTTAGTTCGGACGAACTTGAAGCTCAGCGACGTCTTGCCTTATCAGCAAGAATTGGTTGACGAGTTGTTCAAACGCGTTCCGACGGGCGTCGGCCAGGGTGGCAAGTACCGCTTCGATCGCAAGGAGCTGCGGAAGCTGCTCGAACTGGGACCGAACGCCTTGAAGCGGCGCGACCTGGCGACCGAAGCCGATATCGCGCACACCGAGGCACGCGGCGTCCTTGACGGAGCCGATCCGGATGCCGTCAGCGAAAAGGCGCTCGATCGCGGAGCCGACCAGTGCGGTTCGCTTGGCTCGGGCAACCACTTCCTGGAGGTTCAGGTTGTCGATCAGGTTTGCGACGAGAAAGTCGCCGCGGCGATGGGGCTCGAGAAGGACCAGGTTTGCGTGATGATCCACAGCGGCTCGCGCGGCCTTGGTTATCAGGTCTGCGACGACGCGCTATTTAGCCTGCGCGGCGCGCCGAAGAAGTACGGCATCGAGTTGCCCGATCGGCAGCTTGTTTGCGCGCCGGTCCACAGTGCCGAAGGGCAAAGCTATTTGGGGGCGATGTGCGCGGCGGCCAACTACGCCTGGTGCAACCGGCAATTGCTGATGATGCAGGCTCGCGAAGCCTTCGCGAAAGTCTTCGGCAAGCCGTGGGAAACGCTGGGAATGAGCCTGCTTTACGATGTCGCCCACAATATCGCGAAGTTTGAGTGGCACACCATTAACGGCGAGCAGCGTCGTGTGTGGGTCCACCGAAAGGGGGCAACACGCGCGTTTCCGGCCGACCACGAAGAAGTGCCGGAGATGTATCGGGCGATTGGCCAACCGGTGATCATCCCCGGCGACATGGGGCGCGCGAGCTGGGTGCTGGTTGGCCGTCCGGGCAGCATGGAGCAGTCGTTCGGCTCGGCCTGCCACGGCGCAGGACGCGTGATGAGTCGCACCCAAGCAGTTGCGAAGAGCCAAGGGCGGCGGATCGATAGGGAGTTGCTGGAGCGCGGCGTCGTGGCGCGGGCACGCAGTTGGAAAGGCCTCGCCGAGGAACAACCCGACGCTTACAAGAACGTCGATTCGGTGGTTGAGGTGGTCCACAAGGCGGACCTCGCGGCGAAAGTCTGCCGGATGCGCCCGATTGGCGTCATCAAGGGTTAGCGGCGCGCAACAAGAGGGTCACGAGATGGAGTAAATTGGGAGACGGTTGATGTCTCGTCAGTTACTCCATCTCTTGCGTGATCCCATGTCGCATATAAAAGTTGCTAAGCCTGATTACCCGATTCTTGAGACGATCACGCAGCGATGGAGCCCGTACTCCTACGACGGTCGCCCCGTCGAGAAGGAAAAACTGCGATCGTGCTTGGAAGCGGCACGCTGGGCAGCCTCCAGCTACAACGAGCAGCCGTGGCGATTTCTGGTCGCCGAGCGGGGCAACGCCGAGGAATTCGGCAAGGCCTTAGGCTGCCTTCTGGAAGCGAACCAGGTCTGGGCGAAGAACGCCGGCGTCCTGATGTTGACGGCCATTTCGCGGAATTTCGTTCGCAACAACAATCCCAATCGCGTGGCCGAGCACGACCTGGGACAAGCCGCCGCGTACATGGCTTTGCAAGCAACGGCTCTCGGCCTGCAGATGCATCAAATGGCGGGGATCAGCCCGAGCAAAGCCCGCCTCGCGTATAGCGTTCCAGACGGGTTCGACGTCATCACAGGGATCGCAATTGGTTATCCCGGTGAAACGCCCGACGAAGTCGATCGCGAGCTGATGGATCGGGACATGCACGGGCGGACTCGCAAGCCGATCCATGAAATTGCTTTCACGGGGCATTGGTCCAACCCGCTGTCGTAGTCTTCTGTTTTCACGTTCGAAAGGTAGCGGGCATGTCGAATCGACCCCGGCGGATGGTGCTGCTCACGCAAGGACACACGGAGCCCGATCGCGGCAAGACGGCGACGAACTTGGTGCGCTACAAGCCCGAGGAGTGCGTGGCGCTGCTCGACTCGACGCAGGCCGGCAAGACGAGCCGCGAGTTGCTTGGTGTCGGCGACATTCCCGTTGTCGGCTCGCTGGCCGAAGCCCCAGGCGCGAACACATTGGTGCTTGGCATCGCGCCGACCGGCGGACGAATCCCACCGGCCTGGCGGGCCGTCATTCTTGAGGCCATCTCGCGATACAAAATGGATGTCCTCTCGGGCCTGCACGACTTTTTGGCGGCCGATCCGGAATTTGTGGCGGCCGCCCAGATTGCGGGAGTTCAGCTGACCGACATTCGCAAGAACGCCGAACGCGACATCGCCACGCGGCAAGGCCTGCGCGACGATTGCCTTCGCATCCACACCATGGGGCACGATTGCAGCATCGGCAAGATGCTGGTTTCGGTGGAGCTAACGAACGCCCTCAAGGCGAAGGGAGTCGACGCGAAATTCGTCGCGACAGGTCAAACAGGCATCATGATCGAAGGGGATGGCCTGCCGCTCGATTGCATTGTGGCCGACTTCGTTGCGGGTGCCGCCGAAAAGTTGGTTTTGCAAAATCAGCACCACGAGGTTTTGGTCGTGGAAGGGCAGGGGAGTTTGGTTCACCCTTCGTATTCAGGCGTGACGCTGAGCTTGCTGCATGGCTGCTCGCCGCATGCGATTGTCTTTTGCTTTTTGGTGGGGCGAAACCGCGTGCGCGGCGTGGAAAGCGTCGCATTGCCCGACGTGCCGGAGTTCATCAAGATCTGCGAGACGATGGCCAACGTTCTCCAGCCATGCAAAACGATCGGCGTGGCGATGAACAGCCACTATGTCTCGGCCGAAGAAGCCGAGACCGAACGGAAGCGGATTAGGGATGCCACGGGCTTGCCGGTTTGCGACGTGATCCGCCATGGGCCCGATGAGCTGCTGGAGGCAGTGCTCAATTTCCGTCAATCTTTTCTCGAACTCCGCGCCGGAGCTCAGACGACATGATCTCGATAAACCGACGCACCGCTCTGATGGCGACGGGCGTGGCTTGCCTGGCTGTCGTTTCGCAGCGACTAGGCCACGCTCATCAGCGTCGACCGGACAAGATCAAGGTTGGCCAGATCGGCGTTGGTCATGCCCACGCCAGCAAATTAGCGGCCTATCGAGCGTCGGATGACTACGAGGTTGTGGGTATCGTCGAACCGGACGAAAAACTGCGTCAGCGCGCGCAATCGCAGTCGCCGTTTCGCGATTTGCGTTGGATGACGCAAGAACAGCTCCTCAACGAAAAAGGGTTGCAGGCGGTCCTCGTTGAGACACGTGTGCGCGATTTGTTGAACACTGCCGAGGTCTGTGTTACCGCCGGAAAGCACATTCACGTCGACAAGCCCGCCGGCGAATCGCTCCCCCAGCTTAAGCGGATCTTCCAGATCGCCCAGCAGAAGAAGCTGCTAGTCCAGATGGGCTACATGTTTCGGTACAACCCGGCAGTCGTCTTGCTGCGCGATGTCTTGAAGAAAGGCTGGCTGGGCGACGTGTTCGAAGTCCATGCCGTGATGAGCAAGGTCGTCGACGACGCCGGCCGCAAGGAAATGGGCGAATATCCCGGCGGCATCCTGTTCGAACTGGGCTGCCATGTGCTCGATTCGGTCATCAAGATCCTCGGCAGGCCGGACGAGGTGATTGGGTACAACCAACACGTCGCCAAGGTCGAGGACAAACTCGTCGACAATATGTTGGCCGTCCTGCGGTATCCCAAGGCAATTGCGACCGTAAAGGCCAGCGCTCAAGAGGTGGATGGTTTCGACCGCAGGCATCTGGTGGTCTGCGGGGATAAAGGGACGTTTCATATCCAGCCGCTCGATACGCCTTCGGCCAAGGTGACGTTCTCCGAACCGCACGGCCCGTTCAAAGCTGGATATCAGGACGTCACGTTCCCCAAGTACACTCGCTACGTTGACGATGCGGCCGATATGGCGAAGGTGATTCGCGGCGAAAAGGAGTTTGAGTTCTCGCCTGAACATGATTTGACCGTTCAGGAAACGCTGCTCAAGGCGTGCGGGCTGTCGACGGACTAAGATCAGGGCACTAACCTACTGAGCAGATAAGGCCTACTGGGCAGTAAAGGATCACGTCGATGAAACCCGCGAAGATCCTCAAAGAAAAACTCCGTAGCGGCAAGACGGTTTACGGAACGCTGGTTCAGCACGCAGTGGTTCCGGCGATCGTCGATTTCATTCCGGACGAGTCGATCGATTTTGTCATCGTTACGGCCGAGCACAACGCCCTCGACATCGCCGATTTTCTCGCGTTGCGGTACGCCCTGGCAACGAAAGGGATTGCGTGCCTTGCCCGCACGCATAGCCGCGATCCCGATGATGTTTCAAAGGTTTGCGATTCGTTCGACGGCGTTGTGATCCCGTATGCGGAAGATGTGGAGCAACTCAAGCGGCTAGCGGCGGCTGCCGTTTATCGGCCTCTGAAAGGAGTTGCACTCGAACGGGCGATCAAAGAGGGCATTTGGCCGAGCGAGAAGACTCGCCGCTATACGTTCGAAGAACGATGCGCCGACACGTTGTTCGTTCCGATGATCGAGTCGGTCAAAGCGGTCGAGAACCTGGATGCCATTTGCGCGATCCCGGGCGTGAGTGCGCTCTTCGTTGGTCCCAACGATATGACAACCAATATGGGAATTCCCAACGAGTACGATCACCCCGACTTTGTCGCGACGGTTCAAAAAGTGATCGATGCCGGAAACATGCGGCACATTCCGGCAGGTTGTTGGTTCGGCAAGCTCGAACAGCAGCAGCGAACCATTCGTCAGGGATCGCGATTCGTCGTCTATTCCAACGACAGCAGCATGCTGAAAGACGCGATGACGGCGGCCTTCGGCGCGATGCGGAAGGACTAGCGAAAAGTGGCACAGACAATCTTGTCTGTGCGCGGTGGGCTTCGCCAATCGAGTAGCCGTCGCGCGTGCGAAATCCTGCGAGATTGATTTGAGAAGCGACGGCGTTTTTCGGGGCAACCGCGTTCTGGCGAACGCGGCTACGGGACTAGGTTTCGGTGTCGAGCATCGATAGATTCGGCGCCAACTCTTTCAGCATTTCGCCCAGGTAGGCTTGAACCTTGGCGGTGGTTCGCAGAGTCATGGCGCGGCGGAAGATCCGCTGGGCCTGATCGCGCGAGAGGTGGAAGGCAAGTTCCTTCATCTGCGGGATGAAGGCGGGGCTCATGCTAAAGCTACGCAAGCCCATGCCGTACAGCAACACGAAAGCGCGGGGCTGGCCCGCCATTTCACCGCAAAGCGTGATCGGCTTTTCAGCTTTGTTGGCTGCGCGAATAACGTTCGCGAGGACGCGTAAAACAGGCGGCGATAGCGGCTGGCAAAGGTGGCTCACCTTGGGGTTATCTCGGTCGGCCGCCATCAGGTACTGCACCAGGTCGTTTGAACCGACGGAGACGAAGTCGCAAACGCCTAAAATGTCTTGGATGCTTACGGCCGCGGCCGGGACTTCGATCATCACGCCCAGCGGGACCGGTGCGTGTTCTTTGCCTTCACGCTCGAGTTGCGCTTGGGCGCGCTTGACCATCGAGCGGACTTTGTGGATCTCTTCGAGCGTCGTGATCATTGGAAACAAGATCCGCGTCTGGCGACCGGTGCTCTTGGTTTCGCCGGCGGCGCGGAGGATCGCGCGAATCTGTTTCAAAAAGAAATCGGGATGCTCGAACGACAGCCGGATGCTCCGCCAACCCATGAAAGGGTTGGCTTCCTGATGGGTGTGTCCCAAATAGGGAACCGTTTTGTCACCGCCAATATCTAGCGTGCGGATCGTAACCGTCCCGCCGGGCGGACTGGCCAGGATCACATCGCGATAGGCTTGCAGTTGTTCTTCTTCGTCGGGTACGTCCGGGTGTGTCAGGTAGATGTACTCAGTGCGGAAGAGTCCGATGCCAGAGGCCCCCATCGCCACGGCGGACTGCGAATCCATCACGCTGTTGACGTTGGCCAGCAAGTCGATCGTTTCGCCGTCGGACGAGTGAGCGGGCTGATCGCGATTCGATGCCAACTGATCGCGGAGATGGAAAAACTCCCGCTCGAGTTTGAGGAAAGCACTTCGCTGTTCGGCGTCTGGGTTGATGTAGACGAGGCCTTGCCTGCCGTCGACGACGATGGTGTCGCCCGTTTTGGCTTTGGCCAAAACGCCGGGTACACCGGAAACGGCCGGAATGCCGCGGCTGCGGGCAATGATGGCGGCGTGGCTGGTCTGGCTTCCCGATTGGGTCACGATCCCGCGGACTTCCACGTCGCCGAGTGCGACGGCTTGAGAAGGCAGCAGTTCGCCGGCAACGACGATCAACGGCCCCGAAAGAGCCTTCGTTTCCGGTTTCAACACGTTGCTCATGTGAGCGCTAACGCGGACGACCACGTCGCGGACATCGTTCAAGCGCTCTTGCAGGTACTCGTCATTGGTCCGGGCGAAGAGCGTGCTGTACTCGTCCAGCAGCCGTTGCAGAGCGGCCGGCGCGGAAATGCGATCGTGCACGATCCAGTTGCGAATTTTGTTGGTGAAGGCGTTGTCGCGCAGAATCGATTCATGAACGGCGAAGATGGCCGCCTCTTCACGGCCGACTTGGGAGGCGACTTTTTTTTGGAGCGCGCGGAGATCGCCGGAAGTCCGGTCGCGCGCCGTTTCAAAGCGAGCGAGTTCTCCGGTCACCTCTCGGTCTTCGAGGCGGTGCCCCGTCGCATCGATGAAGATCTCGCCAATGCAGTATGCCGTTCCCACCGCGATACCGGGCGAAACGGGAATTCCCTTTAGCATTGCATTACCATTATTGGCGTTGATCCGCCCCGTAAGCTGGTGACCCGCGCGATTCCCTCGGCGAAGGCCTGCCCCAAACTCTACCAGTCCGGCAGTATTTTAGAGGGTGGAACCTTTTCGATCGATGGCACCCCCTGCGGACTTCGTGCTATCACAAACTCAACTAAACGACTGTACCCTCCAAATAGGGTGTGCGACCTGATGGCATAGAGTCGCCAAAGGCTGGCGGTGCCCCAGCGGACGCGATGAAACCACGCCTGATCGAAGTGATGACATCGGGGAACTGTTCGGCGTTGTCGGTCAATGCCATCGCCGCTATACTCCGCCTTTTGCGGATTTGAACGGGCAACTGGGCAATCCGGGAAAACCCCGCGGACGGTTATGATAGGGCGTCCTGGGTAAGCATTGTCGGTCGTGGAAAACTGACACCGAGATTGGTGTTTGAAGTGGATTTCCTAGGTGCTGTCGACCCCCCATGCCGTTTAAGTTCCAACAAATCGACCAGGTTTTGGAGTTCTCGGCCTGGCAGCGGATCGTCGCCGAAAGGACCCTGCGAGCCGACGAGGAGTACCTCAACGATCACTTTCCCCAGTGGCCAGTGATGCCAGGCGTGCTCATGCTCGAATGCATGTTCCAGGCCTCGCGATGGCTGGTGCTGGCATCCGGCGATTTTGAACATCCGCTCGTGTACCTCAAGGAAACGAGAAACGTCAAATTCACGGATTTTGTGGTACCCGGACACAAACTGACAGTCACTTGCGAAGTTACCAAACGCGAAGACCGATACACCCACTTCAAAGTGTTGGCGGAAGTCAATGGTTCGACGGCGGTTTCAGGCAAGTTGATCGCCGAGTCGTGCACCGTTTTGGACTTCGCCCCCAACCGTGTTCAAGCCGACGACTACATGCGGTTTGAACTGAGGAAATATTGGCGCGAGATCGCACCCGCTTCGGCTATGACCTAATCGCCCCCAGAGCAAACGATCACGTTACGAAACGCCGAAAAGGCGAATGGAAATAAAGAAACAAGTTCGAGATTCTCGTAAGGAGTACGTTGGCAATGCCCACTAAAGAAGAAATTTTTGAAAAGGTCCGAGCCGCTTTGGTGGACGCCCTAGGGGTCGACGCGGAAGAAGTCGAGCCCACATCGACGATGGTAGGCGACCTGGGTGCCGAGTCGATCGACTTTTTGGATATCGTGTTCCGCCTCGAAAAGGCCTTCGGAATCGAAATTCCCCGCTCGGAACTATTCCCAGACGACGTGCTGACCAACGAAAAGTACATCAGCGACGGTCGCGTTACGCCCGAAGGCTTGGCCGAGTTGAAGCGGCGGATGCCGTTCGTCGATTTGGCGAAGTTCGAAAAGGACCCGGTTGTCCAGAATTTCGGCAATCTCCTCACTGTGCAGGACCTTTGCCGGTTCATCGAAACCAAGGTCCCCGCGGCGTAGCATTCGGCTTTGCCATACGAATCGAGGCCGAATTATGCGTTGGATGTGGATCGACCGGATGACCGAGTTCGTACGCGCCACGCGTGCGACCGCGATCAAAAACGTATCTATCGTCGAAGAACCGATCGATGGATACGCACCCGCCTATCCGCATTTGCCGCACACTCTGGTCATTGAGGGGCTCGCCCAAACCGCCGGCTTGTTGGTGGGCGAAGTCCACGAATATCGCGACCGCGTCGTTCTGGCGAAGATCGCCAAGGCCGAATTTCATCAGATGGCGCGGGCCGGCTCCACGCTGATCTATCGCGCGGAAGTCGACGACATTCGCCCTAACGGAGCGATTGTCCGCTGCACCAGCACCATGGGCGACCAGGTGCAGGCCAACGTCGAGCTAGTTTTTGCCTACTTGGACGACCGCTTTCCCGAAGACCTGTTTGCCCCCCAACAGATGTGGCAAATGGTGCGCACCTTCGGGATCTACGATGTCGGCGTCGACAAAGAGGGGAACCGCATTCTCCCCCCGCTGCACATGCTGGCGGCCGAGCGCGCGTCGCTGGGCCTCTCGTAAGCCCGCAATCGTAATCTACGGCCACAATTGCCCGCGTATCCGCGTGGCACTAAAGGCCTTAAATCCTGTAAAATGCCCACGTTGGAATCTACCCGCTCGGGTGATCCGGGCTATTTGAGCTCTCTAATCTCCAAGAGTTGTCGATGAGACGTCGTGTTGTGGTCACGGGTGTAGGCATGGTGAACCCGCTGGGGCACGATGTCGAAACGGTTTGGTCCGCTCTCAAAGAAGGGAAGTCGGGCGTCGCATACACCACGATCTTCGATGCTTCCAAGTTTCCCACACGCATTTCGGCGGAAGTGAAAAACTGGGATATCTCGAAAGACGGGGAAGACCCGGCAGCTTGGAAGCTCCGCGGCCGCCATACCCGCTTTGCCGTTGGCGCTGCGAAGCAGGCAATGAAGGGCTCCGGCGTTCTCGACTCGATCGACGATCCCGCTCGCTTTGGCGTCTACTTGGGAAGCGGCGAAGGAAACCAGGATTTCCAAGCCTTCACGCGGCTGATGGCAGCGGCTCTGAAGGGTGATAAGCTCGATCTTGCCAAGTTCATTCAAGAGGCCCTGGAAACGCTCAACCCCACCGTCGAACTGGAACAAGAGCCCAGCATGCCGGTGGGGCACCTGGCGGCGCTCTTCAATGCACAAGGGCCAAACCTGAACTGCCTTACCGCTTGTGCCGCGAGCAGCCAGGCGATTGGCGAATCGGTCGAATTGATCCGCCGCGGCGAAGTCGATGTGATGCTCTCGGGCGGCACGCACAGCATGATCCACCCGTTTGGCGTCACCGGCTTTAACCTGCTCACCGCGCTTTCCACTAGCAACGACGAGCCGACCAAGGCCTCGCGCCCGTTCGATCGCAATCGAGACGGATTCGTGCTCGGCGAAGGCGCCGCGTGCGTGGTGCTGGAAGAACTCGATCGCGCGAAGCGCCGCGGCGCACCCATCTATGGCGAGGTCCTGGGTTACGGCACCACCGCCGATGCCTACCGCATCACCGACATCCATCCGGAAGGTCGCGGTGCCATCGCCTGCATGAACATGGCGATTCGCGATGCCAATCTCAATTCGGCCGATATTCAGTATGTCAACGCGCACGGTACGAGCACGGAAGTGAACGACCGGGTTGAAACGGTGGCCTGCAAATCGGTATTCGGCGAGAACGCGATGAAGGTGCCGGTATCGAGCACCAAGAGCATGATGGGGCACTTGATCGCGGCGGCCGGGGTTTCGGAGACGATCGTCTGCCTGATGGCGATTCGCGACGGGGTGTTGCCGCCTACCATCAACTACGAGAATCCCGATCCCAAGTGCGATCTCGATTACATCCCCAACCACGCGCGGGAATCGAAAATTCGCTACGCCCTGACCAATAGCTTCGGCTTCGGCGGGCAAAACGTGTCGCTGGTGGTCTCGAGCCTGGCGAGCTAGTACGACCGCTCTCCCGAGCGGTCCAAGGGTGCGCGTTGCGTTGGTGAGAACCGTTCTGTTTCGGAGACGCTCGCGTCCACCTTGTGCGACTCGGGAGAGTCGCACCACTTTTATGACGCAACGCCGCAAGACGACTCTCGAAAGAGTCGTCTTGCTTGGCAATTATCGATCATCGAGGAAGTCCCTTTCCTCGGTTCATTCTTGCGACTAATACGGTCCGATGCTCGGCGGGTTGTTCCGCAGGAAGTCGCGAGGACCGCGGGTCGTGTAGTAGGGGTAAGCGTACTGGCCGGTTTGTGGGCCGCGCGGTTCCTCTGGCGCCCGCAAGCACTTCCAGAAATCACCCCGGCTGCTGGCCGATTGCAGGAAACCACCGTGACCGCTGAAGCGGAAGGCGGGGGTGCGGCAGCTTTGGCAGTCGTCGGCTTGTACCGAAGCGCCGGCGGCGACAATCAAAGCCGCACAAATCAGAATCCGTTGGAGCATAGTCGAATCCTTCCAGACGAAAGGGTTGGCTTCGGGTTGGCCAAGTTATGCGAGCGACATTTGACCCTCCCTGGTCAATTGTCGTCGTACGTCGTGTGCGACGTCCTTGGCGCCACGACGAGCAAGTTCGGTCAGGTCGTGCCAGCATTCCTTGCCAGCACAATTCCCGCCGAGTGGTTTGCTCTAAAGGCTAACTTCGGACGCGGTTCGCGATATCATTGATAAAAACGGCATCACCTGGAAAACCCTACCAAGCTTTCGATTCGACCTAGTTTCACTAAACTAGCGTCTGCAAGTCCTCTTTCGATTGAGTTTCCGTGAATCAGCGACTGCCGCGCCGCCGCTATCAGATTTCCCTGATTGGGATGTTGGGGTGGATGGTTGCGGCGTCGATCGGCGCGGCGCCTCTGTACTACCTGGGAAGGGTCATCCAGCAACAGGCAGGGGAAAAGCACGACAACACGACTCACGCGGTGGGTGTGATCTTGATCACCGCCGGCCCGGTTTTGGCCGTGCTTCTTTTCGCGGGCGGGATGGCCTTAACCAAATGGTTGGCGCGGCGTCGCAAGTAGATCGCGTGCGAGACGAGCTAAGGCAACGGCCCTTAGAAGCGGCGCAGTGCCAGCTGCTGTCGATCCCAAAAGATTGCCACCATGGACAGCACCAAGACCATGGCAAACGCAAATTGCGCAACGGAATAAAGTGGGAACATTTTCGACACCTCTTCCAGAATCGTGCGGATATCCGCCCTCGCCGCTTAGCCGGACTTGGCAACCTCTTGGATCACGCCAAAGCGTCGGCGAAAACGGGCCGCACGATGGCACGCGTACCAGCGCCTGCGCGCTGGATCGGGGCTGTGGCGGCGTCGGCGTTTTCCGTCGGGCATGACGCGTACGCAAAAGGGACGAGCATTGGGACCGCATCCCTACTTTCGGCACAACGTTTCGCGTAAGTCGCGTTTTTTCAAAACGGTGTAATGTTTGCAATCTTTTCCAACCGTTCTGGCACCGCTGCCAGCAGTTCCGTCAGGTCCCGCGCGATTTGCGAGCCATCCGTTTACAATGGCCCCGTCGCGAGAAATCACGCCATCGTCACAAAAGGCAAGCCTTTCCCGACGAGATCTGGAGCCTAACTTCTAAAGCCTCAACTATGTCCGATCAACTCAACATCTTTGGCGACCCGCTTCGCACTTGTGGACACAATCCGACGACCGGTTTCTTCCGAACGGGCTGCTGCGAGACCGATCGCACAGATCATGGCTCGCACACCGTTTGCGCCCAGATGACGGACGAGTTCCTTACTTTTTCCAAGGAGCGGGGAAACGATCTGTCGACTCCGCGGCCCGAGTGGGGCTTTCCGGGCTTGCAAGCCGGCGATCGCTGGTGCTTGTGTGCCGATCGATGGCGCGAGGCGGCGGCAGCTGGGGTCGCGCCGCCTGTTTATTTGGAAGCGACGAACGAAAAGGCGCTCGAGGTAATCAGTTTGGCCGAGTTTCGTCGTTACGCGGCGCCGCCCCTACCGTTGGAAGATTAGTGCCGGTTGGCTGGCGCCGGAAGTTTAAGCCGCAAAGGCGGCCAGCAGGCGGCGGGTGTTCCCCTGCCGCGATGGGTAGCTCTCCCTATAATGAGCCCATCGTCGAAAATACGAATCGTGCACCCGAAACGGCCTCTTCTGTATGCCCTCCACTATGCGAGCTAACCGGATCCTGATTGCGGACGACAACGAGGCCAATCGCGAACTGGTCGACGCCTATTTGGCTGGGGCCAAGATGCAGTACGAGGTCGAGTTCGCCGTCGACGGGCAAGACACCCTCGATAAAACGGCCTCGTTCAAGCCGGACCTGATTCTGCTCGACGTCATGATGCCGCGGCTGAGCGGCTTCGAAGTTTGCCAACGCCTCAAGGCGGACCCCAAAACCAGCAAGGTCATGATCTTGATGGTGACCGCCTTGAATGAGCTTGGCGATATCGACCGCGGGGTCAACGCTGGCACCGACGACTTTCTCACCAAGCCGGTGAATAAGAGCGAACTGCTTAAACGCGTCGACAACATGCTCAAGTTTAAAGACGTCACCGACGAGAATGAGCGCCTGCGTCGCTATATCGAAGGCATGGAAGAGGGGCAGGGGCCCGAAGGTTCCGGGCCAAAGGTGTAGCGCAGCAATCCGACCTAACGCGGACGCTTCATGAATCGCTCGCAACAGCAACTGCGCGACGACGCCCTGGCCATCTGGAAAGCCAGTGTCGACGCCGTGCGAAGCCAACCGCTCGTCGAGCATGCTTTTAATATCGATGCTGCGTCACTTCAAGTCGACGGCGAAGTTCTTCGTCTCGATGCCTTCGAACGGATTGTCGTTGTAGGCACGGGCAAGGCATCGGCCGGCATGGCGGCGGGGCTCGAAGCGGCATTCGCCAAGATGCGAGGCGCTGGACACCTTCGGAAAACGCAACTGGAAGGCTGGATCAATGTTCCGGCCGATTGCGCGGCGGGACCGTCTGCTCCCAGGCTCGATTTGATTCATCTCCACGCCGGACGGCCGGCAGGCGTGAATGAACCGACCCTCGAAGGAGTCGAAGGGACCAAGAAGATTTTGGAATTGATTCGCGGGCTCGGCAAACGCGACCTCTGCATCTGTCTGATCTCGGGCGGCGGGTCGGCGCTGTTGGTGGCACCTGTTGATGGCGTCCCCTTGGCCGACAAGCAAGCGGTCACGCGATTTCTCAGCCGCAGCGGGGCGAACATCGCCGAACTTAATGCTGTCCGAAAACGGCTCAGCCTGGTCAAGGGTGGAGGTATTGCGCGAGCTTGCAGTGCCGGAACCCTGGTTACCCTGATCATCTCCGATGTGCTGGGCGATCCGCTCGACGTGATCGCGTCCGGCCCGACCGTCGCAAGCCCCATCTCGGCTGCCGATGCCGCGGGAATCCTTTTGCGATTCGATCCGAAGCGGAGTCTCGTACCCGACTCGATCTGGCGGGAGCTTGACCGGCAACTGCGCGAAGCGCCAGGTGTTCCCGCCTTGCCTGCATCGCAAGAACGTCACACGATCATCCTTGGTAATGTGGCAGTGGCGGTGGATGCTGCCGGGACGGAATCGGTAGCGCGGGGATATGCCTACGCCATGACTTGTGCGCGGACCATGGAAGGGGCCGCGGAAGACATCGGTCGAACGATGGCCATGCAAATCTCGCAGGCGCGTTCGGCGAAGGATCGCTTGCCAGACTGCCTGATCTCTGGGGGCGAGCCCACGGTAACGCTTCCGGCTGGCATCAAGCCCGGCCGTGGCGGGCGAAACCAGCAGCTTGTTCTGGCCGCTCTTTGCCGGTGGCTCGACCTCACGACCGGCGACTGCGAAAAGCTGGGCGGAATGGTGTTGCTCTCGGGCGGTACCGATGGTGAAGATGGACCTACCGACGCCGCCGGTGCTATGATCGATATCGACGTCGCTCGCAAAGCAAAGTCGCTTGGCCTTGATCCGAACGACTTCCTGCGGCGGTGCGATGCCTACTCATTTTTCGAGGCCGTCGGCGGGCTTATCAAGACTGGTCCCACGCATACGAATGTTTGCGACGTTCGCGTCGCGCTTGTCAGCAGAGATACGCCACGCTGAGGCAACTTATCCCGATCAACAGGGGCGCACCGCAGTGACCTTTCTCTCTCGCCGGCATTGGATCGCAGCTTCGGCACTAGCGGCGCTCTCCGCGAAGCATGCCTTCGCCGAAGGCTTGAATAGCGCCGTGTGGCCGCACATGCTCGGGCCAAGCGGGACAAACGATGTC
This sequence comes from uncultured Pirellulaceae bacterium, assembly GCA_964636985.1. Taxonomy (GTDB): domain Bacteria; phylum Planctomycetota; class Planctomycetia; order Pirellulales; family Pirellulaceae; genus CAZWSX01. Next base: position 6,739 of record CAZWSX010000010.1, on the reverse strand, counting down.
GACGTCGCGTTGCCCACTGAATGGACCGATGTCAACAACGTGGTCTGGAAATCGCCGGTGGTCGGCAAAGGGTGGTCGTCTCCAGTGGTCGGCGAAGGACTTGTCTGGGTGACCACGGCCCCCGACGACGGCGGCGTCTTCATTGTCTTGGCGTTCGACCTCGCGACCGGCCGACAAGTGCGTCGCGTTGACTTGTTCGCCAAGACGAAAGTCCATCCGATCAACAAGTTGAACTCGTATGCGTCGCCATCGCCGATCCTCGACGTCGGCAAGGGGCGTCTCTACGTCCACTTTGGTCGTTACGGGACGGCTTGCATCGAGACGAACACCGGCAACGTTTTATGGAAACGCAACGACATTCCGGTGGATCACGGCGAAGGCCCCGGCAGTTCGCCGGTGCTCTGGGAAAATCGCCTGATCATTCCATGCGATGGACTCGACGTGCAGTTTGTGACGGCCCTCGATGCCGATTCGGGCGAGACCGCTTGGAAGACGAATCGATCCGTGGATTTGTCGGTTTACGATGCCGACATGAGAAAGGCGTTCGCGACGCCGGCGATTGTCGAGATCGGCGGTCGGGCAACGTTGTTAAGCCAAGGCGCTCACGCGATCTACGCCTACGATCCGGCCACCGGCGAAGAATGGTGGAAGGTGGAGCACCCGAGCGGCTTCTCCACTTGCTGCGTGCCGCAGGTGCGCGACGACATTTTGGTGGTTGCCACCGGTTACATGAAGCCGCAGGTGTGGGGTGTGAAGCTGTCGGGTGCCGCCGCGGAGGCCAAAACCGAAATCATTTGGCGGCACACCAGCAATTGCCCTAACATGCCGTCGCCGGTGATTCACAACAACCTGGTCTTTCTCATCAGCGACAACGGCGGCGTGTGCAGTTGCCTTGACCTGGCGACCGGCAAGGTCCACTGGACGCAGCGGATCGGCGGAAACTTTTCTGCCACGCCGCTGATTGCCGGTGGGAAGCTCTACCTGTTCGATCGAGAAGGGCGGACCACCGTCGTGGCGGCCGCTCCGAAATTCAAAAAGATTGCACAAAACACCGTCTTCGGCGGCGGTTGCATGGCTTCGCCTGCGGTCGCCGGTAAATCGCTGATCATGCGAACCCAGACGACACTTTATCGGATTGAGGCGGTGTAAACGGCTGCTCCGTTTTCAAGGCAATCGGTCATGGCCAATCCGTACGAACCGCCAAAAGCCAAGCCGGCGAGCGAAAGCGCCAACGCATTTTCGAAGCTCGTGAAATCTCCAGTTACATGGCTGGTGGTATCTTTGGCGAGCGTTGTTCTGGTGGCGCTGTTTCCTCAACTTCTTCAAGACGAGTGTTGGGTTGGCGGGTTCACACTCACGGTGATTGTTCAGCCAACGACGCCCCTAAAAAAGGCTCCACACTTTTGCTTGCGCCATTCGCGCGAGGAGGTGGCGGCAATAATGGAAGAGCCCGAGTACTTACCGGGAGAATTCTCACAGGGAAAGCAAGTTGGAAAAAACGAGTTTGCATTCCATGTTCTGGTGAGCGGTCGTAACTCTGTTTGGTATCGTGACACACGTTCACAGGCTGCCAACTGGCTCGTCGTTCACTGCGAAACCGACGATGGCGAAACACATCGCAAGGTTTTTGCCGTCCCCGACGGACGCAAACAGCGAACGATCGTGGTTGACATCCCCTAGCGAGCAACAAGCCATGACCAACGCTTACGGGCGACCGCTCTCCAAGCCGGAGAAGGAGCCCTCCAGTGAAACGCCAGACCATGTGACGTTTCCGGTGTGGCTAACTCTGACTGTGGCGCTCATCGCTATCGTGATCGTGGCGGGTATGCTAATCGCCGCCATGCTTCCGGCTGTTCAAGCTGCCAGATGGCCTGATTCGGGCCAACAGGTAAGGGCTCTGGAGAGGTGGTCTGGTTGGACGAGTAGGAACCTTTTTCGCGGGACGCCGACGATTGACGAATCCGTATGAATCGCCTCAATCCAAGCCAGAGGCGAAGCCTCCGAACAAATCGCCAGATTCTGTCGCGTTCTCTACGTGGTTGACGATCGGCATCATTGTGATTGTGGTACTCGTGATCATTGGCTTGCTACTTCCGGCCGTTCAGCATTCCAAACGGACTGATCACGAAAGGCCCACCATGGCTGTCAAGACTCGGTCGAAGCTAGACCGGCCAGAACTCCTTCGCGGGAAATCAGCAATTGACCAATCCATATGAATCGCCGCCATCTAAGCCGGAGACGGATCAGCCGAGTGATAAGGATGGCGCTAGCGATGCTGCGACCTCTGTTGTTTGGCCGATCTTCGAGATCGCAATCGTGGTGCTCGTCATCGTTTGGTTGACGAAAATGCTCTGGCCGACTGTTTACTCAGCCAAGGCGATCGAATCGGACAAAGTTGCTGTCGGTATTCTGTCGTAGGCGAGCGAACTACTTGCCGAACTTCACGCCTGTGCCACCAGAGCGTTTTGCTTTCGCTGCCGATTTCGCCTGGCGTTCGGCCTTTTCAGCGGCTTCGGCGCGTTGTTGGATCATCCAGCCGACGCCGCGGGTTGCCATCATGACCAGCACGGGCGGCCCCAATAGCAACGCGAACAAGACAAATATCGCGGCACCGCCGGCGCGCGCCAAGCCGCGGATGGGAATCACAATCGGAATCGATTCCGGAACTGGAACGACCCCAAACAGGAGAAGCCACCAGATTGCGGTGGCAATGAGGACGACCACCCACTCCCACCACTTTTGCGGCAGGAAAACGCTTGGCTCGTCCTCGTCCGATGGCGTACTCGGTTGGCTACTGACCATGACCCTGCCCCTTGTGTATTAGGTTCACGAGAGTGAAAACCTAATCGCTATCAGAGGCAGCGTCAACTTTTATTAGGCCAATACGCCTTCGATCGGCTTGCCGTCGGCCAGCTTGATGGGCCGCCCTTCGCCGTTGATGTTTTCGTGCGCGGGATCGAGGCCCACCGCCTTGCAGAGCGTGGCCAGCACGTCGGCCTCGTTCACCTTGCCATCTTCGACGGTCATCCCGTCTTCACTCGTTTTGCCGTAGGCCTGGCCACCCTTGATGCCGCCACCGGCGAAGACGCAAGTCCAGGCGGCGGGGTGGTGATCGCGGCCGGTTTGCCCGTTGATCTTCGGCGTGCGGCCGAATTCGCCCATCCAGATGATCGTGGTGGTCTCGAGCAACCCGCGTTCTTCCAACTCGGCCAGCAGAGTCGCCCAACCGGCATCCAGTTCCTCCGACAGTTTTTTCACGCCGTTGAAGTTGTCTTGGTGAGTGTCCCAGCCAATGCCGTTCCCCATGCTCACTTCGACGAACGCCGACCCGCGCTCGATCAACCGCCGGGCCATTAAGCAGCCTTGGCCGAAACGCCCGCGGCCATAGGCTTCGCGCACGCCAGTTGGTTCCTCGGTCAGATCGAAGGCTTTGGCAATATCTCCTTCCATCACCTTCAGCGCCCGCTCGTAGACCATGTTCTGCGCCAACGGAGTAGCACCCGGATGCTGGGCGAGAAATCGCTTTTGCATCATTCGCCACATCGTCAGCCGCATCTTTTGGTGTTCGGCATCAACGCCGGACGGCGGAAGCAAATCGTCGACCTTGAGCTGGGCGTACGTTTCGTTTTGATTTGCTTGCGGATTGAGCGCGTCCGAGGCTCCCACCGTCATGGCTGAGTACTTCGGCCCCAAAAAGCCGCTGCCGAATGCCTGCTGGTTGAAGACGCGATAGGGAGCGATCGCCACGTTGTTGGGGACGTCTTCGCGTTGGCCAAGTTCTTTTCCGAGCGATGCGCCGACGCTTGGATAGTCGACGCCGCCGCCGCCGGGCACATGGCCCGTTCGCATCAAATAAGTGCCGCGGCCGTGATCCCCTTCGCGAGTGCTGAGCGAGCGGACAATCGCCAGATGTTTGGCCTGTGCTGCGAGCTTGGGGAGGTGCTCGCTAATGTTCAACCCTGGAATCGGCGTTTGGATTTCCTTGAACTCGCCGCCATTGGCATGACCGGGCTTGAGGTCGAACGTATCCATCTGCGAAGGGCCGCCGGCCATCCACAGCAGAATGCATTGCCGGCCCCGCTTTTGTTCTTCCGCCGCCTGGGCAATCGCGCTGAACCACGGCGATTGAGTCACGCCGAGCAAGCCCAACGAGGCTGCTTGCAGAAAGTGACGCCGTTGAAGTTCGAATGAACGCAAATTCACGGAACCCATAGGGTGCCCTCCGATGAGGCGACCAAGAATTGGTTGAGCCAAGACGACGCGTCTAATTTCGTATTGTGGAGTGGCCTCGCCGCCGGGTCAATCTAGAAAATCAGCGCACGGCGGATGGGCTGCTCCAGGTAGTTATCGCTTAGGCGACTATTTCCTTGGAGAAAATCGGGAGAGATTCCCAATGTTGGCGATAGCTGCGGTCGGCCACAAATCCAAACCCCGCCGCCAGCCCGACGAGCGTGGTTCCCACCGCTGCTGGCACCAGCAACGCCCAATTGGGGTGGGTCAGCAAATACGACTCGTGGTAGAGATAGCAGGCCGCGAAGTACATCGCGGGATAAACCGCGGCCAGCAGCAGCAACCAAATCGCCATCGCCACACGCGGAGAGCAATCGACTGAGAGCTTAAGAGCCGCCAAGGTGAGGTCGGAGCCTTCGCGGAACGCCAGCGTAATGCGGACCGGAGCGACCAGGCGGAATAACTCCAGCGTCTGCCGATGCAACTGGTTGAGAGCGGTGTCGGCGAACTTGATGCCGAAGTAGATCATTGCCGCGACAAAGACGGCGACCAAACCCAGCGTGATGGCCACGGCCGCAATCTCGTCCGGTCGAAACTCTCGGTCCAACAACCATTTGGTCGGACAAGCGATCAGCAAAACCGCGGCCATCATCAATGCGAGGTAGATAAAAAATCGAAAGGCAAACTTCTCGGCCGACTCGCTCACCCGAAAGTCGAATATCCGCGACAATCGCCATCCAACGGCCTGACCCCAAGTGGTATCGCCCCGCAGCTCCGTCGCGATTTCAGCGGGGTCGCCAAAGCGACTGAGGCTTCTGGCGACAATCTCTTCGCTGGTTCCCCCTTTTGTCGATTCCTCGTCGTGAATCGACTTGAGGTGCGAAAACAAATCGTCGCGAATCCGGGCCTTGCGCGCGGGAGAGAGCGGCAGTGGTCGAACCACCTGCTCGACGGCAATTGCCAGCGGACGATCGTCGTCCGTAGGCGTGGCGTGAGTCCACAAGTTAGGCATCAAGGTCATTCGCATGCGAGGTCTCCCAGAGGCGGTTCAAGCAAGGTGCTTACGACTTCGACAAACTTCTGCCACTGGCGGCGCCCCGTGGTCAGCGCGCCACGACCTTTGCGGGTGAGCCGGTAGACCCGCCTTGGTGCGCCGCGGGCCCCTTTGGGTTGGGGGGCGACGCTCGACGTCACCAGGCTCTGTTCCTCGAGCCGATAGAGGGCCGGGTAGAGAGAACCTTCGCGGAGTTTCAAGACGCCCGAGCCGCGCGATTCGAGGCGATGAATGATCTCAAGTCCATGAGCCTCGCCTGTCTCGAGTGCGGCCAGGACCAAAGTGCTTAGATGCCCGCGGAGTTGATCGCCGTCGATGTCGTCCATGGCTTTAATTTAGTCAGACTGAAATAATGTGTCAACGTTTGGCGGGGGAATTCGTTGTCGGCAACGCGAGTCGGACCAACAAGTCGATAGGCATCGAGCAAACTGGGCGAGAACGACTGCAAGCAGGCCACCTTATGCGGATTACCAAACGAACGCCGTTGGGAATCGGAAAGTCATGTGCTAGAAATCGAACCACGAGTCGATAATGCCCGAGGTGTCCGCTGGCGGACGGTCGTAGGGCTTGAGTCGGTCGAAGAAGTCATTGACGGTCTCGGCAACCTTCCAATACCCTTCGTCTCGCATACTTTCGTGATCCCAGAAGTAGACAATGCCATGCTTGTCCACGCACACTAAGTTTCCCCCGGACGATTCCGCTATTGGCACGAATGAAGGCGGTAGCTCTCCTTCTGTGCGCCTGGCATTGTCCAAGATACTGAAGTCTCCTTCACCTAGACCGAGCAGCATGGTTAGATCGTTACATCCGTCATCTTTCGCAGCCAGCGGGTTGAATTCAACCGAACTAAAAAGCGCGCCTTTTTCGAAGTAAATTGGTCCACCAAATTCGAGCAACACCTGTCGATGACGCTCGGTAAGCGGGAACAACCTTTCCACCGCTTTTAGGGATGAGGTCAAATCCTTCGCCCTTTCTTCAAACAAGCGAGCCCCCAGCAATTCAAACTTGGCGTCGGTCATCTTCAGTACCCTCCCCTGAGATCAGACGCTGATCCGATGTGTGGCACATTGCTATGTAAGTCCATTGGAATCAACTCGATGGTCGTGCTATTTAGATGATGAGGAGTCAGTCTTGCATTACTCAGGTATGTTTTTGCTGCGTTGGGACTAGACAATCCCTTTTTCTCCATGATGCGCTCATAGACCTTGTCGAAGTCTTTTGGAGATCCATCAAGTTCGCCGGGCTTGAATGTGATCTTACCCTTTGACCAAGGCGTGAATACCGGGCGTCCGTTAACGAACTTTATCGGCTTGTTTTTGGTGATGGCATTGACTTCCGGGAGGTCGGACTTCCAAAAGCCATCGCCGCGTGTCCCCTTGATCCATTTTCCATAGTTTTGAGGTAGTCGCGATCTTGGATTGACGCGTGGTGCATCGTCCAGCTTCCCAATGACAT